>JAJZVV010000033.1 GCA_021845595.1 Pseudomonadota bacterium | reverse complement strand
TCTGCCACCTCCGGCGGCATTCCACCTGCTCCGCAGGCGGAACCTTGAGCCGCCTCCGCCACTGGCAGCCGGTCGCCAGCATGTAGAAAATGGCCTCCATAATCCGCCGCAGCGCCACCGTTCGAGGCCGACCTCTATGCGGCAGTGGGGGCATGAACGGCTTGATCAAGGCCCATTCGGCATCGGTAAGGTCACTTGCGTAGCGCAATCCGGCCCGGCAATATCGTTGCCGAGCGATTTCAGTCCAGGTCATCGTCGTCTCCGTCCGTCTTCGCAAACGAACTGAACCACAACCTACTGAAATCGTTCAACTATCTTTTTCGGTCCGGCTCTGAAGCGTCGCCGTGCCTCGTTCGACGGCCAGGTCGATCTCGACCCGGCGAAGCTGATCTTCATCGACGAGACCGGGCTATCGACGAAGATGGCCCGTTTGCGAGGCCGAGCGCCACGCTGCGAGCGCTGCCGGGCCGGCGTGCCGCACGGCCACTGGAAGACGACAACCTTCACCGGCGCGCTACGCCTTTCCGGCATGACGGCGCCCTTCGTCTACGACGGCCCCATGAACGGTGCCGTGTTCCGCGCCTATGTCGAGCAGGTGCGGGTCCCAACCCTGACGCCGGGCGATGTCATGATCATGGACAATTTGCCGGCGCACAAGGCCGCCGGCGTGCGCGACGCGATCGAACAGGCCGGCGCGACGCTCTTGTTCATCCCGCCATACTCGCCGGATTTCAACCCGATTGAAAACGCCTTCTCAAAGCTTAAGGCCATGCTGCGAGCCAAGGCGGAAAGAACGATCAACGCACTCTGGGACACGGTCGGAAAACTCATCGACCAATTCTCACCACGCGAGTGCGCCAACTATTTTAGCGCCGCAGGATATGAACCAGATTAAACTGGACGTGCTCCAGGCCGGCTTCCAGCCTTCAGCGTCGAGAGGCCGACCCGTCGGCTCCGCACCCATCCTGGTCAGTGTGGCGCCCTTCGGCATGGTCCGAAAGCCGAAATAAGAGACCTGTGCGCGGATAGGCGTAGACAGCGGTTCGGGTTGCTGATTCTCTGTTGCCGTTCGGAGATGAAGAGGTTCAGTGGCGCGACGTCGGATTGGCCAAGAACTGCTTGCCATGGCGGGACCAGAACGCGACGCGTCTTCGCTCGACGCGCCGTCAGAACTTATTGATTGGCAGCCGATCTCTGATCTGCTTGGGCCGCTCCATCCGGTAAGGAAAGGTGAACCCGGTTGGCCGCCACTGGCAATCGTCAAGGCACTGCGCCTGGAGATGTGGCACGACCTGTCCGACGTCAAACTCGCCGAAGCTCTCGATGGCCGCGCTTCGTTCCGCTGGTTCTGCGGCTTTGCGCGGTTGGAGACGACGCCCGAGCGGACAGCTTTCGTGCGCTTTCGCCGCCTGCTGGTGGCATGCCGGCTCGATGGTGGATTGTTCGAGGCCATCACTGCGCAGCTGAAAGCGAAGGCGATCACGGTGAAGACCGGCACCCTGGTCGATACGACGATCATTGCTTCTGCAAATAAGGACGATGGCGAAGGACGCTGGGTCAAGCATAAGAGACGACCCGCCATCCACGGCTTCAAAGCCCATGTCGGCGCTGATGCCAGCACGGCGCTGGTCGAGAAAGTCTCGGTGACGCTGGCGAACGTCAATGACGGCCGAGCCGGCGAAAGCGGCGGGCCCAAAAACCAGCCCTCTGTACGGCGAAAGCCAGTATCCCGTATCTCAGGAGGCCGGATCATCCGGCGCATGGCGGCCGATCAGGGAGCGCAGCTCGCGGTCGATTTCAAGCAGTCGCGGATCGTAGCTGTCACGCGGGCGCGGTAGGGTTACTTGAATTGACTGGACGACGCGCGAGGGGCGCGGCGAGAAGACGATGATCCGGTCGGCGAGCCGGATCGCCTCGCGCACATCGTGGGTGACGAAGACAAACGTTGTGTTCTGCTCCCCGGCGATCCGTGAAAGGTCGGCGATCAGCCGGTCTCGCGTCTGCGCGTCAAGGGCGGCGAAGGGCTCGTCCATCAGCATGAACTCGGGTTCGGTGGCAAGCGTGCGGGCGATCGCGATGCGCTGCTTCATGCCGCCGGACAGCGTGCTCGGGTAGGCGTTCTCGAAGCCGGCCAGCCCGAGATGCTGGACGTAATGCTCGGCCCGGGCGCGGATTTCGGCACGGTCGAAGCGGCGCATCATCTCGAGGCCGAACATGATGTTGCCGAGCACGGTGCGCCAGGGAAACAGCACAAAGTCCTGGAAGACGATGCCTCGGTCCGGTCCCGGTCCCGCAACCGGCTTGCCGTGCAGCATCAACTCGCCGCCGCTCACCTTCTCGAAGCCGCCGATCATGTATAGCGTGGTTGACTTGCCGCAGCCGCTCGGGCCGAGCAGCACGGTGAACTCGCCGCGGCGGATCTGGAACGAGACGTCCTCGACGGCGACGACCGGTGGGTTGCCGTCCTGCGGAGTGAAGACCTTGCGGAGATTGCGGGCCTCGACGACAATCGGGCCTGCGGCGAGGCCGGTTTCTTGAACCGGTGTGACGCTTCCGTCCATCGTGCCGAGTCCTCCTTCGGTTTCGTGCGTCCTGGCGTTCATACGACCAGCCCCCAACGCTTAAGTGTGCGGCGTTCGAGCTGCGGGAACAGTATCTTCTCGATAGTGAGCCCGAGGAGCGCGATCAGGATAACGCCGGCATACATCGTTGCCACGTCAAAGAACTGACGGGCCGCGAAGATGGTGACACCAAGCCCTTCACCGTGCTGCGTGATGATCTCGGCGGCGATCACTGCACGCCAAGCATAGCCCATTCCGACGCGCAGCGCCGGCAGCATCTGCACCAGCGCGCTCGGTACAATGATGTGGCAGACGGTCGACCAACGGGTGGCGCCGTAGGAGCGTGCGACCCAGAGCTGACGGGCGGCGACCGAGCGGGCCCCCTGCAGCGCCCCGAGATAGAGCGGAATCCAGGCGGAAAAGATGACCGTGCAGACGATCACCGCCTGGCCCACGCCGAGCCAGAGCGAGAGCACGGGGATCGTCACGATCCCGGGCAGCGGGATCCAGAGTGCCACCAGTGGATTGAGCGCGGCGGCGATGTCGTCGTTCCTTCCGGCGAGCAGACCCAGCGCCGAGGCGGCAAGGAGCGCGATCGCAAAGCCGAGGATGAGGCGGCCGAGTGTAGCGGCCGTGGCGATCGCGAGGATGTGGTGCGGCCCAAGGAAGCCTTTCCAGAGGCTGTGCGCGATCGCGGTCGGGCTCGGGACCGCTGGGTTGTGGACGAGGCCGAACCCGACGAGCATCTGCCAGATTGCGAGCAGTGCAATCAGGATCAGCGGGTTGGAATGGCGCCGGACGAAGCCGGCGAGGCGGCCGCGGCGGGGCGGTTCGCAGGCGGTACCGCGAGCGTGGGCCGGCTGCATCACTGACTGCCTCCCGAGGCAATTACGCCCCAGCGGATCGCCGTGCGACGTTCGGCATGGCGGAACAGGGCTTCGATGCCGAAGCCCAGCAGCGCGATCACGACCATGTAGAGATAGATCGTGCGGGTGTCGAAGAACTGGGCGGCCTGGAAGATGGAGTAACCGAGGCCACCGGACAACGCGGTCAGGCTTTCGGTCGCGATCAGGGAGCGCCAAGCATAGCCCATGCCCATGCGCAGTCCGGCGATCAAGGGTACGGCGATCCCGGGCAGTAGGATGTGGCGGAAGACGTCGACTGGGCGGGTGCCGAAGGAACGGGCGGTCCAGTAGTAGCGCCTGTCGACCAGCTTCACGCCCTCATGGACGTAGACCGCGATAGGCACAAAGGCGGTGAAGATCACGACCGTTACGTCGGTCGCGTTGCCGATGCCGGTGATCAGCATGAGGATCGGCACGATGGCGATAGCCGGTACGGCCATTAGTACGGCGAAGACTGGCTGGAGCAGCTTGCCGGCCGGCGGCCACAGGGCCGAGATTACGCCGAGCGGCACGGCAAGAGCGACGGCGCAGGCGAAGCCGCCGAGCAGGCGGACCATAGTCAGGGTGATGTCGTGTTCGAGCTGGAACGGCACCGCGCCGCCCTGCCCGGCGAGCACGACGGCCTGACGGGCAAGCGTGACCGGCCCGGGCAGCAGCACGGTGGGCACGACGCCGAGACTGGACATGGTCTGCCAGAGGAGAAGGACCGTCCCGACCGAGGCGGCACCAATGCAGATGTTGCGCGAGGGACGCCACCGTCCCCTGGCATGCCCCGCCATGCTGGCTGCACCGGACATGGTTCAGTGCTTTTCCTTGGCCTTGGCCGTAGTGAAGGCGAGGCGCAGCGGCTCGGGGTCGATCAGCTTGCCGAAATCGGGAACTTTCGCGATCTTGTGTTCCCTGACCATGAAATCGCCGACCCTTTCAAGTGCCGCGATATCGGCCTTCGTGATGTGCATGTCGAAGGTCATATGATTGAAGGCGCGAGTGAAGGCGGCGGGGCTGACCGAGGCGCCGCTCTCGCCGGCGACCTTCGCGGCGAGCTTGCCGGCACCGGTCGGGTCCGTCTTGATGAAGCGATACATGTCGATCATCGAGGCGAGGACCCGCACCACGGCGTCGCGATGTTTCTCCACGAAGGCCTTTCGCGCGATGAGGAGCGACGGATCGGAACTGACCTCGCCGAAGCTCTGGATGACCTTGGCAATGCCCTTGGTCACCAGGATCGAGGGAGTCGGCTCCCAGACCAAAGCGGCGTCGATCTGGCCCGAAGCGAGGGCTGACCCCATGTCCCCGGGTTTCATGTTGACGATGAGGAAGTCGCTGTTCTTCCAGCCCTTCTCCTTAAGATAGAGCTCGAAGATGATATAGGCTCCAGAACCGACCGGCATGGCGATGCGCTTGCCCTTGAGGTCGGCGAGCGACTTGTAGGACGCGCCGGGCTTCACCATCAGCTCATGGCGCTGGCCGCCGGAATGGGTGGCGGCGACGATGACGAGTGCGCCGGATGCGTGACCGAAAGCGCTAAGTGCGGGCCCCGATCCGCTGTCGGCTAGATCGGAACGGCCGGAGAGCAATGCCTGCATCGATTGTACCCCCGAGGGCGAGACGGTCCCGGCCACATGCACACCGTAGGGTTCTGCCCAGTTCCTGGCGCGGTAGACGAAATCTTCCGGCACGCGCTGCATCGCGTAGTGAACCGTGGGCAGGCCCGCGCGGGCGAGGCGCGGCAGTATCACGACCGCCGGCGCGGCGACGGCGATCGTCATGGATTTCCGTCGGGAAAGAAGCTGGGTCATGGGACGTTTCCTTGTTCTGGCTTCTGGTGATCCTGTTTCGGATGCGATGCACGGGTTCCTACTGGGCGGCGGAACGGCGTCCTTCCCGCGCGGCGAGGATGTGCCGGGCGGCGGATTCACCGGCCTGGCGGCCGAACACGGCGCCGGAGGTGAGACCCGAGCCGCCAGGGTAGTTGAAAGCGAACAGGCCGCCGACCAGTTCGCCCGCCGCGAACAGGCCGGGGATTGGCACGCCCGCGACATTCTCGACCATCGCTTCGGTATTCACCTTCAGCCCGCCGAAGGTGAAGGTGATGCCGCAGGTGACGGCGTAGGCGACGAAAGGCGGTTCGGCGATCGTGTTGGCCCAGTTCGATTTCGGCACGGCGAGGCCGGCGGTTCCGCGTCCGTCCTTGACGTTCGGATCGAACGTTATGTCCTCGCGCACGGCTTCGTTGAAGGTGGCAACCGTGCGCAGGAAGCCTTCGGCGTTGACCCCCTCCATGCCGGCGGCCAGTTCCTCGAGCGTATCGCCCCTGGCCTTGGTGACCTCGCGGATCCGGTATTCGTCGCGCAGCAGGTGGGAAACCTTCGCGTCGAACACCTGCCAGGCGAACATGCCCGGCTGCATCAGGATCTCGCGGCCGTATTTCGCGTAGGTGTAGTTACGGAAGTCGGCCCCCTCGTCGAGGAAGCGCTCGCCGCGAGCGTTCACCATGATGCCGAATGGGTAGGAGTGTTTCTGGAACTGGTCGCCGATCGCAAGGTCGCCGAAGGCGGGGGCGTTCAGGTCCCAGCCGACCGCGTGGCAGCCGGACCAGTGGCCGGCGGGCATCGCCCCGATCGCGAGGGCGCTGCTGATCCCCTCGCCGTTATTGAAGCGCGTGCCGCGGACTTTCGCGAGGTCCCAGTCCGGGCCGAGATAGCGCGCCCGCATTTCGGCGTTCGATTCGAAGCCGCCACAGGCGAGGATGACGGCGCGGGTGCGGATGGTGCGGCGCCGTCCACCATGTTCGATGCGGACGCCGCAGATACCCTCATCATCGGTCTCGAGCCCGACCATCCGGGTCTCGTAGGCGATGCGGATGCCTGCGCGGCCAGCCGCCGCATACAGCATGTCAATGAGGCCGGGACCGCCGCCGACCACCTCGCAGGCGACGCCGCCCCAGAAGCGGAACTTGCCGTTCACCTTGAAGGCCTGGCGGCCAAGGCTGGGCTGGAAGCGGATGCCCTGCCGGCGCATCCAGGCCAGGGTAGCCCTACTGCGTCGGACCAGCATTTCGGCGAGGTCCGGGTCGCAGCGGTTTTCGGTGACGCGGAACAGGTCGTCGAAGAACCGATCCTCGGTGTAGCGGCCGAAATCGACGTCTCGCCGGTCCGTCTCGCTGAGTTCGTCGATCACTTCGGCATATTCGTCGAGATCGGCATAGGCGAATCGCATCGCGCCGGCGGTGTAGGCCGAGTTGCCGCCGCGTTCGGCCTCTGGCGCGGCCTCGATCACCAGCGGCACAACTCCCGTCTCGGCGGCCGCGAGAGCGGCGCAGATCGCGGCGTTGCCGGCACCGACGACGACGATCTCCGCCTCATTTGGCCATGGCGCGTCCATGTCCCGTTTCCTCTTCTTGTTTTCCGTTCTTGTTTTTTTTCCGGCGCCGCCGCTCGGCGATCAGCCGGTCGAGCGCGGCCGCCTGAGGGGCCGGCAGGTAGTTCTGGCGCAGGCGCAGCAGCGCCGGGCCGAATTCGGCGTCGAGCTCGCGTTCGAAGCGCGCGAAGATCTCGGCGACGTAGATTTCATGGCGGATCAGGCTCTCGGCGAGTGTGACCACCGGCAGGTTGCGCGTGTGCGCGCCGATGCCGCCTTCCGCCGTGTTCACCGTCAGCGCCTCGGCAAAGTCGATCGCGACGGTGACGAGCGTGTAGCCAAGCCCGACCTCGATGCCGTTGTTCTCGTGCATGAAGATCCGGCTGGGCGGGGCAAGCGGATATTCGTCGACCACCGAGGGATCGCCGAAGACGATGAGGACCACCTGCACGCCGCGTTCGGCCGCGGCGAGAAGCGCGGGACGATGGTCGCGCAGCAGGCGTTCGTGCGCCTTGATCCAGACATGCTGGGTCGCGGAAGCGATCATGCCGGCGATCTTGGCGTGGATCGCCTCGGTGCCGCGCAGCGACCAGACATGTTCCTCGCCGTCCGGGCGGTCGATCTCGGCCAGTATTTCGGCGGCGCGGCGGCACTGCGCTTCGAAGCCGGTCTGCATCCGGGGAAACAGCACCTCGGGGCGGACCGGCGCATAGCGCACCGGGTTCTCGGTGACCGGCTGGCAGGCGCCCTTCTTGCTCAGGGTTTCGAGCGCCGCGTAGACGTTGGCGCGCGGCAGGCCGGTCTGCTTGCCAACCTGGTAGGCGGTGACGGGACTTTCGCGGAGAAGGGCAATATAGGCTTGGGCCTCGTAGTCGGTGAAGCCAAGGCTGCGAAGTGGCTCGATCAGGTCGGTCATCGCCGGTGTGGTGTTCGTTCCCATCGCGCCCGTCTCAGGCCATCAGCCGGTAATTGACGGCGCGCCCGATCCCCTGGCGGAGCCCTTCGAGGCGGAGCACCTGGCCGGGAGTGACATTGGCAAGATTGATTTCAGGACCGTAGAGATTCAGCATTTCGGCGTGCTGCTGCGGGAAGCGGTAGGGGTCGGTTTCGATCAGGAGGCTGGCGAACCAGTCCTGCCGCACGAGCGTCCTCATCGCGTCCGCGTCCAGCATGTCGATCTCGCTCTGTTCCACGATCACGTGGGCGACGCCCGCGTCCGTCACGTCGGCCACGAGGCGGCCAAGCTCTTGCACCGTGAAGGCGGCTTCGGGATTCTTGCGCCCGAATTCGTAGATCACTTCGAAGCCGCGGGACTGAAATCGTTCGATGAGCCGAAGCCGCTCGTCGTCATCGAGCGTCACGTAGTTCTCGGAGATTTCGAGCATCGGGATGCCGATGCGTTCGAGCAGCGACAGCATTTCATCGAGCGCACCGCGCTGCCAGGCATATTCGAACAAGATGCCGCCGCTATAGGTCATGATGCCGGCATCGGCGTAGGTGGCAACGATCATCTTCACCGTCGTCTCAGGCATGAGCAGGGAATTGAGCGCGTAGATCTTGGCGTAGTCGATATAGGCGCCGGCGCAGGCGATGAGGTCGTGGATCGCTGCGGGACCGGTCCAGCCGAACGTGTCAGGCCCGAAATCGATCATCGCGGTGATTCCGCGCGCGCGAGGCTTTGGATTATGGCGGGGCAGGGCGAGCTCCATTTCTCAGTCTCCCGCCGGCTTCGCGCCGGAGATGGTGACGACGCGGGCAAGCGCCTCGATTTTCGCCGCGGGAACGTAGAGAACCCCGTCCATGATCGGACGCGCCGTGCGTTCGACCTCGGCTGACCGGATGTGGAACTTTTCGCCCTCAGCCGCGATGTCGGCATTGACGCGAAGCACACCGGCGGGATGGCCGAGCCGGATCGGACCGCCGCGCCAGCCCAGGGCGGATTCGGCGATCACGCTGCCTGCGACTGCGGCGGCGACGGCGGTGCAGATCGACCCGGTGACCGCCAGCGCCTTGTGCGGCCGCTGCATGGACATCTGGCGCACGCAGAGATCGACGTCGCCGGCGCCGACGATCATCCCTTCGGGCGTTTCGTAGTCCTGCGGCGGGGCGACCATGATCACGCGCGGGACGTTAGGGCTCGCCGCGCGGGCGGTCCCGGGTGAGGCGGCGAGGCCAAGCACGGTGGCGGCCCAGCCCCGCACGGCTTCGAGCCGGGCGAGGAGTTCCTCGTCGGCGGCGATGGAGGCTGCACTCTCGGTGCCTTTCCGGCCGAGATCGGACGCGCGGACGAAGACGAAGGGCGTCGCGGCGTCGACCAGCGAGACCGCGGCCGCGACACCGTCGAGGGAGATGCGGTCATACGCGTTACCGGTGGGCAGCAGATGGCCGGAGACCGCGCCAGAGCAGTCGCCGAAATCGAGGCCGATTCGCGCCCCGGTGCCGGGCACGCCCGGAATTGCGCAATCCCCCTCGATCGCGGGCAGCCCGTCCTCGACCGGGATGCGCGCGATGATTACCTGGCCGGTGTTGGTCGCATGGATGCGGACCGTGGTTTCCGGCGCTGTGGGGGGAACGAGGCCGCGTATGATCGCGAACGGGCCGACGCCGGCGAGCATGTTGCCGCAGGTTCCGCCGACGCCGATCTGCGCCGAGTCAAGCGAGACTTGGCAGAATGTGTAGTCGACATCGGCGTCCGGGCGTGTCGACGGCGCGACGATCGCGGCCTTGCTTGTCAACGCATCTGCACCGCCGATGCCGTCGATCTGCCGCATGTCGGGTGAACCGAAGGCGGCGAGCAGCAGAGCGCCGCGCTCGCGCTCGTCCGCGGGCAGGTCCTCGCCGAGAAAGAAGCCGCCGCGACTCGATCCTCCGCGCATGAACAGGCAGCGCAGGGATCTTTGCCGCGGATAGCTGACCCGGATGGGTTCAGGCGGCGCGGAGTGCGGGCTTTCCATCGGCCACCACGGTCATGCCGGGAATGATCGAAGCGTTTTCGAGCGTTTCGATATCCATCAGCGTGCGATTGAGTTCGGTGGCGCGCTCGTCGTCGATGGTGAGAGCGGCCATGCCGATGAACTTGCGTTCCAGCTCCTCGGCGGAGAGCGGGTTGGTCGGCTCACCGCGCGGCTCGGAGGATTCGCGGTGGATTGTCTGCCCGTTCCTGAGCCGGATCTCGATCCTCGCCTGGCGGCCGCCCAGGCCGAATGCCGGCTCGGCGACGAGGGTGACGCGGTGCTGCGCGGCGTCGTGGATTTCGGGCATCTCGAAGCCGGCCCAGTAATCGCGCAGGCCGTTGCTGCCGAGGGCGAGAGCGAGAGCGATGCCAAACTGGGTGCTGCCCATGGCCACATTGAGGTTCGGACAGGGCAGTTTCGAGGCCTGGCGGATCGCCAGCTCGCTCATGTGCACCTTAATCCGTTCAACCTCGGCAAGGCGCGCGCCGTCCTCCCAATAGGCAGCCTGGGCAAGGTCGAGCGGGCCATGCGCATAGCGGCAGGCGGCATGTGGCTTGAAGCCGACTTCCATGATCGCGTGACGGGTGCCCAGCCCCTCGACGAGTTCGGCGGCGTCGAAACGGCTGGTGAAGGCGTTGAGGAAGCCTTCGCGCGATTCAAGCGCCTTGCGCGGGCCGGTGAACCCGCTGCGCGCCATGATCGCGGCCATCATGCCGTTCATCGCCCCCTTGCCGGGGCTGAAAGGCTTGGCCATGCAGGAATCGTCGAGATACGCTTGGATGCCGGCGGACTGCATCGCGGCGAGGCCGATGGCGCAGGCGATCTGTTCCTCGTCGCCGCCGAGCAGTTTCGTCGCCATCGCCGCCGCGCCGAGCAGGGCGACGGTACCGGTGGTATGGTAGCCGCGCTGGCGGTGGCCGGGATTGATCGCCTTGGCGATGCGCACGGCGATTTCGTAGGCGCCAACGACGCCGGCGACGAGCTCTCTGCCCGAGCAGCCGGCAAGCTCGGCACTCGCCATCGCGAGGGATATGATGACCGAGCCGCCCTTGATCAGGCCCGAGCCGTGTGCGTCGTCGAGTTCGACGCCGTGACCTAGCATGGCGTTGCAGAGCACAGCCATCGGCGCCGGCACCTTCAGCCCGTAGCCGGTGACCGTGGCTTCGGGCTTGCCGCCCCAGCCACGCACCAGTTCGACCATGCGGGCGGCGGGTTCGGCGATGGCGGAGGCAGCGATCTGGTTACCCACGCCGTCGCGAATGATTGTCTTCGCCTTGAGGATGACCTCTTCGGGCAGATTCTCGTAGCGCAGGCCAGCGAGATGCCTGGCGTAGCGCATTGTCAATCCGGCGATCCGGCTTTCATCGGCCTGGCGATCAAGCAGTCCCTGGTCCACTTTGTTTCCTCCGCGCAGAACGTCGCTGTAATCACTACTACCAAAATCCGAGAGGCATGCAACCCCTTTATGTCCACCTTTTGTGTGTCGACACATCTGACCTGTCCGCATACGCACCAACGATCCGGTCGCTGCATTCGAGGGGACCGCAATCACTGCGTCTTGAGTAGCAAGTCATCGAGCTACGTATTCGTCAGCTACGGCTTTCAGGATTGCTCGAGTTAACCTCGGCCTATCGGCTAGCTGGATACGAGCGCGTGTCCGCTACGCGTGAACGTCCACTAGGTTCAGCCATTCTCTGGGAGCGCACTGGCGGCTTTGGAGTGGAAAAACTAGGTAAGCTGCCATTGGTGGTCGGCAGTCGCACCAGGAGATGATGGCCCAAGCCGACGTGAAAAACGGGGGGCACGATGCCTGCTGATGGCGGGTGCGTTCTTCCAGGGGACTTTCGTATGCTCTCGGCGCCCAAAATTTTCCAGGATTCCGGCTTGTCCGGCTTTGGGCATGACCTGCAGGATAGCGGACACAGGGGGTTAAGTAGAATTGACTCTGTCTGGGGTTTCCAAAGCGGGAGTCTTGGCAATTCCCGCGAGCGGTATCGGCGCAAAAATCACGAGGTTTCCCGCCAAGATGAACGGCACGCCAAGCAATGCACGCCACGTCCAGGCATAGCTTTCGAGTATGGAGGATAAAACGAGCGCAATGATCGGCGAAATAACCGTGACGTAGGCAGCGTGCGACGGGCCGATCCTGGCAACGAGTGACAGGTAGGCAAAGAAACCAACGATTGACCCGATAAGCACAAGGTAAGCCAGGCCACCCAAATAGGCCGCCGAGACGTGCGGCATGTATCTGTAGCCACCGATGAAGACCACCGAGGCTAGGATCAACGCGCCCCAGCTCATCCCGCGAGCGATTGCATTGGGCAGGTTGGTGCCATCGGCCGTTGCGCGGCGTGAGGCAAGATTTCCCAACGAAAACGAGCAGGTTCCCGCCATGGCCAACAGCACACCCCGGACGTAGTGGGTTCCACCCGGTGCCGTGACTTGGTCTGCGAAGAGTAGCCCCACTCCGGCGATACCTAATACTCCGCCTACCAGAACGCGCCACCCGGGGCGTATTTTATGGAAAAGCCACTGGTTCAGCACGTTGAAGACTGTCGCCATGCTGAAAATGACGGAAACCAACCCGCTCGGAATGTCGTGTTCCGCAGAATAGAAGAGGAGGAAGTTTCCCGAGAAGAGCGTCAGGCCCATCGCCGCGAACCAGAAGTGCTGCCGTGGGCGGACCCGCCTGACTTTCCGGGTCGCCAACAGGATTAACCACGTGCCCGCAGCCGCAAGCGCAAAACGCCAGAAGACCGAGACCACATCCGGCGTGAGACCGAGCTGAAGGTGAATCGCATACCAGGTGAGACCCCACGCGATCGAAACAATTAGGAACAGGAACACCTGCATATGGTCACAACTCCGGAAGCGATTGGCGTATCCCGATCATGGAGCGATCTTGCAGTCCTGTCTGTCAGGCTCGGCCTGCGGTTGTCAGATTCTTGCTGTTTTCTATCAGCCCCGCGTGAGACACTATTGCTGGCGCCGCCGCGCTCTGGTCCTTTGCGTCCAGGGAACGCATTCGCAATGCTCAATCTTGCCGGCCACTCAGTCTACGACCATCTCGCCAGCGCAGGCGTGCCGCTTCGCGCTGCCGCCACGTTCGGCGACGGCCTCGCCGGAGCATTGTGGGATCGGAATGAGGACGCGACGGCGCGATACGAAACGCCGAGCCATCACACGCTGAGCCTGTACGTTTCGGGTGGTCTCGCGTTCCGGCGGAGGCTTGGAGAGGCCGCTGTGCCCAGCTTCGGACCGGGGAGCCTCTGCCTCATGCCGCGGGGAGCTTCTTCCGAATGGGAGGTCAGTGGCCCAATCCGCATGCTGCACCTCTACATCTCGCGACAGGCATTCGACCGTGCCGTCGTTGCCACTATCGACGCCGATCCTGATCGAGTGCATCTTCTGGATGTTCCCTATTTCCAGGACCCGGTGATCGAATCGGTCATGCGTCAGGTCGTGTTACCTCTCGACTGGAACGAGCCGTCAGAGCGAGTGGCGATAAGCCATGCCGCACAGACGTTGCTTGCGTATCTCATCAGTCGTTTAACCGAACGCGGGCCTCGGGCGCTGGAAGCCCGGGGCGGACTTTCCCCAGCGGCGCTACGACGCGTATCCGAATTCATCGCAGCCCACCTGGCAGCTCCCCTTTCAGTCATGGATCTTGCGTCCTGTGCTGGGCTCAGTCCCCACCATTTCGCGCGGGCATTCCGCCGATCCACGGGCGAGAGTCCGCACGCGTTCGTGCTTCGCTGCCGGATCGAACGGGCAAAAGAAATTCTCTCGGGCGGCATGGCGGTGAGCGATGTGGCTGCACTTTGTGGCTTCAGCAGTCAGAGCCACTTCACAGCAAGATTTCGCCAGATGACCGGCGTGACGCCCGGGCAATTTGTGCGGGGAATATGAATGTCGGCAGAGTGGCGCCACTGACCGCCTGGTGTCCGCAATGCGCCCTCCAGAACTGGAAATGCTAATATTGGCTGCCTTAGGCAAGGCCGACCAGATGGGCCGGCGCCCGGAGTTGCCGACGCATCGACGCCTGCTGAGCTAGACGACGTCCTCTAAAGGCTGTGGTGATGCGCGGAGAGTAGCCGACGTCAGACGCTTCCCGCGCGTTCAATGACCAGCACGCGCGCTGCCCCAGTCGGTACGGCTCGGTGAGCTTCGCCTTCTTCCGCATAGAAAATGGAACCCGCAGTCAGCCTCAATACCCATTCTGCTCGGTCCTTTCTGACTTCCATGTCAACTATTCCGTCCAGCACGACAAATATTTCCGGCCCATCGTTGACATGCCAAATATAGGGCTTGTCGGTCCAATGCAGCCGCACGGTGACTCCATC
>JAJZVV010000009.1 GCA_021845595.1 Pseudomonadota bacterium | reverse complement strand
TAACTGTCAACGCATACAAGATACACCAACAGATACCCCAAGAAGCCACTGCTCCGGTCCAAGATCAGGCCATTAACCCAACATCCCAAACCCAAAACAACAGCCCTAAACCACCCGTCCCGCTACCACTAACGATAACAAAACAAGCCTAAGGGCACCGCCAACGTATCCCTTCCATCCAGATTCCAATTTCAAAGAACTAACCGCCCCGCGGCGGCCTCGCTCGATCAACCATCGGCGAGGCGCGGCTTTTACGCAGCGCGGCGAGTGGTGTCAACGGCCGATTTTCGTGCCCACTCCGGGCCGGCGCCGGGCCCTCATCGAGACGAAAAGGCTTCGACTAATCAACTTTCTAACCAGACAGGCCCGGGTCCCCGGCGTAGCCGGCAGGGGTTTTCGAGGCCACGCAGCGAAGCCATGCGGAAACTGCATAGCCCGCTCTGCCGCGGCGCGGAGGTTCAGCGGCGCCGGTGGGCCAAGCCCCCGGCGCCGCACATCCTCAAGCCGCTTCGGCGAGCCGGCCGTTCAGCGTCAGCCCGCCCCGGCCGGCGCTGACGTGCGCCGCCTCGCCCTCTTTGATGGCTCCTTCGAGGATCAACCCCGCCAGCGGGTTCTGCAGCGCCCGCTGAATCACCCGCTTGAGCGGGCGGGCGCCATAGACCGGGTCGTAGCCCTCGGCGGCCAGCCAATCGAGCGCTGCGCGATCGACGTCGAGCGTGATCTGGCGCTCGGCCAGGAGCTTGCGCAGCCGCACCAGCTGAATATCGACGATCGCAGCCATGTCGGCGCGCTGCAGCCGGCGGAACAGGATCGTCTCGTCGAGCCGGTTGAGGAACTCGGGCCGGAAATGCCCGCGAACCACCTGCATCACCTGGCCATAGACCATCGCGGCATCCTCGCCCTCCGGCTGGGCGGCGAGGATGTCGCTGCCGAGATTGCTCGTCAGGACGATGATGGTGTTGCGGAAATCCACCGTCCGCCCCTGCCCGTCGGTGAGCCGGCCGTCATCGAGCACTTGCAGCAGCACGTTGAACACGTCCTCGTGCGCCTTCTCGACCTCATCGAACAGCACCACCTGATATGGCCGGCGGCGCACTGCCTCGGTCAGCACCCCGCCCTCGTCGTAGCCGACATAGCCGGGCGGCGCCCCGATCAGGCGCGAGACGGCGTGGCGCTCCATGAACTCGCTCATGTCGATGCGCACCATCGCGCGCTCGTCATCGAACAGGAACTCGGCCAGCGCCTTGGAGAGTTCGGTCTTGCCGACACCGGTGGGGCCGAGGAACAGAAAGCTGCCGATCGGCCGGTTCGGGTCCTGCAACCCGGCGCGCGCCCGGCGCACCGCATTGGCGACGGCCCGCAGTGCCTCCTCCTGGCCGACCACCCGCCGGCGGAGTTGGTCTTCCATGCGCAGGAGCTTGCCCCGCTCGCCCTCGAGCATTTTCTCCACCGGGATGCCGGTCCAGCGCGCGACTACGCCGGCCACCTGCTCGTCGGTGACCGCCTCGTTCACCAGCTGCCCGCCGGACTGCGCCGCCGCCAGCTTCTTCTCGAGATCGGGGATCACGCCGTAGAGCAGCTCCGAGGCTCGGCCGAGGTCGCCGCGCCGCTGCGCCACCTCCACCTCGCTCCGCGCCTGGTCCAGCCGCTCCTTGATCTTCTGCGACTCGTTGAGCTGCTGCTTCTCGGCCTGCCAGGAGGCGGTGAGCGCGGCGGATTTCTCCTCGAGTTCGGCCAGCTCCCGCTCCAGCTTGCCGAGGCGCTCGCGCGAGGCGGGATCGTCCTCGCGCTTCAGGGCCTCGCGCTCGATCTTGAGCTGCATCACCCGCCGGTCGAGCTCGTCCAGCTCCTCGGGCTTGCTGTCCACCTGCATGCGCAGCCGGCTCGCCGCCTCGTCCACCAGGTCGATCGCCTTGTCGGGAAGGAAACGATCCGTGATGTAGCGGTTCGACAGCGTCGCCGCGGCGACCAGGGCGCCGTCGGTGATGCGCACGCCGTGATGCAGCTCGTATTTCTCGCGGATGCCGCGCAGGATGCTGATCGTGTCCTCGACGGACGGCTCGCCCACGAACACCGGCTGGAAGCGCCGCGCCAGGGCGGCATCCTTCTCGACATGCTTGCGATACTCGTCGAGCGTGGTGGCGCCGACGCAATGCAGCGCGCCGCGCGCCAGCTCCGGCTTGAGCAGGTTGGAGGCGTCCATCGCCCCGTCCGCCTTGCCGGCGCCGACGAGGGTGTGCATCTCGTCGATGAACAGGATGATCTGCCCTTCGGCGCTCTCGATTTCCTTGAGCACCGATTTCAGCCGCTCCTCGAACTCGCCGCGATATTTCGCCCCGGCGACCATGGCCCCGAGATCGAGCGCGAGCAGGCGCTTGTTCTTCAACGCCTCCGGCACGTCGCCATTGACGATACGCAGCGCCAAACCCTCGACGATCGCCGTCTTGCCGACGCCGGGCTCGCCGATCAGCACCGGATTGTTCTTGGTCCGGCGCGCCAGCACCTGGATGGTGCGGCGGATTTCCTCGTCGCGGCCGATCACCGGATCGAGCTTGCCCTCCCGGGCCAGGGCCGTGACGTCGCGGGCGTATTTCTTGAGCGCGTCGAAGCTGGCCTCGGCGTTGGCGCTGTCCACCCGGCGTCCTTTGCGGATCTCGGCAACCGCGCGCTCCAGCGCCTGGGGGCTCGCGCCCGCCTCGCGCAGCGCGCGCGCGGCGGCGCTGTCCACGCTTGCGAGCGCGACCAGAAGCCGGTCCTGGGCGACAAACTCGTCACCCGCCTTCCGCGCCACCTGTTCGGCGGCATCGAGTGCGCGCACCAGATCGGGGGTGATCTGCGGCTGACCGGCGCCGCCGCCCTGGACCTTGGGCTGGCGGGCGATCTCCGCCTCGACCGCGGTCTTCGCCGCCTCCGGCCGCCCGCCGGCAGCGCGGATCAGGCCGGCCGCCGCGCCCTCCTCGTCGTCGAGCAGAGCCTTCAGCAGGTGCTCCGGGCCGATCCGCTGATGGAATTCGCGGATGGCGATGGTCTGCGCCGCTTGCAGAAAGCCGCGGGCGCGGTCGGTGAATTTCTCGATGTCCATGGCGATGTCCCTGTCGTACGAGGCAACCTGGCGCACCGCCCCTCGCGAGGCGACGGTGCCACCCTTTCCCTGTCGACATTGGCATCCACCCTGGTCCGCTCAAGCCCCGGTCGGCTCGGGCCCGGTCGGCTCGGGCCCGGTCGGCTCGAGCCGGGGCGGGCTCTCGCTCGGGTGGCGCGGATCAGACCTGGCGCAGAAAGCGCGGCTGCAGCCGGGCGAACGCCCCGCTCACGCGCTGGCGCATCTCGCCGACCCGGCGGACCGCAGCCAGGCGGCGGTCGAGAAAGCCGATCGTCGCCGCGTCGTCTTCGCTCGCATCCTGCAGCCAATACAGCAATGTCGCCGTGATCACCCCGGCCAGGATCGCGCGCTTCGTGTACCAGCTGAAATCGACCGCCTGATCGCCGGCCGCGTGCCAGACCGCGTCGGCGGTCCGAGCCGCGCAGCGCGCCGCCACCCGGGCGTTGACCGGCAGGGCGAGCACGGCCAGCGCCCGGCGCACCGCCTCCTTGTGCGGTGCCAGCACCGCCAGCCGGGCGACGATCAGCGCCCGCACCCGCGCGCTGAGGCGCATCGTCTCCAGCCCGACAGCCTCGGCCTCAGCCGCCATCTGCCGGTCGATGAGGTCGGCGAAGGCCTCGACCAGCCCGGCGGCGCCATCCGGGAACAGCAGTGCGGCATCCTCGGCGAACCCACCCTCGGCCTTGAGCACCGTGCCGAGGGCGGCTGGGCTCCAGCCGGGAAACGGCGACTGCGCCAAGAGCGCGGCCAGCGCGGCGTCCCGCTCCGGGCTGCGCTCGGGGACGGCACTCATACCTGCCCGCCCGGCGCGGCAAAGCGGGCCATTTCCTCGGTGAAGCCGAGCAGCGAGAGATCGGGCATGCGCATTGTATAGAGAACCCCATCGAGATGGTCGTTTTCGTGCTGGACCACCCCGGCGTGCAGGCCGGCCGCCTCGGCCGTCACCGGCACGCCGTCGCAATCCACGCCCCGGTACCGCACGCGCCAGGGCCGGGCCACCGCGCCGCGCAGGCCCGGAATGGACAGGCACCCCTCCCACCGCAGGCGAACATCCTCCCCGACCGGCTCGACCACCGGGTTGATCAGGACCCGCACCGAAGTCGGCTGATCGTCAGGCTCGCCGCTGCTCCGCCCGGCCGGCACCTGGAAAACGAACAGGCGCAGCGGCACATGCACCTGCGGCGCCGCCAGGCCGATGCCGCCGGCATCCTGCATGGTCTCGATCATGTCGGCGACGAGGCGGCGGATCTCCGCGGCTCCCGGATCGTCGACCGGATCCGCCCGCCGCAGCAACACAGGGTGGCCCATGCGGGCGATCTTGAGGATGGCCATGACGAATCCGTGATCGATTCCGGGGCGCGCGGGCTGGGGAAAGGCTTTCGCCGCCCTCGGGCCCTATGCTATAGCGGCGCGCCGCGCGGCGCGAGTCGGGCGCGGCACCCATTTTGCGGCCCTGATGGCAAGGCCGCGACCAGTGAGAGGAGTGTGCAGCCAAGTGCAGGTTCTCGTTCGCGACAACAATGTCGACCAGGCGCTCAAGGCGCTCAAGAAGAAGATGCAGCGCGAGGGGATTTTCCGCGAGATGAAGCTGCGCCGCCATTACGAGAAGCCGTCCGAGCGCCGCGCCCGCGAGGCTGCCGAGGCCGTTCGCCGGGCCCGCAAGATGGAGCGCAAGCGCCTGGAGCGCGAAGGCTTCTGATCCGCATCTCCTGAGACGCCCCGCCGCCCTGGCGGCGGGACGAGACTTCGCCCCCTCCGCTCTCGCCGTCGCCGCCCCGAACCGCTGGATCGGCGCGCCTGATGCGATCCCCGGCGTCTGACAGACCCGGTTGGCCGACATCGCGTTGCCATGCCATGATCGCGGCGCGATGACCGATACCCGATGAACGCCGCGGCATGATCAATGCGCAGGTCGCCTCCTTCGCCTTCGCCGGCATTGAGGCCGTGCCGGTTGCGGTCCAGGTTCAGATCGCCAGCGGCCTGCCCAGCTTCCTCGTCGTCGGCCTGCCGGACAAGGCCGTCGGCGAAGCGCGCGAGCGGGTCCGCGCGGCCCTCAATGCCATGGGCCTGGCCCTGCCGCCAAAGCGGGTTCTGATCAATCTCGCCCCAGCCGACCTGCTCAAGGAAGGGTCCCATTTCGACCTGCCGATCGCCATCGCCGTGCTCGCCGCGATGGAGGTGCTGCCGCGCGAGGAGGTGCTCGGGTTTGCCGCGCTCGGCGAGCTCTCCCTCGACGGCACGCTGAACGCGGTCGCCGGCGTGCTGCCCGCGGCCATCGCCGCCTCCTCGCGCGGGCTCGGTCTGATCTGCCCGGCGGTGCAGGGCGGCGAGGCCGCCTGGGCGGGCACGCTGGATGTGCTGGCGCCGCCGGACCTGCTCGCGCTGATCAACCATTTCCGCGGCAGCCAGGTGCTGACCCCGCCGCCGCCGGCGGGCCTGGCCGAACTCGGCCGCCAGCCGGACCTGGCCGAGGTCCGGGGCATGGAGACGGCCAAGCGCGCGGTGGAGATCGCCGCCGCCGGCGGGCATAATCTGCTGATGATCGGCCCGCCCGGCGCCGGCAAGTCCATGCTCGCCGCCCGGCTGCCCGGGCTCCTGCCGGACCTGACGCCGATGGAGGCGCTCGAGGTCAGCATGGTCCATTCCGTCGCCGGCCTACTCGACGGCGGGCGGCTGGTGATGCGCCCGCCCTACCGCGAGCCGCACCATACCGCGTCCCAGGCCGCGCTCACCGGCGGCGGCCAGCGCGCCAAGCCCGGCGAGGTCAGCCTCGCCCATCGCGGCGTGTTGTTCCTCGACGAACTGCCCGAATTCCCACGCCAAACCCTGGAGACGCTGCGCCAGCCGATGGAGGCTGGCCGCACGACGGTGGCGCGCGCCAGCGCCCATGTCACGTATCCCGCGCGCTTCCAGCTGGTGGCGGCGATGAACCCGTGCCGCTGCGGCTATCTCGGCGATGCCGCGCGCGAATGCGGCCGTGCGCCGCGCTGCGGCGAGGACTACCAGAACCGCATCAGCGGTCCGCTGCTGGACCGCATGGACCTCGTCGTCGAAGTGCAGCCGATCCCGCCGGCCGAGCTGTCGCGCGCGCCGCCCGGCGAGCCCAGCGCCACGGTGTCCGAGCGCATCGCCCGGGCCCGGACGCTGCAGCGCGAGCGCGGCGGCGAGGACGGACCGTTCACCAACGCCGAGGCCGAGCCGACCCGCATCGCCCTCGCCCCCGAGGCACGCGCCTTCGCCGAGCAGGCGGCGGAGAAGCTGCGCCTGTCGCCGCGTGGCTTCAGCCGCGTGCTGCGCGTGGCGCGCAGCATCGCCGATCTCGCCGCCGCAGAGACGGTTCGGCGCAGCGACGTCGCCGAGGCCCTCGCGTTCCGCCACCGCATGCCCGGTCGGCGGGTGTAGGGCTCCGCACGCCGGTCAGGCGGCGCGCAGCCCCTGCACCACCGCGACCAGCTGGCCGCGCAGCGCTTCGCCGCGCTGCTGCACATCGCCCGCGGCGCGTCCCAGCGTCGCCACCGCCCCGGCGGCGTCCTGCACCCCGGCATTGGCGCGCTCGACCGCTGCGGAAGCGGAGCGCGTCCGTTCGGCGACGCGGGCCACAGCCCCGGCGCTCTCCTGCGTCGCCGCCCGCTGTTCCTCGACCGCGCCGGCGATCGCGGCTGCGGTCTCCTCGACCTCGCCGACCACCTCGCCGATGCTGCGGATCGCCGTCACGGCTTCCTCGGTACGGCTCTGGATCGCGCCGATCTGGCTGGTGATCTCCTCGGTCGCGCGCGCGGTCTGGGTGGCCAGGTTCTTCACTTCGGAGGCGACCACGGCGAAGCCCTTTCCTGCCTCGCCGGCCCGCGCCGCCTCGATGGTCGCGTTCAGCGCCAGGAGATTGGTCTGCGCCGCGATCTCGGAAATCAGCCGGACGACATCGCCGATCCGGCGCGCCCCTTCGGCCAGGCCGCCGACCGTCGCATCGGTCGCCCGCACCTCCTCGACGGCGCGACGCGCGACGCCCGTCGCGCGCGTCACCTGGCGGGTGATCTCGGCGATCGAAGCGGCCAGCTCCTCCGCCGACGCGGCCGCCGCATCGACATCCACCGCCGCGCCACCGGCCGCCTTCAGCGCCGTCTCGCTCTCGCGCTCGACGACCTGCGAGACGCAGGTCAGGGTCTTCGTCGCCCCGGCGAGCTGCTCGGAGGTCTCGGCCAGCGCTCCGGCGATCCCGCCCAGCTCGACCTCGACCTGCTGGGCCAACGCCAAGCGCGTCGTACGGGCCTTCTCGGCCGCCGCGATTTCGGCCTCGCGGGCCGCAACGGTGGCCTGCATGCCCTCCCGCCTGGCCTGTTCGGCGCGGCGGTCGGCGATGCCGACGGCGGCATCGGCGGCGGACGCGATGGAAAATGCCACCCAGGCCAGCGCGCCAGCCTCGGCGAGCAGGATCACGGCGTGGACGACGACGCGCAGCAGCACGCCGTCCGCATCGGGAAAGACGGCGAGCGGCAGCAGCAGACCCAGCCCGAGGTGGTGCAGCGCCGTGGCCGCCGTCGCCACCGCGATCGGGCGGATATCGACGAAGCCGGCCAGGAGCGCCAGGCCAGCGAAATAGGCCATGTGCATGTCCAGCCGCAGCGCCGGCGGGGCGACCCAGACCAGTGTCGAAACCGAGGCGACCAGCGCCGCCGCCAAGGTATTGCGGGCGATCACGGCGCCCGGGTCACGCCAGCCGGCGAGGGTCCCCGCCAGCGCCGCCACCGCGGTGACGCCGGCGGCAAGGCCCGCCGGCGTGCCGGCCAGAAGCCCGGTGGCGAACACCAACGGGACGAACCCCCACAAGGCCACCTGCAGCAGACGGCCAACCCGGCCCCGGACGATTGAGAGATCCATGCTCACTTACTCCCGTCAGAATGCCACCCGAGGCAGCCCGCGATCGCACCGGCCTCCACGGCGAACCAAGCCCCCGTGGCCCGGCGCAATGTCTCCACCCCCTCCGCACTGCCGCCCGCCGCCTCGCGGGCCAACACGGCCACGCGCACCGGCCAGGCCGGCCCGAACCCGATCAAGCGCCACTCGGGCGGCGCTGCGGTGACGGCGTCCAGCACCGCGGCGGGCGCGGTCCCCGGCGGAAAAATCGCCGCCACCAGCCGATCCGGCGTCGCCCCCGGCACCGCGGCCGGCAGCGCCAAGGCCGCTGCGGCGAACAGGCTCAGCAGCAGCGACGGCAGGATGTCCTTCAACCAGCGCGGCATCGTTGTCCCCATCCTTGCCCCGCCGCCAGGCCGGGCGCGGCCGAGCGGAATTTCGTCAAGACGCCATTCCACCATCGGCGCATGTTCGTTTGGTTAATGGCTCGATCGACGGCCTCAGCCGCCGAGTCCGCGCACCACGAGCGCCACGAGATCGTCGAGGAAGCGGTCCGCCTGCGCCAGCATCGCCGGGCGCAGGCGCTCCGGCGTTGCGGCGACGTGGTTGGTCACGCCGCCGACCACGGCATCGATGATCAGACCGCGATTGACGCTGGCGGGAATCTCGCCGCGCTCGATGGCGCGGCGGACCATCAGCCGGCTCTGCCGCACCACCGCCTCGCCCCACGGACCGGTCGAGGCGCGCATCTCACCGAAGCGCTCGGCGTCGGCGTGCAGGTGCAGCGCGACCCGTCCATAGGGGCCGGTGAGCTGGTCGAAGCACATCCGGGCCAGCGCCAGCAGGTCGCCGCGCAGGGAGCCGGTGTCGATCCGCGCCACCGCATACCATCGCGCCTCCAGCGTCGCGCGCAACAGCGCGCCCCGCGTCCCCCAGCGCCGATACAGCGCGGCCTTGCCGACGCCGGCGCCGCGCGCCACCGCGTCGAAGTGAAAACCCGGCCAGCCGGCCGCGGCATAGAGCGCGACCGCGGCATCGAACACCCGCGCTTCCAGCCCCGGATCCCGCGGCCGGCCGCGCGCCGGACGCGTCATGGTCGCTGCGGCGGGTGGTGTGGCGGCGTCTTGCATGGACCGGCCGTTCCCTTCATTATGGACGCAACGCGACCGAAAAACTCTATGCGGCGGCGGCGGCCTTTGCCAGCCCGTCCGTCAGGGGAGCAGACGCCGATGATCTACGCCGAGGCGCATCGCGCGCTGATGGACAGCGTCACCCGCTTCGTCCAGGCCGAGATCGACCCGCACGCCGAGGAGTGGGAGGCGGCGGGCATTTTTCCCGCCCACGCTCTGTTCCGCAAAATGGGCGAGCAGGGCTTTCTCGGCATCACCAAGCCGACGGCCTATGGCGGGCTCGGGCTCGATTATTCCTATGGGCTGGCGTTCTGCGAGGCGCTCGGCAATGTGCGCACCGCCTCCGTCGCCATGGCCGTTGGCGTGCAGGTCGATATGGCGACCCCGGCGCTGGCCCGCCACGGCTCCGATGCGCTGTGCCGCGAGTTCCTCGCGCCCTCCATCCGCGGCGAGTTCGTCGCCTGCCTCGGCGTCTCCGAGGTCGGCGCCGGCTCCGATGTCGCCTCGATCAAGACCACGGCGCGGACCGACGGGGACGACTACGTCATCAATGGCGGCAAGATGTGGACGACCAACGGCACCCAGGCGGACTGGATGTGCCTGCTGGCCAACACCTCGGACGGCCCGGTGCATCGCAACAAGTCGCTGATCTGCCTGCCGATGCGCACCAAGGGCGTGACCGTCGCGCGCAAGCTGGACAAGCTCGGCATGCGCGCCTCCGACACCGCGCAGATCCATTTCGACGATGTCCGCGTGCCGCGCCGCTTCCGCATCGGCGAGGAAGGCAAGGGCTTCCTCTATCAGATGGAGCAGTTCCAGATCGAGCGGCTGTGGGGCGCGGCCGGGGGGTTGCGCAAAATGGAACGCGCCATCGCCATGACCGCCGAATACGCCGCCGAGCGCATGATTTTCGGCCGTTCGGTGCTCGACAACCAGGTGGTCCATTTCCGCCTCGCCGAGCTGCAGACCAAGGTCGAGCTGCTGCGCTCGCTGATCTATCGCGCCGTGGAGACCATGCTCGGCGGCGAGGATGTCACCCAGCTCGCCTCCATGGCCAAGCTCACCGCGGGACGGCTGATCCGCGAGGTCACCGACAGTTGCCTGCAATACTGGGGCGGCATGGGCTTCATGAGTGAGAGCGAGATTTCCCGCATGTATCGCGACGGCCGGCTGACCTCGATCGGCGGCGGCGCCGACGAGGTGATGCTCACCATCATCGCCAAGGGCATGGGTCTGCTGCCCGGCCAGCGGCGCAACCACTGAGCCGGGCGATGGGCGTCTTCCAGTCAGGCTTCGTCGCCGCCGGGCCGGCGTATGAGGAGAACGCTGCGCACATGCGCACCCTGCTCGACGAGCTGGCGGCGCTGGTGAACCGGGCGCGTGCCGCTTCCGCCGCGTCCGCGCCGCGCTTTGCCCGCCGCGGCCAGCTGCTGCCGCGCGAGCGGCTCGCGCTCGTGCTCGACGACGGCGCACCCTACCTCGAACTCTGCGCGCTGGCCGGCTATCTGCGCGACAGCGCCGATCCGTCGAGATCGGTTCCCGGCACCAACGGCATCGCCGGCATCGGCTACATCGCCGGCGTACGCTGCCTGATCGTCGCCGACGATAGCGGCATCGGCGCCGGCGCGGCGCGGCCGATGGGCGGGCAGAAATTCCTCCGCCTGGAGGAGATCGCGCTGCGCCAGCGCCTGCCGTTCGTGCATCTCGTCGAATCCGCCGGTGCCAATCTGCTCGACTACAAGGTCGAGGATTTCGTCCGCGGCGGCGCGCTGTTCGCCAACCTGGCGCGGCTGTCCGCCGCCGGCATCCCGGTGATCGCGCTGACCCACGGGTCCTCCACGGCCGGCGGCGCCTACATGACCGGGCTCGCCGACACCGTCATCATGGTGCGGGACCGGGCCAAGGCGTTTCTCGCCGGCCCGCCGCTGCTGAAGGCGGCGACCGGGGAGATCGCCACCGACGAAGCGCTCGGCGGGGCGGTGATGCACGCGACCGTTTCCGGCCTCGCCGAACATCTCGCCGAGGACGATGTCGACGCCATTCGCATCCTGCGCGAGGTCGTCGCCCATCTCGGCTGGGACCGCGGCGCCGAGCGGCCGCCGAGCGGGCCGCCGCCGCGACTGGCAGCGGAGGAGCTGCTCGGCATCATGCCGCGCGACGGCCGCAAGCCGGTGGAGATGCGCGAGGTGATCGCCCGCCTCGTCGATGGTTCGGACTTCCTCGACTACAAGCCGCTCTATGGCCCCGGCACGGTCTGCGCCCAGGCACGCATCCACGGCCAGGACATCGGCATCCTCACCAACAACGGCCCGCTCGACCCGGCCGGGGCGAACAAGGCAACGCAGTTCATCCAGCTCTGCTGCCAGACCGACACGCCGCTGGTGTATCTGCAGAACACCACCGGCTACATCGTCGGCACGCAGTCCGAGCGGGAGGGAATGATCAAGATCGGCTCGAAAATGATCCAGGCCGTCGCCAACGCCACCGTGCCGCAGATCACCATCCACTGCGGCGCCTCCTATGGCGCCGGCAATTATGGCATGTGCGGACGTGGCCTCGGGCCTGATTTCGTCTTCTCCTGGCCCTCGGCGCGCACCGCGGTGATGGGCGCCGAGCAGGCGGCGTTGACCATGGCCATCGTCGCCGAGGAGTCCGCGCGGGCGCGCGGCACAGCGCCGGATACCGCCGCCATCGCCGCCACGCGCGCCCGCGTGATCGAGACCTTCGAGCGCCAGACCTCGGCCTTCTATACCTCCGGCGCGGTGCTCGACGACGGCGTCATCGACCCCCGCGACACCCGCGCCGTTCTCGGCTTCACGCTCGATATCTGCCGCGCCGCGCGCCGCCGCGCGCTCTCGCCCCTGAGTTTCGGCGTGGGGCGGATGTGACGCCGATGCCGCGCGAGGACACGCCGGTTTCGGCCCGCCATGCGTCTCTGGAGAGCCCGCTCGCCGCCGCGCGCGGCGTCTCGCCGCTGCTGATCGCCAATCGCGGCGAGATCGCGATGCGCATCGCCCGCACCGCGCGCCGCCTCGGGATCACCACCATCGCAGTCCATTCCACTGCCGACCGCGCCAGCCCGCATGTCGGCGCCTGTGACATGGCGATCCCGATCGGCGGTGCAACGCCGGCGGACTCCTATCTCCGCGCCGAGACCATCATCGCCGCCGCCCGGCAAGCCGGCGCGGCGGCGATCCATCCGGGATACGGGTTCCTCGCCGAGAATGCTGCCTTCGCCGAGGCCGTCGCCGCAGCTGGCTTGGTCTTCGTCGGCCCGCCGGCGGCGGCGATCGCGGCGATGGGCGACAAGGCGGCGGCCCGCCGGCGGATGGCGGCCACCGGCATCCCCGTCATCGCGGGCTACGACGAGGCCGATCAATCCGAGGGCGCCTTCACCGCGGCGGCCGCGCGCATCGGCTTCCCGATCATGGTCAAGGCCGCCGCCGGCGGGGGCGGACGCGGCATGCGTCTCGTCGCCGAGCCCGCCGCGCTGCCAGCTTCCCTGCGCGCCGCCGCCGCCGAGGCCGCGGCGGCGTTCGGTGACGGGCGGCTGATCCTGGAGCGGGCGCTGATCGCGCCGCGCCATGTCGAGATCCAGGTGTTCGCCGATGCGTGCGGGCAAATCCTGCATCTCGGCGAGCGCGACTGTTCGGTGCAGCGCCGGCACCAGAAGATCATCGAGGAAGCGCCATCGCCGGCGCTCACCGAGGCGTTGCGCCAGGAGATGGGCGCGGCGGCGATCGCGGTCGCGCGTGCCATCGGCTATGTCGGCGCCGGCACCGTCGAATTCCTGCTCGATGGCGACGGCCGCTTCTATTTCATGGAGATGAACACGCGCCTGCAGGTGGAGCACCCGGTGACCGAGCTCGTGACCGGGCTCGATCTCGTCGAATGGCAGCTCCGCATCGCCGGCGGCGCGCCGCTGGCGCTTGGCCAGGATGAGATCCGGCGGGTCGGTCACGCGGTGGAGGTCCGGCTCTGCGCCGAGGATCCGGCGGATGATTTTCTGCCGCGCACCGGCACCGTGCTGCTCTGGGAACCGGGCCGCGCCGCGCGCTGCGACGCGGCACTCGCGCCCGGCCTTGCCATCAGCCCGTTCTACGATTCGATGCTGGGCAAGCTGATCGCCCATGGCGCCACCCGCGCCGAGGCGATCGATCGGCTGGTGCGGGCGCTGGAGGAGACCGCGCTGCTCGGCGTTCCCACCAACCGCAATTTCCTCATCCGCCTGCTTCGCCACCCCGCCTTCGCCGCTGGCGAGACCGTCTCGACCGCGTTCATCGCGAGCCATTTCCCCGACAACGAGGCCCGCGCCGCACCCGCCGACGACGCGACCTGGACCCTGGCCGCCTGGCTCGCCGCCGTCGCCTCGCCGGAGGCCGTCGCCTGGTCCGAGGCTTGGCGCGGCTGGAGCAACGCCCAGCCGCTGCCGCGGCCCTGGCGCCTCGCGACACTGGCGCCGGTCGCCGCCGAGCGCAGCGGCCAGGCCGAGATCGCGCGCGGGCGGGCGGTGATCCGCATGGACGGTGTGGAAACCCTCGTCGAAGCGGCGCTGGCCCCCGGTGAGACGGCCTCGCTTGGGACCGATTGCCTCGCGCGCGTCGGCGGCGTCGCCGTCCGCTACCGATTTGCTTGGCAGGACGACGCCTTGTGGCTCAAACTCGGCGCCCATGATCACGTCTTCGTCGTGCGCAGCCGGACCAGCCGCGTTCGGCCGCCGGGCGAAGCCGGCAGCGATGGCGTGCTGCGCGCGCCGATGAACGGCCGGGTGGTCCAGCTCGCCGCCGCTCCAGGAGACGCGATCGACCGCGGTGCCACCGTGCTCACGCTGGAGGCGATGAAAATGGAAGTGGCCCTGCCGGCGCCGCTGACCGGCCGGCTCGCGGTGCTCGCCGTCGCGCCGGGCGAGCAGGTGGCGCTGGGTCAGATCCTCGGCCGCATCGAGCCGGCCGGCTGAGCGGGCGCGGGGGATGGAAATCATGCCGGACCGCCCCGCGCCACTGACCATCGAGCCCGCGCCGAGCCCGTTCCTCACCGCGGATCATCTCGCCTTCCGCGACACGATGCGCCGCTTCGTCGCCCGCGAGATCGAGCCTTTCGCCAGCACCTGGGACGAAGAAGGCGGGTTTCCCCGCCGCCTCTATGAGCGCGCCGCCGATGTCGGCCTGCTTCAGCTCGGGTTTCCGGCAGCGTACGGCGGCGTCGAGGCGGATCCGTTCTACGGCATCATCGCCGCGCAGGAGTTGGCGCGCGCCGGCTGCGGCGGCGTCGCCGCGTCGCTGCTCAGCCACACGATCGGCCTGCCACCGGTGGCGCTGGCCGGGTCGGAGGCGCTGAAGCAGCGCGTGCTGCCGGCGGTGCTCGCCGGGCAACGCATCGCCGCGCTCGCCATCACCGAGCCCGGATGCGGCTCCGACGTCGCCGCCATCGCCACCACGGCGCGGCGCGACGGTGAGGACTACATCGTCAACGGCAGCAAGACCTTCATCACCTCCGGCATGCGCGCCGATTTCATCACCGTCGCGGTGCGCACCGGCGGCGAGGGTCGCGGCGGGATTTCGCTGCTGCTGCTCGAGGCGGGCATGCCAGGCTTCAGCCGCACCGAGCTGCGCAAGATGGGCTGGTGGGCCTCCGACACGGCGACGCTCCATTTCGATGCGGTGCGGGTGCCGGCGGCCAACCTGATCGGGCGGGAGAACGACGGTTTCCGGCTGATCATGCATAATTTCAACCGCGAGCGGCTCGGCATGGCGGCCGGCTGCATCGGCAGTGCCCGGCTCTGTCTGGAGGAGACGGTGAACTATGCCCGGATGCGGCGCACTTTCGGCCGTCCGCTGATCGCGCACCAGGTGGTGCGCCACAAGCTCGCCGACATGGCGATGCGGATCGAGGCGTCGCAGGCCTACCTCGAGCAGCTCGCCTGGCAGGTGATGCAGGGTGAGAACCCCGTGGCGTCGATCTGCCTGCTGAAGAACCAGGCGACGCTGACGCTTGAATTCTGCGCCCGTGAGGCGGTGCAGAGCTTCGGTGGCGCCGGCTATGTGCGCGGTGCGAAGGTGGAACGCATCTACCGCGAGGTGCGCGTCAACGCCATCGGCGGCGGCGCCGAGGAGATCATGCGCGACCTCGCCGCGCGGCAGATGGGATGGTGAGGTCCATGACGCTCCCTGGAACGACGCTTCCGGCCACCCGCGTGGTCCGCCTCGAACGCCAGGACTGGCGGCTGTTCGCCACCATCGACGATCCGGCGAGCCGCAACGCCATGACGGCGGCGCTGACCGACGATCTGTGGGCGATCCTGGACGCCACGCGCGCCGACCGCTCGCTGCGCGCGCTGATCCTGCAGGGCGCGAACGGCGCCTTCTGTGCTGGTGCGGATCTGAAGCGGGTCCGCGGCGGCGGCCCGGAGGGGGAGGACCCGGTCCTGGTGTCCAACCGGCGCGGCGGCGAGCTGTTCGCCGCGCTCGATGCCCATCCGCTCGTCACCATCGCCGTGGTCGACGGCGCGGCCTTCGGCGGCGGGTTCGGCCTCGCCTGCTGCGCGGACTTCATCATCGCCGGCCCGCGCGCGCGCTTCGCCCTGTCGGAGACCGGGCTCGGCCTGCCGCCGGCACAGATCGCACCCTACGTCATCGGCCGGCTGGGCCTGCGCCTGGCGCGGCAGCTGGCGCTGAGCGGGCGGCGGCTGGACGGGTCGGCGGCGCTGGCGGCCGGGCTGGCCGACGCCTGCGCGGCGAGCGAGGCGGAGATCGCGCCCCTGCTCGCTGCCATTCTCGCCAATGTCGGCAACTGCGCGCCGGAGGCCAACGCGGTGACGAAGTCGCTGCTGCATCGCGCGGCTCGCGCCGAACCGGCGGCCTATCGCGAGGAAGCGGCGCGGGCCTTCAGCGCCTGTCTGCGCGGGCCGGAGGGGCAGGAAGGCGTGCGCGCCTTCGCCGAAAAACGCCGCCCGGCTTGGGCCGTCCCCACATCGCCCTCCACCGGCACTGCGGGAGAATCGTCATGAAAAGCGATGCGATGGCATCACGCACGGTCCGCATCGGCGGCGCGTCCGGCTTCTGGGGCGACAGCGCGATCGCCGTGCCCCAATTGCTGGCCGGCGGCAGGGTCGACTACCTCGTGTTCGACTATCTCGCCGAGGTCACGATGTCGATCATGGCCCGCGCCCGGGCGAAGGACCCGGAGGCCGGCTACGCGCATGATTTCGTCGGCGCGATCGCGCGCGTGCTGCCCCAGCTGGAGGCGGCCGGGATCAAGGTCGTGGCCAACGCCGGCGGGGTCAATCCACGCGCCTGCGCCCGCGCGCTGGAGGCGAAAATCGCCGCCGCGGGCAGCCGGCTCAAGGTCGGCCTCGTGCTCGGGGACGATCTCTTGGACCGAGCAGAGACCTATCGCGCCGCCGGCACGCGCGAGATGTATACCGGCGCGCCGCTGCCGCCGGCATTGTGGAGCATGAACGCCTATCTCGGCGCGCGCCCGATCGCCGCCGCGCTCGACCGCGGGGCGGACATCGTCATCACCGGTCGCTGCGTCGACAGCGCGGTGACGCTGGGCATCGGCATCCACACATTCGGCTGGCTGCCCGAGGCGTTCGACGAACTCGCCGGCGGCGCGCTCGCCGGCCACATCCTCGAATGCGGCGCGCAGGCCACAGGCGGTCTGCATACCGACTGGGAGCGCACCGGGGACTGGGCCGACATCGGCTATCCGGTCGCCGAACTCGCCGCGGACGGCAGCTTCGTCGTCGCCAAGCCGCCCGGCACCGGCGGGCTGGTCAGCCCCGCGACCGTCGGCGAGCAGCTGCTCTACGAGATCGGCGATCCCCGCGCCTATCTGCTGCCCGACGTGAGTTGCGACTTCACCCGGGTCGCGATCGAGTCCGCCGGAGAGGAGCGCGTGCGGGTGAGCAACGCGCGCGGCCGCCCGCCCACGGCCAGCTACAAGGTCAGCGCCACCTACCAGGACGGCTATCGCGTCGGCGCCTTCCTCAGCATCGCCGGGCTGGACGCGGCGCGCAAAGCCGAAGCGGTGGCGGACGCGGTGCTGCGGCGCTGCGGGCGGATGCTGCTGGCGATGAACCTGCCGCCCTACACCGAGACCAGCGTCGAGGTAATCGGCGCCGAGGCGGCCTACGGCCCGCATTCGCGCGCACGCGATGCGCGGGAGGTCAACCTCAAGCTCGGCGCTCGCCATCCGGACCCGAAGGCACTCGAGCTGCTGGTGCGGGAACTGACCTCGTCCGGCACCTCGATGTCCCCGGGGATCAGCGGCATGGGCGGCAACCGGCCGAAGGTGATGCCGGTGGTGCGGCTGTTTTCCTGCCTGGTGCCGAAGGCCGATGTGCCGGTGACGGTGGAGATCGACGGCGTCGCCACCGCCGCGCCGGCGACGCTGGCCGGCGATTTCGACCCCGCCGCCCTGCCGCCGGATCGTCCCGGCGAGCTGGCGCAAGTCCCGCCAGGGGCGCCGACGGTGCCGCTGATCGCGCTCGCCTGGGGCCGCAGCGGCGACAAGGGGGACAGCGCCAATATCGGTGTCATGGCCCGCCGTCCGGCGTTTCTGCCCTATATCCGCGCCGCGCTGACCGAGGCCGCGGTGGCCGATTTTTTCGCCCATCATCTGCGCGGCCGCGTCGAGCGCTTCGAGCTGCCAGGCATCAACGGCCTGAACTTCCTGCTGCACGAGGTGCTCGGCGGCGGCGGTGTGGCTTCGCTGCGCAACGACCCGCAGGGCAAGGCTTTCGCGCAGATGCTGATGGATTATCCCGTTCCGGTGACGCCCGCGATCGTGGCAGAGTGCGGCGCATGATCACGCTCTATCACTGCGCCAGCGCGCGCTCGTTTCGCGTCCTCTGGGCGCTGGAAGAACTCGGTCTGCCCTATCGTCTCGAGCTGCTGCCGTTCCCGCCGCGCGTGCACCAGAAGACCTATCTCGGGATCAACCCGCTCGGAACCGTGCCGCTCCTGATCGATGGCGGAACGCGGATGACGGAGTCGGCCGCGATCTGCCAGTATCTCGCCACCCGCTATGGCCCGACGCCCCTCGCCGTGGGTGTCGACGAACCCGGCTACGGCACCTTTCTCAATTTCCTCGCCTTCGGCGAGGCCTCGCTGACGTTCCCGCAAGCCCTGGTGCTGCGCTATGGGCGGCTCGAGGCGGGGCGCGGGCTCGGCGCCGTGGCCGAGGATTACGCGCGCTGGTTCGCTGGCCGGCTGCGCGGCGTCGATGCCATCGTGGCCACCGAGCCCTATGTCGCAGCGGGGCGCTTCACCGCCGCCGACATTTCCGTTGGCTACGCCCTGATGCTAGCCGAAATTCTCGGTCTGGACACGCATTTCTCCGATGCGGTCGCGGCTTATTGGCGTCGCCTCGCGGCCCGGGAGGGCTACCAGCGCGCGCTCACGGCGCAGGGAACGAGCGCCGAGGTCGACCCGCTCGCGGCAAGACCGATCACCTGAACTGGAACAGCGGGGGGAACAACGACGATGCAAGGCCTGATGATGGACATGCCATTGCTGCTGTCCATGTTCATTGAGCATGCCGGGCGCTACCACGGCGCGACGGAAGTGGTCGCGCGCGAACTCGACGGCCGCATCCATCGCAGCAATTACGCCGAGGTGCATCGGCGGACGCAGCGCATGGCGAAGGCGCTGCGCCGCCTCGGCGTCGGCGCGGGCACGCCGGTCGCGACGCTGGCGTGGAACACGCACCGGCACTTCGAGATGTTCTATGCCGCGCCGGGCAGCGGCGCCGTGCTGCACACGGTCAATCCCCGGCTGTTCCCCGAACAGCTCGTCTACATCATCAATCATGCCGAAGATCGCTGGCTGTTCATCGACCGGCTGACGCTGCCGATCGCCGAGGCGATCGCGCCGCGCCTCACCAGCGTCGTCGGCTATGTCATCATGGCCGATGCCGACGACATGCCGGAAACGAGCCTGCCGAACGTCCATTGCTACGAAACGCTGATCGCCGCCGAGGATGAGCGGGATTTCGCCTGGCCGTCGCTCGACGAGCGCAGCGCGGCAACGATCTGCTACACATCCGGCACGACGGGTAACCCCAAGGGGGTCGTCTATTCGCACCGGGCGCTGGTGTTGCAGACGCTGGTGGGTGGATCCTTCGGCTTCTTCCCCGATCACCGGGACGGCATGCGCGAGGTGATGATGCCGATGGCGCCGCTGTTCCATGGCAACGCCTGGAACATGCCGTTCTCGGCCTGCTACACCGGCTCCAAGCTCGTGCTTCCCGGGCGCAACTATGAGCCCGAGAAACTCTACGAACTCATCGAAGGTGAGGGCGTGACCATCACCGCCGGCGTGCCCAGTTTCTGGCTGATCCTGCTCGATTGGCTCGGACGCAGCGGCAAGCGGTTCTCGACCCTGCGGATGTCGCTCTCCAGCGGCTCCGCACCGCCGCGCAGCATGGTCGAACGCCTGGATCGGGAGTATGGCGTCAGCTACATCCAGGCCTGGGGCATGACCGAGGCGCTGATGGCGACGATGCCGACGCCGAAACCCGGCAGCGCCATGGACGATTTCGACGCGCGCATCGATCTGCGCATGAGGTCCGGCCGCATTGCCTGCGGCGTCGCGGCGCGGATCGTCGATGATGCCGGACAGGAACTGCCGGCAGACGGCCAGGCGCTCGGCCATCTGCGCGTGAAGTCACCCTGGGTCGCGTCGGGCTATCTCAAGGGCGGCGAGGCGCTGGATCCCGAGGGCTACCTCATCACCGGCGACATGGCGGTGATCGATCCCGATGGCTACGTCACGCTGCGCGATCGCTCGAAAGACGTGATCAAATCGGGCGGCGAATGGATCAGCTCGATCGAGCTCGAGAATGCCGCGGCCAGCCATCCGGACGTGCTGCTCGCCGCGGTGATCGCGGTGCCACATCCGAAATGGCAGGAACGCCCGCTGCTGCTCGTGGTCCGCCGCGAGGGCGCCACGCTCGATGCAGCGACACTGCTCGCGCATATCCAGCCGAAGGTGGCGAGCTGGTGGCTGCCCGAGGCGGTGGAGTTTCTCGACGCGTTTCCGATGACGGCAACGGGCAAAATCCACAAGCTGACGCTGCGCGAACGCTACCGCGACTACGCCCTGGCGCCGTGATCGCTCGCCCGGGCGCGGCGATGGAGAAGGGTCGCGCTGCCCCGCGATTGGGCCATGGCAAACCTGCACGCGGGCCAACGTCACGCCGCTGATTTTCTGGTATGGCGGATGCTGGTGGCTGATCGGTGGGGGGTTGAGCATGAACGGGCGCCCGCGCCTGCACTATGCCTGGGTGGTGCTGGGCATCACCTTCGTCACGCTGCTCGTCGGGGCCGGCACCCGCGCTGCGCCGGGGGTGCTGATCGTGCCGCTGGAGCGCGAATTCGGCTGGTCGAACGCGACCATCTCCTTCGCCATCGCGCTCAACATCCTGCTCTACGGCCTTGCCGGTCCGTTCGCGGCGGCGCTGCTGCAACGCTTCGGCTTGCGCCGCTGCATGGTGCTGGCGCTGGCGCTGATCGCCACCGGCGTTGCGCTCACCACGCGGATGCGTGCGCCCTGGCAGCTTGCCCTGCTCTGGGGGGCCGTCGTCGGCGTCGGCTCGGGAGTTATTGCGCTCGTTCTGGGCGCGACGGTGGCGGCACGGTGGTTCGCCGTGCGCCGTGGGCTGGTGATGGGAATTCTGACCGCCAGCACCGCGACCGGCCAGCTCGTGTTCCTGCCGGTGCTGGCCCGCCTGGCGGAAGTCTATGGCTGGCGGGCGGTATCGGTCACCATCGCCGCGGCGGCGGCACTGATGATTCCGCTGGTTGCGCTGGTGATGCGCGACGAGCCGGCCGATCTCGGCATTCCGCCCTATGGCGGGGAGGTCGTGGAACCAGCGGTGCGCCGGGCCAACCCGCTCGGAACCGCGTTGTCCGCCCTGGCCACCGGGGCGCGGAGCCGGGATTTCTGGCTGCTCGCCGGCAGCTTCTTCATTTGCGGCGCCTCGACCAACGGGCTGATCGGCACCCATCTGATCCCGGCCTGCGTCGATTACGGCATTCCGGCCGTGACCGGAGCGAGCCTGCTGGCGGCCATGGGCGTTCTCGACCTTGCCGGCACCACCGGCTCGGGCTGGCTCTCCGATCGGCTGGACAACCGCTCGCTGCTGGCCTGGTATTACGGCTTGCGCGGTCTGTCGCTGCTCTACCTCCCGTTCGCGTTTCAGTGGTCGTTCTGGGGCCTGTCGCTGTTCGCGGTGTTCTACGGGCTGGACTGGATCGCCACCGTGCCGCCGACCGTTCGGCTGGCAGCGCGCAGCTTCGGCGAACAGCGGGCACCGGTGTTTTTCGGCTGGATCGCGGCCTCGCACCAGCTCGGCGCCGCCGCAGCGGCTTGGCTCGCCGGGCTCACGCGCGTCGGCCTCGGCACTTACGCACTCGCTTTTACCATTTCCGGCGGCCTGTGCCTCCTCGCTTCCGTGCTGGTGATGCTGATCGGGCGAGGCCGCGCGCCGGTGCCGGCGCTCGCAACCGAGGCAGGGTAACTCCCGTCGGCCGGCCGTGAGGCTCAGTCGAGCAGCACCCCGCGCTGACGCAGGAACCCGAGCAGCGGCAGCAAGGGTAGGCCAAGGATAGCGCTATGCTCGCCCTCAACGCAATCGAACAAAAGCGCTCCCGGACCTTCCAGCCGGTAGGCACCGACGCTGCCGGTGAGATGTTCGCCTTCGATCGCAAGATAGGCCTCGAGCGCGGCCTCGGAAAATGACCGCATATGGAGCCGGGGCCGCGCCAGATGGTGCCAGACGCGCTGGCCAGCGACGACGCAGATCACGGCCGTCTCCAACACGTGCCATTGACCGCGCAGGGTCTGGAGCTGGGCACGCGCGGCCGCTTTGTCGGTTGGCTTGTCGAACCAAGTCGTATCCTGGACCAGGATCTGGTCGGCGCCGATGACCAGCGCCTCGGGATTGCGCCGAGACAACCGCTGGGCCTTGGTTTCGGCGAGCAGCAGCGCAGCATCGCCGGCGCTCGCCCCCTCGCGGCGGGCGGCTTGCTTCAGCGCCTGCTCGTCCACCGCGGCGGGAAGGGCACGAAACACCAGCCCGCACGCCGCGAGCAAGGCGCGCCGGGCCGACGAGGCGCTGGCCAGGATCAGCGCGGGTGTCGGCGCTTGCAGCGACGGCGCCGTCATGGCTCGGAGCCAGCCTCGGGCTGTTTGCGGCGGCGCGCGTGCCAGGCGTCCATGAGCTGAACCACCGTCGCTGCCGTCTCCTCGATCGAGCGGCGGGTGACGTCGATCACCGGCCAGCCATGGCGGGCGCAGAGCCGCCGCGCCCAGAGGAGCTCCGCCTGCACCGACTCCTCGTCGACATATTCGTTGCTGTCATGACGGTTGGGCGGCGCGGCACCGATGAGACGGAGCCGATGCCGGCGGATCTCGATCAGGGCACGAGCATCGAGCGTGAGCCCGATCACCGGGCAGCGCACGCCAGCCAGTCCCTCCGGCTCCGGCAGGCCCGGCACCAGTGGGATATTGGCCGCCTTGATGCCGCGATTGGCCAGATAGAAACACGTCGGCGTCTTCGAGGAACGGGAAACGCCGACGAGGCACACATCGGCCTCGGCGATGCCGGCCTGTGCCTGACCATCGTCATGGGCAAGCACGTAGTGGATGGCATCGATGCGGCGGAAATAGTCGGCATCGAGCACGTATTGGCGGCCCGGGCGTGCCATCGCCTGCTCGCCGATCTGATCCTGCAACATGGCAATGACCGGATCGAGCACATGCAGCACCGGGATGCCGATGCGGGCGCAGAACGTCTCCAGATCGCCCCGCAGCGCCCGGTCCATCATGCTTGACAGCACCGGCCCGGGTTCGGACTCGATGCCCTCGATGACGCGATGGAGCTGCAGTCTGGTCCGGATCAGCGACCAGCGATGATGGACCACCTGCACATTGTCGAACTGGGCCACCGAGGCGCGCGCGATCGAGTTCAGCGTCTCGCCGGTGGCGTCGGAAACGAGATGCAGGTTCATCCGCAGGGTGTTCATGGCGCCAGCATAGCGGGGATAACTCGCCCTGCCACCCATCGCCGCCCGGCCCGGAGGGAAACAGGGGGACAACCGGACTCTCGGCGGTACATCGGGACGAACGCCGCCGCCTCCGACCGGCAAGTCGGGATGGTCCGCAATCGGCGGGAAAAACAGCAGCGGCCATCGCGATGTTGATGTGGATAAATTGGTGGATGGACTCCAGCATGATCGGTACCCCGGGATCCACAGGGTCCAACAACCATCGCTTCAAGAATCTTCAAGTCACTTTGTTTTTCTGAAGAGACGGCCTGGTTGCCTTTCGTCGCCATGCGCTGTAGAGGCGCGCTGGACGTGAGGTGCGAGAGATGACCAAACCGTTGCTGCGCGTTCTCGCCGGCGAGAGCCTGTTCCCGCCCCCGGTCTGGCTGATGCGTCAGGCCGGGCGCTATCTGCCGGAATACCGGGCCGTGCGGGCCCAGGCGGGGGATTTCATCACCCTCTGCACCTCACCCGCGCTCGCCGCCGAGGTGACACTGCAGCCGCTACGCCGCTTCGGTCTCGATGCCGCGATCCTGTTCAGCGACATCCTCATGCTGCCCTGGGCGATGGGCTATGGGCTGCGGTTTGCCGAGGGCGAGGGTCCGCGGCTGCCGCCGCTCGAGTTGGCTGATATCGACCGTCTCGATGCCGAGCGCTTGCCTGCGGCCATTGCGCCGATCCTCGAGACCGTGCGTCTCGTCCGCGCCGGGTTGCCCGAGGCAGCGGCGCTGATCGGCTTCGCTGGCGGGCCCTTCACCGTCGCGTGCTACATGGTGGATGGGCGCGGTGGCGGTGAGTTTCCCCGCACCCGGCTGCTCGCGCATGGCGAGCCTGGCGCTTTCGACCGGCTGATCAGGCGTCTGACCGAGGCAACCATTACCTATCTCGGGGCGCAGATCGAGGCGGGGGCGGAGACGGTCATGCTGTTCGAGAGCTGGGGCGGCATCCTGCCGCCGAATCTGTTCCGCAGGTACGCCATCGCTCCGGCGCAGCGGATCGCTGCCGCATTGCAGAAGCGATTTCCAGCGGTGAAGCTGATCGGGTTTCCTCGGCTGGCTGGGGCGCTGATCGGGGAATATGCCGCCGTGACGGGGTTCGACGCTGTCGGGATGGATACGGCGACGGACCCGGCTGTGGCGGCGCGGATGGTGCCGACGACCGTGGCCCTGCAGGGTAATCTCGATCCGATGGCCCTCCTCGCCGGTGGCGATGCGCTGGCTCGGGAGACGGATGGGATTCTAGCCGCGCTGCGCGGGCGGGCGCACCTGTTCAATCTCGGCCACGGCATCGTGCCGGAGACGCCGCCCGAGCATGTCGCGGCGCTGCTCGCCCGGATACGCGCGGCTTGACGCGCGGGTGACGGAGGCCATGTCGAGCGTGATGAGCGCCCCGAACGGAACCCGCCCGCCCAAAGTCGCCATCGTGCTGTTCAATCTGGGCGGTCCGGACTCCCTCGCGGCGGTGCGGCCGTTCCTGATGAACCTGTTCACGGATCCGGCGATCCTGCGGGTGCCGTTCTTCATTCGCCCGTTCCTGGCGCGGATCATTGCTCGCGCGCGGGTGAAGCCGGCCCGCGAGAACTACGCCCTCCTCGGCGGGGCTTCGCCGCTGCTGGAGCTGACCAGGCGTCAGGCCAGCGCGCTCACTGCGGCGCTGCCGGAGATCGAGGTGCAGAGCTTCATTGCCATGCGCTATTGGCATCCGTTCAGCCGCGCGGCGGCGCGGGCGGTGAAGGCGTGGAACCCGGACCATGTGCTGCTGCTGCCGCTCTACCCGCAGTTCTCGACCACGACGACCGGGAGTTCGCTGACGGCGTGGCGGGAAGCGGCGGCGCAGGTCGGGCTCGTCAAGCCGGTGACGACGCTGTGCTGCTGGCATACGGATCCCGCCTATCTCGCCGCGATCGCGGCACAGGTGCGCACACGCTATGACCAGGCCCGGGTGGAACAGGGTGCGGGGGCGAAGGTGCGCGTGCTGTTCTCCGCGCACGGGCTGCCCGAGACGATCGTCAGGGCTGGTGATCCGTATCAGGCGCAGATCGAGACGACGGTCGGGGGCGTGGTCGCCGCGCTGGGGATTCCAGAGCTCGACCATGTGGTGTGCTATCAGTCGCGTGCCACGCCGCAACAATGGCTGCAGCCGAGCACGGAGGCCGAACTCGCGCGGGCCGGGCGTGATGGCGCGGCGGTCGTAGTCGTGCCGATCGCGTTCGTTTCCGATCATTCGGAAACACTCGTCGAGCTCGACGTCGAGTATGCCGCGGTAGCACGCAAGGATGGGGTCAGGGGGTATTATCGCGTACCGGCGCCGAACGACGATCCAGCTTTCATCGTCGCCTTGGCGGATATCGTGCGCCGGGCACTGGCGCGCGGGCCGGGGCTGTGCAGCGACGCGGGTGGGCGGGTCTGCGCCGACCCGCACGGGGCCTGCCCGTTCGCCCGTGCGGCGATCGCCAGGGAGTGGGCGGCATGAGCGCGATCTATCCATGGATCAAGGCGCTGCACGTGGCGTCCGTCATCGCCTGGATGGCCGGGATGTTCTATCTGCCGCGGCTCTACGTGTATCATTGTGACCTGACACCGGGCAGTTCCGAGAGCGAGCGCTTCAAGGTGATGGAGCGGCGCTTGTTCAAGCAGATCATCAATCCGGCGATGATGGCAAGCTGGGCCTTCGGGTTGACGATGGCGTTGACGCCGGGGGTGCTGAACTGGCGCGCCGACCATTGGTGGCACGTCAAGCTCGCCGCGGTGCTGCTGATGGCCGGATTCCACGGCGCCCTGTCGCGTTGGCGGAAGGATTTCCTCGAGGACCGCAACCGGCGGCCGGCGCGGTTCTATCGCATCGCCAACGAAGTGCCGACGATATTGATGCTGATCATCGTGACCATGGTGATCGTGCGTCCGTTCTGATCGGCCTCAGATCGCCACCCGCACGCCGAGTTCGACGACGCGATCGGAGGGAATGCGGAAGAACTCGGTGGCGGAAACGGCGTTGCGCGCCATCACCAGGAACAGCCACAGCCGCCAGACCGGCATTTTCGGTACCGTCGCCGGCACGATGGTTTCCCGGCCGAGGAAATAGCTCGCCTGCATCGGGTCGAACGGCACACCGTGCTCTTGCAGGGTCTCCAACACGCGCGGGATGTTCGGGCTCTCGGTGAAGCCGTAGCGGATGATGACGCGATGGATTCCCGGTGCCAGCTCGGTAACCTCGGTGCGATGGTCGGGCGCCACTTCCGGCTCGTCGATGTTGTTCACGGTCACGAGCAGGACGCGTTCGTGCAGGACCTTGTTGTGCTTGAGATTGTGCAGTAGCGCGTTGGGCACGTAGTCGGGATTACCGGTCAGAAAGATCGCGGTACCCTGGACGCGGACGATCCGCGATTGCGGCAGGCGGGCAAGGAAGGAAGCGAGCGGCAGACTGTCCTGCTGCCAGCGTGCCAGCAGCAGTTCGCGACCACGATGCCAGGCGGTCATCAGCGCCAGCAGTGCGATGCCGACGGCCAACGGCACCCATCCGCCCTCCACCACCTTGAGCGTGTTCGCGGCAAAAAAGATGAAATCCAGCACGAGGAAGAAACCGAATACCGCGATGGTGGCGGCGCGTGACCAGCGGAACTGGCGGCGGAAGACGACCATCGCCAGCAGCCCGGTGCAGAAGAATGTCCCGGTGACGGCGATGCCATAGGCGGAGGCCAGGCTGTCGCTCGATTTGAAGGCGAAGACCAGGATCAGCACCGCGACCGCGAGCGAGCCGTTGATCTGCGGAACGTAGATCTGCCCCTCCTCGGTCTCGCCGGTGTGAAGCACCGTCATGCGCGGCAGATAGCCGAGCTGCATGCATTGGCGTGCCAAGGAGAAGGCACCGGAAATCACTGACTGGCTGGCGATGACGGTGGCGAACGTTGCCAGCACCACCATTGCCAATCGCAGCGGCGCGGGAACCAGCAGGTAGAACGGGTTCTCCAGCGCCGCGGGGTCGGCGAAGATGAGCGCGCCCTGACCGAAATAATTGAGCGTGAGCGACGGCAGGACGAGGCTGAGCCAGGCGAACTTGATCGGCCGGGCACCGAAATGGCCCATATCGGCATAGAGCGCTTCGGCCCCCGTGACGGCGAGCACGACGGAGCCGAGCACGATGAAGGCGAGCCAGGAATCACGCACGCAGAGCGTGGCTGCGTAGGAGGGTGAGATCGCGGCGAGCACGAACGGGTGACGCGCGATCGCGAGGATGCCAAAGGCACCGATGAGCAGGAACCAGACGACCATCACCGGCCCGAAAACCCGCCCCACCCGCCCGGTGCCGCGCGATTGCACAACGAACAGCGCGACGATGACGACCGCACAAAGCGGCAGCACGAAGTCCTTCAGCGCAGGCGCCGAAACCTCCAGCCCTTCGACGGCAGAGAGGACCGAAATCGCCGGTGTGATGACGCCATCACCGAAGAACAGGCTGGCGCCGACGATCCCGATCAGAGCGAGGGCAGCGCGCGTGGAGGGCCGGACCGAGACCCGTTGCGCCAGCGCCATCAGCGCCAGGATGCCGCCTTCGCCCCGGTTATCGGCACGCATCACCAGCAGCACATATTTGACGGTGACGGTCAGGACGAGGGCCCAGAAGATCATGGAGAGGACGCCGAGCACCTCGGTCGAGCCGATGCCGTGATGGCGGAAATGCTCGAGGCTCGCCTTCAGCGCGTAGAGCGGACTGGTGCCGATATCGCCATAGACAACACCGAGCACGCCGATCAGGCTGGCCAGACGCAGGGACCCGCCCGATACCCGAGCGTCGATGGTGCTCACGCCCATCGGGCGCTCGGCTTGGCCGGGGGCTGCATCGGTCCTTCGCTCATGGGCGCCTCGTGCGTTCCTGCGGTCTGACGCCAAAGCCCGGGGTCGGGAGCTGGCTCCATCAACGCGCTCAATCAAGCCGTTGCTGCGGCAGCCGTGGAGGACGCCGGCCGAGCGGGATCGCCGGCTATCGCGTCCGGCTCGGCCGGCGCGGAGCGCATACGCCGCCGTGGCCGGCTGAGCAAGGCCGTCCTGATCAGGCCTCGCGCTGGCCGAAGATGGCGGTGCCGACACGGACATGGGTCGCGCCGGCGGCGATGGCCGTCTCGAAATCGCCGGACATGCCCATCGAGAGCAGGCCAAGCCCATGTCGGGCGGCGCGATCGGCCAGCCACGCGAAGTGCGGGGCGGGGTCGGCGCCGAGCGGAGGGATGCACATCAGCCCGGCCAGCGCAGGGCCGAAGCGCGCCCGGCAATCGGCGATGAAGCCGTCCGCCTCGGCGCGCGGGATGCCAGCTTTCTGCGGCTCGTCGCCGGTATTCACCTGGACCAGAAGTGTCGGCAGTCGCCCGAGACTGGCGGCGGAAGCGGCGATGGCGTCGGCGAGGCGCGGCCGGTCCAGGGTCTCGATAACATCGGCCAGACGAAGCGCGTCCCGGACCTTGTTGGTCTGGAGCGGGCCGATGAGGTGCAGCGAGAGGGTGGGGCATGCGCTGCGCAGGGGCGGGAACTTCGCCGCCGCTTCCTGCACGCGATTTTCGCCGAAGACGTATTGGCCGGCGCGGATGGCCTCGCGCACGGCTTCGATCGGATGGGTTTTGGAGACGGCCACGAGCGTGACATCCTCCGCCCGGCGGCCGGCGCGCACGGCGGCGGTGCCGATGCGCTCGCGCACGCGCTGGAGGGCCTCGGCGATGGCAGGAGGAGGTTCGGACATGGACGGCAGGTTCCTGGCCTGGGGCCGGGCGGTCAAGGCCCGGCGCGTGGCGCTTGGCGCGCCAGTGCCGCCAGCGGCGATCTGGCTCTTTACCGACGCCGTCCGCGCGAGCGCGCCGCTGGCAGCCGTGCGGGCACTGGCGCCCAGGCTTGGCGGCGTGGTGCTGCGCCAGCCGGATGCGGCCGGCCGGGCACGGCTTTGCGCGCTCCTGGCGCCGATCTGTCGGGCGCGGCGGCTGGCGCTCAGCATCGCCGGGGACGCCAGGCTGGCGCGGCGTTTCAATGCCGGGCTCCATCTGAGCCGCGGGCGGCGCGAGCGAGGGGTGCAGTGGGTGCGGTTCCTCACCAGTTCGGCGCATGATCGGCGTGAGCTCGTGCGCTGCCGCCGGGCGGGCGTGGCGCTGGCGTTTCTCTCGCCCTTGTTCGCCAGCGCGAGCCATCCGGGAGCGCCCGGGCTCGGCCCTTGCCGCTGGTCGGCGTTGGCGCGACGCGCGGGGGTTGTCGTGGCGGCGCTCGGCGGGATCGATGCCGCGTGCTTGCCCGCCATCCCGCGCGATGCGGCGGCGCTCGGCGCCATCGGTGCCCTGCGGGGCGCGGGCTGACCGCTTCCCCAAGCCGGTGTCTTGCTCTAGGAACCGGGTTCGTTGTCTTTCCGCCTCCCGAGGGGAGCGCGGTTCATTCCGGCGGGGACATGACCAGACGCACCATCATCGCCTGCCTGCTGTTCGCGAGCCTGCCCGTGCTGACGGGCTGTGCCGGCAGTGCGCCAAAGGAGACGGCGACGCAAACATCCGGCGTGGGTGTGAACGCCTATCTCTGGCGCGGGGCGCTCGACACGCTTTCCTTTTTCCCCTTGGTTTCGGCCGACCCGTTTGCCGGGGTGATTGTCACCAATTGGTGGCAGCCGCCATCCGCGACGGACGAGCGCTTCAAGGCGACCGCCTATATTCTCGGACGTCAGCTGCGGGCGGACGGCGTGCGGGTCACTATCTTCCGCCAAGTGCTGCAGAACGGACAATGGGTGGATGCGCCGGTCGGGCGGAGTTTGACCGGAGACCTCGAGAACAAGGTTCTGACGCGCGCGCGGGAATTGCGGTCGGAAGAAACGCGGGGCTGAGCGGGTCGGGCTGGCGCTGCTCGCACCGGGACGGGGGACGGCGCCGGCGGATCGGAGGGCGATCGGCCTCCGGTCGGGTCGCTGGTGAGGCTGGCGATGATGCCGGCATCGCTGGATTGGTATCTATGCACGGAGCGTCGATGAGCCAGAATTCCACCGCTTCGGGGTTGGCCATGGCCGAGGATCGGCCTGCCTATGATTTCCGCCGCGCCGAGCCGCGCTGGCAGGCGGCCTGGGAGGCCGAGGGTTGCTTTCGTGCCGATGACACGCCGGCGGATGGCCGGCCTAAGTATTATGTTCTGGAAATGTTCCCATACCCGAGTGGTAAGATCCATATGGGACATGTACGCAACTACACGCTCGGGGATGTGGTCGCGCGCTACAAGCGCGCGCGAGGCTTCGACGTGCTGCACCCGATGGGGTGGGACGCATTTGGCCTGCCGGCGGAGAATGCCGCGCGCGAGCGCGGCGTGCACCCGGCGAAATGGACGTACGACAATATCGCGGCGATGCGGGCCGAGCTCAAGCGGATGGGCCTGTCGATCGACTGGGAGCGGGAATTCGCCACCTGTCAGCCCGAGTATTATGGGCACCAGCAGAAGCTGTTTCTGGATTTTCTCGGCGCGGGGCTAGTCGAACGCCGGGAGAGCTGGGTGAACTGGGATCCGGTGGACGGCACCGTGCTCGCCAACGAGCAGGTGATCGACGGACGCGGCTGGCGGTCTGGCGCGCTGGTCGAGAAACGCAAGCTGGCTCAGTGGTTCCTGCGCATCACCGAATATGCGCCCGCGCTGCTGGACGCGCTGGACGGTCTGGAACGCTGGCCCGAGCGGGTGCGGACGATGCAGGCGAAGTGGATCGGCCGCAGTGAGGGCGCGCGCCTGGCATTCGCGCTGGAGATGCCGGAGCCGGCTGCAGACGGGCCGATCGCGGCGGTGGAGGTCTACACGACGCGCCCGGACACGCTGTTCGGCATGTCCTTTCTCGCGCTGGCGCCGGAGCATCCGCTCGCCGCCGCCGTGGCGGCCCGGGACACGGCCGCGGCGGCCTTCGTCGCCGAATGCCAGCGCATGGGCACCAGCGAGGCGGTAATCGAAACCGCGGAGAAGCGGGGCTACGATACCGGCTTGCGGGTGCGGCACCCGTTCGACGCCGGTCGCACCTGCCCGGTGTGGATCGCGAATTTCGTTCTGATGGAATACGGGACCGGCGCGATTTTCGGATGTCCGGCGCATGATCAGCGGGATCTCGATTTTGCCCGGGCCTATGGGCTCGACGTGCTGCCGGTGGTGCTGCCGCCCGGCGAGGATGCTGACGTCTTCACCATCGGCTCGGAGGCGTATGACGGCCCGGGCGCGATGATCCGCTCAGGGTTCCTCGACGGACTGGCGGCGGACGCGGCGAAGGCGGCGGCCATCGCGGAGTTGGAGCGGCGCGGTCTCGGCCAGGGAGAGATCAACTGGCGCCTGCGCGATTGGGGCGTAAGCCGGCAGCGCTATTGGGGCTGCCCGATCCCGGTCATCCACTGCGATGCGTGCGGGGTGGTACCGGTTCCCGAACAGGCTTTGCCTGTCGTCCTGCCGGAGGATGTGCGCTTCGATCAGCCGGGCAACCCGCTGGAGCATCACCCGACCTGGAAGCATGTCCCCTGCCCACGCTGCGGTGCCGCGGCCCGGCGGGAGACGGATACATTCGACACATTTGTCGATAGCTCTTGGTATTTCGCCCGCTTCTGCAGCCCCGCTGCTGCGGCGCCGGTGGCGCGCGCGGCGGTAGATCACTGGATGCCGGTGGATCAGTATATCGGCGGCATCGAGCATGCGATTCTGCACCTGCTGTACGCCCGCTTCTTCACCCGGGCGATGCAGGCGAGCGGACATCTGGCCGTTGCGGAGCCATTCGACGGGCTGTTCACGCAAGGGATGGTGACGCACGAGAGCTATCGCGCGGCGGACGGACGCTGGCTCTATCCGACCGATATCGAGGTCCGGCCCGACGGCCGTGTGACCGAGCGGAGCTCGGGCGCCGAGGTGGTGGTTGGACGCGTCGAAGCGATGTCCAAGTCGAGGCGTAATACGGTCGATCCCGACGCGATCATCAGCCGGTACGGCGCAGACACAGCGCGGTGGTTCATCCTGGCGGACAATCCGCCTGAGCGCGACATGCAATGGACGGAGGCGGGGGTGCAGGGCGCCTACCGCTTTACGCAGCGCTTGTATCGGCTGGCTGAAGCGGTTGCGGAGCAGAGTGCGGAGGCGGCGAACCATGTTCCGGGGGCGTTCTCTGCTGGGGCGCTGGCGTTACGCCAGAAGACGCACCGGACCATTCTCGCCGTGACGTCCGCCGTCGAGACGTTCACCTTCAACGTCGCGGTGGCGCGCATTCATGAGCTGGCGAACGCAGTAAGCGAAGCGGGCCGGGAGAGCGGGGCCGGGGTCGCCTGGGCGCAGCGGGAGGCGATGGGGGTATTGACGCGGCTGGTCGCGCCGATGATGCCGCATTTGGCGGAGCAGATGCAGACCGTGCTGGCGCCCGGCAGTGGGTTGGTGGCACGCCAGCACTGGCCGTTGGCGGACCCCGAGCTGGCGCGGGCGGTCACGGTGCGGATCGCGGTTCAGGTGATGGGCAAGCTGCGCGCGACGATTGAAATGCCGCCGGGGGCACCGGAGGCGGACGTGCTGGCCGCCGCGGCGGCCGAGCCGAACGTGGCGCGCCAGATCGCAGGCCAACGGGTGATCAAGCGCGTCCACGTGCCGGACCGCATCGTCAACTTCGTCATCGCGCCGTAGGGTGGGGATGAGCCGCGGAACCGAGCATGGTCGGCGCGACGTTCTGGGGTTCGCGAGTGCGCTGCTGGCTTGGGCTGCTGTCGGCGGGTGCGGGTTCCATCCGTTGTACGCCACAGGGGAGGATGGCGCGGAAGGACCGGCGCAAACGGAACTCGCGATGGTGTCCGTCGGACCGATTCCCGAGCGGCAAGGACAACTATTGCGTCAGGCGCTTCAGACCAGATTCACCCGGGGCGGGGAGAGCACGGCGCGACGGTTCGACTTGGCCGTCGCACTGGTGGTTGCGGAGGCGGGTGTTGCTATCCAGCCGGACACCTCGGTGACCTTCCAGCGTGTGACGGGCACGGCCTCGTGGACGCTCCAATCGCAGGATGCCGGCCGCACTGTGTTGGCGAGCGGTGCGGCGAAGGCCGTCGACGGGTTCAACTGGATCAACGAGCAATTCTTTCAGGCGACCCTGGAAGAGGAGTTGGTGCGTCGGCGTATTGCCGAGAGCCTGGCTGACCAGATTACGATCCAACTCGCAGACTATTTCCTGAAGCACCCCCAGTCCGGTTGAGGCGCTTGTGAAGGTGGAGGCCGGCCAGGTTCAGCGCATTCTGCGGGATCCGGGCAGCTTCCGGATGATCCTGTTTTATGGCGATGATTTCGGCCTGATTCGTGAGCGGGCGAACGCCGTGGTGACCGCGGTCGCGGGCGCTCGGGATGATCCGTTTCGGGTCGTTGAGCTGGAGCCGGGCGGTGGCGATCGTCTCGCCGAGGAAGTGGCGGCGCTGTCGTTGACCGGCGGGCGGCGGGTCGTGCGGGTGCGCGATGCGACCGATGGGCTGGCTGCTGCAATGCAAGCGGCGCTGGCGGGGCCGGGCGAGGCGCTGGCAGTGTTGGAGGCGCCGAACTTGGCGTCGCGCTCCCGCTTGCGGGCGCTGGCGGAGCGGTCATCGGGCGTGGCGGCGATTGGCTGCTACGCCGAAGAAGGCCGCTCGCTGGTGCAGACCATCGAGTCAACGTTGCGGGAGCTGGGGGTGTCGGCGCGCCCTGACGCGGTTTCGTGGCTTGCCGAGCGTCTGGGCGCCGATCGGATGCTCACGCGGCGGGAACTCGAGAAGCTGGCGCTGTATGTCGGCCACGATGGTGTCGTTGATCTGGATGCGGCAATGCATTGCGTCGGTGATCTCGCCGGGTTGTCGCTGGAGGATGCGCTGATGGCGGCAGCGAGCGGGGCGGTGGCGGCTGCGGATCGGGCGCTCGAACTGGCGCTGGCGGAGGGCGCGGCGCCAGTGGCGGTTGTGCGATCTGCGCTGCTGCATATGCAGCGTCTTCAACGGGGCCGGTTGGCGATGGACGATGGTTCCAGCGCGGGTGAGGCGGTCCGCGGAATGCGTCCACCGGTCTTCTTTCGTCGTGTTGCTGCCATGACCGCGGCGCTCGAGCTGTGGCCGGCCGTTGCGTTGGCGGGCGCCTGCGCGGCGCTATGGGAGGCGGAACTGGCATGCAAGCGGACCGGTCAGCCGGCGGAGCTGATCTGTCGGCAGGCAGTTCTCACGTTGGCTCGGCGCGCGGCGTTTGCGCGCCGGCGCTGAGGTTCATCGCGGGCGATGCAGGGTCCGCGCAGCGCAGGTCAGACAGCGGCCGACAGGTCAGTCGCGGGTGAGGAGGGCGATGAGCGCGTCGAGCTGATCGAGAGATCGATAGCGGACGCGGAGCATTCCGCCGGAGCCATCGAACATGATCTCGACCTTCAGACCAATCCGCTCCGAAAGATCGCGCGCGAGCGCTTCGGTTTCTGGGTCGTTTCGGCGTTCCCTGGCGGGCGAGGGCTCCTGGGTTGAACGGCGTGTCGCCAGAGCTTCCGTCTGACGCACATTGAGGCCACGCGTGATGACAGCCAGCGCCGCCTTTTCCGGCTCTGGGTGGGCAAGAAGGGCGCGCGCATGGCCGGCGGAAATCGCGCCCCTTTTCACCTCAGTTTGGACGGAAGACGGAAGGTTGAGCAATCGCAGGGTATTGGCGACGTGGCTCCGGGACTTACCGACCGTTTCGCCGATCGAGTCCTGAGTCAGCCCGAATTCGGTAATAAGGCGGCGATAGCCCTCGGCCTCTTCGATCGCGTTGAGATCCTGGCGTTGCAGATTTTCGACCAGGGAGGCGGCCATGGCCTCTGTGTCGGTGAGATTGCGCAGGAGGGCCGGCACGTCGTGCAGACCAGCCGCCTGCGCGGCCCGCCACCGACGTTCGCCAGCGATGATCTGATAGCGATCCGGATGGGTCGGGTCGGGTCGGACGAGAAGCGGCTGGAGGAGGCCACGAGCGCGAATGGATTCGGTGAGCTCAGCCAGCGCCGCGGGGTTGATTGCCGCGCGTGGCTGGAAAGGGCCTGGGGCGAGGCTTTCGATCGGCAGTGCGCGCACATCGCCGGTGGTGCCGCTTGGGAGCGGAGTAGGCTCCCCGATGAGGGCGGCAAGCCCGCGGCCAAGGCGCGAGGGGGTATCTTTGGCGTTCATGCAGCCTTCTTGGGGTTCATGCCGCTTCGGGATGGGAGCGTTCGCGGGACAGAAGTTCACGGGCGAGGCGAACATAGGCTTGGGCCCCGGGAGAGCGGAAGTCGTAAAGGAGCACCGGCTTTCCGTGGCTCGGCGCCTCGGAGACCCGGATGTTACGAGGGATGACTGTCTCGTAGACCTGCGCGCCGAAGTAGGCGCGAGCGTCGGAGGCCACGAGTTCCGAGAGATTATTGCGGCGATCGAACATCGTCAGCACGATGCCCTGAAGGCGCAAAGTCGGGTTCAGGCGGGCCTTGACGAGGTCGATGGTGCGGATGAGGTGGGCGATGCCTTCCAGGGCGAAGAACTCGCACTGAAGGGGCACGAGGACGGAACTCGCGGCGACCAGGCCATTGAGGGTGAGCAACCCTAGGCTGGGTGGGCAATCAATCAGGATGAAGGAAAATTCGCCCGCCTTGCACAGTGGCCGGAGAGCATCGCGCAGGCGGAATTCCCGCCGGCTCGCCGCGACGAGCTCGACCTCGGCGCCGACAAGGCTGGGGTCCGCGGGCAGGAGCGAGAGGCCCGGAACGGCCGTTGGTCGGGCGAGGTTAGCCGCCGTGTCGTCGCCGGAGAGGAGGCTGTAGCTGCCGGCCGTTCGGTCGACGCGGGGGATTCCAAGTCCAGTGGAGGCGTTGCCTTGTGGATCGAGGTCGACGAGGAGAACCGTCTCGCCATTGGCGGCAAGGGCGGTCGCGAGATTGATCGCCGTCGTGGTTTTGCCGACGCCCCCTTTCTGGTTGGCTAGGGCGAGGACCCGCGATTTGATCGGCCGGGATGATGGGGTGACGCGGCGTTCAGGGGGACTGACGGACACGCGCGATCTCGCTGATTTTGAGGATTGATGAGGCGGGATCGGTGAGGCTCCGAACGGTCTCAGCGCGCATGTGCCATTGGCGCCGCGCCGCCGTCAATTCTTCCGAGGCACGACGTCCTTTGAGGAAGAGGCAGGTGCCGCTTGGCGCCAGATGGGGCACGGCAAGTTCGAGTAATCGCGGAAGCGGCGCCAGAGCGCGGGCTGTAATGAGGTCCGCGGCCGGGATCTTGGCGCGTTCAATCCGGCAATCATGGACCGTGACGGAGGCCGCTGTGAGGCGCGCGGCTTCTCGGAGGAAGGCGGCCTTCCGCCGATCCGCCTCGACAAGATGGAAGTGGCAACCTGTACCAACCGCCAGGACGAGCCCGGGAAAGCCTGCCCCGGAGCCAAGATCGATCGCCACGGCTACGGTGCTTGGGAGAAGTGGGAGGAGCTGGAGGGAGTCGTTGATGTGCCGCCGCCAGATCACCTCCGGGGCGGGCAGAGCGACGAGGTTGATGACCTTTGACCATTGCGCGAGCAGGCCTACGAAGAGATCGAGGCGGGCCGACGTTTCACGTGAAACAGTTACGGCAGGTTCCGTGCGGGGCAGAGGATGTTTCACGTGAAACATCACACAGCGACTGGTCGGCTCAGCTTGCGCAGGTGAGCGATGATCGCCGTCATCGCGGCAGGCGTCATACCCTCTATGCGGGACGCGGCGCCGAGCGAACGCGGATGTTCGTCCTCCAGCCGTGCCTGCAACTCGGCTGAGAGGCCGGGGATGGTGCGATAAGCGATGTCCGGCGCGAGCGTTACCGCTTCGTCGCGTTGCAGGTCCCGAATCTCGGCTTCCTGCCGGCTCAGATACCCCGCGTAGAGGGCGTCATTGCGCAACTGTTCAACCACGCGCGCCGGGACATCGGCAAACCAGGGGATGACGACGCTTATGCGAGCCATATCCAGATCGGCAAGACCCATAAGGTCGGCGAGCGTTTGCCTGCGCCCATCACCCCGAGGTGGAAGGCCGAGTGCGCTCAATCTCTCAGCGGGCGCATCCTCTGTCTGAGCCCGCGCGCGCGCCTCTGCCAGACGTGCGCGGAACGTGGAAAACGCCGCGGCTCGCTCGGACCCAACGCATCCCCAGCGCAGCCCAAGTTCCGTTAGTCGAAGATCTGCGTTGTCGGCGCGAAGCGCCAGCCGATATTCGGCCCGGGACGTGAACATGCGATATGGCTCGGTTACACCCCTGGACCGTAGGTCGTCCACCAGGACCCCGATATAGGCCTGCGTACGATCAAGCCAAATCGCGGCGGCCCCGGCGCTCTTACGCGCCGCATTGAGCCCGGCCAGCAATCCTTGCGCCGCCGCCTCTTCGTATCCGGTCGTCCCATTGATCTGGCCGGCCAGAAATAGGCCAGGCAACGCGCGCAATTCCAGGCTTTCGGTCAACCCCCGGGGATCTATATAGTCATACTCGACCGCATATCCGGGCCGCAGAATCCGGGCTTGCTCCAGACCCGGGATCGTTCGCATGAACGCGTCTTGAACATCTGCCGGCAGGCTGGTCGAGATCCCGTTCGGGTAAACCGTGTCGTCCGAAAGCCCCTCGGGCTCCAGGAATATTTGATGTCGGCCGCGGTCACCGAAGCGCACGACCTTGTCCTCGATCGACGGGCAGTAGCGCGGCCCCTTCCCAGCAATTTGCCCACCATAGACCGGTGAGCGCGATAGATTCGCGCGTATCACTGCATGCGTCGCCGGGGTCGTGCCTGTTACTCTGCATTCGACCTGGGCCGTCCCGATCCGCTCCGTCAGCGTGCTGAATGCGCCGGGGGGCTGCTCGCCCCAATCCGCCTCCAGGCCGTTCCAGTCGATGCTCCGTCGGTCCAGGCGTGGTGGTGTCCCGGTCTTCAGCCGGCCCATCCGACAACCCAGACGGGCCAAGGACTGCGCCAATTCGACCGAGGGCGCTTCGTCGGCCCGCCCCGCCGGCATGCTCTCGTCGCCGATATGGGTCGTGCCGCGGAGAAACGTCCCTGTGGTCAGCACTGCGGCGCCACAGCGGAACCGCCGCCCCTCAGCGCAGAGAATAGCACTCAACCGCCCGCTGCTCTCGATTTCGAGACCCAGGACCTCGGTCTCGATCAGGGTCAGTCCGGTACAATTATCGAGCAGGTCCCGCATGGCGCGCCGATAGAGTGACCGATCGGCCTGCGCACGCGGCCCTCGGACGGCGGGACCTTTGCTCCGGTTGAGCAACTTGAAGTGGATCATCGCCCGGTCGATCGCGCGACCCATCAATCCATCGAGCGCATCGACTTCCCGGACCAGATGCCCCTTGCCGATGCCGCCGATCGCCGGATTGCAGGACATCGCGCCGATCGTCGCCAAGCGATGCGTCAGCAGAGCGGTCCGCGCCCCATAGCGCGCCGCCGCTGCCGCCGCCTCACAGCCGGCATGGCCGCCGCCCACCACGATGACATCATAGAGAGTATCGGCGGTTCCCATGCCGTCCAATCCTATCACCAACCCCGGTCCGGGCGCAGTCCCCGCCTGGCTCTGTCGCGATCATTTCGCGTGATGCGCACGGCAGCATCGGCCGCGCAAGACCCGTCTTCCACCTTGCCGAAAGTCCCAAGGGCTCATTTGCCGATGCAGAACTGGCTGAAGATCGCGTCGAGCACGTCCTCGACGTCGATCCGGCCGGTGATTCTCCCCAGGGCGCGGGTGGCCAGACGAAGCCGCTCCGCGCGCAGTTCCGCCAGCCCCTCCGTCATCGCTCCGCGCAATTCGGCAACAACTTCGCTCAGTGCCGAGCGGTGCCGTGCCCGTGTCAGCGGCGGCGGGCCGTCGCGTTCGACCAGCCGGCGTATCGCGGCGTTCAGCGCGGCGCGCAAGCTGTCGAGCCCCTGTCCAGTCAGGGCGCTTACAGCGACTGCGCCGGGCGGCGCCTGGGCGAGGTCGATCTTGTTGACCACGCGCAGGACCGCCCCGCCGGTTGGAACGACGTCAGCGTCGAGCCAGACGGATCCGGCCGTTGCGTCGGCAACGAGGAGCACCAGATCGGCCTCGGCAATCCTTCCGACCGCGCGCCGCACGCCATCCGTCTCGATCGGGTCGGTGCTGGCGCGAATTCCCGCGGTATCGAGCAGCGTCACCGGCACGCCGCCAAAGACGGCTCTCGCTTCAAGAACATCGCGCGTGGTGCCCGGGAATGGCGACACGATGGCCACGTCCCGATCCGCCAGCAGATTGATCAGGCTGGATTTTCCCACATTCGGTGCGCCCCCCACGGCGATCACGAGCCCCTCGCGCAGCCGCTCGCCACGCCGCTCGTCCCCAAGATGGGCTTCAATCTCCGCGAGGATCATCCCAAGCTCCGCGATCAGTGTCCGATCGATGTCCGGTGGAAGATCTTCGTCAGGAAAATCAATGAGCACTTCCTGCTGCGCCATCACGGATGTGAGACGCGTAGACCAGCCGCTGTAGAGCTCGCCGAGGGCGCCGCTGAGCTGCCGCAGTGCCTGGCGCCGCTGCGCCGCAGTTTCCGCGTCGACCAGATCGGCGACGGCTTCCGCCTCGATCAGATCCATGCGGCCGTTGAGGAAGGCCCGCCGCGTGAATTCCCCCGGCTCCGCGGGCCGCGCCCCAAGTGCCGCGAGCGCGTCGGCGACACCGTCGACGACGCCGCGGCCACCATGCAGATGCAACTCTGCGCAATCCTCCCCGGTGTAGCTGGCGGGGCCCGGAAGCCATAGGACCAGTGCCTGATCGAGCGCCTCGCCGGCGCCGTCGCGCAGGGTGCGCAGGCTGGCCCGGCGGGGTGGCGGGTTGCCGCCGCACAAATGCCGTAGCAGGTCCCGGCTGCGCGGACCGCTGACGCGCAGAACACAAATCGCCGCGCGGCCCGCCCCTGAGGCAACGGCAAAGATCGTCTCGTCGGCGCGGTTCACTGGCAACATCCGCTTGTGGTCCTCAGCCCGTCTCGGCGAGCGCTGGCCGGACTGGCGCCTCCGCGGTGGCGATGATCGTCGCGAGCCGCCATGATCTGCACTGTCGCCCAGCGTCGACGCACCTATCTACTGTGATATCCTCTCCTGCAAGGAGCGCCATGTCTGCTCCATCCCTCGACGCGGCGAATCTCCTCGACCGCGAAGTATCGCCATACCTCCTCCAGCACGCCGGCAATCCGGTTCATTGGCGACCATGGGGAGAAGCGGCGCTGGCGGCAGCGCGGGCGGCGAGCCGGCCGATCCTGCTGTCGATCGGCTACGCGGCCTGCCATTGGTGTCATGTCATGGCGCATGAATCGTTCGAGAACGCCGAGACAGCGGCGCTGATGAACCGGTTGTTCGTCAACATCAAGGTCGATCGCGAGGAGCGGCCGGATATCGACCATCTCTACATGACGGCACTGCACGCGCTTGGCGAACAGGGGGGCTGGCCGCTGACCATGTTCCTGACGCCGGATGGTGCGCCGTTCTGGGGAGGGACGTATTTTCCGCCCGAGCCGCGCTGGGGCCGCCCGAGCTTTCGCCAGGTGCTGGAGGCGATCGCGGCCGCTTGGCAGTCCGGCGAGGCGGCGGTGCATCGGAACGCGGCTGCCCTTACCCGCGCCCTGGCGCAGATGGCCTCGACCAGGAGCGGTGGCGTGCCGGACCAGGCAACACTGCACGCCGCGGCGGCGTCGCTGCTCGGTGCTACCGATCAGCACCAGGGCGGGCTGCGCGGAGCGCCGAAGTTTCCCAATCCGCCGATTTTTCGCTTCCTGTGGCAAGCCGCATACCGGGGCGTAGCACCGGGTGGCGAATCGGCCACACATCTCCTGCTCGAGCGGATGTCGCAGGGTGGCATTTATGACCATCTCGGCGGCGGGTATGCACGATATTCGACCGACGCGGACTGGCTCGTGCCGCATTTCGAGAAGATGCTTTATGACAACGCGCAAATTCTCGAACTGCTCGCCCTAGCCCATGCGGCCCGCCCAGGTATGCTTTATGCTGATCGGGCGGCCGAGACAGTCGCTTGGCTGGTTCGCGAAATGCGCGTCGGAGACGCGTTCGCCGCCTCGCAGGATGCCGACAGCGAAGGCGAGGAAGGCCGCTTCTATGTCTGGACCGAGGCGGAAATCGACGCCGCGCTCGGCGCCGAGGCTGCATTGTTCAAATCCGCCTACGACGTAACGAAGGCCGGTAACTGGGAGGGGCGGACGATCCTCCGCCGCAATGCGCCGCCGCTGGCGAGCGCCGACGAAGCAACGCTGGCGCGCTGCCGGGCCATTCTGTTAGAGGCGCGCGCACGGCGCGTACCACCGGCGCGCGACGACAAGGTGCTGGCGGACTGGAATGGACTTACCATCGTCGCGCTGACCCGGGCAGCGGTCGTTTTCCGCCGGCCCGACTGGCTCGCTTTGGCCGAGAAGGCATTCGACTTCATCCTCCGCGAACTCGGAGCGACGGACGGGCGCGTCCAGCATGCCTGGCGCGCGGGCCGTGTCAGCGCCGCGGGCCTCCTCGACGATCAGGCCGCGCTCGCTCGCGCGGGGCTCGCTCTGTACGAGGCAACCGGCGCCCCGGACCGGTTGGCTGCGGCACGCGCCCTCGTGGAGAGCGCGCGCCGCTGGTTCGGCGCGGATGGCGGCGGCTTCTATGTGACCGCCAGCGATGCTGCCGACGTGCCGCTCGGCCCGGCCGTGCGGCCGCGTTCGGCGGGCGACAATGCGACGCCATCGGGCGCGGGGCTGATGGCGGACGTGCTGGCACGTCTCTACCACCTGACGGGCGAGGATGCAGTCCGCGTCGAGGCAGAGGCGGCGATCGCCGCGTTCACCGGGCAGCCGCTCCCGGGCGGCGTGGCCGAGGATCAGCCAGCCGTGTCGAGGGTGGGTACCGCGTTGGCGTCGCCCAGCCGCCTCTCCGCCTTTCCCACCCTGCTCGCCGCGGCTGATCTCCTGGCCCATGGTACTGCAGTGGTCATCACAGGCCCGGCAGAGGATCCTTGCGCGCGGCGCCTGCACGACGTTGCCCTCGCAGCCCCGGATCCCGCCGTCGTCGTGCTGCGCGTCCTCGCCGGTACGCCGTTGCCACCGGGGCATCCCGCGGCCGGCAAGACCGCATCCGGGCACGGGTCGGCCGCCTATCTTTGCCGCGAACAGATCTGTAGCTTGCCGATCAGCGATCCCGCCGAACTCGCCGCCCGGCTCGGGGCGGCGGGAACGATGTCTGTGTGACCTACCCGGCAAGGGCGCTTGACTCCTTCGGGACGGGACGCTTCGGTGCCGAACGGTTTTGCCACCCCGCGGACACACTTCGATGCCTCAGCTGTCCCTCCATTCGCCGATTGGTGATCTGACCGTGTCCGAGGAGGACGGGGCGGTGGTCTCGCTGGATTGGGGCTGGGGGCGTGATCAGACGCCAACGCCCCTGCTCGTGCGTGCCCGCGATGAGTTGCAGGCCTATTTCGACGGCGTCCTGCCGGCGTGCCGGTTTTCGCTGCCCCTGGCGCCGCCCGGGACGGCCTATCGCCGTCGCGTCTGGGCCGCGCTCGCCGATATTCCGTCCGGCCACACTCGGACCTATGCCGAGATCGCGGCGCAGGCCGGGGGCGCACCGCGCTCGGTCGGCCAGGCGGTAGGCGCGAACCCGATCCCGATCCTGATCCCTTGCCATCGCGTTGTTGCCGCCGACGGTCCCGGCGGATATTCCGGCGGCGATGGGCTGATCACCAAACACTATCTGCTCGATCTCGAGCGGCGCGACGCCGGAGCCAAACCCGGTAGGAACCAGACGGAGAAAACTCCATGACCAAGGCGATTCGTATCCACGCCCATGGCGGCCCCGAGGTGTTGCGCTGGGAGGATGTCCCGACCCCGGAGCCCGGCCCCGGCGAGGCGCTGGTGCGGCAGCAGGCGGTCGGCCTCAACTATATCGACGTCTATTTCCGGACCGGCCTCTACAAGATCCCAACCCTGCCGGCGACGATCGGCATGGAAGCGGCCGGTGTCGTCACGGCGGTCGGCCCGGGGGTTACCCACGTCAAGGTCGGGGATCGAGTTGCCTACGCGACCGGCCCCATTGGCGCCTACGCCACCGAGCGTGTCATCGCCGCCGATCGCCTGGTAACGTTGCCGGAAGCGATCAGTTTCGAGAGCGCCGCGGCGATGATGCTGCAGGGCATGACCGCGCAATACCTGCTTCGGCGTACCTACAAGGTCCAGAGCGGTGACACGATCCTGGTCCATGCCGCGGCCGGTGGGGTCGGGCTGATCCTGTGCCAGTGGGCGCGGCACCTCGGTGCGAAGGTCATCGGCGTTGTCTCCACCGAGGCGAAGGCCGAACTCGCGCGTGCCCATGGCGCGACACATACGATCGTCGGCCATGCGCACCTCGCCGAAGAGGTCAAGCGACTTACGGGCGGGGCGATGGTTCCGGCTGTCTATGACAGCGTTGGCAAGGATACCTTCTATGCGAGCCTGGATTGTCTCGCGCCGCTGGGCATCATGATCAGCTACGGCAATGCCTCAGGCCCGGTCGGTCCGGTCGATATCGGGCTTCTCGGTGCCAAGGGCAGCCTGTTCCTCACCCGGCCGAGCCTCGCCACTTACACGGCCAAGCGGGCGGACCTGGAGTGGGCCGCGCGCGATCTTTTCGAGGTCGTGACCTCCGGCGCAGTGCAGATTCGGGTCAACCAGACGTTCAGGCTGGCCGAGGCCGCGGCTGCGCACACCGCCTTGGAGGCGCGGCAGACCACCGGGAGCACGGTACTCCTGCCCTGAGCGGCATAGCGCGAGGGCACAGTCGGCGGCACGGCGGATGAGTGCGGTGGCGGCGGATGCGGCTTGGCGACCGGCGGCCAATCCGTGGCTGATCGCCGTCGTCGCCACGCTGGCCGCGTTCATGGAGATTCTCGACACCACGATCGTCAATGTCAGCTTGCCGCATATCGCCGGCAGCCTCTCGTCGAGCTACGACGACTCGACCTGGGCGCTGACTTCGTATCTCGTCGCGAACGGGATCGTGCTGCCGATCTCCGGCTGGCTCGGCCGGCTCATCGGCCGCAAGCGCTTCTTCCTCATTTGCATCGCTGCCTTCTCCCTGTTCTCCCTTCTGTGCGGGGTTGCCACCAGCCTCAGCCAGCTCATCACCTTTCGCCTGCTGCAGGGGTTCTTCGGTGGCGGGCTGCAGCCGATCCAGCAATCCATCATCCTCGACACATTCGAGCCTGCCCGCCGCGGTCGCGCCTTCGCTGTCGTCGCGATCGCCGTGATCTTCGCGCCCGTCATCGGTCCGACCCTCGGTGGCTGGATCACCGATACCTATACGTGGCGCTGGGTCTTTCTCATCAACGTGCCCATTGGCGTATTCACGTTTCTCGCCGTCGCCGCACTGGTCGAGGATCCCCCGTGGGTGCGGCGGGATCGGGCGCGCGCCCGGGACTTCGATTATATCGGTCTCGGCCTCATCGCGCTCGGTCTCGGCTGCCTGCAGATCATGCTCGACCGCGGCGAGGACAATGACTGGTTTGCCTCACCCGCCATCCGGCTGTTCGGCATCCTTGCCGCGCTTGGCCTCAGCGGCTCGGTGGCGTGGCTTCTGAGCACGCGGAAGCCGATCGTCGATCTTCGCGTCTTCGCCGATCGCAATTTCGCCGTCGGCTCGGTCGCGATGTTCGCGATCGGAGCGATTCTGTATTCGAGCTCGGTTCTGATCCCCCAACTCGGTCAACTCTGGTTCGGCTACACCGCACTTCTCGCGGGGCTGTTGCTCTCGCCGGGCGCCTTGCTGATCCTGGTGATGATCCCGATCGTCGCGCGCGTGCTGTTGCCGAACGTGCCGACCCGTGCGCTGATCGCCTTCGGCTTCCTCGCCCTCGGTACAGCGCTGAGCTACGCGCACGGCCTCACGCCGGACATGGACTTCACCCACCTTGCGCTCCTGCGCGCGGCGCAGAGCTTTGGTTTGGCGTTCCTGTTCGTGCCCAACAGCACCCTGTCCTATTCCACCCTGCCGCGTCAGCTCAACGCCGATGCCAGCGCGCTTTACGTCATGCTGCGCAACGTCGCCGGCTCGGTCGGCATCTCGTTGGTGACGGCCGCGGTGAGCAGCCGCGCCCAGGTGCATCGCGCCTATCTCGCCGACCACACCTCATCGCTCGATTCCGGCTTCATGCAGATGCTGGCGCACACGCGGGCTCAGCTACAGACCCAGGGCGTCGCTCCGGGGCGGCTGGAGGCGGTCGCGCAGGGTCTCGCCAACCATACGTTGGATGTCCAATCGGCGATCCTGGCCTATGGCGATGTCTTCGGATATTGCGCTGTCGCCGCCTTCGCCATCGTGCCGCTCGCGCTGCTGTTCCGGTCCGGCCGCCAGACCGTGGCCGCCGCGTCAGGCGGGCATTGATCCCCGCTTCGCCCGGCGCGGCCTTCGCCGATTACGCGCCCTCGCACGCTACGCCGAGGGCACCGACATGCGGCTCGGCGACCGTATGGGCGGCAGCCTCTATGGCGCGATACTGAGCGACGACCGCGAGCCCGGCCGGCGTCAGCGTCGCCCCGCCGCCGCCCGCTCCTCCCGCGCTTGTCGCCACCACCGCCGTGCCCAGCGAGCGGTTGAGCTCCTCGACCAGGTCCCACGCGCGGCGATAGGACATGCGCAGCGTGCGGCCCGCCGCTGAGATCGATCCCGTGCTCGCGATCGTCTCCAAGAGGACGACTTTGCCCGGTCCGATCCGAGCCCCGGAGGCAAGGTCGAGCCGGATGCTCAGCCGGAAACCAGGCGCACTCGCGGGCGGGCTCTCGGTCATGGTTCGGTAGCTAATCACGGCTCGGCGCATTGGCAAAGCGGTGCGTTGCGGGCCGCCCTCGCCGCTCCCATATCCGAACCATGACCGGAGCCGACGCCGCGCCCGAAGGCGCGATCAGCACGACCGCGGCCGAGCTGCCACAGGCGCCGGCTGAAACGCCACCAGATTCGAGGCAGCACGAGCGGCCGCCGCCGGCCGGATCGGCCGAGGTCGGCGGCCCCAAGGGTCCCGAGCCGACTCGCTACGGGGATTGGGAGCGCAAGGGCCGCTGTATCGATTTCTGATCGCGCCGCGCCGCCGCCGCTGCAAGCGTGTTTTCGAGCAGGCAGGCGATGGTCATCGGCCCAACCCCGCCCGGCACCGGCGTGATCGCGCCCGCGTGATCCACGCACTCGTCGAAGGCGACATCGCCGACCAGACTGCCATCGGCGCGCCGATTGATGCCGACATCGATCACCACCGCGTCGTTCGCCACCCAGTCCCCCCGCACCAACTCGGCGCGGCCAACCGCGGCGATGATGACCTCCGCGCGGCGACACTCGGCGGCGAGATCGCGCGTGCGCGAGTGGGCCAGGGTCACCGTCGCATCCGCGCGGAGCAGCAGTTCGGCAACCGGCTTACCGACGATCGCGGAACGCCCGAGCACGACCGCCCTGGCGCCGCGCAGCGCAGTGCCCGCATGGGCGAGCAGCTTCATCACGCCCAGCGGGGTGCACGGCACCAGGCCAGGTGCCCCGCTGTGCAGCCGGCCCACGTTCAGCGGATGGAAACCGTCGACATCCTTGGTGGGGTCGATCGCGCCGATCACGGCCTCGGGCCGGATCTGCGGCGGCAGCGGAAGTTGAACCAAAATGCCGTCGACATCGGGATCGCCATTGAGCCGGGCAATCTCGGCCAGCAACGCCGCCTCGGTGGTCCCGGCCGGCAAACGGATGGTCCAGGCCGTCACCCCGATGGCGTCCGCCGCGCGGGCCTTGTTGCGGACATAGACGGCGCTCGCCGCCTCTTCGCCAACCAGCACCACGGCCAGGCCAGCCCGATAGGGCAGTTTGGCTGCTCGCTGCGCCAGATCGGCGCGGAGGGCAGCGGCCAGCGCCTTTCCGTCGAGGATGTGTGCCGTCATAGCGCCGCCAGACGTTCGGCGAGCAGCGCGGGGTCGCCATCGACGCGCAGGATCTTGTCCGCCGACGATGCGCCGGCGATCAGCGCGACCGCCTCGCGGGGAACATCGAGCGCGGCCGCCAGGGCGGCGCACACCGCCGCGTTGGCCCGCCCGCCCTCGGCCGGCGCGGCGACGGCAATGCGCAGGCGGAGTTTGGCGGGGCCCGACGCGGTCGCTCCGGCGATGGTCCCTCCGACGCTCGGTCGGCGGGAGCGCGGCTGTACCTTCACCGCCACGCGCACGAAGCCCACCCCGGCCTGCCAGAAAGCCATCGCCGACCCGTCTTCGGCCATCGTCCGGACCCGATGATCACCGCGCTCTCAATACATGCCCTGCCGCCAGAGCGCCATCTGCGCCTCGGAAAGCAGCATCTGCAGGGCCTGCAACAGGAGAATGAGAATGATCGGGCTGATATCGATGCCACCGAAATTCGGCAGCATCGATCGGATCGGTCGCAGCGCCGGCTCGGTAATGCGGTAGAGAAAATCCGCCACCGTCCAGACCAGCCGGTTCCGCGTGTCGAGCACATTGAAGGCAATCAGGTTGCTCATCACCGCGGCCAGGATCACGGCCCAGAAGTAGAGCCTGATCAGTTCGGAGATCAGCCAGAAGAGTGCGTTCATGGGGATGGTTGTCGCTCGTTGAGGGAGGACGCGCGAAGCCGCGCCCCTTCTAGCCGTGTTCGTCTAGCCGGCTCGCGCCGACGGCGCAACCACGGCCAACCGTTCGAAATCGTAACAAACGCGCGACAAAAAAACCGGCGAGGCCCCTCAGGACCTCGCCGCGGCAATTCGATCCCCCGGCTGCTTCGCAGAACGCCTATTTGGCGCCCCCGACGCCGACGGTCGGGTCGATCGCCAGCAGCCTGCCGAGTTCCCCCGACACCATCGCCGCGGCCGCGGCGGGCGTCATCTTTGCCCGGTCCATCGCTGCGGGGAGGTTTGCCAGCATCTGTTCCACACCCGCAGCGACGGCGGCGTTCAGTGACGCCGCGTCGGTGACCGGGGTGCCGGCGCTGACCATCTGCTTGTAGGCCTCGCCCGCGGCTTGTCCGGCGGCGGCAAGGAGGGTGGTGCTGATATGGTGCTGGCGGAGCCAGACCAGGGCCAGGGCGAACAGCGCCGGGGCCAAGGCGGTGGCAAAGGCGAACAGCCACGGCAGGATCGCCGTCTCCAGTATCCGGGTCATCATCGTCTCTCCAAGTTATTCGAAGCCCTCAGGCCGCGGTCCGCATCGCCTGGAAAGGGAGCCGACAAAGCCGCCGCGCCCAGCCGGGACCGAAGCGGCGCCACTCCGCCAGACCGGCCATGAACAGCAGCCGCCGCGCGAGAAACTCGGCGCACAGCCACTCCAGATCGGCCTGCGCCACCCGGCGCTCGATCGCCGCCAGGCTCGCGGGCCCGATCAGACCGTCTGCGACCACGCCCACCGTCTCCTGCACGAGCAGTGCCGCGCGCCGCACGCCACTGTTCACCGCCGCGTCGAAGACGAGCAGCGCCAGTGGCGGCGGCATGCTCTCGGCACAGACCGGTGCCCAGTAGCGCAGGCGATAGATCGCTCTCGCCTGATCGAGGGTGAGTGAGCCGATATCGAGGGTCGGGAACGCGGCGGCGCTGATGCCGAATTTCGTGCCTCGCAGGATTCCCCGTCCCGACTGACCACCCGTCCAGTTGCCGGGATCGGACGGGTCCGTGGTGAAGCCACCCTCGTTCCCGATCACGCTGGCGAACGCGAAGGGGAACCCGCTCATGGCAAACTCACACCTAACGAGAATTCCAGCAGCCGCCGCGCGAGCCGCCATACCAGGGGCATGGCGTACAGCACGACCGCACCCAGCGGGCCCAGGACCAGCGCCGCGCCAACCGCCTTGCCGCGCAATGCGGCCATTTCCGCGACCGGCTCACGGAGCGACTGAAGCGACTCACGCACATCGCGCTGCGCCTCGCGCAGCCTGGCGACATCGCCGGCGAGCGACGTCACCGCGCCATCATGCTTCGTTTCCAGCGCGCGCACGTCGGACGTCACCGCATGCAGCTCCGCGCGCAGCAACTCGCTCTGCTTCTCCGCTGCCGCGTGGCGGAGATCGATCTTCTCGTGCAGTGCGCGCACGCTGGCCACCAGTTCGCCGATTTGCTGAAAGACGCCGCTCATTTGGCAAACCTCGCGCATCGCTCGCGCTCCTTGCCCTGGCCAGCCCTCATTGCAGGATGTGTCCATCCGCGCTCAACCGATACCGGCATCGGCCGCATCCGCCAGAGCCGGGTCCGTCGCCACGCCGTGAACATCGGGCAACCGCGACGGATTGGCCATCGGCTGCGCCGCCGCCGCCGCTGCTGCCTTCGTCTTGACCGCGCTGTAGAGCATCGCCGTGCTCACGGCATGAAGGTCGGTCCCCGACGGAAAATCCGCCGCAACGAGCGTATAGCGCAGCGGAGACGCGGCCGACGCGCGCCCGGCCTTGTATGCCCCCTCGTCGGCGAAGCCCAGAAACGTGACCTCGATCCGCTTGGCGTCGATGAAATCCTGCCGCGCCGCCAAATGCCAGTAGCGCATCGGCACGCCCGTGGCGTCCCGATCGATTTCCTTCTGCAATCCCATGATCTCTTCTCCTCACGAAAATGAGCAGTTGCGCGCGCCGCATCCATGCCATCAGACGGATTTGACCGATGGCATCGAACTGCCAGATCGAAAACCAGGACGCACCGTCGTCCGCAGGTGGTCCCGCGTCGACCACGCCTCAAACCGTTGCCAGATCGGGCAAGTTCATCCCATCAGCGGGGTCGATCTGACGGGATGCTGCCCTAGAGCACGGTCCGACCTGATGGAATCATCCGGTCGGACGGTCGTGCTCTAGAAACCTATGAGTCTAGAGCAACTTATCTCCGATCTGATCGAGCCGGAACGGCTCAATCAGATCGGAGGTTGCTCTAGACAAGAAGCCGCGCCACAGCCCCGGCCATTGCCGCCGCGATCGCCGAATAGCCAAGGTCGTTGAAGTGGATATCGTCCGCAAAGAAAAGGTTGGGGCTGTAGCTGCCCCAGCCCGTCGTCAGCGCGAACTGCGGATTGGCAGCGGCGAGATCGATGAACCCGTCCGCGAACTCGCCCCAGTTCTGCGCCAGCAGGCCGCGCAGTGCGGCCATCGACTGGAGTTGCGCTGGGCTCGCGCCCCGAAGCGGTGAAGCCACGACGAGGAACCGAGCGCCGGACTGATGCACAAGGCTGGCATATTGGCGATAGATGCCGACAATTGCCGCCGGGTTCGTACCAGTAACGATATCGTTCCACCCGGCGAACAGCATCGCGACCTTGTTGCGAGCCGGGCGAGCGAGCGCCGGGGCGACGTCGGCCGAGAAATTCGCCAGCCGGGCGGCGGCGGTCTCGCCATAAACGGCCGTGTTGGTCAGGCCGAGCGTGGGCTGGTCCAGCATCCGCCACATCTTACGCGGCCAGGTCTGCTGGAAGCTTGCGCCGTAGCTGTCGGTGTGGCTGTCGCCGTCGGCGACGACGACGTCGCGCAGCTGCGGCGAGATGCCGAACAATGTATAGAGACCGCCCAGCACACCGCTCTGCTGCGGCGCCGTATGCGCGGCCGGGTACGCGATCACCGCCGCAAGATCGACGAACCCCATTGCCGACCCGAACGAAGCCGCGCCGAGCGTTCCGCCATTGATGGTACCGATAGCGAGACGACCGCTCCCGCTCGCGTCGTTATGATAAAGACTGGCCGACGACGCGCCGGAGATGAGGCTCACGACATTCGGCGTATCCATCGCGCCGAGCCCCGGACCGAAGGCGGCCGGGCCGCCGCCGAGCGCGACGACGCCTGAGGCCGCGGTTGCGGACGACCATTGATAGTTGGCGCCGATGATCAACTGGTGGCCGTTGGCATCGCTCAGCGCGCACAGGGCGCTGTTGTGACCGCCCGAGACGAACCCACCAACGGTGTAGACCGAGAGCGCGTTGCCGGCGAGCGCCACCGACGAAGGGACGTTCAGGACGGTTTGTGTCGGTCCGCAGGGTGGCTCGGTGCCGGTGCCCTCGGGACGTGCATCGAACATCACGCTGCGGGCATTGCCGAGCTGACGGAATGGCACCATGGTCGGGGCATTCGCCGCGGCCGTCTGCGTCGCATGGTTGGCGTTGCCGCTTTGGTCGTACCACTTCGTGATGCGCCCGACCGAGCCGGCGAGGAACCCATCGAGCGTGCGCGTATCGAGGCTGCCGTCGCTGAGGAAGCCGATGGTCTTTACGGCATTGTCGCTCATGCGCTGGATATCGAAGGCGCCGCCAGTGTAGGCGCTGGCCAGCAGCCGCGTCCCGTAGGCAAAGCCGCCCGCACCGACTGGCACCGCATCGAGCGGCCGTGCGCCGAGGCCGATGAAGGGAACATTCGCGGCGATGGCGGTCGGATAGGCCAGGGAGCCGCCGCTCGAACCGCCTTGAGGCGCCCAGATCGCCGGGAGGCCCGCGGTCGTTGCCGCCGCCTGATAGAGCGTGCCATCCGGCCCGAGCCACAGCTGGCCCGCCTGATAGCCGCGCGCCGCGTCGTCGCTGCCACCTGGCGGCCGCTGGCGGACATCATCCGGCTTTGCCGCGGGCGCCGCCGTCAGCACGCCGCCGCCGAGTGCGACCCGTGTCCCGGCGGTCACCACCGCCCCGGCGTCGCTACGGCCGAGAACCGCGCCGGCCTCGAACACGGCCGTGCCATCGCCGGCGAGGGCCGGGATCAGCAGGATGACGTCACCCGGCCCGAAGCTCCACGGCTTGGCCGCGGTCAAACCGCGCGCCCGCCCGATCTGCCACATCGCCAACACCGCGCCGCCCTGCGGCGCGTTGCACAGAGCCGCTGCCAGCGCGTTGGGCCAGGGCTGCCCACCGCTGACGAAGCGCCCGGCGCAGGTGCTCGCGACCCGGATCGGATCGAGCGTACCGAAGGCGATCGGCTGGCGCGCGTAGCCGGTCGCGACGAGCTCGCTGAAGCCGCCGTCGGCGGTCATCGTGCCGAGCGCGAGCCAGCCCGGAAGAACGGAATTGGCCATCAGGTCCTCACTGTTTGCGAAACCAGGTGCTGCCCAGGAAACGGAACTCGATCGCGGTGTTGGCCGCGAGCGTGCTGGGGGCGCCGAGCAGGGTCTGTCCGGCATTGGCGGACAGCACGAGGGCGGTGATCGTCTGGGTCGTGGCGATCGCGACGACCTGCCCGTCCACCGGCTGGGCCGGCAGGGTCACGGCGAGGCTGGCGAGCGGCCCGGCGGGATTGAGCTGGAGCAGGCTGATCGTGTCCGGCACCGTGATCGCCGCGCCGCTCACCGGCACCTGCACGCTGTAGGCGCGCTCGGCCACGGCGCCGACGAGCGCCACCGGCGAGCTGGCGCTGCCGAGCAGCGTCGCGCCGCTGCCCATCCCGCTGACCGCCAGGCCGACATCGGCCGCCGTGCCGCCGACACCGAGCGTCGCAGGGAGCGCCGCTGTGCCGCCGCTGGCGACGACGAAGTTCGTCGCGCCGATGCTGTCGGCGACGCGGAACTGCTCGATGGATTGCCGGGTGAGCACGGAGACCGGCATCGTGCCCTGCCCACCGATATAGAGCTGGACGTTGGCATCGGCTCCATGCGCCAGCAACGCCGCACCGGTGCCGCTGGCGCCGGGATTGACCTGCAGGCCGTTGACCGCATTCGCCCGCCAGGCGGTCTCTACCGCGTTGTAGGAGAGATTCGGCTTGTCCCAGCCATTACCGACGTCTTTCACATTGACCGTGCCGATGCCGATGATCGAGGACGGCCCGGTCGTATTGACGCTCGTGTTCGCCCCCAGCATCACGGCCCCGGCGGTGGTCTCGATGTCGACCGGCGCGGCAAGCCCGGCGAAGCTGTTGCCGGCGATCGTGGCCACGGCCACCGCCTCGACCCGCACGCCAGTATTGCCTCCGGTCTCGGCCGTGACCTCATTGCCGACGAACAGAAAGCGCGCATTGGGTGCGTTGATGCGCGCGGCGTAGTACGGCCCCGGGATCGCCGTGTTGGCGTAGTAGACCAGCTTGCTGTTCGTGATCGCGATGTCCAGCAGGTTGGCGCCGGCGATGTCGAAGACGGTGCCGGAGCAGAACCCCACCTCCATACCCGTCACGGTCAGCCGGGCGTTGGCACCAGCCCCGGCGGGCGGTGGGTTCTGGATCGAGAACAGCGGCACCGGCTGGTTCGGGGCGGTGCCGATGAGCCCGTAGGCGACGAAATCGCTGAACTGCACGTCCCAGGTGGTGCCGCCATTCTCGCACAGCAGAATGGTGCCGACCTGATCGAACCCCGTATTCGCGAGCCGCAGCAATGCAAGATTGCCACCATCGACATGCACGCCGTAGCGCGGCCCGAATACATAGTTGTTGCTGCCCTGGATGCCATCATTGCTCGGCGTCGAAACGGCGCTCGCGGTGCCATTCCCGGGCACCAGCAGCCAGGTGCCGAAATTCGCCGTGTAGGTCTTCAGATAGTAGGTCTGACCGACGAAGGTGAGCGTCGTGGCCGCGGGGCAGTCGGCGATGGTGGCCAGGCTCAGGGTCAGGGTGTTGCCGGCAACCGAGGCGACGCTCTGGCCCGCCGGCATGCCGGAACCGGACACGCTCATGCCGGCGGCGATCCCGCTCGCGCTGGTCAGCGTCACCGTCGTCGAGCCGGCCGGCGCGTCGGTGGCGACGGTGGCCGTGGAACTCGTCTGCGCCTTCGTGCCGCCGCCGAAATAGTGGAGATACTCGGCCTCGAACACGCCGTAGCTGAACTGCGTGTCCGAGATATAGACGATATCCGGCACCATCGGCAGCGTCAGGCACGTATTGATGGCGCAGATGCGGCAACCGCGGATCGTCATGCCGGCGACGACCGTCCAGTTGCCGGGCGCGAACTGCCCGGTGGTCAGGAAGTCGTAGGCGTTCGTCACTTGCAGGTTAGCGAAGGTGATGTTGGTCACCTGCTGCGCCGAGCCGGGAATGGCCGAGAACAGCGGCGGATAGGCGATCGGTGCCGAGGGCTGGTCCACCTGATCGGGCCAGAGGAAATTCACGCCCTCGATGGTGACGTCGCTGCCGAGCGCAAAGGGCGAGAGCGGATTGGCGAACCACACCAGGCTGCCGGTCGGCAGGTCGGCGAGCGTCGGCGTGCTCAGCGTCACCGTATTGCCGGAGACCGCCGTCACCGTCGTCGGACGGGCGAAGATGGCCCCACTCGAGACCAGCATGCCGGCGACGATGCCGGTCGTGCCCGGCACGGCGAGCGTCGTGCTGCCAGCTGGGTTGTCCACCGCCGTGGTCAACTCGGCCGCACCGCGGATCCAGAACTGGCTGCCGACATGGCCGTAGGGATAGCCCATGTCCGCGACACCATCGCCGATGATGGCGATGTTCTGCAACACGACCTGGGCCGCGCCGCCGAGCAGGATCGGTCCGCCGGCGGGAACATAGAGCCGCCCGCCCTTCGCCGCCGCCACCGCCGCGGCGACTTTCGGGCTATCGTCGGTGATGCCGTCGCGGGCAAGGCCGAAATCGTTGATATTGACGGTGTCAGCGAAGCGCGCGGCGAGACTGCGCGGCTTCGACCCGACAGCACCCGTGGCGACCGTCGCCGAGGAGACGTCGGCGCCGCCGATGGCCCCGCCGGTGATCGCCACCGCAGTCGGGTTCTGCACCGCCAAGCCGCCGAGGCCGAGATTGCCGCGCGCGGACGCCGCATTCGCCAGATCGGCGAGATTGTTGCCGGCCTGCAAAGCGCCCGCCAGGCGGGGGTCATTGCCCGCGGCCGCGGTGCCGGAGACGGACCCGAACACGACCGAGAGCGCGCCGTTCGCCGCGAGCGCCAAGCCGGTGCCAGCCATCACCGCGCCCGGCACGCCCGCGCCCGCAACGGGGAAGTTCGCCGAAATCGTGCCGTTGCTGATGGCGATGTTGGCGCCGGCCTGGAACAGCCCGCTGAGCGCGGCGAGCGGCAACAGCGCCGGGCTTCCGCCATGGCTCACCACCGCATAGTCGGCGAGAGTCAGCGCGGCGAGAGTGGGAAAGCCGCCGATCTCGTTGCCGGTGGCGATGAGGCCGCCATTCACCATGGCCAAGCCGGTGCCGATCGTGATCGGTTCGGCCGCGCCGGTGCCGCTGCTGGCGCGGCCAAGCAAGGTCCCGCTTGGCAGAAGGATCGATGGCTGCGCGCCGCCGAGCAGCGTGCCGACGGTCACCGCGCGCGTCACGCCAGACTGATTGACGGGCAGTTCGTCGGTCGACGTGACCGACGAGGCGACCGGCAGCTGCGGAATTGTCGGCATGCTCGTTCGTGCTCCTGGCGATGATGCGATGGCGTCGGGGTCGGCGGTGGCCTGGTCAGGCGATCGCCGTCCAACCCGTCGCGTCGGTGCCGCTCTGCTTGATCCAGAGCGTTGCTCCGACGCCGCCGTCGAGATTGCGGTAGTCCGAGCCTGGCGGGGCGGCGAGCACCCCGGCTGGCGAGCCGCGCCCGACCGTGGAGATCACGCCGGCCGGCTCGTTCTGGCTGGTGATCCGCAGATGCCCTCCGGTGCCCGGGCGCACCCAGACGTCGGCGCCGGGGTGGCTGGACAGCGTCAGGCTGCCGTCGCCGGCGAACTGGAGATAATCCGCGAGCGGCACGAGGCCCGCGCGCCACGCGCCCCAGGTACCGGTGAAGACGACCTCGGCACTGGCCGGCACGGTGATGTCGGCGAGGGTCCAGTTGTCCTGGAACGGTGCCGAACCATTGCGCGCGAACGTCACCGCCGTGTTGCACCGCACGGTGAGGCGGCGCTCCTCGAACACTGGCAGACCGGCGCAGGCCGTCGCCGTCGCCCCCGCGCCATCGCCGCCGATCGCCACCGGCACGCTCGTTCCCGGGGCCCCATAGCCGGTCCCGCCAGCGGTGAGCACGATGCCGATCACGGTGCCGTTGCTGACCAGTGCGCTCCCGCTCGCGCCCGTGCCCGCGCCGCCGATGCTGACCGTGGCCTGGGTATAGCCGCTGCCGCCATTGGTCACTTTGACGAAGGTGATCTGCCCGGTGGTGGCAACCTGGCTGGTGCTCAGCATCGACGTCACCGGTTGCGATGCGGCCGTGATCATGAACCCGTCCAGCACGTCGGGAAAAATGATCTCGCCGCCGCTACCGGTGCCGCCCGGATTGCAGATCGCGCGGCTCTGGAAGTTCCAGGAGTTGCCGTGCAACAGGAGCTGATCGGTGTACGGCGCCAGGCATTGCGCGCTGGTCGCCGCTCCGGTGCCGACGAAGCTGTTGCGCGCCACCTCCACGCCCTGCGGCGCATCGCGCAGCATCACGCCGCCGCCCGAGGCGGTGGCGAAGGAGAACCAGTTGTCGGTGATCGCGAGCCCGCTGCAGGCGAGGCCGAAATTGCGCCCCTGGCCGTCGGTTTCGACATTGTTCACCAGCACGGCCCAACCGCTGCAATTCTGCACGCGGTTGCCGCTCACGCGCAGATTCTGCCCGCCGCCCGGATTGATCCCGTTCACCGTGCCGGCGATGCTGTTGCCGATGATGTCGGTCTCGATCGAGCCGCCGACATCGATGCCGAACAGGGCGCTGACGGCGCTGTTCGTCACCAGATTGCCGGCGACGACGCTGGCCGAGACATTGGCCGTGAGCCCCGCGCCGGTGCCGGCCCCGCCATTGTCGGCAAGCAGGTTGCCGTGGATCGCCAGTCCCCGGCCGGCGGCGTAGATGCCGTAGACGCTGTTGCCGCGGCAGACGTTCTCGCTGACGAGAATGGCGAGCGCGTCCGGATTGGCATTGCCCCAAAGCGGGGGAGACTGGTTCGTGGCGTTGAAATTGCCCACGGAGATGCCGCGCTGGTTGGCCCAGGCGGCATTGCCGCTGATCTGGCAGAGATGGACCTTCTGGATGAAGGCAGGGTCGGCGTAATCGAGACAAATGCCGTAAGCGCCGTTGTCGTGCGCCCGGCAGCCGAGAATCTGCACCCCTTGGACGGCCTGCACCCAGATGCCGTGCAGCGCGTTGCCGAACGCCTCGCAGCCATCGACGAGATGCGCGGTGATCTCCGGGTCGGCGGCGGCGATCACCAGTCCGCAGCCCTGGGTCGCCCCGTTCGCGCCGGTGAAGACGCAGGTCTCGAACACCGCGCTGGTGCATTCCGCCGTCACCAGCACGCCCCAGCTGTCGGTGGTCACGCCGGCGCGGTTGGCGTCGAAGGTGACGCCGGCGGCAAAGAAGCGCGTGCACTGCACGGCGATGAAGGCGCCATTTCCGGTCTGGCCGAGGCGGCGGATCACGCTCTGGCCCGGAACGCCGAGCAACGCGGCGCTGGTGCCGGGGATGGTCCACTGTCCATGCACCGCGTAGGTGCGCGCGCCCAGCCGCACCGGCCGGCCGGAGGCCAAGGCGGCAGCGAGCGCGCCGGTATCGTCGGTGACACCGTCGCCGACGGCGCCGAAGGCCTCCACGGCGACGGCATCGGCGAGGCTATCGGCAAGCCGGCGGCTCGCCGTCGCCCCGGTCGGGGTGGCGAGCATGTTGCTCGCGGAAATCCCGCCGAGCGTGCCGATCCCGGCCATGAAGCCGGCATAGGCGATGGCCTTGTCCACCCCGCCCTGACCCAGCGCCACGAGATCGCCCGCGCCGGGCGCGAGAGCGGCCGGGAGCGCTGCGATCTCGAACGGGGCCGCGGCGGCCGAGAGCGTGTTGTTGGCCAGCGTCAGGTTGGCGCCGAGCGCGATCGGCGCGGCTCCGCCCGTGGCGCCGCCGGCGTTGCCGAGCAGGCTGCCGGCCGGCAGGCTCAGCTCCGGTTGCATGCCGGCGAGGAGCAGCGCGCGGCTGATCGCCCGCAGCACGCCGCCCTGGTCGATCGGCAGCAGATCGGTGTCCGCCGCCGCCGTCGCCGCCGGGAGTTGGTCGACGGTGGTCATGGCGTCACCGCAGAGACGAGGATCGGGTTGCCGTTCTGATCGGTCAGCGGCAGTCCGGCGCTGGCCAGCAGCGCGGCGAGCGTCGCCGGCGGCGAGGACAGGGGCAGGACCGGCAGCAGCACGCTGCGCGCCAGCAGGCGCCCGCTCTGCAGCCCGACGCTGAGCGTGACGGTGTAGATCGTCCCGGCGACGCCGCCGGCCAGCCACAGCACCGCCCGGCTGCCATCGGCCGAGCTGCTGTTGAGCGTGAGATCGCCCGGGTTGGCCGGGGAGATGGTGACATCGAGCGTCGTGATCCCGTCGCCCTCGTCGCCGGCGATGGCAGCGGTGAGGTCGAGCTGATAGTCGAGCACGTCGCTCGGGCCCTTGACCGGCCAGACCAGCAGCGGCGGTGCCACCGGCGCGGTGCCGCGCGGCGTGGGCACGGAATCGTCGAGCACGACGAGGCGGGCGTTGGACGGCCGCCAGAGATGGGTTGCCGGTGTCGGCATCTTCGTTCCCCTATGTCAGCCGTGAGACCGCCTCACCACTCGAGCACGACGAGCCCGGCCGCGCCGGCCCCGCCGGCCCCGGTGCCGATGCCGCCGGAGCCGCCGCCGCCGGGAAAATTGCCGTTGGCGCCGGCGATGGTGCTGGTGTTGCTGCCAGCCGGGCCGAAGGCGGGTCCGCCAGCATGCCCGGCCCCGCCGGCGCCGCCGACCAGCCCAGCCGAGCCGAAGCCGCCCGAGCCGCCGAACGCCAGGCCGTTCTGGCCGCCGGTGCCGGGCAGCAGCAGGCCGGAGCCGCCGCCCATGCCAGGAGCGTTGCCGGCGGCGCCGACCGCGCCGGCACTTCCGGCGCTGCCGCCATTGCCGCCCGTGGCCGAGACCAGGCCGCCGAAGCTGCTCGACGCCCCGGCCGCCCCGCTGGTGGCGGCACCGGCACCGACGGTGACCGGGATCGCCTGGCCCGGCGTCACCGCGAAATAGCCCTCGGCATAGCCGCCACCGGCGCCGCCGCCACCGCAGGTGCCGCCGCCTGCCCCGCCTGCCCCGCCCGCGCCCCAGATGCGCGCGCGCACCTGCGTGACCCCGGCGGGCACGGCCCACACCGCGGAGTTCGTCAGCACCGCCATGCGCGAAACGCCGGGCGCCAGCTGCGGCAGTTTGAACGAGACGAAGGGCGCCCCCGGCAAGGGCGTGATGTTGCCGGCCGGGATCACGGTCTGGCCGTAGTTCACGGTGATGACATAGAGCCCGACCCAGCCCTGATCGACCGCGGGTGCGGTCTGTGCGCCGGCATTGGCCGGCGTCCCGGGCTTGAGCTGGAGCTGCACCCGCGCGATCCGGGCGGTGTTTTGCGCCGCGCCCGAATTATTCGCTCCGGCAAACGGCTGCGCCGGATTGGCGGCGTTGTAGTAGGGCAGCACGGCGGGGTCGGCGTCGCTCTCGCCGAACGCTGCCTCGATCAGATAGTCGATCGCCTGGCCGGAGGTGGCCGGTGCGGTGAGGGTGAAGGTGGTCGGCGTCAGGTTCACGCCCATTTTCACCAGCGGGTCCGCCGCGTCGGCCGGCAGCGACCCATAGGCGAGCTGATCGACGACGGTGAAGGCGGTGATGCTGCCGGGCCCGACGGTCACGCTCATGCTCGATGGCACCGTCGGCGTGCAGGCGAGCCCGTCGACCACGGTCGAGGTGCCGAGCGTCGCCTGCGCCAGGTAGCCGAGCGCCACCATGGTATTGCGGTTGAGCGTGAGCAGATCGGTGTCGAGCGGGATAGCGCCGGGATAGACGATGGTGCGGTCCATGAAGAGGCCTCGCAGCGAGAGGGGGAAGCACAGAAGGAACGGCGGCGCGCCACGCGAGGCGGCGGCCGTCGACGCCGGGTCAGTTGCTGATGCGCATCCAGGCGACACTGGCCGCCGGCATGGTCTCGGCGACGGCGGCCTGGATCTCGGCGTCCGTCACCTGGCCGGCGGCCATCGCCAGGCTGGCATATTCGATCGGCCCGACGCCGTAGCCGCCGGCCCAGCCATCGCCTGGCCCGTAGCCGGCGACCGCGGCGATGCCGCTGCCCTGCGGCCGGTAGGCGGTGACGAAGACCTGATAGGGCAGCGCCAGCGAGCCCCACGCCCCGGCCACGCCGTAGGCGAGGCTGCCGGTAGCGTAGGCGCCGGTATCGGCGGGCCGGGTCGGCTCGAAGATCGATGGCGCCCGCCCGGTCAGCAGGCGCAGCCGCCGGACCAGTGCGGCGCGCGTGCCGGACGGCGCGAGCAGGTTGGCGCCGATCCGCCCGCGGTAGGTCGCATCCGGCTCGCCGGGCCGGCGCTGCAGCCGCGTGGCGAAGAAATCCGCCGCGATGATGTCGAGAAACACATCGGTGGCGCTGGCGATGCGCGTCTGCGCCTGCGCGTAGGCGATCAGCGTGTAGACCCACGCCCAGACCGCGCCGAGGCCGGACAGCAGCGCGTCGAGCACCGGGGCGGCATCCGGGAACCATCCGTTCGGCAGCACCGCGCGGATGCGCGCTGCCATGTCGCCTTGGTCACCGATCGGCATTTCCTCTGCTCCCGCCTCAGCTGATCGTGATGCCGGTGGCGACGACGACGCCGGCCGGGCCCGGATCGAGATCGGCGGCGCGACCGTTGATCGCGAGACCGGTGACGTTCAGCACCGCGGGACTGGCGTCGTAGCCGAGCTGGGCGATGCGCGAGAGCGGCAGCACCGCCCCGATCGGCAGCGAAGCGACGAAACCGCCGATGGCCGCGCTCACCGCCGCCACCACCTGGCTCCGGTTCGCCTCGGCGGCGACGCTGAGGGTCAGCGCGATCGCAGCATTGGCGAGTTGCGGCGGCTGCACCGCATAGACGCTGCCGAGCGGGCGGACCGCGTCCACCGCCGCGGAGACCTCGCCGATCAGCGCCGGCGAGGGTGCGCCGGTGCCGTCGTTCACCGTCACCACGAAACTGCCGGGCCGGGCATTGCCGGCGGCATCGACATTCTCGGCGATGGCGTAGGACAAGCCTTGCCGCAGACTGGCGATGGCGTAGCCGACGGCCGCGCGCGTCGCCTGCGAGCGGCTGTTGATGTAGTTGACGAAGCGGGCGCGGAACGCCGCGTCGCTCTCGGCGTCGGCGCCACCGGACAGGGCGGCCGGGTTGCTCACCGTGTCGATGCCGGGGATCGCGCTCGCCAGCAGGCTGACGGTGCCGGCCTGGACATTCCCCGCCGAGCCGGCCACGAGCGCCTGCACCGGCACGCTGACGCTGGTGGTGCCCGGGGCCATCGTGTAGCCGTTCTGCGCCGCCACGTAGGCGGCCTCGCCGGTCGCGGCGACGACCGTGAAGGTTTGCGTCCCGTCAGCGGTTTTCACCAGCGCGCCGACCGGGACCAGGGCTGCGGAGGTCGCGACGTAGCGCGCGAACGTGACCGTTCCCGCTGCCGGCGATGCGGGCAGGCGAACGAGGGCGAAATCGGCCATCCAGGTATCGAGATCGGCGCCCTGGCTGGTTGCGGCGCGCGTCGTGTTCAGCACCAGCAGCACCAGCCATTGCAGCCACAGCGCCAGCGACGCATTCGCCTCCAGCACCGCGCGCAGCACCGAGCCGACCGAGAGATCGACGAGTTGCGTCGCCGCGCCCTGCACCGCGGCGGCGGTGTTCTGGACCAGCGACGAGAAGGTCTGCAGCGAAAGTTTCATGGCCCTACCTGCGTGCTGGGGCTTGCCGCAGACCCCTGGGGCGCGCCGAGCGGGAACGCGAGCAGCTGGGTCTGTCCGGACGGCGCATCGACGTAGCGAATCTCGACGAACACGCCGCCGGCATTGTCGGCGGTGACGTCGATCACCGGTTCGGGCGTGCGCGCCACCGCCGGCTCCTTGAAGATCTGACTGCGGATCACCGCGGCGATCTGGGCCGCGTTCATTGGCTGGCCGATGAACTGCGCCAGACCGGCGCCATAGCCCGGCTGCCAGATATAGTCGCCGGGATTGGTGAGCAGGCGGCGGAGAACGCGCTGCAGGCCGCCCATCGCTGGCGTGGCGAGCGCCAGATCGCCATCGGCGCCGACCACCAGGTCCGCGCCCCATTGCTGCGAGAGATCGGACATCGGCGCCTCAGAGTTGCAGGTCCGGCGGCGAGGAGACCGCGCCGTTCACGGTGTGGTGATGCTGGTCGTAGTCTGCGCGCAGCGCGGCGAGCGTGCCGTGCGCGCCGTTGACGTCGGACACATTCCCGCTGACGACGAGATCGCCGTCGATCCGCACCGTGGGCGCGCTGATCTCGACGCTGCCGTCGTTGTGGAGCTTGAGGAAACTGCCGCTGGCGTGGACCACCCAGCACTCCCCGGCCGGCACGTTCGGCGGCATCGCCTGGGCGCTGTACGCGGCGCCGACGATAACGCCGTGCTCGGCGTGACCTTCCTGCGCCAGCACCAGCACCTGCGTGCCCGGTGCCAGCGGCGCTGCCAGACCCCAGCCATTGCCGAGCCATGGCGAGAGCACCGGCAGCCAGCCCGAGAGGACGGCTTCCGGCTGGATCGACACCCGCGCGAGATACCGCGCCGGATCGAAGCTGGTGACGATGCCGAACCGTGCCTGCCCGCCCATCCGGTCCATGGTCCCGGCGGTCGCCTTCAGCGCATTGATGAATCGATCCATGAAATCCTGGCCTGCCTGTTGGAAGAGCCGGTGGTTGGCCGACGCGGTCAGGTGGTCGGAGCGGGAAGGATCTGGGCACCGGGCGGCGTCGCCTGCGGCAGCGGGCTCGAATTCTTTGCCCGCACCCGCTGGGAGAATCCGTGTTCGACATCCAGCCGGCGCTCGATCTCCTCGATCGCGTAGATCTGGTCGAACGCGGTCGCGGTGCCGGCCAGGGCGATGCGGCTGCGCGGCGTCAGCGTCAATTCGCCGGGCATGCTGATCTCGATGACGCGCTCATGCTGCGTCAGTTCGGCGAGCTTGCGCTGCGCCAGCTGCAGCGCCTGATCCGGGGTCAGGTTCGGGCGGACGAACACGTAGGATTGTGGCGTCGCGAACGGCGCGGTGCCGGGGCTGGTCACCGTCTCCGTGTAGGCCGCCTGGTCGGCGGCGGACCAGCTCTTCACCGTGACGATGATATCGCCGGCCAGCGTCAGTGTCCGCGCCATGCGCAACGAGGCGATGTTGGCGGACCCGAAGCCGGGCGCACCGAATCCCGCCGCGCCCGGGGTGAGGACCATCTCGGGCACGTCGGCCTGCGCCGGCGGCTGGAAGTAGAGCGTGTTGCCGCGGACGAACACGTCGAACGATTCCTGCTGGGCGAGCCAGACCAGCAGCGCCCATTCCGTCGTCAGGGTGGCGAACTGGTTGAGCGTGATCTGGTCATGTTCGGAATCGTAGTAGCGCCCGACCGGCGTGGTCGTCGGCGTCACCTGGGCCGCGAGATTGTGGCGGGCGGCGAGCAGCGCGGCGATTTCGGAAGCGGTCCGGTTGGCGAAGCTCTCCTGGATGGGCGTATCGATGAAGACGGCAGTCAGGTCCCGCCCCTCGATGCGCGCGGTGCCGGCGATCGGGTCGATATCCACCGTGTCGGCCGCGCCCTGTACCAGGCTCACCCAGGCCAGCGGCGGCGTGCCGGCGAACGGCGCATCCGGCACCAGATCGGGCAGGAAGCCCATCTGCACCTCGATCATCACGAACCCGGTCGCGGCCCAGGACGCCATGCTCCAGACCGGATCGGCGCCGAGCGCGAGGCCGATCGAGAAGCGGTCGGCGGCGAAGATGTTGTTGCTCAACACCTCGGCGTCCCGCACCCCCGCGATCTCGGCCCCGTTCGCCAGCACGCGCAGCCGCGGCCGGCGCGAGGTGCCAGTGAACACGCTGCTGCTGAACACGCCGCCGAGCAGGCCGCTCATTGCGGCGCTACCCCGCCGGTCGCGTTGGCGTCGAGATCGGGGATGCGCAGCGTGACCACGCCCTGAAGCATCGGATCGGAAAGACCATTGAGCTGAGCGATGCGGATCCACTGCGTCGCGTCGCCCAGGAAGCGCGCGGCGAGGGCGAAAAGATTGCCGCCGACGACGGTGATGGTTTGCATGATCGTGGCCTCGAGTCTGTCCGCCGCAGGCGGAATCGCCGGTGGCGGATAAACAGACGCGTAAAAAAGGAGCTAGCGTCTGTCGGCGCTTCATCGAAGCGCTGACGGACGCTAAGGGCTGGCATTCGCGAGATTGGTGGCGGTGCGGCCGAGATAGCCCTGCGCCGCGGAGAGCGTGGCGAGCTGGCCCGCCGCGCCGGTGGCGCCGCCGAGGGCGGCGATGCCGCCGGCCGCATCGCCGCCGGCGAACCCGCCCGCGGCGATCGGCCCGAGCGTGCCCTCCGCCGTCGCGATCGCCCCCGAGACGGCGGATTGTGTCCCGGCGAGTGCGCTCTGCGTGGCGCTGTAGGCGCCGGTGCCGAGCGTGGTTGCGCCTGGCACGGCCAGGGCCGTCGTCGCGCCCGAGAGATCGACGCTGCCGCCGAGCAGCGAGGCGGCGCTGCCGAGATCCGCGGTGGATTGCATCAGCAGCGTCAGCCCGGTCTGCACCAGCGCCTCGGCCTCGTCGCGCAGCACGGTGCAGACGATGCGATACGGAATCCAGTTGGCGCGCGTGTAGCTCGCCTGGAAGTCGGCAATGACGACGGTGTAGAAGAACGAATCCCAGGTCAGCGGCAGCGGCGCGCCCTGCGCGCGCAGGAGATCGATCTCGTGCGCGCGCAGGGACGCGTCCGGGCCCGAGAGCACGCCCCCGAACAGGATCGGCGTGTCGTCGCGCCCGAGGGCGTCGATGACCCGCGCGCCGCCGGGCAGGTCATGCACCGCCATGCGCTGGCGGCCGCCGAAGCCGATACGTTCGGGAACCTCGAAGCCCTGGAACAGGACCGGGCCGAGCAGAAGGGCGATGTTGGACATGCCGCGCGGGCCTTTCGCCAGTTCAGGACGGGATCGCGCCGGGCCAGGTGAAGCTCTGGCGTGGATCGAAGCCGGCGGCGGCGGCCGGCGCGCGGGAGGCGGCGTCGGCGAGATGATTGGCGAGCCAGCGCCCGACGAGTCGGCCGTCGAGATAGACCGCGCCTCCCGCCGGCGCCCCGCCCGTCCCGCTGTCCGCCGCCGCGGCCCCGTCGCTGCCGACCACCCGCACCGTGGCGCGGGAAGGAGGCACCGGCGCGGCCGGCGCGCCTGCACCGGCCCGCGCCCGCCCGCCGCCGCCCGAGGGGGCTTGTGGGGCAGCCGCGAGCGCCGCCGCCTTCGGGCCGGCCGGCCCGCGCAGCATCGAGGCCGGGGCCGCCGGGGTGACGCCGCCGGAGCCCATCGCGGCCGTGGACGCGGTCGCGGCGTCGGCGCGCGCGCTGCGGCGTTCGGCCCCTGGCCCGGGTGCCGGCGCCCCGCCACCCGCCTGCCGCGCCGGCGCCGAGGTCTCCCGCCCAAGCGCCACCAGGTGCGGCACCGACAGGGACCGCAGAGTATGCCGTGAACGAGCCGGCGCGGCCGGCGCGCCGTGGTGCCGCTCCGCCGTGCCCGCGTGGCGCTCCGCGTGCCGCTCGGCCGGCGCGGCGCCTCGCCGTGCCGGCATGGCGGCGCTGATATCCGTCCGCGCCCGTTCGGCTTTACGCGTGCGCGGTCCGGCGCGCATCGTCGATGGCACGGTCATGCGCGGCGCGTGGGTCGCCGATGCCGGCGCCGTCGGGCCCGGCTCGGCGGCGGACGCCGATTTGCGTGATGCCCGTGGCGTCGGCGCGAGGGCGAAGCCTCGCCGCGGGTCGCGGCTGGCCGCGGCCAGCGCGCGCGGCCCCAGCGCCCCGGTTTCCATCGCCGGCCGCCCCGTGGCGATCAGCCGCGCCAGGCCAGCGCGGCTCGACGCCGTCGCCCGGTCGAACGTCGCCAACTGGCGCCGCATGGCGGCAACGCCCTCGCCGACGCCGCTGTCCAGCGCCACCGAGACGCCGATGCTGTAGGCGTCGATCATGCCGCCGCCCGCCGCCGCCTCGTTGCTCGCTGCGAGCGAGCCATTGTCGGCCGCGCCGCGATCCTCGGCCATCAGAACCCTCCTTACCGCCCGCTGGTCAGCCCGTCGGTCAACGCGGCGACGACGGCGCGCGCGAGCCGCTCGCCGATGCGCCGGGCGATCTCCGGCCCGGCGGCGGCGGCGGCCCGCGCCAGCGCCGGCACCGGCACGATTCCGGCGGCACCGATTTCGCGCGCCGCAACCGCTGCGCTGGCCGCGCCGGCAATCGCGCGGGTGCCGCGCACGCTGTGCCCGATCGCCTCGCCCGGCGCGGCGCGTCGCAGCGCCGCCGCCAGGCACTGCCCGGCCTCGGCCAGGGCGGCGCGCTCCGCCGCTTCCAGCCCGCTCATCGCGCGCCGTCCTGCATCCCGGTCATGTCCCAGCTCATCGCCTCCCAATCGAACCGCCCGCCCGCGAGCGTGCCGAGCGCGACAACGAAAGCGAGCCGCTCCTCCGCCGGCAGGCTGAAGGCGACGTCGAACGGCACCCCGTTCCGGACCAGGAACAGGCAATCGATCAGATCGGGGTGCGAACTCAGTTTTTTGCGCTGTCCCGGTCGGGCGTCCCGGCGCTGTCCTGCGCCTCGGCCAGCGCCTCGGCGACCGCGGTCAACCCATCGTCGCCGAGCAGCTGCACCGCGCGCTCGATCTGCGCCTCGCTGGCCGGGAACGGCAGCGGCACGTCGTCGATCGCGGTCACCGAGCAGGCCAGCATGGCGAGGCCGAGATAGGGCTCGTTCTGCGCCAGGTCCGGCCCTGCGGCCTTGAACAGACGCAGCTTGTCGAGCGCGCCGAGCAGGCGGATCGCCAGCCGCCGCCCGTTCGCGTCGGTCGCGGAGAGCGTGCGCTCGGCGGTGGCGATGATGCGCTGGGATGGCGTCACCATCACACCCGCCGCCGGCGCGAGGCGAAGAAGTCGAGCTTCTGCTTCACCGCCGCGTCGCCCCGCCAGCTGCCGGCATTGGCGAGTTTGAAGGCCACGCCGTCATACTGGTAGGTCGAGACCGAGCCGTCGGCCTCCTGCACATACTGATAGAGCGTGCCGGTGGCGAGGCTGCCCTGCGCGTAGTAGGCGGCCTCGATAGCGGCGATGAAATCATCCACGGCGGCCGAGCCGCGTTCGAGTTCGAAGCTGCCCTCCCAGCCTTTCGGCAATTCCGCACCCATGTTCACGCCATCGAGGCGTTCGATGCGGATCGCGGTGGTAAGCTGGTGGCTTTCGAAGCCGGTGACATAGCTGAGGTCCACCCGCCCGGCCGGCCCGACGACGACCAGCTGGCAGTCGCGCCCGATCGAGAATTGTGTCGTTGGCATCTGGAATACTCCCTAGACCTGTGGCGATTAGCCGCCGATCTGCCCGTTGGGCAGCGTCTGCAGCTGCACCGCGACCGTCTGCCCGCCCTGGAGGTTGACGATGAACTTCTCGTTGATGGCGAGATACTGCACCTGGCAATCGGCCTGCACGTAGCCGAGCCCGGTGCGCGCCTGCGGATTGTTGGAGCTGTCGCACACCACCTGGAACGGCACGCCGGCGCCACTGTCGCCAAGCATGCCCTGGCTCAGCATGTTCTGGAAGAACGCGAGCAGGGTGGCGCGGATCTGCTGGAACAGCGTCAGCGTGATCACCTGGCCGACATACTTCCCCATGCCGGAGGCGATGGTGGCGGCGATGTAGTTCGTCAGGCGGGTGTAGTTGTCGCCGTTGGTGGCGGCGTTGGAGGAGCTGTTGTGCCCCGCCCGCATGCCCCAGAACGCGCCACCCGGCTGCGGGTTCGCGATCACGTCGATGCCGGCGGCGAACAGCGCCTGCAGGTCGGCCTCCGAGTAGGTGCTGTTCTGCGCGGTTCCGGGCGAGCCGGATTTCTGTGTGCCGACCACGCCGTAGAGCGGCTTGTTGAGGCTCGACTGCTCGGGCGAGAGATTGGCCAGCCGACCGGCGGCGAACCCCTGCGGGCTGACGAGGCGGATGACGCCGTTGGCCTGGTCGTTCCACCACACCCAGTCGCCGAACATCAGCTTCGCGGCGTAGCTGTCCAGCCCGGCGCTCTGCTTGGTGCTGATGGCATCGGCCACCGTGTCGCCGGCCGGGCCGGTGAGGATCATGTAGATGCCTTCGGAGACGCCGAATCCGGCCTGCGTCGTCCACTGCGTCGGATCATCCGCGTCGGCGAGCAGCGCGACCGAGCAGCCTTGTCCGCGCAGGCAATAGAGCCCCTTGCGCGGGGCGACATCCTGCCCGACCAGCGTCGCGGCGGTGATGTTCGCCGCGCCGTCGGTGCCCGGCGTGCCGTAGGCGAAGGCGAAGGTGGAGGCCGTCGGCATCGTCGTGAAGGCGTTGCCGAGCGAGGCGATGACGATCTGCGACGGACCGCGCAGTGCGCTCTGTCCGTTGTTGATCGCGACCACCACCGCCTGCCAGAACGCCTGGCCGGTGCCGCCGATATTGTCGAACACTTCCGGTGCGAACCCGGGCAGCGAGACGGTCACGCGCCAGGTGTTCGGCTGCGAGCCGGGGCTGAACGCACCGGTGATCTGGGTGCCGAAGCTGCCGGTGTAGCGCGCCGTCAGCACCAGCGGACCGCTCGGGGAGTTGTTGTAGAACAGGCCGAGCTGGGCTGCGGTATCGGTGCCGTCGGTGACCCGCACGCAGCGGAAATTCTGCGCCCCCTGCTGCACCGCGGCCGCCATCGGCGTGCCGAGATCATATTTGCGCGCCATCACCGGACCGAAGCTCCGGGCATAGTCGCTCATCGTCGCAGCGATGACGGGCTGGCCCACCGGGCCCCAGGACGCGGTGCCGACGAGGCCCACCACATCGGTCGGCACCCCGTTCAGCACGAGGTTCTGTGGCGGCACGATCTGCACATAGAGATCGGGCACGATCAGCGCCGTGGTGTTGGCGCTAGCCTGCTGCAGGATCGGCATCGCTCAGCCCTCCTTGGTCTGCGCCGGGACGGACACGCGCACGACATGCGCGGCGTGCTCGCCGCCAAGAATGCGCGCGATCGTCTCCGCGTCGGTGACGACATCGCCTTTCGCGTGCGGCCCGAAGGCCTGCACGACGATCAGATGGAATTGCATCGGGCCTCTCTCCGCATTCAAACCAGGTATTCGCCGAACTGCGCGTCCGCATTGCCGAGCGTGATGTCGGCGAAGAGCAGGCTCGGCTGGGATTGGATCAGCGTCGTCGGGTATTCGACGCTGTAGATCAGGTCGCGCCGATACATCCCGCTCGCCTGGGCGCGATCGATGCTGGTCGAGCCGGCGAACAGCAACCGCCCGACGGTGCCATCCGGCAGCGCCAGGAAGCGGATCTGCGCCATCGCGCCGTCGATCGCCCCGGCCGCCAAGTCGCGCGTGGCCGGATCGGGGCACCAGCAGGTCAGCCGGAAACTCTGCTGCTGGCGCCGTGTCTGCAGCAGCGCCGGTTGCGCCGCGACCACGCGCGCCAGCAGCCGGCCGGCGCCCGGCACGGTGAGCACCGCCCCCGCGACGCTCGCGCCGGGAATGCTCTGCGCCAGGGCCGCGGCCACCGAATCCGGCGTCTCGCCGACGCCGACCGGGTGCACGAAGCTCACGCTATCCACGCGCACGCCGGCGAGCAGGCCGGCCGCGGCGGTGCCGGTGAAGGTGACGCTGGTGCCGGCGACGGTGGCCGTCAGCGTCACCACGGCCGGCGCCAGCATGCGCCACTCGTCCATGTAGCGCGTGGTGCAGCGCTGGCCGGCGTCGATGCCGAAAACGCTGACATTCACCCAACCTTCTGCGAGATCCGCGTCCAGCGCCGCGGCTTCCGGCCAGCCGCGATAGATGCGGCAGGGCGCGCCGATCGCCGAGGGTTCGGTGGTGCCGGCGGGGTAGAGCGCGGCGCTTGCCGCGGCGGCCAGCGCCGTCTCGATATCGGACTGATCGGCCATCAGCTTGCCACCTGCCGCACCGCCAGCCGCCAGCCGAGCGGGGAGAGCTCGGCCGACGCGACGATGAAATTGCGTCCCAGATCGTCCGAGAGCAGGTCGTCCACCCGCGGCACCGCCGCCGCGACCGCGGGCAGCAGCACGGAGAAGCCGGCCAGGCGCGTATCGCCCGGCAGCTCCACCGCGCCTGCCCCGCCCGGCCCGCCGCCGCCGGCGAGCACGCTCGCCGGCCACTCGGTGAGGATCGGCGTCAGCATGGCGCGGTTGACGCCGCCATAGGCGTTGAGCCCGGCGAGCACCGGAGCGGCCGGGCGCGCCAGGCTGACAACGCGGTTGGCGAGCACGCACAGCACCGGCAGCAGCGGCAACTGCTCGGCCAGAAACCAAACCCGTCGCGAGCCGCGCTCGGCGAGGTAGTCGCCAGGCCGCGTATAGGCGGAATCGAACACCGCATAATACGCGGCGCGGCCGTAGGCGCCGGCGCGGCGAAAGCTCGGGTCCTCGGCGTTGAACGCCACCGAGAGCCGCAGGAACCGGTTGCGCAGCACGAGCGGCGGGCCGGCGTCGCACGGACGGAACGCGTCGCACAGCACGCCGCCCTTGCGCGCGGCGATGCCCATGCCACGGCTGATGAGATCCTGCAGTCGGGTCTCGTCCATGGCCTAGACCACCAGCGTGATGCCGCCAGAGCCGAGCGCGGGGCCCGGCGGCAGGCCGAGAAACCCCGCCAGCCGCCGGCGCCACGTGTCGAGCAGCGCGGTACGCTCGCGCACTTCGGCCTGGTTGTGCGTCCACACCGCCGCCTGCGCGGTGTCCAGATTGCCCGCCGCCGCCGGCACGCCGGTCTCCAGCGCGTACAGCTGCGCCAGATATTGCCGCACCACCTGGAATTCCGCCGCCGCCAGATTGTTCAGGCGGAATTCCAGCAGCCCATAGGCCTGGAAGAAGCGCCAGCCCTGGAAACCCGCCGGGCCGGCGCCGTAGGCCGGATAGCCGCAGAAGCGGCGGATATCCGCTTTCTCGGCGTCGGTGAACGGCGCCGAGGAGAAGGCTAGGGAGCCGGACATGGGGGTTCTCCGGGGAGGGAAGGCCAGGGCGCTGCCCTGGACCCGCCAAAGGCGGAGCCTTTGGAATCCGTTCTTCGGGGCGTCGGCTAGTAGGTTGTGCCTTCGCCGCGGGTGAAGAAGACGTTGCCGCTGCCGGCGGCCAGCACCGCTGCCGCAGTGCGGGCGTACTCGCCCACATGCAGCAGCGCGCGCCCGCCCGGCGGCACCGGCGTGTCGCTGACGGAGGCGGTGATCGACGCATCCGTGCCGAAGCGGACGAAGGCGATGGCGGCGGAGGCGTTGAACACCAGCACCGCCTCGCCCGCGCCGGCGAGCGCGACATTGGCCGAGACGGTGCCGGCGGCGAGCGTCGCGGTGCCGGCGACGCGGAACGGCTGGGTGGCTCCGATCGACATCGCCCGCGCCTCAGCCGATGTGCTCGATCATCACCGCACGCTTGAACGCAGCGTTCGACGCGGTGGGGATCGTGGTCGGGTTGGTGGTGATGTCGGTGGGAGCACAGAACCCGCCGATCCAATACCAGGACTGCGCGATGATCTGCTGCAGCCGGTCGATCGGCTCGCGCGTGACCATGGCGACACCATCGACGATGCTGACGATGGAATCCTTCGGCGCCACGTCCTCGGCGGCCATGCCGGCATAGTCGCCCTCGACCAGCGCGCCCTTGCCGACGACGATCGGCCGGCGCACCACCAGGCCGGCGAGCGTCGGGTGCGGCTGCACGAACGCCTCGGTGGTGGGGAAGAAGCGCAGCCCGAGGAAGTCGTTGATCATGCCGCGACGGAACACCTGGTTCGCCGAGGTCGCACCGCGGAACAATTCCTTGAAGTCCGGATCGGCGAACAGCTGGCGGGCGGAGATCGGGTCCAGGTAGCAATTATAGGCGCCGTCGACCTCCGGCACGGCGTTGCGCCGCAGCGTGGCGACCGCGTCGAGCAGGTTGGCCATGGTCAGCGTATCGGTGGCCTGCAGCGCCGCGGTGGTGCCACGCGCGCCGGGGCGGGCGATCACGCTCGCGGTGGCGGACTGCACCGCGTTGCCGGCGGTGCCGTCGGCAACGCTGACATTGGCCGAGAAGGTGAGGCTGCCCGAAATGCCGCCCGGCGCGGTGGAGACGTTGGTGGCATCGACGCTGACGCCGACCAGCGTGTAGGCGTCGGCGCCGACGGTCACCGTCATCGGGCTCGCGCCACTCACCGGCACCTGCACGCCATTGACCGGAACGGTCTGGAACCCGCGCACGTCATCGACGGCGATGGTCGGGCCGGCGGCGGCGAGCGTCTGGGAGACGCGGGTGTTGCCGCCGAAATAGGCCGCGAACAGCGCGTTGCGCGCGAGTTCGTCGAGCGAGCGGGCCGCCTGCTCGCCATTGGTGCGCGCATTGAGCAGGAACTGCGAGGCGATCGCCACGCGGCTCGTCACCATGTTGAGATCGGTGGTGGCGGCGTAGAGATTGATCCCGAGCGTGTACTGCTCGACCGCGAAATATTGCGGCGTCAGCCCGTTGTCGAGATTGGTGTTGGCGTTCGGCGCCAGCGGCGTCGTCACCGACGGGCGCAGGCCGGCGCGCGTCTTGGTCAGGGTTTCACCGATGCCGACGGCGAATTCCTCGCGGTCGGCGACGAGACGATAGGCCAGCCGCGAGGCCAGCGCCTCCTCGAACTCGCGATCGAGGAAGCCCTGCTGGATGATCGGCTGCAGGGCGAGGGGAAAGTTCTGAATGCCCATTGGGGTCCTCTTGTCGGTCACAGAGCGTTGGACGATGGATCAGCCTGCCGCCTCAGCGCGGCCGCAGCAGCGCCGCGCGCGCGGCGCGGTATTCGTCGTCGGTCATCTCACGCGCGAGCTTCATGCGCGGTGGCTGCGCCGGCGGCGCGGAGGCGCGCGAGGACGAAGAACCGTGCAGCCCGAACAGCCACGGCTTGTCGCGCTTGAGCCGTGTCATCAGTGCCTCCGCCTCCACCACCTCGCCCTTGTCGTCGAGCGCGACGGCGGAGAGATCGACCAGCTTGAGCCCGTCGAGATCCACCATCCCCGCGCGCGCCGCCGCCGCCTTCAACTCGGCCCGCACGACGCGCGCCCGCGCCTCGGCATCGGCCGCAGCGATGCGGTCCTGCAATTCGGCAAGCTGGGCCTGCAACGTCTCGATGCTTGGGGCGTCTTCGGTGTCGTCGCTCATGGTTTCTCCTCATCACCAGCGATCTGGCGCAGCTCCGCCGGCACGTCTTCGATGTCGTAGGTGTCGGCGATCGCCTTGACCGCGCTCTCGCGCGAAATCTGGCCCGCGGTGGCAAGCGTGGAGAGCGCTTGCGCATCCGCCAGCCGGTCCGCCGCCGAGGCCGGATACCAGCGCGGCCATTTGAGGGTCAGGCGCGTTGCCGGATCGAACACCGGCACCGCGCGCCCGCCGATGCGCAGCGGGTAGATCGCGCCCGCCCGCAGCACCATGCGCGCCAGGCCGAGCAGCGCGCCCTCGCCGTAGCTGATGCGCAGATTGTCGGCGAGCCAGATCAGCCCCTGGTTCATCATCTCCAGCGCGCGGCCGGAGGCGGGCGCGGACAGGCGCGAGGCATCGGCACGGTTGCCGTGCACCGCCTCCAGCGCCATCTCGCGCAGGAAGCGCACATAGTCGATCACCGCCGCCGCCGCGGTGCCGCCGATCTCGAGCAGCTTGGCATCGCCCTTCTCGGAAACCACCAGCGCGGAACCGGGACTTTTGATGATCTCGCCATCCGAAGCCGCCGGCTCCTTGATCAGCAGCGTCGGGTCGGAAGAGTATTTCAGCCCGCGTCCGGCCTGGGAGAGCTGGTAGTCGATCTCGATCATGGTCTCGATCGCGGCGCGGAAGGTGCAGGCGCCGTCGATGTCCTCGCCGGAGGCGGAGGGGCCGGGCAGATTCTTCACCCACACAATCGGCACGAAGCCGAGCCCATGGCGGACGCTGCGCGCGGTGTCGATCTCCGGTGCCGTCGCGGGGCCATGCACCGGGGCCGGCAGGAACCAGGTCTCGGCGGTCTCGTCCCACCGGCGCATGAACCAGTATTCGCCGGCGGGATCGGCGATCTCGTAGCCCTGCTCGACCAGCACCGCTCCGGGCACCTTGTAGCGCTCGGTGACGCTGGCCAGCGTGTCCGGCGCGTCGGCGTCCCACACAGGGCGCAGATGCAGGCTCTCCAGCACGGAGAAGAACACCCGACCGCGGAGCACGCGCATCAGGATGGCGACCGACCCGACGGCGCCGCGCAGCGCGGCGTCGATCATCACCGCGTTGAGCCGCGTCTCCTTGGCCAGCTCGACGAACAGCGCGCGCAGCGCCTTGTCCGGCGCGTCGATGGTGGGGAAATGGCCTTCGCTGAACAGCAGCGCCACCGAATCGTCGACGACGATGCGGCAGAGATTGCTGCGCACCGAGGGCGCGCGCTGGCGCAGCGGGATATACTCGCCCGCCGCGCCGCGTTCGTCGGCGAAGGCGTAGGGCAGCGCGTCATAGATCGTGCCGTCCAGGACGCGGCGCAGGATGTCGAGCCGGCGCGTGCGCTCGGCATAGGCCGGATCGCGCGGGATCGCGGCGGCGATGGTGTCGAACATGCATCCACCGTGATGAGTGGGCGTGATGAGGGAAAAGCGGGCGCCGCCGCAGCGGTCAGCGCCCGAGCAGGCCGACGCGCACGGCGCGGGTGCGCGGCGGTGCGGCCACGAGGGCGGCGAAAGCGCGGGCCAGCGCATCCACCTGGTCGTCCTTGCGGCCGACCGGGAAGTCCGCCAGCTCGGCGAGGAAGGCGCGGTTCCAGGCGCCGCGCAGCAGCACCAGGTTGCCGGCGTTGGCCTGCGCCGCCGCCGGCATCGCGCGCGTGGTCTTCGCCCCGCTCTCGGGTGAGGCGGAGACGGTGAAGCCGGCGAGGGCGCGGATGAAATAGAGCGCCTGGGACCGGCCGGCCTGGCCCGGATCCTGCGGCAGGGAGATGCGCACGGCGGCGCCGTCGCGTTCGGCGGTGGCGCGGATCGCCGCTTCCACCTCGTGCGGGCCGCCCTGCATCCGCACCACATCCTCGACGACGAAGCGCCCCGATGGCTCACGGGCGAGCCGCACGCCCACGGTCCAGTCGGGGTCGGTGCCGTCGGCGGCGGCGGAGGCGGCGAGGTCCCAGGCCCGGACGCGCTCGGCCTCGGCGGGCGCGGCCTCGCTCAGGCCGATGCGCGCGGTCTCGAACACCAGCCCCGCGGGCGGCACGGGGTTCTGCTGATAGAGCGCGGAAAAGGCGCGTTCGCCGATGCTGCGGCGCTTTCTCTCCAACATGTCGCGACTCTCCCATTGCGGCCAGAGCGCCGCGCCGGGAGCGCGGCCGAGCGGGTCGTTCGCCTCGGCGAAGGCGGGCAGACGCAGGCAGCGCCACTCCCCGCCGCCATCCTCCAGCAGCCGTCCGGCGAGATCGTCCTCGTGCCAGCGTGTCATCACCACGACGACGCGCCCGTGCGGGCGCAGCCGGGTGAGCAGGTCGCTGCGGAACCAGGCCCAGATCTCGTCGCGGTTGCGGGAGCTGTCGGCCTCGGCGTGGGATTTCAGCGGGTCGTCGAGAATAATGAGGTCGGCGCGCCGGCCGGTGACAGGGCCGCGGATGCCGGCGGCGAAATATCCGCCGCCGCCGGTCGTATCCCAATCGGCGGCGCCGCGCGTATCGGCGGCGGGGCGGCAACCGAGGCGGGCACCGTGATCGTCGAGCAGGCGGCGCACCTCGCGGGCGAAGGAACCGGCGAGCGAGGCGGTATGCGAGGTGGCGATCACCCGGCTGGCCGGGTTCTGAGCGAACCACCAGGCCGGAAACAGCGTCGAGGCGTAGGTGGATTTCGCCGCGCCCGGCGGCATCAGCACCAGCAGCCGGTCCGATGCCCCGCGGGCGAGGGCTTCGAGTTCGGCGATGAGGCGAAGGTGGTGCGCCGCCGGCTCATGCCCCCGCGGCGCCAGCGCCAGGCGCGCCCAGTCGGCCAAAGAGGTCCGGATGCGCTGGCGCAGCGCCCGCTCGGCGCTGAGCGCGCTCGAGTTCGGCGTCCGAGAACAGGGCAGGATCGCCGGCAGCGAGGGAATCGGCGATGCTGGAGCGTCGGGCGTGGACGTAGGGGGCGGCGATGCGCGCGATCGCGACGGCGCCGTCGAGGTCGCCTTCCTGCCACTTCGCGCGCATGACGGCGAGGAGGATGGCGAGCGGGGACGGGGCATGATCGGCGGTCGCCTCGGACATGGCGGGGGAACCCTCGGGCAAGGGGGAGAGCCGGACGGGAGGGGATGGGACGGGAGGCGGCGGCCGGAGCGGCGCGCGCAAACCTCCATCATGGTGGGGTTTATACGTCAGACTGGGGCGTGTGGGCAAGACAAAAATCCGCGGCGAGGTATTTTTTCTCCGCCCCGCCCTGCCCACCCCCGCGCGGGGCCGGCTCCGGCCGCGCGGGGGTGGGAAAATCCCAAGCCATAGCCTCGAGAGTTCCGGATCCATCGGTGGCACAGGGCAAGAGCCGAGTGGGTGGCGCACAATTCTCGCGCAGGGTGCGAAAGCGCACATTGGATGCACCACCCAACGCAAGGGTTGATTTTTGCCGCTGCCTGGGCCTTTATGCCTTTCCAAAGGGGCTTGGTCTGTTGAACGGAAGGTGTCGAGGAACCGAAATGCTGCATCGGGTGCGCCGATTCTTGCCTGGATTTCTGGCCGCTGCGGCTTTGCTCGCAGCGACGCCGAAGGCGGAGGCCGCCCTGGCGGGGGACCGTCTGCGGCCCGAGACCGGCCAGATCAAGGTGCCGACCGCCAAGCCGCATCGCGGCCATGCCGTCAAGCGGTTCGCCCGCGCCCGTCTGCGCCCGCGCAGCCACGCCACCGAGGCGCAAACCGGGTGGACCACCGCCTCCGGCACGGAGATCGCCCGCGCCTCCTGGTATGCTGGCCGGTTCGTCGGGCGGCGCACCGCCAGCGGCACGATCTACCAGCCGGACGGGCTGACGGCGGCGCACCCTTCCTTGCCGCTCGGCAGCCACATCCGCGTCCATCTGCTCGGCTCCTCCCGGTATGTGGATGTCACCGTCACCGATCGCACCGGCCATCACGGCCACGTGATCGACCTGTCGCGCGGCGCCGCCCGCGAGCTCGGCATCCTTCAGCGCGGCACCGCGCCGGTCGAGATCAGCCGGCTCTGACCGCGCGCGCCGCGCCGCTGCTCGGCCTGCTGCTCGCCGCCTGCGCCGGGCGCGAGACCCTGATCGGCGGCTACGACGCCCGCTGGGTCGGCCGCTCCACCCCGGATCCGGCGAGCCCCGCCGCCAACTGCCCCGGCCCGAACGCCGCCACCCTGGTGCTGCGCCGCGCCGACGACACCGTGATCTTCAGCCCGACCGATGGCGTCCTGCTCCTGCGCGGCAGCCGCGCGCCGGACGGCATGGTGCACGCGCGGCTGGACCTCGTCTCCGCCCAGACCGGCCAGCCCTGGCCGCTGGTGCTGGACGGCACGCTGGCGGAGACCGGGTTCACCGGCACCTACACCACGCCCACCTGCCGCTACCAGGTCGCCCTCGCCCCGCCCAAGCCCCCGCCGCCGCGCTATTTCGCCCCGAACAACATCGTCGAGCAGGCGACGGGCTGGAAGCTGCCCTGAGCGGCGCCGCTTGACGACCATATGTTGCCATGACGTAATTAGCACGTCATCGGCAGGAGCGGCGATGTCCGCGGGAAAGGTCCGCCTCGGTCTCCTGGGCGTGGTGCTGGCCCTGCTTTTCGCCGCGCTCTATTGGTGGTTCTGGCGCCCGGACCCGGCCACCGGCTACACGCGCCTGCTCGGCCGCTATGCCAGCCTGCTCACCGGCGCCATCGCCGGGGCGCGCAACCCCGGCTTCGTCGTCATCGCCGCCGCCGTGGACTATCCGCCCGGCACCGTGCTCGTCGTCGAGCGCGATCCGTTCGCCTCCTGCCCCATTCCGCCCACTGCCTTCCCTGCCCGGGACCGCGCCGTGACCGAGCTGCCGGCGATCGGCGACGAGGCCAGCCTCGTCCTCACCGCTTCGCTGCCCGACCCGATCAAGGCGGTGCTCGACCAGCCGCTGCTGCGCGCCGGCGGTACCAGCAGCGTCTCGCTCGGGTTCGCCGACCTGCGCCAGCACCTCGCCGACGAAGATCCGTTCACCACCGCGCTGGAAAGCCCCGCCTGCGCCGAGATCATCGCCCGTGCCCGCCAGCGCCATCCCGGCAGCGTCGTCACCATCATCCGCGGCACCTATGCCGGCCGCCAGCGCTTCCTCTGGGACGTGTCGCTCGCCGCCACCGCCGGGCTCGAGGTGGAACATGCCGGTGCGTGGGACGTGGAGCTGGACCACGGCCGCGCCGTGGCGATGGACGAGGCGCGGCCGCGGGTGCATTTCCTCGCCACCTATACGCTGGGCCCGAGCCCCGAACCGGCCGCCGCGGCATCACCACCTCCTGCCGCCCCTCCCCCTGCCGCCGGGGCGCCGGCGCCGATGACCGAGCTGCGCAGCAGCGAGGCCGGGATTCTCGGCGGCGGCGGCTCCGGTCTCGGTGCCGTCGGCGCGGCACTGACGCGTCTGTTTGCCGGCTCCCGCCCCGTTCTGCTCGCCCCCGCGCCGCCGCCGCCGGTTCGGCTGCCCGCGCCCGCCCTGCTCAAGGCCCTCGATGCCGTCCCGCCCGATGCCACCGCCAACTGACACGCGCAGGCGTGCCTCGCGCCGCGGGTTGGCGTAGAATCGCGGCATCCAGCCGGTAGGAGAGCCGATGCGCGCCGCGCCCCTCGCCCGTACCCGACCGCCTCCCGCCGCCGCGCCGCCGCTGGCCGGCCGTATCGCGCCGCCAGCCCGGTTCCGCGGCCCGGCGCCGGGATGGGATCTCGCCCGCGTCCCCGTGCATCCGCCGGCCGTGGTGCGCGAGCCCGTCCAGACGCTGCGCCGGCAGGAAGCGCCCGACGCCGCGGCGGCGGAGATCGCCGCGGCGGCCGCGACCACCGCGCCGGCGGAGCCGGGCAACGTGCCCGGCTGCACGCTCTCGCCCGGCCTCACGCCCTCGTTCGGCAACTGCGCCGCCTACGCCGCCAACGCCTGGTGGCTGCCGGACGCCTACGTGGTCAACGCCACCTGCGCCTGCCTCGCCACGCCCAATTCCCCGAGCGCCAACTGCGTGCGCCAGACGCTGCAGACCCGCATGGCGGCGACGCCGACCGCGCTCAAGCTCGCCGCCGCTGCGGCGAAATCGACTGCCTGGCTCGACCCCGCCGGCTATCAACTGTTCGTCCAGGCGGCGCTGACGCCGCGCATCTATGCCGACCACGTCGCCGCCTATGCCGGCTGCTGCTGCCCCTCCGGCCCGGCGCCCTATCCGGCCTGGATCGGCGTCACCACCGTGCCGATTCCGGTGTGCGACATCGTCGGCCTCACCATCCGCTGGTTCGGCTCCTGCCACGGCACGCCGGGCGCCTGGTGAGCGCGGCCTGGCGGGACGTCCGCCGCCCCGTACACGGCCCGACCGCGCCGGCGGGCTGCCGGAAGCCGCCTCACTCGATCTTGTTCGCGGTCAGGAACATCGCCTTTTCCAGCGCGTCGAAGAACTGCTGATAGGGTGCGGCATCGGTCACGGCGACGAGGTCGTATTGCGCGCTCGCCCGCACCGCCGTCTGGCGCGGCCCGCGCGGCTGTACCAGCACCGTCATGCGCAGCACGTAGCCACCCAGCTTGGTGGCGGAGGCGAGATAGAGAGTGTCGTCGGCCTTGTCGACGACGAAGCCGAGATCCTGCAGCGTCGCCAGCACCGAGCGGAACACCATCGCCCGGTCCCCGGTGTCGAACACGCGCGTCTGCACCGCGCGCAACTGCACCTGGCTCGTATCACTGGCCAGTATCTGCGTGCGCGAATCGGTCATGCAGGCGCTCAGCGAGAATGCGGCGACGACCGGGAACGTCAGCACCAGTGCGCGTCGTTTGGCACTCATATCGGATGCGCCTCCAGGAACGCGGCTCCAGCGAGCTTGTCGAAGAAGCGCTGATACAGCACCGGATCATCGATCTGTTCCACGACCGAAATCCGGTTGTTCGCCGCCCAGACGAGCCGCTGGAACGTGGCCCGCACCAGCATGAACCGACCATCGGTGGAGCGGCGCGAGATGATGGAGACGCGGATCGTCTGCACGCCGGACCCGCCCAACAGGCCTAGAAGTATCCCCCCGCCGACGTCGGTCGGAACGATCGTGCGGCGTTGCGCCGAGCCGATGATCAGTCCGGCGCCGGGGGTGGTCTCGTCGATGGTGAAGCCGAAATCCTGCAGCACGCCGGCGGAGGCGCGCAGCAGCAGCGCCTCGTCGGTGGTATCGAACCGCCGTGTCTGGCGTTCGCGCATCGCCGCGTTGTCGGGCGCGAGCGTGAGAGCCGCCGTCTGCTGCTGCACGGTTGGCGCGCAGCCGGACAGCACTGCCAGCAGGATCAGCGCCGCACGCCGCCGCATGCGTCAGAATGTGGAGGAGCGGTAGGAGTAGTCCCGCACCCGCCCGTTCTCGTCGTAGTAGATAACGATGGTGAGGGTGCGCTGCGTCGTGCTCGCCGCGCCGGCGGAACTCTCCGCGCCGAGCAGCAGGAGCCCCACGCCGCCGGAGGACGAGGACTGCACGTAGTCGGTGCCGATGCGATCATACACCCACACCTCGCGCCGCTTTTCGTCGGTCGTCACCACGTTCGGCGCGCCGAGCACGCGGCTGACATCCGCCCCGCTCATGCCGACGCGGATCTCGCGCTGCACGGTGCCCACGGTCAGCCGGTTGCCGGGGTCCATGCCCTGCTGCACCGAGGCGGCATGCTGGGCGGCGCTTTGGCAGCCAGCCAGGGCCGTCGCCGCCAGCAGCGCCATCGTCACGGTCCGCATCGGTCGCATCGTCATCCTCCTGCTATTTCGCCGCCGCCGGCGCATCCGCCGCGCTGCCCGCGGCGGCGGGCGGCGCGGGCAGGGCCGTCAACACCAAGGCCCGGCCCAGCGGATCGAAGAAATCCTTCTCGTAGAACACGGGATCGTCCACCTGGTGGCTCCGCCCGCCGGCCCGGACCAGGGCATTGGCGCGCACCACCGTCGCCGTCTCGCTCTGCGTGTAGAGCGTCGCGGTGAGGGTAAGCTGCGCCAGCTTCGTGGCCGTCACCGTGCCTGGCTTGGCCGCCACCGAATCGATCGAGTAGCCGAGATCCTGCAAGGTCGCGATCACCGCGCGCAGCATCGCACGCTTGTCGCCGGTCTGGAACAGGCGCGACTGCATCGCTCGCAGCTCGACCGCACTCTTGGCGCTCATCCCATTCGGCGGCGGCGTCGCCTGGCAGGCGCCGAGCATCAGCAACGCCAGCAGCCCCGCCCGCATCCTCATGACCGCGGCGCCCCAAGATGAACGGACTGGCTCATACGGTCGTAGAACTCGCTGTAGATTTTTGGATCGTCGACGAGTTCCGTCCGCCAGAGCTGGCCGAGATTGTTGGTGATGTAGCGGTCGAACGACACCCGCACGTCTTCCGCCGTCCCGCCGGCGGCGGGCGAGACGACGAGGGTGACATGGATGCTCTGCTTCTCGTCATAGACCGGATTGCTGGCGACGCCGCCGATCGCCGCCGCCACGGTGAGGGCCCAGGCCAGGGCGACCTGGCCGATCTCCTTGGCGTCGCGCTGTTTGGAGGCGACGAGCACGCCGATATCGGGCTCGGTTTCGGTAACGGTGAAGCCGAGATCCTGCAGCGTCGCCGCCCCGGCCACGAGCAGCGCCTCCGCGCGCACGCCCTCGAAGCGCCGCATCTCGAATTCGCGCATCTTCACCGCGCTCTCCGGCGGCGCGCCGAGCCTCAAGGCAACCTTGTTCGGTTCCTCGCAAGCGGCGAGCGCACCAAGCAACAGCAGCGCCGCGATCGGCCTCAGCCTGGCACGCACCTGTCTTGGCGGGACGTTTCGAACCATTCACAAAAATGATACACCCGCGCCGTCGCGGGCCGCAAGCCCAGGGCGCCGTCCATCGGCGCTTGGCGAGCCTCGGCGTCACTGAAAGAAGCCGGCCCTGAGCAGCACCACGCCAAGAACCACGGCGCCGCCATAGCGGTTGTAGCCGTAATAACCACCACCGCCGCCGGGCAGCAGGATCAGCAGGATGATGATGAGAGTTGTAGTCACGGGAAAACTACCTGGCGGCTGCGAACCGATATCAAAGCAGTTTTGATAAAGGAGCGTTCAGCGCACGGAAGGGCGGGGCGGGCACAGCGCGTCAGGGCGCCGTCGTCTTGGCCGCTTTGCCGATCGCCCTGCCAGTTGCCGAGATGTTTACCCCCCTCCCGGCAAGGCGGATCGGCGAGGGCGCAATCGCGTGGGCGTTTCCCGCCCCGCGCCATCACCGGCGCGCGAACATCGCCTCGATCGCCGCCACCTCCCGCGTCCGGGTCAGCGCCAGAGCGAGCAGGATGCGCGCTTTCTGCGGCGTCAGATTGTCCGCCCCGATGAACCCCTCCGCGCGCAGGAAACGCCGCGGCGCGATCCGCCCGCTGCCGACGCGCGAGGACTGCACCACCATCACGCCCGCAGCGCGCGCCCGGCGTAGCGCGGCGAGCTCCTCCGGCGCCGTCAGCCCGGGCGCGAACCCGGCCGAGACGATGCCCGCCGCGCCGGCGGCGACGAAGGCATCGATCGCCGCGCCATCCGCCCCGGCATAGGAGTAGGCGATGTCCACGCGCGGCAGCGCCGCCAGCGCCGCGACATCGAACCCGCCCGCCTGCCGATGCGCCGGATGGCGATAGATCTGCACCCCGTCGCCATCCACCTGGCCGAGCGCGCCGAAATCCGGCGTGCGGAAAGTCTGCACGCGGTACGTGGATGTTTTCGAAACCTCGCGGGCGGCGTGGATCTCGTCGTTGAGCACCACCAGCACACCAAGCCCCGCCGCCTCCGCCGCCGCCGCGGTGCGCACCGAAGCGACCAGGTTCATCGGCGCATCGCTGCCCACCGCACTGATCGGCCGCTGCGCCCCGACCACCACCACCGGCTGCGCAATCGTCAGGACGAGATCGAGGAAATACGCGGTTTCCTCCAGCGTCGACGTGCCATGCGTGATGACGAACCCATCGGCCTCGCCCGCATGCGCCACGATAAGCCGCGCCAGCGCCAGCCAGTCCTCCGGCCCGATCGCCGAGGACGGAACCGCCCGATAATCCACCGCCCGAACCGCCGCGAACCGCTCCACCTCCGGCACCCGCGCCAGCACGGCCGACATCGCGAGCCGCGTGCCATAGTCCGGATAGTCCAGAACATCGAGCGAATCCGCCCCGACCGAGGCAATGGTGCCGCCGGTGCCAATGACGAGAATGCGCGGCTTGGCCATCATCCGTCTCCCTCAGCGGTGGAAAGCAAAGCCGATGCGGGGCGGGGGGACAAGGGTGAGCGGCAGGAAGGGAAAGACCGGGGCGCTGCCCCGCGCCCCGCCAAGGGCCGGGGGCCCTTGGAACCCCGGGGGTTGGGGCGGCAGGTCATTGCCACCGGTCAAGACCCTGGCCATGATCGCCTGAACTGACAGCCGGTGGGGCTACGATACGGGAAATCCAGAGTTAATTTCGCGGCGACGATGATCATCAAGGCCACGCGCCGTGATCAACGGGGGGAACGCATGATGCAGATCGATCGTCGCCTGGTGCTGAAGGGCGCCGCGGCCGGCGGCATCGCCGTGCTTGCGCCCGCGCTCGCAGCGGCCAAGGACATGACCGGCGTGTCGGAGACCGAGATCAAGATCGGCTCCACGACGTCACTGTCGGGGCCGGTGTCGGCGCTCGGCGTGCAAGACCGGGTCCTGGAAGCCTATTTCAAGATGATCAACGAGCAGGGCGGCATCGCCGGGCGGAAGATCGATTTCATCTATTACGACGACGCCTTCCAGCCACCCAAAACCGTGGAGATGGTCCGCCGCCTGCTCGAAAGCGACCGCGTGAGTTTCCTGTTCAACATGCTCGGGACGGCGCCGAACTCCGCTGTCGTCGATTACATCAATCGTGCAAAGGTTCCTCACCTCTTTCTGTCCGTCAACGGCTCGAAATGGGGCGACTACAAGCGCTATCCCTGGACGATGGGTTTCGCGCCCTCAGCGCGCACCGAAGCGCAGGTCTACGTGAAGTATGCGGTGGAGCAGAAGCCGGATGGCCGGTTCGCCGTGCTCTATCAGAACGACGATCTCGGCAAGGATTACCTTGCCGGCGTGCGGGATGTGCTGGGGGACCAGTTCGACAAGCGTGTCACGGCCGTTGCGCATGAAGTCAGCGCGCCAACCGTCGATTCGGAGATCATTTCACTGCAGGCGTCCGGCGCCGACTTCTTTCTCGCCGGCTCGACGGCCAAATTCGTCGCCCAATCCATCCGTAAGACCCACGAGCTCGGCTGGAATGCCACGCGGTTCATCGCCAGCGGCGCGGCCTCCATCAACGGGGTCATCAAGCCGGCCGGCTTCGACCGCGCCGTGGGCGTCATCTCGTCGGCCTATCTCAAAGACGCGAGCGATCCGGCATGGGCGAATGATAAGGGCATGGCTGACTATCTCGGCTTCATGAAGGAGCGGTTCCCGAGCGGCAACCCGAGCGACCTCTATTGCCTCTACGGCTACAGTTTGGGGCTCGTATTGATGCAAGTGCTCCGGCAGGCGGCCAACGACCTCTCGCGCGAAAACATCATGCGCCAGGCCGAAAATCTGAAAGACCTCGAAGTGCCGACGTTGCTGCCCGGCATCAAGGTCAATACAAGCCCGACCGACCACCGCCCGCTCGAGCAATTGCAGCTGCAGCGCTGGGACGGAGCCGGCTGGAAGCGCTTCGGCGCCGTGATCGAGGGCGCCAATATCTGACCGGGGTCGCGGCACGACGGCCGCCGGCGCCGGGAATTGGCGCTTGGGGTTCCTATCGCCACGCGGCGTCAGTGTTGAGGTTGTTCTCTGTGGATCGGGCGGTATTTTAGATGTAGCGGGCGCTTTTCGCCAAGTCCTTCTGCAGCCTCCTCTGTTCGGACCTGCTCCGATCAGCCAACCCCAGCACCAAGACATGGTGCGGCACGCCGTCCGCGACGATCTCGAGGCCGAGCGCACGAATCCTCGCTGCCTCGATCCTGACCACGGCCCAACCCGGCTCGCCTGGTGGACATCCGTAGCTCAGCGGCTCGCCCGCAAGTTCCAGCGATGACTGCAGGTGAAACGAGAGGCCGCGCTCGCCCGGACGAAGAGAGAACGCCGACGAGGGCGGTCGGAGCGACGCCCTACCGTCGGGCCCGCTCATCGATTGATCGTGCACCGGTTGATGCAAGGGCGGGATCCGGCGAAGCAGCCCATCGCTGTCCGCGATTTCCTCGCCCGTCACTGCTGCTCTACCGGACGGGACGACCGGACTGCTCGCGGCCTGCGAGGGCAAGCAACGCTTTGCGAGCCTCCACCATCATCGGATCCTTATCCTCAAAAGGCGGTAGCGCTCCGCGTGCATCTTCGATCAGCGTCGTGATCTCGTAGGGCGCATCGAAAATGACTTCGATATCGACGCCGTGCATGTGCCATTCGGCATAGATAGCGCCATCTGCCGACGGGTTGAGGGTCGGCGCGGGCAGGCCGGCTGCCTGAAGAGAGGCGATCGCCTGCGCGGCAAAGGCCACGGTGTGCCCCTCCGGGGCCGCGCCCTCCTCGCCATCCCATCCGTCTGGCAGATTCGCGATCTGTTGCAGATGTTCGTAGGCCACGCGCCAGCCATCAAGAGGCGACTCCGTTCGTCCGAGCCTTGGAAACGCATGCAGCGTTGCCGTACCGTGCGAGAACGCCTCCATGGGATCGCCGAGAGACAGCGGCAGGGCATTTCCATGCATGGAGATGCCATCCCTTTTCAGAACAGCGCTCACGTGTGCTTCTCCCATTCCATGTGCATCGCCTCGGTCGTGATGGCGGCGAAGCAACTGACGATCTCCAGATGGGCGGCGTCGAGAAACGCGAGGACGGAGTCGAAATTTCCCGTTTGCGGCTGCCCTCGGACAACGATGTTCAATGCCCAACTCTTGTTTCGAGCAAAGTCGAGGGCGGGCAAGCAATCGACGCTCAACCGCGCAAACGGCACGCCACTTTCACGCCGAAGCACTTTTCTAATGCTCACCTGTGCGTCCGACAGGGAAGCCTGCCATCCCGGTCCCGGATCCAGACGCATCCCCCGCAGGAGCCGGTCCATATCCGACCAATCGGCCGCCTCAGGAACCGGCACGACATTGAAATAACTCAGGTCGCACTGGTTGGCCAGCGGTCTTGAGAGACCGCGCTGATCGACCAAACGTTCCACCGCGTCATGGGCGGCGACGAAGCGTCTGCGCACCTCCGTATAGCGCGGGTAGTCGCTGCCTTGCGGCTGCCTGCGCCAGTTCACGATCAATCGATCGGGCTGGGCTTGGACGATGTGCTCATCATCGGCGGATATGAACCAAGCGCGCGGCAACCAGGGTGGCGTGCCGCCCAACAGCATCGGCGGTACCGGAAACGGTCCGACCGGAACCGTTCCGAATGTCTCGAAGCTTGGGGGCAGAGGCGGAGCATCGACCCAGTTCGGGTATTCTTCCGCCAACAGCGTGTGCAACGCTGCGACATCGACCGACTTCACGCCCACCGGGGCAAACTGAACGCCTGCCGCCACCTCCTGCAAAGGCGGCCGGGTGAAGGACGGTAACGACAGCTCCGGGGTCATGTCGGGTTCATTCATCGGCGCAGGAGGTTGCGTTTGCGTTGCTGCATGCCGGCGCGGCGGCAAGAGTAGGCTATTCTCACTCTCGTCGTCACCCCCCCAACCCCTGCACAATCAGCCCCACCCCCTGCGCGTGCCAGCGCTGCACCGCCTTGTGGTCGGCGCCGAGCAGGGTGGCGAGGCGGCGCCAGGGGTAGAGGTGGCGGTCGGTGTAGGGGCTCACCAGGGCGCGGGCGCCGACGATGCGGCGCAGCACGTAGCGGTCCTCGGGGATCAGGCGCAGCCAGGCGAAGCTTTCGTCCATGCGGGTGATGCGCTGGGCGGGCGGGACGGGCAGGCGGATGCGGCCTTCGGACCAGCCATAGGCTTCCACCGCCTCCTGCACGATGTCCAGCCGGTTCATCCTGAGCCCGGGCGAGTAGCCGCGCTGCGGCAGGGCGAGCAGGGTGCGCCCGGCCTCCTCCAGCCGCGCGACGATGAAGCGGGGGTCGATCGCGGCCGCGCCATTCGCCGCGCCACTCGCCGCGCCACTCACCGCGCCATGGTTCGCGCCGATCTCCGCGCCACGCGCCCGGCCTCGCTCCGAGCCGCCTGGCGCCAAGCCGGCCCGCGCCGAGGCGGTCGGGGCCAACGCCCGCGTTGCGCCATGCCCTCTGGGTTCCCCAGAGGGCGATGGCGCAGCCGCGCGGCCCGCCGCGTCTGCCGTGCCCCTCGTCGCGCCATCAGTCGCGCCAAATCCTGCGCCATTCATCGCCATGCGCCACACTCCCGTTGCTGTCAGAAATTGTCCGCGGCGCGCCGGCCGCTGGGCCGTTTCGCCGCCACCACGCGCACGCCCTGGCGCAGCTTGCGCTGCGCCGCGTCGCGATATTCCACCTCGATCAGAAGCCCGGTCTTGAGCCAGGTGCCGATCACCTGCGCCGCCTCGGCCTCGCCGAGCCCGGTCACCTCCATCACCACCCGCCCGGCCCAGCGCGCCGCGCCCAGCCCGCGCCGGTGGGCGGCGTAGAGCGCGCCCGGCTCCGGTCCCGCCTCCAGCCGGTCCAGCACCGCGTGGCACTGCGCCGGGCTCAGCCGCTTCCACACGCTCTCCGGCTGGAAGCGGATGATGGCGGCGACGCTGTCGCCGTTCGGGTAGTCGGCGGAGCCGTTGCCGAGCCGAACCGTGTCCAGCCGGTACCACGCCGCGCGGCCGGCGCGCGGGGCGAGGTTGGCCTTGGCGTCGTCGAGCCGGACATGGCGCCAGCGCTCCGCCGGCTCGATGCCGAGCTCGGCCGCGTCCTCGGCCGACATCGGGCTGAGCAGATGCGCCGCGCGGGCGGCGTCGGTCAGCGCCTTGGCCCCGCGCGCCGCCTCCACGTCGCTCGCCGCGCCCTTGCGCACATGGTGCACCAGCAGCACCGCGGCCCCGGTCGCCTCCGCCACTTCGGCCCAGGCGGTGGCGGCGGCGTCCATCGCGTCGTTGGCGTTCTCGTCGAGCCGGTGGGATTTGACGAACGGGTCCACCACCAGCGCGCCGACGCCGGCGGCGCGCGCGGCGGCGATCAGCCCGTCGCGGTCGGGGAAGGCGATGCCGTTCGGCCCCTCCTCGGCCAGGCGCAGCGGGCGGGTGCGGCCGGAATGGAGAAAGAGCCGCCCCGCCACCGCGGCGCGGGTGATGGCGTGGCGCAGCATCAGCGCGGCGAGGCGGCGGTCCAGCTCCTCCAGCGGGTCCTCCAGGTTGAGCACCCACACCGGCACGGAATGGTGCACGTGCTCGCCGAGCAGCGGCCGGCCGGTGGCCAGCGCCAGCGCCTGGGCGAGCGCGAGGGAGGATTTCCCCACCCCGCCCGGCGCCACCAGCAGGCTGACGAACCCGCGCACCAGGAAGGTGCCGTAGAGCCACGCGCGCGGCGGAATCGCGCCGGGCTCGGGCAGGGCGGCGGGAACGGCGACGAGCGGTGCCGGGGTGGCGCCGAACGCCGCGGGCGCCGGCGTTTCACCGCGCCGGCTGGCCCACATTTCCCAGATGCTACCGGCCAGGACGGCCTCCCCCGAGTTCGGTGCCGAGGAGGGTGGTGCGGTTGCGGCGGAGCCAGATGCGCACCGCCTCGGCGGCCAGCATCTCCACCTCCGCCCCGCGCAGCACGGCGCCGGCGCGCGCGTTGGCGGCGTGGGCGGCATCGAGGATCGCCCCGGCCGGCGCCAGCGCGTCCAGCAGCGGCGCGATGGCGGCGGTGAGCGTGGCGGCGGCGGCGGCGCGGGCGCGGCGCATCTCCGCCGCCGCCTCGCGCAGCCGCCAGGCGAGGCGGGCGGCGAGCCCGGCCGGGTCGCGGCCCGGCGCGGCGCGGCGCGCGGCGGCGGCGAGTTTCGGCAGGCATTCCGCCTCGTCGAGCAGCCCGGCGCCGACCAGGCGGCCGAACACGGCGGCGGCGCGCAGTTGCGGCGCCGGATCGCGGGTCGTGTCCATGCTCAGGCGCCCCGGCGCTGGGACGCGGCGGGGTAGAACACCGGCAGCGGATAGGGCGAGCCCTCCAGGCAGGTGCCGCGATTGATCAGCCCCCAGCTCAGCGGATGCCCGGCCGGCAGCGGCGCGCGCTCGGCCTCGTCCTCCTCCTCGGCGGCGAGCGGTGCGGCGGCGACGGCGCGGACCGGCTCGGCCGGGGCGCCGAGCGCCTTGCCGCGGGCGAGCGCGGCGTTGCGGCTGACGCCGAGGGCGCCGGCGATGGCATCCCAGGTGGTGCCGGCCTGGCGCAGCTGGACCAGCAGCGTGTCGCCTTCCTCGGTCCAGAGCAGTTTCTTGGGCATCGCGGTGATCTCCGTTCGGGCTCCCGCTGGGCTGCGGGGCGGCCGGGCGCAGTGTTAGCAATTCTAACGCACATGTCAAGCATTCTAACTGGTGTTGTGAGAGAAACTAACGTAGGGTGTGCCATGACCCTGACCCATCCCGTTGCCGACGCCCCTGCCTCCGCCGGCGCGCGCATCCGCGCCGCGCGGGTGGAGAAGGGCTGGACCCAGGACGATCTCGCCGCCGCCGTCGGGGTTTCGCGCTCCGCCGTGGCCCAGTGGGAGACCGACCGCGCCGGCCAGATCCGCGGCAATCTCGCCCGCATCGCCGAGGCGCTCGGCGTCTCGCTCGAATATCTGGTCTCCGGCGAGGGCGGCCAGGCGCGCGGCGACGAGCTGGCGCTGCTGCGGCTCTACCGCGAGCTGACGCCGGAGGACCGGCAGATTCTGCTGCACACCGCGCGCCGGCTGGCGCGGGCGTAGGTCACGCCGGCCACGGCGCCGCCGCCGCGCGCAGCGCCGCCGCCCGCTCGGCGAGGGGCGGGGCGGGGGTGCGCGCCAGCGTGCGCCAGCGCCGCAGCGTCGCGCCGCGATTGGCCCACAGCGCCAGGCTGCTGGCGAGCGTGAGGCCGGGCAGGCGGGCGAATTGTTCCTCGGTATCGATGTCGTAGGGGTGGCAATAGGTCCATAGCGCCTGCCCGCCGCCCTGCCGGCCGAGGGCGCGGCGCATCCAGGCGAAGTCCCACGGCGCGAGATAGCGCATCGTGGTGCCGCCGAGCACCGCCAGGGCGAACGGGCCGAGCGGCAGCACCGGGCAGGGGATTTCGAGCAGCCCCTCGGGCCAGAGGAACGGCGCGCGCGGGGCGCCGGGAAAACGCTGGCCCGGGCCGCGGCCGGGCTGCACGCTGGAGGAATAGGCGAACCCGGCCGCGGCCAGGGCCCCGACCGCCCAGCGGCTGGCCGGGGTGAGCGAGAAATAGGGCGCGCGGAACCCTGCCACCTTCTGGCACGCCGCCTGCTCCAGCCGCGCCTTCGCCGCCGCCAGCGCCGCCGGCAGCCGGGCCGGATCCTCCGCCGCCAGCAAGCGGTGATGGGCGCCGTGGCAGCCGATTTCGTGGCCCGCGGCGGCGAGCGCGCGGATCAGGCCGGCGGCTTCCCCGGCGAGGTCGCCGACGACGAAGAACGTGCCGCGGATGCCATGCGCGGCGAGAAAATCGGCCAGCCGCCGGGTCGCCGCCTGGTAGCGCCGCGGCCCCGCCAGCCCGGCGCGGTGGTCTTCGACGTCGATGGTGAAGCTGATCGGGCGCGTGGACATCGGGAGTGGTCTCGTCCGGCTGGTTGCGACCAGGGGGCAAGGTTGGTAGTTTCGCCCATCCGGCCGCGATGCCAAGCCACAGGGTAGCGCGGAACCCGGGCGGGCATGGAAACCGGTGCAGCCGTTTGGGGGCGAGGTCGTTGGGGGCAGAGTCAACGCAGACGCGGCAGGGGACGGCGGCGCACGACGCGGCGGCGCTGGCGCGCCTCGTGGTCGAGACCCTGCATCTCGAAATCGCGCCCGAGGAGATTGATCCGGATGCGCCCTTGTTCGGTGGTGAGCTTGGTCTCGATTCCATCGACGCGCTCGAACTCGCGCTGGCGATCTCGCGCACCTACGGGCTGGAGCTGCGCGCCGACGACGAGCGCAACGGCGAGATTTTCGCCTCGCTCACCGCGCTCTCCGCCTTCATCGCCGAGCAGGTCGCGACCTAACCCCCGTTCCCCCGCGCTCCGTCCTGGGCAACGCCATGCGCGCGCCGCCTGAGCCGGCCGCGCCGCTGCTGCTGCGCCGGGGCGAGGCGGTGCTGTTCCGCCGCCCCGGGATCGCCGTCAGCGCCGATGCCTTCCTCGCCGCCGCGATGCGGCTCGCCGCGTCGCTGCCGGCAGCACCCGCGATGGTCAATCTCTGCCGCGACCGGCTGCATGTCGCGCTCGGGTTCGCCGCCGCGCTGGTGCGCGGGCAGGTGAGCATCCTCGCCGGGGTGCCGACGGCGCGCGAGCTGGCGCAGCTCCCGGCGCGCTTCCCCGGCGCCTATGCGCTGGTCGAGCCGGACGGGTTCGCCGCCCACACCCTGGCCGGCAGCAAGCTGCCGCTGCACCGGCTCGCGCCGCCGGACTGGTCCGCCGCGCTCCCCGGCGGCGCCGCGGGCGTGGCGATGCCGATAATCCCGGCGTCCCGCCGGGCCGCCATCGTGCTCACCTCCGGCACCACCGGCGATCCGGTGGCGCACGAGAAGCGCTGGGGCGGCCTGCTCGCCCGCTCGCTCACCGCGGCGCGGCGCTTCGCGCTGACGGCGGAGCCGGCGGCCAGCGTCGTCGGCACGGTGCCGTCGCAGCACATGTACGGGTTCGAGAGCACGCTGCTGATCGCCTTCCACGCCCCGGTGGCGAGCTTCTGCGGCGAGACCCTCTACCCCGCCGACATCGCCGCCGCGCTCGCCGCGATGCCGGCGCCGCGCTGGCTGGTGACGACGCCGCTGCACCTGCGCGCCCTGCTCGCCGCCCGCCCCGGCCTGCCGCCGCTTTCCGGCATCATCTCCGCCACCGCGCCGCTGGAGGCCGCCGCCGCCCGGGCCGCCGAGCGCGCCTTCGCCGCCCCGGTGTTCGAGATTTTCGGCGCCACCGAGATCGGCGCCATCGCCACCCGCCGCGCCGGCGCCGACGAACCCTGGCAGGTCTATGACGACATCCGCCTCGACCCGCGCCCGGCGGGCATTGCCGTGCACGCAACCGGCGCCGCGCCCGGGGTCATCGCCGACCTGGTCGAGCTGGTCGATCCCACCCGCTTCCGCCTCCTCGGCCGCCGCGAGGACGTGGTGAAGCGCGCCGGCAAGCGCGTCTCGCTGGCGGCGCTGAACCAGGCCCTGACCGGGATCGAGGGGGTGATCGACGGCGCCTTCGTCGTCCCCGACGATCTCGAGACGCGGCCGCAGGCCCGCTTGTCCGCCTTCGTCGTCGCCCCCGAGCGCAGCGCCGCCGAGATCCGCGCCGCGCTGCGCCTGCGCATCGACCCGACCTTCATGCCGCGGCGGATCATCAAGCTGGACCGGCTGCCGCGCAACGCCGTGGGCAAGCTGCCGCGCACGGCCCTGGCCGGGCTCGCGCGCGCGGAACCGGGCTTCGCCGAACCCGGTGCGACCGAGACCGCCGGACAAGGCTGATGCGCCCGCCCGCCCAACCCGCCCCATCGGCCATCTCCCAACCGGCCATCTCCCAACCGGCCATCTCCCAACCGGCGATCACCGAGTTCGCCATCGCCGCGGACGATCCCTGCCTGGACGGGCATTTCCCCGGCCGGCCGCTGGTGCCGGGCGCGGTGCTGCTGGCCGAGACCGTCGCCGCCCTGGCCGCGCTGGTCGGGACCGAGGCCGCTCTCGCGTCGCTGGAGGGCGTGAAATTCCGCCGCCCGGTGGCGCCGGGCGAGGTGGTGAGCGTGCGCGCGAGCGCGACGCCGAAGGGGCTCGCCTTCGCCGCCCATGTCGGCCCGGCGCTGGCCCTCAGCGGCACCGCAAGCTTCGGGCCGCCGGTCCCGAGGGGCTAGTGCTCTGACATGCTCGGAAAATTCGACCTGGGTCAGAGCACCAGCTCGTTTTGGCGGACCGATTCAGCCGGCGCCTGGAAGCGGGCGCCGGCATCGGACCGCTAGCATGTCCCTGGCCTGGACGCGCCGGCCGGAGCGGGGCAGCACGGCGCTGGTGGCGCTGATGGCCTGGCTGACGCTGCGCCTGGGCGAGGGGCTCGGGCGCGCGCTGCTGGTGCCGATCAGCCTTTATTTTCTCGCCACCGGCGGGCCGGCGCGGGCCGCCTCGCGCGCCTATCTCGCCCGCGTGCTCGGGCGCGCGCCGCGGCTGGCGGACCTGTTCCGCCACATCCACGCCTTCGCCGCGGTCCAGTTCGACCGGCTGCTCTTCGCCGCCGGCCGTGCCGGGCGGTTCCGGCTCGACTGCGAGGGGGTCGAGTATCTCCAGCGCCTGGTCGAGGCGCGGCGCGGGGCGCTGCTGCTCGGCGCCCATCTCGGCAGTTTCGAGGCGCTGCGCCTGCTCGCCACGCGCGCCTGCCCGGTGCCGGTGAAGGCGCTGATGCACCGCCCGCCGCCGGGCCCGCTCACCGCCTGGCTGGCGCGGCGGGATCCTGCCTTCGCCGCCGCGGTGATCGAGGTCGGCCGGCCGGGCAGCATGCTCGCCGTCGCCGAGACCATCGCGGCCGGCGGGTTCGTCGGCGTCCTGGCCGATCGCGCGCCGCGCCCGGAGCGCATGGTGCGGGTGCCGTTCCTCGGCGCCCCGGCGGCGTTTCCGGCCGGGCCGATGGCCCTCGCCGCCGCCCTCGGCGCGCCGGTGCTGCTCTGCCGCGCGGTGCGGATCGGCCGGGCGCACTACGCGCTCCGCTTCGAGCCCTTCGCCGACCCGCTGGTGCTGCCGCGGGCTGAGCGCGCCGCGGCGCTGGCGGCTGCGGTGGCGCGCTATGCGGCCTGGCTGGAAGCCGCCTGCCGCGCGCACCCTTTCAGCTGGTTCAATTTTTTCGATGTGTGGGACAATGACGCTGCCACCGCGCCGCCTGCCGCTGCTCACCCTGGTCATCCTTCTGCTGGCCATCCGTCCCTTGGCGCCGATCCCCCCGGCGTCCGCGGCGGCGTCGTCGCCGGCGGCGCCGGGCTGGACGCTTGAGGCGCTGATGGCCCGGTTGGCGGCAGTGCCGGCGCGGCATGCGCGCTTCGTCGAGGACAAGCATCTGGCGGCGCTGGCCACCCCGATCGAGGCGCGCGGCGAGCTGGTCTATCGCCGCCCGTCCCATCTGGAGAAAATCACCATTGCGCCGGCGCCGGAGCGGCTCGTCGTCGATGGCACGGCGCTGCGCTTCGAGCATGACGGCCGGGTCGAGACCTTCGATCTCGTGTCCCGCCCGGAGCTGGCGGCGCTGGTGGAGGCGGTGCGCGGCACCCTGGCCGGGGACCTCGCCGGGCTCAGCGCCAGCTACGCCGTCGCGCTGGCCGGCGACGAGGGCGCCTGGCGCCTCAGCCTGACGCCGCGCAGCGTGGCGCTGGCCAGGCTGCTCCGCCTCGTCGCCGTCGAGGGCCATGGCGCCGAGCCGGAGCAGATCGACATCATCGAGGCCGATGGCGACACCGCGCGCATGCGCATCACGCCGCTGCCATGACCCGCCGCGACGCAGCGGGGCAATGGCCGGGATGAGGCGATGAGCCGTCCGCTGCGCCCGCTGCTGCTGGCGCTGGGCCTCGCCGCGGCGCTGGTGGCCGGCGTGTTCGCCCGCGTCGATCTGCGCGCCGACATGGCGGACCTGCTGCCGCAGGGCGTCAGCCTGTCGCAGCGGCTGGTGCTGGACACGCTGCGCGAGGGCGCGGCGGCGACGCTGGTGCTGATCGGCATCGAGGGCGCGCCGGAGCCGGTGCTGGCGCGGCTGGCGCGCGACCTGGCCGCGCGGCTCACCGCCTCCGGCGCCTTCCGCCTGGTCGCCGATGGCGGCGCCGGCGCCGACCCGGCGGCGCTGGAGCAGCTGTTCCGCTACCGCTACCTGCTGGCGCCGGCGCCGCCGGCCGCCTTCACCGCGCCCGGCCTGCACGCGGCCCTGCCCGGGCTCGTGGCCGGGCTCGGCTCGTCGGCCGCGCCGCTGGTCAAGCGCTACGGGCTGACCGACCCGCCGGGCGTGTTCGCCGCCGTGCTCGGCGCCTGGACCGGCGAGGGGCGGCTGCGGCAGAGCGGCGGCGCCTGGTTCGCGCCCGACCGGCCGGCCGATGCGCCGCGCGCGCTGCTGCTGGCGCAGACGGCGGGCGGCGGGCTCGAGTCCGGCGGCGCCGCGCTGGCCACCATCCGCGCCGCCTTCGCCGCCCTGGCCGGCGGCGCATCCCCGGGCCATCCACGCCTGCTGCTCGCCGGCCCGCCGGTGTTCGCCGCCGAAGCGGCGGCGGCGATGCGGGCGGACGCGCACCGTCTGACGCTGATCTCGGCGGTCTCCGTGCTGGCGCTGCTGCTCTGGCGCTTCCGCTCGCCCGCGGTGCTGGCGGTGGTGCTGATCCCGCTGCTGGCCAGCCTCGCCGCCGCCGCCCTCGCGGTGCAGCTCGCCTTCGGGTTCGTCCATGTCGTCACCCTCGGCTTCGGCATGACCATGCTCGGCGTGACGGTGGACTACCCGGTGCTGCTGATCGGCCATCGCAAGCAGGGCGAGGCGCAGGCCGGCACGCTGCGGCGCATCGGGCCGGCATTCTCCCTCGCCGTGCTCTGTGCCGCGCTCGGCCTGACCTCGATGCTCGGCTCGGCCTTCCCCGGCCTCGCCCAGCTCGGCCTGTTCGCGCTCGCCGGGGTGGTGACGGCGGCGGCGGTGACGCGGTTCGCCCTGGCGCCGCTGATCGTCGCCGCCGGCCTCGCGCCGGTGCCGTTGCGCGCGCCGGAACGGCTGCTGCGGATCGAGCGGCTGCGGCGCTTCCGGCTCTGGGCGCTGGTGCCGGCCGGCGCCGCGCTCGGCCTGCTCGCCGGGCCGCACGGGCTGACGCTGGAGACCGACCTCGCCCGGCTCAGCCCGGTGCCGCCGGCGGCGCTGGCGCTCGACGCCGAATTGCGCGCCGAGCTCGGCGCCCCGGACATGGGCGAAATCCTCCTCGTCCCCGGGCCGGACCTCGACAGCGTCCTGGCCGCGGAGGAGGCGCTGATGCCGCGCATCGCCGGCCTCGAAGCGGCGGGGCGCATCGCCCCGGTGACGCTGGCCGCGCGCCTGCTGCCGAGCCAGGCGACCCAGCGCGCGCGCCAGGCGGCGCTGCCGGACGCCGCGACACTCGCCGCTGCGATGGAAAGCGCCATCGCCGGCACGCCGTTCCGCGCCGCCGCCTTCGCCCCGTTCCAGGCCGATATCGCCGCCAGCCGGACGCTCGCCCCGCTCCGGCCGCAGGATCTGAACCCGTTCCTCGCCGCCCGGCTGGCGCCGCTCATGCTGCATGTCGGCCCATCCGGGGCCGGCGAGCGCTGGTTCGGCGTCATCGCCCCGGCCCGCGCCGCCGATGGCGCCGTGCTCGCCGGCGCGCTGGGCGCCACCCCTGGGCTGATGCGCCTGGAGGTGAAGGCCAGCGCCGATGCGCTGCTCGCCGCCTACACCGCCCAGGCCTGGCGCTGGCTGGCCGCCGGCGGCCTCGCCGTGCTGGTGGCGCTGGCGCTGTTCCTGCGCGATCCGGCGCGCATCGCCGGTGTGCTCGGTGCCATCGCCGCCGCCATCCTGCTCACCCTCGCCGCGCTCGCCGCCGCCGGTGCGCGGCTCACCCTGTTCCACCTCGTCGCGCTGCAGTTGATGGCCGGCGTCGGGCTGGACTACGCGCTGTTCTTCGCCCGCCGCCAGCTCGACACCGAGGAGCGCGCCCGCACCCTCTCGACGCTGGCGCTGTGCAATGCCATGACGCTTGCGACCTTCGGCGTGCTGGCGCTGAGCCGCACCCCGGTGCTGCGCGGCATCGGCGCCACCGTCGCCGTGGGCGCGCTGGCGGCGATGGTGTTCGCCTTCCTCTTTGCCGGCGAGCGGCCCGCGACGATATCTCTGTCGGAACGAACCGAGGACGATCCATGGCCGCGATGACCGACCCGGCACCGCCAGAGCTTGCCATCACCGCGCGCGGGCTGGTCAGCGCCCTCGGCCACGGGCTGGCGGCGACGGCGGCGGCGCTCGCGGCCGGGCGCTCGGGGCTGGTGGCGTGCGATTTCGCCGGCCAGCGCCGCGGCTTCATCGGCCGGGTCGAAGGCGTCGAGAGCCACCGGCTGCCGGCGCGGCTGGCGGCGTTCGATTGCCGCAACCACCGGCTGGCGCATCTCGCCCTCGACGCGGACGGGTTCGCCGCCGCCGTCGGCGCCGCCGCCCGCCGCCATGGCCCCGGGCGCGTCGGCGTCGTGCTCGGCACCTCCACCTCCGGCGTGCTGGCCTCCGAGGAAGCCTACCGGGCGCGGGACGCGGCGAGCGGGGCGCTGCCGGACTGGCTCGATTTCGAGCACACCCACGATCTCGGCGCGCTGCCGCGCTTCGTCCGCGCCGCCCTCGGCCTCGCCGGGCCGGCCTTCACCGTCTCCACCGCCTGCGCCTCCTCGGCCCAGGCGGTCGGGCTCGGGGCGCGGCTGATCGCGGCCGGGATCGTCGATGCCGCGGTGGTGGGCGGGGCGGACAGTCTCTGCGGCCTGACCCTGGCCGGGTTCGCCGCGCTGGAACTGATCGCCGCCGGCCCGTGCCGGCCAGGCGACGCCGCGCGCGACGGGCTCTCCATCGGCGAGGCGGCCGGGTTCCTGCTGCTCGAACGCGCCGAGGCGGCGCCGCCGGACGCGTTCGCCCTGCTCGGCTGGGGCGCCTCCTCGGACGGATATCACCTGTCCGCGCCGCGCCCCGACGGCGCCGGGGCGGCGATGGCGATGCGCGCCGCGCTCGGCGCCGCCGGGCTGGCGCCGGGGGCGATCGACTGGATCAATCTCCACGGCACCGGCACCCCGGCCAACGACGCCGCCGAGGACCAGGCGGTGTTCGCGGTCTTCGCGGACGCGGTGCCGGCCAGCTCGACCAAGGCCTACACCGGGCACACGCTGGGCGCGGCCGGCATCGTCGAGGCCATCCTCGCCACCCTGGCGATCGAGCACGGGCTCGTGCCGGCGCCGCTCAATCTCGACCAGCCGGACCCGGGCTTGCGCGTGCCGCTGCCGCCCTCCGGGAAGGAGCGGCCGGGGCGCGCACGCCCGGTGCGGCGGGTGCTCAGCAATTCCTTCGGGTTCGGCGGCGGCAATTGCTGCCTCGTGCTCGGCCGGCCGGGCGGCGCATGATCCCGGCGCGGATCCTCGGCGTCGGGCTGTGGGGCTCGGGCCTGCCCGGGTTTCCGGCGAGCCGCGCGGTGCTGGCCGGGCAGGCGCCGTGGGCGGCCGAGGACGCGCCGCCGCCGGTACCGGGGCTGCTGCCGCCGGCCGAGCGCCGCCGCCTCGGCACCACCGTCCGCCTCGCCCTGGCCACCGCCGCCGAGGCCGTGGCCATGGCCGGGATCGATCCGCACGCGGCGCACAATGTCTTCGCCACCTCGAACGGGGACGGCGCCGTGGTCCATGCGCTGCTGGAGGAGCTGGCGCGGCCGGCGCCGCAGCTGTCGCCGACCCAGTTCCACAACTCGGTGCACAACGCCGCCGCCGGCTACTGGACCATCGCCATCGGCTCGCGTGCGCCGACCCAGTGCATCGCGCTGCACGACGCCACCTTCGCCGCCGGGCTGCTCGCCGCCATGGTGGAGCTGGCGGCCGGGGCGCCGGTGCTGTTCTGCGTCCATGACGCGCCGCTGCCCGCCCCGCTCGCCGCCAAGCGCCGCACCGAGACCGGGTTCGCCGCCGCCTTCGTGCTCGCACCGGTGGAGGCGGAACCGGAGGGGGGCGGGCTTGGCCGGCTCGCCGTGCGCTATCAGCCGGTGCCGGCCGAGGCGCCGTTCGCCGCCCTGCCGCCGGCGCTGCGCCGGCTGGCCGAGGCCAATCCCGCCGCCCAGGCGCTGCCGCTGCTGGCGGCGATCGCCGCCGGCCGGCCGGCGCGGCTGGCGCTGCCCTATCTCGACGCGCGCCTGGACCTTGCCTTCGAGCCTGGCGATGCTTGACCGCGCCGCCATTCTCCGCCTGATCCCCCACCAGGGCCGGATGTGCCTGCTGGAGCGCGTCGCCGGGTGGGATGCGGGGCGGGTGCGCTGCCTGGCGCGCTCGCATCTCGACCCGGCCAATCCGCTGCGCCGGCACGGCATTCTGCCGGCGGTGGCGGGCATCGAATACGGGCTGCAGGCGGCGGCGCTGCACGGCGCGCTGATCGGCGGCGAGCCGACGCCGCCCGGCCTGCTCGCCAGCCTGCGCGCGGCGCGGTTCGCCTGCGCGCGGCTGGACGCGGCGGCGATCGGCACCATGGGCGTGACGGCGCAACTGCTGGCCGGGGATGCACGGGCGATGCGCTATGAATTCTCCCTCCTCGCCGAGGACGGGCGGACGCTGGCGGGCGGCGAGGCGCTGATCGCGTTCGCGCCTCTGCCCGCCGAACCCGGGCGCGGCTGATGCGCGCGCTGGTCACCGGCGGGGCCAGCCCGCTCGGCGGTGCGATCTGCCGCCGCCTCGCCGCCGCGGGGCTCGCGGTCGTGGTCCACTACCATCGCGGCGCGGCGGCGGCCGAGGCGCTGGCCGGGGAGATCGGCGGGCGCGCCATCGGCTTCGACCTCGCCGACCCGGCGGCGGCGGCCGAGGCGCTGGCGGCGCTGCTGGCCGAGGGGCCGATCCAGGTGCTGGTGCACAACGCCGGCATCCATATCGACGCGCCGCTGGCCGGGATGCGCGCGGCGCAGTGGCGCGAGGTGATCGCGGTGTCGCTGGACGGGTTCTTCGCCGTCACCCAGCCGCTGCTGCTGCCGATGCTGGCGACGCGGTTCGGCCGCATCATTGCCATCGCCTCGGTCTCGGCGCTGATCGGCAATCGCGGCCAGACCAACTATGCCGCCGCCAAGGCCGGGCTGATCGGCGCCGTGCGCTCGCTCTCGCGCGAGGTGGCGAGCCGGGGGGTGACGGTGAACGCGGTGGCGCCGGGGATCATCGCCTCGCCCGCGGTCGAGGCGGTGATGGATGCGCGGCGCATCGCCGAGATCGTGCCGATGAAGCGCGCCGGCACCCCGGCGGAGGTCGCCGCCCTGGTCGGGTTCCTCGCCTCGGCCGAGGCCGGCTACATCAGCGGCCAGACGATCGCGGTCGATGGCGGCATGACGTGAACCGCCGGCGGGTCGGCCAAACGGTGCCGCTCGGCCTCACGCTGCTGCTCGGCACGCTCTCCGCCGTCGGCCCGCTCTCGACCGACATGTATCTGCCGGCCTTCCCGCGCATCGGCGCCGAGTTCGGCGGCGGCGCGCAGCTCACGCTGGCGGCCTGGTTCGCCGGGCTGGCCTGCGGCCAGATGATGCAGGGCGTGCTCGCCGACCGGTTCGGCCGGCGCCTGCCCCTGCTCGCCGGCACCGCGCTCTACACCCTCGCCTCCGCCGGCTGCGCGCTGGCGCCGGGGCTGGCGAGCTTCTCGGTCTGGCGCCTGCTCGCCGCGCTCGGCGCCTCGGCCTCGATGGTGGTGCCGCGGGCGGTGGTGCGCGACCTCACCGAAGGCACGGCGACGGCGCGGATGCTGGCGCGGCTGATGCTGGTCACCGGGGTGGTGCCGATCCTCGCCCCGACGCTGGGCGGGATGCTGCTGGCGGTGGCGGACTGGCGGGTGATTTTCTGGGTGGCGACGGTCTATGGCGTCGTCAGCTGCGCCCTGGTCTGGCGCTACTTGCCGGACACGCTGCCCGAGACGATGCGCATCCGGCTGACCCTGGGCGGCATCGCCGCGCGCTACGCCGCCATCGGGATGGAGCGGAGCTTCGCCACCAACGCGCTCGCCGGGGCGGCGGGGATGGCCGGGATGTTCGCCTACCTCGCCGGCTCGCCGGGCCTGTTCATCGGGCTGCTGCATTTCAGCCCGACGCAGTACGGCATGGTGTTCGGCGCCAACGCGGCCGGTTTCATCGCCGCCGCGCAGGTCAATGCCCGCCTCGTCGGCCGGCTCGGCGTCGGGCGCGTGGTGCGGCTCGCGGCGCGGACGCTGCTGGCGGCGGCGCTGGCGCTCGGCGTGGTGGCGCTCAGCGGCCGGGTCGCGACCTGGACGGTGATGCCGCCGATCTCGCTCGCCGTCGCCAGCCTCGGCTTTCTCATGCCGGCCGCGGTGGCCGCCGCCCTGGCGCGCCACGCCGCCCACGCCGCCTCGGCTTCGGCGCTGATGGGGACGTGGCAGTTCGCCCTCGGCGCCGCTTCCAGCACGCTGGCCGGGCTGCTCGCCAACGGCACGGCGGTGCCGATGGCGGCGCTGCTGCTGGCCTGTGCCCTCGTCGCCGCCGGGGCCGATTCGGCAAGAAAATGAAACGCGAGGCGGGCGGCATGGCAAAAGGGCTTGAAGCAAAGCGGAAACGGCTTCAAAACGTCGTGCCGTGCCGCGTTGCCCGGGCCGGGCGCGGCGGCGGTTGACCCGCGCCTCGCGCCGGGACCGGTCCCTGACTTCGTGCCCGCAAAAGGTTGCCATGAGCGAAACCGCCCTGCCCTCCCTGCTCCGCCTGACCGCGCAGATCGTCGCCGCGCACGTCACCCACAATACGGTGAGCGCCGAGGCTCTGCCGGCGCTCATCGAGAGCGTCTACCGCGCGCTGGCCGGCAGCGGTGCCGCGCCGGTGGAGGAAGCCAAGCTGGTGCCGGCGGTGCCGATCAAACGTTCGGTCTTCCCCGACCACATCGTCTGCCTGGAGGACGGCAAGCGTTTGCAGATGCTGAAACGGCATCTGATGACCTCCTACGGCATGACGCCCGACCAGTACCGGCAGAAATGGGGCCTGCCCCCGACCTATCCGATGGTCGCGCCGGACTATGCCGAGCGCCGCTCCGCCCTGGCCAAGGAAATCGGGCTCGGCCGCAAGGCGGCGGCGAAGCCGGAGGAGCGCCCGGCGAAGGTCCCCGGCCGCCGCGGCCGCCCGCCGGGACGCAAGCGGGAAGCGTAAGCGCGCGGACGCTCGGGGGGGCGTCGCGCGTAAGCGCGCGGGACGTGTCGCGCGTAGGCGCGCGGGAGAACTGGCGCGAAGGCGCTCGGGACGTTCGCGCGCCTACGCGGCCTTGGCCTGGGCCGCGAGGCGGGTGAGCTGGCCGAGAAGATCGCGCCCGACCTTCAGCCGTTCGGCCAGGCCCATGTCCTGGACCAGCGCCAGCTTGTGGTCCGGGCGCAGCCGGATGCCGCTGTTCCGGCCCTTGGTCGCCAGCCACGCCACCAGCCCGGCCGGGTTGGCGAAGGCGTTGGCGCGGAAGGCCAGCACCATGCCCTTCGGCCCGGCCTCCAGCTTCTCCACCCCGGCGGCGCGGCAGGCGCGCTTGAGCGCGACCACGGCGAGCAGGTTCTCCACCTCCGCCGGCAGCTTGCCGAACCGGTCCACGAGTTCGGCCGCCAGCGCCTCGCTCTCCGCGTCCGAGGCCAGCGCGGCGACGCGGCGGTAGAGGCCGAGGCGGACCGGCAGCTCCGCCACGTAGCCCTCCGGGATCAGCACCGGCAGACCGAGATTGATGTTCGGCGTCCAGTCCCGCTCGGCCGCCGTCGCGTGGCCGGCGTCGGCGCGCAGGTCGGCCACCGCGTCCTCCAGCATCTGCTGGTAGAGCTCGATGCCGACCTCGCGGATATGGCCGGACTGCTCCTCGCCGAGCAGGTTGCCGGCGCCGCGGATGTCGAGATCGTGGCTGGCCAGGGTGAAGCCGGCGCCGAGACTGTCCAGCGTCTGCATCACCTGCAGCCGCTTCTCCGCCGCGGCCGAGAGCAGATGGTTGGCCGGCCAGGTGAGATAGGCGTAGCCGCGCTGCTTGCCGCGGCCGACGCGCCCGCGCAGCTGGTAGAGCTGGCCGAGGCCGAACAGGTCGGCGCGGTGGATCAGCAGCGTGTTCACCGAGGGCATGTCCAGCCCGCTCTCGACGATGTTGGTCGAGAGCAGGATGTCGTAGCGGCCGTCGCCGAACTCGGTCATCACCCGTTCGAGCTCGGTGGGCGCAAGCCTTCCATGCGCCTGGACCACCCGCGCCTCCGGCACGATCTCGCCCAGCCGGTCGGCCAGGCGCGGCAGGTCCTCGATGCGCGGCACGACGCAGAACACCTGCCCGCCGCGGAAGCGCTCGCGCTGGATCGCCTCGCGCACCACCACGGCGTCGAACGGCATGATGAAGGTGCGCACGGCGAGCCGGTCCACCGGCGGGGTGGCGATGACGCTCATTTCGCGCACGCCGGTCAGCGCCAGTTGCAGCGTGCGCGGGATCGGCGTCGCCGTCAGCGTCAGCACGTGCACGTCGGATTTGAGCTGTTTCAGCCGTTCCTTGTGGGCGACGCCGAAATGCTGCTCCTCATCGACGATGAGCAGGCCGAGATGGGCGAAGCCGATGCCTTTCGCGAGCAGCGCGTGGGTGCCGATGACGATGTTCACCCGCCCCTCGGCCATGCCGCGCTTCACCTCCGCCGCGTCGCGGGCGCCGACCATGCGCGAGAGCTGGGCGATGCAGAGATCAAGCCCGGCGAAGCGGGCGGTGAAGGTGCGGTAGTGCTGACGCGCCAGCAGCGTCGTCGGCACCACGACGGCGACCTGCGTGCCGGCCGTGGCGGCGACGAAGGCGGCGCGCAGCGCCACCTCGGTCTTGCCGAAGCCGACATCGCCGCAGATCAGCCGGTCCATCGGCCGCCCGGAGGCGAGATCCTCCAGCACGTCGGCGATGGCGCGGGCCTGGTCGTCGGTCTCGGCGTGGGGGAAGCGGGCGCAGAATTCCTCGTAGGTGCCCGGCGCCGGGGTCAGCGGGTCGGCCGAGTGCACGCGCCGTTCGGCGGCGATGCGGATGAGGCCGGCGGCCATGTCGCGGATGCGCGCCTTGGCCCGCGCCTTGCGCCCCTGCCACGAGGCGCCGCCGAGCTTGTCGAGCGCGACGCCGGCGGTCTCGGCGCCGAAGCGCGAGAGCATCTCGATGTTCTCGACCGGCAGGAACAGCTTCTCGTTGCCGTCGTAGATCAGCCGCAGGCAGTCGTGCGGCGCGCCGTCGACGGTGAGGGTGGCGAGCCCGTCATAGCGGCCGATGCCGTGATCCTGGTGGACGACGAGGTCGCCCTCGGCGATCTCGGTGGCCTCGGCGATGAACTGCTCGGCCCGCTTGCGCCGCCGCGGCGGGCGGGAGATGCGCTCGCCGAGCAGGTCCTGCTCGCCGACCACGGCCAGGCCCTCGGCGACGAACCCGCGTTCCAGGCCCAGCGTCACCAGCGCCGCGGTGCCGGGCGGCGTGCGCTGCGCCTCGGCCCAGGTCTCCGCCGGCGCGGCGGCGATGGCGTGCTCGCGCAGCAGCAGGCCGAGCCGGTCGCGCGAGCCGGCGGTGAAGGCGGCGAGAAGCAGGCGGCGGCGCTCGCCCGCCCAGCGCTCGGCCTGGGCGCGGAGCTGGGCGAAGGCGTTTTCCCCACCCTGCGCGGTGCGGGCGAACAGCGGCGCCGGCCGGCCGCCGGCGTCTACTCCGGGGCCATCGTCCGGCCGGGCGAACGGGGCGAAGGCGAACAGCGGCCCGCGCGCCAGCATCGCGTCCCACTCGGCGCGGTCGAGATAGAGCCGGGCCGGGGGCAGCGGGCGGTAGGGCACCTCGCCGTCGCGCGGCGGCAGGCGGCGGGCGGCGTAATGGTCCGCGATCATCTCCAGCCGCGCCGCCAGCACCGCCTCGGCCTGGTGGTCGAGGCTCACCGAGGCGTCCGGCAGATAGTCCAGCAGCGTCGCCATGGCGTCGTGGAACAGCGGCGCCCAATGTTCCAGCCCGGGCTGGCGGCGGCCGTCGGAGACCGCCTGATAGAGCGGGTCGGCGGCGGCGGCGGCGCCGAAGGCTTCGCGCCAGCCGATGCGGAAGCGGCTGATCGCGGCGGCGTCGAACGCCAGCTCGGAGACCGGGCGCAGCTCCAGCCGCTTCACCGCGGCGCCGCTGCGCTGGGTCGCCGGGTCAAACCGGCGGATCGATTCGATGCTGTCGCCGAACAGGTCGAGCCGCGCCGGCGCGCGCTCCCCGGCGGGGAAGAGATCGACGATGCCGCCGCGGGTGGCGTATTCGCCGGGCTCCATCACCGTGCCGGTGCGGGCGTAGCCGTTGGCTTCGAGGAAGCCGACCAGGGCCGCGGCATCGACGCTGCCGCCGGCGGCGAGGCTGAAGCTGGCGCCGGCGAAGCTCGCCGGCGGGGCGACGCGCTGGACCAGCGCGTTCACCGTGGTCAAGACCAGGCGCGGGCGCGGATGGAGCAGCCGGCTCAGCGTCGCGACGCGCTCGGCGACGAGTTCGGCGTTCGGCGAGACCCGGTCGTAGGGCAGGCAGTCCCAGGCCGGGAAGCGCAGCACCTCGAGATCGGGGGCGAAGAAGGCGAGCGCCTCGGCCAGCGCCGCCATGCGCTGGTCGTCGCGCGCCACGTGCAGCACCGCGCCGCGGTGCTCGGCGCGGCGGCGGGCGAGCAGCAGCGCGTCGAACCCTTCCGGCACGCCATGGACCTGGATCGCACTCATGGGCGCGCCCGGTCTGAGCGTTCCAGGACGGCGGCGCGCATCGCCGGCAGCGGCGTCGAGGCATACTCGGCGGGGATCGGCCGGCGGCCGGAGAGCCAGTCGGCCAGATCGACGTCCGGCAGCTCCAGCACCGCCTCGATGGCGGCGATCTCGGCCTCCGAGAGCGAGGCCAGGCGCGGGGCGACATAGCCGCCGACGAGCAGATCCGTCTCGTGGGTGCCGCGATGGGTGGCGCGGAACAGGAGCCGCTTGCGGCGGGCCTCGAGCCCGGCCGTCTCGGGGAGGGTTTGGTCAATCATGCGCGCGGTGGGATATAGCGGCGCCGCCGCACCCTGTCAGCCCGTGGAACACGAAACGCCCGCCCGATTGCTCGCGCCGCTGTTTGCCTCCCTGGACACGCTGCCCGGCGTGGGGCCGGCGCGGCGGGCCCTGTTCGCCCGCGCCATCGGCGGCGAGCGGGTGGTGGACCTGCTGTTCCATCTGCCGCAGGGCCATCTCGACCGCAGCGCGCGCGTCGCGATCCGCGATCTGCGGCCGGGCACGCTGGCGACCGTCGCCGCCGAGATCATCCGCCATGAGCGCCCGGAGACGCCGCGCCAGCCGTGGCGCATCACCATCGGCGACGGCACCGGCTTCGCCGATCTGGTCTATTTTGCCCAGCGTCTCGCCTCCTTCCAGCGGCCCGCCTTTTCCCAGAGGTCTGGCCCCGCCGCGCTGGCGCCGGGCAGCCGCGTGCTGGTGTCGGGCAAGGTGGAGAGTTTCCAGGGCCGGCCGTGCCTGCCGCACCCGGACCATTGCCTGCCGGAGGCGCGCGCCGCGCTGCTGCCGGGGATCGAGCCGGTCTGGCCGCTGACCGCGGGGCTGATGGCCTGGCACGTGCGCAAGGCGATGGCCGCGGCGCTGGCGCGGCTGCCGGCGCTGCCGGAATGGCACGACCCGGCGCTGATGAAGCGCGAGGCCTGGCCCGGGTTCGCCGCCGCGCTCGCCGCGCTGCAAGCCCCGGCTTCGATGCCGGGGCCCGCGCCGCGGCGGCGGCTCGCCTACGACGAACTGCTCGCCGGCCGGATCGCCATCGCGCTGGTGCGCGCCCGGCTGCGCACGCGGCCCGGGCGCAGCCTCGCCGGCGACGGGCGTCTGCGCGCCCGGGCGCTCGCCGCCTTCGGCCACGCGCCGACGCAATCGCAGCGCCAGGCGCTGGCCGAGATCGACGCCGACCTCGCCGCGCCGCACCGCATGCTGCGCCTGCTGCAGGGGGACGTCGGCAGCGGCAAGACGCTGGTCGCGGCGCTGGCCATGCTCGCTGCCGTCGAGGCCGGGACGCAGGCGGCGCTGATGGCGCCGACCGAGCTGCTGGCGCGCCAGCACCACGCCACGCTCACGCATCTCTGCCCGGTGCCGGTGGCGCTGCTCACCGGGGCGGTGAAACCGGCGGAGCGGCGGCGCATCCTGGCCGGGCTGGCGGAGGGGGAGATCCCCCTCGCCGTCGGCACCCACGCGCTGTTCCAGGAGCGGGTGCGGTTTCGCGATCTGGCGCTGGCGGTGGTGGACGAGCAGCACCGGTTCGGCGTCCACCAGCGCCTGCTGCTCGGCGCCAAGGGCGCGGCGACGGACGTGCTGGTGATGACGGCGACGCCGATCCCGCGCACGCTGCTGCTGACGCAGTGGGGCGAGGTCGCGGTCAGCCGCCTGACCGAGAAGCCCGCCGGCCGCCAGCGCGTGCGCACGACGCTGCACTCGCTGGCCGCGCTGGCGGAGGTGACCGCGGCGATCGAGCGCGCGCTGGCCGCCGGGGCCTCGATCTACTGGGTCTGCCCGCTGCTGGCCGAGAGCGAGGCCGGCGACCTCGCCGCCGCCGAGGCGCGCTTCGCCGTGCTGCGCGCGCGCTTCGGCGCCGGCGTCGGCCTCGCCCACGGCCGCCAGGACCCGGCGGCGCGGGCCGCTTCGCTGGAGGATTTCGCCGCCGGGCGCAGCCGCATCCTGGTGGCGACGACGGTGGTGGAGGTGGGCGTCGACGTGCCGCAGGCCAGCGTGATGGTGATCGAGCAGGCCGAGCGGTTCGGCCTGGCCCAGCTGCACCAGCTGCGCGGACGCGTCGGGCGCGGCACGGCGCAGAGCTTCTGCCTGCTGCTGCACGGCGACGGCCTCACCGAGGCGGCGCGCCAGCGCCTGACGCTGCTGCGCGACACCGACGACGGGTTCGTCATCGCCGACGAGGATTTCCGCCTGCGCGGCGGCGGCGATCTGCTCGGCACGCGCCAGTCCGGCCTGCCCGGGTTCCGCCTCGCCGACCCGGTGGCCGACGCCGATCTGCTGCACCTCGCCCACCGCGACGCCGCCGCCCTGCTGGCGCGCGACGCGACCCTCACCACCGCGCGCGGGCGCGCGGTGCGCGTGCTGCTCGCCCTGTTCGAGCAGGGTGCGGCGGCGCGGACGCTGCTGGCGGGCTGAAGGCCTATGGCTGAAGGCTGGACTGGCGCGCCTCCAGCGCCATGACGATCAGCGAGGCGCCGCCGAACAGCATGTCGATGCCGAGCAGCAGCCCCAGCGCCCAGGCCGCGGTGCCGGGCCAGCCGGCGACGATGATCGCCGCCAGCACCAGGTCCATCGCCCCGTTCAGCATCATCCACTCCCACCGGCCGGAGAGTTCGCGGCGATGGGCGAGTGCGAGGAAGATCATCGCCACGCCGTCGACGACGAAGAAGGCGATCAGCACGTAGGTGAGCGAGATCAGGCCCTGGAGCGGGCTCCCCAGCAGCAGCGCGCCGGCGGCGATGGCCAGCAGGCCGGAGAGCAGCGACCAGCCGAACCCCGGCGCGCCGCTGGTGCGCAGCGTGGCGACGGTGCCGACGATGCCGGCGAGGAGCAGGATCCAGCCGAGGACGACGGTGGCGACGACGCCGGCGAGCGGCGGCACGATGATCGCGCCGGCACCGAGCACGAGCAGCACCAGGCCCTCGACGAGGAACAGGCGCCAGTGCCGGTGCATCGCGCGCACCAGAACGGTCTCGATCCGGTCCGGAGTGATCGGAGGTGTCATCGCGCGCGCGCCTCTGCCCTGGTGCCGGCGGAGCATAGCAACGATTCCGCCGGCGGCTACCCGGGTGCCGGCGGAGCCGGGTGGGATCCCCCCAGCCGCGCCCAGATCACCGCCGGGTCGGCGGGCGGGGTGATGGCGAACAGCTCGTCCAGCACCGCGCCGAGGTCGGCGGCATCGGTGAGCGTGCGCTGGCGCACGCTGCCGTCGGCGAAGCGGCTTGTCAGGGCGCGGTTGAACAGCGTGTCGCGGCTATGCGGCGTCAGGCGCTCGGCGAGCAGGCTGGTGGTGAACAGCACTTCCGGATGGGTGGCGGTGAACCAGTTGGCGGCGGCGTAGTCCTGCTCCGACTGCGGTTCGAGCGTGAAACGGTAGAGGTCCGTCCAGCCCGCGGGCAGCGCCGCCTGGAGCAGGAACCCGTCCGCCGCGAGCAGCACGCGCACGCGGCTCGCCGGCAGCGCCTGTTCCAGCCCCGGCGCCAGCCGCACCGGGGCGGCGAGCATGTGGCCGCCGAACCCGGCATCGGCGATGTAGACGTCGCCGTCGAGATCGACGCGCAGCAGCGTGTGCGTCCGCGGCCCCTCCGGCTGCTCGGCGGGGCGCATCCAGCGCACCCGCCCCGCCAGCCGGGTGACACGGAACCCGATCGCCTGCAGCGCGGCGGCGAGCAGGGTGTTCTGCTCGAAACAATAGCCGCCGCGCCGGCTGCCGAGGAGCTTCGCCGCCAGCGCCGGCAGTGCCAGCGACACCGGGCGGCCGAGCAGCGGGTCGAGATTCTCGAACGGGATCGCCGCCGCCTGCGCGGCCAGGATCGTGCGCAGCGTGCCGAGATCGGGCGCGAGCGGGCCGTGGTAGCCGAGGCGCCGGCGATAGGCGCCGAGGTCGAAGCCGGACAAGTCGGAGCCGGCCGTCATCGCCGCGTCCACCGTGTCTGTTGGTCACGGGTGGGTACCATCGGCCTGGCGTGCCGGCAAGCCGCCGCCCGCCGGCGTCGTGTCGACCCGCCACTGCATGCACGAATCTTTCAGTTTCCAGCATTAAGTTTGCCCGGATCGCCGATGATCACCGCGCCGCCGGGGGACCCCGATGCCGTTCAGGTTCGCACGCACCAACCCCGCCGGTCCGGGCCTTTCCGGTGCGCGCCTATCAGGTCTGCCCCGGATCCTGGGCGCGCTGTCGGTCAATCGCCGCCTCGCCATCACCTACGCGGTGCTGTTCGCCACCGTCGCCTTCGTCGCCTACAGCAGCATCTCGGACCTGCTGCAGGCGCAGGACAGCACGGACAGGACGGAGCAATCCGCGCGCCTGGACAGCCGGCTCGACCAGCTCGAGCGCACGGTGCTGGCAGAGCAGGTCGCGGCGGCACGCGCCCGCCAAGGCGGCAGCGCGGACGATGGGGCCCGGCTCGACGCCGCGACCCGCCGCCGGCAGAGCGCGGTGGAGGCGCTGCGCGCGGCGCTGCCGGATCGGGCCGAGGAGAAGCCGCCGCTGGACCGGCTGGCCGCGGCTGCCGACGCGGCGCGTGCGGCGGGGGCACCGCTCCAGCTCGCCGAGGATGCCGACGACGCCCTGGCCGAGATCCGCCGCTCCGCGGCGGACCGCTACGATGACCGCATCATCCGCCAGCGGAGCCTCGTCCATCGCGCGCTCCACATCTCCATCTTCGGCGGCACTGCGGTGATGCTCGTGGTGCTGCTCGGCGCCATCGGGCTGCGGCGCTCGATGGCCGGGCCGATCACGGATCTGACCGCGGCGACGCTTCGCCTCAGCCGGGGCGAGCCGGCGGTGACGGTGCCGTGGACCCGGCGTGCCGACGAGATCGGCCAGCTCGCCCGCGCTATCGAAAGCTACCACTCCGCCATGGCCGAGGTGCAGCGGCTGCGCGACGAACTGCTCGAGGCGCACGGCATCGCGCGCCTCGGCAGCTGGCGGTGGCCGGTGGGCGCGTGCCTGTTCGAATGGTCGGACGCGATGTACGCCATGGCCGGCCGCGATCCGGCCAGCTTCGTCCCGACCGTCGAGGGGCTCGCCGAACTGGTGCACGCCGACGACCGCGAGGCGCTGCGGGCGATGCTGGAGCGGGTGCGCGATGCCCGCCGGGCCGAATCGCGCGAGTTCCGCCGCGCGGGGGACGGCGCCGCACGCTGGTTCTGGATCGAGGCGCGGCCCGAGCGCGATGCGAGGGGCCAGGTGGTCGCGCTGCGCGGCGTCTGCCAGGACGTCACCGAGCGCGTGCTGACCGCCGAGCACATTCGCCAGCTCGCCTACAGCGACGCGCTCACCGGGCTGGCCAACCGCTCCATGCTCGGCGAGCGGATGAACGGCGTTCTCGCCAGCGCGCGCCGGCGCGGCGCGCTGATGGCGGTGCAATGCCTCGACCTCGACGGCTTCAAGGCCGTGAACGATCTGCACGGCCACGCCGCCGGCGACGCGCTGCTGCGTCTGGTGGCGGCGCGGCTGCAGGAGAACGTGCGCGAGACCGACACCGTCGCCCGGCTCGGCGGCGACGAGTTCGTCATCGTGCAGGTGGACGTGGCCGATGCCGCCGAGGCGCAGTCCCTCGCCGGGCGCATCATTGCCGCGCTGGAGGAGCCGTTCACGCTCGGCGCGGACGTCAGCGCCTCGGTCTCCGCCTCCATCGGCATCGCGCTGTTCCCCGATGACGGGCTGGACGCCGACGTGTTGCTGGAGCACGCCGACAACGCGCTTTATCGGGTCAAGCAGGAGGGCCGCAACGGCTACGCCTTCTATCGCGCGGAAATGGACGCCGAGCAGCACCGACGCCGCCTGCTCGAACAGGAGCTGCGCCTGGCGCTGGCGCGCGAGCAGCTGTCGCTCGCCTTCCAGCCGCAGGTCTCGGCGGAGGGCGGGGCCATCGTCGGGTTCGAGGCGCTCATACGCTGGTGCCACCCCGAGCTCGGCGCGATCTCGCCGACGACCTTCATCCCGCTGGCGGAGGCCACCGGCGCCATCGTGCCGATCGGCGCCTGGGTGCTGCGCGCCGCCTGCCGCGAGGCCGCCCGCTGGGAGCGGAAGCTGCGCATCGGCGTCAATGTCTCGCCGATCCAGGTCCGCCACGGAAACCTCGCCGCCCTGGTGCAGGACGTGCTGGCCGAGACCGGCCTGGCGCCCGAGCGGCTCGAACTCGAAGTGACCGAAAGCCTGCTGCTGGACACGACCGAGAAGGCGCTCGACTGTCTGCGCCAGATCAAGGCGCTGGGCGTGCGCGTGGTGATGGACGATTTCGGCACCGGCTATTCCTCTCTCGCCTCGCTGCAATCCTTCCCGTTCGACAAGATCAAGCTGGACCAGCGCTTCGTCCGCGAGCTGGAGGTCAGCAGCCAGGCGCGCACGATCGTGAACGCGGTGCTGGGGCTCGGGCGCGGCCTGGGCCTGCCGGTGACGGCCGAAGGGGTGGAGACGGAGGCGCAGGCGGCGGCGCTGCGCGCCGCCGGGTGCGACGAGCTGCAAGGCTATCTGATCGGCCGCCCCGGCCCGGTGATCCTCAGCCTCGATCGCGATCACGAGGCGATCGAGGAACTGGCGTCCGTCTCCGGCTGAGGGCGAGCGTTCGCCGGATCGTCACCATCACCCTCGGCGGCGCGGCGCGACGGTATTTCTGACTGATTTATGTCAGTTCCAAGTCATATTCCTTACATAACCAAGTCAAGCGTATTACTAAATTTCATTTTAAGCGACTGTTACTAGTACAACCATTGAGAGCCTGCTCCGAAGGCGGCATTAGACGCGCCAACGGAGGAGGACAAAGCCTATGACACAGTCTGTACGGCTGCCCCGCGTGCTGTTGCTGACGCTGCTCGCGGGAACGGCGTTCACGCCTATCGGCCGCGCGCTGGCGCAGGACGCGGCGGTGAATGCCGGCACCGTGAGCGCGACCGGCAATGGCGTCCCGGGTGGCAACGGCAATCTCGTGCCCGGCGCCTCGGCGCCCTCGACGCAGCAGCAGATTTTCGAATCCGGCCAGACGACGCGCGTGCTCGACCAGAGCTATCAGCAGCTCGTCGGCCCGATGGCGGGTGTCGCCCAGGTGCTGCAGTTCACCCCCGGCGCGGTGGTGAACAGCTACGGCAACACCGGCATGTCCAAGGCGACGATCGGGCTGGACGGTCTCTATCAGGGCTGGGGCGGGTTCGGCGGCTATACCGGCAACAACACCCTGATGCTGGAAATGGACGGCATCCCGCTCAACAACGTCGCCACCGGCCTCGCCAACACGGCGCAGCTGCCGCAGATGCAGATGTTCCAGACCGAGGTCACCTACGGCCCCGGCGAGGCCAAAGACCGCTGGTACGATTCGCTCGGCGGCACGATCAACTTCGTCCCCGTGCAGCCGACCAAGACGATGGGCGGGGACGTGTTCGCCAGCGCCGGCTCGTTCAACACCCAGAACATCTATTTCGACCTGCGGTCCGGCACCTATAACGGCTGGTCCGCGGTGCTCGCCGGGGGCGCCGGGCAGGGCGACAGCTTCCGCACCTCGGTCGACGGGTTCAACAATCCGGGCACGGACTATTCGCTCTACGGCAAGGTCATCAAGAGCTTCTCCACCGGCGATGTCAGTTTCGGCGGCTATTTCGGCCGCGCCGCGGAATACCGCCCGAACGTGATCCCCACCTCGCCGCAGGCGGGGATCGGGCTCGGCGGGCAGAACGCCGCCGGCGGCGCGATCGGGCCGCTCTACAGCCAGCAGACCAGCGGCTACTACAGCTCGCTTCCCTTCGACACGTGGAACAAGTTCGACGTCGACCAGACCTGGCTCGTTTACGCCAAGCAGAACCTCCAGCTCGATGACTATGTGGACCTGCACAATGTGCTCTGGTACCGCGACGGCGAGCGTCTGCACGACAAGTTCTACAATTATGTTCCCGCGCTGCAGAACACTGGCGGGATCTACGAATACAATAACCCGTCTAGCCAGACCTTCGGTGACAAGGTCGATCTAACGTTCAAGCTGCCGATGAACAATGTCGATGTCGGCGGCTATTACATCTACAGCAAATACAATACGCAGAACTCTTTCTGGAACCCGTTCCTGCCGCTCGGCACCACCAACATCATGGGCAGCCAGGCGGCGCCGAACGCGAACTACCGCAGCGACTACTTTGTCTATAACGATCTTGCGCTTTTCCTGCAGGATGATTTCCACCCGATCCAGGGCCTGCACATCACGCCGGGCATCCGGTTCGTCGATTTCAACGCCCAGTACACGATGGGGGCGCAGCAGGCATTCCCTCTCGCGTTCCAGTATAATCCCGGCGGCAACCAGGGGCTCAGGGCGGGCATCTACGCGAACCAGCAGAACCGCACCGGGATCGAGCCCTCGCTCGACGTCAACTACGAAATCACCCCGTGGTTCTCGGTCTATGGCAGCTACGACGAAGCCTACGGCGCGCCGAACGTCGGCGGCGGCGGCGGATTGTTCCAGAAGGTCGATCCCACCTATTACGGCCTCGTCCTGTCACAGGAAGCGCAGATCGGCTTCAAGGCGCATGTGGACAACAAGCCGCAGTATTTCCTCAACAACTTCCTGATGCAGATCAACTACTTCCACACCCGCCTCGCCGACCAGGAGATCAATGTCGGGGTCGGCAATGCCGGCAACTTCATCACGGCCAAGGGCACCTCGATCTACCAGGGTATGAATCTGTATTTCGAAGACAAGCCGATCTACAACATCCATACCTTCCTGGATGCCGCCTACATCGACTCCTACTATCAGAGCTACAATACCCAGAACGTCCCTGGCGCCACCGGCGGGTTCAACTACAACAAGCTGCCGGTGCCGTATGTGCCGAATGTGACGCTCAACATCGGCGCGGACTACGCCTTCAACGTCTACGACAAGGCGGTGGTGACGCCGACGCTGTGGTATAGCTACACGGGCTCCCAGTCGATCTTCAACAACCTGACCGGCGCCCCCTCGAAGCAGACGATGCCGGGCTACGGCACCATCAACATGTCGCTCGACACCAAGGTCCCGCTCCAGGTCCTGGGCAAGACCAGGACGGTCGATCTCAACCTGGCGCTCCTCAACATGGGTGGCGGCAAATATAACACCTACGAATATATTTCGAGCGGCGGCTACTTCAACACGGCGAACGGTGGCTACGCTCTCGCCTACCCCGGAGCGCCGTTCACCGCCTATGGCTCGATCGGCATCAGCTTCTGAGGCCAACAGCGTCTGAGTGCATCTCGGCCGGCCGCGTGTGCGTAACGTCACGGAACTGTCGCACACGGGCCGGGCGGGGTCGTCTAGAGCAACCTCCGATCTGATCGAGCCGTTTCGGCCCGGGCAGATCGGAGCAGCGTTGCTTTCGATTTGACTGGTTTCAGAGCATGGGCTGATCCGATGGAGTGATCCGATCGGACGTGGCGTGTGTGGCGTGACGTGTTCGGGGGAAGGGGCCCGCTTGGTCGCCCGATCCATGACATTGGTGTGGGTGCGGTCGTCCGTGCCCGCACCTGAGGCTGTGTGCGATTGCGCGGAAGGGTTCGGCTCGGCGCACGGAACTGATTTTCCCCGCTCGCGGGGCCGGCCCCGGCCCGCCCGGTGACGGTTACGACGGAAAAGATGCAAACGATGGACACAGACTATCTCCTCCACCTCGCCGCCTATTCGGATGGCGTGATCTACGCTCTCGCCGCCCTGATGCTGCTGGCGCTGGCGGTGATGCTGGACCGGTTCTGGTTCCTTCGCCGCAGCATCGTCGGTGGCGCGCGCGTGGTTCGTGGCCTCGCGCGGCTGGCGGAGCTGCATCCGGGCGAAATCGAACTGCTGCGCCGCGCCGCCGGGCGGCTGCCGGAAGCGGCGATCATCGACGCCGCGGCGCGCCATCATGGCCAGGCGCATGGCGAGGCGCTCGCCAACCGGCTCGACGAGGCGATCATGCTGACGGCGCCGACGCTCGACCGGCGGCTGTGGGTGCTCGACACCATCGTCACGCTGTCGCCGCTGCTCGGCCTGTTCGGCACCATCCTCGGCATGTTCCACGCATTCGGCGCCCTGGCCCGGCCCGGCGCGCCGCCGACCGCGATCACCGGCGGCGTCGCGGACGCGCTGGTCACCACCGCGGTCGGCATCTTCATCGCCATGGTCGGGCTGCTGTCCTACAACGGGTTCAACAACCAGATCCGCACCATCCTGCTGCAGCTCGATACCGTGAAGATGATGCTGATCAACCGCATGGACGGCGCGCCGCTGGTGCCGCTGGGGGCCCGCGCACCCGCCGCCGCGCCACGCACCGAGGAGGCGGCGCGGCCGCTGCGCGAGGCGCGCCGCTGATATGTCCAAGCTCCGCTATTTCGAGCACCGCCGCGGCCGCATCGAGATCATTCCGATGATCGACGTGATGCTGTTCCTGCTGGTCTTCTTCATCATCGTCACGCTGCAGATGATCCCCGATTCCGGGCTGGCGCTGCAGCTGCCGCAGGCGAGCCAGGCCGAGCATCTGCCGCACCCGCAATTCACCGTGAACGTCGCCACCGATGGCAGCATCGTCGTCAAGAACGAGACCATGACGGTCGATGCCTTCATCGCGATGCTGCAGAACGACGGGGACACCGCGAAGACGCAGGTCACGATCGCGGCTTCGAAGGATGTGCCGTTCGAGTTCTTCGTGCGGGTCATGGACGCCTGCCGCAAGGCCGGCGTGAGCGATATCGGCATCGCCACCCAGCCGGTCGGCGGCTGAGCCGGGCGCAGCATGCCAGCCGAGCAGATCGCCGTGGCCGCCGACCGGGCGGTGCCGGAGAGCGCTGCGCCAGCGATCTTCCCGCGGGAAAGCGGGAATGGCCGCTTCGCGCTGGCGCTGCTTGCCGCCGCCGTGCTCGAGGTTTCGGTCGGCCTGTGGCTGATCACCCATCCGAGCCTGTTCGAGGCCGCCACCGACGCGCCGGAAAAGCCCGTGGTGCAGGTTCACATGGTGGAGCTGCCGCCGCCGCCGAAGCCGGTCGAGCCGCCGAAGGAGGAACCGCCGCCGCCCCCGCCGCCGGAGCCACCGCCGCCGCAACCGCCGCCGCCCGAGCCGCCGCCGCCTCCCCCACCGCCGGAGCCCCCGCCGCCACCCCCCCCGCCGCAGCCGGCGCCGGTGGTCGAGGAGCCGCCGCCGCCGCCGCCCAAGCCGACGCCGGTCAAGCCCAAGCGCACCCCGCGCAAGCCGCCGCCGCCGGTGCAGCAGGTGCAGACCAACACGCCGCCGCCGCCGATCGACGATCCACGGCCCCCGCCGCCGCCCCGGCCGGCGACGAGCCCCGCCCAAGCCGCCACCGCGCTGCAGCGCTACCTGGCGGAGCTGCGCGCGCGCGTGCAGGGGGCGCTGGTCGTGCCGATGGAAGTGCGGATGATGCATCTGAGCGGCGATACCATCGTCGCCATCCGCCTCTCACCGGACGGCGCGCTGGAGCAGGCGACCGTGGTCGCCACCAGCGGCGCCGCGCCGATCGACCGCGCCGCGCTCGCCGCGGTGCGGGCCAGCCAGTTCGCCGCCTTCCCCGACGAGCTCGGCCACGCGGCGAAAACCTTCAACCTGACCGTTCACCTGGCGACGCAGTAACGGGCGCGCCGGCAAGGCGCGCTCATCCGCCGCCGCGCGGAGCAGATGGCGAAACTGGCCGCATTGGCGCAGCAGGGCCTGGCGCGCCAGTTCGAGCAGCAACGGGCCGCGGCGGCGCACAAGCCCGGGCAGACGGTGCTGACGGCGCCGATCGACGGCACGGTGCAGCAACTGACCATCCACACCGTCGGCGGGGTGGTGACACCGGCGGAGCGGCTGCGGCAGCGAGCGGCTACGTCGCGCATCGCGCTCGACCGCGCTAGCCTCGATGTCGACGGGCACAAGCGGAAGCTGGAGCCGGGCATGGAGGCCCCCGCCGAGATCAGGACCGGGCGGCGAAGGGTGATCAGCTATCTGCTCTCGCCGTTGCAGCGCTATGCGCATGAGGGGATGAGGGAGAGATAGGGATGGGCCTTCTACGCGGGGTGCGCGCTTGGGGAGCGGTCGAAGAGCATGCCAGATGGCTGCATCGGATCAAGAACCTGATTGTGCTCGGGCAGCCGGTCGGATTCGGGCTCTCGGATCTGACTTTGGTGCATCTTCAGCATGTCGACCCTGAGCGCGTGCAGGGAGCGGCGTGCTCCGTCCGGTGGATCAATTCCCTGACGATGCCCCTGCTGCCACGTCATATTTCGCGCTATGTTCAGGATCATTGCGCGTCCGCCGATATTTCTGGTCATGTTGTTGCTTATATATATGCGATAACGAAAACAACTCTTACGATTCCACTGAGTATTATTTTATTGTCAATTGTAGTTATTTTGATTTCATCACGAGATAAGAAACAACTTAGCTATTTGAATCTCGATATGAGCGCCTCATTTGTGCTTGTATATAATCAATCAGATACCAAAATGTTGCTAAAATCAATAATAATAAGCTCTTTGTCCATTTTATGGATCATCGCAGGTTTTGGTATTTCTTTGAATCCAGTCACTTATTAATTTTAGATATGAGAGAGTGTTTTCTCATAACGGGTTATTATTGGTTTATAATGGCATACCCAGTACTTTTATTTTTAACAGCATATCGAATTTTCCGATTTGTTCCGACAGCCAAAAATAATACCGGGGAGTCAAGCTCATGAGCGCAACGCAGAATGCCGATCCATTTAGTTTCTTCCAATATCCTATTGGATAGCCCCGACGGAAAAGTCCATTCTGGGATTCCTGCGCCGATCTAGCGGAGAGAATCTAACGTTTGGTGCCCGCTTCCCCCGGCCAGACTGGCGGGAACCTGCCAGACTGAGCGGACCCTTTCGTCTGATTTTATCCACTAGAACGCCACCACCGTCCGCAGCCCGAGGATCGCCTCGTCGCCGAGGCGCTTGCCGGGGTTGCGGGGGTTGGGCACGCCGGCGCCGGGGTTGAACACGTATTGAAAGTCCGGCTGAAGCTGCCACCACGGCGTCAGCTGGAACTGGTAGGTCAGCTCGGCATAGGTCTCGGCGGTGCGCACCGGATAGCCGGGGTTGGCGCCGAACAGCGCCAGCTGCCGGTCGTGGGCGCCGACGGCGGCGCCGACCTGGGTGTAGCCGAGGCCGATCCCGACACTGTCGTTTTCCCGCGCGGCCAGCGGCGCGCGCATGACGAGGCCGGCATTGGCGGCGAAATCGATCAGGTTGCGATCGTTCGGCGCGCCGAAGGCGCGGGCGAACACGCCGAGCGCCTGCGGGCTCGCCGGCTCGGGCTTCCAGACCGTCTGATCGACCACGGCGTAGGCGCTGGCATCGCCGCGGCGCATCTGGCGCACGCCGGTGCTGGCCGGGCTGGCCAGGGGAATCCCCTGGTTGTCGTACTCGCGGCTGGGGAACGCGCCGCTGTCGTACCACAGCCCCACGCGGTAGGCCGCCGGCAGGGGCGCGTGCTCATCCGTGCCGCCGCCGCGCGTGTACTGCAGTTCCGCGATCCACAGCACGCCGCCGGCGAGGCTGAAACTGGTCCCCGAAGGATCGAGCCGCTGCGCGTTGGCGAAGAAGCCGGCCCCGGACGGATTGTCGGCAAACGCGCCGGCGAGCAGCGTGAGGGACTGGGTCGGATGCAGCCGCACCCGCACGCCGGGGGAGGCGAGCGGGTAGGCCGGGCCGCCGCCATAGAGGTCGTAGGACGGCAGCGACGGCCAGCCGAACATGCCATTGATGAAGAGGCCGCCGTACTGGCTGACCATGAACTCCTGATCGAGGCTCTGCGCCCCGATCTTCACGTCCGCGGCGCCGTCGAACAGGGTCTGCTGGAACCACAGCTCCCATAGCCGTGTCGCCCGCTCCGCCTCGATGCCGCTGGCGAGGTCGAGCACGCCGAGGGCGTCGGCGCTGAGGTTGCGGCCGTGGATCTGCAGCGCGCTGATATTGAACGTGCCGCCGCGCCAGCCGAACGCCGGGCCGGTGTCGATGCCGACGCTCATCTCCGTCACGCCCTCATAGTCGAGCGCCCGGCGGCTGCCGCCGGTGAGGTTGCCGAGCCCCTCGCTGGTCTCCTGCAGGCCCACGGAAATCCCGACCCCGGCGAGCGCCGGGCGCACGCCGCCGAGATCGCCGAACAGCGAGGTCTGCTCCCAGATCGAACCCGGCGGCGCGGCGGGGCTGCCGTCGTCGGCCCGCGCCGCCGGGCACGCCGCGGCGGCGACTATCGCTACCGCCGCACAGATTGGGACAAAGTGCTGCATCATGGCCGGGTCTTATCATGCCGCAGCGCAGCAAACAGCCCCGGCGCCGGCGCCGGACCCTGCGCGCGGCGCATAGCCGGCCGCCTCAGGCGCCACACCGCCAGCAGCCGGCTTCGGGGCCGCATCCGGGATCGAGCGCGGCGGCGACGGCGTGGCGCAGTGCGGGCACCAGCTCGGCGGCGAACCAAGGATTGCGGCGCTCCCACGCGGTGGTGCGCCAGGAGGGGTGCGGCAGCGGGAAATGGCGCGGCAGGAAAGCGGCGTAGTCGCGCACCCGCTCCGCCATCCGCCCCTTGCCCAGGACGAAATCCTGCGCATAGCCGCCGACCAGCAGCGTCAGGCGCACCTCGGTCAGCAGCGGCAGCAGGCGCGGATGCCACAGCGCCGCGCACCCGGGGGCAGGCGGCGCGTCGCCGCCGCGGGGCAGCCGGCCCGGATAGCACAGCCCGATCGGCACGATGGCGACGCGCGCAGGATCGTAGAACTGCGCCCGCGTCAGCCCGAGCCAGCCGCGCAGCCGCTCGCCGGAGGCGTCGTTGAACGGCGTCGCGGTCGCATGCGCGTGCGTGCCCGGCGCCTGGCTGGTGATCAGCAGCCGCGCCCCGGCGCCGAGCTGGAAGACCGGCCGGGGGCCGAGCGGCAGCGTCGCCGCGCAGCGCGTGCAGGCGCGCGCCTCGGCGCCGGCGCGTTCCAGCGCGCGGATGGTGTCGGGGGCCGCAGGGCGCATCCCGCCCGCCGACCGGCCGCTACATCGGCGCCTTCGGCCCCGCGCCGGCCGGCTGCACCGCGAACTCCACCGCCACCGGCCCCTGGGTCGCGAACCGCAGCGTGCAGGCGAACCGGCCGCCGGGTGCCAGCGCCTGAGTGGTGTCCATCAGCATCAGGTGGCTTCCCCCCGGCGCCAGGGTCAGCGTGCCGCCGGGCGGGATCGGCAGGCTGTCCACCGCCCGCATCCGCGCCACGGCGCCGTCGCGCGTGGTCGTGTGCAGCATCGTCATGCCGGCGATGGCGCAGTCCGCGCCGAGCAGGCGTTCCGGCGCCGCGCCGGTGTTGGTGATGCTGAGATAGCCGACGGCAGGCGCCCCGGCCGCCGCCGTCGCGCGGCTCCAGGGATGGAGAATGACCAGCTTCCCGGCCTCGATCCGCGCCTCGCTCCCCTCCGGCGGCGCGGGGCCGGCGGCGAGCAGGGTGAGCAGGGTGGCGGCGAGGGCCATGCGGGGCATCGGGTGCATCCTCATCGTCATCTCAGGCGAGCGCGTATTCCACTTCCGGCGTGTAGAGCGGCTGCTCCTTGCCGGGCTGCGAGCTGAACAGGGTGAAATGCCCCACCGGCACCGCCTCGATGCGGAACAGATTGTTAGCCTGGACGAAGGCGGCAAGACGCTGCTCGACCGGATTGTCCAGCCGGGCGAGGGTGATATGGGGTGAGAACCGGCGCCGCTCCGGCTCCAGGCCGATGCGTTGCAGCGCCGTTTCCACCTTCGCCTGCAGCCGCTCCAGCGCCTCGTTGCGCTCGACCCCGACCCAGACCGAGGTCGGACGGCCGCCTTTGGCGAAGGTGCCGATGCCGCCGATGGCGAGGGGAAACCGCCGCGCGGTGAGCGCGGCCAGGCCGAGATCGATCTCCTCGGCCCGGTGCGCCGGGGTTTCGCCGATGAACCGCAGCGTGACGTGGTAGTTCTCCGGCGCCACCCATCGCGCCCCCGGCAGGCCGGCGCGCGCCAGCATCGCCAGGCGCTGCTTGACCTCCGCGGGCAGTTCCAGGCCGACGAAGAGTCTCATGGACTGCTTGCCTCGCTGATCAGCCGTTCCACCAGCGGCAGCAGCCGCGCGACGATGATCGCCACGCCGCGCGCCGTGGGGTGGATCCCGTCCGCCTGGTTGAGTGCCGGATCACCCGCCACCCCGGCGAGAAAGAACGGGTCGTAGAGCAGGCCCGGGCGGCGGGCCAGCCGGTCGAACACGGCACGGAACGCGGCGGCGTAGTCCGCGCCGAGATTGGGCGGCGCATACATGCCGCAGAGCAGGGCGGGAATGTGGCGCGCGGCGAGCGCATCGAGGATGGCGGCGAGATTGGCCTCGGTCGCCGCCGGGTCGATGCCGCGCAGCCCGTCGTTGGCGCCGAGCTCGACGATCGCCGCCGCCGGCGCGTCGGCCAGCGCCCAGCCGAGCCGCGCCCGCCCGCCGGCGGAGGTATCGCCGGAGACGCCGCCGTCCAGCACCACCGCCGTCGCCCCGTGCGCACGCAGCGCCGCCTGGAGCTGGGCCACGAACCCCTCGGCGTGCGCCAGCCCGTAGCCGGCGGTGAGCGAGTCGCCGAGTGCCAGCAGCTTGAGCGGGGGAGGCGTCGGGGTGGCCATCGGGGCGCCACACGCACGCCGGGCGGCGAGCAGCGCCGGCAGCGCCATTCCGAGGACGACGTTGCGTCGGCTCGGCCAAAGGCCATATTTCTGTCCGATGGACGCCATCACCTCGTCCGCGGCGACGCCGGAGCAGGCCGACGCTGCGCCCTTCCTCGAAATCCGCGATCTGCGGCTGACCCTGCCGTCTAGCGCCGGGCCGGTCAACATCCTGCGCGGCGTCGATCTCCGCCTGGCGCGGGGTGAGGCGGTGGGCCTCGTCGGGCCGTCCGGATCGGGCAAGACCAGCCTGCTGATGGTGCTGGCCGGGCTGGAGCGCGCCACCGCCGGCACCGTGCGCCTGGCCGGCGCGGAGGTGACCGCGCTCGACGAGGACGGGCTGGCGCGGCTGCGGCGCGAGCGCATCGGCATCGTCTTCCAGGCCTTCCACCTGATCCCGACCATGACCGCGCTGGAGAACGTCGCCGTGCCGCTGGAACTGGCCGGCGCGCGGGACGCGGCGGCGCGGGCGCGGGCGGCGCTGGCCGCCGTCGGGCTGGCGCACCGGCTCACCCATCTGCCCGGCCAGCTCTCCGGTGGCGAGCAGCAGCGCGTCGCCCTCGCCCGCGCCTTCGCCCCCGCCCCGGCGGTGCTGCTCGCCGACGAGCCCACCGGCAATCTCGACCAGACCACCGGAGAGACGGTGATGGACCTGCTGTTCGCACTGCGCGCGCGCCACGCCACGACGCTGCTGCTGATCACCCATGATCCGCGCCTGGCCGCGCGCTGCGGGCGGATCTTGCGGCTGGTGGACGGGCGCATCGCACCGTCCCCGCCCGGCGCCGCCGGCCCCGCGTGATGCTGGCGCTGCGCCTGGCCTGGCGCGAGCTGCGCGGCGGCGCGCCGGGGCTGCGCATCGTGCTGGCCTGCCTCGCCCTCGGCGTCGCCGCCATCGCCGGCGTCGGCAGCCTGCGCGAGGGGGTCGAGCGCGGCCTGGCGGCGGACGGACGGCGGATCCTGGGCGGGGATGTCGAGATCGATACCGGCGCGCAGCCCCTGCCCGAAGCGGCCCGGGCCTGGCTCACCGCCCGCGGCGCGCGCCTGTCGGCCATCGTGCGCATGCGCTCGATGCTGATCGCGCCGTCCGGCGAGCGCATGCTCGTCGATCTCAAGGCGGTGGATCCGGCCTGGCCGCTGGTCGGCGCGGCCGGTCTGCGCCCGGCGGGGCCGCTCGCCGCCGCGCTTGCCGCCGTGCCCGGGGCCGCGCCCGGGGCTGCCCCAGGGGCTGCTGCGGGGGCTGACGTCGGCGGCCGGTTCGGCCTGCTCGCCCAGCCGCTGGTGCTGGACCGGCTCGGGCTGCATGTCGGCGACACGGTGCGGCTCGGCCGGGCCAGCCTCACCCTGCGCGGCGCCCTCACCGACGAGCCGGACCGGGTGGCCACCGCTTCGATCTTCGGCCCGCGCGTGCTGATCGCGGCCGCGGCGCTGCCGGCGACCGACCTCGTTCAGCCCGGTTCGATGCTCGAGCACGGGGTGCGCGTGGTGCTGCCCGGCGGAGCCGACCCGGCGGCCACCGTCAGCGCCCTGCGCGACGCCTTCCCCGGCCAGGGCTGGCGCATCCGCCTGAGCGGCGACGCGCTGCCCGGGGCGCGGCGCTTCATCGACCAGAACGGGCTGTTCATGACGCTGGTCGGGCTGACGGCGCTGCTGGTCGGCGGCATCGGCGTCGCCAACGGCGTGCGCGCGTGGCTGGAGGCGCGGGCGCAGAGCCTCGCGGTGCTGCGCTGCATCGGCGCGCCGGGGCGGCTGGTGTTCCAGGTCTGCCTGGTGCAGGTGATGGCGCTGGCGGCGGCGGGCGTGCTCGCCGGGCTCGTCGCCGGCGCCGCGCTGCCCGCCCTGGCGCGCGCCCTGCTCGCCGACCTGCTGCCGGTGCCGCCGCATCTCGGCCTCTATCCTCGTCCGCTGGCGCTCGCCGCCGCCTATGGGCTGCTGACCGCGGCCTGCTTCGCGCTGCTCCCGCTCGGGCGCACGCTCGCGATTCCCGCCGCCGCCCTGTTTCGCGACGCGCTGCTGCCGGCCCCGGCCCGGCCCGGGCGGCGGCTGCTCGGCGCCGTTCTCGCCCTCGCCACGGCACTCATCGTCCTCACCGTGGCGACGGCGCCGGACCGTGGCTTCGCGCTGTGGTTCTGCGCCGGCGCGGTGGCGACGCTGGCGGTGTTCCGGCTCGGCGCGCTGGCCGTCGACCGCCTTGCCCGGCTCGCGCCGCGCCTGGCCTCGCCGGCGGCGCGCCTCGGTCTCGCCAACCTCCATCGCCCCGGCGCGCCGACGGCGCAGATGCTGGTCTCGCTCGGCCTCGGCCTCTCCACCCTGGCGACGGTGGCGCTGATCGAGGGCAACATGCGCCGGCAGATCGTCCGCGACATCCCGGCCAACGCGCCGAGCTTCTATTTCGTCGACATCCAGCCCGACGAAGTGGCGCGGTTCGATGCCATTCTGCGCGCCAGCCCCGGGGTGACGAAGGTGGACGAAGTGCCGTCGCTGCGCGCCCGCCTCGTCAGCGTCGCCGGCGTGCCGGCCGAGCAGGTCCGCGCGGCGCCCGGCACCGAATGGGCGCTTCGCGGCGATCGCGGCCTCACCTATGCCGCCGCGCCGCCGCCGGGAACGCGTCTCGTCGCCGGCGCCTGGTGGCCGCCGGACTATGCCGGGCCGCCGCTGGTTTCGTTCGACGCCGGCCTGGCGCGCGGCTGGGGGGTGCGTGTCGGCGACGTGCTGCGGGTCAACGTGCTCGGCCGCGATCTGGACCTCCGCGTCGCCTCGCTGCGCGATATCGACTGGCGGTCGCTGGCGCTGAATTTCGCCCTCGTCGCCAGCCCCGGCGCGCTGGCGGGGGCGCCGGCGACGCATATCGCGGCGGTGAAAGTGGCCCCGGAGCAGGCCGGCGCGCTGCTCCGCGCGGTCACCGACGCGCTGCCGAACGTCACCGGCATTTCGGTCACCGACGTGCTCGACGCCATCGCCGCCCTGCTCGGCCAGCTCGGCGCCGCGCTGGGCGCCACCGGCACCCTCACCCTCGCCGCCGGCGCGCTGGTGCTGGCCGGGGCGGTGGCGGCCGGGCAGCGCCGGCGCGTGCAGGAGGCGGTGATCCTGCGCGCGCTCGGCGCGCGGCGGGGCCAGATTCTCCACGCCTGGCTGGTCGAGTTCGGCACGCTGGGCCTCGCCGCCGGCGTCATCGCCGCGCTGGTCGGGGTGGTGGCCAGCATCGGCGTGATGCATTTCGTGCTGCACGCGGAGTGGAGCTTCCTGCCCGGGGTGCTGGCCGCGACCCTGCTCGGCGCGATGGCGCTGATGCTGGCGCTGGGCTATGCTGCCACCGCCCGGGCGCTCGCCGCCAAGGCGGGACCGATGCTGCGCAACGAATAGAGGCGCCACCCGCTTGCGGGGGCGGCTCGTTCGCCCAAGATAACCATCCACCCGGTCCCTGTTCGACAGGAGAGAGACACACACCATGGCCTTCAGTCCCGATTATCGGACCTACCCGGGCGCGTCCCGCGGGGCCTATGCCCCCGACCTCATCGATGCCGGGCTGCGCGGCTACATGCTCCGCGTCTACAACTGGATGGCGTCGGGCCTCCTGCTCACCGGCATCGTCGCCTACGGCATCGCCAATACCTCGCTGATCAACCTGTTCTACCCGCTGGTGGAGACGCCCTACGGGCTGCGCCACACCACCGGCGGCCTGGCGTTCGTGGCCATGCTCGCTCCGCTCGCCTTCGTCATGGTGCTGAGCTTCGGCGTCAACCGGCTCTCGACCGGCGCCGCACAGGCGCTCTACTGGGCGTTCTGCGTCGCCATGGGCGCGAGCCTGACCAACATCTTCCTGGTCTATTCGGGCGAATCCATCGCCCGCGTGTTCTTCATCACCGCCGCCACCTTCGCCGCGATGAGCCTGTGGGGCTACACCACGCGCAGCGACCTCAGCCGCTACGGGTCGTTCCTGATGATGGGCCTGTTCGGCATCATCATCGCCTCGCTGGTGAACATCTTCGTCGGGTCGAGCGGGCTGCAGTTCGCCATCAGCATCATCGGCGTGCTCGTCTTCGTCGGGCTGACCGCCTATGACACGCAGCGCATCAAGGCGACCTTCGTCGAATACGCCTACGCCGACGGGCCCGAGCAGGCGGCCAAGCGCGCGGTCTACGATTCGCTCTCATTGCTGCTCAACTTCATCAACCTGTTCATGCTGCTGCTGCAGCTGACGGGCAGCCGCAATTCCAACGGCTAACCCCGCGGGGCTGGCGGCTGACCCCGCGGAGCTGGCGGCTGACCCCGCGGAGCTGGCCGCAGCCTGGGCCACCGGCCGCGCCGCCGAACGGGTCGATCCGCGACCCGCACGCGCGGCGCGGCCTACCCGGCCGGCGGCGAGCCGCGAACCACGACACGGCGGCAGAGGAGACGGCATGCGACGGATGGTCCGTGGCGGAGCGGGCGCATGGCTCCGTCTGCCGCTGATGCTCGCAGGGCTCGTGGCCGGGACCGCCCACGCGGCGGACATCGGGGCCGCGGGCACCGGGGCCGCGGTCACCGGGGACACGGCGGACTGGCCGTGCCCGCAGCCGCGCGCGCCGGACGTGACGGCGGGGCAGTTCTGGGAAGACCCGCCGATCCCGGCGGATGCGCGCTGGCAGGACGACGCGGCGCTGGTGGCACTCATCGACGCGGTGACGGCGCATACCGTGCCGGTCGCCGAGGGCAGCGCCCGTCTCGCCGCGTTCGCCGAACAGGTGCCGCAGGCGGCGCGGGCGCGGGTGCTGCCGGTGGTGTTCGCCGGGCTCGTCGCGCGGATCGACCAGCAGCACCGCAGCGCGATCGCCCGCATCGAAAGCCTCGGGCGACGCCAGGCGGCGATCGCGGCCAAGCTGCGCACGCTCGAGGCGGCGACCGATGAGGACAGCCTGGAGCAGCGGGATCTGGCGCTGCGCGCCTATCGCGCGCAGTCGCAGATGATGGGCGCGGTCTGCCACGTTCCGACCGAGCTCCAGGCCCGGCTCGGCGCCTACGCTCGGGTCCTGCAAGCCGCGCTGTGACCGGCGCGCCGCCGGTGCCCGTCTCAGGGCTGGCGAGGGATCACGGTTTCAGCGGCTGGTTCTGTGCGTCCAGCAGCGGCACGCCGTAGCTCTGCAGGAGGTGGGTGATCTCCGGCTGATGGCGCGCGATCGCGGCGTCGAGCGCGCCGCGCCAGGCGGCGTCGGCGCTGCGCACGCCCATGGCGATCGCATAATCCACCGGTGCGGCGCCGGCCTCCGGCTGCAGGAAGGCGGTGTCGAGCGGCAGCGCGTCGCGGTGGATATAGAAGCCGGCGATCGGGCCCCAGAGGAGCGCCACGTCGATGCGTCCGGCGACGAGGTCCATCAGCATCTGATGCGGTGGCGATTCGATGCGCGTATCGACGTTCAGCTCATAGGGACGCACCTGCGCCATCAGCCCGTGGCGCACCACGAGGTCGCCCGGCGGCGTGCCGGCGACCAGGCCGATGCGCTTGCCCCGGAACAGCGGGTCCGCCAGGCTGGGCGCGGCGATATGATCGGCGCTGCGGGTGACGATCATGTAGCCGGTGCGGTAGTACGGCGATGTCGTCAGCATCATCGGCGCGCCGGAAACGGTGCCGGCGACGACGTCGCATTTCAGCGCCAGCAAGGTATTGCGCAGGAAGCCGACCGAATTCGGATACCAGGTGTAGCGCACCGGCAGATGCAGATCCTGCGCGAGCAGATCGACGATCCGGTTCTCGAATCCGTCGCCGTGCTGGTCCGAGAACGGCAGGTCCGATGGGTCCGAACAGACGCGCAATTCGCTGCGCGACACCAGATCGGCGCCCGCCTGCGCACGGGCCTCGGGCCGCGTCGCGGCGAGCACGGCGAGGGCGAGGAGACCGGCCTTAATCATGCACGACCCTAGTCATCCGTCTCGCCGATCTTCTTCGGCCGTCCGCGCCCGATCGCGCCGTCCGAGCGCGCCTTGAGGTAGGAATAGATTTCCTCCAGGTGCTCGACGACGTCGGCGTTGGTGCCGAAGGAGGGCATCACCTTGTCGTTGGCGGTGCCGACGTTCATGCGCCCGTTGATGACCGTCTCCTCGAAGGTCTGCTTGCTCAGATGCTTGAGCGAGTCGACGAGGCTCGGCGCATAGGAGCTGCCGGACCCGTCCGGACCATGGCAGCGCAGGCAGGCGTCGCCGTAATAGAGATAGCCGCGGAAGGTGGCGCGATCGATATGGCCGTTCTCGATCGTGTAGGGCCGTTCGGCGTCAGGGCCATCGGCGGCCCGTGCGGGGTGCGTGATCGGCCAGGACGCGGCGCCGAGCAGGGAAGCCGCGGCGCACCAGGCAAGCATGTGGGCACGTGCCATTCGGGACTCCAAACCGCGATGCAGCGCATCGCGGTGACGTAGGCTACGCAGTGAGGGAAGGCGCCCGGCCGGCGCGCATGCGCCGGCCGGGACGGAGGAAAGGCGCACTCGGCGAGACTCAGCCGCCGAGATGCTCAATCGCCCAGACGCTCAGTCACCCAGGCCGAAGACGGTGAGCACGCCGCCGAGCTGGGTGTAGTTGGACAGCGCCTTGTAGGCGCCGACCGCGCCGAGGCCCGCGGTATCCTCGGTGAGCCCGGCCGCCATGCCGATGCCGGCCCAGCCGCCGACGCCGGAGAGCACGGCGATGTACTGCTTGCCGCCATGTTCGAACGGCGTGACGTTGCCGATGATGCCGGACGGGGTCTTGAACTTGTAGAGTTCCTTGCCCGTCTTGGCGTCCACCGCCTTCAGGTTGCCGTCCAGCGTGCCGTAGAAGGCGAGCCCGCCGGCCGTCGTCAGCGCGCCGGACCAGACCGAGAAGGTCTCGGGATCGGACCAGACGATCTTACCCTCGTTGACGTCGTAGGCGATGAAGTTGCCGAGATGCTTCTCGCCCTTCGGCGGGAACATCGACAGCGTCGCGCCGACATAGGGCTGCCCGGCGGAGTAGGCGACCTTGAACGGCTCGTAGTCCATGCAGACGTGGTTCGTCGGCACGTAGAACAGGCCGGTCTCCGGCGAGAAGGCGGCGGGCTGCTCGTCCTTGCTGCCGAGCGCGGCGGGGCAGATGCCCTTGGTGTTGTGCTCGGCGCCGCCGGCCTCGGTCGAATACTGCTTCACCCGCTCCGGCAGGCCGGTCTCGAGATTGTAGCCGGTGGCCCAGTTCACCGCCGGATCGAACTTGTTGGCCTGCAGCAGCGCGCCGCTCGTCCGGTCGAGCACGAAGGCGAAGCCGTTGCGGTCGAAATGCACCAGCGCCTTGGTCTCCTTGCCGTGCACTTTGACGTTGGCGAGGATCATCTCGTTGATGCCGTCATAGTCCCATTCGTCGTGCGGGGTCATCTGGTAGACCCACTTCGCCACGCCGGTATCGGCGTCGCGGGCGAAGATGGTCATCGACCATTTGTTGTCGCCCGGGCGCTGGGTCGGGTTCCAGGTGCTCGGGTTGCCGGAGCCGTAATAGACGAGGTTGAGCGCCGGGTCATAGGAGATCCAGCCCCAGGTGGCGCCGCCGCCGATCTTCCACTGGTCGCCTTCCCAGGTCTTGATCGACGAATCCTTGCCGACCGGCTTGCCCAGGTTCGTCGTCTTGGCGGGATCGAACAGGATCTGGTCGTCCGTGCCTTCCGAGTAGGCGCGCCAGACCTGCTTGCCGGTCTTGATGTCGTAGGCCGTCACGTGCCCCTGCACACCGAATTCGCCGCCGGAGACGCCGACGAGCACGGTGTTCTTGACCACCTGCGGCGCCGAGGTGCCGGTCGCGCCCTTGGCCGGATCGGCGTCCTTCACCGACCACACGAGCTTGCCGGTCTTGGCATCGAGCGCAACCAGGGTCGCGTCCGCCTGGTGCAGGAACACCATGCCTTCGCCATAGGCGACGCCACGGTTCACCGTGTCGCAGCACATCACGGGAATGACGTTCGGATCCTGCTTCGGCTCGTAGGCCCAGATGATGCGGCCCTGGTCGTTGAGGTCGAGCGCGAAGACCTTGTTCGGGAACGGCGTGTGCACATACATCACGTCCCCGACGATGAGCGGACCGCCTTCGTGGCCGCGCAGCACGCCGGTCGAGAAGGTCCAGACCGGGCGCAGCTCCTTCACGTTGCCGGTGTTGATCTGCTTCAGCGCGGAATGGCGCTGGTTGGCATAGTCCCCGGTCGGCATGACCCACTGCGCGGGGTCCTGCGACATTTTGACAAGCTGATCGTTGGCCAGCGCCGTGCCGGCCAGCAGCACGGCGGACGCGGACGCGGCGACGGACCACGCGGCAAAGCGGCTTGTGACTTTCATGTTCCCTCCGGAAATCAGGTGGTTCGTTGGCTTTTCGTTGCAGCAACGACAGCGGAACCGGTCAGCCCCGCGTCGACCGCATAGCATATTCATGCTCCATCATCGATTGCAAGGACCGTTCCCGCCTCCCGTAATATGATGCAATACCGTATTGACCGATCGGAACATTCGATCGCGGCGCTGTTCTTCTCGCGCGACGCGCGGAAATTTCGGATCGATTGATCGGAATTCCCGATTAAACGCTCGCCGACTTGCGCGCTCCGTGCCGGCATGCAAAGGAATCGGCCAACGGGTCCTGGCCGCGGCCGGGGCCAGCGAATGCGCCAATGAAAGCGAACGAGGAAGCGACCATGGACGTGCGCGCCGCCGTTGCCTTCGAGGCCGGCAAGCCTCTCTCGATCGAGACCGTGCAGCTCGAAGGTCCCCGGGCCGGCGAGGTGTTGGTCGAGATCAAGGCCACCGGCATCTGCCACACCGACCAGTTCACCCTGTCCGGGGCCGATCCGGAGGGAATATTCCCCACCATCCTCGGCCACGAGGGCGCCGGAATCGTCGTCGAAACCGGGCCCGGCGTCACCAGCGTCAAGCCCGGCGACCACGTCATCCCGCTCTACACGCCGGAATGCCGGCAGTGCGAATACTGCCTCAGCCGCAAGACCAATCTCTGCATCACCCTCCGCGCCACCCAGGGCAAGGGATTGATGCCGGACGGGTCGTCGCGGTTCTCGTTCAAGGGCAAGCCGGTCGCGCACTACATGGGCTGCTCGACCTTCGCCAACTACACCGTGCTGCCCGAGATCGCGCTGGCCAAGATCCGCCCGGACGCGCCGTTCGACAAAATCTGCTACATCGGCTGCGGCGTCACCACCGGCGTCGGCGCGGTGCTGTTCACCGCCAAGGTCGAGGCAGGCAGCCGCGTCGTCGTCTTCGGGCTCGGCGGCATCGGGCTCAATGTCATCCAGGGCGCGAAGCTGGTCGGCGCGGACATGATCGTGGGCGTCGATCTCAATCCCAGGCGCGAGGCGCTGGCGCGGCGGTTCGGCATGACCCATTTCGTCAACCCGAGCGAGGTCAAGGGCGATCTCGTCGCCCATCTCGTCGAGCTGACCGGTGGCGGCGCCGACTACAGCTTCGAATGTGTCGGCAACGTCAAGCTGATGCGCCAGGCGCTCGAGTGCTGCCATCGCGGCTGGGGCGTCTCGACCATCATCGGCGTCGCCGGCGCCGGCCAGGAGATCGCCACCCGCCCGTTCCAGCTCGTCACCGGCCGGCGCTGGATCGGCACCGCCTTCGGCGGCGCGCGCGGCCGCACCGACGTGCCGAAGATCGTCGATTGGTACATGGACAAGAAGATCAACATCGACGATCTCATCACCCACACCATGCCGCTCGAGCGCATCAACGACGCGTTCACCCTGATGGAGCGCGGCGAGTCGATTCGCAGCGTGGTGATCTATTGAGAGCGCCTTGGATCCTGGCGCTGCCGCTCGCCCTTGCCGCGATCACGGCGGCAAGGGCGGACGATGAGCACCACCCGAAATACGACTATCCGACGGCTGCGCGCGCGGACTACGTCATCGGCTGTCTCGCCGGCAACGGCTTCAACCGGCTCTATCTGCAGAAATGCGCCTGCGGCATCGACACGATCGCCGACATGCTGCCCTACGACGACTACGACAAGGCGGCAACGCTGCTGAGCCTGCAGCAGGGCGGGCTCGGCGAGCGCGGCGGGATGTTCCGCGATTCGCCGATCGCGAAGGAAGAGCTGGACAAGCTGCACCAGGCCGAAGCCGAGGTCGATCTGCGCTGCAAGTAGCGTGCGTCGCCGGCCGGCGGTGCAGACCGGAGCCTATTTGCCGCCCTTGCCGGTCCCCGCCATCAGGCGCTCCATCACCGCGAGCATCAGCGCCGAGACGACGAAGGTGAGGTGCATCACCACCATCCACAGCAGCTTGTCGTCGGGCAGCGTGTCCACCTCCATGAATCCCTTCAGCAGCTGGATCGAGGAGATGGCGACGATCGAGGCGGCGACCTTGAGTTTGAGCGTGCCGGTATCGAGCTTGCCGAGCCAGGCGATGCGCTGCCCCGCGGCGGCTTCGTCCAGCTTCGAGATGAAGTTCTCGTAGCCGCTCAGCATCACCATCACCACGAGCCCGCCGATCAGGGCCAGATCGATGAGGGTGAGCGCGGCGAGGATGACGTCCACCTCCCGCAGCGCGGTGGCGGCGGTGGCGAGATGGGCGAGCTCACGGAAGAACAGCGCGGCCAGCAGCACCAGCACCAAGGCCAGGCCGAAATAGAGCGGGGCCAGGAGCCAGCGGCTGGCGAACAGAATCTGTTCGAGAACGCGCTCCATCCGCCCCCGCCGCGCCTCGGCCGAATGCCCGCCGGGCGCCGGCGCCGCCTTCGTCAGGCGGCGCGCAGGGCGGCGGGGAGCTGATCGATGCCGCGATCGATCAGCGCGGCATCGGCCTCCGCCGTCACCGTCTGAGCGATCACCGCGCGCGCCGCGTGGGCGGCGATTTCAGCGGCGGCCTGGCGCACTTCGTTGACGGCGGCCTTTTCCGCCGCGGCGATGCGGTCCATCGCCATGGCTTCGCGGCGCTTCGAGGCAGCCTCGGCCTCCGCCAGCGCTTCCGCCGCGGCGCGGGCCGCTTCCTGCTTGGCTGCGGCGAGCAGGCGGTTCGCCTCCGCCAGCGCCGCCTCGCGCTGCGCCTCCGCGTCCCGCCGCATCGCTTCGGCCTCGCGGCGCAGCCGGGAGGCTTCCTCGAGCTCGCGCCGGATGGTCTCGGCGCGGCTGTCGAGCATCGACGTCAGCGCCCGCCACAGCCGCCCGCCGAAGATCAGGAAGAACAGGACGAAGGCGACCGCAACCCAGAAGACCGGCTTCATCAGCTGGAAGCCAATCAGCGATTCATGAACCATCTTCGCCTCTCCCTCAGCCGCGTCCGGCGAGAACCGCGCCGACCGCGCGATCGACCGCCTCACGCGGCGCCGCCACCGACGCCAGGCGTTGGACCATCGCCGACGCCGTCTCGGTCGCCACGTCACGCAGCGCGGCCATCGCGGTGCCCCGGGCGGCGCTGATCTGCTGCTCCGCGGCGGCGAGCTGGGCCTCCAGCGCCTGGTTGAGCTGCGCCGCATGCCGCGCCGCTTCGGCCTTCGCCTCGGCGACGGCGGCCGCGATCGCGGCCTGCGCGTCGGCGTGCGCCTTGCGCGTGGCCAGGGTCAGCTCCTGAACCGCCAGATCCGCCTGTTCCTTCGCCCCGCGCGCGGCATCGAGATCACCGGCGATGGTGGCGCTGCGGTGCTCGAGCACCGCAGCCACCTGCGGCAGCGCGACGCGCGAGAGCAGGACGTAGAAGATGGCGAAAATGATCGCCAGCCAGACGACCTGGCTGCCGGTCAGGCTGTTGGCGAAATTGAGCTGGGGCATGCCCTCGCCCTCGCCGGCCCAGGCCCCCGCCGGGGCAAGCACCAGGGCCGGGGCAAGCATCAGGGCGGCAATTCCAGCACGCATCAGGCGCGTCATGGGCGCACTCCGTCCGGCCAGAGAACCGTCCCCGATCAGGTGAAGAGGATCAGGAACGCCATCATCAGCGCGAACAGCGCCACCGCTTCGGTCAGCGCGAAGCCCAGGATGGCGAGGCCGAAGACCTGGTTGCGGGCGGAGGGGTTGCGGGCGATGCTGGTGACCAGCGAGGAGAAGATATTACCGATACCGGCGCCGACACCGGCAAGCGCGATCACCGCCAGTCCGGCACCGATCATCTTCGCGGAAGCCAAGTCCATGTCCTGTTCCTTTCGTCGGGTAGGGATGAGCCGATCCGGCGGGCGAGCGCGCGCCGGGCGAGGGGGGCGTCAGTGCAGATGCACCGCGTCGTGGAGATAGATGCAGGTGAGCACCGCGAACACGTAGGCCTGCAGGAAGGCCACCAGCACTTCGAAGCCCATCAGCGCGACATTGATGACCAGCGGACCCAGCGCCAGTACGTAGCCGAACGCGCCGAGCGCGCCGACCAGCATCAGCATGAAGGTCGCGAACACCTCGAACATCACGTGCCCGGCGGTCATGTTGGCGAAAAGTCGGATCGAGAGGGAGACCGGCCGGGAGATGTAGGAGATGATCTCGATCGGCACGATCAGCGGCGCCAGCACCACCGGCGCGCCCTCGGGCCAGAAATAGCTGAAGAAATGCAGCCCATGGATGCGCAGCGCGACCGCGGTGACCAGCACGATCACCAGCACCGCCAGCGCGCCGGTGACGGCGATGTGGCTGGTGAAGGTGAAGAAATAGGGGAACAGCCCGATCAGATTGCCGATCAGGATGAAGAAGAACAGCGCGAACACGAACGGGAAGAAGCGCTTGCCTTCCTCGCCGATCTGCTCGACGCACATGTCGTGGATGAACTGGTAGCCGATCTCGGCCAGCGCCTGCAGCCGCCCCGGCACCACCGCGCGGCGGCGCATGCCGTAATGCAGCGCCAGCAGCACCAGCGCCGCGGCCACCACCATCATCACGTTCGAATTGGCGAAGTTCACCGACCGGCCGATGGCGCCAAGCCCAGTGTCGAGGTGGAACTGCCCGAGCGCGTCGATCGTCGATTTTTCGGCCGCCACCGTCGCTGTCTCCCGCTGTGCCGGGCAGGAACCTGGCCGGCCGACCCGTCAACCCGTCCCGCGCCCGGAGCCGCCGCCGCGCGGCGCGAACAGGCGCCACACATTCAGCACTCCGGCCGCGCCCCCCAGCATGACGAACAGGATGAGGAACAGCGGCCGCGTGTGCAGCCAGCGATCGAGCCCATAGCCGATGGCCAGCGCCACCACCAGGGCCGAAACCAGCTCCACCCCAACCCGCAGACCCACCGCCATCGGGTTCGCACCCTCCGGTGGTCCGCCGGATCCGCGCTCGGCCGAGGCCGCGCGATCCAGCCCGTGTCTGTCGCGAGCCGCGTCCAGCCGCTCCTCGAAGGAGCCACTGACACGGCCCTGCTCTTCGCTCATCGTCCACACTCAGCAAGTCGCCCTGCCGAAAGGCAGGCGCTTGCTAGCGACGGCCCGGAACAGTGTCAAGTAAGGCACGACCGCGTCGCCGCGCCGATCGCTCTTGCAGCGCCGCGCGATACGGGAAATAACGGATTGAGCAGGCGGGCGGAGCCTGTAGAGCTGTGCCCATCCTGCCGCCGCCTCGCCGGATGCGATGCCCCGGCCGTTCAAGGCCAGAACCCAGAGCCGCCCATGCACCCGTTCCAGCTCCACTGCCGCTCCGCGCTCGACGAGATCCGTGCCCAGGGCCGCTATCGGACCTTCACGCCGCTGCTGAAGCAGGCGGACCGGTTCCCGCGCTACGTGCTGGAGCAGGACGGCGCGCGGCGCGAGATCGTGGTCTGGTCGTCGAACGATTATCTCGGCATGGGCGCCGCCGCGGCGGTGGTGGAGGCGGCGTGCGTGGCGGCGCGGGCGATGGGCGCGGGCGCCGGCGGCACGCGCAACATCAGCGGCACGAGCCCCTGGCACGACGCGCTGGAGAGCGAGCTCGCCGATCTGCACGGCAAGGCGGCCGGGCTGCTGTTCACCTCGGGCTACGTCTCCAACCACGCCGCCCTGGGCACCATCCTCGGCTCGCTGCCGGACTGGCACGTGTTCTCCGACGAGAAGAACCACGCCTCGATGATCGCCGGCATGCGCGCGAGCCAGGCCAGGCGGGTGATTTTCCGCCACAACGATCTCGACCACCTGGAAACCCTGCTGCGCGCCGCGCCGCCTTCCGCGCCCAAGCTCGTCGCCTTCGAGAGCGTCTATTCGATGGACGCCGACATCGCCCCGATCGGCGCCATCTGCGACCTCGCCGAGCGCTACGGCGCCATGACCTATCTCGACGAGGTCCACGCCGTCGGCATGTACGGGCCGAGCGGCGGCGGCGTCTCCGAGCGCGACGGCGTCGCCCAGAGGGTGGACATCATCGAGGGCACGCTGGCCAAGGCGTTCGGCACCCATGGCGGCTACATCACCGGCTCGGCCGACGTCATCGACTTCATCCGCTCCACCGCCTCGGGCTTCATCTTCACCACCTCGCTGCCGCCGATGGTCGCCGCCGCGGCGCTGGCCAGCGTGCGCCAGGTGCGCGCCGACCACGAGCGCCGCGCCCGGCTGTTCGAACGCGCCGAGACGCTGAAGCGCCGCCTCGACGAGGCCGGCATCGCCCGGCTGCCCTCGGCCAGCCACATCGTCCCGGTCCATGTCGGCGACGCGGCGCTGTGCAGCGCCGTCAGCCGGCGGCTGCTCGACGAGTTCAACATCTACGCCACGCCGATCAACTACCCGACGGTGCCGCGCGGCGGCGAGCGCCTGCGCCTCACGCCGGGGCCGTTCCACACCGATGCGATGATGGACGATCTCGTCGCCGCCCTGGCCGCCGTGCTGCGGCCCGCGGTGGCGCGGGCGGCTTGAGCGCGGCGGCCCCGCGCCCGACCCTGCACCTCAGGCCGGGGCACGAGCGCCGCCTGAAATCGGGCCACCCCTGGGCCTTCAGCAACGAGCTGGCGCTCCACCCGGAGCATCGGGACTGGCCGGTCGGCGGCCTCGTCCGGGTGCAGGCGGCCGACGGGTGGCAGGCCGGCACGTTCTTCTTCAATCCCCACAGCCTGATCGCCGCCCGCCGGCTGGACCGCGACCCCGAGGCGGTGATCGACGCCGCCTGGTTCGCCCGCCGTATCCGCGTCGCCGCCGGCCTGCGCGCGCGCCTGCTCGGCACCCGCTTCCATCGTCTGGTCCATGCCGAGGCGGACGGCCTGCCCGGCCTCGTCATCGACCGCTACGACGATTTTCTCGTCCTCCAGCCCAACGCCGCCGGCATGGACCGGCTGCTGCCCGAGATTCTCGCCGCCCTGCGCGAGACGCTGGCGCCGCGCGCGGTGGTGGCGCGCGGCGACGCCCCGGTCCGCCAGCTCGAAGGGCTCGCCGACAGCATCGCATTGCTGCACGGCGACAGCGCGGCGGCCCGCGTCGAGGAGGGCGGACTGACCTTCCCGGTCGATCCGCTCGGCGGCCAGAAGACCGGCTGGTTCTTCGACCAGCGCCCGAACCGCGACCTCGTCGCCCGGCTCGCGCCGGGCGCGAGCGTGCTCGACGTGTTCTGCCACACCGGCGCGTTCGGCCTGCGCTGCGCCGCCGCCGGCGCCGCCTCGGTGCGGCTCGTCGATGCCAGCGCGGCGGCGCTCGCCCAGGCGCTGGCGGCGGCCTCGGCCAACGGGCTCGCCGGCGTGAGCAGCGTCCGCGGCGACGCCTTCGCGGTGATGGAAACGCTCGCCGCCGCGGGCGAACGCTTCGACATCGTGATCTGCGACCCGCCCGCCTTCGTGCGCACGCGCAAGGACCAGGCCGCGGGGCTGCGCGGCTATGCGCGCATGGCCCGGCTCGCCGCCCGCCTCGTCGCCGAGGGCGGGTTCCTGTTCGCCGCCTCCTGCAGCCACCACGCCCAGATGCCGGATTTCGCCGCCGCCATCGCCGACGGGCTGCACCGCGCCGGGCGCGAGGGGCGGATCGTCCATGCCGGGGGCGCGGGCCCGGACCACCCGGTGCACCCGCGCCTGCCGGAGAGCGCCTATCTGAAATCGCTGCTGGTCCAGCTCGACTGAACGGCTGGCGCCGGGATCGACGCGCCGGCTTGCCGGTCCGGCGAAAACGCCACACATAAGCGGGGCGAAGCGGCGGGCGGACGGCAGGGCAAGGAGCGGCGGGACATGGTGGACAGCGCGACCCTCGCCGCGGCGGATACCGCCGCACGGCATTGGGGCTACCCGGAGCCGGGGCCGGTGACGCCCGGTGAGGACAAGCACATGCGGATGTTCAGCCGCATGCTGCTCGACACGTTCAACCCCTACAAGCCGGCGGTGATCGACTGGCCGGCGCTCGACGCCGAGGCGCGCGCGCGGGTGACCAGCCTGCCGATCTGGGACATCGCGGTGCAGACCGAGGGCCGCGCCGGACTGCGGGTGAAGAGCTTCGCCGCGACCGTAGAGACCCAGCCGCTGCGCGAGGCGTTCGACCTGATGGGGTTCGAGGAGTCGCGCCACAAGGACGTGCTCTCCCACCTCGTCGCCGCCTACGGCATCAAGCTGGAGCCGGAGCCGGACTACAAGGTGCCGAAGGACCCCGAATGGGGCTTCCTGGTCACCGGCTATTCCGAGTGCATCGACAGTTTCTTCGCCTTCGGCCTGTTCGAGCTGGCCCGGCGCTCCGGCTATTTCCCCGCCGAGCTGGTGGAGACGTTCGAGCCGGTGATCCAGGAGGAAGGCCGCCACATCCTGTTCTTCGTCAACTGGCTGGCCTGGTACAAGGCGACCATGCCGCTCTGGCGCCGGCCCTGGCTGTGGCTCAAGACGCTGGCGGTCTGGGCGTTCCTGATCGGCGAGCGGGTCGGCCTGGCGCGCGACGTGGGCGGGGGCAAGCAGGACGCGAATTTCGCCGTCACCGGCTCCAGCGCGGTGAGCAGCGAGGACGTGGACATCGCCGACCTCATGCGCATCTGCCTGGCCGAGAACGACCGCCGCATGGACGGCTACGACCGCCGCCTGCTGCGCCCGACGACGATGCCGAGGCTGACGCGGCTCGCTTTGCTGTTCCTCGGCCGCAAGCGCCGGGCCGGCGCGGCGCTCAAAGCGGCGTGAGGCTGCCCGGGCCGTCCCACTCCTGCGCCTCTGCCGCCGCCGGGCGCCGCTCGGTGGCCGGGTCGCGGCGCGTGCCGAGATAGAGGAAGCCCACGACCGCATCCTCCGGCGCGAGGCCGAGCGCTGCCTTCACCCCTTCATCGTAGGCCGGCTCGCCGGTGCGCCACATGGCCCCGAACCCGGCCGCGTGCGCCGCGAGCAGGATGTTCTGCGCCGCCGCCCCGGCGGCGAGAATCTGCTCGATCGCCGGCACCTTGGGGTGCGCCACGACATGCGCCGCGACGACGAGGATCAGCGGCGCGCGCAGCGGCTTGGCCCGCTCGCGCTCGAGCAGCGGCGCCGTCGCCTCCGGCTCGGCCCGCGCCAGCGCGGCGGCGAACACCGCGCCGAGCCGCTCGCGCGCCGCCCCGCGCACCAGGATGAAGCGCCAGGGCCGCAACCGCCCATGATCCGGCGCCGCCGCCCCGGCCTCCAACAGCCGCATCAGCGCCGCCCCCTCCGGCGCCGGCTCGGTCAGGGCGCCGACACTGGCGCGGGTCTGAATGGCGGTGGTGAGATCCATGGCGGGGCTCCGGGCGCGTGGCGGGAGGTCTTCTCAGCCACGCCGAGCGGCCGGGCGCAAGGGGCGGCCGCGGGGGGTGGGCAGCTTGAGCTTCTGTACTGGGTGGGGAGCGGATGGGCTGCTTTCGGGCGGTGGCAGTGGGGAACTGACCACGGGCTGCTGGTTCTGCCCGACCATGCACTGAACGATAAGCCGCTTTATGGTAAATCCGGCGTTGCTACGACAGAGTCCGTTCAACGCCACCGGAACGCGACGTTGGGCTAAACCGGTTGCGCCCTTCTCGCGTAGCCAATGCCAAGGCAGGCATTGTGCCAATACTGCTCTTCGAATTTGCTTATCGGCTTACGCAGTTTTTGCTCGACCGAATCAACAAGATTGCTCAATTTTGTTCCGTAGTCTCGGCACATCTCCGGATCGAATTTGAACACTCGAACGAATGAATATGATGGTGGAAAGGAGGGAGGAACGAAATTCGCAACCTGCTCTAAACTGCACCCTAGAATGACGAACCCGCTGCTTATAATCTTCTCGCACGAATCAACTAAATCTGCATCTACAACAGCGCCATACTTTCCGAGCCATGACTGAATCGCGCTCGAAAACCCCTGCAAGCCCTCACTTATAAATTTTGGGTACGGTGTGATCAGAGGAAAGCTTCCGGGCGACCTTACCGAAATATCAAGATTGGCCATTTCGTTGGGAAATCTTACTGTTAAAAATTCCTTCCAGTTGACGATCCCGTTGTCTGGCTTTGCGGCAACCGCACTTCGATACATCGGAAATAAGAGGCCATATATATGGCCTCTTAGCAAAGCCACAAACTGCACGGCAGCGACTCGATTGCGTTCTGCTCTTATTCTTTCGGCTTCACGCTCAAGAACCCGATCATACAACCAGATCAAAACAAGAGCTGAGCAAAGACCCGCTCCAAAATTTTGCAGGAAGGATCGTCCCCAAGCATAGGCTGGATCTGGTAACGCATATGAGAACGACAATACTAAGAGCGCCGCCACAAATATCGCTAGTTGCGCCCATCCTTTCGCCCCGATTTGCGCCCACTTTATCATGTCGTCAACCTCGAAATCGTGCTGTGTGAGACGTTGTAACTCCGCGCGATATCACGCATCCGCTCGCCCGCATCAACGCGCCGCAGCGCCTCCTTCCTCTGGTGCGGGGTGAGCTTCGGTTTCCGCCCCATCTTCACGCCTCGCGCCACGGCACGGGCGCGGCCTTCGCCTGTTCTCGCGCGGATCAGCTCGCGCTCGAACTCCGCCAGGCCGCCGAGCACGGTGAGCATCAGCCGCCCGTGCGCGGTCGTGGTGTCGGCCCATGCGTCGCCCAGCGATCGGAACCCGGCCTTGCGGTCGGTGATGGCGGCAATGGTGTTCAACAGGTCGCGGGTGGATCGCGCCAGCCGGTCGAGCCGCGTCACCATCAACACGTCGCCGGCGTCGAGCTGGTCGAGCGCCTTGCGAAGCTGGGCGCGTCCGGTCTTGGCTCCGCTCGCCACTTCGCGGAACACCTTGGCGGCTCCGGCCTTCCGCAGTTGGGCAACCTGTGCCGCCACGCTCTGGCCGTCGGTGGATACCCGTGCATAGCCATATTTCATGGGGCTCAGTTATGCACCTCGTTTACGCACCGGAAAAGCCCCATGATTTCAAGGCTGCAGTTTTGGTGCAGAATTCTTGAATTTCGTCCCACGGCGAACGACCACTCCGGGTTTGAGTGCCCGGCCGGCCTATCATCCAGATGGGTCGGAAGCCGAAACTCAAACCGACCCACCCCCCCGCAAAACCCCTTGCCCGCGACGGGCGTAGCCTGTATCCCCACCAGCGGGTCACGCCCCCCCACCGGGGCGCTTCTCTTCTGAAAGGGAGAGCCGCACATGGCACTCGCCGCCACGCCGGACATCCGACCGGCCAATCCCAATTTCTCCTCCGGCCCCTGCGCCAAGCGTCCCGGCTTCACGCTGGATGCGCTGAAGGGCGCGTTCCTCGGGCGCAGCCATCGCGCCAAGGAGGGCAAGGCCAGGCTCAACGAGGTCATCACCCGGTCTAAAACCCTGCTCGGCATGCCGGCGCAATGGCGGCTCGGCATCGTGCCGGCCTCCGATACCGGCGCGGTCGAGATCGCGCTCTGGTCCCTGCTCGGCGCCCGCCCGGTGGACGTGCTCGCCTTCGAGAGTTTTTCGGAAGGCTGGGCGACCGACATCCTGAAGCAGCTCAAGCTCGCCGATGCCCGCGTGCTGGGCGCGCCCTATGGAAGCTTGCCCGATCTGGCCGCGGTCGATGCCGACCACGACATCGTGTTCACCTGGAACGGCACCACCTCCGGCGTGCGCGTGCCGAACGCGGACTGGATACGGGCCGACCGGCAGGGGCTGGCCATCTGCGACGCGACCTCCGCCGCCTTCGCCATGCCGCTGGCCTGGGACAAGCTCGATGTCGTCACCTGGTCGTGGCAGAAGGTGCTGGGCGGGGAGGCCGCGCACGGCATGCTGGCGCTCTCCCCGCGCGCCGTGGCCCGGCTGGAATCCTACAAGCCGGCCTGGCCGCTGCCGAAAATCTTCCGCCTGACCAAGGGCGGCAAGCTGATCGAGGGAATTTTCGCCGGCGAGACCATCAACACCCCCTCGATGCTCGCCGTCGAGGACGCGCTGGACGGGCTGCGCTGGGCCGAGCGCATCGGCGGGCTCGACGCGCTGATCGGGCGCAGCGAGTCCAATCTCGCCGCCATCGCCGGCTGGGTCGCGCGCACGGACTGGGTGGATTTCCTCGCCGAGGACCCGGCCACGCGCTCCAACACCTCGATCTGCCTGCGCATCGTTGCCCCCTGGTTCACCCGGCTGGACGCCAAGGCGCAGGCCGAGGCGGCAAAGAAGCTCGCGGCGCGGCTGGAGAAGGAGGGCGTCGCCTACGACATCGCCTCCTACCGTGACGCGCCGCCGGGCATCCGCATCTGGGGCGGGGCGACGGTGGAGACCGCCGATGTCGTCGCCCTCCTGCCGTGGCTGGACTGGGCGCACGCGGCGACGGCGGCCGAATACGCAACCACCCAGGCGGCGGAGTGAGCGCGATGCCGAAAGTTCTGATCAGCGACAAGCTTTCTCCTGCCGCCGTCGAGATTTTCCGCTCCCGCGGCATCGAGGTCGATGTCCGCCCCGGCCTCACCCCGGCCGAGCTGCGCGCCATCATCGCGCCCTATGACGGGCTCGCCATCCGCTCGGCGTCGAAAGTGACGAAGGAGCTGCTGGAGGCGGCGGACAATCTGAAGGTCGTCGGCCGCGCCGGCATCGGCGTCGACAATGTGGACGTGAAATCGGCCACCGCGCGCGGCGTCGTGGTGATGAACACGCCGCACGGCAACGCCATCACCACCGCCGAGCACGCCATCGCCCTGATGTTCGCCCTCGCGCGCCAGATTCCCGAGGCGACCGCCTCGACCAAGGCGGGCAAGTGGGAGAAGAACCGCTTCATGGGCGTCGAGCTGTTCGGCAAGACGCTCGGCGTCATCGGCTGCGGCAATATCGGCTCCATCGTCGCCGACCGCGCCTGCGGGCTGAAGATGAAGGTGATCGCCTATGATCCCTTCCTCACCGCGGCGCGCGCGATCGACCTCGGCGTCGAGAAGGTGGAGCTGGAGGCGCTGTTCGCGCGGGCCGATTTCATCACCCTGCACACGCCGCTGACCGAAAGCACGCGCAACATCATCGGCCGGGACTCGCTGGCGCGGATGAAGCGCGGCGTGCGCATCATCAACTGCGCCCGCGGCGGGCTGGTGGACGAGGCGGCGCTGCTCGAGGCGCTGCAATCCGGCCATGTCGCCGGCGCCGCGCTCGATGTGTTCGAGACCGAGCCGGCCAAGGCCAGCCCGCTGTTCGACCTGGAGAACGTCGTCTGCACGCCGCATCTCGGCGCCTCCACGGCCGAGGCGCAGGAGAACGTCGCCTTGCAGGTGGCCGAGCAGATGAGCGACTTCCTGCTCACCGGGGCGGTGGCGAACGCGATCAACATGCCCTCGCTCTCGGCCGAGGACGCGCCGCGGCTGAAGCCGTACATGGAGCTGTGCCGCCTGCTCGGCGCCTTCGCCGGACAGATGACGCAGGCGCGCGAAGGCGTGCTGCGCACCGTCAGCATCGAGTACGAGGGCGCGGCGGCGAAGCTCAACCACCGGCCGCTGACGGCGGCGGTGCTGGCCGGGCTGCTCGGGCCGCTGATGTCCGGGATCAACATGGTCAGCGCCCCGGTCGCCGCGCGCGAGCATGGCATCGACGTGGCCGAGACCGTGTTCGACCGGCCGAGCGAGTACCAGACGCTGGTGCGCGTGCGCGTCACCACCGACCAGCAGACCCGCGCGGTCGCCGGCACGCTGTTCGCCGGCTCGCGCCCGCGCATCGTCGAGATCAAGGACATCAAGGTGGAGGCCGATTTCGGCCGCCACATGCTCTACGTCACCAACCAGGACAAGCCGGGCTTCATCGGCCGGTTCGGCGCCAAGCTGGCCGAGGCGGGGATCAACATCGCCACCTTCCATCTCGGCCGCGCCGCGCCGGGGGGTGATGCGATCTGTCTCGCCTCGGTGGACGAGGACGTGCCGGAGCCGGTGCTGCAGGAAATCCGCAGCTGGCCTATGGTGGTGCAGGCGGCGACGCTGTCGTTCTAGTGCTCTGACACTTTCGGATGGATCACCGTGCGTCAGAGCACTAGCTTGATTTTGTGGGCCGATTCAACCAACGCCCGGATGCGGGCGTTGGCATCGGACCACTAGCCGCCCCATCGGTTTCGGGAGGAACGCCATGTCAGAGGCCTATATCTGCGATTTCGTGCGCACGCCGATCGGGCGCTATGCCGGGGTGCTGAAGGACGTGCGCGCCGACGATCTCGCGGCGCACCCGATCCGGGCCCTGATGGAGCGCAATGCTGGCGTGGACTGGGAGGCGCTGGACGATTGCTATTTCGGCTGTGCCAACCAGGCCGGCGAGGACAACCGCAATGTCGGGCGCATGGCGGTGCTGCTGGCCGGGCTGCCGGCCGCGGTGCCGGCCGCCACCGTCAACCGGCTGTGCGGCTCGGGGCTGGATGCGGTCGGCACCGCGGCGCGCATGATCCGCTGCGGCGAGGCGGACCTGGTGCTCGCCGGCGGGGTCGAGAGCATGACCCGCGCCCCCTTCGTGATGGGCAAGGCGGGCGAGGCCTTCTCCCGCAGCGCCGAGATCTACGACACCACCATCGGCTGGCGCTTCGTCAACAGCCTGATGAAGGTGAAATACGGCACCGACGCGATGCCGGAGACCGGCGAGAACGTCGCCGAGGAATTCCAGATCGCCCGCGCCGACCAGGATGCCTTCGCCTTCCGCAGCCAGCAGCGCTGCAAGGCGGCGCAGGAGCGCGGCTTCTTCGCCCGCGAGATCGCCCCGGTGGTGATCAAGACTCGCAAGGGCGAGACGGTGATCGACACCGACGAGCATCCCCGCCCGGAGACGACGCTGGACGGGCTGGCGAAGCTCAAGACGCCGTTCCGCACGCCCGGCACCGTCACCGCCGGCAATGCCTCCGGCGTGAATGACGGCGCGGCGGCGCTGCTGCTGGCGAGCGAGGCGGCGGTGCGCCGGCACGGGCTGACGCCGCGCGCCCGCGTCGTCGCCATGGCGACCGCCGGGGTGCCCCCGCGCATCATGGGCATCGGCCCGGCACCGGCGACGCAGAAGCTGCTCGCGCGCACCGGCCTCGGCCTCGGCGAGATCGACGTCATCGAGCTGAACGAGGCCTTCGCCAGCCAGGGCCTGGCCGTGCTGCGCCAGCTCGGGCTGGCGGACGATGCCGAGCAGGTGAACCCGAACGGCGGTGCCATCGCGCTCGGCCACCCGCTCGGCGCCTCCGGGGCGCGGCTGGCCCTGACCGCGGTGAGCGCGCTCGAGGAGCGGGGCCAGAAGCGGGCCATCGCGACCATGTGCATCGGCGTCGGCCAGGGGATCGCGGCGCTGATCGAACGGGTCTGAGGCCGGAAGGAGGCCGCGTCGCTTGGGCGACGCGGCGCCTCTTTTAACCAAAAATTTAATGAATCGGCGATGTCAAACAATTAATGAGATGATAAGATCGGTCTGATCTCAACCGCGTGCGCCCCTGGCCGCGCCGAATCCGCAGGGGAGCAGGACGATGCCTCGCAGCTTTCTTCTAGCCGCCGCTATGCTGGGCGTATGGATCGGCGCCGGCATTCACCCGGCGGCGGCCCTGATCCTGATCCCGGAGGCGACGCCGGTCGGGACGGCAGTCGATACGATCACCCTCAATGGCAGCTACACCGCGCCGCTGCCCACCCCGCTGGCGCAGCCCTTCGCGGCGCAGAACTTCGTGCTGACCTTCAGCCTTCCGGCCGAGTTGACGACGTCATTCGTAAGCCCGTATCCGGGGTTCGCGGTCAGCGGGATCGCCGGTTCCTATTCCAATAACGGCCAGACCGAGACATTCAGCAACCAGCTCGCCATCTTCTCCTCCAACACCAACGGCGGCGGGCTGAGCGTGGACATCACCGGCCTGCTGGTGCCCACCGATTTCTTCGATCTCTCGACCCAGACGGGTGCCCCGCTCTACACGGTTCAGACGGGTGGGCCGGTCTCGCCGCTCTACACGCTCACAGTCGGCTCGTTCACCTTCACCGGGTCCGCCACCTATGGCGTCGATCCCGGCTTCACCGGTTCGGGCAGCGTGCAGACCGCGGCGCCGGAGCCCGCCGGCCTCGCCCTGCTGCTGCCCGCGCTCGCCGGCCTCGGCCTGCTGCGCCGTTCGCGGCGGTCGCCGGCGACCGCGCCGGCCTGAAGGGGCGCGCTCGTCAGGCCGCCAGGAAAGCCTCGACCGCGGCCATGAAGCCGGCGAAATCGTCAGCGTGCAGCCAGTGGCCGGCGCCCTTCAGCGTCACCACCCGCGCGGCCGGGAACAGCGCCTTGATCGCCGGGCGGTGCGGCTCGCGCACATAGTCGGACCGCTCGCCGCGGATGAACAGGGTGGGACCGGCATAGGCGGCGGCGGGCGGCTCCGGCCAGGCCTCGATCTCCGCCATTCCCGCTGCGATCTCGCGCAGCCCGAGCCGCCAGGACGGCACCGGCCCGGTGCGGAGATTCTGCAGCAGGAAGCCGCGCACCGCCATATCGGGGATGGCGGCGGCCAGCGCGGCGTCGGCTTCGGCGCGCGTCAGGCCGGGCGCGAGCGTGAGCCCCGCGAGGGCCGCGATCTCGCCGTGATGGTGGGGCGGGTAGGGCGCGGGGGCGATGTCGGCGACGATCAGCCGCCGCACTGCTTCGGGCTCGTCGAGTGCCAGGCGCATCGCCACCTTGCCGCCCATGGAGTGGCCGAGCAGCGCACAGGGCAGCGCGCCGTGCGCGCGCAGCGTCGCCAGCACGTCCTGCGCCTGGACCGGATAGCCCATCCCCGGCGCGTGCGGACTGTCGCCATGGTTTCGCAGGTCGAGCGCCAGCACGCGGAACGACGCGGAGAGACGCTTCTGCACGGTGCCGAAATTGCGCGCCGAGCCGAACAGCCCGTGCAGCAGGACGAGCGTCGGCCCCGCCCCGGATTCCACCGCGTGCAGGATCACGAGCGCCGCGCCCCACGCGGCCAGGCAGCGATGCCGACGCCGCCGACGATCAGCGCCGACCCGATCGCGAGCCCGGCATCGATGCGCTCGCCCAGCCATAGCGCGGCGATGAGCAGCCCCACCACCGGCGTCGACAGAAAGCCGATCGAGGCGACGATCGCCGGCAAGGTCAGCGCCGCCTGCATCACGCACCAGGTGCCGAGCGGTCCGGCGGCGATGCCGATGAAGCCGAGCAGCTCGATGGCGGGCGCCTGCCATCGCCCCGGATCGTGCTGCGCGGCGATCGGCAGCAGCGCCACGGCGCCGAGCGCGAAGCACCAGGGCAGGATTTCGAGCATCGACAGCCGCGGCGGGAAGCGCCGCACGGCGATGATGGCCACCGACCACGCGCCCGCCGCGCCGAGCAGGAAGGCGTGGCCGAGCAGCACGCCCGGCGCCGCCCAGTCGATCGCCCACGGCCCGGTCATCGCCACGACCCCGGCCAGCCCGAGCACCACCGCCGCCCAACGCCGCGGCGGAATGGCCTCGCGCAGCACCAAGAGCGACAACGGCACGACGAACAGCGGCGTGGTGTTGACCAGGATCACCGTCCGCCCCGCGGGCACGTAGGGCACGGCGGCGTGGGCGAGCGCGAAGAACCCGGCGAGCTGGAACAGGCCGACGGCGAGCAGCGCCGGCAGGTCCGCCCGGCCGGGCACGCGCAGCCGCCCGAAGGCGGCCAGCGCGGCGAAGGCGGTGAGCCCGGACAGCGTCGCCCGGCCCTCGGCGAACCACAGCGCGTCCGCTCCCGCCGCCAGCGCCACCTTGGTCACCGGCCAGGCGCCGCCGAGCAGCACGACCGCGCCCGCCAGCTGCGCCAGCCCCGCCGCCGGCAGATCGGAGCGGGCGGAGAGGCCTCCTGCGGTCGGGCTCAATCGGCGACCCGCAGCACGATTTTGCCGATATGCGCGCTGCTCTCCATCAGCCGGTGCGCCGCCGCCGCCTCGGCGAGCGGGAAGACGGCATGGATCACCGGCCCGGCCCGGCCCGCCTCGAGCAGCGGCCAGACTTTCGCGCGCAGGCTGGCGGCGAGCGCGCCTTTCTCCTCGGCGCTGCGCGGGCGCATGGTGGAGCCGGTGATGGTCAGCCGCTTCGTCATCACCTGGGTGAAGTCGAAATTCTCCGCCTTCGGCCCGCCGAGGAAGGCGATCAGCACCAGCCGGCCGCGCGGAGCGAGGCTCGCCACGTTGCGCTGGGCGTAGGGCCCGCCGACCATGTCGAGCACCACGTCGACCCCGCGCCCCTCGGTCAGGCGCTTGATTTCGGCGGCGAAATCCTGTGTCCGATAGTTGATCGCGGCCCGCGCGCCGTGGCCGACACAGGCGGCGCATTTCTCGTCGCTGCCGGCGGTGGCGTAGGCGGTGGCGCCGAAGGCGTGGGCGAGCTGGATCGCGGTCAGCCCGATGCCGCTCGATCCGCCGTGGATCAGCGCCGTCTGGCCTGCCGCCAGGCCGCCGATCTCGAACAGGTTGGCCCAGACGGTGAAATAGGTCTCCGGCAGCGCCGCGGCCCGGATCGCGTCATAGCCGCGCGGCCACGGCAGGCACTGGGTCGCCGGCACGGCGCAATACTCGGCGTAGCCGCCGCCGTTGGCCAAAGCGGTGAGCCGGTCGCCGACGGCGACGCCGGATACCGCCGCGCCCATCGCCACCACCTCGCCGGCGACCTCGAGGCCGATGATCGGGCTCGCGCCCGGCGGCGGCGGATAGATGCCCTGGCGCTGCGCCACGTCCGGCCGGTTCACGCCGGCGGCGAGAACGCGGATCAGCACCTCGTCCGGCTTCGGCACCGGCCTCGGCGCCGTGGCCAGGTCCAGCACCTCCGGCCCGCCCGGCCCGGCGGCGGCGATGATGCGCATTGTCTCGGGTCCACTCATTCTTCCCCCCGTCCGCGTTGCAGGCGCGCAGCCTTGGCCGTCCTCGCCCGCCCGTCAAGACGCGCCCGGACGCGCCAGGTTCCCGGCCGAATGCTCGATTCGCAGGCCGGTCGCACAGACGTGATGAAAATATGAGCAAAATTGGGCCGGTGGCATGTCCGTGGCCCGCCCAGCGGCGCATGGCCGCGCTGGGCGTGGCTGGCACGGTCGTTGCTACGAAGGTTTCCGGCATCGCCGTTCGGCGTCGCGCGCCGCGAAAACCACTCCAGCAGCGAGGAAACCCGCATGGACTCTCCGCCCCCTTCCTTCACCCGCCGTGCCCTCGGCGGCCTCGGCCTGGCCGCCGCTGCGCTGGCCGCCACCGCCGCGCCGGTGATCGGCGCCCGCCGCGCCGCCGCCGCCAAGGCGCCCTCCGGCCCGCCGATCAAGGTCGGTGTGCTGCACTCGCTCTCCGGCACTATGGCGATCAGCGAGACGACGCTGAAGGACGTCATGCTGATGCTCATCGCCGAGCAGAACAAGAAGGGCGGCCTGTTGGGCCGGCCGCTCGAGGCCGTGGTGGTCGATCCGGCTTCCAACTGGCCGCTCTTCGCCGAGAAGGCGCGCGCGCTGCTGGCCCAGGACAAGTGCGCCGCGGTGTTCGGCTGCTGGACCTCGGTCTCGCGCAAATCGGTCCTGCCCGTGTTCGAGGAACTCAACGGCATCCTGTTCTATCCGGTCCAGTACGAGGGCCAGGAATGCAGCCGCAACGTGTTCTATACCGGGGCGGCGCCGAACCAGCAGGCCATCCCCGCGGTCGATTATCTGATGGCGGAAGAGGGCGTGAAGCGCTGGGTGCTCGCCGGCACCGACTATGTCTATCCGCGCACCACCAATCAGATTCTCGAAGCCTATCTGAAGGCCAAGGGCGTCGCCCCGGCCGACATCATGATCAACTACACCCCGTTCGGCCATTCGGACTGGCAGAACATCGTAGCCCAGATCAAGGCTTTCGGCTCGGCCGGCAAGAAGACGGCGGTGGTCTCCACCATCAACGGCGACGCCAACGTGCCGTTCTACAAGGAACTCGGCAACCAGGGTCTCAAGGCCACGGACATTCCCGTCGTCGCCTTCAGCGTCGGCGAGGAAGAGCTGGCGGGCATGGACACGAAGCCGCTGGTCGGCCACCTCGCCGCGTGGAACTACTTCATGAGCGTGGACACGGCGGAGAACAAGAGCTTCATCAAAGCGTGGCACGATTTCATCAAGAATCCGAAGCGCACCAGCAACGATCCGATGGAGGCGCACTTCATCGGGTTCAACATGTGGGTGAAGGCGGTGGAGAAGGCCGGCAGCACCGATCACGACGCGGTGATCGACGCGATGATCGGCATCAGCGTGCCGAACCTCTCCGGCGGCTACTCGGCGATGATGCCCAACCATCACATCACCAAGCCGGTGCTGATCGGCGAGATCCAGGGCGATGGCCAGTTCAACATCGTCTCCCAGACGCCTGGTCTCGTGGTCGCGCAGGAATGGTCGCCGTATGTCGCCGAGACCAAGGATCTCATCGGCGACTGGCGGGCGCCGCTCTCCTGCGGCAATTTCAACGTCAAGACCGGCAAGTGCGGCGGCGCGGCGAAGTAGGCATGGCGCCGTTCGTCGCCCGCGGTCTGCTGCTGCTCGCGCTGCTGTTTCCCGCAGCGGCGCGAGCCCAGGCGGACGATCCCTACGCCGCGTTCGCCACGCATGATTACGAGGCGATGCGCGCGGCGATCGAGACCCTGTCGACGTCGGGCGATGCCCGCGCGCCCGCGATCCTTGCCGCGCTGCAGGCGGGCCAGCTTCGCGTCGGCGCCGACGGCACGCTCTATCTCCGCGCCGCGGACGGCAGCCTGCGCGAAGCCGTGAGCGGCGCCGCGGCCGCGGGCGTCGATGCCGCCGCGCTCAAGGAAGTGCGCATGAACAACGCGGTCCGCCGTGCGCTCGATGGCGCCCTCGGCGGACTGCGTCTGTTCGCCGCCGATCCGTCCACCCGCGCCGCCGCTGCCGAGGCGGTGTTCAAGGGCCGCGATCGAGCCGCGCTGCCGGCGCTGGACCGCGCACTGGCCAGGGAGACGGACGCTTGGGTGAAATCGGTGATGGCGCAGGCGCGCGCGGCGCTGATCCTCGCCGGCGGTGGCGCGAGCGAGGCCGACACGCTCGCCGCTATCGCCGTGTTGCGCGCGCGCGGCGATCTCGAAGCCAGCAGCCTGCTTGCGTCCGTCGCCGGCCAGCCGGCCGCGGTGATGCGCGCCGCGCACGACGCGCTGACCGCGATCCAGCGTCAGCGCCAGCTCTGGGACATTGGCGAGAGCGTGTTCTATGGGCTCTCCCTCGGCTCGGTGCTGCTGCTCGCCGCCGCCGGGCTCGCCATCACCTTCGGCGTCATGGGCGTGATCAACATGGCCCATGGCGAGATGGTGATGCTGGGCGCCTATACTACGTTCGTCGTCCAGGAGGCGATGCGCGCCCATGCGCCGGGCCTCATCGGCGCCAGCCTGTTCGTCGCCGTGCCGGCCGCTTTCCTCGTCGCCGGCGCCGTCGGCATCGTCATCGAGCGCGGGCTGATCCGGTTCCTCTACGGCCGGCCGCTGGAAACCCTGCTCGCCACCTGGGGTCTTTCGCTCATCCTGCAGCAGGTGGTGCGCTCGATCTTCGGCCCGAGCAATCGTGAGGTGAGCACGCCGGCGTGGATGAGCGGCGCCTTCCCGCTCGGCGGGCTGACGATCACCGCCAATCGCCTCACCATCATCGTCTTCGCGGCGCTGGTGTTCGCGGTGCTGATGCTCGCGCTGCGCCGGACGCCACTCGGCCTGCGCATGCGCGCCGTGACGCAGAATAGGTTCATGGCCGCGGCGATGGGCATCCGCACGCCGTGGATCGATGCGCTGACCTTCGGGCTCGGCTCCGGCGTCGCCGGCATCGCCGGCGTGGCGCTGAGCCAGATCGACAATGTCTCGCCCAATCTCGGCCAGAGCTACATCATCGACAGTTTCATGGTGGTGGTCTTCGGCGGTGTCGGCAATCTCTGGGGCACCGCGCTCGGCGCCCTGACACTCGGCATCGTCAACAAGTTCCTTGAACCGGTCGCCGGTGCGGTGCTCGGCAAGATCGCCGTGCTCGTGCTGCTCATCGTCTTCATCCAGCGGCGCCCGCGCGGCATGTTCCCGCTCAAGGGCCGGGCGGTGGAGGCATGAGAGCGATCACTGCCGGCGACGGGGTGACACTGGTCGCGGTGGCAGGCGGCGCGGTGCTGCTCGCGGTGCTGAACCTCGCCACCGCGCCCGATGCGGCGCTGCACGTGCCGAGCTTCGTGCTGCCGCTCGCCGGCAAATATCTGTGCTACGCGATGCTGGCGCTCGCCGTCGATCTGGTCTGGGGTTTTGCTGGGATTCTCAGCCTCGGCCACGCCGCGTTCTTCGCCCTGGGCGGCTACGCGATGGGCATGTATCTGATGCGCGAGATCGGCACCCGCGGCGTCTATGGCAACGCCACGCTGCCGGACTTCATGGTGTTCCTGAACTGGACCCGGCTGCCCTGGTACTGGCACGGGTTCGACATGTTCTGGTTCGCCTGCGTGATGGTCGCCCTGGTGCCTGGTGTGCTGGCGCTGGTGTTCGGCTATCTCGCGTTCCGCTCGCGCGTGTCCGGCGTCTATCTCTCCATCATCACCCAGGCCCTGACCTACGCGCTGCTGCTGGCCTTCTTCCGCAACGACATGGGCTTCGGCGGCAATAACGGCATGACCGATTTCAAGGACATTCTCGGCCTACCGCTGCACGCGGACGCGACGCGGGCAGGGCTGCTGATCTTGACCGCATCATTCCTGTGCGCGCAGCTCCTGCTCGCCCGCGCGCTGGTGCGCTCGCGCTTCGGCAAGGTTCTGATCGCGGTGCGCGACGCGGAGAGCCGGGTCCGCTTCCTCGGCTACCGGCCGGAATCCTACAAGCTCGTGGTCTGGGTCATCTCTGCCGTGATGGCGGCGATCGGCGGCGCGCTCTACGTGCCGCAGGTCGGCATCATCAATCCCTCCGAATTCTCGCCGGCGAACTCGATCGAGGCGGTGATCTGGGTCGCGGTCGGCGGGCGCGGCACGCTGGTCGGCGCCATCCTCGGCGCGGTGCTGGTCAATCTCGGCAAGACCTACTTCACCGGCGCGCTGCCCGAGCTCTGGCTCTACGCGCTCGGCGGTCTGTTCGTCGTCGTGACCCTGTTGCTGCCGAACGGCGTGCTTGGGCTGCTGCGGCGCCGTGGTGCGGGCAATGGCGCGGTGCCCACGCCGCTGCCGGTCGGGGAGCAGCCGACATGACCGAACCGATCGGCACCGCGTCCGACACGCTGCTCTATCTCAACGGCGTGACCGTCAGCTTCGATGGGTTCCGCGCACTGAACGGCCTGTCCCTGGTGCTCGATCCCGGCGAGATGCGCGCCGTGATCGGACCCAACGGCGCCGGTAAGACGACGATGATGGACGTCATCACCGGCAAAACCCGCCCCGACGAGGGCGAGGTCATCTACCGCGAGCATACCGATCTGACCGCTCTCGACGAAGCCGACATCGCCGCGCTCGGCATCGGGCGCAAGTTCCAGAAGCCGACCGTGTTCGAGATGCACACGGTGTGGGACAATCTGCTGCTGGCGCTGGCCGGGGACCGCAGCCCGGCGCACACGATGTTCGGCCGGGCGCCGGCGCACGAGCGGACGCGCATCGAGGAGGTGCTGGCGACGACGCGGCTGATCGAGCACCGCGCGCGCCGCGCCGGGGATCTGTCGCACGGCCAGAAGCAATGGCTGGAGATCGGCATGCTGCTGGCGCAGGAGCCGCAGCTTCTGCTCGTCGATGAACCGGTCGCGGGCATGACCGACGCGGAGACCGAAGCCACCGCCGAATTGCTGCGCGCGATCAACCGCACGCGCAGCGTCGTCGTGGTCGAGCACGACATGGCGTTCGTGCGCGCGCTTGGCGTCAAGGTCACGGTCCTGCACGAGGGCTCGGTGCTGTCGGAGGGCTCGATCGACCATGTCTCCAGCGATCCGCGCGTGATCGAAGTCTATCTGGGACGCTGAACCATGCTCTCGGTGGAAGCCGTCGATCTGCATTATGGCGCGGCCATCGCGCTGCGCGGCGTCTCGCTCCGGGCGGAGACGGGCGCCGTCACCTGCCTGCTCGGGCGCAACGGCGTCGGCAAGACCAGTCTGCTGCGCGCCATCGTCGGCGCCCATCCGCTCACGCGCGGCGCGATCCGCTGGGAGGGGGAGGACATCGCCCGCCTGCCGATCTATGACCGGGCCCGGCGCGGCATCGCCATCGTGCCGCAAGGGCGCGACATCTTTCCGCTCCTGACCGTGCGCGAGAATCTCGAGACCGGGTTCGCCGTGCTGCCGCGCGGCAGCCGCCGTGTGCCGGAGGATGTGTTCGCGCTGTTCCCGGTGCTCGGGACGATGCTGAACCGGCGCGGCGGCGATCTCTCCGGCGGCCAGCAGCAGCAGCTCGCGATCGCGCGCGCGCTGGTCATGCGCCCGCGTCTGCTGCTGATGGACGAGCCGACCGAAGGCATCCAGCCGAGCATCATCAAGGATATCGGCCGCGTGATCGCGACGTTGCGCGCGCGCGGGGATATGGCCATCCTGCTGGTCGAGCAGTATTTCGATTTCGCCCATCTCCTCGCCCAGCACATCGCGGTGATGGACCGCGGCGAGATCGTGCTCGACGGCCGCAACGAGGAGCTCGACCCGCAGGATGTCCGCCGCCGCCTCTCCGTCTGAGCCGCTCCAGCGCGCCCGCGGTCTGTTGCGCGTCGGCCTCGCCCGGCGGGACGAGCGGACGGTGCTCGCCCGGTTGCGGCAGGAAGGCTGCCTCAAGGCCCGCATGCCCCGGCCCGACCCGGGCGGCTGGACCGAAATCGTGACGATGAACAGCTCCGGCGGCATCGCCGGCGGCGACGTGCTGGACAGCGCCATCACCCTCGGCCCCGGCGCGCGCGCGAGCCTGGTGACGCCGGCGGCGGAGCGGGTCTATCGCGCGCCGCCGGGTTCCGCCGCCGCGGCACTGGCGACCACGATCACGCTTGGCGCCGGCGGTGCCGTCGAGTGGTTGCCGCAGGAGACCATCCTGTTCGACGGCGCGTTGCTGCAGCGGCGGCTCTCGGTCCGCATGGCGGCGGATTCGTCGTTCCTCGGCGCCGAGCAGGTGATTTTCGGGCGCACCGCGCGCGGCGAGCAGGTCCGCTCCGGCAGCTTCACCGACAGCGTGCGCATCATCCGCGACGCGCGATTGGTGCTCCACGACGCGATCCGCCTCGGCGGGGCGGGCGGCGAGCCGATCGCCGAATTGTTGGCGCGCCCCGCAGTGGCGGCCGGCGCGGCGGCGCTGGCGACGCTGTGGTTCGTCGCCGCCGAGGCGGAGGCGGCGGTGGGCCTGCTGCGCGCGGCGCTCGACGGCGCGGAGGCGGGGGTTTCCGCCTGGGACGGGATGCTGGTGGCGAGGATTCTCGCGCCCGACGGGGCGGCGCTGCGCCGGGCCGTCATCGCGGGCTTGCAGGCGCTGCGCGGGCAGCGGACACTGCCCCGCGTCTGGCAGTGCTGAGCGGGGAAAGCGGATGAACCTGACACCGCGCGAGAAGGATAAATTGCTCATCGCCATGGCCGCCACGGTGGCGCGGCGGCGCCTGGAGCGCGGGGTGAAGCTCAATCATCCCGAGGCCATCGCGCTGATCACCGATTTCGTCGTCGAGGGCGCGCGCGACGGGCGAAGCGTGGCCGATCTGATGGAGGCCGGCGCGCATGTGCTGACGCGCGACCAGGTGATGGAAGGAATCGCCGAGATGATCCACGACGTGCAGGTCGAGGCGACGTTCCCCGACGGCACCAAGCTCGTCACCGTGCACGAGCCGATCCGATGATCCCCGGCGAGATTCTCACCGCCCCGGGCGAGATCGCGCTCAACGCCGATCTGCCGCGCACCGTGCTGAACATTGCCAACACCGGGGACCGGCCGATCCAGGTCGGCAGCCACTACCATTTCGCCGAGACCAACCCGGCGCTGCGCTTCGACCGCGCCGCCGCGCGCGGCATGCGGCTCGACATTCCCGCCGGCACCGCGATCCGCTTCGAGCCCGGGCAGAGCCGCGAGGTGACGCTGATCCCCTATCGCGGCGCGCGGACCGTGCAGGGGTTCCGCGGCGACGTGATGGGAAAGGTCTGAGCCGATGGCCCGTCTGCCTCGCTCCGCCTATGCGGACATGTTCGGCCCGACGACGGGTGACCGCGTGCGGCTGGCCGATACCGACCTGTTCATCGAGGTCGAACGCGATCTCACCACATATGGCGAGGAAGTGAAGTTCGGCGGCGGCAAGGTGATCCGCGACGGCATGGGCCAGTCGCAAGCCTCCCAGGCGGAGGGCGCCGTCGATACGGTCATCACCAACGCGCTCATCCTCGACCATTGGGGCGTCATCAAGGCCGATGTCGGGCTGGCGCATGGTCGCATCGCCATGATCGGCAAGGCCGGCAACCCGGACGTGCAGCCGGGCGTGGATATCGTCATCGGTCCGGGCACCGAGGTGATCGCCGGGGAGGGCAAGATCCTCACCGCCGGCGGCATCGACAGCCACATCCATTTCATCTGTCCCCAGCAGGTGGAGGAGGCGCTGGCATCGGGCATCACCACGCTGATCGGCGGCGGCACCGGGCCGGCGACCGGCACCGCGGCGACCACCTGCACGCCGGGGCCGTTCCATCTCGCGCGCATGATCCAGGCCGCGGAGGGGCTGCCGGTCAATCTCGCGTTCGCCGGCAAGGGCAACGCATCCCGCCCGGCCGCGCTGGAGGAAATGGTGCGCGCCGGCGCCGCTGCGCTGAAGCTGCACGAGGACTGGGGCACGACGCCGGCGGCGATCGATTGCTGCTTGTCGGTCGCCGACCGGTTCGACGTGCAGGTGATGATCCACACCGACACGCTGAACGAATCGGGCTTCGTCGAGGACACGATCGCCGCCTTCAAGGGCCGCACGATCCATGCTTTCCACACCGAGGGTGCGGGCGGCGGGCATGCCCCTGACATCATCAAAGTCGCAGGTCTGGCCAACGTGCTGCCGAGTTCGACCAACCCGACGCGGCCCTACACGGTGAACACGCTCGATGAGCATCTCGACATGCTCATGGTCTGCCATCATCTCGATGCGTCGATCCCCGAGGACATCGCCTTCGCCGAGAGCCGCATCCGCCGCGAGACCATCGCCGCGGAGGATATCCTGCATGATCTCGGCGCGCTCTCGATGATGTCGTCCGACAGCCAGGCCATGGGCCGCGTCGGCGAGGTGATCCTGCGCACCTGGCAGACCGCGCACAAGATGAAAACCCAGCGCGGCGCGCTGCCCGGCGATGGTGCGGCCGACAATGCGCGGGCCAAGCGCTACATCGCCAAATACACCATCAACCCGGCGATCGCGCAGGGCATGGCGCGGGAGATCGGCTCGATCGAGCCGGGGAAGCTGGCGGATCTGGTGCTGTGGTCGCCGGCGTTCTTCGGCGTCAAGCCGGACCTCGTGATCAAGTCCGGCAGCATCGTGGTCGCGGCGATGGGCGATCCCAATGCGTCGATCCCGACGCCGCAGCCGGTGCATTACCGGCCGATGTTCGCCGCGTTCGGCCGCGCGCTCGCGGAATCCTGCGTCACCTTCGTCTCCGCGGCCGCGCTGGAGGCGGACCTGGCACGCCGGCTCGGCCTCTCGCGCCGCCTCGCCGCCGTCACCGACACGCGCGGGGGGATCGGCAAGGCGAGCATGATCCACAACAGCGCCACGCCGGTGATCGAAGTCGATGCCGAGACCTACGAAGTGCGCGCCGATGGCGTGCTGCTCACCTGCGAGCCGGCTTCGGTGCTGCCGATGGCCCAGCGCTATTTCCTGTTCTGATGCGCGCCACCGAGATCCGCCCTGCCGGCACCTGGAACCCGGCGGATGCCGCCGACCGGGTGCAGCTCGACCATGACCATCGCCATCGCCGCCGCATCCTGCTGCACGGCGACCGCGGCGGGGAGTTCCTTCTCGATCTCGCCGCCGCGCGGCATCTGCATGACGGCGACGGGCTGGTGTGCGAGGACGGCCGCATCGTGCTCGTCGTCGCCGTGCCGGAGCCCTTGCTCGAGATCGACGCAGCCCCGCCGGTCCTGCTCCGGATCGCGTGGCATCTCGGCAACCGCCATCTGCCGGTGCAGTTTCTCGCCCGCCGGCTGCGCGTGCGGGCCGACCATGTCATCGGCGCCATGGTGGCAGCGCTCGGCGGGCACGCCGCTGCGATCGAAGCGCCGTTCGATCCCGAGCCCGGCGCCTACGCCGGGGCCGGGGCGCATCATCACGATTGATCCGCGATGATCGCGCCCCGCGCGCTGCTGCACCTGCTCGCCTGGTTCTCGCCAGGCTTTCCCACCGGAGGCTTTGCCTATTCGCACGGGCTGGAGTGGGCGGTGGCGGCGGGTGATGTCGCCGACGAGACCGGCCTGCTGGCCTGGATCGAGGCCATCCTCCTGCACGGCGCCGGACGCAGCGACGCCATCCTGCTGCGCGCCGCGCACGCCGCCGCCGACGACGCGGCAACGCTCGCCGACATTGCCGAACTCGCGCGCGCGGTGGCGCCGACGCGCGAGCGCCAGATGGAAACCCTCGCTCAGGGAACGGCGTTCGCCGCCGCCGCCGTGCCCTGGGGCGGGACCCGCGCCGGCGCCTATCCTGTTGCCGCCGGCGCGCTGATGGGGCGCGAGGGCATCGACGCCGAGCACGCCGTGCTCGCCTATCTGCACGGCTTCACGGCCAATCTCGTCTCCGCGGCGGTGCGCCTGATCCCGCTCGGCCAGAGCGCGGGATTGCGCGTGCTCGCGACACTCGAAGCATCGATCCTGGCCGCCGCCGAGGGCACCCGGGGCGCGCCGCTCGACGCGCTCGGCGGCGCCTGCTTCCGCTCCGACATCGCCGCGATGCGGCACGAAACCCAGTACACGAGGTTGTTCCGCTCATGACAGGTTCTGCGCATGGCCCGCTGCGCGTCGGCGTCGGTGGTCCCGTCGGGTCCGGCAAGACCGCGCTGATGGATGCGTTGTGCAGGCAGTTCCGCGACCGCTACGAGATCGCGGCGATCACCAACGACATCTACACCAAGGAGGACGCCGAGTTCCTCACCCGCGCCGGGTCGCTGCCGCCCGAACGCATCCTCGGCATCGAGACCGGCGGCTGCCCGCACACCGCGATCCGCGAGGATGCCTCGATCAATCTGGCCGGCGTCGCCGATCTCGCGACCCGCTTTCCCGCGCTCGATCTCATCCTGATCGAGAGCGGCGGTGACAATCTCGCCGCCACCTTCAGCCCCGAACTCGCCGATCTGACGATCTACGTCATCGACGTTTCCGCCGGCGACAAAATCCCGCGCAAGGGCGGGCCGGGGATCACGCGCAGCGACCTGCTGGTCATCAACAAGATCGATCTCGCCCCGCTGGTCGGCGCCAGTCTCGAGGTGATGGAGCGCGACGCCAAGCGCATGCGCGGCGAACGGCCGTTCCTGTTCGCCAATATCCGCGCCGGCCTCGGCGCCGCGGAGGTGGCGGCCTTCATCGAACGCAGCGGCGGGCTGCGCGCCCGCCCGTTCAGCCGGGCGTGAACACCGGCACCCGGAAGCCGCCTTCGGCCTCGCGCAGTTCCACGCGCACCGGCTGGCCGATGGCGATCCGGTCGAAGTCGCAGCCGACGATGTTGGTCATCATCATCGGCCCTTCCTCGAGCGCGACATAGGCGATGGCGTAGGGCTGCGGCGCGCGGCGCATGATGCTGAAGGAATAGATGCGGCCCTTGCCGGACGCCTCGCGCCACTCGGTCGCGTCGGCAAAGCAGAAGGGGCAGAGGGCGCGCGGATACCAATGCGCCCGCTGGCATTCGGTGCAGGTTTTGACGAGGAATTTCCCCGCCCTGGTGGCGGCCCAGAAGGCCTCGGTCTCGGGCGTGGGGGTGGGCGCGGGAAGCGTGCGTTCGGTCATCGGGTTCACTCCCGTTCCATGATCAGGGTGCCGCTGCCATGCCGCGTGCCGAGCTGCCCGCCGGTGCCGTGGGCGAGGGCCAGATTGCAGTTGGCGACCTGCACCGCCGGATGGGCCTCGCCGCGCACCTGCCGCACGGCCTCGATCACTTTGGTCATGCCGCCGCGATTGGCGGGGTGGTTGTTGCACAAGCCGCCGCCATCGGTGTTGAACGGCAGCTTGCCGACGCCCGAGATCAGGTTGCCGTCGGCGACGAACCGCCCGCCCTGTCCCTTCTCGCAGAAGCCGAGATCTTCGAGCTGGACCAGGACGGTGATGGTGAAGCTGTCATAGATCGAGGCGTATCGGATGTCCGCCGGCGTGACGCCAGCCTCGTTGAACGCCGCTGCGCCGGAGACGCGGGCGGCCGAATAGGTGAGGTCGACGGCGCCGCCCATCTGCCCCTTGGTCGCCTCGCCGGCGCCGATCAATTTCACCAGCGGGCGCTTGAGGCTTTTCGCGATCTCCGGCCGCGTGACGATGAGGGCGCCGCCGCCGTCGCTGATGACGCAGCAATCCAGCCGGTGCAGCGGATCCGCGACCATCGGCGAGTTCACGACGTCCTCCACCGTCACCACCTCGCGCAGCATGGCGTTGGGATTATGCTGCGCATGGTGCGAGGCGGCGACCTTGATCCAGGCCAGCTGCTCGCTTGTCGTGCCATACTCGTACATGTGGCGCATCGCCACCATCGCGTACATGTTCACGACGGTGGGGCCGTAGGGATACTCCCATTGCAGGTCCGGTTGCGCCGGGTTGCCCTGCCGTGGCGCGGTACCGGTGGCCATGCCCTCGCTGCGCGGCCGCCCGGCGAGGGTGATCAGCGCGACATTGCACTTGCCGGCCGCGATCGCCTCCGCGGCATGGCCGACATGCACGAGGTACGAGGAACCGCCGGTATCGGTGGAGTCGACGTGGCGGACGCGCAGGTTGAGATAATCCACCATCGAGATCGGGCCCATGCCGGGCGCGTCGCCGGCGCAGAAATACCCGTCCACGTCCTCCTTGCTGAGGCCGGCATCGGCGAGCGCGCCGGCCGCGACTTCGGCATGGAGCTGCGCCACCGATTTGTCGGGCGCCTTGCGGGTCGGATGCTCATAGGCACCGACGATGTAGGATTTCCCTTTGATGCTCATGGCCGCCTTCCGTCCCTGCGATGCGCGGCAGGCTAGCCGCCGCGCCAGCCGCCGTCGAGCCCCGCGGGCGCCTCACACGCGCAGCTGAGGATTGTCGAATACGGGATTGCGCCAGCGATGCAGCGCCTGGCCGAGCGCCGCGGCGAGGTCGCGCTTCTCGGTCTCACCGAGGCTGCCGCCGACCTCCTCGGCGACGCCGCGTGCGCGCAGCATGAGCGCAGGAACCCGGCCCGGCCGGTCTTCGAGTTCGACGCGGAGCCAGGCCGGATCGAGCCGGCGTTCGGTGCGCCGCCCGCTGGCGTCACGGCGCTGGATGCACACGCCGTCGGCGGTAAGGAGCACGATTTCGCGGCGCCGGAACGAACGGCCGTGCAGCTGGATGAGCACCGCCGCCAGCCCGAGCTCCACGCCCGAGAAGCCGAGCACGGGCCAGGCGCCGAGGGCCCAGAACAGCAGCCCGGGCACGAGGAACGCGACGGCGAGCGCGACCAACAGAACCCGGACGCCACGGCGCGACAGGCTGCGATGCGGCGTGATGACGGCCTCGAACAGCAATCCCTCCGGCTCCGCCGCATCGCGAGACAGGCTCCGCATGTGCCCCCGATCCATCGCCCCCCTCGCGGCGATCAGCGCCCCTTGTCAATATCTGGGGCGCTTGCCAGAAACCGCCATGGCCCCAACGCGACCCCCGCCGAAGCCGGGAGACGCCGCGCCGACGATGACGCCGCGCGCGGTGCGCCGGTTCATCGAGGCCCTGGCCGCGGCCAATCCCGCGCCGCGCAGCGAGCTCGCCTATCACGACCCGTTCACCCTGCTGGTCGCGGTCGTGCTGTCCGCCCAGGCCACGGACGCGGCGGTGAACCAGGTGACGCGGACGCTGTTCGCGGCCGCCGCCACGCCGGCGGCGATGGTTGCGCTGGGCGCCGAGCGCGTCGGCGAGCACATCAGGCGGATCGGCCTCTGGCAGGGCAAGGCGCGCAACGTCGTCGCCCTGTCGCGGCTGCTGATCGAGCGCCACGGCGGCACGGTTCCCCACGACCGCGCCGCGCTTGAGGCGCTGCCCGGGGTCGGACGCAAGACCGCCAACGTGGTACTCAACGTCGCCTTCGGCGAGCCGACCATGGCGGTCGATACGCATATCTTCCGTCTCGGCAACCGCACCGGCCTGGCGCCGGGCAAGACCGTGCGCGCGGTGGAGGAGGCGCTTCTGGCCCGCATCCCGCGCGACCGGCTGCGCGATGCGCATCACTGGCTGATTCTGCACGGGCGCTATGTGTGCAAGGCGCGCAAGCCGGAGTGCTGGCGCTGCGTCGGCGCCGAATGGTGCCGCTATCCGGCCAAGACCCCGGCCCCCGCCGCCGCGCTCAGCCGTAATCTGCCTCCGTCGTGACGTCGCGGTGCCGGTCCGGCGCCAACACATTCAGCAGCAGGGAGAGCGCCGCGGCCACCGCGACGTTGACGAGCACGGAATAGAGCGCGGCATACCCGGGAATGGTGATGCCGAGAACCTGCAGCGGATAGACCGAGGCCCTGAAATTCAGCATCGCCGCCATCCACGTGCCGGTGGCGATCCCCGCCGCCCATCCAGCGAGCAGTGCCCAGCCGTTGAAGAAGCGGAAGAACAGCCCGAGCATCACCGCCGGCGCGGTCTGGATGATCCAGACGCCGCCGAGCAACTGCAACTGGATCGCGTATTGCTGGGGCAGGAAGATGATGAAGAACAGCGCGCCGACCTTGACCACGAGCGAGACGATCTTCGCCACGCCCGCCTCCTGCGCGTCGGTGCAGGCCGGGTTCAGGAACTCGCGCCAGATGTTGCGGGTGAACGTATTGGCGCTGGCGATGGACATGATCGCGGCCGGTACCAGCGCGCCGATGGCGACGGCGGCGAAGGCGACGCCGACGAACCAGGACGGGAAGGCGGCGAGGAACAGCGCCGGGATGGCATAGTTGCTGCCGTAGCGGCGGAAACCCTCGGCATAGGCCGGGTTCTGCGCCACGCCCATGGCCAGGACCATGAACCCGAGCAGGGCCAGCAGGCCGAGCACGAAGGAGTAGGCCGGCAGGATGGCGGCGTTGCGGCGGATCACCCCGGCGCCGCTGGACGAGAGCACGCCGGTGATCGAATGCGGGTAGAGAAACAGCGCGCAGGCGGAACCGAGGGCGAGCGTCGCATAGGCGCTGTAGCTGCCCAGCGAACCGGCCGGCGGCGTCGGCAGGGTGAGCTTGGCCACCGGCACGGCGGCGAAAATCTTCGCGTATCCGCCCAGCTCCATCGGCACCACGATGACCGCGGCGATGACGGTGATGTAGACCAGCACGTCCTTGACCACGGCGATCATCGCCGGCGCGCGCAGCCCGCTGGTGTAGGTGAAGGCGGCGAGGATGACGAAGGCGATGATCAGCGGCAGATCGGCGGCGAACCCCTCGGCCTGGAAGCCGAGAGCGCCGATGACGACCTCCATGCCGACCAGCTGCAGCGCGATATAGGGCATGGTCGCGAGCAGCCCGGTGACCGCGACCGCCAGCGCCAGCCATGGATTGCCGAAGCGGCCGCGGACGAAGTCGGCCGCCGTCACATACCCGTGCCGATGCGCCACCGCCCACAGGCGCGGGAACACGACATAGAGTATCGGGTAGACGACGATGGTGTAGGGCACGGCAAAGAAGCCGAGCGCCCCGGCGCCGAACACCAGCGCCGGCACGGCGATGAAAGTGTAGGCGGTGTAGAGATCGCCGCCGAGCAGGAACCAGGCGACCATCGTGCCGAACCGCCGCCCGCCCAGCCCCCACTCGTGCAGGAGGTCGAGATCCCCCTTGCGCCATTGCGCGGCGAAGAAGCCGAGCGCGGTCACGAACAGGAACAGGGCGATGAAGATCGCGGTCGCGGTCCAGTTCATCGCCGCCCACTCCCGCCTTCGACGATGTAGACCACACCGACCAGCGCGCTACAGATCAGGATCCACAGCAGCTGGTACCAGTAGAAGAAGGGCAGACCGAACAGGGCGGGCTCGGCGAAGTTGAACGTCGGGACGGCGAGCATGGCGATGAAGGGCAGGAGCAGCAGCAGGCGCACCGGCCGCGCCCGGTGCGGCGGTGGCGGGACTGGGGGGGTGGGCCCTGCATCCGTCATGTTTGTCGCTTGCATCCACGCCTCCTCCGATCGTCCCGCATATCGCACGAATCCGCCCGCGTGAAGGGGCGGGGGCGGCCGGGGGAGGCTTGCCCCGCCGCGGCGCTTCATGTGACAGTGGGGAACTGCAACGGAGGGCAGTAAATCGATGCACCGAACTGCGAATTCAGGGTCGTTGCCGCCTCGCCGACGTCCGGGTCTGGTTTCGGTCCTGGCACTGGTCGTGGCGTGGTCCGCGGTCGGCCTCGCCGCGGCGCCCGCCGTCCACGCCGAAGTGGAGGCGCTGGCGGCTCAGGCCACGCCGGATGACGACATCCTGATGATCGTGAAGGGCGTCACCTACCCGTTCTCGAAGTTCGGCCTGATCCGCCGGCTGAAGCAGATTCCGGCGGTCGATTCGGTATGGTTCGATCTGATGCACGGCATGGCCCATATCCACCTCAAGCCCGGCGGCGACGTGCCGGATACTGAACTGCGCCGCGCCATCGTCAACGCCGCCTATACGCCGGGCGAGATTTTCCGGCCCAAGGCGCAGGCGAGCCAACCCGGCCCGGCGCCGCGCTGAATGCGCCGTCCGCACGGCTGCCGCGGCCCGCTCCGCGCATTCCTCACGGTCTTTCTGGTGCTGCTCGCCAGTGCGCTGGGCGCACAGCAGGCGCGCGCCCAGCTGACTTTTCCCTCCGCTTCGCCGGTTTCCGCGGGGAATGTCGTGGTGCGGCTCGAACCGGAAATCACCAGCTTCAGCGGCAATGCCTCGAGTGCCGGCCTGCTCGCGGTGGGGCTTTACGGCGCCTCGCCCGACTGGACGGTGATCGTCCAGGATCACACCCTGGTCTCGAACACCGCACCGGTAACCGTGGGCGGCCATTCCGCCAACCGCACCGCCACGGGCATCGGCGATACGCTGATGGAACTGCGCTATACTTTGTACAGCGTCGATGACGTCGGCTCGACCTTCCGTATCGCTCCGTATTTCGGCATTTTTGCCCCGACCGGGATGGACAATGCCAATCCGGCGATGCCGCGCGGCCTGCAGCCGGGCACCGGCGCCTGGGGCCAGCGCGAGGCGATCTCGGCGACCTGGAACAAGCTGTTCTGGAACGCCGAAGCGCAGGTCGGGTATGAAAACTACGCCCAGTCCGCCGGCTACACGTTCGGCGACAGCTTCTACGCCGATGCCGGCTTTCACTATCTGCTTTGGCCGCGGAACCTCGAAGGCGATGTCAACGCCGAGATCTTCGCCTCGCTGGAGACGAACTACACCGCGACCAATAAGGACCGCATGATCGGCGCAATGGTGCCGGGCTCCGGCGGTCAGCTCTGGACGGCGGATCCTGGGATCATCTACACGACCCCACGCTATTCGGTCGATGCCACCGCCCTGCTGCCCGTGTATCAGCATATCTCGGCTGGCGGGCGCCGCTATGCTTGGGGCGTGCTCGGCCTGTTCCGCTACGCATTCTTCACCGAACACCATTGGTAGCGCGGCCGGCTGGGCGCGCGCGGGTCGGCCCGCCGGGCGCGTCGAGCCGCGATTTTTGGCTTGCGCCGCGAGCGTGAGGCGCCTATTTCGACAAGAGGGATGGCGCATCTGCCCCCCGGCCCGCCGGCTGAGTCGGCGGGGCTGGTTCAACAACTGCAAGGGACACAATGAAACCGCGATCTAGTTCCGGATCCGCGGAGTGCCATAGTCGTCGCGCTCGCGACGGCGTTCGGCAATCCACGGTACCGGTCACCGGCTCGGGGCTTTCCTTCCTTGCCAGCAGGATCGGCGTTCGCGCGCTGACCTGACGGCGTCGAGGGCGCTCCGGGCTCAAGCCAACCGCTTGAGTGACAGGAGGCCCCGATGGCCACCATCATCGATTTTGTCGTTTCCCGCCGCCATGAGGCCGCCGTTCGGGCCGAACGGTGTGTGCGGCCGCTGCAGGATTCCGCCGCTGCGAGGCTGAGCGCCAACTGGCACCTCGACGCCGAGGGCCGGCTGGTCTGCTCCTGGCAAGCTGCCCGCGCCTGAAATCGCCACACCCCCCAGGCGGGAGCAGACCCATGACCGAACTCCAGACCGTCGCTGTGCTCGACGAGGCGCATGTCGGGGATATCCGCGGCGCCCTCGGCACCATTCGCCGCCATGATACCGGCCCGCGTACCCATGTATGGGCGCGGCTCAAGACCTTGCTCGCCATCATCGGCCCCGGCCTGATCGTGATGGTCGGCGATAACGATGCCGGCGGGTTCGCGACCTATGCCCAGGCCGGACAGAATTACGGCTACACGCTGCTGTGGACGCTGGCGTTGCTGATCCCCGTGCTCTACGTCAACCAGGAAATGGTGCTGCGTCTCGGCGCGGTCAGCGGTGTCGGCCACGCGCGGCTCATCCTGGAGCGGTTCGGCCGCTTCTGGGGCGCGTTCAGCGTCATCGACCTGTTCCTGCTCAACGCGCTCACCATCATCACCGAGTTCGTCGGCATCGACCTGGCGCTGCGCTATCTCGGCCTGCCGGAGAAGCCGGGCGTCGCGCTCTCCGCGGCGCTCGTCACCATCGCCGTCGGCACCGGCAGTTTCCGCCGGTTCGAGCGGCTGGCGCTGGCGCTGTGCGTCGGCTCGCTTGCGCTGGTGCCGCTCTATTTCTGGGTTGGTCCGCCGGCCGTCGAGGTGGCGCGCCATTTCGTCATCCCGGGCCTGCCGAAGGGCGGGCTGACCTCGGACCTGATGCTGCTGATCATCGGCATCGTCGGCACCACGGTCGCGCCCTGGCAGCTGTTCTTCCAGCAGAGCTACGTCATCGACAAGCGCATCACGCCGCGCTTCATCCGCTATGAGCGCGCCGATCTCTGGCTCGGCATCGGCATCGTCATCATCGGCGCGGTGGCCATCGTGGCGGTCTGCGCCTATGCGTTCGGCGGCCGGCCGGAAGCGGGTGGGTTTGCCGACGTCGGCGCCACTGCGCTCGGGCTCGAGCACGTCGCCGGCCGGGTGGCGGGGGTGCTGTTCGCCGTCGCCCTGATCGTCTCGGCGATGCTCGGCGCCGCCGCGGTCTCGCTCTCGACCGCCTACGCGCTGGGCGACATGTTCTCGGTGCGCCACTCGCTGCACCGCAAGCCGTGGGAGGCACGCGCCTTCTATCTGGTCTATGCCGGCCTCGTCGGCTGCTCCGCGGCCCTCGTGCTGGTGCCGAGCATGCCGCTCGGCCTGCTGACGGTGGCGGTTCAGGCCCTGGCCGGCGTGCTGCTGCCGAGCGCCACCGTGTTCCTGCTGCTGCTCTGCAACGACCGCGCCGTGCTCGGCCCGTGGGTGAACGGGCGGGTGATGAACCTGTTCACCAGCGTGATCATCGCCGCGCTGGTGGTGCTCTCGCTGGTGCTGACGGCGGCGACGGTATTCCCCGCCATCACCGGCCCGCAGATCCTGACCATCCTGGTCGTCGGCGGGGTCCTGGCGCTGGCGGCCGCGCTGGCGGCGCTGCGCGGCATGACCAGCGGGGCGGCGGTGGTGGGGCCGCGCGAGACGTGGCGGATGAAGCCGCTGGCCAGTCTGCCGAAGCTGGTGCTGACGGGTCCGATCCGGCTGTGGCTGGGAACGCTGCGCGGCTACCTCATCCTCGCAGCGGGACTGGTTCTGGTGCGGATGGTCCAGCTCGCCCTCGGCGGTTGAACACCGAGCGGGCGGTGGCGAGGATCGCCACCGCCAGCGCGACCATGCCGACCCATGCTGAAGGCCGGGGCCCGTAGAGCTCCGGCATCAGATTGGCGTCGAGCACCCGCCGCCAGGGCAGATTCGTCGCCGCGGCATACCAACCCGCCTCCAGCCCAGCCGTCGCCGCGGCAGCGACGAAGGCGAGCAGGAACAGAACGAGCGGCGCGCTCTGCCGCCGCGCCGGCAGGGCGCGGAACAGCATTTCCCAGGCGAAGAACCCAACCAGAATCGCCGGCTGAGTGATGTCGGACTTCGCCTGCATGAGCCCGTGCAGCAGCCCCAGCGCGGCGACGGCGTAGACGAGACGGTGCAATTGCTTCCACCGCCGGCGCAGGCGGCGGATCATGGCATTGGTGGAGGTCGCCGCCAGCGCGGCGAGACCGACCAGCGCCGTGAAGCCGATCGCCAGATAGACGCGGTGGACGATCTCATGGCCGATATGCAGCGGCCGGAATCCCTGGTCCAGCGCGTAGAGCGTGAAATGTGCCGCGAGATAGCTCGCTGCCGCCAGGCCGACCATGCGCCGGATCATCAGCCCGCGCGCCCAGCCGAACACTGCCCGCGCCGGCGAGATGGCCAGCGAGAGCAGCAGCAGGCGCAGCCCCCAGAGCCCGAGATCGTGGATCGCGGCGTTCAGCGGGCGGGCGCCGAGGCCGACGAGGCTCCAGCGCAGCGCGAGGGCGAGCGCCGGCACCGTCAGCGCCAGGAGGGTCGCCGCCTTCAGTGCCGAAAAGCGCCCGGCGCGGTCCCGCCACAGCACGGACAGGCGAGGCCGCACCGGCATTCCCGCGCTTACTTCGGCGCTTGCGTCGGCATGCCCGCCGGCACGTCCATCTTGTGGAAATCGGCTGGCGGCTCGAACAGCGAGGCCGGCTGCGCCGCGTAGGAGACGGCGGTGGCGAGCAGACCGCCGCTGTTGCCATCGTGATCGCGGCCGTCGACGCGCAGCAGCACGCCATCGTCGGTGACGCAGGCGGTGCCCGACCCGCGGTCGCCGGACACGTCCCAGTTCGTGCAGGGCTGGCCGGCCACGGTGTCCGTGCCCTTGCGGACGAAATGCATGCGGTCGTTGAGCAGCACGCCGGGCGACATCGAGGGGCTGATCGGGCTGACCATGTACATCTGCTGCTGCGGCATGACCATGGTCAGCCGATGCGCCGCCTGGTCGAAGATCGCATAGCCTTGCCGGCCGGCCTCCATCCGGATCTTCTGCGTCGCCGCGGAATAGAACAGGTGCGCCTCGTGCGGCGCATTCGCCTGCCGGGCGGTGACATTGTAGGTCACGGCGACGTCGCGCGTCGGCAAGAGCGGCGGGTGGTCTTCCGCCAGCGCGGCCCCGGCGAGGCCGGTCAGCAGGGCGGCGAGGCCGATCGAGACTGGACGAGACATTCAACACTCCTTGTGCGCGCTCGTGCCGACGACCGGCACGGGCGGGATATGGCGCGTCGTCAGCCCGATGCCAACGCCGCGATGGCATGTGTCAGCGCCTCGGGCGTGGCATCGGGCCAGCGCGCCGGCGCCGCCAGGGCATCGACCAGGCGGCGTTTGTAGTCCTCGCGCGGAATCTCTACGGCGCCGAACTGCGCCAGATGCAGCGTGACGAACTGGGTGTCGAGCAGCCGATAGCCGCCGAGGATCAGGCGGGCGACGAGATGGACCAGCGCCACTTTGGACGCGTCGGTGGCCCGGCTGAACATGCTCTCGCCGAAGAAAGCGCCGCCGATGGCGACCCCGTAGAGCCCCCCCACCAGCCGCCCCTCGGCCCAGCACTCGACCGAATGGGCGTGGCCGAGCGCGTGAAGGGCGAGGAACAGGCGCTCGATATCATGGTTGATCCAGGTGTCTTCCCGCCCCGGGGCAGGCGCCGCGCAGCCGCGGACGGTGGCGGCGAAATCGCGATCGACAGTGACCTCGAACAAGCCGGCCCGCACCGTGCGCGCCAGCCGGCGCGGCAGGTGGAACCGCTCGAGCGGCAGCACGCCGCGCTGCTCCGGATCGAGCCAGTAGAGCTTCTCCCCGCGGCGCGTCTCCGCCATCGGGAACAAGCCCGCCCTGTAGGCCCGCAGCATCAGCTCCGGCGTCAGTTCCAGCGCCCGCCTGGACATGGCCCCATTCTGCGCAGGTCCCGCGCTGGGCGCCAGCGAAACCGCGCGCGCGGGTCGCCGGCGCGGCCGTGCCGGCGCTATACTGGTGACGATGGCCGAGTCCCAGTCCTTGCAAGCGACCCAGGCGGCAGGCCCCGCGGCTGGCGCGGGGCTGCTGTTCCTGCGCGAGGAGGAGCTGCGCCTGGCTCAGGACCTGCTGCTGCTCGCCACGCGCGAGCTCGCCCGCGATACCGACGCCCTGCTGGCTCAGCACGGGCTGGGGCGCGCCCACCATCGCGCGCTGCACTTCATCGCCCGCCAGCCGGGCCTTACCGTCGGCGATCTGCTCGCCCTGCTCGGCATCACCAAGCAGAGTCTGGCGCGCGTGCTGGCCACCCTGCAGGCCGCAGGGCTGATCGAGCAGATGGCGGGCCGGAGCGATCGCCGCCAGCGCCTGCTTCGCCTCACCGAGCCGGGCCTGGCGCTGGAGCGGGCCCTGTTCGAACGCCAGCGCGAGCGCCTGCTCACCGCTTACCGCGAGGCCGGTGGCGGCGCCGTCGAGGGGTTCCGCCGGGTTCTGCGGCTGTTGCTGACGCCCGCCGCGCGCACCGCGCTGGACCGCGCCCGTGCCGCCGCGCGGGCCACGCGCAGCGGCGCTTGAGCCGCCGATGGCGGAAGAGGCGCACATCCTGATCGTCGATGACGATGCCCGGCTGCGCCGGCTGCTCGCCCGCTTTCTCGGCGAACGCGGGTTCCGGGTCAGCACCGCCGACGATGCGGCGAAGGCGCGCGAGACGCTGCGCGTCCTGCAGCCCGATCTCGTGGTGATGGACGTGATGATGCCGGGCGAGAGCGGCCTTGGTTTCACCGAGGCGCTGCGCCGCGAGGGGGCGGAGATGCCGGTGCTGCTGCTGACCGCGCGCGGCGCGCCGGAAGATCGCATCGCCGGGTTCGAGGCCGGTGCCGACGATTATCTCCCCAAGCCGTTCGAGCCGGACGAGCTGGTGCTGCGCATCCGCGCCATCCTCCGCCGCGCCGCGCCGCCGGCGCCGTCCCTCCCCTCCAGCCCGATCCCGCTCGGCGCGCTCGTGTTCGATGTCGAGCGTGGCGAATTGCGCGGCCCGGCCGGCACCATCCGGCTGACCGGCGGCGAAGCGGCGCTGCTCACCGCGCTGGCGCGCCGGCCCAACGAGCCGCTCTCGCGCGAGGCGCTGGCCCAGGCGCTGGAGATGGACGAGGCCAGCGAGCGTGCCATCGACGTGCAGGTGACACGCCTGCGCCGCAAACTGGAGCCCGACCCGCGCGAGCCGCGCTTCCTGCATACGGTGCGCGGCCGCGGCTATGTGCTGAAGCCGGGCACGTGACGACGGCGGTGCAGCGATGAGCGCCTTCCGTGCCAAACCCGAAGCCGCGTCGCGGCGGCGCATGGTCCCGCGCTCGCTGCTCGGACGCAGCCTGCTCATCATCCTGGTGCCGCTGGTGCTGCTCGAAGCGGTGGCGCTGCAGATATTCTACGGCAGCCATCTCGGCGTCGTCTCCCGCCGCTTCGCCGCCGCCGTCGCCGGCGAGGTCGCCGCCACCGTCGAGCTGCTGCGCCGAACCCCCGATGCGCACGAGCGCGACTGGGTGCTGGGCTTCGCCTCGGACAAGTTCGGCATGGCCATGCGCCTCGAACCGGGCACCAGGCTGGAGACGCTGCGCAGCCGCAAGATGGCCGGGCCGATGGACGAAGACCTGGCCGCCGCGCTGAGCGAGAAGATCCGCCTGCCATTCCGGATGGACTGGGCATCCGATCCGCAATCGGTGCTGATCGAGGTGCAGTTGCCGGAAGGCGTGCTCGACATCGAAGCGCCGCGCAAGCGCCTCTACACCGGCACGCTCTACCTCTTCGTCCTCTGGCTGGCTGGCTCGGCGGCGCTGCTGTTCCTCATCGCCGCCCTGTTCATGCGCAACCAGGTGCGCGCCATCCGCCGCCTGGCGGTAGCGGCGGAGGCGTTCGGCATGGGGCGCGACCGCGGCCCGATCAAGCCCGAGGGCGCGCTCGAGGTCCGCCAGGCCGCGGCGGCGTTCAATCGCATGCAGGAGCGGATCCGGCGCTTCCTCGCCCAGCGCACCGAGATGCTGGCGGGGGTCTCGCATGATCTGCGCACGCCGCTGACCCGGTTGCGCCTGGCGCTGGCGATGCTGCCGGTGCGCGACGACATCGCCCCGGAAGTCGCCGAAATGACCACCGACGTCGAGGAAATGGACCGGATGATCGGCGGCTATCTCGCCTTCGCGCGCGGCGAGGGCACTGAGCAGGCGAGTGACGTCGATCTCGGGGCGCTGCTCGAGGAGGTCGTGCTGGCGGCCCGCCGGTCCGGCGCCACCGTCGATCTGTCCGCTCCGTCCGGACTGACGGTGAAGCTGCGCCCCGGCGCGATCCGGCGCGCCCTCACCAACATCGTCGACAATGCGCGCCGGCACGCCTCCCGTGTCGCCCTCGCCGCCGCCCCGGCGGGGGAGCGCGCGGTCGAAGTCACGATCGACGATGACGGCCCCGGCATCGCCCCGGAGCGGCGGGAAAGCGTGTTCCGCCCGTTCGAGTCCGGCGCCGCCGGCGGCACCGGGCTCGGCCTGACCATCGCACGCGACATCGTCCGCGCCCATGGCGGAGAAATCATGCTGGAGGACAGCCCGCTCGGGGGGCTGCGGGCGCGCCTGCGGCTGCCGATCTGACCGCGCGCGCCGACCTTGACCCCGGAAACGCGGCGCCGTACGGTCTGCAAAATTTGCGGGGCTGGATCGCGCCGACGTGGCAGCGGCACGGACCCCGGGGGAGGAACCATGGCGCATTCGGGTTTCGGGCGGCCGGGCCGCCGCAGCGTTCTCAGGGCCGGCCTGGCCACGGGGGCGACGCTGGCGCTGCCGTTCGTGGCGCGAGGCGCGAGCAAGCAGCCGATCCGCATCGGCCAACCCAGCATCCTGTCCGGGCGCATCGCCCAGCTCGGGATCTCCTCGCGCAACGCCGCGCAGATGGTGGTCGATGCATTCAATGCCGCCGGCGGGCTGGACGGGCGGACCATCGAGCTGATCTCGCGGGATTCCAAAGGCAAGCCGGACGAGGCGGCGCGCGTCGTGCGCGAACTCATCAACAATGACGGTTGCCAGATCATCCTCGATTCCGAGGCTTCCTCCGGCGCCTTCGCGGTGCAGGAAGTGGTGCGCGAGACCGGCACGCTGTGCATCCACGCCGATTCCGAGACCACGTCCCTCACCGCGGATCCGAAGATCCGCGCCGCCAACGCGTTCCGCTGCGCCCGCCAGGTGCTGCATGATTCCATCGTCGGCGGCAGTTACGCCGCGGGCATCGCCAAGGCGCAGGGGCTGAAGCGGTGGATGACCTGCTCGCCGGACTATGTCTATGGCCGCGACAGCAGCAGCGAATTTCTCGACTACCTCAAATTGTTCGAGCCGAGCGTGGAAGCGGTGGGCGCGACCTGGCCGAAGCTGTTCGCGCCTGATTACACCGAGAACGTCACCCGCATCCTGGAAACGAAGCCGCAGGCCCTCTATTCCGCTCTCTACAGCGGCGATCTCGTCAGTTTCATCGACCAGGGCAATCTCTACGGCCTGTTCGACCAGGTGAAGTTCTTCGCCATCAACATGGCCGATTACACCACGCTGCACGCGGTCAAGAAGCTGCCGGCGGGGATCTACTCGTGCAACCGCTATCTCTCGACATTCCCGGCGACGAAGGCGAATGCCGAGTGGTCGGCTGCCTACGACAAGCGCTACAGCGTGCTGCCGCTCAACTGGGCGTGGCAGAACGCGCTGGCGATGCAGTTCCTGGTCGAAGCGATCAGGAAGACCGGCAGCGACGACGGCAAGGTGCTGGCCGGCGCCCTGCGCGGCATGACCGTCGAATCGCCGTTCGGCGCCAAGGGCACGGTTACCATGCGCGCCGAGGACCAGACCATCGTGGATTACGCCATCGGCTGGGGCGTCACCATTCCGCAGGCGCCGTTCGTCGAGGGCATGGAGCCCGCCGACTGGACGGTGATCACCGCGCGTGAGACGGAGTGGAAGAAGCAGAAGGGCTGGGCATGACCGGCCGAAGCTCCGGGAGTAGCCGGTGAACCTGGACGCATTCGCCGGCTGCCTGTCCAGCGCCTCGTGCCTCATTACCCAGACTTCGGCCGGGTTGATCATTGGCATGCTGCTGTTCCTCGTCGCCTGCGGGGTGACGTTGATTTTCGGCGTGCTCGGCGTGATCAACTTTGCCCACGGCGCCTTCTACATGCTCGGCGCCTATCTCGCGCTGACCGCCTATCAGCTGACCGACAGCTACCTCGCCGCCGTGCTGTGCGCGGCGGCGGGTGTCGGGCTGTTCGGCGTCGCCTTCGACCGTCTGTTCATGAGCCGCGTCTATAACAGCAATGTTCTGATGCAGTTGCTGGTCTGCTACGCGTTCGTGCTGATCCTGGACGACGCCGTGAAGATGATCTGGGGCGCGGAGTTCCAGTCGATGGGCATGCCGGCGGCGTTCGCGCTTCGCCCGCTGCACGTGCTCGGCGGATTGGTGCCGCCCTTCTATGTTTTCCTGGTCGCTGTCACCATCGCCATCGCCATCGCCCTCGGCGGGCTGATCGAGCGCACCCTGTTCGGCAAGATCGTCCGCGCCGCGGCCGTCAACCGGCAGATGGTCTCGGCACTGGGCATCAACACTTCGCTCCTCTATGCGTCCGTGTTCGGTCTCGGCGCGCTGCTCGCCGGCGCGGCCGGTGCGCTGGCCGCGCCGGTGCGCTCGGCGACACCCGGCATGGGCGTTTCGATCCTGATCGAATCCTTCATCGTCACCGTCATCGGTGGCATGGGTTCGATCGCCGGGGCCTTCACGGCCGCGGTCCTGCTCGGTTTGGTGCGGTCCTTCGGCAGCATCGGCTTTCCGCTGTTCACCGACGGCCTGATGTTCGGCCTCATGGTGATCGTGCTGCTGATCCGCCCGCAGGGGCTGTTCGCGCGCAGGTCGGCCTGAGATGCGCGCGACGTCCCGAGAGGCGCTGCTGGCACTGCTGGCCTGCGCGGTGACGCTCCTGCTCGCCGCGGCGCTGGGTAGCAAGCCGCTGATCGATACGCTGATGCGGCTCGCGATTTTCGGCCTCTATGCCGTCTCGCTCAACATTCTCGTCGGCTATACCGGGCTCGTCTCGTTCGGCCACGCCATGTTCTTCGGTTTCGGCGCCTACGCGTTCGGTCTCTTGATGCAGACCGGGATGACCAGCCTGCCGGCCGCGGCGCTGGCGAGCCTGGCGCTGAGCGCGGTGCTCGCCCTCGTCGTCGGTGCGCTGTGCATCCGACTCGCCGACATCTATTTTTCCTTTCTCACCCTGGCGTTCCAGATGCTGCTGCACGCGGTGATCCTGAGCTGGGTCGGTCTGACGGGTGGCGATCAAGGGCTGCAGGGCGGCATCCCGCGACCCCGCTTCCTTGGCATCAACCTTGCCGATCCGTGGCAGGTTTTCGTCGTCACGATGGTCGCGTTCTTCGCCTCGCTGCTTGCCATCCGCACCATTCTGCAATCGCCGTTCGGGTACGCGCTGCGCATGGTGCGCGACAATGCGCCGCGTGCGGCTGCGCTCGGATTGCCGGTGCAGCGCTACAAGCTCGCGGCCTTCGTCATCGCCGGGCTGTTCGGCGCGCTGGCGGGGATCTTGATGGCGCTCTACGTCTCCGGCGCCTATCCCAACTTCGCCTTCTGGACGCTGTCGGGCGAGGGTATGTTCATGATCATGCTCGGCGGCATCGGCGTCTTTCTCGGTCCGGTGCTCGGGGCTGCGATCTTCCTGCTGCTCAACGACACGGTCACGCGCTTCACCGAATATAATGGCATGGTGATGGGCGTGGTGCTGCTCGTCGTGGTGCTCGGGCTGCGTCAGGGGCTGCTCGACGTCGTCATGGCCCGGCTGCGCCCGCGATGACCGCGCATTTGGCCATCGCCGATCTGGTCAAGCATTTCGGCGGCGTCGTCGCCACCGACCATGTCACGCTGGATTTCCCGCCGGGCTCGCTGACCGCCGTCATCGGTCCCAACGGCGCCGGCAAATCGACCCTGTTCAACCTCATCACCGGGCGCATTCGCCCCGACGGCGGCCGCGTGCTGCTCGACGGCACCGACATCGCGGGCTGGTCCGAAACCGCGATCGTGGCGCGCGGGATCGGCCGTGCGTTCCAGATCGCCAGCCTGTTTCCATCGTTCACCGTCGCCGAATCGCTCGCCGCCGCCATCCTCGCCCATCGTCGCCAGACGCACCGCATGCTGGCGCGTTTCCCGCTCGCCGCCGCCCGCGGCCGTGCCGACGAGGTCATGCATCTGGTCGGGCTCGATGCCCACGCGGACCGGCTGGCGCAGCATCTCTCGCATGGCGATCAGAAGCTGCTCGACATCGCGCTGGCGCTGGCGCTCGATCCCGGCGTGCTGCTGCTCGACGAACCGACGGCGGGGATGGGGCGCGACGAGCGCTGGCAGATCATCGAGACCGTGCACCGGCTGTGGTCGGCGCGGCGGATGACGATGATCTTCATCGAGCACGACATGGATATCGTCTTCAAGATCGCCCAGTCGGTGCGCGTGCTGAAATTTGGCCGCGTGCTGGCCGAGGGCACGCCGGCGGAAATCCGCGACAACGACGAGGTGATCGCCGCCTACCTCGGCACGCGCTACGCCAAGGCCGCGCCATGAGCACCGCGCTCGCCGTCGAGGGCATCGACGTATTCTACGGCGCCAGCCAGATCCTGTTCGGCGTCGATCTGGCGATGCGCGCGGGCGAAATCGTCGCCCTGCTCGGGCGCAACGGCGCCGGCAAGAGCACGACCTTCAAGGCGATCGCCGGCATCGCGCCACCGCGCCGCGGGCGGGTGCGGTTCGGCGAACGCGATCTGGCGGGGCTGCCGCCGCATCGCATCGCGCGCGCCGGCATCGGCTACGTGCCGGAGGATCGGCAGGTGTTTCCCGAACACAGCGTCGAGGACAATCTGGCGATCGGCGCGAAGCCGGGGCCGGCGGGACAGCGTTTCTGGACCATCGCGACGGTCTACGAGGTGCTGCCCGAACTGCATCGGCTGCGCGCGCGCGCAGCCGGGCGGCTGTCCGGCGGTGAGCAGCAGATGCTGACCATCGCGCGCGCGCTCATGGGCAACCCCGATCTGCTGCTGCTCGACGAACCGACCGAGGGGCTGGCGCCGGTGGTGGTCGAGCGCATCATGGCCCTGCTGCATCGGCTGCGGACGATGGGCATGACGGTGCTGCTGGCCGAGCAGAACATGTTTTTCTGCGTCGATGTCGCCGACGAGATCGTCATCATCGACAAGGGCCAGATCGTCCACCGCGACACGGCCGAACGGCTGAGCCAGGACGAGGAGATCAAGCGCCGCTATCTGGCGGTGTGATGTAGCATAGCGTGGGATGACATCGCGTTCGCTCAGCCATGCCACTCTATGCTCTCGGTTTGATCGCGTGATTCAGACCTGCGCCGATTCCACCTGCGGTCATCCCGCTCTAGATGTCGCTACCAAGGAGGTTGTCCCTGGTGAGTCTTGAGATCGGTGGCTTTCCTGCGAGTGCGGCGTGTGGTCGGGCGGTATTGTAGTGGTGCAGCCAGGGGTGCATGGCGGCTTGGCGC
>JAJZVV010000008.1 GCA_021845595.1 Pseudomonadota bacterium | reverse complement strand
CTCGCGCAAATCCATCGATAAGGCTCGACCCATCCCTGCCAGCCTCCTTCGCCAGCAGAAATCGTGAATCAGAAAACCTCAGCGATGGGAATCCCCCATCGATTCAGCAACGTCGGAAACCGCTCTAGAACCGCTCGAGCGGTCACGCCGCAGATGCTCAGCAAGTTTGCCCGTGCTGCACGGCAGCGTATCCGGCTTGAAGGCGCCGGTTAACGCCGCGACCATCTGCGCGCGTTCGCCCAACGCGTCGAGGTCGCCGAGGGCGAGGTGCGTATCATGGGATCAAAGTCCTGGCTGCTACAGACGCTGGTGGCGAATAGCGGCGCAAACGCAGTGCCCACGCAGGGACTGAATTGGCGGATGGGGTGTCCGCCCGACCCTCGTGTCGTGGCGTTTCAGGATGGCAGAAAACCCATAGAGCAGGACGCGACTTTCCGAATCTGGCATATCTCACTGCGTCATTGTGTCCCCCCTTATATCGTGCCAAATTGTGGGCAGATTTGAGGGCGAGACATGAGCAAGCTCACTGATCGGACGATCCGGGCGATCAAGGCCGATGGGCGCTACGGCGACGGGCGCGGTCTCTGGTTTGTCCGGCGCGGCGGCTCGACTGCATGGGCGTTGCGCTGGATGCGCGGCGGGAAGGCCCGCGAGATGAGTCTGGGGCCGTATCCCGAGATCGGGCTTGCGGGCGCTCGACAAGCCGCCCTGGAAGCCCGCCGCCTGATCCTGGCCGGGGGTGATCCGATCGAGGCGCGCAAGGCCCGCAAGGGCGAGGATGGGCGGACTTTCGAGACCGTGGCGCTGGAATACATCGAAGCGCACCGGGCGGGCTGGCGGAATGAGAAGCATGGCGCGCAATGGCTGGCCACCCTGGCAGCCTATGCCTTCCCCGCGATCGGCGCGAAGCCGGCGCAGGCGATCGGCACCGATCACGTGCTGGCGATCCTGAAACCCCTCTGGACGGCGAAGCCTGAGACGGCAAGCCGGTTGCGCGGGCGGATCGAGGCCGTGCTCGACTACGCCAAGAGCCGAGGGTGGCGCGCTGGTGAGAACCCGGCGGCTTGGCGCGGACATCTCGACAACCTGCTGCCGGCGCGGGCGAAGGTTGCGGCTGTAGCGCACCATCCTGCCGTGCCGTGGCGGGAAATCGGCACGGTCATGGCGCGGCTCGCCGAGTCCAAGGGCACGGCTGCCAGATGCCTGCAATTCGCGGTCCTGACGGCGGCGCGATCGGGCGAGGCGCGCGGCGCGCGGTGGTCCGAGATCGATCTCGACGGCGGGCTATGGGTGGTCCCCGGCGCGCGGATGAAAGCCGGCAAGGATCACCGCGTTCCGCTGAGCGAGCCGGCGCTCGCCGTCCTGCGCGAGATGGAGCCGCTCAAGCGCGCGCGTGACGGGCTTGTGTTCCCCGGCGGGCGCCCTGGATCGCCGTTGTCTGACGTGGCGCTGGCCAAGGCGCTGCGGGTCGCTGGCGGGGGTGATGCCACGGTCCACGGGATGCGCTCGACCTTCCGCGACTGGGCCGCCGAGGCGACATCCTTCCCGCGCGAGATCGCCGAGGCCGCGCTCGCACACTCGAACCGCGACAAGGTGGAAAGGGCCTATCTGCGCGGCGACGCGCTCGACAAGCGCCGGCTGCTGATGACCCAATGGGCCGAGTGCTGCACCCGCTCCCCCGCCGCCCTGGCGGACGTGCTGCCGCTCCGCCGCGCCTGAAACGAGACGGCCGAGGAAGCGCCTGACCGCGCAACCCCGGCCTGGACCCGAACCATGGAGGAAGCCATGGCTGAGTCTGACCCTCCCCATACAGCCGCCCCGGCCGAGCGCAAGGGCGCCATCGCCAGCGTTGCCGACGCTGAGCCCGATGCGGGCGGCACGTGGCTCCGACTCCCCGCCGGCACGCCCGAGCCCGTGCGGGCCGCAATCTGCTTAATCGCCGCCAACAATCCCGGCGGCCTCCCCGCTGATCACATCGCCATACTGGGCCGCTTGGTGACCGATAGAAGGCTGCAAGGCGTGTGTGCGGAACTCATGTGCCGCGATCGCCGGACCGGCGCCTATCTGCATCCGGCGCGCCCGCATCCGAGCGACCCGCCCCTCAAATCCGATCGCGCGCAGGCGTACGCCATCATGGATCTGGTTCGCTTCGCCTTTCGGGCCGCAGCCGATGGCGTGCGTGTCTCCAAGCTGGCCGAGATCGAGGCGGCCGCCGCGAGGCTGAGAGAGTTGGCCGCCGATTTGCGCGCCCTCGCCGCTGATCCTGCTAACGCCGCCGAGGCCGAGGCGCTGCGCGCGGTGGCAGATCGGCACGAGAGCACGATCGAGACCTTTCGCAAGCACGATGACCCGCTCACGATCAAGAACGAACGCGGCAATCCTCGGCTCCGCGGGCTGACGATCGTTCTCGCCGCCCACATGCGCGATCGGTTCGGCGAATCCCTCGAAGGCACCTGCGCGAAACTCGCCGCCATTGCTCTCGGCGTTGAGGTGCAACACAGGCGCGCCGCACGGTCGGCTTTTTCAGCGCCAAAACAGCCCAAAGAAGCCGACTGCTAGAGAGGCGATCGCCCCCTTACATCTCGGCGCATCCGCCCGACCGGGCCTTTGAAAGGATGCAGTCTAGATGCTGAAAGAAGCCCCGCCTGCCCCGCGCGATTTCGAGAGTGCCGGGCCGTTTCTCACGATCGACGAATGGTGCACGCTCCGCCGAGCATCCCGCCCGACCGCGTATCGGCTGCTCGCCGCTGGCGCGCTTTCCGCCGTGAAGGCCGGGAATCGCACGTTGATCTCGACGGAAAGCGCGCGGGCCGAGGCCGCGGCGCTCCCCGCCGCATCATTCCGTCCCGCCCGCGCACCCCGCCGCAACACGAGCGAGGCCGCCTGACGCGAAAACCCCGCCGGCGGTGACGCGCGGCGGGGCGGGATCGGGCAGGAAATCGCAGATGACGGCGCAATCCTAGCCGATTCCGACCCGGAGCGCAACGCCGGCCTGCAAGGCCGTTGCCGATGCGAGACGATGCAAATTTCCCCGCCGTTGCCGAGGCCGTCGCCCGCGCCCTGCTGGGCGAGCCGACGCGCGGGATGACGACGCGCCACGAGCTGCGGTTCGGCCGGCGCGGTTCAATCGCCGTTCGGATCGCAGGACGGGCGCGCGGAACATTTTTCGACCACGAGGCTGGCGCGGGAGGGGGCGTTGTTGCGCTAGTGCAGCACGTGCGGCGATGCAGCCCGGCCGAGGCCGCCGCGTGGCTGCGAGATGGCGGATTCCTCGGCGATGCCCCGCGCAACCCGACCCCGCGTCGCCCTGCACCGCCACCGCCTCGCCCTGCGCCTGCGCTGAGGCCGCCGGCGACGCTTGACCTGGCGCGGCAGATTTGGGCGCAGGCCGGGCCTGCGCGCGGCACCGCGGTTGAAGCGTATTTGCGGCACCGAGGCGTGGCGCTGATCCCCGGCGCGCCGCTGCGGTTCCATCCCGCCTGTCCGCGCAGATCGGAGCCGCTACCGGCGATGGTCGCGTTGATGACGGACGCGCTGACGAATCAGCCTTGCGGGGTCCACAGGACGTTCCTGCGGCCGGACGGGCTCGGCAAGGCCGAGGGCATCGCAAGGATGATGGCCGGCGCGGCGGGCATCGTGCGGCTGAGCCCGGACGAGACCGTGACGGGCGGGCTCGGGATTTGTGAGGGAGTCGAAACCGGGCTTGCGCTGCTGACGATAGCCGAATGGTCGCCGATCTGGGCGTGCTGCTCCGCTGGCGGCGTCGCGCGACTCCCCGTGCTGCGCGCCGTCGAGGCGCTGACAATTTTCGCCGACCGGGATGACAAGGGCGCCGGCATCGAAGCGGCGAGATCGGTCAAGGCGCGCTGGGACGCGGCGGGGCGCAATGCGACAATCGTGATGCCGCCGGCCGGCAATGATTGGCTCGATGCGCTGACAGCCTGGAGGGCTGCCACGTGACCGCGCACTTGTCGCCCGAGGCGGTTCTCCGCGCCGCTAGCGGGACGCAAGAGCGGTTTGACCCGCCGCTTGATGCGTCCGCTCCGCCGCATGGAGGCGGGCATGGCGGGCCGGGGGCGGAGACCAACCGCCGCCGCAAGCCGCCATTGCCGCTGCTGTATGCCGCCGCCATTGAGCCTGTGCTGTCATCGGGCGAGATCGTCCAAGGTCTGTTGCTCGAAGGCTCGGCCGCCGTCGTGTATGGCGAGTCCAATTCCGGCAAGACGTTTCTCGTCACGGACATTGCGCTGCACGTCGCCGCTGGCCGGCCATGGAACGGCCGGCGCGTCGCGCGATGCGGCGTCGTCTATGCCGCGCTCGAAGGGGGGCACGGCTTCCGCAACCGCGTGACCGCGTGGCTGCGGCACCATGCCGTGGCCGCCGTTGATCTGCCGTTTGCCGCGATCCCCGCCGCGCTCGACCTGCGCGATCCCGCCGCCGACACGGACCGGCTGATCGCTGCCGTCGGGGAAGCGTCGGCGCATATGCGGCACCGCGTCGGGCTGATCGTCGTTGACACGCTAAGCCGCGCCCTGGCCGGCGGCGATGAAAATGCGCCGGCGGACATGGGCGCGCTCGTGCAAAACATGGACCGCGTGCGGGCGGAGACCGGCGCCGCCGTGATGTTCATCCACCATAGCGGCAAAGACCCCGGACGCGGGGCGCGCGGGCACAGCCTGCTGCGGGCGGCGATTGACTCCGAAATCGAAGTGACGGACCGCGAGGGCGCGCGCTCCGCAATCGTCGTCAAGCAACGTGACCTGGCGAAGGGCGCCGAGATCGCGTTTCGTCTGATGCCGGTTGTGCTCGGTCAAAACGAGTTTGGCGAGACCGTGGCAACGTGCATCGTCGAGGCGACGGCCGGCGAACGGACCGGGGCGCCGAGGCAAAGCCTGCCGCAGCAAGCCCGCGTCATCCTGGACCGGCTGCACGACTGCGTGGCCGCCGATGGCGAGCCGCTGCCTGCCGGCCCGCGCTTCCCTCCGCCGCCGGTCTCGGGCGTCCGGTACGACGTGTGGCGCGCCTCCGCCGATGCCGCCATGGGGCACCTTGGCAAGGAAAGCCGCCGCCGGGCGTTCGGCCGGGCCGTCGAGCTGCTGATCGCCCGCCGCATCGTCGGAACGCAAGACGGCTGGGCGTGGCCCGCCCGCCCGGGACAAGCGGCATGAGCGGGACAATTCATTTTGTCCGGCGAATGAATCGGACCGGACAAAGCCGCTTGTCCGGTTTGTCCGGACGCAGACAGGGACTAGGCTTTTCTTGTCCGTCCGTTTTGTCCGGACCGGACGGACAGGACAACACCCTAAAGGGTTGTCCGTCTGTCCGGACTGTCCGGAGACGCAGGAAGGGGCAGGCAAACCCGACCCTGCGTCACCTCTCGGCAGGGTGTGCCGGAAGGGCAACGAATGCCCCGGGCTGATGAAGGAAAGGGAATGTGCAGATGATCGATGAACCCGCCGCGCGGGGCCCGCCGCGTTTCCGCGTTGAGCCTGCCCCCAATAATGCTAGTATTCCCCAGCCGTGCAAGCACAAAGGCCGCACAAATGCCACAGCAACCCTCATCGCCGCTTTCGCAGGGCGAGACGAACGAGATCGCCGATCTAAAGCAGCAATTCACCGAGCCGTACCGCTGGTTCAGCAATGCCGTGCCGGAGCCGGTCCCGGGCGAGAAACCGCACCGATATAGGGCGCGGCTGGTTGCGGGACTTGGAATCCAGCCCGGCGCGACTGCCGACGCATATGCAACGCTCTCGCCCGACGCGCTCCGCCACATGGCCGCCGAGCATGTCGCCCGGGCGCCCGCCGTGGCACACGCTCTCGCCGCCGAGCGTGGCGTGCTGCTCGCCGTGCGGCGGGACGATGCGGCCGGCCGCACCGTCGTGGAATATATCGGCGATCCTGACGTATGGATGGATCAATTCAAGGGGCCCCGTTTTCTGGGATCGATCAATTTGAACGCGGGCAAGAAGTGGGTTGAGGTGCATTGGGAGTGATTCCACTATCCTCAACGGCAGTAGTAGAAGCGGAGGCGCTCTATGGACGTGCTAGCAACGGGTTTTGCAGAGAAGCGCCCGCGCGGGCGGTGGAAGCCTGGCGAGTCCGGCAATCCGGCCGGGCGCCGGCAGAGTCCCGCCGCCGTGCTCTATGGCAAGTGCAATGAGCGCATCGCCGAGGCTGCATGGGAGGCGCTGCAAGTCCTGTTCGCCGTGGTGCAGGGGCGGCGCCCCCCGCTGGGCGAGCAGGAATTGCAGATCGCGCTTTGGCTGGTCAACCGCGTTCCGCGCCCCCGGAACTTGCTTCCGCCGCTGCGGCTGCCCGCCGAGGCCAGCCCGTCGGAGCGGATTGAGGCCGTGAAGCGCAGCATGCTGCGCGGCGAGATCGATCCATGGACGGCGCAAGCGGCGCTGTCCGCCCTGCTGGCCGGCGCGGACCGATCCACAGCGCCGGGCGACTGGCAGACGGATCCGACGATTCCAGATCTGCCGAAGCGCGAGCCGGACGAGCCGACGCATTGAGGGGGCGGCGGCCCGCGCCGCATTGCCCCTGGTCCGGCTGGGCTGCTGCCCGCGCTGGCTGCCCCCCCTTAGCCGCGAAATCGTGCGCGTTTGATGGCAGTTTTGTGGGCATAGATTTCCAGGCAGGCAAAATCTTCTGGATTTGCAATAGCATATCTGGCGGGTGTGGCGGATGGGGTGGGATTCGAACCCACGAACCCTTGCGGGTTGGCGGTTTTCAAGACCGCTGCCTTCAGCCGCTCGGCCACCCATCCGCGCTGGTGAGGCTTAGATCAGCGCGGCGTGAGCACCATGATCATCTGGCGGTTTTCCATCCGCGGCATCTGCTCCACCTTGGTCTGGGCGTCCAGATCGGCTCGTATCCGTTCCAGCACCTTCACGCCAAGTTCCTGATGGGCCATTTCACGACCCCTGAAGCGAAGCGTCACCTTCACCTTGTCGCCCTCGGTGAGGAACGCCTTCATGGCACGCAATTTCACCTGGTAGTCGTTCTCGTCAATGTTCGGGCGAACCTTGATTTCCTTGATCTCGATGACTTTTTGTTTTTTCTTGGCCTCGTTCTTCTTTTTCTGCTGTTCGTACTTGAACTTGCCATAGTCGAGGATCTTCACGACCGGCGGGTCCGCGTTCGGGCTGATCTCCAGCAGATCCAGCCCGACCATGTAGGCGCGCTGCAGCGCCTCGCGCGCGCTCATCACGCCGGACATCTCGCCGTCCTGATCGATCAAGCGAACTTGGGGGACGCGAATCTCTTCGTTGACGCGTGGGCCGTCGCGGGTCGGGGCCACGGGTTGGGGTGGTCTGGCGATGGGTATTTCTCCTCAAGCTGTTGACGGGAAGTATCACGGCGCCGCGCAATTTGCGACCACAGCGTGCAGTTTTGGCGAACTCGCGCGGCCGAATCAAGAACGGGCTTGGTCCGCCGCGGTCACCGTTGCGAGATCGGGCGGCGTCGCCTCGATTGCAAGCCGCCGGCAGGCCTCGTCCAGCGCCAGCACCTCCTGCGCCGCGCCGCCGAGCCGGCGCAGCGCCACGCTCCGCCGCTCCGCCTCCTGCCGCCCCACCACCGCGATCACCGGCACGGCGGCGAGGCTGTGGGTGCGGATCTTGGCGTTGATCTTCTCGGCGCCGAGATCGGTCTCCACCTGCAGGCCGGCCCGGCGCAGCGTGGCGGCGACGTCCTCGGCGTAGTCGTTGGCGTCCGAGACGATGCTCGCGACCACCACCTGCACCGGCGCGAGCCAGAGCGGGAAGCGGCCGGCATGGTTCTCGATCAGGATGCCGAGGAAGCGCTCGAAGCTGCCGAGAACCGCCCGGTGCAGCATCACCGGCCGGTGGCGTGCGCCGTCCTCGCCGACATACTCGGCGTCCAGCCGCTCGGGCAGCACGAAATCCACCTGCAGGGTGCCGCACTGCCAGTCCCGCCCGATCGCGTCGCGCAGGACGAACTCCAGCTTGGGGCCGTAGAACGCCCCTTCGCCCGGGTTCAGCGTGTAATCGACGCCGGCGATGGCGCAGGCTTCCTTGAGCGCCGCCTCGGCGCGGTCCCATACCGCGTCGGAGCCGGCGCGGACCTCGGGGCGGTCGGAGAATTTCACCTGGAATTCGGCGAACCCGAAATCGCGGTAGATGGCGCCGAGCAGCGCGACGAACCGCACCGCCTCGGCTGCAACCTGCGCCTCGGTGCAGAAGATATGGGCGTCGTCCTGGGTGAAGGCGCGCACGCGCATGATGCCGTGCAGCGCGCCGGAGGGCTCGTAGCGATGGCAGGAGCCGAACTCGGCCATGCGCAACGGCAGCTCGCGGTAGGAGCGCAACCCCTGGCGGAAAATCTGCACGTGGCAGGGGCAGTTCATCGGCTTCAAGGCGAGGGTCCGGTCCTCATCCTCGACCCGGGCGACGAACATGTTCTGGCGGAACTTCTCCCAGTGGCCGGAGGCCTCCCACAGCGCGCGGTCCACCAGCTGCGGCGTGCGCACCTCCTGGTAGCCGGCCGCATCCAGCCGGCGGCGCATATAGGCCTCCACCGCGCGGTAGAGGCGCCATCCCTTGGGGTGCCAGAAGACGCTGCCGACCGCCTCTTCCTGGATATGGAACAGGCCGAGCTCGCGGCCGATGCGCCGATGGTCGCGCCGCTCCGCCTCCGCCAGCATGGTCAGGTAGGCATCGAGCTCCTTCTGGTCGCGCCAGGCGGTGCCGTAGATGCGGCTGAGCATGGCGTTGCGGTGGTCGCCGCGCCAATAGGCGCCGGCCACCTTCATCAGCTTGAACGCGGCGCCGACGTCGCCGGTCGAGCGCATGTGCGGGCCGCGACAGAGATCGACCCACTCGCCCTGGCGGTAGAGGGTGATCACCTGGTCCTGCGCCAGATCCTGGATGATCTCGGCCTTGTACTTCTCGCCCCGTTCGGCGAAGAAGCGGATCGCGTCCTCGCGGTTCCAGACCTCGCGCACGAACGCGGCGTCGCGCGCGACGATCTCGCGCATCTTGGCCTCGATGGCCGGGAAATCCTCCGGCGTGAATGGCTCGTTGCGGGCGAAATCATAGTAGAAGCCGTTCTCGATCGCCGGGCCGATGGTCACCTGCGTGCCGGGGAACAGCGCCTGCACCGCTTCGGCCAGCACGTGCGCCGCATCGTGGCGGATCAGCTCCAGCGCATCGGCGTCCTTGCGGGTGACGAACACCACCGCGGCGTCGGTCTCGATGCGCCGGCCCAGGTCCGTCAGCGCCCCATCCAGCTTCATCGCCAGCGCGGCGCGGGCGAGACCGGGGCCGATCGCGGCGGCGAGCTCGCTGCCCGTGACCGGCGCATCGAAGCGGCGGACGGACCCGTCGGGCAGGGTGATGGCGGGCATGGCAGTCTCCGGTTGGGCGCGCGGGCGCTTCTATGGCCTCATGGCAGCGCCGCTTCAACCCGTTCCAGCGGCAGATCCGCCAGATCCGCGACGCGGAGCACCGTGGGCCAGGCCCCGTGCGGTCCGCGCGGGGCGGTCAGCGCCGGATCGGAGGCGGCCGAGAACAGAACCAGCGACGGGCAGCCCGTGGCGGTGATCAGGTGCATCGGGCCGGTGTCGTTGCCCACCGCCAGGGTGGCGCCGGCAGCGAGCGCCGCGATGTCGGCAATGGACGTGTGCCCCGTGAGGTCGCGCGTCGCCGGCGCCGCGGCCCGGATCGCGGCCGCGAGCGGCGCCTCGGCGGCGGTGCCGAGCACCACCGGAATGAGGCCCCGGCGGGCCAGGACCGCGGCCAGCGCACCGAAGCGGGGCGCCGGCCAGCGCTTCTCCGGCCGATGCGGCGCCGCGCCGGGCACGAGCAGCGCGTATGGCGGGGCGAGACCGAATCCCTCCGGCCCGGGGCCGGCGAGCCAAGCCAGGTCGGGGGTGGGAAACTCCGCGATCCCCGCCATTTCGAGCTGCTCGTGCTGGCGCTCCAGCGTGTGCATCCCGTCCCGTGCCGGGTTGGCGTGCGGCAGCGAGCACCCGGGCGCGACGCCGGACCACGGCGGCCGGCCGGCGAGGCGGAAATATCGCGCCGAACGGGCCGAGGTCTGCAGGTCGTAGACGAGGTCGAAGCCGCGCAGCTGGCGCGCCAGTCGCGCAATGCCGCCGACCTGCCACCAGGAGGGCCTGCGATCGACCGAGACGCGGTCGAACCACGGCGCCCGCTCGGCCAGAGCGGCGAAAGGGGCGGTGGTCAGCAGCGTGATCTCGGCGCCGGGGTGGTGTGCGCGAATAGCGGCGAAGGGGGCGAAACTCAGCACGAAATCCCCCAGCGCGCCGAGGCGGATGACGAGAATCCTCACTCGAGCAGCTCGCGATAGACCGACAGGTGCGCCGCCTGCATCGCGGCGATGGAGTATTCGCCGCCGGCGACGGCGCGGGCACGGGCGCCGAGCGCGGCGCGGGTCGCCTCCGGCAGTGCCAGCGCGGCATCGAGCGCGGCTGCCAGCGCGGCGGCGTCGCCGGGCGCGACGCGGAATCCGGTTTCGCCCTCGCGCACCGTCTCGCGCGCCGCGCCATGGTCGGCGGCGATGACGACCCGCTCCATCGCCTGCGCCTCGATGATGGTGCGCCCGAAGCCTTCGGGGTCGGTCGACGCGTTGACCACGATGTCGGCCGCGAGCAGGGCGGCCGGCATGTCCGCCGTCGGGCCGGGGATGCGCAGCCGGTCGGCGACGCCGAGCGAGGCCGCGAGGGCGCGCAATTCAGCGACATAGCGGTGCCTTCCCTGCTCGGCGCCGACCAGCACGCCAACCGTGTCGCGCCGCGCCAGGCGCGCCAGCGCCGCGATCAGCACGCGCTGGCCCTTCCAGCCGGTGAGCCGGCCCGGCAGCAGGATGGTCTTCGTCTCCGGCGGCACGGTCCAGGCGGCACGAATCGCGGCGAGCCGGTCGGCGCCGACGGCGGCCGGGTCGAACCGGGCCGGATCGACGCCGTTCGGGATCACCCGGAGCCGCGCCGGCTCGGTGCCATGGCGGGCGCCGATCAGGTCGGCGACATAGCGGCTGACCGCGATCACCCGCTCGCCCTTGGCCATCACCGAATTATAGAGGCGCTTGCCCGGCAGCCCCTCGGTGTAGGGGCTGTGATACGAGGTGACGAACCGCGCACCGGTGCGCCGGCAGGCGAGCCACGCGGACCAGGCGGGGGCGCGGGAATGGGCGTGGACGAGGGCGATCCGTTCGGTCGCGATCAGCCGCGCCAGCGCCCCGGCATTGCCCCAGATCGCCCCCGGCCCACGCCGGTCGAGCGGCAGCCGGACATGGCGCAGCCCGGACTGCTCGATGGCGCCGACCATGCCGCCGCCGGCGGAGGCGACGAGGCCGGGAAGGCCTGCCCCGGCGAGCGCCTCGGCCAGTTCGACGACGACATGCTCGACCCCGCCGGCGTCGAGCGCCGGCAGCACCAGCAGCACGCGGCCGCTGCCGCCCGAGTTTTCCGCGTGTCGCGCCATGCGCCGCGCTATAGCATGGGCCAAACTGCAGAGGAGGGGCCGATGGCCGAGCGGACGGGACGGCTGGCACGCGCCGGCGGGGTCGAGATCGCCTGGCGCCGGCTGCCGGGGCGGGGGCCGACCCTCGTGTTCCTGCCCGGGTTCGGTAGCGATATGACCGGGGAAAAGGCGACCGCTCTGGCCGAGTGGTGCCGCGCCAGTGGCCAGGCGATGCTCCGGCTGGACTATTCCGGCCACGGGGCCAGCACCGGACGGTTCGAGGCGGGCACGATCGGGCGCTGGACCGAAGACGCGCTGGCGGTGATCGACGCCGAGCCCGAGGGGAAGCTGGTCCTGGCCGGCTCGTCGATGGGCGGCTGGATCGCGCTGCTCGTCGCGCTGGCCCGGCCCGGGCGGGTGGCCGGGCTGCTCGGCATCGCCGCGGCGCCGGACTTCACCGAATCCCTGATGTGGGCGGCGATGAGCTTCGAGGAGCGCGACCGACTGCGGGCGCAGGGCATGATCACCGTGCCGAGCCGCTACGGCCCGCCGACGCCGATCACGCTGGCGCTGATCGAGGAGGGGAGGGCGCATCTGCTGCTCGACGCGCCGATCCCCATCACCTGCCCGGTGCGCCTGCTGCACGGCCAGGCCGATCCGGACGTCCCCTGGGAACTGGCGCTGCGCCTCGGCGAGCGTCTGCAATCCGCGGACGTGCAGCTGACCCTGATCAAGGACGGCGATCATCGCCTGTCCCGGCCGCAGGATTTGGCGCTGCTACGCCGGACGCTCGCCCCGCTCCTCGGCCAGGATCGCGTCTAGCCCCTCGCGATAGCTCGGGTAGCGCCAGCGCCGGCCGAGCGCGGCCTGGGTCGCGGCGCTGGCGACCTTCCGGTTCTCGGCCCAGAAGCTACGCGCCATCGGGCTCATCGCGGCCACCGCCTCGGCGAATTGGATCGCCGGCGGCGGCGCACGGCCGAGCAGGGCGGCGGCGCAGGCGAGCACCGCCGCGCTCTCGGCCGGCAAATCGTCTGCGAAATTCAGCACCCGCGCGCCCGGCGTTCGAACCTGCACCATGGCGGCGAGGATGCCGCCGGCGATGTCGTCGCGATGGATGCGCCCGAAGGCGTGGCCGGGCTTGAGGATCCGCCGCGCCGTGCCGGCGCGGAGATCGTCGAGGGCGCTGCGCCCGGGCCCGTAGATTCCGGCGAGGCGGATGAGGTCGAGCGCGCAGCCCTTCGCCGCCGCGAGGTCGCGCCAGGCCTGCTCCGCCGCGAGCCGCCGCCGGGCGCGCTCGGACCCGGGGGCCGGCGGCGAGGTCTCGTCGACCCAGCCGCCATCCCGATCGCCATAGACGCCGGTGGTCGAGCAATAGCCGAGCCACCGCAGCGCCGGCGCCGCCGCGATCGCCGCGCCGTGGCGCGCCAGCGTCGGGTCGCCGGCCTCGTCCGGGGCGGCGGTGACGAGCAGATGCGTCGCGTGCGTCAGCGCCGGGGCGGCCTGTTCGAAGCCGAGCACGGGGATGCAGGGCGGGGCAGGGCGGCGGCTCGTGCCGCTGACCGCGAAGCCGGCGCGCGCCGCCGCCAGCGCCGCCGCCGTGCCGCTGTAGCCGAGCCCGATCACCAGGAGCGTGCCGTTCATGGCGGCAAGATCGTGCCGATCCGCGGCGGCGCCAAGGGCCGGTGGGGGAATCGCCTGCAGCGGCCGGCGATGCTAGAGTCAGGTCATGACCTTGCCCTTCGTCCTGCCGCCCTGGCTGCCCTGGTGGGTACCGATCGCCGTTCTCGTCGTCGCTTTGCTCTACGCGCTGGCCTTCCTGATGATGCCGTTCAGCGTCATCGGGCTGAAAGGGAGGCTGGAGATGATCGACGCGCGCCTCGACGAGATTCAGGGCGAGATCCGCAATCTCGCCCTGCGCCTGCCGGAGCCCATTCGCGGCACGCCGCATGATGAAGTCCTGCTCTACGCCGAGCCGGACGGCGAGATCGCGCCGCCCGCGCGCGGCGAGGCGCCCTCCGTTCGGCCGCCGATTCCGCCGGCGCCGGAACGCGCACCGCGCGCGGTCAGCGAGACCGCCCCGCTCAGGGCCGCGCGCGAGGCGGCGGCGGCGCGGGCCACGCGGGCCGAACCGCGTCTCGGCCGCTGATCCCGTCATGCGCATCAGCGTCGTCCAGATGAATCCCGGCGCCGACAAGGCGGCCAATGTCGCCCAGGCCGAGGCGCTGATCGGCGCCGCGCTCGACGCCGACCGGCCGGACCTCGTCGCGCTGCCGGAAATGTGGACCTGCCTCGGCGGCGACCGAGCACAGAAGTTCCGCGAGGCCGAGGCGCTGCCCCCGGCCGGCTCGAACCTGCCCGGCGGGCCGGCCTACGAGGCGCTGCGCGCGATCGCCCGCAGCCGGCGCGTCATCGTCCATGGCGGGTCGCTGGCCGAACTGGATGGCGAGCGCCTGTTCAACACCACCGTCGTATTCGGCCGCGATGGCGCCGAGTTGGCGCGCTACCGCAAAATCCACCTGTTCGACATCGTCGCGCCCGACGGCACGGGCTACCGTGAGAGCCGCGTCTATGGCGGCGGCGAGGCGGTGGTGACCTTCGCCGCCGGCGAGGTCACCGTCGGGCTGGCGATCTGCTATGATCTGCGCTTTCCCGAGCTGTTCCTCGCCTTGCGCCGTGCCGGGGCGGAGCTGATCCTGCTGCCCTCGGCCTTCACCCTGCAGACCGGCAAGGACCATTGGGAGCCGCTGATCCGTGCCCGCGCCATCGAGACCCAGTGCTGGCTCGCCGCGCCGGCGACCTGGGGGCGGCATGAGGATCGCGGGGAGCCGCGCTTCACCTATGGCCATTCGCTGATCTGCGATCCCTGGGGCTTGGTGGTGGCGCAGGCGTCCGACGGCATCGGGTGGAGCAGCGCCCGGCTGGACCGTGCCCGCACCACGCGGGTGCGCGCGGACATGCCCGTTCTCGATCATCGCAAGCTGGCATGAGTCTCGCCGCGCCGCGGGTCGCCTTTCTCGCCGCGCCCACGGATCTTGCCGCGCAGAGCAGGGCGCGGCTGCTGGCGCGCTACGGGGAGACCTCGCTCGACGAGGCCGGCGTCGTCGTCGCGCTCGGCGGGGACGGCTTCATGCTGGAAACGCTGCACCTGCTGCTTGGGCGGAATCTCCCTGTCTACGGCATGAATTGCGGCTCGGTCGGGTTCCTCATGAACGCCTATGGCGAGGACGATGTGCCCGAGCGCATCGCCCGCGCCCAGGCCGCCGAACTGCACCCGCTGCGGATGCACGCGGTGACCAAAGGCGGCGCGGTGGAGGAGGCTCTGGCGCTGAACGAGGTCTCCCTGCTGCGCGAACTGCGCCAGGCGGCCAAGATCCGCATCACCGTGGATGGGCGGGTGCGCATGCCGGAGCTGATCTGCGATGGCATCCTGATCTCCACGCCCGCGGGCTCGACCGCCTATAATCTGTCCGCCCACGGCCCGATCGTGCCGCTTTCGGCCGATCTGCTGCCGATGACGCCGATTTCCGCCTTCCGCCCCCGCCGCTGGCGCGGCGCGCTGCTGCCCGCCAGCGCCGAGGTGCTGTTCGAGGTTCTCGAGGCCGAGAAGCGCCCGGTGGCGGCGGTGGCCGACTTCACCGAAGTGCGCGACGTGCTGTCCGTGGCCGTGAGCGAGGATCGGGGCGTCACCGTGCGGGTGCTGTTCGACCCGGACCAGGCGCTGTCGGAGCGCATCATCGCCGAACAGTTCACGGTCTGATGGCGCGCGAAAAGGCCCGCTTTGTCTGCGCCGAATGCGGCGCCGTCACCGCTAAATGGCTCGGCCGCTGCGAGAGCTGCGGGGCCTGGAACAGCCTCGCCGAGGAGGCTCCGGCCAGCCCGGCCTCGGTGCCGCGAGGGCGGGCCGCGCGGGTCGCTTTCGTCGGCCTCGCCGGCGAGGCCGAGCCGCCGCCGCGCGTGCCCTCGGCCATGGCGGAGCTGGACCGCGTGCTCGGCGGCGGCTTCGTGCCCGGCTCGGCGGTGCTGGTCAGCGGCGATCCCGGCATCGGGAAATCGACGCTCATGCTGCAGGCGGCCGCCGCGCTGGCCCGGGCCGGGCGGCGGGTGCTCTATATCTCGGGCGAGGAATCGGTGGCGCAGGTGCGGCTGCGCGCCCGGAGGCTCGGGCTGGAGTCCGCGCCCCTGGGGCTCGCCGCCGCCACCGCGCTGGCCGACATCGCCGCCGCGCTGGAGGCCGAGCGCGACGCCGCCCTGGTGGTGATCGATTCGATCCAGACGATGTGGCTCGAAACCCTCGACTCCGCCCCCGGCACGGTGAGCCAGGTCCGCGCCAGCGCCTTCGAGCTGGTGCGCCTGGCCAAGTCGGTCGGCTTCGCCCTGGTGCTGGTCGGCCATGTCACCAAGGACGGCGCCATCGCCGGGCCACGCGTGCTCGAGCACATGGTCGACGCGGTGCTGTATTTCGAAGGCGACCGCGGGCACCAGTTCCGCATCCTGCGCGGGGTGAAGAATCGGTTCGGCGCCACCGACGAGATCGGCGTCTTTGCCATGACCGATCGCGGACTGGCCGAGGTCGCCAACCCCTCGGCACTGTTCCTCGCCGAGCGGCGCGGCAATGTCGCCGGCAGCGCCGTCTTCGCCGGGCTGGAGGGGACGCGGCCGGTGCTGCTCGAGGTCCAGGCCCTGCTCGGCGCCGAGGCGGCGGGCCCGCCGCGGCGGGCGGTGCTGGGCTGGGAGGGGGGGCGGCTGGCGATGCTGCTGGCGGTACTGGAGGCGCGCTGCGGGTTGCGGCTGGCCGGGCGCGACGTGTTCCTCAACATCGCCGGCGGGCTGAAAGTGACCGAGCCGGCGGCCGATCTGGCGGTGGCGGCGGCGCTGATCTCGGCCGCCGGCGGCGTGCCCGTGGATCCCGGCATGGTGTTCTTCGGCGAGGTCGGGCTGTCCGGGGAGGTGCGGCAGGTGGCGCAGGCGGAGGCGCGGCTGAAGGAGGCCGCCAAGCTCGGCTTCACCGCCGCCTGCCTGCCGCGGCGGCTGGCGCGGGCGCCGCGCGGATTCCGTCCACCCGAGGGGCTCGGGCTCGGCGAGATCGGCCATCTCGCCGATCTCATCCTGCGCCTCGGCGCTCCGGCCTCCTGAACAGAGCGCCGAAGTGTCGCACGACCGTCGCGGAGCCCCTGGCGCCCGCGGGCGGCTGCCTCTATATCGCGCCAGGGCAGCGATGGCGGTTTCATGACCTGGGTCGATTTCGTCGTATTCGCCGTTCTGTTCGTCTCCGCCCTGCTCGCCTTCCTGCGCGGCTTGGTGCGTGAGCTCCTCGGCATCGCTGCCTGGGCCGGCGCGTTCTACGTCGCCCTGACCTTCTTCCGTCACCTCGAAGGCCCGGTGCGCAGCGTCATCCCGGACGCGGCCATCGCCGATCCGGTCGCCTTCGGCGCGCTGTTCCTGATCGCCCTCATCGGCTTCTCGCTGGTCGCCGCCCTGCTCGGCCGGCTCGCCCGCAGCTCAGCGCTCGGCGGGCTCGATCGCACGCTCGGCCTCGTCTACGGGCTGGCGCGGGGTGCGGTGCTGGTCACCGCCGCCTATATCGTTGGTCAGTGGGTCAGTCCGGTCGAGCGCTGGCCGTCACCCGTGCGCGACGCGCTCAGCCTGCCACTGGTCTATGAGGGTGCGAGCTGGATGGCCGACGCTTTGCGCCCGGCCTGCACGGTGACGAGCGGCGAGGCATGCCGCCTGCATGTCGAGGCCCCACCCGGCCGGCAGACACGAGCGGAGGATCTGCTTCGTGTTCGCCCCGATGGCTTCGCCCTTGGCTCGCGCGCGCCGTCCAAGGGCGCGGGGTCGGGCGGCGATCAGGAGAGTAAGCGATGACAGCGGCTGCGTCCGGTCTTCCCGAGCCGACCTCGCACGAGGATGACCATCCGCACGAGGAATGCGGCGTTTTCGGCCTGTGGAACTCGACCGACGCCGCCGCGCTCACCGCGCTCGGGCTGCACGCGCTGCAGCATCGCGGCCAGGAAGCGACCGGCATCGTCGCTTACGACGGGCAGCACTTCCACATGCATCGCGGGCTTGGCCTGGTCGGCGACAATTTCGGCGACGCCAAGGTCATCGCCGGTCTGCCCGGCACGCATGCCATCGGCCACAACCGCTATGCCACGACGGGCGACACGGTGCTGCGCAACGTCCAGCCGCTCTATGCCGACTTCGAGTTCGGCGGGCTGGCCGTCGGGCACAACGGCAACCTCACCAACGCCCACGCGCTGCGCCGCGCCCTGGTGCGGCGCGGCTGCCTGTTCCAGTCCACCACCGACAGCGAGGTGTTCATCCACCTCATCGCGATCAGTCTCTATTCGACCGTGGTGGACCGGCTGATCGACGCGCTGAAGCAGGTCGTCGGCGCCTACAGCCTGATCGCGCTCTCCAACGAAGCGCTGATCGGCGCGCGCGACCCGCTCGGCGTCCGCCCGCTGATCCTCGGCCGCCTCACCGGCGGCGAAGGGCCGGCTGGCGGCGGCTGGGTGCTGGCGTCGGAGACCTGCGCACTGGACATCGTCGGGGCCGAGTTCGTCCGCGACGTCGAGCCCGGAGAGGTGGTGGTGATCAACGACCAGGGGGTGCACTCGATCCGCCCCTTCAGCCGCGTGCGGTCGCGCTTCTGCGTCTTCGAATACATCTATTTCGCCCGTCCCGACTCGGTGGTCGAGGGCGCGCCGGTCTACGAGGCGCGCAAGCGCATCGGCCGCGAGCTGGCGCGCGAGAGCGGCATTCCCGCCGACGTCGTCGTGCCGGTGCCGGATTCGGGCGTGCCGGCGGCGATGGGCTATTCGCTGGAGAGCCGGCTGCCGTTCGAGCTCGGCATCATCCGCAACCACTATGTCGGGCGCACCTTCATCGAGCCGACCGACCAGATCCGCCATCTCGGCGTCAAGCTCAAGCACTCCGCCAACCGCCCGATCCTCGAGGGCAAGCGTGTCGTGCTGGTCGACGATTCGATCGTGCGCGGCACCACCAGCCGCAAGATCGTCGAGATGGTCCGTGCCGCCGGCGCGGCGGAAGTGCACATGCGCATCTCCTCGCCGCCGACGACGCATTCCTGCTTCTACGGCATCGACACGCCCGAGCGCGAGAAACTCCTCGCCGCGCGCCACGACGTCGAAGCCATGGCGCAGCTCATCGGCGCCGATTCACTCGCCTTCATTTCCATCGACGGGCTCTACCGCGCCCTCGGCCATGCCGGGCGCAACCCCGAGGCGCCGCACTTCTGCGATGCCTGCTTCACCGGCGACTATCCGATCGCGCTCTCGGACATGGCGGAGAACGACAGCCGCCAGCTCAGCCTGCTGGCCGAGGGGCGCTGAGGGTGACGGCGACGCCGGACCGGCCGCTCGCCGGGCGCGTGGCGCTCGTCACCGGCGCGAGCCGCGGCCTGGGCGCGGCGACCGCGATCGAGCTGGCCCGGCTCGGCGCGCAGCTGGTGATCACCGCGCGCACCGAGGGCGGCCTCGCCGAGACCGATGATGCGATTCGCGCGCTCGGTGGTCCGGCCGCCGTGCTGCTGCCGCTCGATCTCGCCGAGGGCGCCGCGGTGGACGCGCTCGGCCCTTCGCTCTTCGCCCGCTTCCGCCGGCTGGACGTCCTGGTCAGCGCCGCGGCGACGCTGGGCAAGCTGACCCCGGCGGCGCACATCCTGCCGCGCGACTACGAGGAGGTGATGGCGGTCAACGCCGCCGCCGCGTGGCGTCTGATCCGCAGTTGCGGCCCGCTGCTGCAGATCGCCGAGGCCGGCCGCGCCGTGTTCGCCACCTGCCGGCAGGGCCGCGCGCCGGCGGCCTATTGGGGCGCCTACGGAGCCAGCAAGGCGGCGCTGGACAATCTGGTGCGGAGCTGGGCGGCGGAAATCGGCGACGGACGGCTGCGCGTCAATCTGTTCGACCCCGGTCCGATGGCGACGCGCCTGCGCGCCGGCGCCATGCCCGGCGAGGATCCGGCCACGCTGCCCCGCCCGGCGGAACGCGCTCCCGCGCTGGCCGCCCTCTGCCTGCCGGCGGAGACACGGCAAGGCACTCTGACCGGCCCGGGCTGCTGAGGGCGGCGCGCTACCCGCTGCTGCGCGTGCGCCGCACCGCATCGTGCCACGCCGCCAGCCGACGTGCCCGTTCGGGCTCCGCCATGCCCGGTTCGAACCGCCGTTCCGCCTGCCACAGCGCGGCAAAATCCTCGGGTTCGGGGCAGACGCCGGCGCTGCGTCCGGCGAGATAGGCCGCGCCCAGGACGGTCGTCTCGGGCTGGCGCGGCCGGTCCACCGGGCTGGCCAGGATATCGGCGAGGAACTGCATGGCCCAGTCCGAGGCGCTCATGCCGCCATCGGCGCGCAGCACCGTCGTCGGGCTCGGCCCCGCTTCCCGGTGCATCGCCGCGATCAGATCGTGGGTCTGGAAGCCGACGCATTCGAGCGCGGCGCGCGCCAGTTCCGCCGGCCCGGTCGCCCGTGTCAGCCCGAACAGTGCCCCGCGCGCGTCCGCATCCCAGTAGGGCGCGCCGAGACCGGTGAAAGCGGGCACCAGCACCACCGGCTGAGCTGGGTCGGCGGTGGCGGCGAGCGGGCCGGCCTCGTCACTGGCGCCGAGCAACCCGAGCCCGTCACGCAGCCACTGCACCGCCGCGCCGGCGACGAAAATCGAGCCTTCCAGGGCATAGGCGCGCGCGCCGCGGTGCTGCCAGGCGATGGTGGTGAGCAGCCGCTGGCGGGAGGCGACCGCCGTGGCGCCGGTGTTGAGCAGGACGAAGGCGCCGGTGCCGAAGGTCGCCTTGGCCATGCCGGACTCGAAGCAGCATTGCCCGATGGCGGCCGCCTGCTGGTCGCCGGCGACGCCGAGGATCGGTATCGCGGCGCCCAGCAAGGCCGGTTCGGTGGCGCCGTAGTCCGCGCCGCAATCGCGGACCTCGGCGAGCAGCGCGGCGGGGATGCGGAACAGGTCGAGCAGGTCCGGGTCCCAGATGCCGCGGCGGATGTCGAACAGCAGGGTGCGGCTGGCGTTGGTGGCGTCGGTGGCGTGAACGCGCCCGCCGGTCAGCCGCCAGAGCAGGAACGTGTCCACGGTGCCGGCCGCCAGCTCGCCCCGTTCGGCGCGGGCGCGCGCGCCGGGGATGGTGTCGAGCAGCCAGGCGAGCTTGGTCGCGGAGAAATACGGATCGAGCAGCAGCCCGGTGCGGGCCGAAATCTCCGGCTCGCAGCCATCGCTCCGCAGCGACCGGCACAGCGGCTCGGTGCGCCGGTCCTGCCAGACGATGGCGCGGTGGATGGGCCGCCCGCTGGCACGCTCCCAGATCATCACCGTCTCGCGCTGATTGGTGATGCCGAGCCCGGCGATCGCGCGCGCCTCGATGCCGGTCCGCTCGAGCACCTCGCGCAGGGCCGCGACCGCGCCCCGCCAGATCTCCTCGGGATCGTGCTCGACCCAGCCGGGCGCAGGGAAATGCTGCGGCAAGTCGCGCCGGGCGATAGCCAGCGTGGTCAGCTCCGGCGGTCGCAGCAGCGCGGCCCGGGTCGAAGTCGTCCCCTGATCGAGGGCGAGGACCGGCGCGGCCGACCCGCTCACGCCTCGCCCGGCTCCTCGGTTGACGACCGCTGCGTCAGCCTGTGGAGGATTTTCTGCAGCTCGGCCATGCGATAGGGCTTGGCGATGAACGGCGTGTCCTCGTGGGCGGCGTTGAGGGTGCGCAGCGTCTCCCGCGCGTAGCCGGAGGCGAGCAGCACCGGCAGATCCGGGCGGAGCGCGCGCGCCTGATTAGCCAATTCGACGCCATCGACCCCGTGCGGCATGACGACATCGGTGAACAGCGCGTCGATCGGCACGCCGCGCTGGAGAATGCTCAGCGCCTGGTGCGCGTCCTCGGCGGCGAAGACCTGATAGCCGCTGCCCTCCAGTGTCTCGGTCGCGATCTCGCGCACCTCGGGATCATCCTCGACGAGGAGGATCGCCGGGCGCTCGCGGGCCACTGGCGCGTTGGCCGGCTTCAGCTGCACCGCGGCGCGCGGCAGCACCAGCCGCACCAGGGTGCCCTCGTTCTCGCGGCTCTCGATCTCCAGCCCGCCGGCGGACTGGCGGGCGAAGCCGTGCACCTGGCTGAGCCCGAGGCCGGAACCGAGGCCGGGCGGCTTGGTGGAGAAGAACGGCTCGATCGCCCGCTGGCGCACGGTTTCGGACATGCCGATGCCGGTATCGCGTACGGTGATGGCGACGTGCGCGCCGGCGGCCAGATCGCCGAACGCGCCCGCCTGTTCGGGCGACAGCGTGACGTTGCGGGTCTCGACGGTGAGCGTGCCTCCCTGGGCCATCGCCTCGCGCGCATTGACCACGAGGTTGAGCACGGCGGACTGGAACTGGCCCTGATCAACCATGACCGTGTCGAGCTGCGGATCGAGGTCCAGACGCAGGATCACGGCATCGCCCACGGCCCGCTCGAGCAGCGCCTCGAAGACCCGGATCAGGCTGTTGAGGTCCGTCAGTACCGGGCGCTGGCGCTGGCGTCCGGCGAAGGTCAGAAGCTGCGCGTTGAGCTTCTGCCCTCGCTCGATCGCGTGATGCACGGTCTCGGCCAGACGCATGACGCGGGCATCGCCCGAATAGCGGCCCATGAGATCGACGCTGCCGGCGATGGTCGTGAGCAGATTGTTGAAGTCGTGCGCGACCCCCGCTGTCAGATGGCCGATCGCCTCCATCTTCTGCGCCTGCTGCGCGCGTTCGCGAGCCTGTTCCAGCGCGTGGTGTTCGGTGATGTCGCGGGTGACCTTGACGAAGCCGAGCAGATCGCCCTCGCTGCTGAACACCGGGTTGATGACGTTGCTCGCGCGGAACTGGCTGCCATCCTTGCGCACCCGCCAGCCTTCGGCGCTGAAGTGCCCGATCGTCGCGGCCTCGGTCAGGGCCCGTTCGGCCGCGCCGGCGCGCCGATCCGCCTCGGTGTAGAACATTGACACATGGCGCCCGACCACCTCCGCGGCGGGGTAGCCCTTGATGCGTTCGGCGCCGGCATTCCAGCTCGTGATCATGCCGTGCAGGTCGAGCGTGTAGATGGCGTAGTCGACAACACTGTCGATGAAGTGGCGGAACAGCTCCTGGCTCTGATGCAGCGCCTCCGCCGCCTGCATCTGCGCGCTGAGATCGCGCAGCACGACGCCAAAGCCGGTGGGTGCGCCGCCGGGGCCGACGATGCGGGCGACCGTGGTCTGCGCCCGGAAGCGGGTCGCGTCCTTGCGCACGCGCCACGCTTCCTCCTCGTAGCGTCCGTCTTCCCGCGCCAGCTCCAGGGCCAGCGCGGGACGCTCGTCGGCCACGTCCCTGGGCGTGTAGAGCATCGCGACCGGCTGGCCGATCGCCTCGTGGGGGGCGTAGCCGGTCAGACGCTCGGCGCCGACATTCCAGTCCGTGATGGTCCCGGCGAGGTCCACCGAAAAAATGGCATGATCGCGCACACTATCGAGCAGGGCACTGAGCCCGGCCGTTGCATCGACGGCCTCAAGCGGGGTGTCCGGCTCTGCCTCGGGCTGCACACCAGGGGGTTGCCCGGGTCCATGATGGCTCATCGGTCGCTCCCTCACCGCTGGCCGTCGACACGCTGCTCGGGCCCATGGCCGCCGCGCGCGCGACTGGCAAGGCTTTGGTCGGTGCCGAAACTCTAGGCCAGACCGACGCGCGCGCGCAATCGAGACCGCTACCTCTGCTCGCATGCCGGTCGTGCTCTGCAATCGGCGGAACGAAGATCTGCGTGCAGTGCAGCGGCAGGCACCCAACCGCGCCGCGCTCACCCCGGGCGCAGCCGGTCGAGCCGCAGCCGCTGGCGTGGGTCGGTGAGCAGGCGCACGGCCAGCAGCACTGCCACCACCGACGCCAGCGCGCCGCCGCCGGCGAGCAGGAACATCAGCAAAATTTGATACTTGACCGCCTCCATCGGTTCCAGCCCGGCGAGGATCTGGCCGGTCATGATGCCGGGCAGGGTGACGAGGCCGGCGGCCGACATCTGGTTGATCATCGGCAGCATGCCGCGACGGATCGCCTGGCGCGCCAGCCGCGCCATCGCCGTGCCGAAGGATGCGCCTAGCGCCAGCCGCGCCTCCACCGCAGCGCGCTCGCGCACCACGCTGCCGAGCAGCGCGTCCAGCGCCAAGCTGGCCGCGTTGAGCACATTGCCGAGGATGATGCCGGCGAGCGGCACGGCGTAGCGCGGATCGTACCAGGGCATCGGGCGGATCGCCGTGGTCAGGGCGAAGACCACGGTCAGGCAGGCGGCGCCGGCCACCGCCGAGCCGGCGACGGCAAGGTTGCCGAACCGCCCGAGTCGCTGCTCCGGCCGCGCCGCCACCTCGCGCGCCGCGATTGTCGCCATCACTATCACCAGCAAGAGCGTGAGCGCCGGCGATGCGGCATCGAACACGCGGCGCAGGATCACGCCGACGACGAGGAGTTGGATGACCATCCGCGCCGCCGCGACGCCGAGCTGGCGGTGCAGCCCGAGCCGCAGCGCCACGGACAGCGCCGCGTCGAGCACCAGCAGCAGCGCCGAGACGGCGAGGTCGCGCGGGGTGAGGAGGATCGGGTTCACGCCGGCCCGAGCCTTCCGGCGCGCATGACCAGCTGCCGCGCCCCGAGCCGCGCGGGCTGGCCGGGGTCGTGCGTCGCCAACACCAGCACCAGTCCGGCGGCGAGACGCTCCGTCAGCACCGCCTCGACCCGCGCCACGCTGGCGGGGTCGAGCGCGCCGGTCGGCTCGTCGAGCAGCAGCGCCGCCGGCCGGCGCACGAGCGCGCGGATCAGCGCCAGGCGCTGGCGCTCGCCGGAGGAGAGCCGCGCGACTTCGGTGGTGAGAAGGTCCGCGGTCAATCCCAGCCGCCCGGCCAACGCGGCGGCGGCGACGCGGTGGCCAAGCGGGAAATGCGCGCCGACGCCGGGATCCCACCAGCCGGACTCCGCCGCGCAGTAGATGACGCGCGCGCGCCATTCCGGGGCACGCATCGCCGCGCGGGGCTGGCCGTCGAGCCAGGCCTCGCCTTCGTTGGGATCGAGGTCGGCCACCATGCGCAGGAACAGGCTCTTGCCCGCGCCCGAAGCGCCGCTGATCGCCACCGCCTCGCCATGACCGACGACGAGGTCGAACGGTCCGGCCAGTGCGCTGTGCAGCCCCGCGAGGCGCAGGCCTTCAGCCAGGGCCGAGATGCCCGAGCAGACGGATATGCGCCCGCAGCCCGTGGGTGAAGCAGGCGAGATCGAACTTCTCGTTCGGACTGTGCACCTGGTCGTCGTCGAGGCCGAAGCCCATCAGGAGCGTGTCCAGCCCGAGCACGCGCTGGAAGCTCTCCACCACCGGGATCGAGCCGCCGCTGCCGACGAAGACCGGCTCGCGCCCATATTCCTCGGCGAGCGCGGCCCGCGCCGCCGCGATCAGCGGCGCATGCGTCGGCACCGCGATGCCGGGGCTGTGGCCGAACACCTCGTAGCCAGCCTCGACGCCGGGCGGCAGCCGGTCGGCGACGAAGCGCCGGAAGGCCGCGAGCACCGCGGCGGGATCCTGGTCCGGCACCAGGCGGAACGAGAGCTTGGCCCGCGCCTCGCCGGGAATGACGGTCTTCGCGCCGGGCCCCGTGTAGCCGCCCCAGAGCCCGTTGATATCCGCGGTCGGCCGGGCCCACAGCCGCTCCAGCGCCGGCAACCCGGCCTCGCCGGCCGGGTGCAGCAGCCCGATCTGGCCGAGAAATTCGCGTTCGTCGAAACCGAGCGCGCGCCATGCAGCGGCCTGCTCGGCCGCTACCGGGCGAACCTGGTCGTAGAACCCGGCCAGCCGCACGCGGCCGTTCGCGTCGTGCAGATCGCCGAGAATGCGGGCGAGCAGGTTCAGCGCATTCTGCGCCGAGCCGCCATAGAGACCCGAATGCAGGTCCCGCGTCGCCGCGCGCAGCGTCAGTTCGACATAGACCAGGCCGCGCAGGCGCGTGGTGATCGCCGGGGTGTGGATGTCCCACATGTTGGTATCGGAGATCACCGCGGCATCGGCCGCGAGCGCGTCGCGCTGGGCGATGAGGAACGGTTCGAGATTGGGACTGCCGATTTCCTCCTCGCCCTCGACCAGGACGGTGATACGCGCCGGCAGGCCGCCGGTTGTCGCGTGCCAGGCGCGAAAGGCGGCGAGCCAGGTGCAGACCTGCCCTTTGTCATCGACGGCGCCGCGCGCGACCACGCGCTCCCCGTGGGGGCCCTGGGTGCGTGTCGGCTCGAAGGGCGGTGACGTCCACAGCTCGAGCGGTTCGGGCGGCTGCACGTCGTAATGGCCGTAGTAGAGCAGATGCGGGGCGTCGCCGCCGGGGCCCGGATGATGGGCGAGGACGCATGGCTGGCCAGGGGTCAGGTGCCCAGGGGTCGGATGTACTGCGGCGGTGAAGCCGAGTTCGGCGAGTTCGGCGCGCACCCATTCCGCCGCGGCGGCGCAGTCGGCGGCGTGCGCGGGCTGGGCGCTGACGCTTGGAATGCGCAGCAGCGCGAACCAGCGCTCCAGCGCCGCCTGCTCGGTGCCGGCGGCGTGCCGCAGCACGTCCGCGATCCTGCCATCGGCCATGCCGAAACCTCTCCCTCTGCCGCCCCGACTGCGCGGGTCAGGCGCCGTTGGTATGGGCGCCGTAGGTATGAAGGAACATTTCGACGGCGCCGTCCACCACGCGGTCGAGCATGGCTTCGGACGGATTGGCTAGCAGGTTCAGCTTGCAGCGGAACCAGACGCGGGTCTGGCACAGGGCAAAGAACTGCTCGGCGGCGAACTCGGCGTCCGGCACGCGCATCAGGCCGCACGCGCTCTGGGCGGTGAGCCAGCGGGACATGAACCCGATCGCCTGCGCCGGCCCGGCCTCGTAGAATTTCCGCGCCAGTTCGGGGAACTTCTCCGCTTCGGAGACGACGACGCGGTAGATCGTGCGCCCGGTGGGCGAGAGCATCATGCGGATGAAGCGCCGGCCGATGATGCCGAGCGTGGCGGCCGGATCCGCGCCGGCATCGGCGCCTTCGAACAGCTGGGTCAGGTTCTGCGCGATCTCGGCCTCGACGAAGGCCACGAACAGATGCGCCTTGCTCTCGAAATGATTATAGAGGGTTCCCTTGGAGACATTGGCCTCCGCGGCGATGCGCGACATCGAGGCGCCCTCGTAGCCCTCGGCGGCAAAGACGATGCCGGCGCCGCGCAGGATCTGCGCACGCTTCTCCGGGGAAAGGGCCTCGATGGCGACCATACGCTGCGCGTATCTCCAAGGGCGAGCGCCTTGACGAATGCCGCAAGCGGGGTAGTTTGTCAAAGTGACCGAACCGATCGGTCAGGCCGGCCGTGGCCGGCGCCGCATCGTCCGGCCCGCCGGCGATCCGCTGGGGCGGGGGTGCGGCGATCGCAGGGTTGGAGAAGGCAAGAATGAGGGCTTGGGCGCTAGAGGGCCGGTGGCGGCGCTGGGCGATGGTGTCGGCGACGGCGCTGCTGGCCGGCTGCACGGTGGGACCGGATTTCGCGCAGCCCAAGCCCTGGTGGTCGCCCGCCTCCTGGGGCCAGCGCGAGGCGAAGCCGGAGGCCGTCTCCAGCAAGCCGGTGCTGGCCGCGGTCGATCCGGCTTGGTGGAACCAGTTCCACGATGCCGAGATGACGGCGCTGGAAAGCCGCCTCGTGGAGAACAACCTCGACCTGCGCATCGCCATGATCCGCCTCGGCGAGTCGCGCGCCGCCTACGGCCAGGCCCGGGCGGCGATGTTCCCGACGCTGAACGCCAACGGCTCCTATACCCGCGAGCTGATCAGCCCGAACGGCATCGTCTCCGCCTTCGGCGCCGGCGCGCCTGGCGGCAGCTTCACCGCCCAGAGCGGCGTCGCCAGCGGCCTCGTCGGCACCCAGGCGGGGACCGTGATTCCCAATACCACGGGCGTCATTCCACCGTTCAACCTCTACCAGTACGGGTTCGACGCGAGCTGGGAAATCGATCTCTGGGGCCGGGTGCGCCGCGGCGTGGAAGCGGCGCAGGCGAGCGTCGACGCGGCGCACGATCAGCTGCGCGACACGCTCGTCGCCATCGAGGCGGAGCTGGCGCGCGACTATATCCAGCTGCGCGGCGTGCAGCGGACGCGCCAGATCGTCGAGGAGAATCTGGCGAGCGCGCGCGAAAGCCTGAAACTGACGCAGGAGCGTGCCACCACCGGCCTGACCACCGATCTCGACGTCGCCAACGCCCAGGCGCAGGCGGACGGCATTGCCGCCCAGCTGCCGCAGCTCGAGCAGCAGGAGGCGCAGCTCATCAATGCCGTCAGCCAGCTCCTCGGCCAGCCACCGCAGGCGCTCGCCGGCGATCTCCGCCCGGCCAAGCCGATCCCGCCCGTGCCGCCGCAAATCCCGGTCGGGCTGCCGTCCGATCTCGCCCGCCGCCGCCCGGACATTCGCGCCGCCGAGGCCCAGCTCCATGCCGCCACGGCGCAGATCGGCGTCGCCGTAGCGAGCTTCTTCCCGACCATCTCGCTTTCCGGCAGCTTCGGCTTCCAGTCGGTCACCACCAACAACATCTTCAACTGGAACTCGCAGCAATACGGCTTCGGCCCGACCGTCGTGCTGCCGATCTTCCAGGGCGGGCAGCTGGTGTCCACGCTGGAGCTGCGCAAGCAGCAGGAAAAGGAAGCGGCGGTGGCCTATCAGCGCACCGTGCTCGCCGCCCTGCACGATGTCGACAATGCGCTCACCGCCTACGACGCCGAGCAGAAGCGCAACCAGCGCCTCGCGACCGAAACCGCGGCGGCGCGGCACGCGCTGGAGCTCGCCCGCGCCCGCTATGTCCAGGGCATTTCGACATTCCTCGATGTGCTCGAGGCGCAGCGCGTGGTGCTCGCCGCCGAGCAGCAGCTCGCCGACAGCACCACCACGGTCTCGACCAACCTCGTCGCCTTGTACAAGTCCCTGGGCGGCGGGTGGGAGGCTGCCTACCCTCTGCCGGACGCGACGGCGAAGGCGGCGCCGGTGACGCCCGTCAAGGGCGGCTGATCTGGCCGCAGCCCGCCGGATCGGTGGCTTGACGGCAGCATGACGTATACGTAAACTTCCTCCCGTAAGGAAGTAGTCTGGGACGGGGACGCAGCGGCCGATGAGCGTGGGCGCGGGACAGCTGCCCGAGCGTGAGGCCTCCGTGGACGCGGCGCTGCCGCCGCCGACCTCGGTGTCGGCGCTGCTCGACGCGGCGGTCGCCCGCTTTCCCAGCGCGCCGGCGCTCGATTTCATGGGCCGGCGCTGGACCTACGCGGCGCTTGGTCGGCTGGTCGAGCGGGCCGCGTGCGGGCTTCAGCGCATCGGGGTCGTCAAGGGCACGCGCGTCGGCCTCTGTCTGCCCAACACCCCGTATTCGGTCATCCTCTATTTCGCCGCGCTGAAAGCCGGCGCGGTCGTGGTCAACTACAACCCGCTCTACGTGGAGCGCGAGCTGCTGACGCAGATGCGCGACTCAGGCACCATCATCATGGCGGTGCCGAATCTTCCCGCGATCCATGGCAAGGTGGCGCGCGTCGCCGCGGAAGCTGGGCTGACCCGCATCATCGTGTGTCCGATCGCGGCGGTGCTGCCGCCCCTGCGTCGTCTCGCCTATCACGTCATCCGCTGGCGCGAACGGGTGCATGCGGGCCCGCTGGATCTGACATTCGTGCAGCTCATCGCCGGCGATGCCCCGCCGACGCCGGTTGCCATCGACCCCGAACGGGATGTTGCGGTACTGCAATATACCGGCGGCACAACGGGCGTTCCCAAGGGGGCGATGCTCACCCACGCCAATCTGACCGCGAACAGCGCCCAGGTCATCGTGCATGCCGCCACGCTGCAGCCGGGGCGCGAGCGCATACTCGGCGTGCTGCCGCTGTTTCATGTGTTCGCCATGACCTGCGTGATGAATTGCGGCATCGCGCTCGGCGCCGAGCTCGTGCTCCTGCCGCGCTTCGAGATCCGCCAGTTGATGCGCACGATCGCGCGGACCCGCCCGAGCGTGTTTCCGGCGGTGCCGACGATCTATGGCGCGATCAACACCGCTGCCGAGCACATGCGCATCGATCTGACGTCGATCCGCTACTGCACGTCCGGCGGCGCGCCGCTTCCCGCCGAGGTGGCGCAGCGCTTCGAACAGCTCACCGGTGGCAGCCTCACCGAGGGCTACGGGCTGAGCGAAACCTCGCCCGTGGTTTCATTCACCCCGCCCGGACGCGATCGCAAGCCGGGCTCGGTCGGCCCGGCGGTGCCCGGCACGGTGATCGAGATCCGTGACCCATCTGACCCATCCTGGCGACTCGGCGTTGGCGAAAAGGGCGAGATCTGCATCCGCGGGCCGCAGGTCATGCAGGGTTACTGGAACCGACCGGAGGTGACGCGCGAGGCCTTCTTCGAAGGCGCGCTGCGTACCGGCGACATCGGCTATCTCGATGCCGACAATTATCTGTTCCTCATCGACCGCATCAAGGACGTGATCCTGTGCGGCGGCTACAACGTCTATCCGCGTGTGCTGGAGGAGGCACTCTATCAGCACGAGGCCGTGGCCGAGGCGGTGGTGATCGGCATTCCCGATCCCTATCGAGGCCAATCGCCCAAGGCCTTCGTCACGCTGCGGGCCGGACGCAGCGTGAGCCCGGAGGCGCTGCGCGAATTTCTCAAAGACTATGTCTCGCCGATCGAGTTGCCGAAGGAGATCGAGATCCGCGCCAGCCTGGCCAAGACGATGATCGGCAAGCTGTCGAAGAAGGCGCTCGAGGACGAACAGGCGCCGAAGGGTGATCGGGCGTGAAGATGCGGGCAGAAGCGGGCGGGGAAGCGCTGTTCACCGTCACCGAACTGGCAGCTGATCTCGGCATCAGCGCGCGCACGATCCGCTTCTATGAAGCCAAGCATCTGCTCGCGCCACGCCGGGTCGGGACGACGCGTGCCTACACCCGCCACGACCGTGCCCGCATGATTCTCATCCTGCGCGGCAAGCGGCTGGGCTTCTCCCTGCGGGAGATCAAGGATTATCTCGATCTCTATGATATCGACCGGAGCAAGGGCGAGCAGTTGCGCATGCTGAGCACGGCGGTGAGGAGCCGCATCGCGAAGCTCGAAGAGCAGCGCGCCGCCCTCGAAGAAACCTTGGCCGAGCTGCGCGAGATCGAGCGCCAGGCGGCCGATGCCACGGCCGCCGCGCAGCGCGCGCCGGTCATCTGATCGACAGAACGGAGCAGCAACCATGCCGCAAGCGGTCATCGCGGGCTTTGCCCGATCTCCCTTCACCCCGGCGAAGCGGGGCGCGCTGGCGCGCGTTCGCCCCGACGACATCGCCGCACAAATCGTGCGCGCGCTGGTGACCCGCACCGGCGTCGCCGCGGCGGACATCGAAGACCTCATCGTCGGGTGCGCATTTCCCGAAGGCGAGCAGGGGTTGAACGTGGCCCGCCTGATCGGGCTGCTCGCCGATCTGCCGATCTCGGTGGCGGCGATGACGGTGAACCGTTTCTGCGGCTCCTCGATGCATGCGGTGCACATCGCCGCCGGACAGATCGCGCTCGGCGCCGGCGAGGTTTTCGTCTGCGCCGGCATCGAGAGCATGTCCCGCGTGCCGATGATGGGCTTCAACCCGATGCCGAATCCGGCGCTGGTGGCGAAGAACGCCGCAGCCTATATCGGCATGGGCGAGACGGCGGAGAATGTCGCTGGGCGATGGCACATCCCGCGCGCCGAGCAGGAAGAATTCGCCGTGCGCAGCCATGCCCGCGCCGCGGCGGCGCAGGCGGGCGGCCGGTTCGCGGGCGAACTCGTCGCGATCACCGCCAAGACCGGCAATATCGAAACCGACGGCTGCATCCGGGCCGAGACCAGCGCTGCCACGCTGGCCGAATTGAAGCCTGCCTTCAGCAAGGACGGCAGTGTCACCGCCGGCACGTCCTCGCCGCTGACCGATGGCGCTGCCGCGGTGCTGGTGTGCAGCGAGGCCTACGCCGAACGCACCGGCCTGACCCCGTTGGCGCGCATTCGCTCCGTCGCCGTCGCCGGCTGCGCGCCCGAGATCATGGGCATGGGTCCGGTCGCCGCGACGCGTAAGGCGCTCGCGCGCGCCGGCATCGGCATCGGCGAGATTGGCGTCGTCGAGCTCAACGAGGCTTTCGCGAGCCAGGCGCTGGCGTGCGTGCGCGAGCTCGGCGTCGACGAGGCGACGCTCAATCTCGATGGCGGGGCGATCGCGCTCGGCCATCCGCTCGGCGCCACCGGCGCGCGCATCGTCGGCAAGGCGGCGAGCCTGCTCGTTCGCGAGGGCGCGCGCTACGCGCTGGCGACGCAGTGCATCGGCGGCGGCCAGGGCATCGCCACCATCCTGGAGCGCGTCTGATGCAGGAAATCCGCAAAGTCGCCGTCATCGGTGCCGGCGTCATGGGCGCGGGCATCGCCGCGCAGGTCGCCAACGCCGGTGTGCCGGTGCTGCTGCTCGACATCGTTCCGCAGGGCAGCAACGATCGCAATGCCATCGCCGCCGGCGCGGTGGCGAAGATGGGCAGAACCGAGCCGGCGCCGCTGATGAGCGCGGCCGCGGCGAAGCTGATCACCCCCGGCAATACCGAGGACGATCTGGGCAAGCTCGCGGACTGCGACTGGATCGTCGAGGCCGTGGTCGAACGGCTCGATGTCAAGCAGGCGCTCTATCGCCGCATCGATGCGGTGCGCCGGCCGGGCAGTGCGGTGTCGTCCAACACCTCGACGATTCCGCTGGCGACGCTGGTGGAGGGGATGCCGGAGGCGTTCCGGCGCGATTTCCTCATCACCCATTTCTTCAACCCGCCGCGCTACATGCGCCTGCTGGAGATCGTCGCCGGCATCGACAGTGATCCGGTGACGGTGGCGGCCGTCAGCCGGTTTGGCGACGTCGTGCTCGGCAAGAGCCTGGTGAACTGCAAGGACAGCCCGGGCTTCATCGCCAACCGTCTCGGCGTCTACTGGATGCAGTTGGGCGTCGTCGAAGCGGTCGATGCCGGGCTCACCGTCGAAGAGGCCGACGCCGTGATGGGCCGACCGTTCGGCGTTCCGCGCACGGCGATCTTCGGCCTGATCGATCTCGTCGGCCTCGACCTGATGCCGCACGTCAACGCCAGCCTGGCCCGCGCGCTGCCGCCGAGCGATCCGTTCCACGCTGCCAATCGCGAGCTGCCGCTCCTCGGGCGCATGATCGCCGAAGGCTACACCGGCCGCAAAGGCAAGGGCGGCTTCTATCGGCTGGAGCGCGGCGAGGGCGGGCGGCGCAAGCTGGCGATGGACCTCGGCACCGGCGAATACCGTCCCGAGCGCGCCGCCAATCTCCCCGAACTCGCCGCCGCCGGCAGCGATCTGCGCAAGATCCTGGCCGCGCCCGGCAAGGTCGGGCGCTATGCCTGGCGGGTGATCGGCCAGACCCTGGCCTACGCCGCCGCGCTGGTGCCGGGGGCGACGGACGACATCGTCGGCATCGATGAGGCGATGCGCCTCGGCTACAACTGGAAATGGGGCCCGTTCGAGCTGATCGACCGCATCGGTGCGGACTGGCTGATCGAGCGTCTCGCCGCCGACGGCGTCGCCGTCCCCAAGCTGCTCGCGCAGGCGAAGGGACGGAGTTTCTATCGCACCGAGCGCGGCCAGTTGCAGTTTCTCGGCACCGATGGTGTCTACCACGACGTCCTCCGCCCAGACGGCGTGCTGCTGCTCGAGGACGTCAAGCGGCGGAGCAAGCCGCTCATGAAGAACGGATCGGCGGCGCTGTGGGACATCGGCGATGGCGTGGTCTGCTTCGAGTTCACCAGCAAGATGAACGCGCTCGATGCCGACATCATCGCCCTGCTGAACAAGACGCTGGCGCTGGTGCGCGAGGACTACAAGGCGCTGGTGATCTACAACGAGGGCGCCAATTTTTCCGTCGGCGCCAATCTCGGTATCGCGCTCTTCGCCGCCAACATCGCCGCCTGGGGCGAGGTGGATAAGGCGATCGCCGCCGGCCAGCAGACCTATCTGGCGCTGAAATACGCGCCGTTCCCCGTGGTGAGCGCGCCCGCCGGCATGGCGCTCGGCGGCGGCTGCGAAATCCTGCTGCACAGCACCGCGGTGCAGGCCCATGCCGAGACCTATGCCGGGCTCGTCGAATGCGGCGTCGGGCTGCTGCCGGGCTGGGGCGGCTGCAAGGAGATGCTGGTGCGCTGGCAGACGGAGGGAAATCTGCCGCGCGGTCCGATGCCGGGTGCGGCGCGTGCCTTCGAATTGATTTCGACCGCGCAGGTCTCGAAATCGGCGGCCGAGGCACGGGACATGCTGATCCTGCGCCCGAGTGACGGCATCACCATGAACCGTGCGCGGCTGCTCGCGGATGCGAAAGCGCGCGCCCTGGCCCTGCTCGATGCCGGAGCGCGGCCCCTGCCGCCGGAGATCATCGCTGCGGGCCCGGCCGGCAAGGCCGCGCTGGTCATGGCGGCGGAAGCGTTCCACCGGATGGGCAAGGCGACCGACCATGATCTCGTGGTCGCCGCTTCGTTGGCCAAGGTGCTTTCGGGCGGGGATGCGGACCCGACCGTGCCGATCGGCGAGCAGGCCATGCTGGATCTCGAGCGGCGCAATTTCATCCGCCTGCTGCAGAGCGAAAAGACCCTGGCGCGCATCGAGCACACGCTCGAGACCGGCAAGCCGCTGCGCAACTGAAGGAGCACGCCCATGCAAACCTACAAGGCCCCGCTTCGCGACATGCGCTTCGTGCTGCACGAGCTGCACGACAGCCGCCGCATCCTGGCGCTCCCCGGCGGCGAGGAGCTTTCGCCCGAGCTGATGGACAGCGTGCTGGAGGAAGCGGCGAAAATCTCCGAGGAAGTGCTGCTGCCGCTGAATGCGAGCGGCGATGAGGAAGGCTGCCACTACGAGAACGGCGTCGTGCGCACGCCGAAGGGCTTCAAGGCGGCCTATGATCTGTTCCGTGACGCCGGGTGGACATCGCTCGCGTGCGATCCCGCCTATGGCGGACAGGGGCTGCCGGAGATCGTCAACAAGCTCGTCGAGGAGATGAGTTGTGCGACCAATCTCGCCTTCGGGCTCTACCCGGGCCTCACCCATGGCGCCTATCTGGCGCTGCGCGACCATGGCTCGGAGGAACTCAAGGCGCGCTTCCTGCCGAAGATGGTGGACGGCACCTGGTCGGGGACGATGTGTCTCACCGAGGCCCATTGCGGCACGGATCTCGGCCAGCTGCGCACCCGCGCGGTGCCGCAGCCGGACGGCAGCTACCGGGTGAGCGGCGCGAAAATCTTCATTTCCGCCGGTGAGCACGACCTCACCGAGAACATCGTCCATCTCGTCCTCGCCCGGATGCCGGATGCGCCCGCCGGGGTGAGGGGCATCAGCCTGTTCCTGGTGCCGAAATTCCTCCCCACGACCGAGGGCGCGCCGGGCGCGCGCAACGGCGTGGTGTGCACGGCGATCGAGCACAAAATGGGCATCCGCGCCTCGGCGACCTGCCAGCTCACCTTCGAGGACGCCACCGGCTGGCTCGTCGGCGCGCCCAACAAGGGGCTCGCTGCGATGTTCACCATGATGAACAGCGAGCGGCTCTCGGTCGGCATCCAGGGGCTCGGTATTGCCGAGGCGGCCTACCAGAGCGCGGTGGCCTACGCGAAGGAGCGGCTTCAGGGCCGCTCGCTCGCCGGCGCCAAGCGGCCGGACCTCGCCGCGGACCCGATCATCGTCCATCCCGACATCCGCCGCACGCTGCTGACCATCCGTGCCTATGCCGAAGGCTGCCGCGCGCTCGCCGGCTGGGTGGCGCAGGCGCTCGACCTGATGGAGCGCGAAAGCGACCCCGCGGCGCGCGAGGCGGCGGAGGATTTCACCGCGCTGATGACGCCGGTGGTGAAAGCGCTGTTCACCGACATCGGCTTCGAGACCGCCAGCCTCGGCATGCAGGTCTATGGCGGCCATGGCTACATCCGTGACCATGGCGTCGAGCAATTCGTCCGCGATGCGCGCATCGCGATGCTCTACGAGGGCACCAACGGCGTCCAGGCGCTCGATCTCGTCGGGCGCAAGCTGCCGGCGCATGCGGGGCGCTCGCTGCGCCGCTTCTTCCATCCCGTCGCCGCCTTCATCGAGGCGAAGAAGGACGACGCTGCGATCGGCCCGCTGGTGCAGGCACTGGCCAAGGGGTTCGGCGCGCTGCAGCTCGCCACCGCCCACATCGCCGAGCGCGGCCAGCGCGACGCGGAGGAGGCGGGGGCGGCGGCGACCGAATATCTGCGCCTGTTCGGCCTGGTTGCGCTCGGCTTCATGTGGGCGCGCAGCGCCGAGATCGCCGCCGCCAAGCTGCCGGCGGCCAATGGCGATGCCGGGTTCTACCGCACCAAGCTCGCCACCGCGCGCTTCTACATGGAGCGCATCCTGCCCAACGCCTTCGCGCTCCTGCCGGCGATCAAATCGGGCAAGGCGGCGATGATGGCGCTCGACGAGGCCGATTTCTGAGCGGAACGGTCAGCCGCGCCCCTCGGTGGGCGCGGCGAACTCGCCCGCGCGCAGCGTGTGCGCGATGGCGTCGAGCACGCCGTTGGCCAGGCGCGGCGCGTCGCCCTCGAAAAATCCGTGGGCGACGTCGAGATATTCGTTGATCAGCACGCGGGCCGGCGCGCCGGTTGCGTCGCCGAGTTCGGCGGCGCAGGCACGCAGCAGGGCGCGGAGCACCGGATCGAGCCGCTCCAGCGGCCAGTCCGCCGGCAGCGCGGCGGTGATGAGCGTGTCGATGGTCTCGGCCTGCTGGGTCGCCGCGCGGACGATGCCGGCGAACAGCGCCGCGTCGGCCTCCGGCGCCCGTCCTTCCTCGAACCCTTCGGCACCGGCGGGGCCGAGCCGGTGGCGCAGGAACTGATCGATCACCGCCTCGGCGCTGTCCTCGGCCTGCTCGGCCTGGAACAGCGCCTGCACGGCGGCGACGCGCGCGCCGGTGCGCTTGCGCGCGGGCTGGCGGACAGTACGGGCCATCACAGCGCGCCGAGCCGGCGGCCAGCGTCGATCTGGCGCAGCGCCGCGGCCGCGGCTTCGGCCCCCTTGTTGGCGCCCTCGGCGCCCGCACGCGCTTCCGCCTGGGCCAGCGTGTCCACCGTCAGCAGCCCGGTGCCGAGCGCGATGCCGTAGGCCAGCGCGACGTCCATCAGCCCCTGCATGCTTGCCTGGCAGATGAACTCGTAGTGGTCGGTCTCGCCGCGCACGACGCAGCCGAGCGCGACGAACCCGTCGAAGCGCGTGCGCCCGCGCAGCGCGAGCCGGATCGCCTGCGCCAGCTCGAACGCGCCGGCGACGTCCAGCACCTCCGCGCTCGCGCCCGAAGCCGCGACGATGCGCTGTGCGCCCGCGGTGAGCCCGTCGACCACCGCACGATAGTAGGGCGCGCGCACGATGAGGAGGTGCGGCGGTGGCCCGGTCACCTCCGGAGCGGCCACCGGGGCCGCGTCTTCGGTGCTCATGGCGCCGACCCTTTGGGCGCGGATCTTTCGATGGCGCGCTGTTCGACCACGTTGAGCCCGTAGCCCTCCAGCCCGATGATGGTGCGGCGGGTATTGGACAGCAGGATCATGTCGCGCACGCCGAGGTCGAGCAGGATCTGCGCGCCGATGCCGTAATGGCGCAGCTCCGCCGGCGGGCGGGCGGCGGCGGCGAGCAGGCGGACGCGCTCGGACAGTGCGGTCGGCGGCCGCTCACGCAGCAGCACCACCACGCCGCGTCCGGCCGCGCCGATCATGTGCATCGCCCCGTGCAGGCTGGACAAATGCGGCCCGGCCAGCACGTCGTCGAGCAGATCGACGGCGTGCATGCGCACCAGCACCGGCCCCGGCGCGGCGAGATCGCCCTTCACCAGCGCCAGATGCTCGGCATACTCGACCGTGTTGGCATAGACCGCGAGCCGCCAGGCGCCGCCAACGCCGTGCGTCAGCTCGCCCTCCTGCACCCGGCGCACCAGCCGTTCGGTGCGGCGGCGATAGGCGATCAGATCCGCGATCGTGCCGAGGCGGAGATTATGCGCCTGGGCGAACGCGACGAGGTCGGGCAGCCGCGCCATGCTGCCGTCGTCGCGCATGATCTCGCAGATCACCCCGGCCGGGTTGAGCCCGGCGAGGCGGGCGATGTCGACCGCCGCCTCGGTGTGCCCGGCGCGCACCAGCGTGCCGCCTTCGCGCGCCATCAGCGGGAAGACGTGCCCGGGCGTGGCGATGTCCGCCCGCCCGGCTTCGGGATTGATGGCGACGGCGATGGTGTGGGCGCGGTCGGCGGCGGAGATGCCAGTGGTGACGCCCTCGCGTGCCTCGATCGAGACGGTGAACGCGGTCTGGTGGCGCGAGCTGTTCGACTGGCTCATCAGCGAGAGCCCGAGCTGTTCGACGCGGTGCTGCGTCAGCGCCAGGCAGATCAGGCCGCGGGCGTGCCGGGCCATGAAATTGATCGCCTCGGGCGTGGCGTACTGCGCCGGGATGACCAGGTCCCCCTCGTTTTCGCGGTCCTCGTCATCGACGAGGATGAACATGCGTCCCGCCCGCGCCTCCGCGATCAGCTCCTCGGCGGAGGAGATGTAGGCGGAAAGCTCGGCGGTGCGGGCGGTCTCGGTCATGCGCACTCCTGGAGGCGGGCGACGTAGCGGGCGAGCAGGTCGATCTCGATATTCACCGCCTCGCCCGGCCGCAACGTGGCGAAGCTGGTGACGGTGGCGGTGTGGGGAATGATGTTGACGCCGAAATCCGCGCCCTCGACGCTGTTCACCGTCAGCGACACACCGTCCACGGCGACGCTGCCCTTGACCGCGATGAAGCGCGCGAGCGAGGCGGGGACGCGGAAGCGCCAGCGCGTCGAGCCATGCTCCGCGACCGCGGCCAGCGCGGTGCCGACGCCATCGACATGGCCGGAGACGAGATGCCCGCCGAGCTCGTCGCCGAGGCGCAGCGCGCGCTCGAGATTGACCCGCGTGCCGACGCGCCAGGTGCCGAGCGTGGTGTGCGCCAGCGTCTCCGCCGAAGCCTGGACGGCGAAGGCGTCGGCCTCGGTGGCGATGACGGTGAGGCAGCAGCCGGAGCAGGCGATCGAGGCACCGAGCGGGATCGCGCCGGTGTCCGGCCAGGGCGCGGCGATGACGAGGCGCATGTCCGCCGCCGCGCCGATCGGGTCGATCGCGCGCACGGTGCCCAGCGCGCTGACGATGCCGGTGAACATCACCCGCGCTCCCGGCGGAATTCGCTCACGACGTCCTCGCCGAGCGGGCGGATGCGCTCGCGCACGAAGCGCGGCATGGCGCCGAGCCGGTTGACGCCGAACCCCTGCGCCGCGGGCCATCCATCGGCGCCCATCACCGTCGGGGCGTGGAACCAGGCCAGGCGGTCCACCAGATCCTCTCTCAGCAATGCGGCCGCGATCTGCGCGCCGCCCTCGACCAGAACGGCGTTGATGCCTGCCTCGGCCAGCGCCCGCAAGCCCACCGCGAGGTCGATGCCGGCATTGCTGCTAGGCACCTCGAACAGCCTCGCGCCGAGGGCAGTGATGGCGCGGCGGCGGTCGGGGTCGGCGCCATCGCGGTGGAGCAGCCAGGTCGTCGACGCCGCATGCGCCAGGACCCGCGCGGTGAGGGGCGTGCGCAAATGGCTGTCGGCGATGACCCGAATGCCGGCGGTGCGCTTGAAGCCGGCGAGGCGGCAGGTGAGATCGGGATCGTCGGCGAGCAGGGTGCCGACCCCGGCGAGCACGGCGTCGTGCTCGCCGCGCAGGGCGTGGGCGGCGCGCCGCGCGGCCTCGCCGGTGATCCAGCGGCTCTCCCCGGCATGGGTGGCGATGCGCCCGTCCAGCGTCGAGGCCAGTTTCAGCGTCACCATCGGGCGTTTGCGCCGAACGCGGGTGAGGAAACCCTGGGTCGCGTGCGCCGCCTCGTCGGCGAGCACCCCCTCCGTGACGGCAATCCCCGCGGCGCGCAGCCGGGCGATGCCGGCGCCGTTCACCCGCGAATCGGGGTCACGGATGGCGATGACGGCGCGCGCGATGCCGGCTTCGATCAGCGCCTCGGTGCAGGGCGGGGTTAGGCCGTGATGGCAGCACGGCTCCAGCGTGACATAGGCGGTGGCACCGCGCGCCGCCGTGCCGGCCATGGCGAGCGCCAGCACCTCGGCGTGCGGCCGCCCGCCCGGCGCGGTGACGGCCCGGCCGACGACCCGCCCGGCGTTGATGATGACGCAGCCGACCGCGGGATTGGGCCAGGTCTCGCCCAGGCCGCGCCGGGCGAGCGCCAGGGCGGCGCGCATCGGCTCGGCGTCGTGCTGGTCCCTCGGCATCGGTTCGGGTTCGGTCCTCGCGCGCTGATCCACGCCGTTCATGCGCCCGGACCGCGCGCGAGGCAATCGGCCCTCACGCGGGCAGATCGGCGCCGGCCGGTTCAGCCGCCCGGCGCGGCGGGTGGCTCCAGCGAGCCGAGAAACGCCTCGAAATCCTTGGCCTCGCGGAAATCGCGATAGACGCTGGCGAACCGCACATAGGCGACCTCGTCCACCGCCTTCAGCGTGTCCATCACCAGCTCGCCGATCTGCTTGCTGCTGACATCGCTCTCGCCGCTGGCCTCGAGCTGGCGGACGATGCCGTTGACGACGCGCTCGATGCGCTCCTCCTGCACCGGGCGCTTGCGCAGCGCGATGCGCACCGAGCGCGCGAGCTTGTCACGGTCGAACGGAACGCGCCGCCCATCGGCCTTCACCACCGTCAGCTCGCGCAGTTGCACCCGCTCGACGGTGGTGAAGCGCTGGCTGCAGCCGGGACAGAAGCGCCGGCGCCGGATCGCCGCCCCATCCTCGGCGGGGCGGCTGTCCTTCACCTGCGTATCCTCATGACCGCAGAACGGGCAGCGCATGGCACAAGATCAGCGGCGCCGATAGAGCGGGAAGCGGGCGCACAGCTCCAGCACCCGCGCCGCCACCGCCTGTTCGGCAGCGCCGTTGGTGCCGTCGTTCGAGGCTGCGAAACCCTCCAGCACCTCGTTGATCATCAGCCCGACCTGGCGGAATTCCGCGGTGCCGAACCCGCGCGTGGTCGCCGCCGGGCTGCCGAGGCGGATGCCGGAGGTGATCGCGGGCTTTTCCGGGTCGAATGGGATCGCGTTCTTGTTGGTGGTGATGCGCGCCCGTTCCAGCGTTGCCTCGGCCGCTTTGCCGGTGACGTGCTTGGGCCGGAGGTCGACCAGCAGCAGATGGCTGTCCGTGCCGCCGGTGACGATGGCGAGGCCCTGCTCCTTCAGGGTCGCCGCCAGCACGCGCGCATTCTCCACCACTGCGCGCTGGTAGGCGCGGAAGTCCGGCCGCAGCGCCTCGCCGAACGCCACCGCCTTGGCGGCGATCACGTGCATCAGCGGCCCGCCCTGCAGGCCCGGGAACAGCGCGGAGTTGATCTTCTTGGCCAGCTCGCCATCGTTCGTCAGTACCATGCCGCCGCGCGGGCCGCGCAGGGTCTTGTGCGTCGTCGTCGTGGTGACATGGGCGTGCGGCAACGGGCTCGGGTAGACGCCGGCGGCGACCAGGCCGGCGAAGTGCGCCATGTCGACCATGAAATAGGCGCCCACCTCGTCGGCGACGGCGCGGATGCGGGCGAAGTCGATGACGCGCGGATAGGCCGAGCCGCCGGCGATGATCAGCTTCGGCCGCTCGCTGCGCGCCAGGCGCTCCAGCTCCTCGTAGTCGAGCAGCCCGTCCTCGCGGCGGACGCCGTACTGCACAGCGTGGAACCATTTGCCCGACAGATTGGGCGCCGCACCATGGGTGAGATGCCCGCCGGCGGCGAGGCTCATGCCGAGTACGGTATCGCCCGGCTTGATCAGGGCGAGGAACACGGTCTGGTTGGCCTGGGCGCCGGAATGCGGCTGCACATTGGCGAATTCGCAGCCGAACAGCGCCTTGGCCCGGTCGATGGCGAGCTGCTCGGCGACATCGACCTCGGCGCAGCCGCCGTAATAGCGCCGGCCTGGATAGCCCTCGGCGTATTTGTTCGTCAGCACCGAGCCCTGGGCTTCGAGCACCGCGGCGGAGACGATGTTCTCGCTGGCGATCAGCTCGATGCCGTCCTGCTGGCGGTTGAGCTCGGCGTCCAGCACGGCGGCGAGCTCGGGGTCGGTGTTCGCCAGCGGGGCGGAAAAGAAACGCTCGAGGCTGACTGCCTCGGTCTGCTCGTTCATGTCGTCAACAGGCCTTTCAGAGGGACGGCGGGGAGTGGGGCGGCGGCGTCGGTCACGGCATCGGCGGACCGATGCCCGTGTTGTTCTGCTGCAGTCCGCCGAACGGATTGAAGCCGCCGATATTGCCGAGAATTTCCTGGAGGAAGCTGCTGTGCGCCCCGGGGGAGGGGGTGGTCGTCGCGACCATGGCGAGCGGCTGGCCGTCCTTGCCGTCGAGCTCGCGCAGTCCGCGCAGTACGCCTTTGTCGTCGAAGGTGAGGATCACGACCTTCTGCTTGCGCACCGCGGTGGTCTGCGCCACTCTCGGCTGCGTCACCTGTCCGATATAGATCCATTCATTGTCGTTGAAGCTGGCTTTGGCGGTTGGTGTACCAAGCAAGGAGGTCGCGTCGGCGCGGGTCGAAATGCCCGGAATCAGTTCCTGCAGATCGGCGCGGTCCACCATGTTGCCGCGGGTGGTCTGCTGCATCTGGAACAGGCTGCAGCCGCCGAGCAGTACGGCCGCGATCACGGGGCCGACCAGGCGGGCCAGGCGTGAGCGCGCGCTACGCGGCTGGCGGCGGGTTGGCAGGGCGCGGTTGGGACAGTCGAGGCGGCGCACGATGGTAGTCCTTTTGGGGTGGTCCCTTTGGGGCGGTCCGTGAGGCAGGGCGCGTCCAGGTCGCGGGTTCAGGCCGGCACGGCGGTGATGCTCGTGCCGCGTTTGTCTGCTGCGCCGGTTCGGCCTATCTGATGTCCGTGTCACGATCACCGCGGTGTTGTCAACGACGTTCGCGGGCGGCGCGTGACGCGGCAGGGGAGGGAGACCCAGCGTGTTGACAAGTCTGCGTCGCGGCCGTCACGAGCGCGCCGGGTTCGCCCTGTACGCTGCGGCCGTCGCCGCCGCGCGGGCGCCGTTCCTGTATGCCGAGCTGGGCGTGCCGGACACGCTGGATGGTCGGTTCGATCTCGTCAGCGTCTATGCCGCCCTGCTCATCCGCCGCCTGCGTGCGGCGCCCGCTCCCGGCCCGGCGCTGGCCCAGGCGGTGTTCGACGCCATGTTCAGCGATATGGACGTGACCCTGCGCGAGCTGGGTGTCGGCGATCTGTCCGTCGGCAAGCGCGTGCGGACGATGTGGGAGGCGTTTCACGGTCGCGCTGCCGCCTATGAGCCGCTGCTCGCCGCCGGCGATGCCGCCGGGCTTGCCGCGGCGCTGGTGCGCAATGTCTGGCGCGGTGCCCCGGCGCCGGGCGCGCCGGCGCTGGCGCGGCGGATTCTGGCCGAGGATGCCGCCCTCGCGCGCCAGGCGCTGGAGCCGCTCGCCGCCGGCGAGGTCACGTTCCTGCCCCAGATCGCCGAAGCCGGGACGGAGCGGCCGTCATGACCCCCGAATTCTCCCGCCCGTTCCTCGTCGCCAGCCTGCCCCCGGGCGGCAGCTCCGTCACGGTCGAGGCCGATTCGGGCGAGCGCGCGGCCCTGGCCCGGCGCATGGGTGTGCCGGAGATCGCCGCCCTCGTCTGCTCGTTTCGCCTCACCCCGGAATCCGGCGCGGCGCCGGGCGGCATCATCGCAGAGGCGCGACTCGTCGCCCGGTTGACGCGGACATGCGTCGTCACGCTCGAACCCTTCGAGGCCGAACTCGACGAACAGTTCCGGATCCGCTTCGTCCCTGCCGGCGCCGAGAGCGAGGACGACGACCCCTTCGGCATCGACGAGATTTCCTGGCAGGGGCCGGCGCTCGATCTCGGCGAGGCCGCCGCCGAGCAGCTCGGCCTCGCGCTCGACCCCTACCCGCGCGGCCCCGCCGCACCGCCGCTCGGCGCGGAGGCCGCCACGGCCGCCGAGCACGGTCCGGAGCCCGCATCCAGCCGGGCGGCGCACCCCTTTGCCGCCCTTGCCGCACTGCGGCGGGGCTCCTGAGCCGCCCCGATGCGCTCCAACCCCGTGCCGGGCGTTCGCGCGCCCTTGCCCCCTGCGGTCGGCTCTGCTAGACGGCCCGGCTCTTGGTTTGACCTGATGGTGACCGCCCCGCGGCTTGTTTCGCGTCCCGGCGCCACAGCGATCGGAGGGATGCGGTTCCATGGCGGTTCCGAAGAAGAAGACCTCGCCTTCACGGCGGGGAATGCGGCGCAGTCATCAAGCCGTGCGCGTCGAGGCGCATGCCGAATGCCCGAATTGTGGCGAGGCCAAGCGTCCGCACCATGTCTGCAGCCATTGCGGGCATTACGACGGGCGCGAGGTCGCAGCCGCCGGCAAGCCCCTGAAGGGCGTGGTTCGGCTCTGAACGGGGCAGCCGGCGTGATCGGGATCGGCGCTCGGTGAGCGCGACGTTCACGCTGGCGGTGGATGCGATGGGGGGCGATCACGCTCCGGACATCGTCGTTGCCGGCCTCGACATCGCCGCGGAGCGCCATCCGGGCGCGCGGTTCCTGCTCGTGGGCGACGAGCCGCGACTGGCGCCGCTGCTGTCGCGCTACCGGCGGGCAGCGCGCCTGTGCACGGTCCGGCACGCGCCCGACGTCATCGGCAACGACATGAAGCCGACCGCGGCGCTGCGCTCGCGCAACGCCTCGATGCGCGTGGCGATCGATGCCGTCGCCGCCGGCGAGGCGGAGGGCGTGGTGTCCGCCGGCAACACCGGCGCGCTGCTGGCGCTGGCCAAGATCGTGATCAAGACGCTGCCCGGCATCAGCCGCCCGGCCATGGCCGGCATCACCCCCTCGGCGCGCGGCGACGTGGTGATGCTCGATCTCGGCGCCAATGTCGCCTGCGATGCCCGCAACCTGGTCGAATTCGCGGTGATGGGCGATGTCTTCGCCCGCGCCGTGCTGGGGCTGACGGCGCCGAGCATCGGGCTGCTCAATGTCGGCTCCGAGGAGCAGAAGGGCGACGACCGTGTCCGCCAGGCCGCCGAGGTGCTGCGGGCGAGCCCGATCGCGGCGCAGTTCGCCGGCTTCGTCGAGGGCCACGACATCACCGCCGGGACCACCGACGTCATCGTCACCGACGGCTTCACCGGCAATGTGGCGCTCAAGACCGCCGAGGGCGCGGCCAAGCTGGTGGGGGAATTGCTGCGCCAGGTGTTCCGCTCCGGCGTGCTCAGCCGCATCGGCTACGTCTTCGCCCGCGGCGGGCTGGAGCGGCTGCGCGAATGGCTGGATCCGCGGCGCTATAACGGGGCGGTGATGTTGGGGCTGAACGGCGTCGTCGTGAAGTCCCACGGCGGCACCGACGCCGAAGGGTTTGCCCATGCCATGGATGTCGCCATGGACATGGTGGTGCACCGGTTCAACGAGCATATCCGCGAGGGGCTCGCGCGCGTCGTCGGCCCGATGGCGGTGGCCTCGGCGCCGAACGGCAGCGCTGTCGCCCCCGCGGGCTAGAGGGTCGCATATGGTCATCCGTTCGCTGCTCGCCGGTGCCGGCGGCTATCTTCCGACCCGTGTCGTCGGCAACGACGAACTGGCGCGCCGGTTCGACACGTCCGATGAATGGATCCGCGAGCGCACCGGCATCCGCCAGCGCCACATCGCCGGGCCGGAGGAGACGGCGGCGATGATGGGCGCGGCGGCGGCCCGCGCGGCGCTGGCCGACGCCGGCGCTGGACCGGAGGAAGTGGACGCCGTGCTGCTCGCCACCTCCACGCCCGATCAGGCCTTTCCCGCCACCGCGCTGCGCGTGCAGGCGCTGCTCGGGATCGGGCAGGGCTTCGGCTTCGATCTGTCCGCCGCCTGCAGCGGCTTCATCTACGGCCTCTCGATGGCCGACGCGCTGATCCGCACCGGGCGCGCGCGCGGCGTGCTGGTGATCGGCAGCGAGGTCTACTCCCGGATCCTGGACTGGTCCGACCGCTCGACCGCGGTGCTGTTCGGCGACGGCGCCGGCGCGGTGTTCCTGCGCGCCGGGCGCGGCGAGGGTGGGCCGGGCGACCGCGGCGTGCTGTCGACCCATCTGCACGCGAACGGCGCGCTCGGCGACATTCTCTACATCGACGGCGCCGTCGGCCGCCCGGACCGACCGGGCACGCTGGCGATGAACGGCAAGGAAGTGTTCCGCCACGCCGTGACCAAGCTGGCCGAAGCCGTGGACGAGGCGCTGGCCGCCAATGGCCTGGAGCGCGGCGAAGTCGACTGGCTGGTCCCGCACCAGGCCAATCTGCGCATCATCGAGGCGATGGGGCGCAAGCTCGGGTTGCAGCGCGAGCGCGTGGTGGTGACGGTGGACCGCCACGCCAACACCTCCGCCGCCTCGATCCCCCTCGCGCTGGCCGAGGCGATGGGCGATGGCCGGATGCGCCGGGGTGAGCTGGTTCTGATGGAGGCGCTGGGCGGCGGGCTGACCTGGGGATCGGCGCTGCTCCGCCTCTGAGCGCCTCGCGGCGGGGCTTGGAGTGCCATGGCAAGCCCCTGATCCTCCAAGATTTTCTTGACGCGCGGGCGGCGCGTGCCTAGCTTTGCGGTATGCAAACGGTCACGCGGGCCAATCTGGCCGAAACGATCTATACCGAGGTCGGTCTGTCGCGCAATGAATCGGCAGAGCTGCTGGAGACGGTGCTCGGCCACATCTCGCGCGCGTTGGAGGACGGGAAATCCGTCAAGATCAGCGGGTTCGGAACATTTTCTGTGCGCCAGAAGGGGCGGCGGATCGGCCGCAACCCGAAGACGGGCGTGGAAGTCCCGATCCTGCCGCGCCGGGTGCTGGTGTTCCGCCCGAGCCAGGTGCTGAAGGCGCGCATCAACGGGTTGCCGTCGCCCGCGGGAGAGGATGAATGAGTGGTGACGACCCGCGGCACGGCGCGGCCCGCGCGTCCGAGGCCGCGGACGGGGCAGCGGAGGTTGTGCCGGCCGCCGAACACGGCCGGCCGCGCAAGGCGCCGAATGCCTATCGCACCATCAGCGAGGTCGCTGACGATCTCCACATCCCCCAGCATGTGCTGCGGTTCTGGGAGACGAAATTCCCCCAGGTGAAGCCGCTGAAACGCGGCGGCGGCCGGCGCTATTACCGGCCGGACGATATCGCGCTGCTCCGGCGCATTTCGGACCTGCTTTACATCCAGGGCTATACGATCAAGGGCGTGCAGCGCCTGCTGCGCGACGGCGGCGGCAGCCTCGCCGACGACATTCCACCTCCGGCGCCGGAGGAACGCGCCGTGCCGGGCGTGGATCCCGCGGCCGAGGAAGCCCAGCTGCCAATGCCGGGTCTCGCCGCGCCGGCACTCCGGCCCGGCCCGCGCGAGGCACGATCCGCGGCGGCACCCGAGCAACTCCGGCTCGAGGCCGAGAACGCACGGCTGCGGCGCCTGCTCGGCGATGTGCTGACGGAGCTGGAAGCGCTGCGCGCGATGCTGGCCTGAGCCGGCACCACGGCGCCGCGTTGCCTGGATCGGCGAGCGCTGCTAAACCCGAGGCGTCGGAGCGTAGCGCAGTCTGGTAGCGCATCAGTCTGGGGGACTGGGGGTCGTGGGTTCGAATCCCGCCGCTCCGACCATTCGAGGAACGGGCTGGAACTCGGCGCGTCAGCGCGGCATTAGTGGATTGTTCCAGGAATCCTGCTAACCCGAGGGAGCAGCGTGGCAGCTCGGTGCGGGCATGGGAACGATCGAATTGGCGCGAGCTTCCGGACGTATCCCCCAATTGCCGGCGCTGACCGCGATCCGCGGGCTGGCGGCGTGGTGGGTGGTGCTCTATCACTTCCGAGAGAATTTTCCGGACCACGTGCCGGATGCGCTTCTGCGACTGATCAATAAAGGATATCTTGGTGTCGATCTCTTCTTCGAGCTGAGCGGATTCGTCATTGCCCTGAACTACTACGACCGGTTCGATCGCGATCTTTCGCTCGTCCGCTATGGCAAATTTCTTCTTGTCCGGCTCGCACGCGTTTATCCTCTGCACGCTTTCATGATGTTCGCCTTCATCGCGAATCCGCTGGCGATATGGCTGTTTTCATCGCATCGGATCGAGAACGGGGCCTACGGGTTGGGCTATTTCATTCTCAGTCTGGGCCTCGTCCAGAACTGGGGTTTCGTCGATCGGCTGGCATGGAACATTCCGGCGTGGTCCATCAGCACCGAGTGGTTCGTTTATCTGGTCTTTCCGATCATCGTTCTGGGCGCCGAAAAACTCGGCCGTTCGCGGGCGGTGGCCGGGCTGGCGATCGGGCTGATTCTCTCGCTTCTGGCGCTAGGTGGGGCGATGACCGGTGGCCTCGGCGCCGATATCCCTCATTTCGGACTGATCCGTTGCGTCCTCGAGTTTGCCGTCGGCGTCCTGCTGTTCCGCATCTCGGCCGCGCTCTCGCACGATGGCCCCGCGCTGGTTCCCGCAGCGCTCGCGATGGTGGTGTTTGCCCTCTATGCCACGCTGTCGTTGCCCGATTTTGTTGCCATCCCCCTGGGCTTCGCCTTTCTCATCGCCGCCATCGCGCCACAAGCCGGGCTGCCCGCGCGTCTGCTTTCCGTGCGCATCATCGAGCAGATCGGCCTCGTTTCCTATTCGACCTACCTGCTGCATTTCTTTGTCCGTGACTGGATCAAGTTCCTCATGGTCTCGCCCGGGCCGCAGCCCTTGGCGCCGACGCTCGTTTACCTTGCCGCGACCCTGATCGGCTCGGTCATCCTCTACCAGCTGGTCGAGATGCCGGGGCGGAGGGCACTACGGCGCCTCGTCGAGCGCAGTGGCGAAACGCGGGTGCCGTCATCAGGTTCGCTCGAGGTTCGTCCGAGCTGACAAGCCTGCATGCGCATCGGCGGCCAGAGCCTGGACATTGCTGCTGCGCGGTGAGATTTGGCGACGCCCACGCCGCTCGACGCCGCCTTCCATGGCGCGTCGGGTGTATTCGCGCAGCGAGACGGTTATCGCAAACAGAAAATAGAACATCGGTTGAAACCCGACACCGATGAAGGCGCTACAGGCGGTGAAGGTCAGAAGCGCGCCTTGCAAGGCTCTGGCCATTCCGAGCGACCATGCCAAGTCGGGTCGATCGCGGGTGCGCTTCGCGATGCCGCGCAGGGTCACGAGGGACGTGGCGATCAGACTCAGGAACAGGCCCAGGCCGACCCAGCCCTGTTCGCCGAGCACTTCGAAATAGGCGCTGTGAAAGGCGATCGTGTGCGGCGGCGTGTCCGCCGTCTCGTTGGGGAACTGGATGTGATCGATCCGATAGACATCGAACCCGCCGCCGAGCGGGTGGTGCAGGGCGTAGTCGAAGGTCCACTTCCACACCAGGATACGCCCGAGCGCGGAACTTTCGGAATCGAAGGTCTGCACCGTGGACATGCGCTCGATCCAGCGCTGCGACGTGATGCCGCCGGCGGCAAGCACCACTACCGCTGCAATCACGCCGAAGAACAGCTTGCGCCGCGCGTGCCACCAGAGATGCCCGCCCATGACCACGGCCCCCACCAGGGCAGTACGCTCATAGGTTCCCACTGCGGCGGCGATCGACAGCGCAATCGCCCCGATATAGCCGAGTGAGAGGAGCGGCAAACGCGGGATGATCCGCCCATGCTGGCGGAGGAAGATGAAAATCGGCACCATCATCAGGCTGATTGCGGCCAGGGTGGAGCCCTCGGCGAACCCGGAATTCCCGGCGACGAGGCCTAACGCATGGCCGTAGCCACCGCCGGACAGAATCGTCTTCGCACCGACCGGCAGGGTGTTGGCGCTTAGCGCCAGCAACCAGATCAGCGCGAAGGCCTCGATCTGGATCGAGGAGCGAAACACGTAGGGGATGAATGCCGAGAAGACGATTGTCTTGAACGCCCAGTTCCATTTGATCCACGCTGGATCGGGTACTTCGGCCCAGCTCGTGGTCAAAGTCACCCAGACCGCCAACAGCAGCGTCAGGACCAGCTGCGCCGAAGGCTTCGGCGGAAATCGGCGATCCAGTACGAAATAGCCACCGATCGCGGCCACTGCCATGATCATGGAAACCGGGAGCTCGGTCAGGATCGAGTAACTGACGTCCTGTGGCCTGAACCCATCGACCCAGACATAGCCCAGACTGAACACGAAGGGTGCGGCAAAGCCGGCGGTGAGGAAAGAAACGAACACAAAAAACAGCAGAAGGCTTCGGATCACCGTCCCCGATCCCTTTGCTGACCCGGACGCGGACGTTGCTTCAACCTCTGCGCTCGGGATACTTGGCGTTTAGTTGCACCCTCGTCGGCGGTGTCACCGCCGTGTTCGGTCGTCCCGACGGGGTCGAACCAGCCGAGTTGGGTATCGAGCAGGATCGCGCGCACAATGATCCAGAGGGCCAGAACGACGTTCGAGAGGATGACGAGATTATCGATCATTTCCGCGGACCAGCGACGTTGGCGACGGCATCTCCCCCGCGGTGCGGCTCGCTTCCCGTCGACCTATCATGCAGCCAAAGGGTCAAGTTTCGGTTCACTGCAGGCCGATGTTCCACATCGGGTCCGGTGGCGGCTCTCTGGCACCCACGGCGGGGGCATTCGCGTTCAGCCAGACGAGGGCGCGCTTCGCCTCGGCCGATCCGGTGGCACTGACCGTGGCGGCCAGCGCCGCTCGATCGAGCGCCAGGATCATAGGCGTCGAACTCGCCCACTCCTTGCCGCCGCCGCTGCGCTTGCTCGTTACCTCCATGCGGCCGACATCGGCCCAATTCGTATAGGGGTGGAACTGGTCACCGGGATAGGGGTAGGTGAACAGGATATACTCAGCGCCGTCCTTGGCGTGGAAGCCTTTGTCCTCGCTCAGGAAGCGTCCGGCGAGAAAGTTCGTCTGCCACTCCAGCAACTGCTTCGCGCCCGGAACCTGCTGACGCGCGGCCAGGGCAATCGTCGTCACCAGGTAGTCCTGCTGCCACGGAGCAATAAAGCCGTGATCGTCCCCGTAGGTCCCAAGCACCCAGCCATGCACGTCGCCCTGCTTGGAGTGCGCTGCCTGGTCGAGCAGATACTCGATATTGTTCTTCGCGATCTCCACGAAATACCGCTTCATCGGCGAATCGTCGGGGTTGGCGAAGGCTGCCTCGACGATTTCGCGCAGGCTCCATGCGCTGGCGCGCACCTGCGACTGGAAATTGGCGACGATGCCCTTGCCGTTCAGCCGCGGCGCGTTCCAGGCGACGACGATCGACCACGAGGCCTGGGCGTTGAGCTGGTCGAGCCGGTAGCGGCTGCCGGTGAGAAGGTAGGGGACGTAGCTGAGATCAGGCTGGTGCGCCGGATCGGGACTCCAGCCCGTATCCTTGTCGTCGGACATCTGCGTCAGCGCTTCCGAGCCGTTGCCGGGCCCCGCGCGCCCGTCGGCCCACAGGGTCGGATGCTCGGTCAGGCGGATATAGGTGCCGACGCGGGGATCGTAATAGTGCCACGGCACACTCCCGGCGGCATCGGACTGTGCCAGCGCGTAGCGGGCCGCGGCGTCGTTCTGGGTCATCAGCCAGATCGTGTTGGCGCGCGTCGTCGGCCCGATGTCTGGCCGCCCGCCCGTCATCGGCATGTATGTCGTGATGCCGGCATTGCCGAGCACGCCGAAGCCCGGCCCCGCCATCTGCTTGGCCTCGTCGGCGATCAGGCGGCCATCGACTCCGGTTGCCAGATCGTAGGTCTGGATCGCCCCGGTCCGTTCCATATGGGCGATATCCTGGACGAAATTCACGTGCGGGCGGCCCGCGCTCCAGTATTCGAGGTGCCAGGTCTGGTACTGGAACTGCTTGATCGGCCCGGTGTGGTAGGCCTTCTGACCCTTCACCGAGATGTCGAGGTCGTAGGTGACCGCGCCACCCTCTTTCTGCAGCGCGATGTCGTTGTTGAACTGCACGTCCGTATAGGCGCTGCCGTCGGCGTAGGCGCGCACGTCGAAGGTCAGGCGGAAGGCCCGCTCCACCGGCACCTCAACGCGCACCTCGCTGGCCAGCGGCCCGTGCATCCAGTAGGCGAGCCTGCCGCCGGCCAGGGCGTGCGCGAGCAGAGCGCCGACATCGGCATGGAACGGGTGGGTCGCGCCACCTTCCTCGTGCAGCGTGAGATCGACCGCAAGCCCGTAGCCGGTCAGCGCCTCCAGCCCCACCGGTGCGCCGGGAGGGGCGTCGGCTGCCTTGGTCAGCATCACCTCCGTCGTGCGTTCGGAGCGCTGCTCGGGCATCGGCAGGGTGATGATGGCCATCCGCACCGAACCGTCCGGGTGCGTCGCCTTGACGTCCATCTGAATCGGCACCGTCGTGGTCCCGATGCGCGCCGCGAGATGCGTCTGCGGCGACAGTTCGCCGGGGATGAACTCCTGGCCGAACGTGAGCGGACGCGGCGGCGTCGTGCGGTCCTGGGTGTTCTCCACCAGCATGCCGACGAGGTCGCCCGCCGCCTTCGGCTGCGGCACGGCGGGCGCGCGCACCAGCCGGTCGGCCCACGCCGGCGTGCCACCGCCGAGCAGCCCGGCCAGGGCCAGGGTCGCCAGGATCGCTCGCATCATCGCTCCTCTCGCCCGGCCCGCGCGGGCCGGGCCGGACATCCAGTCTACTCGACGATCGCCTGATCGACGAGTTGCTTCAACTGGCGGCGGAAGAAGGCGCGGCTCGGGCCCGGCGCCTGGTCCATCATCACCGCGACGAGATGCTCGGCCGGCTCGACCCAGAAGAAGGTTCCGGCGTAACCGGCCCACATGAACTCGCCCGGCGAACCGGGCACGCCGGCGATGCCGGCCTGCTCGCGCACCATGAAGCCGAGGCCGAACGTGTAGCCGGGCACGCCCATCAGCAGCTGGCTGGGCGCAACGATCGGGTGGATGGCGGTGCCGAGATGGTCCGAGGTCATCAGCGCCACCGTCGTCGGGCTGAGGATGTCGGCATCGCCGAGCCGGCCGCCATTGAGCAGCATCTGGGCGAAGCGGAGATAGTCCGCGGCCGTCGAGACGCTCCCGGCGCCGCCGGAATCCTCGGCTGGCGGGTGGGAGACGTCGATCAGATGGATCGGCGCCCCGGTGGCCGGATCGGTGGCCAAGGGTTCGGCCAGCCGGCCGAGCTTGTCCTGCGGCACGGAGAAGCCGGAATCGGCCATGCCCAGCGGGCGGAACAGCCGCTCGGCGAGAAAATCGCCCAGCCGCTGGCCGGAGGCCTTCTCCACCACGCGCCCGAGCAGGTCGATGGCCAGGCTGTATTCCCACACCGTCCCCGGCTGATAGGCGAGCGGTGCGGCGGCCAGCCGCTTGACGAATTCCTCCGGCGTCAGGCCGGTGACGTCGTACTCCATCGCCGGGTTGACCAGCCCGGCCTTGAGATAGGCCTGCTTGACCAGGGTATTGGCGGTGATCTCGCCGTAGGCGAGCCCGGCGGTGTGGCGCATCAGGTCTTGCACTGTCGCCACCCGCTCGGCCGGCACCAGCGCATAGGTCGGCTGGCCCAGCGCATTGTGGCTGGGCACGCTGACGGACTGGGTCCCGAACTCGGGGAAGAACCGGCTCACCGGGTCGGTGAGCTGCAGCTTCCCTTCCTCCATCAGCATCGCCGCGGCGACCTCGACGAACGGCTTGGTCATGGAATAGGCGCGGAAAATGGCGTCTTCGGTCATCTTCGCGCCGGCCGCCTTGTCGCGGTAGCCAAGGCTCTGCGAGTAGACCAGCTTGCCCTCGCGGGCGACCATGATGACGACGCCGGGCAGCTTTCCGGCCTCGATATCCTTGCTGAAGACCTGGGTGATGCGGTCGAGCCGGGCCGAGGACATGCCGACCTCCTCCGGCTGGGCGCGCTCCAGCGGCTGCGCCCACGCGGGCGGAACCAGCGCTGACAGGGCCAGGCAGGCGGCGAGAAGGGGGACAGGTCTCATTGCGGCGTTTCCTCCTGTTGCGCGCTCGGGTCCGGCGCGATGTGGCGGGTCAACCCTGCCGCGCCAGGGCCGTCCTCGGCAAGAGCCGGACCGGTCACGGACCGTAGAGCGCTTCCGGCGGCACCAGCGGGGCGGCGATTTCGGCCAGCGCGCCATCGCGCACCGCGCGGTAGAAGCAGGAGCGCCGGCCGGTGTGGCAGGCCACGCCGTGCTGGTCCACCAGCAGCAGCAGCGCGTCGCCGTCGCAATCCAGCCGCAGCTCCACCAGGCGCTGGGTCTGGCCGGAGGTCTCGCCTTTGCGCCAAAGCCGGCCGCGGCTGCGGCTGAAATAGCAGACCCGGCCGGTGGCGAGGGTTTCGGCCACGGCCTCGCGGTTCATCCAGGCCAGCATCAGCACCTCGCCGCTGTCATGCTGCTGGGCGATGGCGGCGATCAGGCCGCCGGCGTCGAAATGGAGCTGGTCGAGCAGGCTCTGCGTGGCGGGATCGTCCATGATGGCCTATCCTGGCATGGTGCATCAGGATGGCAACCCGCCGGCGTTCGCGCACCGCACCGAGGCCCGGCTCCGGCAGGCGGACGCGCTCTGCGCCCGGCGCGGCGCGCGGCTGACCGATATCCGCCGGCTCGTGCTCGGCTTCATCCTGGAGGCCGAGGCACCGGTCGGCGCCTATGACCTGCTGGACCGGCTGCGCGCGGCGCGGGCCGGCGCGGCGCCGCCGACCGTCTATCGGGCGCTGGACTTCCTGCTCGAACACGGGCTGGTGCACCGCGTCGAACGGCTCGCGGCCTTCGTCGGCTGTGTCGCCGAGGATCACGGTGCCGAGGACCAGGGCGGGCACCCGGCGCAATTCCTCATCTGCCGCGGCTGCGGCCATGTCGCCGAGATCGACGACCCCGAAGTCAGCGCCGCGCTCGCCCGCGCCGCCGCCGGGCAGGGGTTCAGCCTCGCGCGTGCCACCGTCGAGGCCGAGGGCCTGTGCACCGAGTGCGCCCGCCTCAGCGAGAACGCAGCCGGCTGAACGCCTGCTCGAGATCGGCGATGAGGTCGGCGGTATCCTCCAGCCCGATATGGAACCGCGCCGCCGGGCCGGGCAGGGGCGGCGAGACGCTGCGGCGGATCGTGCCCGTGGTCGGCAGGGCGAGGCTCTCGAACCCGCCCCAGGAGGCGCCGATGCCGAACAGGGCGAGCGAGTCCAGCATGGCGATCATCGACTCGACGGTGATCTCGGGCTGGAAGACGACACCGAACAGACTGCACGCGCCGTCATAGTCGCGCCGCCAGATGTCGTGCCCCGGCGCGCCGGGCAGGGCCGGGTGGAGCACCTGCTGCACCTCCGGCCGCGCCGCCAACCACCGCGCGACCGTCAGCCCGGCCGCCGCCTGCTGGCGCAGCCGCACGCCGAGCGTGCGCAGCCCGCGCAGCGCCAGCCAGCAATCGTCCGGGCTGGCATACTGGCCGAGCGTCGTCGCCGCGGCGCGGATACGCTCCCAATGCGCCGGGTCGGCGGTGGTGACGGCGCCGAGCACGAGGTCCGAGTGGCCGCCGATATATTTCGTCAGCGCCTGGATCGAGACGTCGACGCCATGGCGGAAGGGCTGGAAGGTCTGGATGCCCCAGGTATTATCCATCAGCACCGCGAGCCCGCGCGCCCGCGCCACCGCGGCCAGGGCCGGCACGTCCTGCATCTCGAAACTGTGGCTGCCGGGGCTTTCCAGGAACAGCACGCGCGTCTCGGGCCGGATCAGCCCGGCGAGCGCGTCGGCGCCGATGGTCGGGACGTAGTACGTCGTCTCCACGCCGAGCCGGCGCAGCATCGTGTCGCAGAAGTGCCGGCTCGGGCCGTAGACGCTGTCCGGCACCAGGCAATGCTCGCCGGCGCCGAGATAGGCGAGCAGCGGTACGGTGATCGCGGCGAGGCCGGAGGAGACGATCTGGCAGCGCGTGCCGCCCTCGATCGCGGCGATCGCGTCCTCCAGCGCGAAATGGGTCGGGGTGCCGAGCAGCCCATAGACCAGCGCCTGGTCGAAGCGCTTGCGCCCGGCCTCGGTGCGCGCCGCGCAATCGGCGTGCAGCACGGTCGAGCCGCGCACCAGCGGCGGGTTGACGAAGCCCTCGGCGCGGACCCCGGCGCGGCCGAGATGGGTCAGGTGGGTGTCCCGGCCGAGCCGGTCCGACGCGTCAGCCATGGTCGGCCGTCCCCTGGAGCGGTGCTTTCGGCGTATCCGGGCGGCTCGCCCATTCGGTCCACGAGCCGTCATAGAGCGCGCCGCTCGGCAGCCCGGCATGGGCCATGGCGAGCGTCAGCACTGCGGCGGAGACGCCACTGCCGCAGCTCGTCACCACCGGCCGGCTGCCGTCCACGCCCTCGCGCGCGAAGCGGGCGCGCAGCGCCTCGGGCGGCAGCAGCGTCTGGCCGCCGACCAGCACCTCGCCATAGGGCAGCGACCGGCTGCCGGGAATGTGGCCGGACGGCAGCCCCGGGCGCGGCTCGGGTGCCTCGGCGTGGAAGCGCGCGGCGGCGCGGGCATCCAGCACCAGCTCCTCGCCGCTCGCCACATTGCGCAGCATGTCGCCGACGCCGCGCAGCCGGCCAGCGCGCAGGCACGGCAGGAAATCGCGCGCCGCCGGGGCGGGCGGCTCGCCGATCTCGATCGCGCGGCCCTCGGCGCGCCATTTCGGCAGGCCGCCATCGAGCACCGCGGCCTGGTCGTGGCCGAACAAGCCCATCATCCACCAGCCGCGCGCGGCGGTGGAAATGCCCTTCTGGTCGTAGAAGACGATCCGTGATGCGTTGGACACGCCGAGCGCGCCCATGAGCCGCGCGAAGCGGCCGGCGCTCGGTACCATGTGCGGCAGGTCGCTGTCCGGATCCGCGACCGCGTCGATGTCGAAGAACCGCGCCGTGGGGATATGCGCGCTGCGGAACTCGGCCCGCGGGTCCTTGGGCTCGTTGGGCAGGTACCAGCTGGCGTCGAAAACCACCAGATCGGGCGCGCCGAGATGTTCGGCGAGCCAGTCCGTGCTGACCAGGGGGTGCATCGTGCCTCCGCTTGGGTTCGTGCCTTGAGCCGTCATGTCTCGTCCTGCCTCGATCGCGCCCGCCCGGAGGCTCGAGAGCCTATCAGATCCCGCTGCTGCCCGCCCATTGGGCGCGCAGCCACGGCCGCCGCGCGGCAAGCCAGAGGAGGGCGATGGCGGTGACGGCATTGGCGACGCCGCCCTCCAGCGCCGCCTCGATGGCGCGGGCCGCCGGCCAGACCAGGACGCGGATATCCTCGTGCTCGTCGGCCAGCCCGCCGAGCGCGGCAAACCCGGCGGCATCGGCGGCGGGGGCGCGGACCTCGCCGGCGAACAGGGCGACGCGCTCGTCGCAGCCGCCGGGGCTCAGCACGTAGTCGCCGATCGGCAGCAGACGGCCGAGCGTCAGCCCGGTCTCCTCGGTGGCCTCGCGGCGGATCGTCTCCTCGGCCGACTCGGTCCCGTCGCACAGCCCGGCGGGAACCTCGAGCATCACCGGATCGACGCCGGCGGCGAGGGCGGGCAGGCGGAACTGCTCGATCAGCACGACGGCGTCGGCGGCCGGATCGTAGGGCAGCACCGCGCCGGCCCGGCCGCGGCGCCACAGTTCCCAGCTGCGCTGGCCGGAGAGGGCGCCGTCGAAGCGGCGGTTGCGGAAACGCACCAGTTCGAGCGGGAAGCGCCCGTCCCAGACGGTGAGCCGCGAATCGACGACCAGATCGGGATGGGCGGGCAGGGGCAGGGTCATCGGCGAACGATAGACCGCCGGGGCGCCGGCCCCAAGCCCGCCGCTCGGCCTCTCGACCGTGGCTAGAGCGCCCCGCGCTCGCGTCCGCCTGCGAGCCTTGCTCTAACTCTTTGTCTGATCGCGCGATTCAGACCTACGGCGCGTTCGCCTCCGGTCATCGCGCGCTATCCCACCTTGTGGGCGGCGAGCATGGCGCGCACCCGCGCGGCGGCGGCGGCGCCCTTGGCGGCCTCGCGCCAGTTCTGCTCGGCGACGCGCTGATGCGCGGCGATCGCCTCGTCGGCGCTGGTCACCATGGCCACGCCGATCTGCGCGCCGGGATGCATGTCCGACGGGAAGGGGTTGACCACGAGGGTGGCGCGGTCCCGCGCGCGCAGCACCTGGAAGCTGCCGACCTGCTCGGCGCCGTCCGGGATCAGGCCGAATTGCAGCCCCATCGGCTCGGCCTCGATCAGGTTGGCGATGTTCTCGATCTCGGCGGCGGCGATCTGGCGGCAGGCCCCGCGCAGCCGGTCCGACAGCGGCAGGGCGCCGGCGATGCCGAGCGCGAGCAGCCGCTCGATCCCGCCGGTGGAGAGCATGGCGATGATGCCGGGGCGGCGCGACGCATACATGCGCTTGCGTGTCGTGAGCAGGCTCAGCACCTGGTCCAGCACCGCGCGCTGGGCGGCGCGGTCGCGCTCGCCGCTGGCGCGCTCGGCGGCCTCGGCGAAGGCCTCGGCGAGGGTGGCATCGTAGGCGTCCGACGTGACCAGGTAGCAGAGCGCGCCGTTGACCTGCAGAATCTGGTCGGCGGTCTCCTCGACCTGGCGCAGCCGCTCGAGGAATCCGGCGGCACGATTATAGTACTCGACACCGATCCCGAGCAGCGACAGCGGTGAGATTTTCAGCAGTTCGGCCAGCCGCTTCACCGTGTCGAGCTTGATCACCTCGCCCTTTTCGTAGCGATAGAGCGCGGCGCGCGAGACGCCGAGCCGAGCGGCGATCTCCTCGGCCCTCAGGCCCGATTCGAGGCGATAGGCTCGCAGCTGTTGACCGATATCCGTGAAGCGCATGCTTCTATTCCCCAAAGCGCGGCCGGAACGTTACCAGCCGGGGCGGGTTTTCCGTCCGAGCTCATCCAAATCTCAGAATCGCGACTCACACGGTATAATTCATCGGACCCACGTCATACAAGAGGCATTGCTTGCGCGTCGGTAACGATTGCTCGATTTCCGCGTCACGCCGTTGGGGTTAAACCCCAAAACGCTCGCGCCAGGCGAGTCCGGCCATGGTGTCTCCCGCCGGCCGATATTCGCACCCCACCCACTCCCGGTAGCCGATTGCGTCGATGCGGCGGAACACATAGTCCCAGCCGATCTCGCCGGTGCCCGGCTCGTGGCGGTCGGGGACGTCGGCGAGCTGCATATGGCCGATCACCGGCAGCAGGGTCTGCATCCGCCGGGTGACGTCGCCCTCGGTGATCTGGCAGTGATAGATGTCGAACTGCAGCGCCACCCGCTCGCGCCCGAGCGCCTCGACGATCGCCGCGCCCTGTTCGACGGTGTTGAGCAGATAGCCCGGAATGTCGCGGTGGTTGATCGGCTCGATCAGCAGCCGGACGCCGGCCGCCGCCGTCTGCTCCGCCGCCCAGGCGAGATTGGTGACGTAGAGGGTGGTCAGCGTCTCCCACGGCGTGCCGGCCGGGGCGAGGCCGGCCATGACGTGCAGCCGCCGGCAGCCGAGGGCGGCGGCGTAGTCCAGCGCGCGCTTGATGCCGTCGCGGAACTCCGTCACCCGCCCGGGCAGGCAGGCGATGCCGCGCTCGCCGGCGGTGAAATCTCCCGGCGGGGCGTTGAACAGCACCTGTTCGAGCCCGTTGGCATCGAGCCGGGCGCGCAATTCGGCGGCCGGATGGTCGTAGGGGAAGAGGAACTCGACGCCCTTGAACCCGGCCGCGGCGGCGCGCGCGAAGCGGTCCAGGAACGGCACCTCGTTGAACATCATCGACAGGTTGGCACAAAAGCGCGGCATGGTGTTGTTCCTCCCGGGTCGGCGGCCGGTGTCGGGCGCGGGCCCCCACCGGCGATTGCGGCACCGCACCCTAGACGAAGCGTGCCTGGTATGGAATTGCCCTCACCGGTCGCGTCGGGCCGGTCGCGTCGGGCCGGTCGCGTCGGGCCGGTCGCGTCGGGCCGGCCGCGCTTGACCGGCGCAACGCGCCGTGCGCCGATGCGCCCGCGGAACGGGGTGCCGTTCGAGACAGCGGGAGGGAGGGACGGTGCCGGACGGTGCAGGGGTCCAGGGGCGGTTGGTTGCCGAGCGCATCCTGCTGGGGATTCTGCTGCTCAGCATCGCGCTGGGCTGCGGCTACGTCCTCTATCCGTTCTTTTCGGCGCTGCTGTGGGCGGCGATCCTGGTATTCTCCACTTGGCCGCTGTTCCGCCAACTGCGCCGGATCGGGCTGGACCGGGTTTCGGCCGCCCTGCTGATGGTGCTGCTGGCGGGCATCGTCGTGGTTCTGCCGCTGGCCCTGGCGATCCCCGCCGGGGCCAAGGATCTCGCGCACCTGCGCGCCCTGCTCCAGGGCTCGCTGCAGGAAGGCCTGCCCGGCCCGCCGGCCTGGCTCGCCGACGTGCCGCTGGCCGGGCCGGGGATGGCCGATCTCTGGCAGCACTGGGCCGACGATCTCAGCTCGATGGGCGAGTTCTTCCGCCCCTATTTCGGTGCCATTGCCGAGGGCAGCCTGACCGTGGTGCTGCGCATCGCCCACGGCGTGGTCAGCTTCGGCTTCGCCTTGTTCATCAGCTTTTTCTTCTATGTCTATGGCGAGTCGATGACCGGCAGCCTGCACGCCATCCTCGGGCGCATCGCCGGCGCCTATTCGGATCGGCTCATCAGTGTCACCGGGCTTGCCGTGCGGGGTACGGTCTACGGCATTCTCGGCAATGCGCTGGTGCAGGGATTGCTGACCTATGTCGGCCTGTGGCTGTCCGAAATGCCGCGCGCGGCGCTGCTCGGGAGCCTCGCCGGCCTGCTGGCGCTGTTGCCGGTCGGCGCGCCGCTGGTCTGGGTGCCGGCGACGCTGTGGCTACTGGTCTCGGGCCGCACCGGGCACGGTGTTTTTCTGGCCATCTACGGCACCGTGGTGGTCAGCGGGCTCGACCACATCATCCGGCCCTATTTCATCGCCCGCGGCGCGCGGCTGCCCTTCCTGCTCACCGTGCTCGGGGTGCTCGGTGGCGTGCTCGCCTTCGGGCTTCTGGGGATTTTCCTCGGTCCCGTGCTGCTCGGCGTCGGCCTGACCCTGCTCAACGAATTCGCGGCCGGCGGCCGCGGCGCCGTCCGACGCTGAGCCGCCTCAGCGCGGCCGGTCGCCGGCGAGGGTGATGCGGTGCATGACGCGGCGGTAGCCGTGATAGTCGTTCACCGGATTGTGCTGGGCGGCGCGGTTGTCCCAGAAGGCCAGCGTGCCCGGCTCCCAGCGGACACGGCAGGTGAATTCCGGCCGCACCTGGTGGGCGAAGAGATAGGACAGCAGCCCGGCGCTCTCCGCCTCGGTCATGCCGTCGAACCGCGCGGTATGGGCGACATTGACGTAGAGCGCCCGCCGGCCGGTCTCCGGATGGGTGCGCGCCACCGGATGCGCGGCCTCGAACACCTGATTGGCCTGTTCGCTCGGCGTATCGCGGATGCGGTCCTCGCGGGTGCGCGAGACGTCGGCGCGGGCCGAACTGTTGACCGCGCGCAGCCCGTCGAGCACGGCGCGCAGGGCCGGGGAGAGCGCCTCGTAGGCGGCATACATGTTGGCGAACAGCGTGTCCCCGCCGCGGGGCGGAACCTCGCGGGCGAGCAGCATGGTGCCGAGCGGCGGGGTCTCCAGATAGGCCGTGTCCGAGTGCCAGATGCCGCCGAAATTCACCGTCTCGTGCTCGCGCTTGATCACCGGGGTGATGACCGGAAACCCGTCGAGCCCGCGCACGAACGGGTATTCCACCGGGGTACCGAACCGCCCGGCGAAGGTGACGAACGCGGCGGGATCCAGCCGCTGGTCGCGGAAGACGATGACGAGGTGCTCGAGCAGCGCGGCGCGCAGGGCGGCGACGGTCTCGGCGGTGAGGTCGGCGGCGAGATCGATGCCGAGGATTTCCGCGCCGATCGAGCCGGCGAGCGGGTGGATCTGAAGCGCTTCTGCGGGCACGGTTTCTCTCCCTGGGCCGTTGGCGGTCGGCGCGGTCTGGATAGCCTGTCTGTCGCCTCGGCTCCATTATCAATTTAGAAACTTTTCGCTTGTCATGATCACTCGATGCGACTATCTAATTTTTTAGATTGTCGCACCAAGCGTGCGGCCGTCGCGAGCGCCAACCGGGCGGGGCGACGTCAACGTGGGAGAGGGGATCATGAGCCACCATTTCGGGCGCGCCGCGCGCACCGCCGCCGCCATCGCCATCGGCGTTGCGGCCGGCTTCACACTGCAGCCGGGCGCCGCGCGCGCCGACGCTTTGACCTTCGATTTCGGCTCCATGGTCGCCAATGGCCGGAGCGAGACCATCACCGGCGTGCTCGGCACCAATGCCCAGAGCTTCACCACCGGGGGCGTGACGCTGAGCGCCGATGCCTACCATCTGTCCGACACCCCTGGCCTCGCCGTCGGCGGCTGGGTAACGCAGAAGCAGGGCACGTTCACCGGCGGCGAAGCCGGTCTCGGCGCCAGCTCCACCTCCACGGGGTCCGATCCAGACTGGGAAGTCGCCAAGGGCACCTATCTCCTGCTCGACAACCGCGCCGCCCTCAGCGCCGGCTACGCCCCGACCAGCATTTCGATCGGGTCGATCCAAGCCGGCGAGACGGCGACCATCAGCGCCTACAGCGGTGCGTTCAGCACCAGCAGCCTCGATCTCACCAAGCTCACGGTGCTGGCAACCCTGACCAATCCCGGCAGCGGCAGCGTCGTGCAGTCGGTGAACAACCTGCCCGCCGATCAGTTCTTCGTCGTCACCGAGACCGGCACCGGCAATGTCACGGTCGGCGCCGAGATGCTCAACCGCCAGACCGTCGCGGCCCCCGAGCCGGCGAGCCTGGCGCTGCTGGCGACCGGCGTCATCGGCCTCGGCATGGCCCGCCGCCGCCGTCGCGCCTGACGCCATCGCCACCGCCGCCGAACGCAGTGCCGAACGGGCCAGCCGAAGCATCCCATCCGCCGCGAGTCGCGGCGGATGGTGAATCGCGTGGGGCGGCATGAGCGGGAACTGCGCGCCTCCCTTGCCGCCCGCGCACCATTTCGCCCACCCGATCGCGCGGACGGCGGGGAAGGGGGTGCGGCACGTCGTTCGCCACCATCTCCTCAACCCGCACCGGGCCCTTCTGATCAAATCCGTCGGCTGCATCGCCGCGGCGCTGCCGAGCTTCGTCCCGGTGCCGCTCGGTCCCCGCGAGGCCCCGCGCCCCCCCGTGCTGCTGGCGGCGGACAGCGTCGGTTCCATCTTTCCGGGCGTCGGCGAGACGGCCGCGCTGTCCCCGGCACCGTTCTCCGGCCCCGGCACGGGTTCGGTCCCCGGTGCAGGCTTCGGCGCGCCGCCACTGCCACCGACCATCTCGATCCCGAGCCCCGACATGCCCTCGCCCCCCGTCGTCAGCACCCCGGAGCCGTCTGGATTGCTGCTGATGACGACCGCGCTGGCGCTGTTCCGCGTCGTCCGCGCCCGCGCCCAGCGCCCGGTTGGCGACGGCGAGGCCCTGACCGGCGGTCCGCTCTGATCGGCCGGCGGGCTGACCGGCCGGCGGGCTGTGCCGGCGTTAAGTGCGCCTTAATCGATTAGGAGCAAAAAAAGACTCTGTCGTGATTCATGGGATGTTTTCGCCATGCCCCACGCGCTCCGGTCGGTCCTCCGTTCGATAGGTTGGCACACGCTCCTCGCTGTGCCGGTTCTCATCGGCAGCGCTGCGGCGGCGATAGCGGCGGTACCGCAGCTCGAAGCCACCACCCAGGCCGTGGCCGAGATGTCGGCGGCGCAGGCGGAGACCGCGGCGCCGCCGTTCGTGCCCGGGAAGAACGCACGCCAGGCGCTGGCGCGATATATGTTCCCCGATGGTCGGATCGACCCGCGCGTGCGCTGCGTGCGCGAAGCCGCCTGCGTGATCGCATCCCGGCCTTGACCTGCCGGCCTCCACCGCTTCCCGGCGGTGCGCGAACCCTAGAGCACGGTCCGACCTGATGGAATCATCCGGTCGGACGGTCGTGCTCTAGAAACCTATGAGTCTAGAGCAACTTATCTCCGATCTGATCGAGCCGGAACGGCTCGATCAGATCGGAGGTTGCTCTAGTCTAGCCCCCTCCGCTGGGCGCGAGCAGGTACAGCGCAAACGTCGCACCGGCGTCGGTCCACATGCGCGGGGCTTCCCAGCCTGCCGCCATGGCCAGAGCAACGAAGCCTTCGAGGCTGTGTTTGTAGCAATTTTCGGTATGTATGCTGTCGCCTTCGGAAAATCGGAGGGTGACGCCGGCGACGCGTACTTGTTGGGCCCGCCGGCTGACCAGGTGCATCTCGATCCGTCCCTCGGCCTCGTTCCAGCGCGCTTCATGGGTGAACGCGGCCGGGTCGAAATCGGCGCCGGCCTCGCGATTGAGGCGGACGAGAAGGTTGCGGTTGAACGCGGCCGTGACGCCGGCGGCATCGTCGTAGGCGGCGAGCAGCCGGGCCGGGTCCTTGCGCAGATCGACGCCGATGAGGAAGCGCGAGGCGGGTCCGAGCGTGGCGCGCGCTTGTGCGAGGAAGGCGCGCGCCGCCGTCGGTTCCAGATTGCCGATGGTCGAGCCGGGGAAGAATCCGACCCGGGGCGGCGATGCACCGCTGGGCAGGGCGATCGGGGCGAGGAAGTCCGCCGCTAACGGAGCCACGACGAGGCCCGGCCGCCGGGTCGCCAGCCGCGCCGTCAAAGCCGTCAGGGCCGGCGCGGCGATGTCGATCGGCACGTAGCACCGGGCCGTGCGTCCCGCCGCCGCCAGCGCGTCGAGCAGCACCAGCGCCTTGTCCTCGCTGGAGGCGCCGTATTCGACCAGGCTCGCGTCGGCCGGCAGGGCGGCGGCGATGGCGCCGGCCTCGGCCGCGAGCAGCGCCCGCTCGGTGCGCGTGAGGTAGTATTCCGGCAGTTCGGTGATGGCGGCGAAGAGCCGGCAGCCTTCCTCGTCGTAGAACAGCTTGGCCGGCAGCGTCCGCGGCGCGGCGTCGAGCCCGGCCAGGACCTCCGAGAGCAGCGCCGGATCGAGCGCCACCGTCACGCGTCCCACGCCAGCCGCAGGCCGGAGAACTGCCAGCGGCGGTCGGGGTGGAAGAAATTGCGGTAGCTCACCCGCGCATGGCCGGGCGGCGTGGCAAGAGAGGATCCCCGCAGGACCATCTGATTGACCATGAACTTGCCATTGTACTCGCCGATCGCGCCCGCGGCGGGACGGAACCCGGGATAGGCGGTGTAGGGGCTCGCGGTCCATTGCCAGACCTGGCCGAACATCTGGGCGAGCCCCGGATGGGCGGCGGCTTTCTCCCATTCCGCCTCGCTCGGCAGCCGCGCCCCGGCCCAGCGCGCGAAGGCGTCGGCCTCGTACCAGGAGACATGGCGCACCGCCGCCGCCGGATCGAGCGGGGCGAGACCGCCGAGGCCGAACTGGCACCATCCGTCCGCGCCGGCGCGCCAGTGCAGCGGTGCCGTCCAGCCCTGGTCCTGCGCGACGGCCCAGCCATCGGCCATCCACAGCGTCGGCGTGCGGTAGCCGCCATCGGCGATGAAATCGAGCCAGTCGGCGTTGCGCACCAGGCCGCGGGCCAGCCGATAGGGCGCCAGCAGGGTGCTGTGGCGAGGGGCCTCGTTGTCGAACGCGAAGCCGCGGCCGTCGGCGCCGATGCGTGTCTCGCCGCCAGGGAAATCGATCGATCCTAGTGGGATGTCGGGTGTCGTTTCGCTAAAGCCGGGCAGCACCGCGGGCGCGAGCGGGCTCTCGGCGAAGCCGTGCAGCATGTCGGTGAGGATCAGTTCCTGGTGCTGCTGCTCGTGCTGCAAACCGAGCTCGACGAGCGCCGCCGGCGCCGCGCCGGCGCCGATCAGCTCTGCCATCGCCGCATCGACATGGGCGCGATAGGCGGTGATGGCCGCGGCGGACGGGCGTGACAGCATGCCGCGCCGCGGCCGCGGCTGGCGCGCCCCGACCGTCTCGTAGTAGGAATTGAACAGGAACGCGTGGGTCGGATCGAACGGCGCGTAGCCCGCCTGGTGCGGCGTCAGCACGAATTGCTCGAAGAACCAGCTCGTATGGGCACGGTGCCACTTCACCGGGCTGGCGTCCGGCATCGATTGGATGCCCTGGTCCTCCGCCGTCAGCGCCGCGGCGAGCCGTTCGGTATGGCCGCGAACCTGCCGGAAGCGGGCCAGGAGATCGTCGCTCATGTCCTGCATCTGGGGCATGCCTGCGGCGGGTCAACCGAAATCGGGAGAGGATGCGGATATGTCATTGATCGTACTGGTGGCGGTGCTGGTGCTGATCCTGGCCTTCTCGCTCCGCATCGCCAACGAGTGGACGCGCGCGGTGGTGCTGCGGCTCGGCCGGTTCCAGGCGATCCGCGGTCCGGGCCTCTATCTGCTCATTCCCCTCGTCGATGTCGTCGCCATGGCCATCGATTTGCGCATCCGCACCATCAGCATCACCGCCGAGCAGGCGCTGACCCGCGATACCGTCTCCGTGGGCGTCGACGCCATCGTGTTCTGGCGCGTCGTCGATCCGCGTGCGGCGGCGATCAACATCGCCAATTACCGCGAGGCGGTGGAGCGGGTGGCGCAGACCTCGTTGCGCGAGATGATCGGCGCGACCGAACTGTCCCGCCTGCTCACCGACCGCCGCACCGCCGATGAGCAGCTGCGCCAGACCATCGCCGAGAAGACGGCGAGCTGGGGTGTCACCGTGCAGTCGGTGGAGATCCGCGACGTCGTCATCCCGACGGCCCTGCAGGATGCGATGAGCCGTCAGGCGCAGGCCGAACGCGAGCGCCAGGCACGCGTCACCCTCGCCTCGGCGGAAATCGATATCGCCCGCCAGGTGCTGGCGGCGGCGGAGCTGTATCAGGCCAACCCGGTGGCGCTGCAGCTGCGCCAGATGAATCTGCTCTACGAAATGAACAAGGAGCGCGGTGCCACGGTGCTGATCCCGACGGAGATGGCGGCGAGCCTCGGTGCGCTCGGCTCGCCGCCGCGCCCGCCTCAGGCCGCCCCCGCCGCCCGATAGACGCCGCGCTCGAACGCATCGTAGAGCCCGAGCACGGCCGGGTCGGCGAACGGCAGGGTCTGCGTCGCGATGACGCCGCTGACGCGCTTCGCCGGATCGATCCAGTAGTAGGTGTTGCCGAGCCCGGCCCAGGACAGACTCCCGGCGGACCGCGCGCCGGGCACGTCCTGGGTGTTGATCATGAAGCTCAGCCCCCATTTCTTGACCATGCCGGGATAGAGGTCGACATCGTTGGTGCTGCCCGGCACCGCCGAGACCATCCGCTCCATGCTGACCTCGCCCATGGCGTTGCGGGTCATCTCGGCGACCGTCTCCGGGCGCAGCACCTGCTGGCCATTGCCGCGCCCGCCATCGAGGATCATGCGGGTGAAGGCGAGATAGTCCCCGACCGTGCCGTAGAGGCCGCCGCCGCCCATTTCGAAGTCCGGGCTCTGCGGGATCTCGAAATCGATCGCGGTCAGGCCGCCGTCCGCGCCGCGCACGTGCATGCGCGCGAGCCGGTCGCGCATGTCGGGGCGCAGCCGGAACCCGGTGTCGCGCATGCCGAGCGGGGCGAGCAGGTTGGCGGTGAGGTATTGGCCCAGCGTCTGGCCGCTGACGCGCTCGATGGCGAGGCCGACGAAGTCGATGTTGATGCCGTAATGCCAGCGGGTTCCGGGATCGAAGATGAGCGGCGTCTTGAGCGCGTCGCGCCGGCAGCTGATGACTCCGGGCACCGCCTCGCGCTCCATGTAGCGCTTGATGTCCGCGCTCCACATGTCGTAGGCGAAGCCGGCGGTGTGGGTGAGCAGATGGCGCAGCGTGATCGGCGTGCGCGGCGGGCGCAGCCGCGGTGCACCGCTCTCGTCGAAGCCCTCCAGCACTTTGCGGTCGGCGAGCTCCGGCAGCACGGTGGCGATCGGGGCATCGAGCGCGAGCTTGCCCTGTTCGACGAGCTGCATCGCCCCGGCGGCGGTGATCGCCTTGGTCATCGAGGCGATCCAGAACACGGTGTCCGCCGTCATCGGCACGGCGCCGCCAACCTCGCGGCTCCCGAAAGCTCCCTCGAACACGGTCCGCCCGTCCACGCTGGCCGTCGCCACAACCCCGGCGACCGCCCCGCTCGCCACCGCCGTTTCGAATGCAGCCCGGATCGCGTCCCCGACATCCGCCATTGGCTAGGTCTCCTCCCTGAGCCGCGGCGCGGCCCTTGCGCGTCATGGTAGTGGCCGGCGCCAGCGCGCGACAAGGGGGATCGGGGCTGGACAGACAGGCTTCGACCCGCCAGATCTCTGCACTGCGGTAGGTATTCTGGTCCGCGTAACGGTCCGTTATGCGAGCGCGGTCAGATTGGCTTCATTCAGCTCGGGTTGCGGGGAAGGGCACGGGCGGCGCATGCGATGCGATTGGAGCATTGGCGCACGGGCCGACGCCGCGTCGGACAGCCGAGCGTTGGAGCCAGGCCCGTTGCTGCTGACCATCTTCCCGACCTTCGCCATCGGCGGAGCGCAGGTGCGCTACGCTGCCTTTGCCAACCGGTTCGGGCCGGCCTATCGCCACGCCATCATCGCCATGGACGGCACGCTCGCCTGCCGCGAGCGGCTCGCGCCGGGGCTGGATGTGCAGTTCCCTGCCTTCGCCGCGCGCAAAGGAGCGACGCTCTCGACCGTGCGTGCGGCGCGGCAGGTCCTGCGCGCGCTTCGTCCGCAGGTTCTGGTGACGAACAACTGGGGGGCGATCGAGTGGGCGATGGCCAACGCCCTGCCGCTCGCGCGCCACATCCATATCGAAGATGGCTTCGGGCCGGAGGAGCGGGCGACGCAGATCCCCCGCCGGGTCTGGACGCGCCGGCTATTCTTGCGGCGCAGCACCGTCGTGCTGCCCTCGCGCACGCTGTGGCGGATCGCGACCGAGACCTGGAAGCTCGACCCGGCGCGGCTGCGCTACATCCCCAACGGCATCGACCTCGCCCGCTTCGCCACCGAGGCACGGCCCGCGGCCGGCGCCGTGCCGGTGATCGGCACCGTCGCGGCGCTGCGGGCGGAGAAGAATATCGGCCGCCTCCTGCGCGCTTTCCGCATCGTCACCGCCGAGACCAGGGCGCGGCTGGTGATCGTTGGCGACGGACCGGAGCGGGCCGGCCTCGCCGCCCTCTGCGAACGCCTCGGGCTCGGCGATCACGTGACATTTGCCGGACATCTCGCCGATCCGGCGCCGTGCTATCGAGAATTTGATATATTCGCCCTGTCTTCCGATACCGAGCAGATGCCGCTTTCGGTGCTCGAGGCGATGGCGTCCGGGCTGGCGGTCGCGGCGACCGACGTCGGCGACGTGCGTGAGATGCTGGCGGCGGGCAATCAACCGTTCATCGCGCCGTGCGACGATGCGGCGCTCGCGGAGCGGCTGCTGGCGCTGATCCGTGCCCCCGACCGGGCCGCGATCGGCGCCGAGAACCGGGCCAAAGCCCGGCGCGACTACGATCAGGAGCGGATGTTTCGCGCCTACGCGGCGCTGATGGACGGGGCAGATGAGTAGACGTACGAAACGTCGCTTCCTGGTCACCGGTGGGGCCGGCTTCATCGGCTCGCACCTCGCCGCGGCGTTGCTGGCCGAGGGCCACGCGGTGCGGGTGCTGGACGATCTCTCGACCGGCCATCGCGCCAATCTCGCCCCCGAGGTCGAGCTGATCGAGGGCTGCATCACCGACGCGGAACGGGTGCGCGAGGCACTGGACGGCGTCGATGGCTGCTTTCACCTCGCCGCCATCGCCTCGGTCGAGCGCGGGGTGCAGGCATGGGTGGATACGCACCGCGTCAATCTCACCGGCACGATCACCATCCTCGACGCGCTGCGGCGGCGTCCCGGCGCCGGCCGGGTGCCGATGGTCTATGCCTCCTCGGCGGCGGTCTACGGCGATTGCGCCGACCTGCCGATCCGCGAGAGCGCGGAGCGCCGGCCGCTCTCGGCCTATGGCGCGGACAAGCTCGGCTGCGAACTGCACGCGCGCGTCGCCACCGCCAGTTTCGGCATCCCGACGGTGGGCTTGCGCTTTTTCAATGTCTTCGGTCCGCGGCAGGATCCGCGCTCGCCCTATTCCGGGGTGATTTCGATCTTCTGCAACCGGCTGCGCCAGGGCCTGCCGGTCGAGGTTTTCGGCGACGGGCGGCAGACGCGGGATTTCATCTATGTCGCGGACGTGGTGACGGCGCTGCTGCGGGCGATGGCCCGCCGGCCGGAGGGCGCCCCGGTATTCAATGTCTGCACCGGCCAGGCTACCAGCGTGCTGGAACTGGCGGAGGCCATCGCCGCGCTCTGCGGCACCCGCCCGGCGCTGCGCTGGCGGCCGGCGCGCGCGGGCGAGATTCTCCACTCGCTCGGTGCGCGCGAGCAGGGCGCGGCGGCCCTCGGGCTGCCGGAGCCAACAGCGCTGCGCGACGGGCTCCGCGCGGTGCTGGACTGGCTCACCGAAACGACGCCGCCGGTGCCCGCCGTCGCCCCGGTCTGAGCCGCCGGTCTATTCCGTTGGCCAGAGCCAGGCCGCGCCGCGCACGCCCGATGAGTCGCCATGCGCGTTGCGCCGCACCGGCGTGGTGCACACATCGCTGAAGACGTGGCGCGGCAGCAACGCGGGCACGCGCTCGTAGAGGTGCTCGAGGTTCGACAGGCCGCCGCCGAGCACGATCGCGTCCGGGTCGATGATGTTGATCACATGGGCGAGGGCGCGGGCGAGACGGTCGGCGTGGCGCTCCAGCGCTCGCGCCGCCTGCGCATCGCCGGCGGCGGCCCGCGCTGGCAGCGTGGTCGCGTCGCGCGCGCCGGGACCGTCGCAGTCGGCGGCGAGGCCGGTGCCGGAAATCCACGTCTCCAGGCATCCTGACTGGCCGCACCAGCAGGTCGGGCCGGGCAGCTCGTCGGGCTGCGGCCAGGGCAGGGGGTTGTGCCCCCATTCGCCGCCGATGCGGTGCCGGCCGGCGAGGATGCGTCCATCGATGACGATGCCGCCGCCGCAGCCGGTGCCGAGTATGACGCCGAAGACGGTTCGCGCCCCGGCCGCGGCGCCATCGACGGCTTCGCTGAGGGCGAAGCAGTTGGCGTCGTTCTCGACCCGCACCGGGCGCCCGAGCGCGGCGCCGAGGTCACGATCCAAGGGCTTGCCGTTGAGATCGCGGAGGCTCGCATTCTTCACCAGCGCGCTGGCCGGCGAGATGGTGCCGGGGATGCCGACGCCGACACTGCCGCTCGCCCCCAGGGTGCGTTCGGCGGCGCGCACCATCTCGGCGATGGCATGGACCAGTGCGGCATAGTCGCGCGGCGTCGGCGCGCGCTGGCGCAGGCGCGGGACGCCGTCCCGATCGAGGGCGATGATCTCGGTCTTGGTGCCGCCGAGATCGATTCCGAAACGCAGACTGGACATGGGCACAGGCTAGAGCACGGCCCGACCTGATGGAACCATCAGGTCGGGCCGTGCTCTAGAAAACATAGTTGCTCGACCAGGTTCCGGCGGCGGCAAACCGCCTCGGCCGCGCGGTTAACCAATCGTTCGTTTCCTGTTCCAGACCTGACCGAAACGCGAACGCGGTTGCATGCGCTGTCGTTCGTGACACTCAGGGAGGGGTGATGCGTCCGCCGGCCAGCGGCGCCGGCGTGCCGGTGGTGGCGGGGAAGCTCAGGGGCAGGCCGCGGGCCACGCGGGCGGCGAGGAAGGCGAAGCACTGCGCCTCCAGCGCGTCGCCATCCCAGCCCACCGCCTCCACCGGTTCGACCGGGGCGGGCAGGGCGGCGGCCAGTGCTGCCATGATCGCCGGATTGCGCCGCCCGCCGCCGGTGACGAGCCAGCGCCGCGGCGGCTGCGGGATCGCGGTCGCGGCGACGGCGGCGGCGATGAAGGCGGTGAGGGTCGCCGCGCCGTCGGGCGGCGCGAGCGCGGCCAGGCCGCTGGCCGCCAGCAGGGCGGAAAATGCCAGCCGGTCGAGGGATTTCGGGGCCGGGCGGGCGAAATACGGGTGCGCCAGCAGCCGCGCCAGCACCGCCGCGTCCGCGCGGCCGGAGCGGGCCAGTGCGCCGTCGCGATCGAACGTGGTGCCGGCGTGGCGCATCGCCCAGTCATCGAGCGGGCCGTTGCCCGGGCCGGTGTCGCAGGCGGTGAAATCGCCGTCGGCGCCGATCCACGTCACGTTCGCCACCCCGCCGATGTTGAGCACGGCCAGCGGCCGCGGCAGGCGTGCGGCGAGAGCGGCGTGGAACACCGGGGCGAGTGGCGCGCCCTCGCCGCCGGCAGCGACGTCGGCGGTGCGGAAATCATGCGCCACCGCCATGCCCGTCAGCCGCGCCAGCGCCGCCGCGTCGCCGATCTGCCAGGTCCGCCGCTCGGCGGGGGCGTGCAGGATGGTCTGGCCGTGGAACCCCACCAGATCCGCGGCCTCGCCCAGCGCCGCCACCGCCTCGGCGTGGCGCGCCGTCAGCCGCGCCTCGACCCCGGCGAGGACGGGATCGTCCGCCGCCAGCCCCGGCGCGAGGGCGAGCAGCCGGCGCAGATCCGACCGCAGCGCCGCGTCGTAGGGCAGCGTCAGGCGCGGCCCGAACCCGGCTATCCGTTCGCCGTCGGTCTCGATCAGCGCCGCGTCCACCCCGTCGAGCGAGGTGCCGCTCATCAGCCCGATCACCCGCATTTTCTCACCGCGCTCCCCGTGCTAGCTGCCTCGGAAAGCCTGGAGCACAATGCCGACATGCCGAGAAGCGATTTCCTGCACGAAGCCACCGCGCGCGGCTTCGTGTTCCAATGCACCGACACCGAGGCGCTGGACGATCGGCTCCGCGCCGGCCGCGTGCCCGCCTATATCGGCTTCGATTGCACCGCGCCCAGCCTGCATGTCGGCTCGCTGGTGCAGATCATGCTGCTGCGCCTGTTCCAGCGCACCGGCCACGCGCCCCTGGTGCTGCTCGGCGGCGGCACGACGCGCATCGGTGATCCGTCCGGCAAGGATGAATCCCGCCAGCTCCTCACCGACGCGCAGATCGCCGAGAACATGGCCGGCATCCGCCGCGTGTTCGACCCGTTCCTGCGCTTCGGCGACGGCCCGACCGACGCGCGCCTGGTCAACAACGCCGACTGGCTCGATCGGCTCGCCTATATCGACCTGCTGCGCGATGTCGGCACCCATTTCACCGTCAACCGCATGCTCGGCTTCGACAGCGTGCGCCTGCGGCTGGAGCGCGAGCACCCGCTCACCTTCCTCGAATTCAACTACATGATCCTGCAGAGCTACGATTTCCGCGAGCTCCACCGCCGCCACGGCGTGCTGCTGCAGATGGGCGGCTCGGACCAGTGGGGCAACATCGTCTGCGGGGTCGAACTCGGCCGCCGGACCGAGGGCGCGGCGCTGTTCGGCCTCACCTCGCCGCTGATCACCACCGCGTCGGGCGCGAAAATGGGCAAGACCGCCCAGGGCGCCGTGTGGCTGACCGCCGACCGCGTCTCGCCCTACGAATACTGGCAGTTCTGGCGCAATGTGGAGGATGCCGATGTCGGCCGCTTCCTGCGCCTGTTCACCGAGAGTCCGCTGGCTGAAATCGCGCGGCTGGAAGCGCTCGGCGGCGCGGAGATCAACGAGGCGAAGAAAATCCTCGCCACCGAGGCGACGGCGCTGGCGCACGGCCGCGCGGCGGCGGCGGGAGCGGCGGAGACCGCGCGCGCCACCTTCGAGCAGGGCCACGCCGCGGCCGACCTGCCCACCGTGCATGTGCCCGCCGCGACCCTGGCGGCGGGGATGAGCGCCGTCGCCCTCGTCGTCGCCGCCGGCGGGGCGCCGAGCAACAGCGAGGCGCGCCGGCTCATCCGTCAGGGCGCCGTACGCGTGAACGACAGCGTGCTCGCCGATGAGACGCAGCGCTTCGCCACCGGAGATCTGCGCGCGGGTGCGCTTGAAATCACCATCGGCCGCAAGCGCCACCTGCTCGTGCGGCCAGGCTGACCACGACCCACCATTCCCGGAGGAAACACCATGCACCACCCGCTCGCCGCCGCCGCGGCGCTCATGCTCATCGCCGGCAGCGTCCGTGCCCAGCAGCGATTTCCCGCGCTGACGCCGGACCAGATGACGCCGGCGCAGCAGGAGGTCGTCGGGCACATCACCTCCGGCCCGCGCCACTCGCTGGCCGGACCGTTCAACGCCTGGCTGCGCAGCCCGGATCTCGCCGACCGGCTGCAGCGCGTCGGCGAATATATCCGTTTCAAATCCTCCATCCCGCACGTGCTGAACGAGCTCGCCATCCTCGTCACCGCGCGCCAGTGGGATGCCGAGTTCGAATGGTACGCGCACTACAAGATCGCCATGCAGGCCGGGCTCTCGCCGGCCATCGCCGATGCCATCGGCGCCGGCCGCCGGCCCGAGGGGATGAGCGCCGACGAGGCCATGGTCTATGATTTCTGCACCGAGCTCTATGCCCACAAGACGGTGACGGACGGAACTTTCAACGCCGTCAAGGCCCGCTTCGGTGATCAGGGTGCGGTCGATCTCATCGGCCTGAGCGGCTACTACACCACCGTCTCGATGACGCTCAACGTCGCCGGCGTGCCGGTGCCCGACGAGGCGGACGCGCCTCGGCTGCCGGCGCGCAAATAGGCGCGGACGGCGAAGGGCCGGCCCACGCGCCAGCCCGCGCCGCCCGCTTGGGCGGGGCAGGATGCGAACGCGTGTCAATTGCCTTGTTGCCGCGCCGATTCGCTGGTAACCCTCGGTCGATAATCAGGCCGGGAAGCCGGCGGCGGCGACAACGCACACGGGGGGTATCAAGCCATGGGGATTCGTCGGATCACGCTCGGTCTCACGCTCGCATTCGGCGGCACGCTGCTGGCCGCTTCGTGGGCCGGCGCCGAGGGGCCGCCGCCGCAACATCTGCGCGGCAGCGTCGACTCGCTGCAGGACCATGTCCTGGCGCTGAAGACAGCGCGCGGCGAGCAGAAGGTTGCCTTCGCCGATACGACCAAGGTCTTCCAGGTCAGCCGGGCCGACATCGGCGCCGTCGCCGACGGCAGGTTCGTCGGCATCACCTCGGTGGAAAAGAACGGCCATCGCGTCGCGGTCGAGGTCCATGTGTTCGACGAAAGCCTGCGCGGCCTGGGTGAAGGGCATTATCCCTGGGATCTGGAAAGCGGGCCGAACATGATGACCAACGCGAACATCGCGAAGGTGGAATCCGTCGGCGCGGACCGGGTGCTGAAGCTGGACTATAAGGGCGGATCGCAGACCATCGACGTGCCGCCGGACGCTCAGATCGTCGCCTTCACCACCGCTTCGGCCGATGTGCTGAAGCCCGGCGCCAAGGTGTTCGTGATCGCGCGCAAGGCCGACGATGGTCAGCTCGCCGCGGGTGCGGTCGTCGTCGGCAAGGACGGGCTCAAACCGCCGATGTGAATGCGATGCCCGACACAGGCAGGGCGGCGTCCGAAGCTCGGTCGGGACGCCGGCTGATCCATCGGCACTCGGCCGTCGTGCGGGTGACGCACTGGGTGAACGTCGTCTGTCTGACGGTTCTGCTCATGAGCGGGCTGCAGATTTTCAACGCGCACCCGGCGCTGTACTGGGGCCAGCAGTCGGATTTCGACCACCCGCTGCTGGCGATGACGGCGGAAGAGCCCGCTCGTGGCGTGACGACGCTCCTGGGCCACCGCTTCATCACGACCGGCGTGCTCGGGGTGTCGAACGACGCCTCCGGGCAGCCCGTGGCCCGGGGGTTTCCGGGCTGGATCACCCTGCCGGGCTGGCAGTCGCTGGCCGAGGGCCGGCTGTGGCATTTCTTTTTTGCCTGGCTGCTGGTGGCGAACGGCGCGGTCTATGTCCTGGCAGGCGTGATCAGCGTCCATTTCTGGCGCGATCTGGTGCCACGCCGGGGCGAGTGGCGGCTGATCGGGCGGACGCTGCGCGACCATGCGCTGCTGCGGTTCCCGCATGGCGAGGAGGCGCGCGCCTATAATGTGCTGCAGAAACTGGCCTATCTCGGCGTGGTCGCGATCGTGCTGCCAGTGATCGTGCTCGCCGGGCTGGCGATGTCGCCGCGGCTGGATGCGGCGTTCCCCTGGCTGCTGGCGCTGTTCGATGGCCGGCAGTCGGCCCGGACCGTGCATTTCATCGGCGCCCTGCTGCTGGTGGGGTTCGTGCTGGTGCACGTGGTGATGGTGGCGCTCTCCGGTGCGTGGAACAATCTCCGCTCGATGGTGACGGGGCGATACGCGATCGAGGACGACAGCCATGGACGGTGACGACGAGGCGGTCGCGCTGGGGCGGCGCGGGCTGACGATCGCGGCGCTGGGTTCGCTGCTGGTGGGTGGCTGCGATCGCGTGGCGGGCAATCCCACGGTGCAGGGATGGCTGGGCAGCGCCTCGCGTCTGTCGCTGCTCATCCAGCACTGGCTCGCCGGCGACGCGCTCGCGCGGGAATATTCCGAGGCCGATATCACCGGGTCGTTCAAGGGCAATGGGACCGTGGACCCGGATGACGACGACTACCAGGCCCACGCGGCGAACGGGTTTGCCGAGTGGAAGCTGCAGGTGGACGGGCTGGTGGCCCGGCCGGGGCAGTATTCCCTGGCGGATCTGCGGGCGATGAAGGCGCGGACGCAGATCACGCGCCATGACTGCGTCGAGGGCTGGAGCTGCATCGGCAAATGGAAAGGCGTGCCGCTGGCCGAAATTCTTGAGCGCGTCGAGCCGAAGGCGGCGGCGCGCTTCGCCGTGTTCCATTGTGCCGATCCGATGGAGAACGGTAACCCGGCGACGAAATATTATGAAAGTATAGATTTGATCGAAGCGGTGCATCCGCAGACGATCCTGGCGTACGAGATGAACGACGCGGTCCTGCCAGTGGCGCACGGCGCGCCGCTGCGGCTGCGGGTGGAGCGGCAGCTTGGCTACAAAATGGCGAAATACGTGATGCGAATCGAATTCGTCGAGGATTTCCGCTCCATCGGCGGCGGCCGCGGCGGCTATTGGGAAGACCAGGGATATGCCTGGTACGCCGGAATATAGGATCCGTTGACACAGGCTCTGTCCGCGCACGGGGAAATGCGCGCGATGAGATGCATCTTGTTGCTGCTCTTGCTGGCCGCTTTGGCCGCTTCCCCCGCACGTGCCGGCGAGCCTGTGCTGACGATCACCATGGGCGGAACCACTGCGCAGGTCTCGCGCAGCGAACTGCTGGCGCGGCGGGATGCCGCGACCGTCTCCGTGCCGCACGATTCCGCCTATGGCCGGCCGATGACCTATCGCGCCGTGCCGCTGCGCGCGCTGCTCGCGGAGCGGCCTCCGAGTGCCGCGGATACGATCGCGGCGCGGGCCATGGACGGGTTCGTCTCGCACTTGCCGCGAAGCCTCATCGATGGCGCCGCGGTGCCATGGGTGGCCATCGAGGAGCCGGCGCATCCCTGGCCGAACCTGCCCGGCCAGAGTGTTTCGGCCGGCCCGTTCTACCTGATCTGGCAGCACCCGGAGCGCGGCCATGTCTCTTCGGAGCAATGGCCCTACGCGCTGGCAGGCTTTGCCGAAGCCGCCACCCCGGCGCAGCGCTGGCCCGGGCTGGCGGTGGACGCGTTGGAGCCCGCCGATGCGCCGGCGCGGCGTGGCCAAGCGGTGTTCGCCGTAAACTGCCTGCCGTGCCACCGCCTCGCCGGCAGTGGCGAGGGCGTGGCCGGGCCGGATCTGCTGCAGCCGATGCCGGCCGTGACCTATTTCACTGCCGCCGGTCTGCGGGCGCTGATCCGCAACCCGGCCGCGGTGCGCACCTGGCCCGCGCAGCGCATGCCCGGCTTCGCCGCGGACGTGGTCAGCGACACGGATCTTGATGCGGTGATCGCCTATCTGCGGGCTCAGGCGACCAGGAGTGCGGCTTCAGGCGCGGCATCCCACCCGACAGAACCGGCCAACGGAAAAAACCTGTCCGACCAAACGACGCGATAGGAAGCGGTCGCGCGCCGCACGGCCGGGATCGATCGGCGCGCCGCGCCCGGCTCAGCCATGGCCGAAGCCGCCGCCGTGGAAGCCGCCGAAGCCGCCGCCATGGAACCCGCCGCCCCAGCCCCCGCCGCCACCGCCCCAGCCACCACCGCCCCCCCATCCCGCACCGGTTCCGCCCCAGTTGCCGCGATAGCCGCCCCAGCCGCCATGGCCGCCGTCGAAGCCGTAGCCGTGGCCGTAATATCCGCCGTAGCCGCCATAGCCGCCGAAGCAGCAGCCGAGCCCCCAGCCCCAGCCGAGCAGGAATGGCAAGCCCCAACCGTAGTCGTAGGCCGGGTAGGCGTAGGACGGGTAGCCGTAGTAGCCGCCATAGCCGCCGCCATACCCGCCATAGCCACCATAGGTCCCGTAGCCGTAATAGTCGGGGTAGACGCAGGCGCCGCTGGCGAGCGGCAGCATCAGCGCCACCATCCGCGCCGCCCTCCGCCACCGTGCCACGGTCATGTCCGCGCTCCCCTTGCCGCGATCTCGGAACCGATCCTACCCATAAGTTGGATCGAGATCGGGGCGAGCGAATGGCACAAAAAGAATTTTATTCCGTACCCGCCACCACCCAGAGCCGCGCGACGCCCCGGGACCTTGACCCGCATCAAGGCGCGGCCAAGTCGCAACTGCTCAAAGGCGTAAGGTCGGATTGGCGAGGAGGTTCCCATGCGGAATTCGGCACTCCCTGGACATGTCGCGGTCTTGGTCCTCGCGCTGGCCGGCTGCACGCCGGACAGTCCGCTGACCGTTGGCGCCCCGCCGCCGGGCGGGGTGGTCGCGCTGAGGCTGGAGCCCTGCACCGACCTCACCCACGCCGCCGGCTACGATCTCGGTGCCGAGGCGACGAATGATTTCCGCAGCGTGCTCGAAGCCACGCCCGCCTTCCGCCTCGACCCCGCCGGACGCTACCGCCTGGTCTGCACGGTCAGCGACTTTGTCGAGGGGCCGCCCTCGTTCTACTGGATCCCTCCCGCCGGCGCGGCGACGCGCGGCAAGGTCGCCGCCCGCATCATCGACGGCGGCAGCGGCGCCACGCTGGCCGCGGTCCGCAATGACGGCGAGGTTCCGGCCGGCGGCCTCATGAAGGTGAACGTGAACAGCTTCGTTCTGCGCACCACCGTGGAGAGGACCGTCCGCGACCTCGCCGCGTGGGCGAAGGGCGAGCACGTCGCTGGCGCGCCCTGAGCGCGGCGCCGTGCCATGCCGGCGCCGTCGGCGCGTGCTCACGGCACGGCGGCGGGCGCCGACGCCCGGCTGAAGGCCAGGCCCTCGACCTCCATGCGATGGAGGTCGCCGATGACGAAGATCCACGTCAGCGCGCCGATCGCCGCGACGATGCCGACGAAGGCGATGGCGCCGACGAAGGAGCCGGTGACCTGGACGACGAAGCCGATCACCAGCGGCGTGACGATGCCGGCGAGATTTGCGGAGGCGTTGAACAGGCCGGCGACGAGGCCGAGCAGCCCGACCGGTGCCACTTCGGGCAGCACTGCCCAGGCGGCCGAGGACATCGCCTGGGCGAAGAAGGCGAGCGAGAGGATGGCGATGACCAGCGCGTCGTTCTCGACATAGTTGGCGGCGACGATGCTGGCGGCGAGGGCGAGCCCGGCCACTACCGGCGTTTTGCGCGCCAGGTTGAGCGAGGCGCCGCGGGCGAGCAGGAAATCGCCGAGCCAGCCGGCGAAGAGAATGCCGAAGAACCCCGCGACATAGGGCAGGGTGGCCATGAACCCGACCTTGATGAACTCCATGTGGCGCGCGGTCGCCAGATAGCTCGGGAACCAGGTGAGGAAGAACACCAGCGTCGAGTTCACCGCGAACTGGCCGATGCACAGCCCCCACATCTGTCGGTAGCGGAACAACTGGCGCACATGACGCAGCGCGAACCGCGTGCCGGCGGCGCCGGCGCGGATGCTGCCGCCGCCTGCCTCGATGTAGGCGAGCTCGGCCTGGTTCACCCGCCGGCTCGCGTGCGGGTCGCGATAGGCGAACCACCAGAGCACGGCAAAGACGAGTCCCACCGCGCCGGTGGCGAAGAACAGCGCCGGCCAGCCGAATTCCCGCAGGATCCAGAACAGCAGCGGGCTGAGAAAGCCGAGCCCGACATATTCGGCGGCGGTGAAGACGCCCACCGCCATGCCGGTCTCGCGGCGCGGGAACCAGCGCCCGACGATGGCGCCGTTGGCGGGGAAGCACGGCGCCTCGAACACGCCGAGCCCGAGCCGCATGCCGACCATGGAGACGAGGCCGCCCGCCAGGCCCTGCAGCAGGGTGAACAGCGACCAGCCGGCGAGCGCGATGGTGTAGATCGGCCGCGCCCCGAACCGGTCGAGCAGGATCCCCGAGGGGATCTGCATGGCGAAATAGGACCAGGAGAAAGCCGAGAAGACGATCCCCATCTGTGCCGCGTCGAGCCCGAGCCCCTGGCGCACCGAGGGGGCGGCGATGCCGAGCACGGCGCGGTCGAGATAGTTGATGGTGACGGCCCCGACCAGGAGCGCGAGCACCGCGAACCGGGCACGGCTCGCGCCCAGGGGGGCGCCCAGGGGTGGGCCCAGGGGTGCGCCCGGGGGGGCCCCGCGGTTCGGGTCGGGCGGCGTCGGCGCCTCATCGGTCGGCGTGGTCATGGACGGTTCCTTCGTTTGCGGCCGTCGGTCGCGGCCGTTCCGGCTCGCTGGTCACCCGGCGCCGGTGGAGCGGAGCAGCGCGGGCAGGGGGATGGCGAACCATGCCGCCCGCGCCGCCGCCAGATCCGCCGGCCCGCGCGGGAATTCCAGCCCGCGCGGCAGGTCTGCGGCGAGTGCGACCGGGACGCAGTGCGGATAGTCGCGCACCCGCCAGGCCGGATCGTGGGTCGGGAACACGGCGAGGCAGGGGACCGAAAAGGCGTCGGCGAGATGGACCATGGCGGTGTCGGTGGAAACGACACGCCGCGCCGCCGCCACTTGCCCGCACAGTTCGGCCAGCGTCGCGGCCGGGCCCAAAGCGTGGACGCGGTGCGCCAGCGCGGCCGGCACCTCGCCCTGGGTGGCGACGGGCCCCTCGTCGGCGAGGCGCGTCAGCATGGCGTCGTGGATTTCCGCCGGCATCTGCCGCAGCGCGCCGGCGGCGTTCGGGCAGACCAGCGTGTAGCCCGGCGCCAAGCCGCGCGGCGGTGCGGGACGGAGACGCTCGGCGAGCCAGGTGTTGCGCTTGGCGGCCGGCGGCACGGCGGCGGGGTCGAGGCCGAGGCGGGCGAGGAAGAAATCGACCATGCTGGTGCGGGCAAAGGCGGCATCGTAGGCGAAGTCGCGCAGCTCGATCACGCGGGCGAAGCCAGCCGACGGCGCGAAGGGCCGGCCGGGCAGCGCCGCCTCCCAGGGCAGGTCGCGCACCGCGGCGCCGGCGGTGTGATAGAGCGCCTGCTGCACCGGAGCGAGGCCGGGCAGGCGGAACAGCACCGGGTCGGGCGGCAGGTGCGCGCGCGCGGCGGCGAGCGCGGTGAGGCCGATCAGACTGTCGCCGAGGGTGCGGCCGAAACCGTTGAGGATCGCCCAACGGCCGGCATCGGCCGGCTGGATGTCCAAGCGCGCGGCATCGGCCGGGTGCGCCTCAGAGCCCATCGCCATCCTGTTTCAGCACCTCGCCGGCGAGGAACAGCGAGCCGCAGATCAGCACCCGCGCCGTTCCGCCGCGCGCGGCGATGGCACCGAGCGCGTCGGCGACGGTCGGCCCGGGCTGCGCCAGTCCGCCGGACGCCGCCACCACCGCCTCCACCGGCATGGCGAGGTGCTGCCCCGGTTCGGCCACCGCCCACACGCTCGCGGCGCGCGCCAGCAGCGGGCGGAGGAACTCGTCCGCGTCCTTGCCCTGTTTCATGCCGACGACGAGCAGCGTCGGCCGTTCCGCCCAGTCGTCGAGCTGGGCGGCGAGCGCCGCGCCGGCGCCAGGGTTGTGGCCGCCATCGAGCCACAGCTCCATCGTTTCCGGCAGCAGGCGGGCCAGGCGTCCGCTCAGGCGCTGTAGCCTTGCCGGCCAGATGGCGCGCGCGACGCCCTCGGCCATCGCCGCCTCCGCAATGCCGAGCCCGGCCGCGCGCAGGGCGGCGATGGCGATGGCCGCGTTGTCGATCTGGTGGCGGCCGAGCAGCCCCGGCGGCGGCAGGGACAGCGTGCCGGCGCCATCGCGGAACGCGAACCCGTCCGGGCGCGGTTCGGCAACCCATTCGCGGCCGCGCGCGGCGAGGCGCGAGCCCGCCGCCGCTGCCGCCGCATCCAGCACCGCGAGCACCTCCGGCGTCTGGGTTCCGGTGACGGCGGGCGTGCCCGGGGTGATGATGCCGGCCTTCTCGAAGGCGATCGCGGCCAGCGTGTCGCCGAGGAACTCGCGATGGTCGAGCGAGATCGAGGTGATGGCCGCGGCGGCCTTGGCGGGGACGACGTTGGTCGCGTCGAAACGGCCGCCGAGCCCGACCTCCAGGACCAGCAGATCGGCCGGCACGCGCGCGAACAGCATGAAGCCGGCGGCGGTGATCATTTCGAAGACGGTGATCGGCGCGCCGGCATTCACCGCCTCCGCCTCCGCCAGCGTCGCCTCCAGCGCGGCGTCGTCCACCAACGCCCCGGCCAGGCGGAAGCGCTCGTTGAAGCGGACGAGATGGGGCGAGGTATAGACATGCACGCGCCGCCCCGCCGCTTCGCCGATGGCGCGCAGGACGGCGCAGACGCTGCCCTTGCCGTTGGTGCCGGCGACGTGGATCACCGGCGGCAGCCTTCGCTCGGGATGGCCGAGACGGGCGAGCAGCGCCTCGAGACGGTGCAGGCTGAGGTCGATCAGGCGCGGGTGCAGCGCGTGCAGCCGCGCGACGATCGCCTCGACGCGGCCACTCACGCCGTGGCGTCCACCGCGGCGGTCTCGATCTGGCGCACCCGCAGCAGTCCGATCAGCCGTGCCAGCGTCGCCTTGAGCTCGGCACGCGGCACGACGAGATCGAGGATGCCGTGCTCGTGGAGATATTCCGCACGCTGAAAGCCCTCGGGCAGCTTCTCGCGCACCGTCTGCTCGATCACGCGCGCCCCGGCGAAGCCGATCAGCGCGCCCGGCTCGCCGATCTGGATGTCGCCGAGCATGGCGAAGCTCGCCGTCACGCCGCCGGTGGTCGGGTCGGTGAGGACGATGATCACCGGCAGGCCAGCTTCCTTGACCAGCCGGGTCGCGATCACCGTGCGCGGCATCTGCATCAGGCTGATCGCGCCCTCCTGCATCCGCGCCCCGCCCGAGGCGGTGAAGACGACGAGCGGCGCGTCCTGCAGCACCGCGAGGCGGGCGGCGGCGAGCAGACCCTCGCCCACGGCGGCGCCCATGGAGCCGCCCATGAACTCGAAATCCATCGCCGCGACCACGGCCTTCTGGCCCTCGATGGTGCCGGGCGCGACCAGAATGGCGTCGTCGTGCCTGGTTTTCTCCCGCGCCTCACGCAGCCGGTCGGCGTAGCGCTTGGTGTCGCGGAACCGCAGCGGGTCGGCCGGCGCCTTGGGCAGCTCGATCGGCGCGTAGCCCTCGTCGAGCGTCCAGGCCAGGCGCTCGGCGGCGCCGGCGCGCATGTGGTGGGCGCAGTGCGGGCAGACCTTCAGCGCCTTCTCCAGCTCGCGCTGGAAAATCATCTGCTCGCAGGCCGGGCATTGCACCCAGAGATTGTCCGGCACATCGCGCCGGCCGAGCAGGGTGCGGATCTTGGGGCGGACGAATTCGGTGAGCCAGTTCATCGCAGTCCTCTCAACCCGCACGGACCGCGTCGGCGAGCGCGCGCACCTGCGCGAGCACTTTGCCGACGGTGCCCGGCCGCGCCCGTCCTTCGGCGTCCAGATCACCGGCGAGCGTTTCGATCAGCGCCGAGGCGACCACGGCGCCATCGGCCACGCGGCTCGCCGTTGCCGCCTGCTCGGGCGAGCGCACGCCGAAGCCGACGGCGATGGGCAGCGGGCTGACGCGGCGGATGCGCGGCACCGCGGCGGCAAGCTGGGCCTCGCTTGCGGTGCGCGTGCCGGTGATGCCGGTGATGGAGACGTAGTAGATGAACCCGGAGCTGCCGGCGAGGACCTTGGGCAGGCGCGCGTCGTCGGTGGTCGGCGCGACGAGGCGGATGATGTCGAGCCCGTGGCGGGCGGCGTCGGCGGCGATCAGGTCGGCCTCCTCGGAGGGGAGATCGACGATGATGAGCCCATCGACGCCGGCGCCGGCGGCATCGGCGCAGAAGCGCGGCGGGCCGTAGGCGAGGATGGGATTGAGATAGCCCATCAGGATGATCGGCGTCGTCGCGTCGGCGCGGCGGAATTCGCGCACCATGTCGAGAATGCGCCCCAGCTTGGCGCCGGCGGCCAGCGCGCGTTTGCCGGCGGCCTGGATGGTCGGCCCGTCGGCCATTGGGTCGGTGAAGGGGACGCCGATCTCGATCAGGTCCGCCCCGGCCGAAGCCATGCCGGCGAGCAGGGCCATCGAGGTCTCGCGGTCGGGGTCGAATGCCTCGACGAAGGGGATTAGCGCCCCGCGTCCCTCGCTGACGAGGGCGGCGAAGCGGGCTGCGATTCGGCTCACAGGCTCACCCCCAGATGCTCGGCGACGGTGAAGATGTCCTTGTCGCCACGGCCGCAGAGATTGGCGAGGATGATCGAGTCGCGCGGCAGGGTCGGCGCCAGTTTGGCCACCTGGGCCAGCGCGTGCGCCGGCTCCAGCGCCGGAATGATGCCCTCGGTGCGGGTGAGGAGCTGGAAGGCCGCGAGCGCCTCGTCGTCGGTGACGGCGACGTATTCTACCCGGCCGATATCGTGCAGCCACGCATGCTCCGGTCCGACCCCGGGATAGTCGAGCCCGGCGCTGATCGAGTGCGCTTCCTCGATCTGCCCGTCCTCGTCCTGCAGCAGGTAGGTCATGTTGCCGTGCAGTACGCCGGGCCGCCCGCGCGACAGGCTGGCGGCGTGCGCGTGCGTCTCCAGCCCGTGCCCGGCCGCCTCGACGCCGATCAGGCGCACGGCGGCGTCATCGAGGAACGGATGGAACAGGCCCATGGCGTTGGAGCCGCCGCCGATCGCGGCCACCGCGGCGTCCGGCAGCCGGCCCTCGGCCTGCATCATCTGCAGCTTCGCCTCCTCGCCGATCACCGACTGGAAGTCCCGCACCATCATCGGATAAGGGTGCGGGCCGGCGACCGTGCCGATGAGATAGTAGGTATCAGCGACATTCGCGACCCAGTCGCGCATGGCCTCGTTCATCGCGTCCTTCAGCGTCGCCGCGCCGGAGCGCACTGCGCGCACCTCGGCGCCGAGCAGCTTCATGCGGAAGACGTTGGGCTTCTGCCGCTCGACGTCGGTCGCGCCCATGTAGACGGTGCACGGCAGGCCGAACAGCGCGCAGACCGTGGCGGTGGCGACGCCGTGCTGGCCGGCGCCGGTCTCGGCGATGATGCGGGTCTTGCCCATGCGCCGGGCCAGCAGAATCTGGCCCATGCAGGAATTGATCTTGTGCGCGCCGGTGTGGTTCAGCTCGTCGCGCTTGAGATAGATTTTGGCGCCGCCGAGCCGCTCGGTGAGGCGCTGGGCGAACCAGAGCGGACTCGGCCGGCCGACATAGTTGGCGAGATAGGCGTCGAGTTCCGCCTGGAAGGCCGGGTCGGCGCGGGCGTCGCGGTAGGCCTCCTCCACCGCAAGGACCAGCGGCATCAGGGTCTCGGCGACGAAGCGCCCGCCATAGGCGCCGAAGCGGCCGCGCGCGTCGGGGCCGGAGCGCAGGCTGTTGGCGCCGATCGAAGATGCTGGCGTGTTCACGCGGACAGGTCCCCCTCAGGCCGCGCCTGGGCACCGGCGCGGACCGCGCCTCATAGCGCAGCGTTGCGGCAGGGTCACGCCCTTCCGGGCTATGCCCGCGGCGGGGTGACATGCGCGCGGCGAGCGCCTATCTCTGGCGCGTCCGTCCCACAGAACATGGTTCCCGCCGCGTGACCCGGATCCTCTCCTGGCGCCTCGTGCCCGGCGCCTGTCTTGTCGCCGTCCTGGCCGGATGCGCGCCGGACATCTCGCCCGACACCTATTCCGGCACCGCCGTGCAGCAGGTGAACAAGGTCGACCGCGGCATCGTCATCGGCGCGCGCAAGGTCGATGTCAGCCTCGGCGGCACCACCGGTGCGCTGGCCGGTGGCGCGGCGGGCGGCACGATCGGCGGCGCGGCGGGGTCGCAGACGCCGGGCGGGGCGCTCGGCACCGCGCTCGGGGCCGTCGGCGGCTCGGTCATCGGCGGGCTGGTCGGCGCCGGGGTGGAGCATACGGTGAGCGACACCTCGGCCTACGAATACATCGTGCGCAAGACCAACGGCGACCTGGTCTCGGTGACGCAGAAGGATCCCACACCGCTGGCGCTCGGCCAGCACGTGCTCGTGATCGGCGGTAATCAGGCGCGGCTGGTGCCGGATTATACGGTCAATCTCGATCAGAAATCCGAGGACAAGGCGGCCGGTCAGGCCGAACCCAAGCCGTCCGGCGCGGCGGCGCCGACGCCGCTCGCACCGGCCCCGGCGGCTTCCGCCACTGCGCCGGCGCCGGCTTCAGCCGCGCCCGCGGCCGACGCGGCCAGCCCGCCGCCGGCGAGTGCCCCCGCGTCCCCATCTCAGCAGCCCATACCCCCACCGGCTCCATCCTCGCCGGCCCCATCCCCGCCGGCTGGCGCATCGCCGGGTCCATCCTTGTCAGGCGGCTGATCCCATCCCGGAGGCGGAGCGATGAACCAGACACAGGCGATCGATTGGGAAGGCCGCTACCGCGAGGGCCGGACCGGCTGGGAGCGGCAAGGCCTGCACCCGAGCTTCATCGCCTGGCGCGAAAGCGGCGCGCTCGCCCCGCCGGGCCGCGTGCTGGTGCCCGGCGCCGGCCGCAGCCGGGAACCGCTGCGCCTCGCCGAAGCGGGCTTCAGTGTCACGATCGTCGATGCCGCGCCCAGCGCGGTCGCGGTTCAGCAGGAATTCCTCAAGGGCACCGGCGGCGAGGCATTGGTCGCCGATCTTTTCACCTGGGAGCCGCCGGCGCCGTTCGACCTGATCTACGATCAGACCTGCCTCTGCGCCCTGCCGCCGGCGCTATGGGCGGATTACGCGGCGCGGCTGGCCCGCTGGCTCCGCCCGGGTGGGCGCCTGTTCGCGCTGTTCATGCAGACCGGGACCGAGGGCGGCCCGCCCTTCCACTGCGATCTGACCGCGATGCGCGCTTTGTTCGCCGCCGAACTCTGGATCTGGCCGGACCATCTCCCGGACCTTGTCGCGCACTCGGCGATCGGGCGTGAGCAGCCGGCGATCCTGCTCCGGCGCTGAGGCGACGCCACGCTCCGGGAGGCCGGAGCGTGGCGGGATCGAGGGGCGCTCAGGCGACGTGCATTGTCCGGAGCTTGCCCGAGGCTTCGGCGAGCTTTGTGGCGATATAATCCATCAGCGGCGGCGACAGGCAGTCATAGGGCTCGAGCCCGAGCTCGCGGATGCGCCCGCGCACTTCGCCCATGCGGTCCGGATCGAAGCCGGCTTCGATGACCGAGGAGCAGAAGGCGGCGAAGCCGGGCGCCGCCCAGCCCTGCTGCGGCGACAGCTCGGTGTGGACGAAATCGAGGCCGTAGAATGGATGCCCGGTATTCTCGATGCGCCCGTACATATGCACGCCGCAGCCCTTGCAGGCATGGCGCTGGATGGTGGCGCTGGCATCGACGATGGCGAGCTTGTGGGCATTGCGCGTGATGCTGAGACTGTCGCGCGGCACCACGGCGACGACCGAGAACACGGCGCCGGCCGGCTTCCAGCAGCGCGTGCAGCCGCACATGTGGTTGTGCGCCGACTGGCTCTTGATCACGACCTCGACCGGGTCGCTGGCGCATTTGCAGACGAGCGAGCCACCGGCGAAGCCTTCGGCGGCCGGCTTGATGCCGTGATCGACGGCAGGGTGGAGTGCGATAGCCATGGATGGTTTCCCCCGGTTTGACGCGCCGGCGTGTCTGTCCTGCGGCGCGGTGGCCGGAGACTACGGCGAGGCCGGGGCGGCGCACAAGCGCGTGATGCGGCCGCGCATAGCGGGCCTCAGGCGTTCGCGAACCGGAGCCCGACCTGCCCGAGCGCGCCGAACATGGCCGAGACCGCGTCGCCCGGGCCGATCTCCAGCGGCACGAGGCAAGTTCCCGTGGTCACGATCTGCCCGGCGGCGAGCGTCATGCCGTAACGCGACAGCTCGTTGGCGAGCCAAGCCAGCGCGAGGCGCGGGTCGCCCAGCACATTCGCGCCGCGGCCCTCGCGCTCGAGCCGCGTTCCGACCCGGCCGATGACGGGGTGCGCGGCGAGGTCGAGGTCGCGCCACGTCGCCGGCGCCTCGGGACCGAGCACGAACTGGTGTCCGCAGGCGTTGTCCGCGATCAGCTGTGCCGCGCCGACCTTGGCGAAATCGGCGAACCGCGAATCCGGCACCTCGATGGCGGGGTGCAGCGCGGCGACGGCGTCGAGCACGTCGCTGACGCTGTAGGGCGTGGCGCGCGGCGCCAGATCCCGCCCGATGCGGAAGGCGAATTCGGCCTCGGCCACGCGCATCCGGTTCCCGCCGAACGTCAGGGTGGCGCCGTCGGCGTGCACCATTTCCGCCAAGAGGCGCCCGGCGAGCGGGCCATCGACGCCGATATGCGCCTGGCCGGCGGCGCTGGTGGCCGCGATCTTCCAGCCAATCAGCGGCCGCGCACTGATGGTTTCGAGCTGCGCCTGGACGAGATAGGCCTCCGCCCGCCCGGCCGGGCGCAGCGTCGCCGGCAGGGCGTCGACCGCCGTGCCGTCGCGCCAGTGGCGAACCAGAAGCTCGGAGGCAGCGCGTGCCTGCGTGATGTCCATGATCGATTGCGCCTCGGATGGGGTGCGGCAGCCCGCGGTCGGCGCGATTTGGCGCAGAATTTCGTCCCGCCGCAAGCCGCGGCCGGCCCGGCCTATGCCGCCATTCCGAGGCCGACGCCGGCGGCGGCGCAGGCCAGCACGACGAGCAGCGGCGGCGCTCGCCACACCACCAGCAGCACGAAGCCGGCCGCTGCCACGGCGAAGTCCGGCCCGGTGTGCACCGCGCTGGTGAAGACGGGGCTGTAGAGCGCCGCCGCCAGCAGCCCGACGACGGCGGCGTTGACCCCCGCCATCGCGGCCCGCGCACCCGTGCGTGCGCGCAATTCGTGCCAGAACGGCAAAGTGCCCATCAGGATGAGTATGCCCGGCAGGAAAATGCCGAGCAGCGCGACCGCGGCGTCGCTGGCGCCGCCGGGCCGGATGGTGGCGAGGGCGCCGAGATAGGCGGCGAAGGTGAACAGCGGGCCGGGAACGGCCTGCGCCGCGCCATAGCCGGCCAGAAAGGCGCTGTCCGAAACCCAGCCCGGCGCCACGACGGCATCGCGCAGCAGCGGCAGCACCACATGGCCGCCGCCGAAAACGAGCGCGCCGCACCGGTAGAAGGCGCCGAACAGCGCGACGAGGCTGTCGTCGGCGGGAACGAACGCCAGGGCGAGCAGGGCACCGAATGCGGCCAGGAACACCACGCCCATGCGGCGGGAGATCGGCATCGCGGCGGTGTCGGAGATCGGCAGGGCGGTGCCGCGGCAGAGCACCAGCCCGGCACCGGCCCCGAGCGCGATCGCGGTGACCTGGCTCACGGATCCCGGCGCGATCATCATCAGCACGAGCGCGAGCGTGGCGATCGATGCGCGAGGTCGGTCGGGGCACAGGCTTCGCGCCATGCCGAGGACCGCCTGCGCGACGATCGCCACCGCGACGAGCTTCAGCCCGTGCAGCAGGCCCTCGCCCGCAGCCCCGTGCAGGGCGGCCGCGCCGAACGCGAACAGCACCAGCGCGAGCGCCGATGGCAGCGTGAACCCGAGCCAGGCGGCCAAGCCCCCGAGATAGCCGCCGCGCATCAACCCCACCGAAAACCCGACCTGGCTGCTCGCCGGGCCGGGCAGGAACTGGCTGAGCCCGACGAGGTCGGCGAAGGCGGATTCGTCGAGCCATTGGCGGCGGATCACGAACTCATCGCGGAAATACCCGATATGGGCGATCGGGCCGCCGAAGCAGGTGACGCCGAGCCTGGCGAAAATCCGCAGGATTTCGAGCGGTGAGCCGGGATGGCGCCGGCCCTGCACGGCGCGGATGCTCACCGCGCCGCCCGCGGCCGGCCGATATTGGCAAAGCGGCCGGCGCCGAGTATGCCCGGAAACCAGAGTTTACAGACGCCTTCCGCAACGAAGACGACGAGGCCGACCGACCGCCGGATGGAGACCGACCCGCTCGACGCGCCTGTGGACAGCACTCGTTGCATCGCTGGGGTTCCGTTCCTGCGGCTCCGGTCCGGCTTGGCGCCGGGATGGGCCTGTCATCGCGCTTGTAATATCGATTTTCGATAATGGCAACCCGGACCTTGGAGTATCACGACCTGCTCGCCGGCTTCGTGCGCCTGCATGTGCTCCATCATGCGGCGGAGACCGAGGTCTACGGTCAGTGGATCATCGAGGAACTGTCGAAACACGGCTACAGGATCAGCCCCGGTACGCTCTACCCGATGCTCCAGGCGATGGAGGCGCGCGGCTATCTCACGTCGCGCGCGGACACGACGGGCAAGGCCGGGCGTCCGCGGCGCGTCTATGTCGCCACCGCCGACGGCAGAAAAGCCCTCGCCGTCGCGCGCGAGCGCCTGCAGGAGCTGATCGGCGAGGTGGTGCGTCCCCGGTCGTGAGCGGTGCCGCTCACTCGATCCGCGTTCCGGCCGCGCGCTGCTCGGCGGCATAGCGTGCCAGGGCGGCGAAGCGGTAGGCGCCGTGGACGAATTTGCCGTAGGGCATGGTGACGAACAGGGCGAATACGACGCCGAGATGCAGCGCCAGCAGCGGCGCCATCGCCGGCGTCGCGCGCAGCGCCAGCAGGGCGAGGCCGGTCAGCGCGGTCGCCAGCAGCATGACGATGAAGGCGCGTTCCATGCCCTGGCTGGCCGGGTCGCGCCGCGCCGGGTCGCGCCGGCGGCGCTCGGCGAGCAGGCCGAGCGGGCCGATCACCAGCCCGATGCCGCCGAGCGTGCCGAGCAGCACGGGCGCGTCGTACCAGGGATAGGGTGCCTCGCGGCCGAGCCCGAAATGATAGAGCGTGCCGACCGAGGTTGCCGCGAAGCAGAGCAGGAACCCGTAGGCGGTGGCGTGATGCCAGAGCCGCCTTCGGTCCGGCCGCCCCGCGTCGTCCTCGGCGCAGCCCCATCCGTCCGCGTCGGGCTGGCCGCCATCGAGATAGCGCAGGGTCGCGGCATCCTTCACCGCCTGCCACAGCGTCGCCGGCGCGATCGCGCCGCCGTGCCAGGAAGCGCGCACGCCGAGCGCGATGGCAACGATGGCGTAGACCAGCGCCGCGGAAAACAGCAGCGCCAGCGCACCGTGCGGCATCAGCGCGTAGAACGCGCCGGGGCCGGTGCGCGTGGCGAGCAGCGTTGCGCGATCATGGGCGAGCGCGAAGCCGAGCAGGAAGGCGGCGACGCTCGCCGCCGCGATCGCGCTGACCGCCAGGCCGTTGCGGGCGAACAGCGCGCCGAGCCCGCGCGGCCAGGCGCGGGCCTGGTAGGCGTCGCGCCGCACGCGCGCCATCGTCAGCGGCACGGTGACGGCGAATTCGTGCGGCGGGGCGAATTGGCAATCATCGTGGCAGGCGCCGCAACCATGGCAGAGATCGGCGAGATAGGTCAGGTCGGCGTCGGTGAAGACGCGGCGCATCTCCATCGCCGGGAACACCGCGCACAGCCCCTCGCAATAGCGGCAGGCGTTGCAGATCGTCATCAGCCGCCGTGCTTCGGCGAGCGCGTCGCCGGTTTCAGTCGCGGACATGCTGTGCCGCCTCCCGTCCGGCGATGCGGCCGAAGACGCCGCCGATGGTCATGCCGATGCCGGCGGCGTAGCCGCGCCCGAGCACGTTGCCGGCCATGATCTCGCCGGCGGCGTAGATGTTCGCCGCGGGCCCGCCGTTCGTCATCAGGATGCGCGCCGAGCTGTCCACGCGCGTGCCGAGATAGGTGAAGGTGATGCCGGGCCGCACCGGATAGGCATAGAAGGGCGCCGTTTCGATGCGTCGCGCCCAGTGGCTCTTGGCCGGGGTCAGCCCCTCCGTTCGGCAATCGTCGAGCGCGGTGGGGTCGAAGCGCCCGGGCCGTACCGCTGCGTTGAAACGCTCGACCGTGTGCTCCAGCGCCGCGGTGTCGAGCCCGAGTTTCGCCGCCAGCTCGGCGATGCTGCCGGCCTCGACCGGCGGGAACAGCGACGGCATGAACAGGCTCGCGGCGGCGGCGTCGAAGACGATGTAGGCGATCTGATCGGGCTGCGCGGCGACGAGCCGGCCCCAGATCGCGTAGCGCTTCGGCCAGATCTCCTCGCCCTCGTCATAGAAGCGCTCGGCGCGCGCGTTGACGACGATACCGAACACCACGCAGTCGAGACGGGTGATGATGCCGCCATCGAATTTCGGCGCCCGTGCGTCGATCGCGACGGCATGGCACTGCCGCGCATCGCCGACCGGTTCGGCGCCGCGCTCGAGCAGCAGGCGCAGCACCGTGCCGCGATTATAGGGCGAGCCGCGGATGAGGAAATTGTCCGCCGCCGGACCCCAGGATTGGCGCAGCCAATCGAGATTGGCCTCGAACCCGCCGGCGGCGGCGATCAGGCTCCCCGCGCCCACCTGGCGCAGCCCGGTCGGCTGGCGGATGGTCGCGGCCTCGAACCGGCCAGCGGTGATGGCGAGGTCGATCACCTCGGCGTCGTAGACCACCGCGACGCCGAGCGCCGCGGCGGTGCGGTAGAGGGCGTTCAGCATGGCGCGGCCGCCGCCGAGGAAGAAGGAATTGGTGCGCCCGAGGCTGAGCGTGCCGCCGAGCGAGGGCTGGAAGCGCACCCCCTGCGCGGCGATCCAGCCCAGCAGCGCGCTCGACTCGCGGATCATGAACCGGGCCAGGCTCTCGTCCGTTTCGCCCTCGGTGACGCGGAGCAGGTCGTCCCAGAACTCCGCCTCGGTATAGGGGCCGGTGAGGAAGCCGGTGGCCGTGTCGTGGGCGCAGCGCATGTTGCGGGTGTGGCGCGTGTTGCCGCCGCGATAGAATTTCGGCGCCGCCTCGACGACGAGCACGGAGGCGCCGGCGCGGCGGGCGGAAATCGCTGCGCACAAGGCGGCGTTGCCGCCGCCCACGACGAGAACGTCGTAGCGCTGCGCCAAATCTTCCATCGCATCCTCGTGATCTGCCGACGGCGGGAAAATTGTATACAATTGTGTCCCTTGTCAAGCGCCGGGCCCTGTGCTCCGTTTCCCGCCGGAGGGTAGCGCGCGATGGCCGACACCCCGCCGCCGGTTGCGGACCTGGAAGCGGAATTTCCCGGCCTGCCGCTCGGCGAGGCCGTATTCCGCTTCCTGAGCGGCGCGCTGCGCTCGGGCCGCTATCGGCCCGGCGACCGGCTGCGCGAGGAGGAGGTCGCGCGCCTGCTGAAGGTGAGCCGGACGCCGGTGCGCGAGGCGTTCGGGCGGCTGCTGGCGAAGGACCTCGTGGTTCCGGCGGGCGCGCGCGGGCTGATCGTGCGCAGCCTCGATGTCGGCGAGACGCTGGAACTCTATGCCATGCGCGAAATACTCGAAGGCGCGGCGGCGCGGCTGGCCGCCCAGCACATCTCCGCGCCCGAGATCGGCGTGCTGGAGGAAATCTCGCGCGCCTTTGCCACGGCCACCGGACCGCCGGAGCAAGCGCGCCTCAACCGCGAATTCCACGCCGCCGTCACCCGCGCCGCGCGCAACCGGTTCCTGGGCGAGGCGCTGGAGCAATTGCAGGACGCGATCGCCGTCCTCGGCGCCACCACCTTCAGCCTGCCGGGGCGCGGCAGCACCGCGGCGCAGGAGCACGCCGCGGTGCTGGCCGCCATCGCCGCGCGGGATGCGGACCGCGCCGAGGCGGAAGCGAGGCGCCACATCAGCGAGGCCCTGCGCTGCCGCCTTACCCTGATGCGGCGGTAGGGCGGCGCCCGATCGCAGGCAACCGCCGATGCTCGGCCGGGATGGTCCATTCCGCGCGAATTCTCCGCCGGGTTGGGGTGCGGCGGCGTGCGAGACAAGCCGGGGCCCGTCATCCGCGGGAAGTGGGGTATATGAAATCGGCGAAGCGGGTCCGGGCAGGCCGCCGGCCGCTTCATCGGCGAGCCAGCCAAGCCGGGGGAACACGATGATGACAATCCAGCCCTATCTCTTCTTCGACGGGCGCTGCGAGGAGGCCATCGCCTTCTACCGTCAGGCGCTCGGCGCCGAGGTGACGATGCTGATGCGCTTCCGCGAGAGCCCTGCGCCGGCGGGCGCGGTGCCGCCGGGGGCGGAGGACAAGGTCATGCATGCCAGCCTGCGCATCGGCACGGCGATGCTGATGGCCTCCGACGGGCGTTGCCTGGGCAAGCCCGCCTTCCAGGGCTTCGCCCTCTCCGTCGATGCCCCCGACGTGGCCGGGGCGGAGCAGATGTTCGCGGCCCTGGCCGACGGCGGCAGCGTGCAGATGCCGCTCGGCAAGACCTTCTTCTCGCCCAGCTTCGGCATGGTCACGGACCGTTTCGGCGTCGGCTGGATGGTGATCGTCCCGGCGTGATCCCGGATCCCGGCTTGCCCTGGCGCGGGGCGCGGGTGCAGGCTGCGTCGCCGGTAGCATCGAAGGGAGCGAGCAGGTGCGAGGGAGTAAGCGAGGCAGACGGCGCGGCGCGGGGCTCGGCGTCGCCCTCGGGACGGTGGTGGCGCTGATGGGCGCCGCACGGGCCGAGAGCAATCCGTTCATCGGGCGCTGGCACTTCAACCGGGAGGCATCGAAACTTCCGGCCGGCGAGGTTGCGCCGCCGGACATGATGCTGGAGTTCCACCGCGTCGACAGCGCCCATATCCGCTGGTCGGTGACGATCACCAACGCGCAGGGGCGGCCGTCGGTGGAATCGTTCGACACGCCGGCCAATGGCGAGCCGTACCCGATCAATGGCGATACCGTTGCCTCCTTCCGGCTGACCGCGTCGAGCCTCCAGGGCACGTTCAAGGGTCCTACGGGCGAGACCGATGCGCTGAACTGCGCCCTGTCGCCGGATCAGCACCGGATGACCTGCAACGGCACGCTCACCGGCACCGACGGGAAGGCCCAGACCTACGTCGACGTCTACGACCGCAAGTGAGCGGGCGCTTCGCAGCGCGCGCGCGCGCCGGCAGCGAACGGCCCAGCCGCGGGCCGGCGGCGCTGCTTCTCGCCGGGCTGCTTCTGGCGGCATGTGATGGCGGCTACGGCTATGTCGGCTCGGACTATGCCGGTCCGGGCTATGGCTATGCGCCGGGCTGGGGCGACCTGGGCTGGGGCGGCCTCGGCTGGGGCGGTTGGGGCGGCGGCTGGGGTGGGGATTGGGGCGGCGGCTGGGGTGGCGACCGCGGCGGCTGGGGCCATGGCTGGGATCATGGCGGCCATGGCGGCTGGGGCGGGGCCCGCGGCGGCTGGGGCCACGGCTTCGCCGGGCATGGCGGCTTTGCCGGCGGCCACGGCTTTGCGGGCCATGGATTTGCCGGCCATGGCGGCGGCTTCGGTGGTGGCCACGGCGGCGGCGGCGGCCATCGCTGAGCCCGGCCGCCTGCCGGCTCAGATGAAGGCGGGCGGCGGCTCGAACCCGCGCCAGTGCCGCTCCAGCAGCCGCGCCACCGCGAGCGTCGTGCGGTCACCGTAGAACGGGCCGACGATCTGAACCCCGATCGGCAACCCGGCCTTGGTCAGCCCGAGCGGCGCCACGCTCGCCGGCAGGTGGAAGCCGCAGGTGATGCCGGGCCAGAACAGCATGTCATTGTACCCGGTCTCGTGGCCGGCGACGGTGATGCGCCGCGCCCAGGCCGGGCGATCCTCGATATGGGGCAGGGCGGGCATGCCGATCACCGGGCAGAGCAGCACGTCCCACTCGTGGAAGAACGCGCCCCAGGCCCGGCGGATGCGCATGCGCTGCTCGTTGTCGGCCAGCCAGTCCCGATGCAGCGGCTCCATGGCGCGATCCATGATCGCGTCGGCGCTCTCGTCATCGGCGGCGCGGGCGGCGGCGCGGGCGCGGGCCTCGGCCAGCGCCGGCTCGCCGAACCGTGCCCCGAGGGCCGCGGCCAGCAGGCGGAGATAGAGCCGGAACCCGTCCCTGGCATCGAAGGCGGGGCGCGCGCTGTGGCTCACCTTCGCGCCCTGCTTCTTGAGGAAGCCGCCGAGCGCGGTGAGCGCGGCGGCGATCTCCGGGTCCGTCAGCGTCGCCTTGTCCTCCCCCCACACGGCGACGCGCAGCTCGGCCAGATCGCTGGTGCGCGGCTTCGGCAATGTCGGGCGGAAATCGGTCTCCACCGGGTCCGGCCCGGCGATCAAATCGAACGCGATGGCGAGATCGTCGGCCGAGCGGGCGAGGGGGCCGATGACCGAAATGTCCGTCGTCGCCACCGACCCGGCGAGCGAGTGGCCGAGCGGCGAGCACAGACCCCAGCTCGGCTTGTGGCCGAACACGCCGCAGGCATGCGCCGGCTGACGCACCGAGCCGCCGATGTCCGAACCCAGCTCCAGCGCCGAGAACCCCGCGGCCAGCGCCGCCGCCGAGCCGCCCGAGGAACCGCCCGGCGTATGGTCCGGGTTCCAGGGATTGTTGGTGCGGCCATAGACCGGGTTCACGCTCTGCCACTCGGCCAGCAGCACCGGCACGTTGGTCTTGCCGAAAATCACCGCCCCGGCGGCGTTCAGCCGCTGCACCGCGAGCGCGTCGGTGGCCGGGACATTGCCGCGCGCCGCCTCCACGCCCCAGGTGGTCGGCAGGCCGGCGATGTCGAAACTCTCCTTCACCGTCATCGGCACGCCGTAGAGCGGCGCCGGCCCGGCCTTCTCCATCGCGCCCTTGCGGTCCATGGCCTTGGCGCGCTTACGGGCCCGGTCGAAATCGCCGACGACGACGGCGTTCACCGCTCCATCCAGCCGCGCAACGCGGTCGAGCGCGGCGTCGAGCAGTTCGAGGCAGCCGATCTGGCGCCGGCGCACCATGGCCGCGAGACGCTTGGCGGAGGCGAAGGCGAGATCGGTCATGGCGGTTTCCTCCTCTTTCCGCCACTCCAGACCGGCGCCGGCGCGCGGTCAAGGCGCGGTGCTGGCACGGATATCGCGCGCGGGGTCGCGCGGGGAGGCTTCGCGCCGGAGGGCGGTAGAGCCAGCCCCGATCTGATCGAGCCGTTCGGGCTCGGGCAGATCGGTGGCACGCTGCTCCGACCCTGACGCTGTCAGTGTTGGAGGCGCCGCCGACGTACCAGCAGCAGCCCGGCGAGGCCGCTGCCCAGCAGTGCCAGCGTCGCCGGCTCCGGCGCCGCCTGCGGGCTGGAGAGCAGGGTAATCGTCACCTCGCCGTAGGGATTGGTGTTGCCGCCGGTCACCAGGCTCTGCCCGTTGGCCAGGGCCAAGGCGAGGTCCAGGTAGGAACCGCCGCCACCGCCGCCGCCACCGCCGGCGGATACCAGGTTGTTATTGCTATCGAAGATGCCGCCATACCCGGCGCCACCGCCGCCGGAATAGCCGCCGCCGCCGCCGCCGGAATATCCCGGACTGGCACCGCCGCCGCCTGCGCCCCCTGCGGTGGTCCCGGTGCCTCCGGCGCCGCCCGCCGCGGCGCCGCCGGTGGTCGTACCAGCGCCGTTTCCGCCCGCCGAGAGCCAACCGCCGCCGCCGCCGCTGTGAGCACCTTGCCCGCCACTGCCCGCGGTTCCGCCGGCCCCGCCCGGGTTGCCATTGTCACCCGCGCCGCCTGCGCCCCCTGCGGTCCCGGCATTTCCGGGCCCACCGGCCTGCCCGATATCCTGGAAAGTCACGCTATTGGAGATCATACCCGCGCCGCCGCCGCCGGCCGCCGCGGCCAGCAGCGTCGTCGTCGCGCCGGGCAGGAAAACAAAACTCCCACCGCCTCCGCCGCCTTCGTAGGGACCACTCCCGCCGACGCCGCCGACGATGATGGAGACGGTCTCCCCCGTCAGCAGGTTGAACTGGGCGTCCACTTTCGCCCCGGCGCCGCCGATGCCTTGCGGTGACGCGGCCGTCGTGCTGCCGCCCTGGGCGCCGAAAAGGTCGAACCCGTAGGTGCCGCCCGTCGCTGCCGTGAAGCTGTATGTCCCGGCCGTCGTCTGGTCGAATACCACCCCGGCGACCGCCGGCGTGCCCGAAGCCGCCATCGCCAGGGCCGCTCCCCCAAGCATCGCCATCACGCTACTACGCATGTGCCTTCCCCCCGCCTGAGCTCCCGTGGCAACCTGCCCCACCCGAGATTGCCGCCCCAACCGTCCCAGGAAGAATTATTCTCTTCATCGGGTGGCGTCGTGTCGAGCAATCTCGGGTTGCATTGTTCTAGAATGCAAGGAAGACCCCGACGGCGCGGCGGCATATCGCGGCCCCGCGTTTGTCTCTGATTGCAGGTCTCACGATCCGAGCGGGGAGCGGCAGTACTGCCCAGCCGCTCCCCGCCTTGAGCGCGTGTCTATTGACGGCGCAGCCGCCGGATCATGCCGAGGCCGAGCAGCGCCGCGCCGAGCAGGCTCATGCTCGCCGGTTCGGGCACGGCGAACTCGAGATAGGCCGGCGGCGAATGCCCCTCCGAATAGACGAGATCGAGGGTCGCCACGCCCGTCGAGCCATTCCACATGTAGGATTCCACCACGCCCGGCGCATTGATGGCAGTGAATCCGGGCAGAAGATGGCCATTGATCGTCAGGCTGACGCCGTCGTCATGGGCGATCGAGATCACGTCGCCCTTGTCGAGCCATATCTGGCCCGTGATTTCCATGAAGGTCAGCCATGTGCACGTATTGTTCGCACAGGAGATGAGCGGCGTGCCGGAACTCGCGACCCCGCCGAGATTCGTATTGGTCAGCCCGGAATAGGCGATCGTCGCCGGATTCACCGCGCCGAGGCTGGTGAGGTAGCTGCCGATGGTGAAGTCCTGCGTGGCATTTCCGGTATTCTGGTAGAAGCCGTAGCTGCTGAAATTGATCAGCGAGGTCGAGAAGGTCACATCCGGCGTTGCCGCCGGGATATTGGCGAACGTTGCGTCGCGCAGGCAGCAATTGCCGGACGTCGCCGGCGTCGGTGTCGTGAACCAGACTTTTCCGCTCGCCGGGGGACCGAAGCGATCAAGCTCGGTCGCCAGGACATACGGCCCGGCCGCCGCCGGAACCACGTAGGCGAGGATCGCCAGCGCGGCGGCTAAAATCATCAGGCGCAGCGGCGCGGACGCGCCAAGCACAAATCGTGGATTGGATCGCCCGCAGCCGCGCGCCCACCGGAATGCGCGTTTCATTTGCGTCTCCTTGCTGTTTTTACGTCACGCGTTCTCGCGGCACACATGAGCTTGTATAAGTTCATATCTGCAGCAGTCGCACGCTTGCAGCAAGTCGCCCGATTATTATTCAGATCTCTTCAAGAGACCGGCGTCTGTGCGCCGTTGTCTGGCTGGGCCATCGAGAGTTACGTTATCGCAACTTCTTTGACGTTGCAACGAAAGCGCCGGCGGAATAGGGCGTCGCCGCTATCACAAGATCGTGTGGCCGGACTTCGGTTCAGGGTTCGGGGGCCTACCGCAACGCCCCGAGCGCCCAGGCCAGCACGCCTTTCTGTGCGTGCAGCCGGTTTTCCGCCTCGTCGAACACCACCGAGCGCGGGCCGTCGATCACCTCGGCGGTGACTTCCTCGCCGCGGTGGGCCGGCAGGCAGTGCATGAAAATCGCATCCGCCGCGGCCGCCTCCATCAGCGTCTCGGTGACGCGATAGGGCGCGAGCAGCGCGTGGGCATCCAGCGCCGGATCGTCCGACATGCTGACCCAGGTGTCGGTCACCACGCAGCGCGCCCCGCGCACCGCCGCAACCGGATCCGTCACGCATTCCACCGCGGCGCCCTCGGCCCGTGCCCAGGCCAGCACTGCCGGGTCCGCGCACATCGCTTCCGGCGTCGCCAGCCGCAGCGTGAAGCCGAAGCGGGCGGCGGCCTCGATCCAGCTATGGGCGACATTGTTGCCCGCCCCGCACCAGGCGATCACCTGGCCCGCGATCGGGCCGCGATGCTCCTCGAAGGTGAGCAGGTCGGCCATGATCTGGCACGGATGCGAGGCCTCGGTCAGCCCGTTGATCACCGGCACGGCGGCGTGCGCGGCAAGCTCGCGCAGCTTGGCGACGCGATCGGTGCGCAGCATGATGGCATCGACATAGCGCGAGAGCACCCGCGCCGTGTCCGCCACCGTCTCGCCGCGGCCGAGCTGCATTTCGCGCGCCGAGAGCACCACCGTCTCGCCGCCGAGCTGGCGCATCGCCACCTCGAAGCTCACCCGCGTGCGCGTGCTCGGCTTCTCGAAAATCAGCGCCAGCGTGCGGCCGGCGAGCGGGCGGGAACTGTCGCGCCCGGCGCGCTTGAACCCGGCCGCAGCGTCCAGCATGCGGCGAAGCGTGGCGCTGTCGAAATCGCGCAGGTCGAGGAAATGGCGCGGGCCGCCTTGCTTGCCGGTGCGCGGGGCGGCGCTGCCGCGACGCCCCGCACCCTTGCTCTGCGTCAGGCTCACTGCGCCGCCAGCCCCGCCGCAGCCGACGCGCGGCAGCGCCGCGCCGCGCGGTGCAGCATGTCGAGCCCGGCATCGATGTCCGCTTCGGCGACGGTGAGCGGCGGCATGAGGCGGATCACGTTCTCCCCGGCGTTGATGCCGAGCAGCCCCTCGGCGAGCAGCGCTGCGTTCACCGTCGCCTGCGGCAGGCGGCATTTCAGCCCGAGCAGCAGGCCCATGCCGCGCACCGCCTCGAACACATCGGCGAACTCGGCGACGAGGGTGACGAGCCCGGCACGCAGCCGCGCCCCTTTGCGCTCCACCGTGCCGAGAAACTCCGGGTCCAGCAGCACGTCGAGCACGGCATTGGCGGCGGCGCAGGCGAGCGGATTGCCACCGAACGTGGTGCCGTGCGTGCCGGCGACGAGATGGCGCGCGACCGGCTCGCGGGCGAGGATCGCGCCCATCGGGAAGCCGCCGGCGATGCCCTTGGCGAGGCTCATCACGTCCGGCGCCACGCCGGCATGCTCGTGGGCGAACAGCCGCCCGGTGCGGCCCATGCCGGACTGCACCTCGTCCATGCCGAGGATGAGCCCGAACTCGTCGCACACCGCGCGCAGGTCGCGCAGAAACTGGGTCTCGGCGGCGCGGATGCCGCCCTCGCCCTGGATCGGCTCGATGAGGATGCCGGCGGTGTGCGGCCCGATCGCCGCGCGCACTGCGTTCATGTTGTTCAGCGGCACATGGTCGAACCCGTCGACGACGGGGCCGAACCCGTCAAGATACTTGGCGTTGCCGGTGGCGGCGAGGGTGGCCAGGGTGCGGCCGTGGAACGCACCCTCGAAGCAGATGATGCGGTAGCGCTCGCCCCGGCCGGTGCCGGCCATCGCCTTGCGCATCATCTTGATCAGGCCCTCGTTCGCCTCGGCGCCCGAATTGCAGAAGAAGGCGCTGTCGGCGAAGCTCGATTCCACCAGCCGCGCGGCGAGCATCTCGGCCTGCGGCACGCGGTAGAGATTCGAGACATGCATCACCCGCCCAGCCTGCTCGGCGATGGCGCGCACCAGATGGGGGTTGGCGTGGCCGAGCGAGGAGGTGGCGATGCCGGCGCCGAAATCGAGGAATCGTCGCCCATCGACCGTCCACAGCCAGCTGCCTTCGCCCCGCTCGAACGCGAGGTCGGCCCGGTTGTAGGTCGGCATCAGGGCGGGGATCATTGTTTCTCCATTCGCCAGAGGACAGTTTCCCACGGCACCGCGCCGCGGGAAACGGACACTCTGCGAAAGCCGCGCCAGGGTGTCAAACGCGGGCCGCTACGGGGCCCGCGCAGCTCCTATTTCTTCATTTTCTCCTTCACGAGGTCGTTTACGTCGCTGATCGCCTGAACCACGGTCTGGAGCGAACCCTGGGCGTTGGCGATCCCCGTCACGATCTTGTTGGCGAGATCGAACGCCTTGTATGGATCCGGCGCGTTGACGTTACCGCCGACGAGGAACCCGGCCGACACCGCCACGCTCATCACCACCTCACCGATCTGCGCCCAGGTGGGCTCCTTCTGGGCGAGCTTGTCCAGCGCCTGGTCGAGACGGCCGAACGTACTCTCATTGGTCGCCACCCGCTGCACGATCGCGATCACGTCGTCGATCGACGAGGCGATCGGCTTCTCCAACGCCTCGGCGGCCTTGACGAGCTTATCGATCCGCTTGATGTCGGCGGGATCGAGGACCGCCTTGGCGGAGTTCTCAAACTTCTGGAGTTCCTTCTGGGCCTCTTGCTGCTTTTTCAGCGATTCGTCGAGCTTGTCGGAAAGACTGTGAGACTCAACCTTGAGGCCGTCGATCTTGGACTTGAAGTAGTCCTTCTTGGTCTTGCATCCCGTGATGGAGGCGGCGGCGTCCTCCCAGATCGCGTTCACCCCGCTCTTGAGAACCTCCTCCACGCCGACCCGGGTTTTCGTCGCTTCCTGATAGCGCTTCAGCAGCACCGAGAGATCCCTGGCCAGATCCGCCGCGGACTGTTCCGCTTCCTGGGCGAGCCGGCCGATCTGCACGCCGATGCTGCGCGCGGTGCTGAGAATGGCGATGATCGAGATGACACCGGACGCGCCGCCGGTGAACGGCGTCGTGGCCAGGGAGACGATGCTGGCGCCCACGCCCACGATCTTCACGGTGAGCTTGGCGGCTTCCTTGATCTCGTAGTTCCGCCGATCGACCCTGGTCTTCGCCAGATCGATGAATGGCTTGCTGGCGCGGTCCGCCGCCTCGCCAAGGATCTTTTGGAGGGCCGCATCGAAATCGCTGTTCGCCTTGCCCATGTCCTTCTCGCCGGTGACATGGTCGGCGATGTCGTCGAGCGCCGCGGCAATCTCCTGCTTGATCTTCTCGAAGTTCGCGGCGTCGTACATCTGCGCCGCCAGCAGGCTGTACGCCTTGTCGTCGCTGGGTGCGGCTTCGAGGACCTTCTTGTCGCCGAGCGCGATGGAGATCTCGATCGTGTCGACCTCGAATTTCGCGCTGGCGCGCTTGGCGAGCGCGAGCACTGGCCTGGCGACGTTCACGTTGTGGAAGAGCGAGATCGGCGTGATCTGCTTCTTTAAACTCTCCTTGAGCCCAAGCTCCAGATCGGACCCGATGGTGAGGTTCGCCGTGGACAGCCGTGTGGTCAGCGCCTGACTGATATCGTCCAGCGTGCCGATCAGATCATCGGCAATTTTTTTCGTCAGGCCAGCGCTTTTTATTGCCTTCTTATATTTCTCGATCGTGACACTTATCTCGTTTTTCGCCGCAGTTATTTTCTTGAAGTCTGGCCACCCCTTCATCCATTTATCGAGATCTGGACCGAGGTCGTCCTTGAAAGTTTTTTTCTCAAGGTCCGCATATTTGGCTTTGTCACCCTTGTCGTTTGCGGCTGCCTTTTCGGCCTTGTCCTTGGCCTGCTTCCAGATCGGCCGGAGCGGCGGTGCATCGATTTCACTTCCATCCTTTGGCATTGTTCCATGTCCCTTTGTTATCGAGCCGGTCAACGACTTGCTCGGGTGAGCGCCGCGCCGGCCGCGATCGTCATCGTCCCTCGGCGCGCAGCGCCGCCCAGTCAACAATCGACTTAATATGCGTGTTCAGTATCTTCAGCTCGGCGAGGAAATCGTTGGCGTTGGTCGTTCCCGACAGGCGGTAGTGGCCGTTGTTGTGCGCTACGAGCCAGGTCTTGGCGGCATTGGGCGGCGGTTGGCCCTGCTTTTCGAGAGTGTTCACTGGCCTTGGAGGTCTGGAACGCCTTCACCGCACGGCCGAACCTGTCAAGGCCTGGTGCACCACCGCGATCAGCTTGCCGCGGCCCTTCTGGTCCCTGGCTTGGAGAAACGGGCCGATCCCGTCCCTGTACTCGGTCCAGACCTCGTCGGCCTCCTCGAGCCGAGCCGCGATGGCGGTTTTGTGGACGTTGGCGACACCCAGCACCTTCGTCACCGTGTCGGCTTGGATTTCCCGGTCGCCTCCTTGAAGTCGACCTTCACGTCCTTCCAGTCCTGCTTCCAGGATCCAGCGGTCATCATATCCTCCCACGCGGAACAATGCTCGTCGCGAACACCGACGCGGCCGGCGTTCCGTTCGCCTGCCGCCCCCCCCGGGCCGAGCGTCGTGACGAGTGAGAATGTCCCATGCCACGACGACATGCAATCTGGATCCGGGTGGGCACGGCTCCGCCCCTTGCGGCTGGGCCCCGCCGTGGCATCCTCGCGCGATGCGACGCGCCCGCTCGGATCAGCCCCGGCCTCCACGCCACGCGCCCGGCCCGGCGCCGGACGCGGCGGTACTGCACGCCGCCGCACTCGCGCACCTCGCCCGGTTCGCCGCCACCGAGGCCGGGCTGCGCCGGGTGCTGGAGCGGCGCATCAACCGCTGGGCCCACGCTGCCGAGGCCGCGCGCGACGAGACGGCCGGGGGCGAGGTGGGCGAGATCGCCGCCGGAGTGGCCGAGGCGCGCCGCCAGGCCGCCGCCATCGCTGCTCGCCTCGCCGCGTCCGGCGTGGTGGACGATGCCACCTTCGCCGCCGCCCGCACCCGCCGCCTCGCCCGCGCGGGCCGCTCGCGCCGCGCCATCGCCGCCCATCTCGCCGCCAAGGGCGTCGATGCCGAGACCGCGCGCGCTGCCCTCGCCGCGGGCGAGGATGGCGATCTCCTCGCCGCGCTGGCGCTCGCCCGCCGCCGCCGCCTCGGCCCGTTCGCCCCGGCCGACGCGCGCCCTGGCGATACGCCCGACGATACATCCTCCGGTGACGAGGCCGCCGCGCGTCGTCCGCTCGCCATCCTTGCCCGCGCCGGCTTCCCCCGCGAGATCGCCGAGCGGGTGCTGGCGATGGCGCCCGAGCAGGCCGAGGCCCTGCTGCTGCGCGCCCGGCAAGGCTGAGCCGGCGGACGCGCGCCCGATGGTCCCGATGCGCCCAGCGCGCGCCATTGCCGGCGGCATCGCCGCCATCTTCCTCGGCATCGGCCTGCAGCGCTTCGCCTATTCGCCGCTGCTGCCCGCGATGATCGATGCGCATTGGCTGGGCCCGGGCGCGGGCGGCGTGCTGGGGGCGGCCAATCTCGGCGGCTATCTGTTCGGCGCCCTGTTCGCGCCCGCCGTCGGCCGCGCCGTGGGGGTGCAGCGCGCCCTGCGCACAGCGGCGCTGGTGGAGGCGGTGGCCTTCGCCCTCTGCGCCTGGCGCGGCGGGCTGGTCTGGTTCCTGCCCTGGCGCGTCGTCGCCGGGTTCGCCGGCGGCGTGCTGATGGTGCTCGCCGGGCCGGCGGTGCAGGCGGTGGTGCCGGCGCGGATGCGCGGGTTCGCTGCCGGGCTCACCTTCATGGGCGTCGGGCTCGGCATCGTCGCCGGCGCCGTGGCCGTGCCGCTGCTGCTGCCCCGCGGCCTCGCCGCGACCTGGGGCGCGCTCGCCGCCATCGCCCTCGTCGTCGCCGCCCTGGGCTGGACCGCCTGGCCGGACGTGCCGCCGCCGCCGCGCCGCCCCGGCGGGTGGATCGGCGGGCGCATCGGCGGGCGCGACGGGGTGGAGATGCTCGCGGCCTACGGCCTCGCCTCCGTCGCCGCCACGGCGCACATGCTGTGGTGGCCGGATTTCATCGCCCGTGGCCTCGGCCGTGGCACCGGCGCCGGGGCCGCGTTCTGGCTGCTCTACGGCCTCGCCGCCATCGCCGGCCCGGCGCTGTGCGGGCGGCTGGCGGACCGGCTCGGCGTCGCCACCGCCCTCGTCGTCACCCTCACCGCCCAGGCCATCGCACTGGCTCTCCCCTTGGTGCTGCCGCCCGGCGCGGGGGCCGGCGCCGCGCTCGCCGCCTCAGCCACGCTCGCCGGCGCGACCGCCATCGGCACCACCGGGCTGGTGCTGACGCGCGCGCGGGAGATCGCCGGCGACGGCGCGCCCGGCCTGTGGAGCCTGGCCAGCGCCTCGTTCGGCGCGGCGCAGACGGCGACGGGGTTCCTGTTTGCCTGGATGTTCGCCGCACTGGGCAGCCACCGCCCGCTGTTCGGCCTCAGCCTCGCCGCCGGCGTGGCCGCGCTCGTGCTGGTGGCGCTCAGCCTGCGGCGATCCGCTCGGCAAGCCGCATGAACTCGGCGATCTCCAGCGTCTCCGCCCGCCGCGTGCCGGCGATTCCCGCCGCGTCCAGCAGCGCCTCGCCGCCGAGCCCGGCGAGCGCGCCACGCAGCATCTTGCGCCGCTGGCCGAAGGCGGCAGCGGTCAGCCGCTCCATCGCCGCGACGAGCGTTGGCGCCGGCTGCACCGCGTGCGGGGTGAGCTGGACCACGGCCGAGGCCACTTTCGGCGCCGGGGTGAAGGCCGCGGCCGGCAGGCGCAGCACGATCCGCGGCGCCGCCACCAGCCGGGCCAGCACTGCCAGCCTCCCATAGTCAGCCGTGCCGGGTGCGGCGACGATGCGCTCGGCCACTTCGAGCTGGAACATCAGCGTCAGCCGCTCATAGGCGCCGGCCTCGCGCAGCCAGCGGATCAGCAGCGGGGTCGCGACATTGTACGGCAGGTTGGCGATGATCTGGCGCGGCGCCGGGACGAGCGCGGGCAGGTCCATCGCCAGCGCGTCGCCCTCGATGACGCGCAGCCGGCCCGGCGCGTGCGGCGCAAGCTCGGCGAGCGCGGCGACGGCGCGCGGGTCGATCTCGATCGCCACCACCTGCGCCGCTGCGCTCGCCAGCAGTGCGCGGGTGAGTCCGCCGGGCCCGGGGCCAACCTCGATGACGGCGCGGCCAGCGAGGTCGTCGGCCGTGCGCACGATGCGGGCGGTCAGATTGCCGTCGAGCAGGAAGTGCTGGCCGAGAGACTTGCGCGCGTCGAGCCGATGCCGGGCGATGACTTCGCGCAGCGGCGGCAGATCGGGAAAACTCACACCCCTGAGTTGCGGACTTCGATCGCCGCGCGGCGGTGCAGGTCGCGCAGCAATTGCCGCGAGGCCAGCTCGATGCGCTGGCTGATGATCTGGTTGGCGATTTCCGGCTTCGACGGCATGCCGAGATTCTTCGTCTCGCGCATGCAGGGCATCACCACGGTGATGCCGGTCGGCGAGACCAGTGGCTCGCTCGCCTTGCCGTCCGGCAGGTTGGCCAGCATGTCGCGCAGCTTCGGCGGATTGACGTTCTCCAGGCGGATGATCTGCGGCGGCGTCGCCGAGCCGCCGGCCTGCGCCTGCAACTGGTCGCAGCCATGCACGCTCGTCTGCAGCTTCTTCGCGTGTTCGAGCTGCTTCACCTGCTGGTCGGTGGGATGCGCCGGATCGAGCGCGGCGTCGAAGGGCAGCACGACGGAGGCGAGCTTGATCAGCGTCGCCGGATCGTTGCCGATGATGCGCTTTTCGCGCAGCGACACGATGGCGAAGCCGCCGGCGACATGGATCGGGTTGCTGACGGCCCCGGCAGGCATTTCGGCGATGACGCGGGCGACCTCCGGGTCGACCTGATTGGGTTGCACCCAGCCGAGATCGCCGCCCTGCAATGCCGTCTGGCTCTGGCTGAACTGTGCCGCCACCACGGCGAACGGCGCGCCGCGGCGGAGCTGCTGGATCACCGTATCGGCAAACCGGCGAGCCTCGTCCTCGTGCGATGGATCGTCGTAGGGGATGAAAATCTCCGAGACATGATATTCCGGCTTGCCGGTCTCGGCCTTGATCGCGGCCTCCTGGGCATCGACGCGCTGCGGCGTGAGCCGGCCCTCGGCGCCGATCTGCTCGCGCAGCACGCGCGACCAGGCGATCTGGGTGCGGACCTGGTCGATCAGCGTCGTCATCGCCACGCCCTGGCCCTCGAGCCGCTGGCGCAGCGCGCCCGGCGTCATCGAATTGTCTTTCTCGATCGACTCGATCGCGTCCGCCACCTGCTTGTCGGTCACGGCGATCTTGCGCCGCTGCGACTCCTGCAGGCGCAGGCGTTCGTCGATCAGTTGGCGGATCACCTGCGGGGTGAGCCGGTCGAGCACGTCGCGCGTCATTGGCAGGTTGGTCGAGAGCGCGAACAGCCGGGCGCGGTTGTCGATATCGGCGCCGGTGACGACGCTGCCGTTGACGATGGCGACGATCCGGCTGACGTCGCCGCTGGGCGCGGGCAGCGTGGCAGCGGCCGGACGCGCGGAGACGCCGTCGCCGAGCCAAGCCGTGCCGGCGAGCGAAACCGCCACGATCGTCGCCGCGGCCGCTAGTCTCCGCGCCTTGGTGACGAAGCCCCTGTGTCCGGGCCGGCTCCGGTGCGTCGATGGGCGCTGCCTCATCGGCATATGTCCTCCTCGTCCCTCGCTCGCCACGACACGGCAGGACCGATTCCGGCGCTGGTGGTGACGCCTTGAACCGCGTCCGTCAAGCCCTCATTGCGTGCCACGGCCATCAGAGCGCCGGAATGCGGAACTGGCCCAGCGTTTTGAAGGTGAAATTGAAGGTCGCCGCGGTGATGTTGCTGACGCCGTTATACGACGTGTAGAGCTGGAACAGGGTGAAGGCGAGAATGAAGCACTCGTTCTCGTAGGAGGCATTGGCGCCGACCTCGACAAGTTGGCCAGTCTGCAGGTTCTGGGCCGCGAACATGCCGAGTTTGAACGGGCCGTGCTTGGCGTCGAAGCCGAGGGTGATTTCGTTGCGCGGCAGGAAGTAGGGTTCCGGCTGGGGCACCCCCGGCGGGTTGTCGAGGAAATAGAACGGCTCGATATTGCTGTAGATGTAGCCGGCATTGATCCGGAAGTTCGTCGGCCCGAACCCGGCGACGAAATCGTCGAAGGCGACGTCGCCGTTGCGGTGATCGAGGCGGAAGCGGTCGTTGACGTCGAACCAGTCGCTTGGCACCACGCGGACATGGCCGACGATATCCGAGGTCGTGCCGGCGAGGCCCGATCCCGCCGGCCATAGCCCGTTCTCCGGCGTCAGGCGATAGGATTGACCGACCAGCGCGTCGACGAGCTTGCCGTCGCGGATCCATTCCAGATGCAGCCCGACATCGGCGCGCGGCCCGCCGCCGAGCCGGTCGAGCCCGGGGAACCGGTTCAGCGAGAACAGATTCATGTCGGTGAAGAACGGGTCGAGCGCGTCCTCGTTGGGAGCGCGGGTGTAGGTGTTGGCGCCGACATAGGGCCGCATCAGCGCCTGCGCGATCGGCTCGACGATCACGCTGCTGCTGCCGTCATGGCGCACGAAGGGCCAGTCCAGCCGGATCGCCACCGTCGGCATGGCGAACGCGCCCTGGGCCTGCCCGGTGGTGCTGTAGGTCGGGATCAGATCCAGACCATAAGCATTGTAGCCGACGGCGGCGAGGTCGCCGATGATCGTCCATTGGTCGCCGTAGCGGCCGGTGAACGGGAGTTCGTAATGCAGCTGGCCCTGCGCCTGCTGATCGCTCGCGCCGGCCGGACGCAGCACGTTGAAGCTGTTGAACGTGACGGAGGTGACCCCGCCGATGGCATCCGGCTTGCCGACATAGTTGTAGGTGTAGCGTGGCAGCACCAGCGGCATCTGCTGCGAGGAAATCTGCTGCAGCAACCCCTGGTAGTAAATTGTCTCCAACCGTGCATAGGAGCCCTGGCCGAACCCCTCGGTGAACAGGTTCGAGGTCAGCACGTCCTGGCCATATTCGGGCAGGCGGAAATCGCGCAGGTAATTGATCGAGGAGGCGACGTTGACGTTGAAGCCGTAGCGCCATGTGTCGTCGTAGGCGAAGTTGCCGGTGCCGAACATCAGCCCCTGCATTGCTCCCTCGTCGTAGGCGGCGGCGGTCTCCATCTTGATCGAGCCGTTGTTGAAGGCGCGCCGGTAGAGCAGGTCGAGTTCCGGCCCCTGCATCGTGTCGATGAGGCCGGTGATGGTGAGATCGGAGGATTTGTCGATCACCCAGTAGTACGGAACCTGCAGGAACTGCCCGAGGAAGGTGGTGGTGCCGAAATCGGGAATCATGAACCCGCTGGCTCGCCGCACCGAGGGGTCCGGCGCCGAGAGATAGGGCGTGTAGAGCAGCGGGACGCCGAAAATCTCCATCGTCGCGTCTTCGAATTCCATGCGCTGGGCGGCGATGTTCTGCACCGCCGAGGAGGCGTGCACCTGCCAGAGCGGCGGTGCCGTGGGGTCGTCCTTGCAGAGATTGCAGGCCGAATACATTACCCGCGACAACTCGTTGGCGAGCCCGTCGGTGCGTCGCGCGCCCTCGGCGGCGATGCGCCCGTTCTGGGTCAGCAGCGCGCGCATGCCGTGCAACACCGCCTCGCGCATGCCCTGGGTGAGCTCGGCGCGCTCGGCGAACAGCACCTCGCCGTCCGGTTCGAGCAGCACGACATGGCCGATCGCGGTGGCGACATCGGTGTTGCGATCGAACACGACGCGATCGGCCCGCAGCACATGGTCGTTCTGCCAGGCCTCGACATGGCCGGTGGCGACGATCTGCGCCCGCTCGCGGTCGTAGGTCACGCTATCAGCGGTGAAGGTCACCGGCTGGGTCTTGCTCAGCGGCTGCTGGCGCGCGCCGGCGCCGACGCGCGGGCCCTGCGCCAGCGCCGGCGCGGCCAGCCCGATCAGGGTGAGGAGCAGCGCGGCGAGGCCGATGCGCCAGGCGCGCGCCATCTCAGCCATCTTCCAGGTGGAGCAGCAGGCTGATCGCCAGCAGCAGACCCGCGAGCGCCGGCGCCCACGCCGCCAGAACCACTGGCAGCGCGCCGCTGTCGCCGAACTCCTCGGCGATCTTGGAGACCATGAACAGCGCGAAGCCCGCGGCGACGCCGCTGGCGATCATCCGCGCGACGCCGCCGCGCCGCGCCGGGCGCATCGAGAAGCCGGCGGCCACCAGCGCCATCGCCGCCGTGAGCACCGGCAGCGCCAGCAATGTCTGATAGCGCAGCCGATGGCGCAGCGCCGAGAAGCCGGAGCGGTCGAGCAGGGCGATGAACCCGGGCAGGCGCCAGAAGGAGAGCGTGTCCGGCGAGGCGAAGCTCTCTTCGACGCGGCCGACGGTGAGATCCGTCGGCAGCTCGATGCGGCGTGGCGTGTCCGGCAGGCGGCCGGGCAGCAGCACGCGGGCACCCTCCAGCACCCAGGCGCCGGGTGCCAGCCGTGCCGACGTGGCCTCGACGCGCTGGAGCAGCGCATCGTCGGGGCCGAGGCGGAAAATGCTCACATTGCGCGCCGTCAGCGTTCGCCGCCGCACCGTGACGTCGAGCGCGTGCAGGATCGACACCCCCTCCGGAGCGAGGGCGCGGTCGACCTGGCGCAGCCAGAGCTGGCCGCCGGCCAGCGACAGCGGGCCGCTGCCGGACTGCAGATAGAGGCTGTCGAGCCGCTCGGCGCGCGCATAGAGCACCGCGGAGAGCGGGCTCAGCGCGCCGGTGGCGAATGCGCCGAACGCCACCGCGCAGGCGATCGGCGCAGCGAGGAACTGCCAGGCCGAGAGCCCCGAGGCCCGGGCGATGATCAGTTCCGAGGAGCGCGTCAGCCGCCAGAAGGCGATGATGCCGCCCAGCAGCACGGCGAAGGGGAGGATCTGCATTGCCTCCCACGGCAGGCGCAGCGCGGCGATCTGGCTGACCAGGCTGAAGCCGACCGCCGGGCGGGTGGCGGCGCGCCGCAGCAACTCGATGAAATCAAACAGCGCCACCAGCAGGGTGAGTGCGCTCAGCATCGCCAGCACCGCGGCGCTGAACTGGCGCACGATGTAGCGGGAGAGGGTGACGGCGAGCCCCATCGGCTCAGCCCGCCATCGCCGGGGCGCGGCGGCGCGGCCAGCTCGGGCCGAGCAGCATCCAGGCGGCCACCAGGCCAGGGGCGATCGCCTCGGCCCAGATCAGTGGCGTCAGCGCCGCGATGCGCGCGGCGAGATTGCCGACCAGGAGCTGCGCGGCCAGCAGCGCCACCACGATCAGCACCGCCACCGCGGGACGCAGCAGGCCGCCATGGCGCCGGAACGCGCCGCTCAGCACCGCGACGAGACCGACCAGGGCGAACGTGATCGTGGTGAACGGGCTGGCCAGCCGCTTGTGCGCCTCGGCCTGGAATTTCGGCATGTCGCGCGCCGAGATCACCGACGGATCCGGATTGAGCAATTCAGCGAGCGACATCTCGGTGGCGTCGCGATAGCGCTGCGCCTCCTTGCGGCCGGTATCGCTGAGCGCAACGTTGTTCTGCGCGAAGGTAAGCACGTCCAGCCGGCCGGTCCGGCGGTCGATCTCCTCGCGCGAGCCATCGAACAGCAGCGCGCTCGGCGCCTCGCCCGCCGAGATCAGCCGCCCGGTGCGCGCCAGGATGGTGGCGCGGCGCTCCTTGTCCCGCGCGTCGTCGATCAGGATGCCGTGCAGGGTGCCGTCCTTGTCGCGGGTGCGGACATAGACCGTCATGCTGTCGGAGAGCGTGTTGAACACGCCCTCCTGCAGCAGGAAGGCGGCGATGCGATTGCGGATACGGAATTGCTGCTCGCGGAACGACGCCGAGGATGCCGGCACGATCCAGACATTGAGCACGAAGCACGCTACGCTCGCCAGCACGGCGACGCCCAGGGCCGGCCGCGCCAGCGCCCAGGGCGAGAGCCCGGCGCCGCGCATCACCACCAGCTCCCGGTCGCTGTCGAGGCGCTGATAGACGAACTGGACCACGACGTAGGTCGTGATCGGCAGGATCACCGCGACGAAGCCCGGAATCAGCAGCCCGGTCAGGCGCAGGAAGACCAGGATCGACAGGCCGCGATTGACCACCAGTTCGAGGAACCGCAGCGACTGGGTGAGCCAGATCAGCGCGACCAGCCCGCCGGTGGCGGCGAACAGCGCAAGCAGCAGCTGGCGCATCAGGTAGCGGTCGGTCTGTGTGATCAGCGGTCCGGAGCGCATGGCGGGCGGGATCCCGTCGGAGACGATATGTTCTGCGGCAGGGCCGCGGCCAAGGCAACAGACGCTGGCCGGCTCAGGGCAGCAGTTTGCCCGGATTCAGCAGCCCGCGCGGATCGATGGCGTGCTTGATCCGCTGCATCAGATCGAGCTCGGCGCCGCCGCGCCACGCCGCCATCAGATAGGTCTTGAGCCGGCCGACGCCGTGCTCGGCCGAGAAGCTGCCGTCCAGCCGGCGCACGACGTCGTTCACCGCGTCCATGATGGCATGGTCGTAGGCGAGGAAATCGGCCGCCGCCATGGCTTCCGGCTGCTGGCAGTTGAAGTGGATGTTGCCGTCGCCCATGTGGCCGAAGGCGAGCACGCGCACGCCGCCGACCAGCGCCTCGCACGCCGCTGTTGCTTCACGCAGGAAGGTGGGGACGAGGGAAACCGGCACCGAGACGTCGTTCTTCACCGAGGCGCCGTCGCGCTTCTGCGCCTCCGCGTGCTCCTCGCGCAGCTTCCACATCGCCCGGCGCTGCGCCTCGCTCGCCGCGATCGCCGCGTCCGTGATCAGCCCGTCGGCGAGCGCGGCTTCGAGCGCCGCCTCGAGCGCCGGGCGCAGATCCCCGCCCGGGCGCGGCGTCGCCAGCTCGATCAGCGCGAAATGGCTGCCCGGCGGCGCGGAGAGCGGCAGCGCGGTATCGGGGATGTGCTTCAAGACCAGCTCGAGACCGGTCGGGCTCATATATTCGAACGCGTTCACCGCCGCCGGATCCGCCCGGCGCAGGCGGGTGAACAGCGCCAGCGCGGCCTCGGCGTCCGGCACGGCGCAGAAGGCGACCTCCATCTGTCGCGGCCGCGGCGCCAGCGCCAGCACGGCGGCGGTGATGATGCCGAGCGTGCCTTCGGCGCCGACGAACAGTTGGCGCAGGCAGTAGCCGGTATTATCCTTGCGCAGCCGGCGCAGCCCGTTCCACACCTGCCCGTCCGGCAGCACGACTTCGAGCCCGAGCACCCGCTCGCGCGCGTTGCCATAACGGACGGTGTTGTTGCCCCCGGCGTTGGTGGAAAGCACACCGCCGATCTGCGCGCTGCCCTCCGAGGCGATCGAGAGCGGCAGCAGACAGTCCGCCGCCGCCGCCGCGTCCTGCGCCGCCTTCAGCGTCGCCCCGGCCTCGATGGTCAGCGTCATGTCCACCGGATCGAGGGCCCGGACACGGTTCATTCGCGCCAGCGAGAGCAGCAGCGCCGAGCCATCCTCCGGCGGCACGGCGCCGCCGACCATGGAGGTGTTGCCGCCCTGCGGCACCAGCGCGACGCTGGCCGCGGCGCAGAGCCGGACGCAGTCGGCGAGTTCCGCGGTATCGGCCGGGCGCAGCAGCGCGACGCTGCGGCCTTGATACAGGCGGCGCCAGTCGGTGCTGAGCGGGGCGATGTCGGCCGGATCGGTGAGCAGGCCGCGCGGTCCGAGGCGCTTCGCGAGCGCGTCGATGAGCCCAGGGGTGGGAAGTCCTCGGGCAGGAAGTCCGGGGCGGGCCAAGGCGGCGTCTGGCACTTGCATCATCCTCGCGGCGTGGGGAAGGCGCAGGCCGGCGAGTCCGCGTCGGCCTGGTGCACCGCATCATGGCCGCCGGAGGCCGGCTCGGTAAAGCCGCGCGGCGCGGCGGCGCGGGCGAGGCGGTCGTTGATCGCGGCGCCGAGCCCATGATCCGGCACCGGCATGACGGCGATAGCGGCAAGCCCGCGCCGCGCGCCCTCGTCGTCCAGCCAGCGCAGCCCGGCGAACAGCCGCGCCGCGGCCTCGGCGAGGTCGCCGGCCGCGCTGAGCTGGAACTGGGCGCCGGCGCCGGTCGGCGGCGGGCCGAACGCAAGCAGCGCTTCATGCGCCCCGACATGGGCCGCGTCCAGCCGCAGCGGCAGGCGCGGCGCGTAGTGCGAGGCCAGCATTCCCGGCGCCCGAACCGTGCCGCCGGCGGTCGCGGACGCGAGCGGCCCGATCAGCGCCTCGATCGCCTCGCGTGGCACTCCACCCGGGCGCAGCAGGCGTGCTGCCGGGCCGGTGAGGTCGACCACCGTCGATTCGACCCCGACGGCGCACGGTCCGCCGTCGATGACCGCGGCGATGCGTCCGCCGAGTTCCGTCAGCACGTGCGCCGCCGTGGTCGGGCTGACCGCGCCGGAGCGGTTGGCCGAGGGTGCGGCGAGCGGGACGGGCAGGGCGGCGAGCAGGGCGCGGGCGAGCGGATGGGCCGGCACCCGCACCGCCAGCGTCTCCAACCCGGCGCCGGCAAGCAACGCCACCCGGGCCCCCGCCCGCCGCGGCAGCACGAGCGTCAGCGGTCCGGGCCAGAATGAAGCCGCGAGACGCTCGGCGCGGCCGTCGGCGCGGCCGTCGGTGAACGCGGCCTCGGCAGAATAATAATGTGAAATCAGCGGATTGAAACGCGGTCTTCCCTTGGCAGCGAAAATCGCCGCGACCGCTCGGTCATTGGTGGCGTCGCCGCCGAGGCCGTAGACCGTCTCGGTCGGGAAGGCGACCAGCGCGCCCGCCTCGAGCAGCGCGCACGCCCGGGCGAGGCCGGCCGCATCCGGTGCCAGATGCTCAGTCAGCATCGGGCCGCCGCCCGCTGCAGACGAAGGGCGGGTTCTCCCAGCCCGGCTTGCCATAGCGCAGCGGCGTGCCGTCGAGGCCGGAGACATGGCCTCCCGCGGCCTCCAGCACCGCCTGCGGCGCCGCCGTGTCCCACTCCATGGTGCGCCCGAAGCGTGGGTAGAGATCGCCGGCGCCCTCGGCCAGCCGGCAGAATTTCAGCGCCGAGCCGCTGCGCGTGATGCTCGCGACGTGCCGGCCGCGCAGGAAATCGTCGAGGCGCGTATCGCTGCCATGATGGCGCGAGGCCAGCACGTGCAGCCCTTCGGCCGGCGGCAGGCGGGCGGCGATGGCGCGCTCGCCCGTGGCGTCGCGCTTCGCCGCCCCACGCCCGACGATGCCGGTGAACAATTCCCCGCTCGCCGGCAGGTAGACGGCGCCGAGCACCGCGCGCTGGTCGCGCACCAGGCCGATATTGACGGTGAATTCGTCACTGCCGCGGGCGAACTCGCGCGTGCCGTCGAGCGGATCGACCAGCCAGAACGCGTCGGTCGCGGCCGGGTCGTGGCCGGCGGCGATCTCCTCCTCGGCGATCACCGCGATGGCCGGCGTTGCCGCGCGCAGCCCGCGCAGGATCAGCGCCTCCGCGGCGTGATCGGCCGCCGTCACCGGCGAGGCGTCCTCCTTGCGCAGCACGGCGAAGCCCTCGGCGCGCACGGCGAGGATCGCCGCTCCGGCCTCGATGGCGAGGCGGGCGGCGAGGCTGAGCAGATCATCATCGGTCACGGCAGCGCTTCCGGTATGGGGGACCGGCGCGGTGTGGCGGCAAATCGGGGCGGGATCAAGGCGCGGGCGAGCAGGCGGGCGGCATCGCGGCGAACGCGGCCGCCCGCCCCCGGCTCAGCGCGGCGCCTGCCAGCCCTTGTATTGGGCAACGTTGTCGCGCGTGATCAGTTGCGGATCGAGCAGCACCACCGGCTGCGCGGGCTTCTTGCCTTGCAGCGTCTCGTAGCCGAGCCGCGCCGCGGTCGCCGCCATCATGTAGGGGTCCTGCGAGGCCGAGGCGACGATGCGCGTGCTGGATTTGAGCGCCACTTCGATATCCGGCGCGCCATCCACCGAGGTGATGATCATCTCGTCGCGGTGCAGCTGCTTGGCGGCGAGGTCGGCGCCGATCGCCGTCGGGTCGTTGATGGCGAAAACGCCGTCGATATGCGCGAAGCGTGTCAGCAGCCCCTGCATCATCGCCAGCCCGCCGTCGCGCGAGCCCTTGGCATCCAGATTGTCCGACAGGACCTTCATCGCCGGGTGCTTGGCCAGCACCGATTTGCAGCCATTGACGCGATCGACCACGGCGGAGACCTGCGGGCCGTTGATGATGACGATGTCGCCCTTGCCGCCGAGCCTGTCGGCGAGATACTGGCAGGCGATCTCGCCGGCCTTGACATTGTTGGTCTGCGCGGTCACGTCCGCGCCCTTGGCCGAGACATCGAAGGCGGCGACGATCATGCCCGCCGCGTGCGCCTTGGCGATGGTGGGCGCGATCGCCATCGGATCGACGGCATTCAGCAGCACCATGCGGTCGCCGGCGGCGATGAAATTCTCGATCTCGGTGGCCTGCTTGTTGAGGTCGTAGTCGGCCGAGACCGCGGTGACCCGGGCGGTGGGATCGAGCGTCTTCAGCTCCGCCTCGGCACCCTTCACCGTTGCCACGAAGAACGGATTGCCGAGCGAGCCGACCGACATGCCGACATTCAACGGCTCGGCCACCGCGATGTGCGTGCCGAGGCCGATACCAGCGGCGATTGCCGCCGTGCCGAGACGATGCGCGAACTTCATGATGATGCTCTCCCCAAAACGGCGCTGAGATCCGGGTCTCACCGCTTTCCGCCCGCGCTCAACCGGTAGCGATCGAGCGTGACGGCGCTGATGATCACCAGTCCCTTGATGATGAATTGCCAGATGTCGGAAACGCCGACGAGGGTCAGCCCGTTCGACAGCACGGCGATGATGAGCGCGCCGATCAGCGTGCCCCAGATCGAGCCGATGCCGCCGACGAAGCTGGTGCCACCCAGGATCACCGCGGCGATGGCGTCGAGTTCGTAGCTCTGCCCGATTTGCAGCCCGTTCGCCGCATAGAGCCGCGCCGCGGACATCACGCCGCCGAGGCCGGCGAGAAGGCCGGAGAGGGAGTAGACGAACAGCAGCACCCACCAGACACGGATGCCCGAAAGCCGCGCCGCATCGGGGTTGCCGCCGACGGCATAGATGCGCATCCCCAGCACGGTGCGGCGGAGGATGAACCATGAGGCGAGAATGGTGAGGAGCGCGATTACCACCAGCCACGGCACGCCGAGCAGCGTCGCATTGCCGATGAAGGCGAAGGGCAGATCCGCGTTGAAGACCGTGGTATCGCCGCCGAGCAGGCGGGCGACGCCGCGCACCGCGGTGAGCGAGCCGAGCGTGACGATGAACGGTGGCAGCCGGACCAGCGCGATCAGCCCGCCATTGAGCAGCCCGAACAGGAGCCCCGTGAGCAGGCCACCGGCGATGCCGAGCATGCCGATCCCGGGCCAGAGCGAGACGATGACGGCGACCATCGCCGAGGCGGCGAGGATCGAGCCCACCGACAGGTCGATGCCGCCGGTGAGGATGACGAAGGTCATGCCGGCGGCGAGCACCATGTTGATGGAGGCCTGCTGCATGACGATCGACAGATTGCCCCAACTGCCGAAGCGCGGAGCGAGCAGCTCGAAGCCGATGCCGATCAGCAGCAGCACCGGCAGCATGCCGAGCGTCTGCAGGGTGGATCGCCATGCCTGGCGGTCCGGGGCCGGGCGCGGCGCCGGCGCGGCAGGGCCATCGAGCGCGCGGCCTTCCTGGGTGTTCATGGCGCCGCGCGCTCCGCCGCCGCGGCGTGGGCGGCGCCGGTGGCCAGCGCGATGATGGTTTCCTGGGTCATGTCCCGAGCCTCCACGTCGCCGACGAAACAGCCATCGCGCATCACGATGGCGCGGTCGGCGATGCCGAGAATTTCCGGCAACTCGCTGGAAATGACGACGACGCCGACCCCGGTCTTGGCCAGCCCGTCGATCAGCCGGTAGATTTCCGATTTGGCGCCGATATCGACCCCGCGCGTCGGCTCGTCCAGCAGCAGCACGCGCGGACGGGTTTCGAGCAGGCGCGCGAGCAGCACTTTCTGCTGGTTGCCACCGGACAGCGAGCCGACTTTCACCGTGTCGGCGGCGGCGCGAATGCCGAGCGTCTGCATCGCGGCGGCCGAACGCCGCCGCGCGGCGGCGAAGTCGCGCACGCCGCCCCAGCGCGCATCCTGCTCGACGATATCGACATTGATGTTCTCGCGCACCGACATGTCGAGAAACAGGCCGAGGCGCTTGCGGTCCTCGGTGAGATAGACGATGCCCTGCGCGATCGCCTCGCGCGGGGAGTGGACCTCGATCGTTTTGCCGTTCAGCGCCAGGCTGCCGCGCGTGCGCGGATCGAGACCGTAGATCAGCCGCGCCAGTTCGGTGCGCCCGGCGCCGACCAGCCCGGCGATGCCGAGCACCTCGCCCTCGTGCAGGTCGAACGAACAGCCATGCACGCGGCGATCATCGGCGATGTCGCGCACCGCGAACAGGATCCGCCGCTCATGCGGGTCCTTGTGTTCCTTGGTGTAGAACGAGGACAGATCGCGCCCGACCATCATCCGCACCAGCCGCTCGGCGGAGAGCTCCGCGCGCGACAGCGTGCCGACCAGCGCGCCGTCGCGCAGCACGCTGACGCGGTCGGCGAGCTGATAGACCTCGGCCATGCGGTGGCTGATATAGATGATGGCCAGCCCCTCGGCGCGAAGCTGGCGCACCAGCTCGAACAGCCGGTCGGTCTCGCGCGAGGACAGCGAGGTGGTCGGCTCGTCCATCACCAGGATGCGCGAGTGCGCCATCACGGCGCGCGCGATTTCGACCAGCTGCTGCTCTGCCGCCGATAGCCGGCCGACGATGGTCTCAGGGGCGAACGCCACGCCGAGTCGCGCCAGCACCGGACGGCACGCGGCGGCGAGCGCGCGGCGATCGAGCCGGCCGCCGCGGGCCGGCTCGCGGCCGAGCACCATGTTCTCCGCGACGGTGAGGTTCGGGGCGAGGGCGAGCTCCTGGTAAATGATGGCGATGCCGTGAAGGTGCGCCGCCGCGGGACCGTCGATGGCGACGGCGCGGCCGTCGACGCGGATCTCGCCGCCGGGGTCGGCTTGATAGGCGCCGGCGAGAATTTTCATCAGGGTGGATTTGCCGGCGCCGTTCTCGCCCATAAGAGCATGGATCTCGCCGGCCCAGGCCGCGAAGGACACGTCGGAGAGCGCGCGGATGCCGGGAAAGCTCTTGGCGATGCCGCGCATCTCGAGCACGGGCGTGGCCGCGAGGTCGGCGCGTGGCATCGCCATCGGGTTTCCTCCGCCGGTGCCGGGCACCGTTGTCGCGCTTGGTGCCACATTCCCGTGTGCCCGGCTAGATGCGGCTCGTGCAGGCCGTGGTGCGGCCGTTCCGGCAGGATCGAGCAAGCTGGCCCGCATCGCCGTATTGAAGTGGCCGCGCCACAGTGATGAACTGGTGCCGGGAGTAGGGGGGACGAAGCCATGGGCATCAGTGTCGAGGCTTGGAAAAAGACGCGCATCGAGGACGCGGAAGGTTCGGGGGTCGCCAAGGCGATCGTCCAGTTCGAGAAAGCCTGGCCGAAGAAATTGTCCGAGGTCGATCAGACCAGCGCGCCACCGGCTTTCGAGGCGATCAAGGTGATGCGCAAGGCGCTCACCACCGCCGAAGAGAAGTGCAAGAAGGCGGCAAAGGCCGACCCAAAGAAGCGCACCGCGACACTCAACCTCATCGGGAGCTGGCGCGGGGAGCTCGACGCCTACGAGGACGCCCTGCACCTCGCCTACGGCAAGGCGCTGACGACCAGGATCGCGAACCGGGTGATCGGAACGTTGGAGCAGGTCGTCCCCAATTCGCTCGAGGAGATCGAGTCCAAGACCAACCAATTCGAGGGGGCGCTGAAGCAGCGCGACCTGCTGAAGGCGTATAAGCGCCAGACGGATGCCAGCAAGAGCGTGCGCGTCCTGGCCGCGCAGCTGACCCCGAAGGGGGTGAAGGAGCAGATCGGCTACGCCTGCCGGGACCTCAAGCTGGACGTGAATGTCAATAACGTGCCCATGAAAGAATGCATGCCGAAGCACATGCAGGACTGGAAAAGGCAGCTCGAGAAGCTCGATACGCGATTCGAGTCTCTCGAGATCGTACTGGACAAGCTCGAGGCCAGCGATGATGGGGCGGATGCCGAAACGGCTGCGGGCAGCCCGGAATACAAGAAGAATCTCAAGCTGGTCATCGCCGACTATACTGGCGTCATCACCACCTGCCAGGAGACGATGGCCACGATTCTCGAAGTTCAGAAGCGCTTCACCAAACTCCAGGGGATGGCTGACCAAGCGCGGAAGGCCAACCCGAAGGGCTTCGACCAGGCGGTACAAAAAATGCGGGAGATCATCGACAAGCAAGAGCAACAAATGAAAACGGATGTGGAAAAAATCCGTACAAAAGATGGAGAGTTCGTAAAAAGAAAAACAATCTCGGCATCACTGAAGAGGATACCAATAGATTTCTGGTTCCCATCCTGAACAAGATGTTTTCGAAGAACCTGCGCGCGATCAAGCTGATGTCGACATTGCGCAACGGCCTCGATGAGCTCGAAGCGGGCTGAGCCTCGCCGCCCACGCCCGAGCGCGTGCGGCCGGAGTCCCAGGGTCTGGCCAAGCGGGGAAGGGCTGGTAGGATCGCCGCTCAGATCCAGGGGGGTAGGTTCCGATGTTGGAGATCGTGTTCGCCGAGGCCCATTTGCCGCGATCGGGTGCGCTGGCGCTGCTGGTGGGTGAGGGCGAGCGGCCTTCGGGCTTGTTCCAGTCGGTGGACGAGGCGACCGGCGGGGCCGTTGGACGGGCGCTGGCGGCGGGCGAGTTCAAGGGCTCGAAGAACCAGATCTGCACCATCCTCGCCCCCGGCGCCGGGCTTTCGCGCGTCGTCGTGGTCGGGCTCGGCACCGCCCCGGACGCGCTGGCGGCGGAGGCGGCCGGCGGGACTGCGATCACGGCGCTGGGGCGCGAGAGCGAGGCGGCGCTGGCCGCGCCCGCGCTCACGCCATCGCTGCTCGCCGCCGCCGCGCAGGGCGCGGTCTCGCGCAGCTATCGGTTCGACCGCTACCGGACGCGCGAAAAGCCCGAGGACAAGCCGCGCCTCGCCCGGCTCGCCGTTCTGGCCGAGGACCCCGCCGGCGCCGAGGCCGCCTTCGCCCCGATGCGCGCGGTGATGGACGGCGCCTTCCTCACCCGGGATCTGGTGAGCGAGCCGGCCAACGTGCTGACCCCGGCGGTGTTGGCGGAACGCTGCGAGGCGCTGCGCGGGCTCGGCGTCGAGGTCGAGGTGATGGGGCCGGAGGAATTGGCCCGGCGCGGCTTCGGCGCGCTGCTCGGCGTGGCCCAGGGCAGCGCCAATCCGCCTCGCGTCGTCACCATGCGCTGGTCGGGCGGCGGTGGCGGCCAGCCGTTGGCCTTCATCGGCAAGGGCGTCACCTTCGATACCGGCGGCATCAGCATCAAGCCCGCTGCCGGCATGGAGGACATGAAATGGGACATGGCCGGCGCCGGCGCCGTGGTCGGGCTGATGGCGGCGCTGGCCAAGCGGCGGGCGCGGGCCGAGGTGGTCGGCATGGTCGGGCTGGTCGAGAACATGCCCTCGGCCAGCGCCCAGCGGCCGGGCGATGTGGTGAAGACGCTGTCGGGCCAGACCGTCGAGGTGATCAATACCGACGCCGAGGGCCGGCTCGTGCTCGCGGACCTGATGTGGCACTGCCAGGAGAGCTTCAATCCCCGGCTGATGGTGGATCTGGCGACGCTGACCGGGGCGATCATCATCGGGCTCGGCCACGAGCATGGCGGGCTGTTCAGCAATGACGACGAACTCGCCGAACGGCTCGCCGCGGCCGGGGCTGCGGTGGGCGAGAAGCTCTGGCGCATGCCGCTCGGCGATGCCTATGACCGGCAGCTCCGCTCCGACATCGCGGACATGAAGAATGTCGGCGGCCGGCCGGGCGGGGCGATCACCGCGGCGCAATTCCTGCAGCGCTTCGTCAAGGACCGGCCCTGGGCGCATCTGGACATTGCCGGCATGGCCTGGGCGAGCAAGGACGCGCCGAGCGTGCCGAAGGGCGCGACGGGCTACGGCGTGCGGCTTCTGGACCATTTCGTCGCCGCCCATTTCGAGAGCTGAGCCATGGCCGAGGTGGGGTTCTACCACCTCACCCGCACCGCGGCGGACGCGGCGCTGCCGAAACTGCTCGCACGAACGCTCGCGGCCGGGGAGCGGGCGCTCGTGGTCTGCGGCAGCGCCGAGCGAGTCGCGGCGCTGGATGCCGCACTCTGGCTCGGCGAGGACCCTGACTGGCTGCCGCACGGCACCGCGGCGAGCGGAGCGCCCGAGCTGCAGCCGATCTGGCTCGATACCGTGGACGTGGCGCCGAACGGGGCGCGCTACCTGTTCCTGATCGACGGCGTGGCGAGCGAGCGGCTGGCCGCATTCACGCGCGTGTTCGATCTGTTCGACGGCCAGGACGAGGCGGCCGTGGCAGCGGCGCGCGGGCGCTGGACCGCGGCGAAGACGGCCGGGCACACGTTGGCCTACTGGCAGCAGGGGCGGACTGGCTGGGAACGGAAGGCCTGAGCCGCGCCGGAACCGGCTTGCTGTCATACAAGTTTCATTAAATTTCCGCCATTTTCATCACGACATCGCGACGGCGGGGCCGTAGGGTCCGCCCGCTTTCGTCCGGCCGCTGGCCGGCGTCACTCCTGCGATGTGGATGTCATGACCCGAGTGCACTTCGTCCGAACCTCGCTTCTGGCGGCGACCATCCTCGCCGCCGGCGCATTCTCCGTTTCGCCCGCGCTGGCCCAGGCGGCTGGCGACAACCTCAATTCGATCGAGAGCGAGATCAAAGATCTGCAGAAGGAGTTGAAGCGGCTCAAGCAGCAGCTCGCGGATCAAGCGAAGGCCAAGGCAGCCGAGGCTCAGAAGGCGCGGGCAGCCGCAACCGCCGCGCCCTACGCCGCGCCGACCGTCGCCCAGGCAGCGCCGCCTACCCTGGTGCCGCAGCAGATTCCGCCCACCATCGCGCCGCCGCCTGCGGTTGGCACCTCCGTCAACCCGGTGCCGCCGGCGGCGTTTTCGGACGAGTATCCGATCACCACCGTGCCGCCGCCGCCGGGTTCCGACTCGCTCTACTCCGCGAGCCCGGCGATCCTGACCCAGCTGGCGCCTGGCTACTCGCTGCGCATCGGCGGCCTCACGGTCACGCTCGGCGGGTATGTCGAGGCGGCGGCGATCTACCGCAACCACAACGAGACCGCCGGCGTCGGATCGAACTTCAACACCGCGATCCCGATGGCGAACAACCCGAACTACTATATCGGCGAGTTCCGCATGGATGCCCGCCAGAGCCGCTGGGCGGCGCTGGCGCAGGGCAATATTTCCAACTCGATCTCGGTTGGGGCCTATCTCGAGGGCGACTTCCTGTCCGCCGCGCCGACCGCCAACTCGATCGAGAGCAGCTCGTATAATCCGCGCTGGCGGCTCTACTACGCTCAGATCGACGATTCCGATCTGGGTCTGCACGCGCTGGTCGGCGAGGGCTGGTCGCTGGCGACCATGTTCAAGACCGGCATGGTGCCGCGCCAGGAACTGATCCCGATCGATCCGGAAGCACAGTACATCGTCGGCTTCACCTGGACGCGGAATATGGAATACCGCCTGGTGAAGAGCTTCGACGACAACCGCTTCAATGTCGGCCTCTCGCTCGAAAATCCGGCCTCGAACTGGTATGTCGGGCCGAACGGCACCGGGGTGAAGGGGACGACCTACTACCAGTTCCCTGGCGGGCCGCTCTACTTCTCCGGCACCAACTATTCCTTCGATGCCGCGCCGGACGTGATCCTCAAGACCACCTACGACCCGGGCTTCGGCCATTACGAGCTCTACGGGCTCGGCCGCTGGCTGCGCGACCGGACCACCATCGGCACCGGCGGCAACAACCACATCACCCCGGCCGGCGGTGTCGGTGGCGGCGTGCTCTACTCGTTCTTCGACCAGTGGCTCGACGTCTACTCGACCTTCCTCGCCGGCTACGGTATCGGCCGCTACACCACCGCCGGCCTGCCTGACGCCACTGTCGGGCGAGACGGGTCGCCGGCCCCGATCCCTGGTGCACAGTTGCTGATCGGCGCCATCGCGCATCCGAGCGATGCGGTCGACGCTTACCTCTACCTGGGCACCGAGCAGGAGCGCGCCACCGCATTCACCAACGCCGGCAAGGGCTATGGCTATGGCAGCGCGCTCTATTCCAACGCCGGCTGCGACATCCAGAGCAACCCGGTCTGCACCGCCAATACCTCGGGCGTGACCGAGGGCTCGGTCGGCTTCTGGTGGCGCTTCCTGGAAGGCAAGAATGTCGGCGTCTTCCTGGCCGGGCCGCAATACCAGTATGTTCGCCGCGCGACGTTTGCCGGTGTTGGCGGAGCACCCAAGGTCAACGAGCAGATCTACATGTTCAGCATGCGCTACTACCCGTTCCAGTAGCGGGCAGAACCGACGGAGCCGCGTCTGTCATGAAAGTGTCATGAAAACGACACGGAACATTCGCCGTCGCGACCGGGGAAACGCGCTAATGCACCCCCGGTTGAGACGGCGAAGCGGCGATCGGCCCCGGCGATGACCGGCCTGACCTGAGACGACCGAATGCGTCCTTCGACCTTTACGTGGAGAAACCCTATGCGCCTTGCCCTTCTCGGCTGCGTCGGCCTGCTGGCCGCGACGCTGCCCGCGCTGGCCGACAGCACCAAACTGGCTGACAGCGCCAAGCCGGCGGCCGTTCCCGCTGCTTCCGCCTCGCAGAGCGTCGTGCCGGCCGCCTCCGCGCCGGTTGCCGCCGTCGGCAGCGGTGCGCTGGAAATCCATTCGCTGCGCGACCTCTACAATGCCTGCACCACGCGCAGCGACAACCCGCTCTACATCTCGGCCACCAGCCTCTGCGCCGGCTACCAGGAGGCGGTGCTGGACTTCCATCTCCTCGACACGATGGGGGCGCGTCACGCCAAGCGGAAGGTGTGCCTGCCGAACCCGGCGCCAACCCGCCGCCAATCGATTTCCGGGCTCATCTCCTGGGCGCAGGCGGCTCCGCAATACATGGATGAGCCGGCCGCCAGCGCCGTGCTGCGCTACTTCATCAACGCCTATCCGTGCAACCGCAAGACCTTCCAGTGGTCGCCGCCCGGCCCGATGCAATGAGACGCGGCGCCCGCGTTGGGCGCGCAAAATCTGGCCAGGAATGACCTGCCGAATGCGCCGCTGTGGCACCAGCCCGGCGGCGTTTTCGTGACCTCGGTATAGGTGCGCTGGGCCTTCCTGCTCCGGTCGCCCGGCGGGCGGTGCGCCTATGGCTCCCGGGCGAGCCGGGTGGGATTGAGCAGCGCGTCGAGCATCGCGCCACTCATGCCGTGCTGCTCGCGCGCCAGGTCGCGCACGGTGCGCCCGCTCGCCAGGGCCTCTTGCGCCAGCGCCGCGGCGCGTTCGTAGCCGATGATCGGCACCAGCGCCGTGACCGCGCCGATGCTCGCCTCGACGTGGCGCGCGCAGATATCGGCGCGCGGGGTGATGCCGGCGACGCAGCGCTCGGCGAAAACCTCCACCGCGTTGGTCAGAAGTGCCAGCGAGGTCAGGATATTGTGGGCGATGATCGGCTCGAAGGCGTTGAGCTGCAACTGTCCGCCCTCGGCCGCGAGGGTGACGGCGAGGTCATTGCCGATCACCTGGAAGCAGACCTGGTTCAGCACCTCGGGGATCACCGGATTGACTTTGCCGGGCATGATCGACGAGCCCGGCTGCATCGCCGGCAGCACGATCTCGCCGATGCCGCCGCGCGGGCCCGAGGCGAGGAGCCGCAGATCATTGGCGATCTTCGACAATTTCACGGCGACCCGCTTGAGCACGCCGGAAAACATGACGAACGCGCCCATGTCCCAGCTCGCTTCGACGAGATTGGACGATTGGATCAGCGGGAATCCGGAAATGCGTCCAAGCTCGGCGATGGCGAGCGGGCCGAATTCGGGATCGGCGTTGATCCCGGTGCCGATCGCGGTGCCGCCGAGATTGACCTCATGCAGCAGCCGCGCCCCCTCCTGCAGCCGCTGCTCATCCTCGCGGATGGTCGTGGCGAACGCACCCAGCTCCTGCCCGAGCGTCATCGGCACCGCATCCTGCAGCTGGGTGCGGCCAAGTTTGACGATCGACGCGGTTGCCGCGGCCTGCTTCTCGAACGCCACCGCCAGCCGCTCGAGCGCGCTGCCAAGCGATTCGCGTGCGAGCAGGATCGAAAGCCGAACCGCGGTCGGATAGACGTCGTTGGTCGATTGCGAGAGATTGACGTCGTCGTTGGGATGCAGGGCGGCATACGCACCCCGCGTCTGCCCGAGCCACTCGAGGCCACGGTTGGCCAATACCTCGTTCATGTTCATGTTGGTGGACGTGCCGGCGCCGCCCTGGACGACGTCGACGGGAAACTCACCATGCAGCTTGCCAAGAATCACGTCCTGAGCAGCGGCATCGACGGCGTTGGCCTTGACGGCGGTGAGCTTGCCAAGCTTCGTGTTGGTGCGGGCTGACGCCTGCTTCACCATGGCGAGCGCGCGGATCAGCGACGCGTGGTGCGAGATCGGCACCCCCGAAATGGGGAAATTCGCCACCGCGCGCTGGGTCTGCGCGCCGAAATAGGCGTGCGCGGGCACGGCGACCTCGCCGAGGCTGTCATGCTCGATTCGGAACTCGGGAACCGGATCCATGCCGCGCGTGCTCCTCCCGTCTGGATTGAGGGACGTTGGCAGGCTGTACGAAGAAAAGCCCGGCGCGGGGGCGTATCCCTCGCGCCGGGCCGGTTGGCTGAAGCGGACGAAGCTCTATTCCCGGCAGGGCTCGAGCGCGGAGGCGAGACGCAGCTCCGACCCGTCGCTCTTCGTCGTCGTCGAATTCTCATCCGTGCGCAGCGCGGCGACAGTCGAGTTCTCCGGCGACCGCAGTGCGGCGACCGTCGAGTTCTGGTCCGTGCGCAGCGCGGCGGTCTTCGAATTCTCCTCGGTGCGCAGCGCGGCGACGGTGGAATTGTCCGGCGTGCGCAACGCGGCCGTCGTCGAATTCTCCGGCGACCGCAGTGCGGCGACGGTCGAGTTCTGGTCAGTGCGCAGCGCGGCGGTCTTCGAATTCTCCTCGGTGCGCAGCGCGGCGACGGTGGAATTATCCGGCGTGCGCAACGCGGCCGTCGTCGAATTCTCCGGCGACCGCAGTGCGGCGACCGTCGAGTTCTGGTCCGTGCGCAGCGCGGCGGTCTTCGAATTCTCCTCGGTGCGCAGCGCGGCGACGGTGGAATTATCCGGCGTGCGCAACGCGGCTGTCGTCGAATTCTCCGGCGACCGCAGTGCGGCGACGGTCGAGTTCTGATCCGTGCGCAGCGCGGCGGTCTTCGAATTCTCCTCGGTGCGCAGCGCGGCCGTCGTCGAATTCTCCGGCGACCGCAGTGCAGCGACGGTCGAGTTCTGATCGGTGCGCAGCGCGGCGGTCGTCGAATTCTGGTCGGTGCGCAGTGCGGCGACTGTCGAATTGTCCCCGGTGCGCAGGGCTGCGGTGGGCGTGCCGCTGATCGCGCTGCCGGTGTTCACGGTGCGGCCGCACGGCCCACTGGCTCCGCCCGCCAGCGCGATCCCGGGCAGCGCCAACGCTGCCGCCGCCACGCCCGCCAAAAGAAACGCCTTCATGCCTGTCTCTCCGTCCTCATGTGGCCCAGCGGCTCGACACCCGATCCGCGCCAAAGCCACTCCCTGGCTCCGCGTGCCCGGTTCGGCGGCCTCGGATGTCGTCACACCTCACCATTGGTGCGTCCTGCGCTCTGGCCGGTTGAATAAACATTTAGGCAGCCGCCACGGAGATGCAATCACTCGGGCCGTGGCGGATGTACGTAGGGATCGTGGCACCGCGCCTGCCCATTACGGTCGACGGCGCCGGTTGGATACACATATTTCCACAATTCCGCCGTGCGCGGCGCTGCCATGTGCCGATCGGGGGGCCAGAGCGCGCCCCCAGGGATGCTCAGAGCGGCGCGAGTGGCCCAAATGGCACCAGATCCTCAGCGGGCAGGGCGGCGATGAGGCTGGCGAGCGTCGCGCCGGTGGCCGGGTGAGTCCAGTCCGGCACCAGCTCGGCCAGCGGTCGCAGGACGAAGCCGCGCTGATGCGCACGCGGATGCGGCAGGACCGGGTCCGGGCAGCTCCGTACGAGTCCATCGAGGTCGATGATGTCGAGATCGAGCGGGCGTGGCGCATTGGCCACGCTGCGCCGGCGCCCGGCGGCGGCCTCGATTCCCTGCAGGGCACCGAGCAGCCAGACCGGATCCGCGGTCCCCACGAGGCCGGCGACGGCATTGAGATAGCGGGGTTGCGCGGAGGGCGGAACGGGCGCGCTGCTCCAGGCCCGCGAAGTGCCGACGAGTTGGAGCCCAGGCAGCGCGGCCAGGGCGCCGAGCGCGCGCCGCAGCGTGACGAGCGGCGGGGCGCCATCCGGGGCCGGGATGTTTGCGCCGAGCGCAACGATAATCATGCCGAACCCCCTTCCCCGGTGCGTACGCCGGGTCTATGAAAGAGACATTGCCATTCGGGCGAAGCAGACCAAATCAGTTGAGACTGCCCAGTTGAGACTGCGACCGGTGAGACTGCCGCTCGGACAGGCGCATAGTCCGATTAGCGATACCGGAAGGTTCCATACATGCATTTCCTACAAAATGAACGCACCGCGTTGTTCATTGACGGAGCAAATCTGTATTCTGCATCCAGAAATCTGGGCTTTGATGTAGATTACAGGAGTCTCCTTGGGTTTTTTCGCCGCCAATGTCACCTGATCCGCGCCTATTATTATTCGGCGATCCTGGAGACCGAAGAATATTCACCGATCAAGCCGCTCACCGACTGGCTCGCATATAACGGATACACGCTGGTCACCAAGCCGGCAAAGGAATTCACCGACAGCGCAGGCCGGCGGCGGATCAAGGGCAATATGGACATCGAGCTGGCGATCGACATGCTCGAACTCGCCCCGAAGCTCGATCACGCCGTGCTGTTCAGCGGCGACTCCGATTTCCGCCGCCTGGTCGAGGCAGTCCAGCGCCAGTGCGTCCGCGTGACCGTCATCTCATCGGTTCGCACCTCGCCACCGATGGTCGCCGACGAGCTCCGGCGCCAGGCCGACGAATTCGTGGAACTCGCGGATGTGGCGCCGGAATTCACTCGCCGGCAGATGGAGCCCCGGCCGCGGCAGGGCACCCGCCCGACACCGGCGGAGCCCTATGCGGATCATCCGGCCGACGCCGGCTGAGCCGTGCCTCTGTCCGGCGAACCTGGGCCGGACTGCGGCCTCTGCCCCCGTCTGGCCGCGTTCCGCACGGCCAACCGGGCCGCTTGGCCAGGCTGGTTCAACGCGCCGGTGCCAGGGTTCGGGCCGCGGACGGCGCCGCTCCTCCTCGTCGGCCTCGCGCCGGGGCTGAAGGGCGCCAACCGGACCGGCCGCCCTTTCACCGGCGACCATGCCGGCATTCTGCTCTATGCGACGCTGCGTGCCGCGGGGCTTGCCGATGGCGTCTACGGCGCCGATGCCGGTGACGGTCTCGCGTTGCGTGATTGCCGCATCGTCAACGCGGTGCGCTGCGTGCCGCCGGAAAACAAGCCGCTGCCAGCCGAGATCGCGGCGTGCCGGCCGTTTCTGGCCGCCGAACTGGCGGCGATGCCTAACCTGCGTGCGATTCTCGCGCTCGGCCGCATCGCTCACGAGGCGGTGCTGCGGGCCCATGGCCTAGCCCTGCGTGCCCATCCGTTCGCTCACGGCGCGGAACACGCACTGCCCGGCGGGCGACGCCTCTTCGAGAGCTTTCACGTCTCGCGTTACAATACCGCGACACGTCGGCTGACCGAAGAGATGTTCCGTGCGGTCATCACGCGATTGTGTACTTATCTCTCTGCCGGCTAGCGGCTCATCCCCCTACGCAACGTTCCTGCGAATTGTTAAACACGTCGCATACGGGGGAGTGGGAACGCTATCATGTCCAGCACGACGTTCGATGTCACCACCAGCGCACTGCTGGCCAGCGATATTACGCTGATCGACGCGCAGACCAGCGGCACCGCGACGCTGACGCTGCAGAACTCGATCGTCGAATCGGCGAACCTGCCGGCCATCGCCCTGCATAGCGGCGTCTCGCTGGTCATCAACGGCGGCGGGTTCACCCTCGATGGCACCTATACGTATCGGGGCCTTGCCGTCCTCTCCGGCTCTGTCAGCATCAACGACCTGACCGTCGCCCACGCTCTCGCTGTGGGGCAGGCGGGCGGGGTCGCGGGTGGCGGCGGCGGCATGGGCGCGGGTGGCGGGCTGTTCGTCGGCAGCAGCGCGACGGTGGCGCTCAGTTCGGTGAGCTTCAGCGCCGATGCGGCTGTGGGTGGCCAGGGGGGGAATGGGCTAGCCGGCGCCAACGGTGGCAATGGCGGCGGCGCCGATTTGGGATTGCTGCCGAGCGGGGGAATCGGCGGCCTTACCAACTTGCTCGGCGCGCCGGGATTGGCTGGCGGCTTCGGCGGCGGCGGTGGTGGTGGCGGCGGGCTGGCGACCCTAATTCCAGGACCAGGCGGCGCGGGTGGATTCGGCGGCGGCGGCGGCGGGTCGGGTTTGACTCCTGCCGCCGGCGGCTTCGGCGGCGGATCGGGCGCGGCGGGCGGCGGCGGCGGCCTCGGTGCGGGCGGCGACATCTTCGTCCAGCAGGGCGGCGTCCTGACCCTCAGCACCGGCAGTCTGGCCGGCGCGAGCGTCGGCGGCGGCCAGGGCGGCAGCTCGACCGGACCCCAAGCTGGCTCCGGCAATGGCTTCGGCGCCGGGATCTTCATCCAGGGCAATGGCGCAGTCACCCTCGCCGCCGCCGCCGGACAGACACTGAACGTCGCCGACCCGGTCGCCGACCAGACGGGCTCGAGCGGCACCGGTACCAATGCCGGCGCCGGCGCGCTGGTGATCCAGGGCCCCGGCAACGTGATCCTGGGCAACTCGGCCACCTATACCGGTGGCACGACACTGGACCTGGGGGCGGATCTCACCATCGCCAGCGGCGCCGCCTATGGCGATGTGAAGTTCGCGGCGCCGACGAGCCAGGGCGAGACCCTGGATTTCGGCGGCAACAGCATGGTCGGCAACACGCTCACGCTCGATGGTCTCGCCGCCGGGGATACGCTGCTCGCCAACGGCACCATCTCCGCCGCGGTCTTCGCCAACGCGTCGACGCTGGACGTGTTCTTCAACACCGGCACCTCCGTGGCGCTTGACCTGGCGAACCTGACCGCAGGGGCCGGGCTGGCGCTGAGCAATTCGGCCACCGGTGCGGCGATCGCCATCACCCCGGGCGGCGCGCTGGATCGGGGCGCGCTCGGGCTCGATCTGTCGGACTATACCGCCGCCGAGCAGGCGGCGATCGCGCAATGGAGCACCGTTGATCTGGGCGGCGGCCCGCCGCTCGTCTCGGTGGCCCCGACCGGCCTCGGCTTCGCCGCCGGTTCGGGCGCGCGGAGCATTGCGTTCGCCAGCGCTCCTGCCGCGGGGGCAGCCGTTGCCATGCCCGCCTTCTATAGCGCGCTCATCGCTGCGGGGCCCAATACCACCAACCTCACCGTCGGCAACAATGCGGCGCCGGATCAATTGATCGCCAATGGCGCCGGCGGCGGCTCGATCGTCGATTCGCATGGTCAGCACACGATCATCGGCGGTTCCGGCAACAGCACCATCACCACCGCGGCGAACGACGCCGTGTTCACCGGCAACGGCGCCAACACCATCTACGCGTCGGCCGGGGCCGACAGCATCACCACCGGCACCGGCCAGAATCTCGCCTTCCTCAGCGGCTCGCAGGAGATGGTTTCGTCGAACGGAGCGGACACCATCGTCGGCTCGAACGCCTCGGGGCAGACCGAATTCCTCAACGCCGCGGGCGCGGAGGTGTTCGGCGGCAACAGCGGCGCCAACACGGTGGTCAATTCCGGCGGGCAGGACACGGTGGCGGCGGGGGCTGGGCAGGAGACGATCTTCGCCAATGCCGGCGGCGGGCTCTATGAGCTGAATTCGAGCGCCGGGCTGGAATTCGTCGGCAACACCACGGGCACCGGCACGATCCTCGGCGGCTCGGGCCAGGCGACGCTGTTCGGCGGCTCGGGCAAGTATGTCTACTTCATGGGCGGCGAGACGACGGAGTTCGCCGTCCAGCAGGGCGCGGCGACGATGGTGGGCGGGGCGGGCAATGCCTCGGTGTGGGCCGGCACCGGCGGTTCGGATGAATTCTTCCAGAACACCGGCAGCCTGCTTTACGACGCGCAATCGAGCCAGAGCACCGTGGTCTCGGCGGCGAACAGCCCGGCGGCGGTGCTGTTTGCCGGGGCCGGCGGTGCGATCAATCTGTTCGGCGCCAGCAACGGCAATACGTTCGTCGGCTACGGCACCGGCAACACGACGCTGAACGGCGGCGGCGCCTCGGGCAACGACATCTTCTTCGCCGGCACCGGCAACACGACGGTCTTCGGCGGCGCGGGCAATGACAGTTTCGTCGCCGGCACCGGCAACGCGGTGATCGTGGCGGGGAGCGGGGCGAACGTGTTCGAGTTCACCAAGGGCGCGGCCGGCGGGACCGAGACGATCTGGCATTTCTCCGCCGCCGACCAGGTGGATTTGTTCGGCTACGGCGCCGGCGCCATCACCGGGCAGACCAGTGCCGGCGGCTCAACCACGGTGACGCTGGCCGACAACACGAAAATCATCTTCGCCGGCGTCGCCAGCCTCAACACCGCGCAGATCCATAGTTTCTGAGCGCAGGTGCGGGCGGCTACGGCTGGGGCGGACCAGTCCTCCGCCTCGGCCGGCGGCCGCCGTGTCGAGGTCGCGGCTGCTCCCGCCTCAGTTCAGCCGATCGCGCGGAACGGCGTCCTGCCCGGCCAGGCTCGCGATGGCGGCGATCTGCCACCCGGCGATCGCGAAGGCGATGCGGCTGCCGTCGGCACGGTGCAGGGTCAGCACGAACCCGTCGGGCCCGCGGCCGAGCGACCAGCCATCGAGCCGATGCACCGTCGCACCCGCCGATCGCGGGTCGCTCTCCGCCGGCACCGCGGATAACACCGCGTTCAGCGCGCAGGCGGGAAGGGATAGCGACGCGGGCCGGCCGGTATCGTCGCGCACGTGCAGGCGCACGCGCCGGCCGTGATCCGTGACCTCGACCCAATCGAGGCCGGCGGCGTCGATGCTTGGATGCCGTGCGGGGTCTCGGTCGCTGCTCATGGCCTCGTTATATCCGATCAGGAATAACGATGCTACGCCGCTGCGCACCGAGACTGCCCGCATCCGCTTGCCGGTCGATCGGCTCGGCTTGCACAAGCCGCACCGGCCGACCATGCCGGGCAACCGCGCTTCGCCGTTGCGCCTGGGTGGGGCTGAGGTCGCACTCCAACCGCTGCAGATGCTTGGCGCGCCCTGGTGGACTCGAACCACCGACCCACAGCTTAGAAGGCTGTTGCTCTATCCGACTGAGCTAAGGGCGCTGCGCGGCCGGCAGTGGGGTTAGAGCGTGATGACCGTAGGCGGAATTGCCGTAGGTCTGAATCACGCGATCATACAGAGAGCCAGAGTGGGATGGCGGAGCGAAGGCGATGTCATCCTACTCTAGTGTCCTGCCCGCGAAGTCCGTCGCATTCAGCGACGGGCGGAGCGGATAAGCAGGCCACTGAAAACAAAAAGCCAGTGTCCCGATTCCGACCGCATTGCAATGCGGCGAACTTCGGAATCGGGACACTAGTGGGTCCAGTTCTCGGTTCGGCCGTAGCGGAAATTATCGGCATAGACTTTCGGGCGGAAGCGCCGCGCGTGCGGGATTTCGAGGTCGTAGGCGATGCCCGCGCGCTCGGCGTAGGCGAGCGCCTCCTCGCGTGTGGCGAAGCTCAGCCGCACTTGCGCCTGGGTCTCGGCGCCGCCGCTCCAGCCCATCAGCGGGTCCGGTCTGCGCGCCTGTTCGGGCACATATTCCAGCACCCACTCATGGGTGCGCGCCTGGCCGGACTGCATCGCCGTCTTCGGTGGCTGGAAGATCCGCGCTCGCTGGCTCATTCGGCTCGATGCTCCTCGTTCGCTGGTCGGGGCGGCCGGATTCGAACCGGCGGCCTCGTGTACCCAAAACACGCGCGCTAACCAGGCTGCGCCACGCCCCGACGCGCCCGGACCCTAGATTTTGCGCCCGTCCGGCGCAAGCGTTCGTGTCATTCAGCCGCCCTTGGCGAACTGCGCCGCCTCGACCTTGTCGCCGACGCGAATGTCGAGCCGCGCTGCGGTGCCGGCGGCCAGCTCCAGCGTCGCCCGTACGTCCGGCCCGCCATCGATGATGGCGAGGCTCTCCGGCACCGTGTCCTCGGCGATACGGCGGATCACGCCCGTCTCGTCGATGAACACCATGTCCAGCGGCACCTTGGTGTTGCGCATCCACATCTGGCTCTGCCGCGGCCGGCCCCAGTCGAACAGCATGCCGCCATCGGCGGGAACGCTGGTGCGGAACATCAGGCCGGTGATCTGTTCCTTCTCGCCGGTCGCCAGTTCGACGTTGAAATCGTGCCGCTTGCCGTCATGGGTGATGATGACGAGCTTCTCCTTGGCCAGTTCCGGTTGGGCCTGGGTGATCTCGGGCTGCGCGGCGGCGCGCACGAGGGCGGGCGCGGCGATGGCCAGCGGCGCCAGGGCCAGGAGGGCAAGCAGATGGCGGGGGCGGGGGCTCATGCGGTCATACTCTCCTTCAAGGCTCAACTCGGCAGGCAAGGCTCAACTCGGCAGGGTCAGCGCCGCGAGCGCGCGGATCTCGGGGCGCACCGGCCCCTCGCGCGGCGCATCGCGCAGGGTGGTGAACCAGTGGTCCGGCGGGTTGCGGCCGGCGGCGCGGTTATAGCTCAGCCCCCGCAACACCGTCTCCGCCTCCGGTGGCAGGCGTGCGGGCGGTTCCAGTCCGTTCAGCGCCCCCCACACCATGGCCCAGCAGCGCGCCACCGTGTAGGGGTTGTAGCCGCCGCCGCCAAGCACCAGCAGGCGTGGCGACAGGCCCAGCAGCGCCGTCGCCACGGCGCGGTGTGCGTTGTTGGAGAGGCCGAGCCGCGCCAGCGGGTCTTCCGCCAGCCCGTCGGCGCCGCATTGCAGCATGATCGCCTGAGGCTGCAGCCGCGCGATCAGCGGCAGCACGGCCGTCTCCATCAGCACGGCGAGTTCGCTGTCGTTGAACCCGGCCGGCACCGGCAGGTTGCGCGCCGCTCCGCCGGCGCGGTCATGCGCCGCGCCGGTGAAGGGCCAGCGCCCGGATTCGTGGATGGAAATGGTGAAGACGCGCGGATCGTCGTGGAACGCGTCCTGCACGCCGTCGCCGTGATGGGCGTCGATGTCGAGATAGACCAGCCGCTCCAGCCCCATGTCGAGCCAGGTGAGGAGGCCGAGCGCCGGGTCGTTGACGTAGCAGAATCCCGCCGCCCGGTCGCGTCGTCCGTGATGCGTGCCGCCGCCCGGGCAGTGCACGACGCCGCCATCGGCGAGCAGGCGCGCGGCCAGCATCACCCCGCCGGCGGAGGTCGCGGGGCGGCGGAACATCTCCGGATAGATCGGGTTGCCGTCGGCGCCGATGCCGAACCGGGCGCGGTCGGCGGCGCTCACCGTCTGCGCCGCCTCGGCCCGGGCCAGCGCGGCGATGTAGTCCGCGTCGTGGAAGCGCGTCAGTTCGGCCGGTGTGGCCATCGGCGCGCTGACGAAGACGGCGTCGTCCAGCCAGCCGAGGGCGCGGCACAGATCCGTCACCGTCGAGACGCGCGGGATGGCGAGCGGATGCTTCGGGCCGTAGGTCGAGCGCCGGTAGATTTCGCTGCCGATATAGACGGGGCGGAGGCGGGGATCGGGCGTCATGCGTGCAGGCATATGTGCCTGGCGTTGCCGCCCGCAAATCCCGCCCGGCGGCCGGTTGCGTGCCGCATTCCCCGCCGGTAACGTCCGCGCGCGGTAAAGAGGGGCTTCGACATGGACATGACCGGCGAGCGGCGGATCGAGGCGCCGCGCGAGCGTGTGTGGGCGGCGCTGAATGACCCGGAGATCCTGAAAGCGGCGATCCCCGGCTGCGACAGCCTGGAAAAGCTCTCCGATACCGAGCTCAAGGCCGCCGCCTCGGTCCGCATCGGCCCGATCGCGGCGAAATTCGCCGGCAAGGTGCAGCTCTCCGACCTCGATCCGCCGCGCGGCTACACCATCAGCGGCGAAGGCCAGGGCGGTGTCGCCGGCTTCGCCAAGGGCGGCGCGAAGGTGGCGCTCGATGCCGATGGTGCGGCGACGATGCTGCGCTACACGGTCAATGCCCAGGTCGGCGGCAAGATCGCCCAGCTCGGCGCGCGGCTGATCGACGCCACGGCGAAATCCATGGCCGACCAGTTTTTCGACCGGTTCGCCGCCCAGCTCGGCCCGGCCGAGGCCGGCGTGCCGGAAGCGGCGCCGGCCGGGGTTTCGCTCATTCCCATCGAGCCGCTCGGCCTGCCCATCATCGGCTGGATCGGCATCGTCCTGTTCCTCGCCATCCTGGTGCTGATCTTCGGAAGCCTGATCTAGTGTCGGCGCCGTCCTCCGTCGCCGAGACGCTGCTGCTGCTCGAGCGCGGCGGCTACGTCGCCGACCGCGAGCTCGCCACCGCGGTGCATCTGGCGCTGGCGATGGGCCGGCCGCTGTTCCTCGAAGGCGAACCCGGCACCGGCAAGACCGAGATCGCCAAGGTGCTGGCCGAGGGGCTCGGGCGGCGGCTGGTGCGGCTGCAATGCTACGACGGGCTCGATCTTTCGGCCGCCGCGTATGAGTGGGACCATGCCCGGCAGCTGATGGCGATCCGGCTCGCCGAGGCGGCCGGCGAGGCCGACCGCGATCTGCTCGGGCGCAACATCTACGCCCGGGAGTTCCTGCGCGAACGGCCGCTGCTGGCGGCGATCGACCCGTCGCTGCCGCCGGCGGTGCTGCTGATCGACGAGCTCGACCGCGCCGACGAGCCGTTCGAGGCGTTCCTGCTGGAGCTGCTGGCCGATTTCCAGATCACCGTGCCGGAATACGGCACCATCCGTGCGACCACGCCGCCGCCGGTGGTGATCACCTCGAACCGCACGCGCGAGGTGCATGACGCCATCCGCCGCCGCTGCCTCTATCACTGGGTCGATTATCCCTCCGCCGAGCGCGAGCGGGCGATCCTGGCGCGCAAGGCGCCGCGGGTGCCGGCGCTGCTCGCCGCGCAGGTCGTCGCCTTCGCGCAGAAGCTCCGGTCGTCGGACCTGTTCAAGCTGCCCGGCGTCGCCGAGACGATCGACTGGGCCAACGCGCTCGCGCATCTCGACCAGGTCGAGCTGACCCCCGCCGTGGTCGAGGAGACGCTCGGGGTATTGCTGAAATATCAGGATGATATCGCCCAGTTGCGCGGCGCGGAGCTGGGTCGGCTGGTGGCCGAGGCGCGCGAGGCGGCGCCGGCGCCGTGAGCGGGCGGTGACGAACGGCGGCGGACAGCTCGCGGCGAACGTGATGCAGTTCGCCCGCCTGTTGCGCCGTGCCGGCTTGCCGGTCGGCCCGGCCGAGACGCTCGCCGCGGCCGACGCGCTGAGCCGGCTCGATCTCGGCAACCGGGCCGAGGTCCGCGCCGGGCTGCGGGCGGTGATGGTGCATCGCCACGAGCAGCGTGAGATTTTCGACCAGGCCTTCGCCCTGTTCTGGCGCAGCCCGGACGCGGCCCGCCAGGCCGCGGCGCTGGCATTGCTCGCCGCCAGCACGGTGCCGGAAAAGCCCAAGCCGCCGCCGGCCGCGCGCCGCGTCGCCGAAGCCTTCGCCCCCGCCCGCGCTCACCCGCCGGAGCAGGAGCGCGCCCGTGAGACACTGGAGGTGGCGCTCACGGCCTCGGAGCGCGAGCGGCTGCAGGGCATGGATTTCGAGGCCATGGGCGCCGAGGAGATCGCCGCCGCCAAGGCCGAGATCCGCCGCCTGGTGCTGCCGCTCGATGCCCGGCGCACGCGCCGCACCCGTCCCGATCCGCGTGGCGCGCTGGCCGATCTCCGCGCGACGCTGCGCGCCAGCCTGCGCCAGGGCGGGGCGATTCTCGAAATCGCCCGCCGGACCCGCGTCGAGCGCCCGCCGCCGCTGGTCATTCTCTGCGACATCTCCGGATCGATGCAGCGTTATGCCCAGATTCTGCTGCATTTCCTGCATGCCGTGGCGAACGAGCGCGAGCGCGTCAGCGTGTTCCTGTTCGGCACCAGGCTGACCAACATCACCCGCCAGCTGCGCCACCGCGACGCCGAAGTGGCGTTCCAGATGGTCGCGCACATCGTGCCGGACTGGTCCGGCGGCACCCGCATTGGGGAGTCGCTGGCCCGCTTCAACCGGGCGTGGTCGCGCCGCGTCCTCGGCCAGGGTGCGGTGGTGCTGCTGATGACCGACGGGCTCGACCGCGAGGGCGCGCGCGGCCTGGCCGAGAACATGGACCGTCTGCACCGCTCCTCGCGCCGGCTGATCTGGCTCAATCCGCTGTTGCGCTGGGACGGGTTCGAGCCAAAATCGCAAGGCGTCCGGGCGATGCTGCCGCATGTCGACGAGTTCCGCCCGGTGCATAATCTGGCCAGCCTGCGCGCGCTGGTGAGTCTGCTGTCGCGGCCGGCGCCGGCGCGGGGCGCGGGGCCGATCTGGAGGGATGCCGCATGAGCGAGACCGCAAACGCCTTCGCCGAGGCCGAGGACGTGCTGAGCCAGGCCGCTTCCTGGCGCGCCGCCGGGGAGAAGGTGGCGCTGGCGACCGTCACCGAGACCTGGGGCTCCTCGCCGCGCCCGGCCGGCAGCCGGCTCGCCGTGACCGCGTCGGGGCACATGGCCGGCTCGGTCAGCGGCGGCTGCATCGAGGGCGCGGTGGCCGAGGCGGCGATGGAGACGCTGCGCACCGGCGTGCCGAAGCTGCTCGATTTCGGCGTCACCCACGAGCGCGCGTGGGAGGTCGGGCTCGCGTGCGGCGGCAAGGTCAAAGTGTTCGTCGAGGCGCTGGCGTGACGCCCGAAACGCTCGCCGCCCTGCAGCGCGCGCGGGCGGAGAAGCGCCCGGTGGTGCTGGCGACGCGGCTGGCCGATGGGGCGCAGCATTTGCTGCCGGACGCGGCGGCGCCGGCGGTCCTGGCGGAGGCGGCAGCGGCGGCGCTCGCCGCCGACGAGAGCGGCACGGTCACGATCGACGGCACCGCCTGGTTCCTGCACGCCCATAACCCGCCGCTGCGCCTCGTCGTCGTCGGCGCCGTCCATATCGCCCAGGCGCTGGTGCCGATGGCCGCGGCGATGGGACTCGGCGTCACCGTCGTGGATCCACGCCGCGCCTTTGCCACCGAGGCGCGGTTCCCCAACGTCGTGGTCAGCCACGATTGGCCGGACGAGGCGCTGGACGCGCTGGCGCCGGACGTGCGCACGGCGGTGGTGACGCTGACGCACGACCCCAAGCTCGACGACCCGGCGCTCGACCGCGCGCTGAAGTCCCCGGCCTTCTATATCGGCGCGCTCGGCTCGAAAAAGACCCATGCGGCGCGGCTGAAGCGCCTGCGGGCGCTCGGCCACGACGACGCCACGATGGCGCGCATCCGCGGCCCGGTCGGGCTGGCGATCGAGGCGGTGACGGCGCCGGAAATCGCGCTGTCCATCCTCGCCGAGATCGTCGCCGTGCGCCGCGGTGCCGCGCTGGCGCAAAAGCTGGCGGCGTGATCTTCGGCCCGACCGGCCTGGCCGAGGCGGAGGGGGCGATCCTCGCCCACACCCATCGGCTCGGCGGGCGCGTGCTGCGCAAGGGCCAGGTGCTGGACGCCGGCGCGATCGCCGCGCTGCGCGAGGCGGGCCATGCCAGCGTCATCGCCGCCCGGCTGGAGGCGGGCGACATCGGCGAGAACGAGGCCGCCGACCGGCTCGCGGTGGCGCTCGCGGCGCCGCTGCTGCGCCGCGGACGGGCCGGAACGGGGCGGGTGAATTTCGCCGCCGAGCACGCCGGGCTGATCCTCGTCGACCGCGCCCGTGTCGATGCGATCAATGCCGTTGACGAGTCGCTGACCCTCGGCACGCTGCCGGACGCGACGCCGGTGGCGCCGCGCGAGATGGTGGCGACGGTGAAGATCATTCCCTTCGCGGTGCCGGGCACGCTGCTGGAAGCAGCCGAGGTGGTGGCGCGGACGGGCGGGCCGGTCTTGCGCCTGCATCCGTTCCGTCCGCTTCGCGCCGGGCTGGTGCTGACCGAACTGCCCGGACTGAAGGCGAGCCTGGCCGAGAACACCATTGCCGCGACCCAGGCCCGCGTCGGCGGCTTCGGCGGGACCCTGCTCGAACCGCTGCGTTCGGCCCATGAGACCGGCGCCATCGCCGCTGCGCTCGGCCGGCTGCTCGATGCCGGGGCGGAGCTGCTGATGGTCGCCGGCGCCTCGGCGGTGGTGGACCGGCGCGATGTCGGCCCGGCGGCGATCGTGGCGCTCGGCGGCGAGATCCGCCATTTCGGCATGCCGGTCGATCCCGGCAACCTGATCTGCGTCGGGCGGATCGGGGCGGCACCGGCGCTGGTTCTGCCCGGCTGCGCCGGCAGCCCGAAGCCGAACGGCATCGATTTCGTGCTGCAGCGGATTTTCGCCGGGCTCGACGCCGGGCCGGCCGAGGTCGCGCGCATGGGCGTGGGCGGGCTGCTCAAGGACATCGCCGCCCGACCGATGCCGCGGGCCCGCGCCGCGCCGGCCGAGGGCGAGACCGCGCCGCGGCGCAAGGCGATCGCCGCCGTGGTGCTGGCGGCGGGCCGGTCGAGCCGCATGGCGCCCTACAACAAGCTGCTGCTGCCCGACCGGACCGGCAAGCCGATGATCGCGCGCGTGGTGGACAACATCCTCTCCTCCGGCGCGCGTCCGGTGCTGGTGGTGACGGGGCATCAGTCGGACGGCGTCCGGAGCGCGCTGGCCGGCCGGCCGGTGCGCTTCGTGACCGCGGCGGACTTCGCCGACGGGCTTTCCGCCAGCCTGCGCGCCGGCATCGCCGGGCTCGCCGGGACCGAGGTGGATGGCGCGGTGGTCTGTCTCGGCGACATGCCGCTGGTGACGGCGCGGGTGATCGACCGGCTGATCGAAACCCACGACGCCGACGAGGGAAGGCTGATCGTGCTGCCGACCCATCACGGCAAGCCCGGCAATCCGATCCTGTGGGACCGGCGCTATTTCGCCGAAATGACGGCGCTGACGGGCGATGTCGGCGCCCGCTTCCTGCTCGCCCGCCACGCCGAGGCCGTGGCCGAGGTCGAACTGGATACCGACGCGGTGCTGCGCGACTTCGACACGGTGGAAAGCCTCGGCGATCTGCCCGAGCGGCTGCGGCCGCGGCTCGGTGAAGGGCAGGGCCGGGAGAACGGGTAGGACCACCCTCGGTCAGGCCGCGCCGGCGCGCTCGGCGACGATGAGCATGTTCGCCGGCGCCATCGTGCTCGCGCAGCGTGTGACGCTGGTGGTCCAGCCCGCGGCGGCGAAGGCGCCGGTCAGACGCAGGATCGGCAGCGGGTTGATGCGGGAGCGCGAGCCGGGCCAGAGATAACGCAGCGCGGCCTCGCCGAGCCGGGTCAGCGCCCCGCGCAGCCCGGCGCCGGCATCCATGCTGCGGATGACGACGCGCCGCCGCGCCGCCGCCGCCGCCGCATCCAGCAGGGCGATCTGTGCCGGCGTCTTGAACTGGTAGAGCACGTCGATCAGCAGCACCGTGTCGGCCGGCGGCAGCGCCGGCAGCGCGGCCAGGTCGGCCTGCGTCGCGACGAAGCCCAACGGCGCGCCGGCGCGCCTCGCCTCGGCGAGCCAGGCCTGATTGCGCTCGATCCCGTGCACGCGCCGTGCCGCGCCGGCGAGCAGCAGCAGCACGCCCGTCTGGCCGCGGCCGCAGCCGAGATCGAGCACGTCGCCGAAGCCTTCGGGCCCGGCCAGCGCCAGCAGCGCAGCGTGGACCGGATCGAGGCGCAGCTTGTGGCGGACATAGAAGCGCGCGAACGGGCGCGCCCCGGCATAGTGCGCCGCCACCCGGGCGCGGAGGTCAGGATCCGGCAGCGAGCATGCCCCCGGGCGCGCGCCGCAGCTGACCATCCGGATGCAGCCGCAGGCCGATCCGGTGCGCGAGGCTCAGCATGTGGTACGCCGTCTTGAAGGCGAACTCGGGGCCGCGCGCGGCCAGCGGACGGTCGAAATCGCCGGCGAGGAGGGAGATCAGCCCGTCGCGCATGCGGAAGCGGTTGTTGGCGGAGAGGAACATGTCGCGCAGCACCGGTTCGTTGATGCGCCGGATCAGCCAGCCGAGCGCTGCCATGCCGCGCCGCAGCCGCCGCTCGGCCCGCCGCGCCAGCACCCGGCCGGCGCGCGGATCGGCGAGCCAGGCCTCCGCCACCGCCGCACCCATTTCGCCCGCCATCATCGCGAACAGCACGCCGGACGAGAAGATCGGGTCGAGGAAGGCGAATGAATCGCCGATCATCATGTAGCCCTCGCCCCAGCTGGTGCGCGCGGCATAGGAGTAGTTGCCGGTCGCGGTCACCGCCGAGATCCGCTCGGCGGCCCGCATCCGCGCCCTGACGGTGGGGCTGGCCTCGATCTGCGCCGCAAGGAGCGCCGCCATGCTGCTGTCGCGGCTCTTGAACAGGCTCGGATGGGCGACGAACCCGACGCTCATCAGACCGTCGGGCAGGGGGATCATCCAGAACCAGCCGTCGCGGGCGAGATGGATGCTGATGCAGCCCTCGCGCTCGCCGGTGCGGAACTCGGCGCCGCGGTAATGGGCGTAGACGGCGGCCGAGGCGTGGCGCGCGTTTGGCTCGCGCAGGCCGAGCCGGCCGGCCAGGAACGTGTCGCGGCCGGAGGCGTCGAGCACGAAGCGCGGTGCGAAGGCGAGGTGCTGACGGTCCGCGGTGACGGCCCGCACCAGCGCCCGCCCGCCAGCCGGTGCCGGATCCAGCGACACGGCGCGGCACTGTTCCAGCGTCCGCGCCCCGCGCGCGGCGGCGTTGTCGAAGAGCAGCTGATCGAATGCCGCGCGCGGCACCTGGAAGGCGTATGGGTCGCGCGCGCCGCGCGCCAGGCTGAAGGGGAAGGCCACCGCCGAGCCGTGCTCGTCGGAGACGAATTCCGCCGCCGGCTTGAGCACGCCGATCGCGGCCACCTGCGCCAGGACGCCGAGCCGCTCGAACACGGCGATGTTGCGCGGCAGCAGCGATTCGCCGATATGGAAGCGAGGATGGCGATCCTTCTCGAGCAGCAGAACCTGCGTGCCGCGCCCGGCGAGCACGGCCGCCGCCGTCGCGCCGGCCGGGCCGCCGCCGATGATGAGCACGTCCACCGGTTCGGCGCTCTCGTCCGGGTGCCCGGGCGGATCCATCCAGGCTTCCTCCTTCCCGCCGCGTTCGGCTCTCCTGCCGCGACAGGATAGGCACGACGCGCCATGCCCGCCAAGAAAAACGGTCCGGTCATCGTCATTCCCGCCTTCGAGGAGGCCGGCAGCATCGGCGCCATCGTCGCCGCCTGCCGCGCTCTGCCGCAGGCGCCGCGCGTGATCGTCGTCGATGACGGCTCGACCGACGCGACGGCGCGCCTCGCGGCGGCGGCGGGGGCCGTCGTCATTCGTCACGCGGCGAATCGCGGCAAGGGGGCGAGCCTGGCCGCCGGCTTTGCCGCCGCGCTCGAGCGCGATGCCGAGCAGGTGGCCAGCATCGACGGCGACGGCCAGCATCGCGTCGAGGATCTGCCGGCGCTGTTCGCGGCGGCGGCGGCGTTCCCGGATCGGATCGTCATCGGCTCGCGCCGCCATGCGCGCGCGCTGATGCCGCCGGCTCGCTACCGCGCCAACCGGGTGGCCGATTTCTGGGTCTCCTGGGCCTCGACCTGGCGCATCGAGGACAGCCAGAGCGGCCTGCGCGTCTATCCCGCCGCCGTGCTGCGCGATCTCGACTGCGGCCGGCGCTTCGCCCAGGGCTTCGGCTTCGAGAGCGAGATTCTCATCGCCGCCGGCCGGCGCGGCGTGCGCACCATCGCGGTCGATATCGCCGTGCGCTACGGCCCCGGCCTGGCGCGGCCGAGCCATTTCCGCCCGGTGCTCGACATCACCCGCATCGTGCTGATGGTCGCACTCTATCTGCTGCGCTGGGGCATGGACCCGCGCGGGCTGATCCGCTCGCTGAGCATGCCGCCCCAGAGAGTGCAGGCCCCCGTTACGGCCGCCGCCGCTCCGCCGCCCGGAGTCCGGCCAGCGCATCCGGGTTGACCAGCGAGGACAGATCGCCCGTATCCGCGCCCGTGAGCGCGGCGCGGATGGTCCGGCGCATCACTTTCATCGAGCGTGTCTTCGGCAGATCGGCGACGAAGACGATCTGGCGCGGGCGGAAGGAGCGGCCCATGCCGTGCTCCACCAAGCCCGCCAGCCGGGCGGCGAGGGCGGCGTCGCCGGCGCCCGCGCGCGGCACCGCGGCGACGGTGAGTGCCGAGCCCTGGATCGGGTCCGGCAGGCCGATCACCGCCACCTCGGCAAGCTCGCCGCTCGCCATCAGCAATGCCTCGATCTCCGCCGGGCCGACGCGCTTGCCGGAGATTTTCAGCGTGTCGTCCGACCGGCCATGCAGGAACCAGAACCCGTCCTCGTCGCGCGAGGCGAGATCGCCCTGGACCCACATGCCGGGAATGGTGCGCCAGTAGCTTTCCAGATAGCGCGCGCGGTCCTGCCACAGCCCGCGGGTGGTGCCGATGCACGGCGCGCGCATCACCAGCTCGCCGATCACCCCCGGCGGCACGGCGTTGCCTGCCTCATCGACGATGTCCGCGCCGGTGCCGGGAATGCCGCCGTTGAAGCTCGCCGGCTTCTGCGGCAACAGGATGTTGCTGGAGACGATGCCGCTCATCTCGGTGCCGCCGGAGAAATTGATCAGCGGCCCGCGCCCGCCGAGCACCGCGCGGAACACCCACAGCCATGTCGGCTCGTCCCACGGCTCACCCGACGAGAGGGCAATGCGCAGCGACGACAGGTCATGGCGCGTCCGTTCCGCCTCGGCGGTGCGGCGGAGCGTGCGCGCGAGCGTCGGGCCGATGCCGAGGGCGGAGACGCGGTGCTGCTCGACCATGCGCCAGATACGCCCGAGCTCCGGCCGGTCCGGCGCGCCCTCCGCCAGCACCAGGCAGGCGCCGGCGAGCAGCCCGCCGATGATCTGGATCGGGCCGATGAACCAGCCGAAATCGGACATCCACAGCAGCCGGTCCTCCGGCCTGAGGTCGAAGCAGAGCCGCGCGTCCTGCGCCAGCTTCACCATCAGGCCGAGATGCGTGTGCACGGTGCCCTTCGGCAGCCCGGTCGTGCCGGAGGTGTAGACGATGAGCAGCGGGTGCTCGGCCGGCAGGTCCAGTGCGGGGGCCGGCGGTGCGTGGCCATCGGCGAGCGCGTGCCACCACACGTCGCGTGGCGCCGTCATCGTCACGGGCATGCCGGTGTTGGCCAGCACGATGACGTGGCGCAGGGAGGCCACCTCGGCCGCGGCCTCGTCGATGACCGATTTCAGCGGCGCCTCGACGCCGCGCCGGCGCGTCGCATCCGCGGTGATCACGGCGACGGCGCCGCCGAGGCTGAGGCGCTGCGCCACCGCGTCGGCGCCGAAGCCGGAGAACAGCGGCAGGCCGATGGCGCCGATGCGCGCCAGGGCGAGCAGGGCAGCGACGACCTCCGGCACCATCGGCAGGTGCAGGCCGACGACATCGCCCCGGCCGATCCCGAGCGCGGCCAGGCCGGCGGCGAGCCGGTCCGTCTCGGCGGCGAGCTCGGCGTAGGACCAGCGCCGCACCCGGCCATCCTCGCTCTCGCCGATCACCGCCGGGCGGGCGAGGCCGATGGGCGATCTCGCGTCGAGTATGTTGGCAGCGAGGTTGGTCGTGGCGCCCGCGCACCAGCGCGGAAATTCGATGCCCTCGGCGAGATCGAGCACGCGCGCGCAGGGCGTGGTGAAGCGGATGCCGAGCCAGCCGATCAGCGTCGTCCAGAACCATTCCGGCTCGGCGGCGGCGCGGGCCTCCAGTGCCGCGTAGTCGGGCACACCGGCGGCGCGGATGAACGCGGTCCAGTTGGCCTGTGCCCGCACCGCATCGCTCGGCCGCCAGACGATCGCGCTCGCATCCATGCCCCGGTTCCTCCCGGCGGCCGGATCAGCTCATCCAGTTGCCGCCATCGACGTTGTAGGTCTGGGCGACAATGTATTCCGCATCGGCGCTGGCGAGAAACACCGCCATGCCGGTGAGGTCCGCGGGCGTGCCCATGCGCCCATAGGGCACCGCGCGGCCGACCTGGCGCTTCTTCTCGCCGAGCGGCAGATGCTCGTATTTCGCGAACAGCGCGTCCACCGCGTCCCACATCGGCGTATCGACCACGCCCGGGGCGATGGCGTTGACGTTGATGCGGTGGCGGATGAGGTCGAGGCCGGCGCTCTGCGTCAGGCTGATCACCGCCGCCTTGGAGGCGCAATAGACGCCGACCAGCGCCTCGCCGCGCCGCCCGGCCTGAGAGGCGAAATTGATGATCCGCCCGCCGCGCCCCTGCGTGACCATTTGCCGCGCCACCGCCTGCAGGGTGAACAGCAGCCCCTCGACATTGACGGCGAAGATGCGGCGATAGCTCTCGCGCGTGATTTCGAGGATCGGCGCGAGATCGAACAGGGCGGCGTTGTTCACCAGAATGTCGATGCCACCGGCCTCGGCAACGATGGCCGCGACCATGGCGTCGATCTCGTCCTGGCTTGTGACGTCGACGCCGATGCCGAAGGCCCCGTGGCCGATCGCGGCGGCGGTGGATTTCGCCTCCTCGGCGAGACGGTCCGCGACCGCGACGCGCGCGCCCTCGGCGGCGTAGCGCTCGGCGATGGCGCGGCCGATGCCGCGCGCGCCGCCGGTGACGACGGCGATCTTGCCTGCGAGCTTCATCGCCGCCTCACCAGCACGTGTAGCCGCCGTCGGCGAGCACGATGCTGCCGGTGAGCAGCGAGGCGGCGTCGGAGGCGAGGAACAGCACGACGGCGGCAATCTCCTCCGGCTCGCCGACCCGGCCCATGGGCGTCATGTCCAGCCAGACCTTCGCCATCTCGGCGTTCTCCATGCCGAACCGGGTCAGCGGTGTCGCGATGTAGGTCGGCGCCACGGCATTGACGCGCACGCCGCGCGCGCCCCATTCGGCGGCGAGCGATTTCGTCAGGTGATGCACCGCCGCCTTCGAGGCGTTGTAGAAGGATTGCGGCTGCGGCTTGTTGACGATGAAGCCGGACATGGAGCCGATATTGACGATGCTGCCGGCGCCGCGCGCCAGCATCCGCCGGCCGAAGCTGCGGCAGCAATAGAACACGCCGTCGATGTTGACGCTCATGTGGAAGCGCCAGTGCTCGTCGGTCGTGTCTTCCGCGCGCACGTCGCTGATGGCGACGCCGGCGTTGTTGACGAGGATGGCGGCGCCGCCCTGCTCGCTCTCGACGCGCGCGGCCAGCGCCTCGACCGCCGCGGAATCGGTGACATCCAGCTCGTGGCCGGACGCATCGATGCCGAGCCCGTTGAGCTGCGACACCGCGTTCTCCACGCGTTCGGCGAGCTTTTCGGCGATGATGATTCGCGCGCCGGCCTCCCCCAGCGCCTGGGCGGCGGCGAAGCCGATTCCCTGGCCGCCGCCGGTGACGACGGCGACACGGCCGGAGAGGTCGAATTTTCTGAGATAGGTACCCATCGGGTCAGACTCCTGATGCTACTTCACCGCTCCAAAAGTGAGCCCGCGCACGAGCTGGCGCTGGCTCGCCCAGCCGAGCACGAGGATCGGCGCGATCGCCATGGTCGAGGCGGCGGAGAGCTTGGCCCAGAACAGGCCCTCGGGGGCGGAGAACGAGGCGATGAAGGCGGTGAGCGGCGCGGCGTCGTGCGCGGAGAGATTGAGGCTCCAGAACGCCTCGTTCCAGCACAGGATGATCGAGAGCAGCGCCGTCGAGGCGATGCCGGGCGTGACCAGTGGGAGCAGCACCACCGTGATCACCTGCAGCACCGAGGCGCCGTCGATGCGGCTCGCCTCGATGATGTCCTTCGGCGTTTCCTTGAAGAAGGTGAACAGCATCCAGACCACGATGGGCAGGTTGCTGAGCGCGAACATGATGATCAGACCGGTGCGCGTATCGAGCAGCGCAGTCTCGCGCGCGATCAGATAGATCGGCACCAGCACGCCGACCGGGGGAAGCATCTTGGTCGAGAGCATCCACAGCAGCGTGCCGCGGGTGCGTTTCGTCGGATAGAGCGCCATGGCGAAGGCGGCGGGGATGGCCAGGGCGAGGGCCGCGACCGTCGCGCCGAGGGAGACCACGACGCTGTTGAGCGCGAAGCCGAGATAGTCGGCGCGGGCGAACACCTCGCGGTAGTTCTCCAGCGTCGGCGTGAACAGGAACAGCGGCGGAGTTGCGATCGCCTCGACCTCGGTCTTGAAGGAGGCCGCGAACATCCAGACGATGGGGAAGAACATCGCCAGCGCCGCAATCCAGGCGAGCGCGCTGGCAACGTGACGGGATCTGGAGCGGCGCCTCATCGCCGTCGTGCCCGGTTCGCCACCCTAGACATCCAGCCGCCGTGCGACCGAGCGCAGCAGGAAGGCGGCCATGATGTTGGCCAGGATGATCGCGATGACGCCGGCGGCGGAGGCGCCGCCGACATTGAAGGCGAGCAATGCGCGTTGATAGATGAGAAAGGCGAGATTGGTGGTGGCCAGACCCGGGCCGCCGGAGGTGGTGACGTAGATCTCGGCGAACACGGAGAGCAGGAAGATCGTCTCCATCATCACGACGACGCTGATGGCGCGACCCATGTGCGGGATCTGGATGTGGAAGAACACCGCCAGTGGGCCGGCGCCGTCGATCGATGCGGCCTCCAGGGTTTCCTCGTCCAGCGACTGCAGCGCGGTCAGCAGGATGAGGAACGCGAACGGCAGCCACTGCCAGGCGACGATGATCACCACCGCGGTGAGGGGGATCGCGCCGAAAAAATCGATCACCGGCAGGCCGAGACTGCGGCAGATCCAGGCGAACAGCCCGTTCACCGGATGCATCAGCAGATTTTTCCAGATCAGCGCGCTCACCGTCGGCATGACGAAAAACGGCGAGATCATCAGCACCCGCGCGATGCCGCGACCGGGGAAACGGGTCTCGAACAGGGCAGCGAGCACGGTGCCGAGGCCGACGCTGATGGCGAGCACCGCGAGAACCAACCCGACGCTGACCAGCAGCGCCGAGTAGAGCGAGGAATCCTCGAGCAGAAAGCGGTAGTTGGCGAGGCCGGCGAAGCCGCTGATGGCCGGGTTGAGCAGATTGTAGCGCTGGAAAGAGAACCACAGCGTCATTGCCAGCGGGACCAGCGAGAACACCAGGAGCAAGACCACCGAGGGGCCGACCAGCGGCAGCGTCGCCACGCGACCGCCGAGGCCTCTGCGCTGTGCCAGTCCCGCCAAGATCGCTTTCGGTGTCTGCATTCCTGCCGCCGTGTCGGTCCGGCCGGGGGAGCATCGCTCCCCCGGCGCGGCGCCGCCCTACTGGATGTAGCCGGCTTGCTGCATGGTGCTCTTGGTCGCGGCCTGCGCCTTGGCCAAGGCATCGTCGACACTCATCTGCCCGGCGAGCGCGGCGGCGACGAACTGCCCGACCTGGGTGCCGATACCCTGGAATTCGGGGATCGCCACATACTGGATGCCAGTGTAGGGCACTGGGTTCTTCGTCGGGTGAGTGATGTCGGCCGACAGGATCGCCGTCTTCACCGTCGCGGCGAAGGGCGCGGCCTTGATGTAGTTCGGATTGTCATAGGTCGACTCGCGCGTTCCCGGCGGCACGCCGGTCCAGCCGTTGGTCTCGCCGACCAGCTTCACGTAGTCCTTGGAGGTCGCCCAGGCGAGAAAGCTCTTGGCCGCGTCGGCCTTCTTGGACGAGGCCGGCACTGCCAGCGCCCAGGACCAGAACCAGCCGGTGCCGTGCTCGGTGACACCGTGCGGTGCCGCGGTGAACCCGACCTTGTCGGCGACCTGGCTCTTGGTCTTGTCGAACACCATGCCGGCGGCCACGGTGGCATCGATCCACATCGCGCAGTGCCCGGTGCTGAACAGCGCCAGATTCTCGTTGAAGCCGTTGCCGGTCACGCCTGGCGGGCCGTCGCGGTGCAGCAGGTCGACATAGTAGTTGATCGCTGCCTTCCAGGGCGCCGACGTGAGTTCGGGGTTCCATTTCATGTCGAACCACTGGCCGCCGAAGCCGTTCACCAGCGTATCGACGAAGGCCATGTTCTCGCCCCAGCCGGCCTTGCCGCGGAGGCAGATACCGTACTGCTCCTTGGATTTGTCGGTGAGCTTGTCGGCGAACTGCGCGATCTCGGCATAGGTCGGCTTGGCCGGCATCTTGAGGCCGGCGGCGTCGAACAGGTCCTTGCGGTAGAAGGTGAAGGAGCTCTCGGCATAGAACGGCACCGCGTAGAGCTTGCCGTTGGCCGAGAGCGCGTCCCGCACGCCCTTGAAGATGTCGTTGTAATCATAGGAAGCGGGAAACCCGTTGAGCGGCAGCAACCAGCCCTGCTTGCCCCAGATCGGCGTCTCGTAACTGCCGATGGTGAGGATGTCGAACTGCCCGCCCTTGGTGGCGATGTCCGTGGTGACACGCTGGCGGAGGACGTTTTCCTCCAGCACGACCCAGTTGATGGTGTTCCCGGTCTGCTGCTCCCACTTCGAGGACAGCTTCTGCATGGTGATCATGTCACCATTATTGACGGTGGCGATGGTGATCGTCGCCGCCGACGCGACGCCCGCCGCGGCGGCGAGCAGCGTGGAACACGCGAGCAGGTAGGGGATGCGCATACGGTTGTTTCCTCTCCCGAATAGGGTCTTGGCGCCGTTCGTGTAAAGCGGCCGAAGCGTGAGCGTGTGCCCGGTCGGTGGGCAGATGATCAGATTGGCGCGGCTCTTGTCAAGTTGCGGCTGCAGGCTCGAGGATCGCGGCGGCCGTGGGTTCGTCGGTGATGATGCCGTTCAGCAGCCCGCCTGCGAGCGCGCCACGGAGCGCGGGGACCTTTGCCGCTCCGGCGCCGATGCCGACCCGAACCTGGTCCGCCGCCGGGCGTGGCGCCAGCCCGGTGGCCCGCGCGTTGGCCGCGCCCTCGAGCAGCCGGCCGGCGGCGTCAAACGAGCGCCCGGCGATTTCGCCCACCGCGCCGGCGCGGAGCAGTTCCGTCAGGTCGGCGTCGCCGATGCAGCCGGCGGCGTGGAGCGGTGCTTGCCAGCCGATATGCCCGACACCGACGAGCAGCACCGCGGCCTCGGCCATCAGGGCCTGGAGCGTGGCGTAGGCGCGCTGGGATTGGAGCAGCCGGCGCTCCTCCACGGTGGCGGCCACCACCGGAAGGGGCATCGGGTAGCACTGCGCCCCGGTGCGCTCGGCGATGCGCATCACCGGCTCGGCCGCGATGGCGCGGCCGTCGGCGGTGATGATGCCGCAGAGCGAAAACAGCTTGTGCTGGGGCGTATGCATCGGGCGCAACTCGGCGGCGGTCGCGCGGAGCGTGCTGCCGGTGGAAACGCCGAGCACCAGTGGTGGCTTCTGCGCGAACCAGCGCTCCAGCCAGCGCGCTCCGGCGACGGCGAGGCCGGCGAGTGCCGCGTCCGAGCCGTCGGCGGGCACCACCTCGCAGCTGCGCAGCCCGTAGCGCTCGGTCAGCCGCGCCCCGAGCGCCATGCTCGTGCCGATCGGATGGTCGAACCGGAACTTGATCAGCTTCTCCTCGACGGCGAGGGAAACCAGGCGCTGCACCGCCTGGCGGGAAAGATGCATCAGGGCCGAAATCTCGTCCTGCGTCCGCCCGCCGATATAATAAAGCCACGCGGCACGCGCCGCCTGCTCCAGCCGCGCCGCCCCGCTTGCCCGCTCGCCCGTGTCCGACATCCGCTCCGGCCGCTTCCCTCTGGCCTTGTATAATGCTCAGGCGTCGGGCATTTGACCAGACACGCCCCCGTCGAGGGTACGGCCGGGCAGCGGCTCAGGCAGCACAGGCATCGGCGGGAGGCGACGCTGGTGGCACGCGTCCGCCGAGCCCTGGGGTTGGCCTTAGGAGTGGCGCGCTTTGGCCTGGGGCGGTGTCACCGGGCCGCTGGCCCCGCTGTGCCCGGCCTTGACGGTCTCCAGGCCTTCGCGCTGCGTCGGGCTCGTCACGACCGCAACCCGCTCGCCGGCATAGGCGGCGGCAGGCGGCGCGGCGACGACCCGGTCCGTGGGCTTCAAGCCGGACACGACCGTCACGTTCGGTCCCAGGTCACGGCCGACCTTCACTTCATGCAATTCGATCCGATCGCTCGCATCGACGGTGGCGATCTGCAACCCGTGCTGCTGGAAAATCAGCGCCGTCGTGGGGACGGTGAGCGCGGACGGGTCGGGCGGGAGCTGGAAATGGACCTCCGCATACGTGCCGGGCATGAGCTCGCCCGTCGGATTCGGGGCCCAGAGCTCGACCAGCAGGGTCCGCGATTCGATGTTGATCGCCCGTGCCGTGGTCGCCACTTTGGCCTTGAATTCGCGGTTCGGGAACTGCGGAATAAGCAGCGACGCCTGCATCCCGGCGCTGATCGCGGCGGCGTAGATCTGCGGGACCTTGACGAACACGCGCATCATATGCACGTCCGCGACGCGGAACATCTCGACCTGATTGCCGATCCCGTTCGCCTTCACAAAGGCGCCGACATCGGTTTCGCGCGCGGTCACCACACCGTCGAACGGCGCCAGGAGCTGTTTGAAGTCCAGTAACGCCTTCAGCGAGTTCACACGGGACTGCGCGGCCAGCCGGCGGGCGGTGGTCGCCTTGTAGCCATAGGTTTTCTCGTCCGAGTTCTGCTGCGAGACCGCGGTCGTCGCGACCAATCGTTCCCAGCGCTTGGCGGTGATCTCGGCGAGCTTCTCGTCCGCCAGAGCCACGTTCAGATCCGCCTCGGCCTGCCGGTAATCCTGATCGAGCGTCGGCGCGTCGATCGTGGCGAGAAGGTCCCCGGCCTTCACAGGGTCGCCGTAGTCCTTGTACCACTTCACCACATAGCCGCTCACCTGGCCGTAGATCGGCGCCTCGTACCAGGCGTTCACGTCGCCTGGAACGATCAGCGGCCTGTTCGCCGTGGCCGGCGTCGGTGTGATCACGCTCACACTCGGAATCGCGGCGTCCTCGGCACTCGATTTCAGCGCGGACACGTTCGCTTGGCGCAAGAGAATGCCGTGCATGGCGAGGCCCGCGGCGCCGACGGCCGCGAGTCCGAGCACGACGGGCGTGATCAGGCGGCGCTTCCGCGTCGGCTTTGCCGGCAAGACCGTGCTCTGCCGCGGCTCTGGCCCCGCTGGCTGCGCTGCGTCCCGCGGCGCTTGGTCGCCGACTGATCCCGTCATGATATCTCCTGTTCGGTATTGGCGTGACGGTGGACGATGCTGAACACAGCTGGGACGAAGGTGAGGGTGGACACGGTCGCCAGGAGTAGCCCGCCGATGACGGCTCGCCCGAGCGGGGCGTTCTGCGCGTCGCTGAGGCCGCTGGCCATCGGCAGCATGCCGATCATCATCGCGCCGGCGGTCATCAGCACTGGCCGCAACCGCGAATATCCTGCTTCTACCGCCGCTTCCTTGGCGCTCAGCCCCTGTGCGAGGCGCTCGCGCGCGAAGCTGACGACCAGGATACTGTTGGCGCTGGCCACGCCCATGGTCATGATCGAGCCGGTGAGGGCCGGCACGGAGAGGGGCGTGCCGGTGAGGAACAGCATCCAGACGATACCAGCAAAGGCCGCGGGCAGCGCCGTGATGATGACGAACGGGTCGAGCCAGGACTGGAAATTCACGCAGATCATCAGGTAGATGAGGATCAGCGAACCGGCCAGGCCGACGAAGAGCTGAGAATAGGTCTCGGCCATCGTCTGCACCTGGCCGCGCACGACGATGCGTGAGCCGGGAGGACGATCCTTCTCCGCACCGGCCAGAATCTTCTGGATGTCGCGGTTGATGCCGCCGAGATCGCGGCCGGATTGGCCGGCATAGATGTCGATGACGGGCTGCACGTTGTAGTGCGAGACCTCGGCGGCGGATGGAACCGGCTTGATCGTCGCGATCGCGCCGAGAATCTGTTGCGGCTTGTATTCGCCGGCGCCCGAGACGGCGCCGATATGCACCGGGCGGACGCCCTTGCTTGCCGGCAGCGCCGCGACCGCGGCCGGGTTGGCGCCCGCGTCGGTGTTCGCGCCGGTGATCGGCAGGTTGGCGAGATCGCTCAGCGAGGCGATGCGATATTGCGGCATCATCGCCTGCAACTGATAGGAGATGCCGTTCTTCGGATTGAGGTAGAAGTTCGGCCGCACCTGGAAGCTGCCGGACAGCGTATCCAGCACCGAGGTGGCGACGTCGGCCTGCGTGATGCCCACTTCCTGCGCCAGGGTGCGGTTCACGCTCACGTAGAGCTCGGGATAATCGAACCGCTGCTGGATGCGCGAGTCGACGACGCCGGGCACCTGGGCGATCTGCGCCAGCAGGCGCGACGCATAGTCGAAGTTGCGCTGGCGATCCGGCCCCACGACCTGCACGTCGATCGGCGCCGGGTTGCCGAAATTCAGGATCTGGGTGCGGATGTCGGCCGGCAGGAAGGCGAAGGTCACGCCGGGAAACATCGCCGGCAGGCGGCGGCGGAGAATCTCGGTGTAATAGGCAGTGGGCCGGTGCTCGTGGGCTTCCTGCACCCAGATGTCGGCGTCCTCCGGCCCGATCGTGCCGGTATTATTGTAGGCCATATCGACCGGGCTGTAAGGCAGATCGATGTTGTCGACGACGTTGGTGATTTCGCTGGCCGGGATGATGGTGCGGATATAGGCCTCGATCTGATCGCACAGCCGAGCCGTCTCCTCGATGCGCAGACCGGTCGGAGCGCGGACATGCAGCGAGATCGCACCGCCATCCACCTGCGGGAAGAAATTGTTGCCGAGCCACGGCGCGAGGAGCACCACCGAGGTGAGCACCGCGGCGAGGAACCCGACGATGTAGAGCACCGGCCGGTCGACGATGCCGACGAGCACGCCGCGGAACCCGTCGCGGAAGCGGAGAAACCCGCTCTCGAAGCCGCGCTGCAGCAGCACGAGCGGATTGCGGGAGGGACGATGCGCGACCGGCCCGTGCCCTTCGCCATGAACGACCGCCGCCTCGTGGCCGGAGAGCAGGAATTTCGCCATCAACGGCACGATGGTGATGGAGAGCAGGAACGCCCCGATCATGGCGTAGATCACGGCTTCGGCGAGCGGGACGAAGAGAAAGCCGGAGACCCCGCCGAGCTGGAACATCGGCACGAAGACGATGCAGATGGCGAGCAGCGACACGAAGGACGGCAGCACGATCTGGGCGGCGCCTTCGAGAATGGCGCTCTCGATGTCCTTGCCCATCTCGAGATGGCTGCTGATGTTCTCGAGCGTGACGGTGGCATTGTCGACGAGCAACCCGACCGCGAGCGCGAAGCCGCCGAGGGTCATGACGTTGATCGTCTCGCCCGTCAGTTGCAGGCCGATCAGACCGACGAGGATCGATAGCGGGATCGTCACGGTGATGATGGCGGTCAAGCGCCAGCTGCCGAGGAACAGCAGCACCATCATGCCGGTCAGCGCGGCCGCCAGTGCCGCCTCCCGCACCACGCCGCTCACCGCCTCCTGCACGAACACGGACTGGTCGCCGATGGCGTCGACATGCATCGACTGCGGCAAGGCCTCGCGCATGCGCGGGAGCAACCCCTTGACGCCGCTGATCACATCCAGGGTGGATACCGACCCGACCTTGATCACCGGCAGCAGCACGGCGGGGGCGCCGTTGATGCGCACGAGGTTGGTCTGCGGCGGCGCGCCGTCATGCACGTTGGCGATTTCGTGCATGGTGATCACGGTGCCGTTGGACTTCTTCACCGGCATCGCATCGATGCTCTCGATGTCGTCGGGCGCGGAGTTGAGCTTGATGTGCCACTCGTAGGGGCCGATTTTCTGCGTGCCGGCCGGGATGATCAGGTTCTGGTTCGAGAGCGCGTTGACGACGTCCTGCGGCGAGACGTGGTTCGCCTGCATCGCCTGCATGTTGAGATCGGCTTCGACGGTCCGGTTGAGACCGCCGTACGGGATCGGCACTTCGCTGCCGGCCACGCTGGCGAGCTGCGGGCGGATGTAGTTCATGCCGAAGTCGAACATTTCGTAGTCGGTCAGCCCTTGTCCGGAGAGGGCGAGCTGAATGACGGGAACCGAGGAGGCGTTATAGGCAAGCACATACGGCGGCGTCGTGCCCTCGGGCATGAAGCGCAGCACCGTCTGTGCGGCGCCGGTGACCTGCGCAATCGCCTTGTTGACATTGGTGCCGGGCTGGAAGCTCAGCTTGATCACGCCGTAGCCGATGACGGATTGGGACTCGATGGCCTTCACATCCGTCGTCATCACCGTGACGATGCGTTCAAAATAATAGACGATCCGGTTGGCCATCTCGTCCGGCAGCAGGCCGTTGTACAGCCAGACCGTAGCCACCACTGGGATACGGATGTCCGGGAACATGTCGACCGGCATCTGCAGGGCGGACCGGACGCCGAACAGGAGTATCAGTGCCAACATGACGATGATCGTCACCGGCTGGCGGAGTGATACTTTAACGGCCCACATTGATCAGATCTGCCACTCGTGATGATTTCGGTTCGAACCCGGCCAGCACAATAATCAGAGCGCAGTCGTATAGCGCCCTGCTGCGCAGGGGCAAGCCCTCCATTTGTGCCGCCGTCTCATCGCCCGATCACGATGACAAGAGGCTCCTTCGTCGGGGTCGGTCGCGGCGTCCGGTCGGAGTTTTGCACCTTCGGCATCGGGATGTTAGCGTGCCTCTCGGGCTGTCGGCCCAGCGGGTGCTATGCACGCCAGGGGGACGTGCATACAGGGAAGCGGTGAGGGGTTCAAGCTTCGGCTCGGTTGGCACCAGAAATGCTAGAGTTTCTTTAGTAGTCGAGGAAGCTGTGTCCGGAACAGACCCTATCGTGTTCGAAGTGGCCGATGGCATCGGCCATGTCCGTTTCCGGCGGCCGGAGAAATTGCAGGCTTTCACGCCTGTCATGTACGGCAAGGTACAGGAAATCTGCGAGAACGCCCCGCAATCGGGCGAAGTTCACGCCCTGGTATTCTCCGGGGCGACGGACGTTGCTTTTTCGGCCGGCACCGACCTTGCCGATTACGCGGCGATCGAGACCCCGGAGCAGGGGCTCGCGCTCGACGAACTCATGGACGTCGCGCTGGACGCCGTGGAGCGGTGCCCGCTGCCGACGATCGCCGCGATCGCCGGCATCTGCAGCGGCGGCGGCCTGTCCTTTGCCGCGTCCTGCGACCTGCGCGTGGCCGCGCCGAATGCGCGGTTCAGCATACCGGTCGGCCGAACGCTCGGGCTCGGTCTCAGCCCCGGGAGCTACGAGCGACTCCATGCGCTCGTCGGTGCGGCGCCGCTGCGGCATCTCCTGTTCACCGGCCAAGCGATCTCGGCCGGCCGCGCCTTGGAGGTCGGCCTGGTCGATGAGCTGGTCAACGATCAATCGGCGCTGCCCGGGCGGGCGGACTATCTCGCCCGGCTTGCCGTCAGCCAGGCGCCGCTGGCCATCCAGGCCACCAAGGACGCGCTGCTGTCGCTGCGGCCGAAGCTCGACCGGGAGCGGGCCGGGGCGTGGGCGCGGCGCGGTTTCGCCAGCAGCGACTTCCGCCAGGCCGTGGACGCGTTCCTCAACAAGCGCCAGGCGAATTTCAGCGGACGATAGCCTGAGGCGGCGCGGGCGCGCCGGGTCAGAGCAGCGGGGCGACGTCCTGCATCAGCCGTCGACGCAGAGCGGACTGCGTCGCCTCGTCGGGGAGTTCGGCGCAGAGCCGATCGAAGAACGCCTCGCGCGTGGTGGCCCGCGAGGCCGCGTTGCGCACCAGCAGGCGTGCGATCGGCCCGGCGTGCACCGCGAGCGCGGCCCGCGCCGCTTCGAGCGCCGCGGTCGAGGGGGCGAAGGCGGTGTGGCTGGTGAGCTGGGTGCGGGCCACCGTGGCGGCGCCGAGCGTCGCCGTCGCGGTTTCAGCGCGCCGGGCGTGGGCAAAGTCGCGCAGGAAGGCGGCGCGCGCGGTCTCGTCGGGCAGTTCGCGCGCGAGTGCCGCGCGCAGTGTTTCCAGGGTGCCAGCCTCGCGCAGGGCGCGCGCCAGGATGACCCGGGCCATCGGGCCGAGGTGGCGCGCCAGACTGCGCTCGACTTCTTCCAGCTTGGCCGCATCCCATCGGGCCAAATCGGCTGGGGCCATATCCCCCGGGGGCGGCTCCAACGCGGCCGGGGGCGTCTCCGGATGGGCGGGCGACATCGCCGGGGCGGCGAGCACGATGGTTCCATCCGGCGCCCCGGCCGACCGCAGCGCGGCGGAGAAGGCGGCGGCGGAGGCGAAACGCGCGCCCGGCGCCTTGGCGAGCGCGCGCTGCAGCACCGGCACCAGCCAGGCCGCGCCCGCCGCCGCGATCGGATCCATCGCCGCCGGCTCCGGCCCGGTCAGGCGCAGGATCGCCTGGGTCAGCGTGCGCGCGGCGAAGGGGGCGGTGCCGGCAATGATTTCGTAGAGCACCGCGCCGGCGGCGAAGAGATCGGCGCGGTGGTCGACGCCGATGCCGCCCACCTGCTCGGGCGCCATGTAGTTGGGCGTGCCCAGCAGGTCCCCGACCTGGGTCAGGCTGGTCTCGGACAGGCGCGCGATGCCGAAATCGGTGATCTTCGCCTCGCCGGCGGGCGTGAGCATGATATTCGCGGGCTTGATGTCGCGATGGACGATGCCGTGCGTATGGGCATAGTCGAGGCCGGCGAGCACCTGCAGCATCAGCGCCCGCGCATCGAGCCCGGCACGGGCGGATGGATCCTTGAGGATCGCCTGCAGTGTGCCGCCCTCGACGAACTCCATCACCAGGCAGGGCGCGGCGAGCTCGTCCAGCACGTCGTGCACGGCGACGATGGCGGGGTGGTTGCAGCGCCCCGCCGCCTGCGCCTCCTGGCGGAAGCGCTGGAGATATTCGGCCCGCAGGGGCGCCTCGAGATGATCGACGCGCACCGCCTTGATCGCCACCAGCCGGTCGATCACCGGGTCGTGCGCCTTGTAGACGACGCCCATGGCGCCGACCCCGAGCACGGCGAGCGGGCGATAGCGGCCGATCGCGGAAGGCAGCGGCTCGCCGCTCATCGCCGCCTCTGGGCGCGGGGGCGTGCGCGTGGTCAGCGCTCCAGCAGGCGCATGGCGCTGTCCAGGCTGCGCCGCATGCGGTTGAAGGCGGCGGCGAGGATGGCGATCTCGTCGCTGCCCTTGCGCTCATACTCCTCGACGTTCGTCTCGCCGAGGCTGACCGCGTTGGCGATGCGCGCGAGCCGCACCGCTGGGCGGATCACGGTGAAGTGCAGCAGCACGTTGAGGATCATCAGCACGAGCAGGAACATGCCGCCCAGCACCGCCATGAAGGCGAAGAAGGCGGCGTGCGCCTCGGCCATCGCCACTGCCATCGGCACGGAGACCACCTGCGCGCCGACGATGTCGTTGAGGTGCCAGCCGAAGCCGTTGGCGCTGCCATAGGTCTGCACCATCGCCGCCGGCGCGCGCGCGGGTTCGCTGTGGCATTCGAGGCATTGGGCGTCATGCACGGCGATCGGGCGGGCGAGGCTGAGCGAGGGGCCGGTCGGCGTGTCGCGCTCGCCGACGATTTCGCTCATGCCCGGGTGGTTGCGGAAATCGTTGATCAGGTCGGCTTCCCAGTCCGCCGGCCGGTCCGCCGGATTGGTCGGGTTCAGCGTTGGCTCGCGGTAGCTGTAGTCGGCGAAATTCTTCTGCACCGCCTTGAACGTGGTTTGCGCCGCGAAGGAGGGCACGGTGACGGCGAGGAAGCGCCCGTTGAGCTGCGGCGGCGTCACCGGGGCAATCAGCTTGTCCGTGTAGCTGCGCACGGCATTGGCCGCGCTCATCATGATGCGCGCATTCTGCAGTACCTGCTCGCGCGCATTGGCGAGGAACAGCGCTTGGAGCAGGGCGCCAGCGGCGGCGAAGCCGATGAGAAAGGCGGCGATGACCGCCAGGTTGAATTTCGCCCGCAATTTCATGGCAGCCGGAGCCCCTTGTTGCGTTCCCTCGGCCGGCCGCGTGGGCGCCGGCGGCGATCGGCCGGGGAGGACCGCGGCACCGATCCCGCAACGTTAGCAACAACGGCCTACTGCGACAACGACGGCGCGGTTGCAGCATCGGCCGGACCGGGCCACTCTCGCCATCCGGCCGGCAGCGGGTGAGGGGGCATGGGCGCAGAGTTCGATCGCCGCAGCGAGGATCTCGGCAACATCGTCGAGCTCGGGCACGTCAACACGCGCGTGCCGGACCAGTATCCGGCGACGCTGTTCTATGTCACCGCCCTCGGCCTCACCCGCGACCCGTATCTGATGACCGGCATCACCAACATGTGGGTGAATGTCGGGCGCAGCCAGTTCCATCTGCCGCGCGGTGCGGCGCAGGTGCTGGCCGGGCGCGTCGGGCTGGTGGTGCCGGACCGCCCCGCGCTGCTCGACCGCCTGGCCGCGGCGCGCGAGCCACTCGCCGGCAGCGCCTTCACGTTCCGCGAGGCGGAGGGCTTCGTCGAGGCGATCTCGCCCTGGGGCAATGTCATCCGCCTGCACGCGCCCGGCCCGGAGTTCGGCCGCGTGACGCTGGGCATGGCCTATGTCGAACTCGACGTGGCGCCGGGCACGACCGAGGCGATCGCCGGCTTCTACCGCGAGGTCCTGCAGGCGCCGGCCGAGCCGGGGGCGGACGGCGAGGGGCGCTTCGTCCGCGTGCTCGCCGGCATCGATCAATACCTGGTCTATCGCGAGACCGAGCGGCCGGTCCCGCCCTATGACGGGGCGCACGTGCAGATCACGCTGGTGGATTTTTCCGGCCCGCACCGCCGCCTCGCCGAGCGTGGCCTGATCACCGAGGAGAGCGACGCGCACCAGTACCGGTTCGAAACGCTGGTCGACCCGCGCGACGGCCGCGCCCTGGCGCGGTTCGAGCACGAGGTGCGCAGCCTGCGCCACCCGCTCTATGCGCGCCCGCTGGTCAACCGCAATCCGTTCCAGAGCAACCGGCGCTTCGCCCCGGGCCACGAGGAATGGCCCTGGGCGATGGCACCGGAGGCGTGAGCTGCCGGGGTCCGCTCAGCTGCTGACGATGGCGCTGGCCGGCAGGCTGGCGAGGCCGAGCAGATCGATCCGCGTGGCGTCCGGCAGCACCAGAACCGTGCTGCCGGCGGCGCTGCCGGCGCCGGCGAGCACGCTCTGCGCCGCTCCGGCGCCGTAGCCCTGCAATGAGATCTGGTCGATCGCCGGGTTGAACCCCTCGATCACCGTAGCACCCCCCGCCTGGCCGGCGACGAACCCGAAGACTTCCGGCCCGGCTCCGGCGAAGATCAGCGACTGGCCGGCCGAGGCCTGGACATAGGCGCTGGCGCTGCCGCCGAACACGAGATCGTTGCCGGGGCCGGTGAAAATCGCCTCGTTGCCGGCCGTGCCGCCGGCGATCGTGGCATTGCCGCCGCCGGCCACCAAGGTTTCGTTGCCGGTGCCGCCGACCAGAATGTCGTGGGCCGCAGTCGCCGCTCCGGCCAGCGTCTCGTTGCCCGGCCCGCCGACCAGCACATCGCCGCCGGCGGGGCCGGAATAGAGCTGGTCGCCGCTGGCCCCGCCCTGCAGCGTGGCGGCACCGGCCCCGGCCTGGAGCAGGGAGTTGCCGCCGGCCCCGCCGATGAAATAGCCGCCGCCGGCGCCGCCGAAGATGGTGAGGCTGCCGTTGCCGCCATTGGCCGAAACGCTGCCGTCGGCGCCGAACACGGTGCTGGCGCCGGAGCCGCCGATGAAGGTCAGCGCGCCGGCGCCGCCCTGCACCAGATCGCCCACCGTGGCGGCGATCGAGGCATCGCCGACGCCGGCCTGGATGGTGTCGGCGCCGCCGGAATAGACCACGTCCTGGCCGCTGCCGAGCACGATCAGGCTGGTGCCGGCGATGGTGTTCACGGTGTCGTTGCCGTAGGTGGCGTCGATCGTGTTGCTGCCGCCGGCGAAGTAGAAATACCAGCTCTGCGGCACCATCGTGCCCTGGGCGGTGGCGAGCGGCTGGGTGTAGACCGCGTTGGTGCCGCCGCCCACGGCCAGTTCGCCGCTCGGCGCGGCGACGTCGAGCGTCAGCCCGCCGGTGCCGCTGATGATGTCCTGATAGGTCGGGCTGGCGTCGCCGATGGTGATCGGCACCGGCGAGGCGTTGACCGTGGCGAACACGTCCGAGGTGCCGATGAACAGCGGCGTGCCGGCCGGGTCCGAGGCCAGATTGACGAACAGGACCGTGGGTTGCCCGCCGGTGTCGAGGCCCTGCGCGATCTGCGCCGGGTCGTTGACCAGGTAGGCGATTCGCTGGCCGGGATAGGCGTTCTCGATCGGGTTGACGAAGCTGGTCTGGACGAAGCTGATGGACCCGGCGGGGAAGGGAACCTCGAATGGCGTTGGCATGCCATCCGGCACAGCGAGATAGGACGTCGAAACGGACATGGGGCACCTCCACCTCTCGGATGGGGGCAGGCGGCGAAGTGCGCAAGCGGGGCGGCGATTAAGCTTCGGTCAGATCGACTCGGTCGACTGGTATCCCGCGCATTGACATACCGTTTTCCGTGTGCAACGCTTTATGAAATCGCTTTCAAGTTGCGCGGACGGCCGAGTCCTCTTGAATCTCAAAAGGTCCGGCGCGGTGCAACGCGCAGTCCGCGGAATGGGAGGCCAACGGCGTGTCCGGAACCTATAGCGGCTCGCAATCCACTCCCCTGAACCTCAGCGCAAATCCGACGACGGTCACCGGCACCATCTCGGTCGCCAACGGCATTGCCGTCATCGGCGCGAGCGGCACCGCTTGGACTCTGATCAACCAGGGCGTCATCGCCTCCGCGAACAATATCGGTGTCAGCCTCGCCAGCGGCGGCACGGTCAACAACCAGTCCTCCGGGTCGATCACCGGGTTCGGCGGGGTCGAGATCTACGGCGCGGCCGGCACCGTCACCAATGCCGGCACTATCAGCAACACCGGCGGCAGCCACACCGCCGGCATTCTGCTCGACGCCGGCGGCAGCGTCAGCAACACCGGTACCATCCTCCAGACCAATTCGACATATGCTGCGGCGATCGCGCTGCTCGCCGGCGGCACCGCGAGCAATTCCGGGCAGATCACTGCCTCGAACGCCGGCATCGTCGGCACCAACGGCAGTTCGGTGCTCATCAATTCGGGTGCCATCGTCACGACCGGGACGAAGGGGTCCGCGATCGATCTCACCGGCGGGTCGTTCACCAATACGAGCACCGGCGTGATTTCGGCGGCGCATAGCGGCGTCAACCTGACGAATGCGGTCGGCGTCAATGATGGCAGCATCCAGTCGAGCGCGACGTCCAATTCCGCGGTCGGGCTGGTCTCCTCGACGCTGACCAACGCCGGCACCATCGGCGACACGGCGAGCTATTCCTCCGCGGTCTATCTCGGCACCGGCACCAGCCGGCTGATCCTCGATCCGGGCGCCGTGATCAACGGCAGCGTCAACAGCAACACGACCGCGAGCAATACGCTCGAGCTCGCCTCGGGCGCGAGCCAGGGCACGATCAGCGGTGTCTTCTTCGGCTTCGCCACGGTTGCCGTCGATCCGTCTGCCTCGTGGACGTTCGCCAATACGGCAACCGTCAACAGCGTGGCGCTCACCGACGCCGGCGCGCTGGACAGCGGCACCACGCTCGGCCCAGTGACGCTGCTGTCCGGCGGTTCGCTGATCAATGAAGCGACCGGGACCATCGCCACCGGCGCGACGGCCGTTTCCGGCGTCGGGTCGGTGCACAATCTCGGCCTCATCACCGGCAACGGCGCCAGTGGCGTCGGCATCGATCTCACCAGTCCGGAGACGGTGATCAATGCCGGCACCATCACTGGCGCCGGCGGCACAGCGATCGTCTTCGGCGGCACCGGCAGCGGCAGCACCGTCAACCGGCTGATCGAGAATGCCGGTGCCGTTCTCAACGGCGTCGTCACCGCCGCCAGCGGCGCGAACGTGCTGGAGCTGGCGGCCGGCAGCCCCGGGGTGAGCGGCCTCGTCAGCGCTCTGGCCACCAACTTCGTCAATTTCAACACCATCAGCGTCGATGCGAGTGCGTCGTGGGGCTTCGGCGGCACCGACACGATCGGCGTGTCCCTGAGCAATCTCGGCACGCTGAGCGCCCTGGGGACAATCACCGGCGCCGGCGTGATCGACAATGCCGGCACGCTCAACACGGCGGGCGCCATCGGCGGTGCGACAGTCTCGGTCGCGACCGTGGTCAACACCGGCACAATCAGTGCCGCCGGCTCCGGCGCGCCGCTGACCGTCAGCAGCACCATCAGCGGTGCCGGGCAGATCGTCGTCGGCGCCAGCGGTACCCTTGCCCTCGATGGTGCCGTCGGTGCTAGCCAGGCGGTAAGTTTCGCCAGCGCCAGTTCACCGCTGCTGCAGATCGGCACCGTCGGCAGCTTCGCCGGCACGATCAGCGGGTTCCAGCCCGGCGATACGATCGATGTCACCGGCGCCTCGTCCAGCGACACGGTCTCCTTCTCCGCCGGCGCGCTGACCATCAGCAGCAGCGGCACGGCGCTGGGCACCATCGCCTTCACCGGCACGCTGACGAACTCGTCCTTCGTCACCGGGTCTGACAGCTCCGGCCATCTGACTATCACCACCAACACCGTCGCCTGCTTCCACGCCGGCACCGCGATCGCGACGCCCGCGGGCGAGGTTGCGGTGGAGCGGCTCGCTGCCGGGCAGCGCGTGCTCACCGCGGCGGGCGAGGTGCGCGAAATCGTCTGGATCGGCCAGCGCCGCATCGATGTGCGCCGCCACCCGGAGCCGGCGCGCGCCTGCCCGGTGCGCGTGGAGGCGCACGCCTTTGCCCCCGGTGCCCCCCGCCGCACGCTGCTGCTCTCGCCGGACCATGCCGTGTTCGTGGATGGCGTGCTGATCCCGATCCGCTACCTGATCAACGGCGCCTCGATCACCCAGGAGCCGCGCGACCGGGTGCAGTATTTCCACATCGAGCTGGCTGTCCACGACGTGCTGCTGGCCGAGGGGTTGGCTTGCGAATCTTATCTCGACACCGGCAACCGCGCCGATTTCGATGATGCGCCGGCGATGACGCTGCATCCCGATTTCTCCACCGCGCGCTGGAACACCGATGCCTGCGCGGCGCTGCATCTGGACGGCCCCGTGGTCGCCGCGGTCCGGGCCCGGCTCTGCGCCCGCCTGCCGGACCTCGGCTACGCACCGAGCGAGGCGCCGGACCTCAGCCTGCGCGCGGGCCCGCGCATCCTCCGCCCGGCGCGGCAGCGCGGCCGGATGTGGCAGTTTCTGCTGCCGGCCGGCAGCGGGCCCGTGCGGCTGGATTCCGCCTGCGGCATCGCCACGTCGTTCGACCATGGCAGTGCCGACCTGCGCTGGCAGGGCGTGGCGATCGGCGGTATCGTGCTGGACGGCCGCGCCATCCCGCTGGACGACCCCATGCTGGGCGCCGGTTTCCTTGAAATCGAGCGGAATGGCGGCGCCGCTTGGCGCGCCACCACCGGCGCGGCGCATCTGGCCCTGCCGCCCGCCGGGACCACACGCACGCTGGAACTGTTGCTTCACCGCACCATGCGTCGCTGGGTGCCGGTGGCGACGCCGCGACGCGCTCGGGCAGGATAGACCCGCACCCCCGCGGAGGGAATCGGCTGAACCGATCGAGCGCGGGTCGCGTGCGGCGGGGTTTCAGCGCGGCTCGATCAGCAGACTCGTGTCCTCGACAAAGCTGTCCGGTTTCTGGCCGGCGTGGCGATAGAGCTCGCGGTCGAGCACGAAATGCCGCGTGTCGGTGCGCTTCTCGCAATGCTCGCGGTAGAAGACGCCGCCCACCGGCTCCTCGTCGCCCTGCGGTTTGCCCTCCGCACAGGTCCAACCCTCGCTGCCGAACCGCGCGCGCACCTGGTCGGCGAAGAGGAACGCCTTCTTGCGCAGATAGAGCCGCGCATCCGGGTCGGTCTCGATGCGCAGCCCGTCGAGCCGGTCGTCATCGCCGAGCAGCAGGGACAGGCGCACGGGCTGCCCGGCGACGCGGGTGCCCTGGAACCGATCATTGAGCCGCGCCATCGGGTTGGCCTGCTCATCGAAGGCGAAACGGACGGCGTGCCGGCCGGCGGGGTCCGCCGGGCAGGCGCGGAACTCGCTCCAGCTGGCAAGCGCGTGCTCCGGCGCGGCGGCGCAAACCAGGTCCTTGTAGCCGCTGGCCGGCAGCGCCGCGACCGGCATGCCGACGCGGAATTCGCGCAGGTCGTTCGCCGATCCGGCCGGTTCGCCGGCGGGCTGCTCGGCGGCGCGTGCGGCCGGAAATCCCAGGAGGAGGGTGATGGCCAGCGCGAGGCCGGACCGGCTCGCCAGCCGCGCGCTCATTGGGGCGCTCATGTCCGCACTCATTTCCCTGGCGGTGGGGCCGCCGGGCCACCCTCGACCGGGGATTTGAAGATGTTGCACACGCGGGAACCGGCGCCGAAGAACTCTAGGCAGTCATCGTAGCCCGGCTCGCCGCGGCCCTTGACGCGGGCCAGCACGTAGTCGGCGATGACGCCGATCTCGCTCTGGCGGAGAAACGCGTTCGCCGCCAGCACCATGCCGGGCGAAAGGTCCTTCTGGCCGAGGCCGTAGCATTTCTTCTCGTCGCCCTCATAGGCGTCGCGGAGATGGTAGGGCATGCCCGTGCCGGGCCGCCCACAGCCGATGGTGGTGATGATCTGGTCGCGGTCGAGCGTGGTGTGCCGCAGCGACAGCGCATCGCCGCCATAGCCGCCGCCGCCGTTGCCGTGCCATTTGTGGCAGCCGGCGCAGTTCGCCCGATAGAGCTTCTTGCCGAGTTCCAGATCAACCGGGCCCGGGGCCGCCGGCTGAGCCCGCGCCATCCCGCCGGTCACGGCGAGGAGCGCGGCAACCACGAGGAGCCCCCGAACCAGAGGCGAGGGGCTTCCGGCGTTTCCGTCACGTCTCATCATCATCTCGCAAAGAGGGGCGCCCCGCCGCCGACGCGGCGGGGCGCAGGCCGATCAGAGGCCGAACACGTAGAGGGTCGAGCTCGGCGCGATCTTCTTGAGCTCGGGCGTGCCGTCGACGAACCACTTATCCCAGGCGCCGCCCTGGCCGACGAGCAGGGCGATGTACTGCTTGCCGTCCACGGAGAAGGTCATCGGCGGGGCGCTGACGCCGCCACCGGTGTTGAAGTCCCACAGCTTGGCGAGCGACTTGGCGTCGAGCGCCATGACGTGCCCGTCCGGCTGGCCGGCGAAGACGAGGTCCGGCGTCGCGAGCAGGCCGCCGAGCATCGGGAACGGGGTCTCGAACTTGCCGGTGATCTTGCCGGTCGCCGCGTCGATGGCGGTGACGCTGCCGGTGATCTTGATCGGGTTCGAGGGCCCGCCGCCGGTGAAGAACTCGCGCGACTTGTAGGACTTGCCGGGAACGGCCTCTTCCACCGTCACCCGGTTGCAGCTCTCGATCACCGGGATGTACCAGGTCTGCAGCTTCGGATTATAGGCCGTCGGCGGCCAGTTCTTTCCGCCCATATTGCCCGGGCAGATGATCGTGACCTTGTTGGTGCGAGTCGGGGTCGCCTCGGGGTTGTAGATCTGCTGGCCCTTGGAGGCGTCGTACTCCATCGGCTTGCCGGTTTCCGGGTTGACCCCCTTCGTCCAGGTCAGCTTCTTCACGAACGGCGTGGCCCAGATGAACTTGCCGGTGTTGCGATCGACGGCGTAGCCGATACCGTTGCGGTCGGCCTCGAGCGCGATCTTCATTGGCCCGTGCGGCCCATTGACGTCGGCGAGGACGTTCTCGGCGACGCTGTCGTAGTCGAACGGATCGTTCGGCGTGTGCTGGAAGTGCCACTTGATCCGGCCGGTATCGGCGTCCACCGCCAGCGAGCTGTCGGTGTAGAGATTGTCGCCCGGACGATAGGCCGAATCCCAGTCCGGACCCGGATTGCCGATGCCCCAGACGATGGTGTTGGTCGACGGGTCGTAGCTGCCTGTCACCCAGGTCGAACCGCCGCCGTTCGCCGCCGCGTTGTGGTCATCCTTCCAGCTGTCATAGCCGGGCTCGCCCTTGGCCGGGATGGTGTAGGTGCGCCAGACCTCGGCGTGGGTCTTGAGGTCGGTGGCGGCGATCCAGCCGCGGATGCCGTATTCGGCCCCGGCGACGCCAGTGATAGCCATGCCCTTGACGACGAGCGGTGCGCCGGTGACGACCTCACCCTTGTCGGGGTTGGCGATCTGGCGCTGCCACAGAACCTTGCCGCTCTCCTTGTCGGTGGCGACGAGGCGCCCGTCGAGCGTGTGGGAGACGACCATGTCGCCCCACAGCGCGACGCCGCGATTGTCCACGCCGCAGCAGGCGATGGCGCCGGCCCAGTCATGGTCGGTCTTGGGGTCCATCTTCCAGATGAGCTTGCCGTCGCCGCCATGGGTGTCGATCTTGTAGACCGAGCCCCAGCCATCGGTGACGTAGAGGAATCCGTCCTCGGCCAGCGGCGTGCCTTCGAGCCCGCCATGCGACCAGATGCCGCCACCCTCGATGCCGCCGAGCTGCACCGTCCAGGCCACTTTCAGGTTCTTGACCGTGCCGGCGTTGATCTGATCGAGCGTCGCGTAGCGATGCGCCGAGAAGTCCTTGTGGTGCAGGATCCAGTTGCCGGCTTCCTGATCAGCGTTGAGCAGACGCTCCTGCGTGACATCGGCGGCCCGCGCCCCGCCGGCGGCGAAGCCGAGCGCGATCAGCGCTGCCGCGCATCCGCCCAAAAGGCGGTTTCTGAAAGATATCATGCCGTTCCTCCGCGTGGTTCATGCCGCCGTATTCTCGGCGTAGGGAAGTTATGTCACCGGAACGGGGCGGCAGCAACCCTTGTCCGCGCGGCCCTGGAGCGCCGTCAGCGCTGCCGCCAGGGCAGGCCCTCGGCCTTCCACCCCGCCAGCCGGCCGCGATGGCCCTCGGCGTCGAGCCCGCCTTCGAACCCGTCGGCGACGTTGTAGACGTGCAGGAAGCCCGCCTCGCGCGCCGCCATCGCGGCGGCCCGGCTGCGCGCGCCGGAGCGGCAGATGAAGTAGATCGGGTCCTCCGCCGCCAGCCCGGCGTTGCGCAGGTCGGCGACGAAATCGGCGTTCACCGCCATCGCCGGATAAATCTGCCACGGCAGCAGCAGCACGTCTTTGCCCACCGGCGTCAGATCGGGCAGGCCGACGAAGCTCCATTCGGCATCCGTGCGCACATCGCAGAGCTGCGCGCGCGGGTCGCTGCTGAGCGCCTGCCACGCGTCGCGTGGCGCCACGTCCTGGATCATCGTCCCTGCCTCCTGCCGTCGCCTGCCCATCGCACTTCCCACCGGGGCATTCAAGACGCATGCTGGCAGACCGAGGAGATCAAGCCATGAGCGCAGCTCCGCCGCCGCACCCCTTCGCCCAGCCCGTGGACGGGCTCGTCGGCGCCATCGGCAACACGCCCTTGATCCGGCTGCGCCGCGCCTCGGAGGCGACCGGCTGCACCATTCTCGGCAAGGCCGAATTCATGAACCCCGGCGGGTCGGTGAAGGATCGCGCCGGCCTGGCCATCATTCTGGACGCCGAGCAGCGCGGCCTGCTCAAGCCCGGCGGCACCATCGTCGAGGGCACCGCCGGCAATACCGGCATCGGCCTCACCCTGGTCGGCAACGCGCGCGGCTATCGCAGCGTCATCGTCATGCCGGAGACCCAGAGCCGCGAGAAGATCGAGTTCCTGCGCATGATCGGCGCCGATCTGCGCCTCGTGCCCGCGAAGCCCTATCGCGATCCTGGCAATTACGTCCACGTCTCCCGCCGCCTGGCCGAGGAGACCGGCGCGGTCTGGGCCAATCAGTTCGACAACCCGGCCAACCGCGAGGGCCATCGCCTCACCACGGGGCGCGAGATCTGGGACCAGACCCAGGGCAAGCTGGACGCCTTCACCTGCGCCTGCGGCACCGGCGGCACGCTGGCCGGCGTGGCGATGGCGCTGAAGGAACGCAATCCGCGGGTGCGCGTCGTTCTCGCCGACCCCGAGGGCAGCGGCCTCTGCGGGTGGGTGAAGAGCGGCGATCTCACCGTCACCGGCAGTTCGATCACCGAGGGCATCGGCCAGTCCCGCGTTCCCGGCAATCTCGAGGGCGCGCCGATCGACGATGCCGAGCGCATTCCGGACACGGAGGCGCTGGAACAGGTGTTCGACCTGCTGATCCACGAAGGTCTCTCGGTCGGCGGCTCGGCCGGGCTGAACGTGGCCGCGGCCATCCGTGTCGCCCGCGCGCTCGGCCCCGGCCACACCGTGGCGACGATCCTCTGCGACGGCGGCGCGCGCTACCAGTCCAAGCTGTTCAACCCGGAGTTCCTGCGCGCAAAGGCGCTCCCCACGCCGGCGTGGCTGACGTGACCGGCGAGTCGGCAATGCAGCTCAGGTCGCGCCGAACCCCCTGAAGGCTGCTGTATTCCGCGGTGTTGCCGTCGCGCACGAAGCGGACGGCGACATCCTGATAGACGGTCTGGGTGCCGTCGGAGGAGACCTCCCGCAGCACGTGTTGCTGGCCGACCATGTCGTTGATGGTCACCGTGTGGGCGTTGGTCTGGAAGCTGACATTCAGCCGGGCACCGTGGCTGCAGCGATAGTGGACATATTCCTGCGGTCCGACGCACCCGCTCATCGCCATCACCGCCACGCCGGCGAGCAGCGTCCGTGCCGAAACCCCTGTCATCCCACGTCCTTCGCCGTCACGAGCGCACTCCCCCGAAGGCGGCCACGAGGCCGCGAATCCCGGCCCATTGCTGCGCCAGATAGCCGCCGGAGGCAAGCGACTCTTCGGCGTCAGGATCGCCGGTGGCCGGATAGTCGCGGCTGAAATCCGCGGTGCCGAAGGCCATGTCCCAGACCGGGAACACGGCGCCGTAGTTGCAGCTCCGCTGCCCGGCAGCGAGCACGCCATGGTGGGCGCGATGAAAGCGCGGCGAGATCAGCAGCCGCTCGCCGAGCCAGCCGAACGAGAGGCGCGCGTTGGCGTGGGACAGGCTCTCGAGGAAGCGCAGCGCCAGCACCAGCAGCGGGAACTGCAGCGGCGGCACGCCGATGGCCAGCGCGATGACGCCGAACCAGACCGCGGCGATGAGATCGTCGAGCAGGTGGTTGCGGTCGTCGGACCAGAATGTCATCTGGCGCTGCGCGTGGTGCAGGGCGTGCAGCGCGTACCACCACCGGAACCGGTGCGAGAGCCGGTGGCGCCAGTAATCGGCAAGATCGAGCACCAGGGCATAGATCAGGAATGTCACGTAGGGGTGCCCGAGCAGCCCCGGCGCCAGGCGCTCCAGCGTGGGCGGCACGTAGCCATGGTCGGTGAGCCAGCCGTTCAGCCCGACCTGGATGCGGTAGAAGGCGACGAACGTCACCAGCGGCAGCACGCCGATGCGCGCGATCAGCGTGTAGAGCACGTCCGTCAGCACCGCGCGCCGGTCCGCCCAGCGCTCCACCGGCCGCCAGCGCTCCAGCGGCACGCAGACGGCATACATCAGCGCCACCTGCGTCGCCCCGTAGACGGCGAACAGCGCCCAGCCATAGGCGACATCCTCCCACGCCATGCCGCCGATCGCATAAAGCAGCGGCAGCAGCAGATGCTCCTCGATCCAGCCGGCCAGCGTGTCGAACGGGTCGGTCACGGGCTCAGGAGAGTTTGCGCGGCGCCGGCCCGCCGGCGGGCGGGAGCGCATCGTGGGTGTTGAGCCAGATGCCGTGCGGCGAACGGCCGGCCGGGATGACGCGCCAGGCGCCGCTGGCCGGGTCGATGATCGCCACCGAATGGGCGAAGCGCCGCGTCGCCCAGATCATTCCGTCCGGAGCGAAATCGAGATCGTCCGGGCCGCCGCTCACGGCGAAGCTGCGCTCGACACGCAGCGTATGGGCGTCGAGAACGGAGATCGTGCTGTCGACGCGGTTGGTGGCGTAGATGAGCCGGCCGTCGGGCGAGAGGAACAAATTGTGCGCGCCGCGCCCGGTCGGGATGCGTCGGCGGATGTGGCCATCCGCGGCGTCCACCACGCCGATCGCGTTGTCGCCCATCAGGCCGACCAGCACCTCGCCGTCATGGAACAGCACACCGGCCGGCGTCGCGCCGACATCGACGTTCCAGATCACGCGGCCGCTGGCGATCTCGATCGCCGCGAGCCGGTTGGTGCGCTGGAGCGAGATGAACACGATTTTCGAATCGGGGGTGAAATTGGCGTGGCTCGGCATCGCCGCCAGCGCCACGCGGTGGACGAGCTGCAGGCTGGCGGCGTCGTAGATGTCCACCTGGTTGCGCGCCAGCCCGTTCACCACCAGCCACTTGCCGTCCGGGCTGAACTGCAGCTGGTAGGGATCGCTGATCGTGACCTGGCGCTGCACCGCACCGCTGCGCGGATCAAGGAAATAGACCGTGTTGCCGACGGTGTCGCCGACCAGCAGCGAGGCGTGATCCGGGCTCAGCGCCATGTGGTGCGGCTCGCGCTGCACCGGAATGCGGCGCAGCTCCTGGCCGGTGGTGACGTCGATGACGCTGAGCGAGGCCTCCGCCGAATTGACGACGAAGGCAAGCCCCGTGGCCGCCGCCGGCCCGCCGGCCCGGAGCCCGGAGCCCGGCATCGCGGCCAGACCTGCGGCCAGTATCGCCGCGCGCACGATCCGCCGCCTCCATCGCCGCATGACACACTCCTTCGCGTGGCACCGGCTGGCCGATGCGATCGGTTGACCGGTGAAAGTGGCTGAACGGCGGGCTCGCGCCCGCTCGTCCAGCCACGGCCCGCTGTTCGATAGCACCGGCAGATGGTTCCCGCGAGTTGCGGAGATTACGTACGAGCCGCTATTCCACCGGCTGCGGCGTCGTTGCCACGCTCGGCGGCAGGATCGGGAAGACGACTTGCGGCTGCTTGCCGGTGAGGCTGTCGAGGAAGGCGACGATGGCGGTGATCTCGCTGTCCGACAGGGTCTTGCCGAGCTGCGAGCGCGCCATCACCGTCACGGCCTGGGTCAGGCTCCAGGCCGAGCCCGAGTGGAAATAGGGCGCGGTAAGGGCGACGTTGCGCAGGCCGGGAACCTTGAAGACATAATCGTCGGCGATCGTGTTGGTGACGGCGAGGCGGCCGTGGTCGTTCGGCGGCAGATATTCCCAGCCCGGCTTCTCGACGACGCCGAACGGCGCGTACATCCGCCCGCCGATATTGATGCCGTTGTGGCACGCCGCGCAGCCGGCATCGATGAAGATCGCCAGCCCCTTCTTGGCCGGCTCGGCGAGCGCGGCGTCGTCACCCTTGAGCCAGAGGTCGAACGGTGCATCGGGGGTGATCAGGGTCGATTCGAACACGGCGATGGCGCGCTCGATATTGCCGTAGGTGATCGGGTCGGACTCGCCGGGGAAGGCGGCCTTGAAGGGGGCGGCGTAGCCGGGGATTCCCTTGAGCTGGGCGACGGCGTGGCTCTTGGTGATGCTCATCTCGATCGGATTGACGATCGGGCCGCCAGCCTGCTCCTTCAGGTCCTTGGCGCGGCCGTCCCAGAACTGGGCCGTATTGAATATGGCGTTGAACACGGTCGGGGCGTTGCGCGCGCCGTGCTGCCAGTTGTGGCCGATCGAATTGGCTCGCCCGTCGGCCCCGCCGAGGCCGATCAGGTGGCAGGAATTGCAGCTGATGTTGTGGCTCTCGGACAGGCGCGGGTCGAAATACAGCATGCGGCCGAGATCGACTTTCGCGGCGGTCTTGGGGTTGTCCGGCAGCTCCGGGGCGAGCTCGGGGATTACACCGAAGAGCTGTTTCGCCTGGGCGCGAAGCGGGTCCTCGGCCCGTGCGGTCGGGAGTGCAAGGACGAGGGCGGCGCCGAAGGCGAGCGTGAGAGGCGCGAGACGCATGACGATCTCCTGGCCACGTTCAACTCGCGCACAGGATACTGCATCGCAACAAACGCGGCATGCCGGCCATCGTATGGCAGGGTTGCACCGCGCGCCCTCAGAGATAGCTCCGCCCGTCCAGATACGCCTTGCGCCAGCGGGTGATCTCGACGCGTTCGAACAGGTCGGCGTGGGTGAACGGGTCGGCGGCGATGAAGGCCTCGGCCGCGGCGCGGGTCTCGACATCGAGCAGATAGACCCCGCCGAGCGCGTTCGCGCCGTCGTCGCTGAGCTTGGCGCCGCAGGCGAGCAGCCTGGCTTTGTTTGCGTCCAGATACGCGATATGGGCGGCGCGATGCTCGGCGCGCGTCTGGGCGTGGCCGGGGCGGTCGAAGGTTTCGATGAGATAGGGCATGGCGGGTTCCTCCTATGGCTCGATGCTAGGCGCCGGCGCCGGCTTGGCAAGCCGGCGCGTGGCCGTGCTGCTGCCCCCGCGCGAGGCCTTCGCGCCGGCCGCGGCCGGGGCGATCGGGCTCCTGGTGCGGACGCTGAATGCGGACCCGGATGGGTTCGCGCCGCTGGTGCTCGGCCCGGCGCCACCGACCCCGGCGTTCGCCGCGCCGCCGTTCCGTGCTCTGGCGCCGTCCTTCTGGCCGCCGGCGCCCTTTGCCCGCCGCTACGCCGCCGCCGCGCTCGCCGCGCTCCGGGCCGAGCCGCCGGATCTCGTCGAGGTCCACAACCGGCCGGACATCGCGCTGTTCCTCGCCGGCCGCCTGCAGTACCCGGTCGGGCTGGTGCTGCACAATGACCCGCAATCCATGCAAGGCGCCCGCAGCGCGGCGGAGCGGGCGGCGCTGCTCGGCAGGCTTGCCGGCATCGCCACGGTCTCGCGCTTTCTGCGCGGCCGGCTGCTCGAAGGGCTGGGCGTTGACGAGGGTGCCGTCGCCCTGCTGCCGAACTGCCTCGATCTCGATGCCCTGCCGCTGCCGGCCGAACCGCGCGAGGCGCTGATCCTGTTCGCCGGGCGCGTCGTTGCCGACAAGGGGGCGGACAGTTTCGTCGCCGCCTGCGCCGCCGCCCTGCCGGCGCTGCCCGGCTGGCGGGCGGAAATGATCGGCGCCGACCGTTTCGGCCCGAACAGTCCGGAAACGCAGTTCCTCCGCACGCTGCGGCCGCGGGCGCAGGCGGCCGGCGTCGGTCTCCGCGGCTATCGTCCGCACCCGGAGGTGCTGGCGGCGATGGCGCGTGCCGCCATCGTCGCCGTGCCGAGCCGCTGGCCGGAGCCGTTCGGCCTCACCGCGCTCGAGGCGATGGCGAGCGGGGCGGCGCTGGTCTGTTCTGACCGCGGCGGCCTGCCCGAGGTCGCCGGCGAAGCGGCACTGGTCGTCGATCCGGACGACCCCGCCGCGATCGCCGCCGCGTTCCTCGCCCTGGCCCGCGATCCCGCTCGGCGGGCGGCCCTGGGCGCCGCGGGACTGGCCCGGGCCCGCCGCTTCGATCGCCCCGCCGGCCTCGCCGCGCTCGCCGCCTGGCGGGAACGCCTACTCGCCGCCGGTGGCCGTGCGCGCCGATGACCCCTATATAGGGCGTCAAATCTCCCTTCCCTGGATTCTGGAGCAATGCAATGGCGGAGGCAGCCTCCGATCTGGTGCCGGTGACGGTGCTCACCGGTTATCTCGGCGCCGGCAAGACGACCTTGCTCAACCGCATCCTGACCGAGAATCACGGCCGCCGCTTCGCCGTCGTGATCAACGAGTTCGGCGAGCTCGGTGTCGACAACGACCTTGTCGTCGACACCGATGAGGAAGTGTTCGAGATGAACAACGGCTGCATCTGCTGCACCGTGCGCGGCGATCTGATCCGCATCATCGGTGGGCTGATGAAGCGGCGCGAGCGTTTCGACGGCATCATCGTCGAGACCACGGGCCTCGCCGATCCCGGCCCGGTGGCGCAGACCTTCTTCGTCGACGAGGATGTGCGTGCGCGGACGCGGCTCGATGCGGTGGTGACGGTGGCCGACGCCAAGCATCTGCCCGATCGCCTGGCCGACAGCCCCGAGGCGGCGGAGCAGATCGCGTTCGCCGATGTCATCGTGCTCAACAAGATCGACCTCGTCACGCCGGACCAGCGCGCCGCGGTGGAAGCGCAGATCCGCGCCATCAATCCGTTCGCGCGCATCCTGCCGGCCGAGCGGTCCTCGGTGCCGATCGACGAAGTGCTCGATCGCGGCGCATTCGATCTCAGCCGCATCCTCGATCGCGTGCCGGACTTCCTCACCGAGGACACGCACGAGCACGACGAAGCGGTGCAGAGCGTCAGCCTCGAAGTCACATCGCCGATCGATCCGGAGAAATTCAACGCCTGGATCTCCGGCCTGCTCGCCACGAAGGGCCAGGATCTGCTGCGCACCAAGGGAATTCTCAGCTACGCCGGCGACGATCGCCGCTTCGCCTTCCAGGCTGTACACATGATGGCGGACGGGGATTTCATCGGCCCGTGGCGCGAGGGCGAGGCGCGGGTCAGCCGGCTGGTGCTGATCGGGCGAGATCTCAACCGCCCGCAATTGCGCCGCGGGTTCGAATCCTGTGTCGCGGGCTGAGCGGCGCCGATGAGTGCCGATACCGATACCATGCTGCAGACGCGCGGTGAGCATCGCGCGCTCGATGCGTTCGTCGTCGCCTGCGCCTTCGACCGTGCCGGCCGCGCCGCCTTCGCGCTCGGCGATGGCTCCGTGCATCTGGCCGATCCGCGCGCGCGGAGCGAGTGGCAGCGCGTCGAAGCGCATCGCGGCGGCGTGCTCGCGCTCGCCCCCGATTGCACCGCGTCCGGTTTCGTCAGCGGCGGCGATGACGGCGCCTTCCTGCGCATCGGCGCCGACGGGACGGTGCACGAGATCGCGCGCTACGGCCAGAAATGGGTCGAGCATGTCGCCAGCCATGGTGGCGGGAAGGGCGAAGGCGGGAAGGGCGCCGGGCTGCTCGCGTGCTCCGTCGGGCGCAGCGTGCATGTGTTCGACGCCGAGGCGCGCGCGCTGAAGACCCTGGTGCACCCATCTGCCGTCAGCGGGCTCGTGTTCGACGCGCGCGGCAAGCGCATCGCCGCGTCGCATTACAATGGCGCGAGCCTCTGGTTCGTCGCTTCGAAGACGGACAATCCGCGCGTGCTCGAGTGGAAAGGCAGCCATATCGCCATCGCGCTGAGCCCCGATGGCGATGTCGTCGTCACCTCCATGCAGGAGAATGCCCTGCACGGCTGGCGGCTGAGCGACGGGCAGGACATGCGCATGAGCGGCTACCCGCTGAAGACACACGCGCTCTCCTTCTCGCGCACCGGCAAATGGCTGGCGACGAGCGGCGCGGACACAGTGGTGCTGTGGCCGTTCTTCGGCGGTGGGCCGATGGGTAAGGCGCCGCTGGAGCTGGCTGGCGGCGACAATGTGCCGTGCAGCTTCGTCGCCTGCCACCCGCAGCAGGACATGGTCGCTGCCGGGTTCGCCGACGGGCTCGTGGTTCTCGCCGATATCGGCACCGAGCGCGTTCTCCCCGTCGCCGCACCCGGACGCGGCGCCATCTCGGCGCTGGCCTGGAGCGACGACGGCACCCATCTCGCCATCGGTTCGGAGACCGGCTTCGCCGCGCTGGTCGATTTCACAAAGAGGTCCTGATGAACGCGATTCCTGCGCTGTCGGTTCCCGGTCTCACCATGCCGAAGCTCGGCCTCGGCACGTTCCGCATGCGCGGAGCGGAGTGCCGCAGTGCCGTGGAGCAGGCGCTGGAACTGGGCTACCGCCATATCGACACGGCGCAGATGTACGGCAACGAGGACGCGATCGGCGAGGCGCTCGCCGCCAGCGCCGTCGCGCGCGAGCGGATCCACATCACGACGAAAGTCTGGTGGGAGAATCTGGCTCCGGCCGCGATGCGCCGGGCGATGGAGGACAGTCTGCGCGCGCTGCGCACCGACTATGTCGATCTCTATTTGATCCACTGGCCGGCGCCCGACATGGATCTCGGCGCGAGCCTGGCGGCGCTGGTGCGCCTGCAGGAGGAAGGACGCGCGCGGGCGATCGGCGTCTCCAATTTCCCCGTGGCCCTGATGCGTCGCGCGGTGGAGGAGTTCCAGGCGCCGATCGTCTGCAACCAGGTCGAGTACCACGTGCTGCTCGATCAATCCGCGGTGCTCGCCTATGCCCGTGCGCACGGGCTCGCCGTCACCGCCTATTGCCCGCTGGCGCAGGGGCGGCTCGCCGAACATCCGGTGCTCGATCGCATTGCGCGCAAGCACGGCGCCAGCCCGGCGCAGGTGGCGCTGAAATGGCTGCTCGATCAGGACAGCGTCGCGACGATCCCGAAGGCCGCGCGGGGGGCCAGCCAGCGCGCGAATCTCGCCGCGCTGGCGATCACGCTCGACGATTCGGATCGTGCTGCCATCGCCGCGCTGCCGAAGACCGAACGCTGCGTCAGCCCGGGCTTCGCCCCGGCATGGGACTCGGCGGGTTCCTCCTCGCCCGCCTAGAGCAACGTCCGATCAGACTGAACCGCTTCGCGGTCAGTCTGATCGGGCAAAGTTGCCCTAATCATGTGGTTTCTAGAGCACGACCGTCCGATCGGATGATTCCATCCGATCGGACCGTGCTCTAGATGTCGCTGCTATGGAGGTTGTCCCTCCGGGGCTGGGCTGAGAAGCTGTGGTTGCGAGG
>JAJZVV010000016.1 GCA_021845595.1 Pseudomonadota bacterium | reverse complement strand
CCCAAGGCGCGCTATTCGTCCGATTCCGAATACGGTGGCATGCCAAAAATTGGCCGCAGGGGAATAACACCGATGATCAGGCCGAGCTTCGACGCGCCGGTCGCCGACGAGCCTCCCACCTCGGATCGGCTCACCGACTACGACCGGCTGCACATCATCCACTACGTCATCCTGCTCGATGCCGAGCGCGAGAACGTGCCGTGGGACGAGGTTGCGCGTGAGGCACTTCAGATCGATCCGAAGTCTGAACCGGCCCGCGCGCGTCGCGCTTATGAAACGCATCTTGCCCGGGCGAAGTGGATGGCGAACTCTGGCTGGCGTCAAATGCTGCGCGCTGGTTTGTCCGAGGGACAAGTCTGAGACTCATCAGACAGAAACGAACACGAACGACTCCGTCCGGCACTGCGTCAATCGCGGTCATTATGAACATTCCATGACTCGGGTTGCGGATTCGCCCGCACGTCCGAATCAATCTCGGTGGGCGCGCCAGAACCCCTGTCGCGCCGGAGGAGCGACATGCGGCCCTTCACGCGCGAGCGGCTGGCCGCCCGGTATCGTTATATCGAGAGTCTATCGCCGGACGGGCTGGTCTGGGAGTTGCAGCGACGGAGCACGGCCTACCGTGCAGACTACGAGGCGGTCACACGGATCGAACACGACCCGTTGCCCGACGCCTCGAGCGCAATCTCCAAACGATGGAGGTTACGATTTCCTCGAAAGCCCTGACACGACCGGCGACCAAGCGATGCTGTTCTGGAATGCGGATGCCACGGCCCGCATCGTCCGGGTTGTCGTCGCCGCGGGTCCGGCGGCCGGCCGCGGTCTGGTCCGATTCGAGCAGAACGGATGGGGTGCCTGCCACGTCGGCAGGCCGACGCCGGACGGCTATCACCTGATCGTCGCCCCGGACGTGGGCATCCGGCATCACCTGCTGCTGCCGGGCCCCGAGCCGCCAGCTCCCGGCGCCATCCTGACGCCATGCATCCCTTGGGATGAATGGCACCCCGAGCGGCTCGAGGCGGCCCGCGCGTTCTGGCACTTCGCCGCCCGGCCCCGGGTGTCGCCGGCGCCGCGCAGCCCACCAACTCGGCCGCACTCGCGAAGCCTGAAGATCGCCTACATGGCCTGGGCGCTCGATCTGGCCGGAGCGGGCGCCAGCGAGCGCGACATCCACCGCCTCGTCATCGGCGAGCCGCCTGTCCCCTGGGAAGACAGCGGCGCTCGCAGTCGCATCCGCACCTTACTCGCCACCGCACGACGCTGGCGCGACGGGGCGGCGCTCCAGCTCCTGCTGCCCCGGCGCCGCCCGCTGGCCGGGTAGCCCGCCGCCAGCGGGCGCGACACCAGCGCTGTCATCCTCTGGGCTGCCCTGGCCGATTTCGACCACCCCGCGGAATCGGCCCTGAGCACGGCGCCGCCGGGCGCCGATCCTGCGTGCCGACGCGCGCCGATGGCCGGCCGCCCGACGCCGAGGATCACCGCCATGCAGCCAGAACCACTGCCCAACCTGCCGCCGCGCTATCTGCGCACGCCCGAGGCCGCCAAGTTCCTTGGTCTCTCCGGCCGGACGCTGGAGAAACACCGCACCTTCGGCACCGGCCCCGCCTATCGCAAGATCGGCGGCCGGGTCGTCTATCGCCTCGAAGACCTCCAGCACTGGGCCGAAGCCGGTGCCAGGACTTCCACCTCCGATCCCGGCCTCGGTGCCGCCACCACGCGCGGGCCGGGGCGCCCGGCTGTGTTCGCCCGCCGATGATGGCCGAGCCTCCCCTGCCGGCGATCCTGGAACATGCCCGCCCGCGCGCCCCGGTCGATCTGATGAACTGGCCCTGTTTCAGCCTGGCCAAGACGCCGCGCGCGGCGCCGATCCGCTATCAGGGGCGACGACATTCGGTGCTGGTCACGCCCGCACCAGGTGCCGCCGCCATCGCCACCATCTGGGACGCCGACATCCTGCTTTGGGCCACGGCACAGCTGATCCAGGCGCAGGACGAGAAGCTCCGCATCGCGGCCACCCTGATCGCGCCGGCGCGGCGCATTCTGCGCTTCCTGGGGCGTGACACCGGGCACAGCCAGTACGAACGGCTCGCCGCGGCGCTGGAGCGCTTGGCGGCGAGCGAGGTGACCACCACCATCGGCACCCTGTCTGACCGCCCGGTGCGGTTCCATTGGATCGAAGCCTGGCAGCAAACCGCGGACGGTGTCCTGCTCACCCTGCCAGAGTGGCTGCTGAACGCGGTTCGCCGGCGACGGGTGCTCGCCATCGATCCCGGTTATTTCACCCTCACCGGCGGCGTTCAACGCTGGCTCTGGCTGCTTGCGCGCAAGCATGCCGGGCAACAATCCACAGCCTGGCGAATTTCATTCGACGCGCTGCATGCCCGGTCCGGTAGCGCAACACGGCACTGTCACTTCGTCGCGGCTCTGCGGAGGATTGCGCAGTCCGGGCGGCTCCTGTCGTATCGAGTCGAGCTCGTCCAGCACTGCCGAAATGAAGGGCTCACCATCGGTCGATGGGCCGTGCCCGTCCACAGTGCCGCGTTGGTGCCTGGGGATAAGCCGGGTTTTGATCCACAGTTACGGAATCGCACCTGTGAGTGAGCGCAGCCTATCACTTGAACGGGCACGGCCTATCACTCGAAAAAGCACGGCCCATCACTTCACGCATGGTCAGATTATGTGTTTTGAATCATATAGATGCGAGCCGTTCTCGGTGCCCTACTTAAGTACTGATTCTAGTACTGAATCTTCCCTTGTATTTGCTGCGTGTTTCCACCCCGACAACCACTCGCGTCGGCGCCTTTGCGCACACCGACGATCGACGTGTCTTCCCCCGATCGATCGTCGCGCCCGACGGCCGAAGGAAGGCGCATTGAGGGAGGGACGGCTCCATGGCTCGTGCGTCCTTCCCGACGTCGGCAAGGACACGAAGCGGGTGTCGGGAGGACCAAAACGGAACGACCCGGGAGGCGAGCGGTGAGCACGCAGGAGCCTCTGACCAGCGTCAGGCTGGTGTTCTATCGGGATCGGGTCGAACACTGGCTGCGCTTCGGCCACGATTCCGGTGAGCGCATCCTCGATCGCCGCCGGCGCCTGATCTTTTTCACCCCAGGCGCCGTGTTCGCGTTCATTCGCTGGCAGGCGAACGACTTCGGGACCCTCCTGTCGCGCATCGATATCCTGCGCGCCTGCGGGGCGGGGGAACCCTGCGCGACGGTTCCCGGCGTGCATCCAGGCGGCGACATCCTGCTCCGGCTGTCTGGCTGGGCGCGTGTGCAGCGATTGCTCGCGCTGATCGACACGGTCGAGCAGGCCGGCGTCGAGGCGGCGGATGTCGCGCCAACCTACTGGCAGCACGTACACAACCGCTTTCTCTGCGGCGAGCACCCGCGGCCCTACGGTCGCGATCAGCATCGCGCCTGGCTACTGCGGCGCCGGGTCTTGGTCCAATGACGCGCCGACTGCAGAGGCGACGCGCCGTGCTCCTCGCCATGCTCGCGGGCCTGCTCTTGCTCGCAGCGTCAGCGGTGCAGGCACGGCCGCTGGTGGTCTGGAACGCCACGGCCAGCACGCCGGTCGGCCTTTGGCGCGTACTGGCGGCCGCAAGCCGGAAGCACCTCCGCGTCGGCGATTACGTGCTGTTCTGGCCCGACCGGCGCAGCACCAAGCTGTTCGCCCGGCGCGGCTATCTGCCGCGCGGCGTACCGCTGCTGAAGCGCGTCGCCGCAGTCGCCGGACAGGCCGTGTGCGAGCGTGACGGCGCGGTTTCGATCAATGGCCGCACCGTCGCCCGCGCCCTGCCGGTGGACGGGCGCGGGCGTAGCCTGTCCGCATGGAGCGGTTGCGGCAGGCTCCCGAACGGCGAGATTTTCGTGCTGATCCCGAGCGTGCCGACCTCGCTCGACGGGCGGTATTTCGGGCCGACCCCGATCCGCGCCGTCATCGGCCGCGTCACGCCGCTCTGGCTTCCCGGCGAGCGGACGCGATGACCGTGTCGCGAACCTTCCCGCCCATCCTGTTGTTCGGCCCAGGGACGGCCATCCTGCCGTCCCGGCCGGTTTCCGCATCGCCGGCGCGCGCAGCGAAGGTCAAGGGCGGCGCAGCCGGCGCGCCCTGGCGCGCTTCACCCTTGACCGGAGCGAGCACGCTGGCAGCGCTTCACCCGTCAGAGGCATGGCAGAAGTTTGGCTCCTGGAGGGGTTCCCGATGGACGTGCTGACGCTGGTCGCGACCTGCGGTCTTGCGGCCCGCGCGGCGCTGTTCGTGCCGCTTGGCAGCGCGCCGGCGTGCGCGAGTGCGACGCCCGTGTTGCACGGCAACGGACACGAAGCGGTCGCGGATTGGCAGCCCGCCATCGCCGCGGCGTCGCTTCGCTTCGACATTCCCGAAGCATGGATCGCCGCCGTGATGCGCGCGGAGAGCGGCGGTCAGGCGACCGTTGACGGCCGGCCGATTCGCTCACCGGCGGGCGCGATGGGCCTGATGCAGGTGATGCCACAGACCTACACCGCGCTGCGTGCCCGCTACGGGCTGGGGGCCAATCCGTATGCGCCGCGCGACAACATCCTTGCCGGCGCGGCGTATCTGCGCGAGATGCTGGACCGCTACGGCGTGCCCTGGTTCCTCGCTGCCTTCAACGCCGGGCCGGCGCGGCTCGATGCGTTCCTGCGCACCGGCCGCACGCTGCCGGCCGAGACACAGCGCTACCTCGCCGCACTCGCGCCGCAGATCGGTGGCATGTCGGGTGCGTTGCAGGCGGCAGCCGCGACGACGGGATTGAGCACGAAGTCTGCCCCGGAGGCGCCGGTCCGGAGCCCGAGCGACGCCCTCAGCGCCGGCCTCTTCGTGACCGTCGTTGTGCATCCCGAGGTCTCTCCGGCTCGCACGGTTCCGACGATCGCGAGACCGAGCCAGACGCCGATGTCTGCGCCGACGGTGGTCACGGGCCGTTCGGCTGCGGCCGGACTTGTGCCGCGAGCCGTCTCCGGTTCTGCCCTCAATGCGCGCGGAAATGGCGCGCTGTTCGTCGCTCTTCAATGACGCGGGTGCGCCGCGGATGAGCTGGCGACGGCTTCTGTCGATGCCATGTCGTGGCGTGACGTCCGGCTGTCGAACTGCACGCCGGCCGCACCAACTTCGCAGCTGGTCGCACTGCCAATTTGCGTGGCGCCGTCGATCCATCTGACTATCGTGGCCCGCCGTGCGAGATCGCAGTGCATCGCGTTGCTTGCGTCGTTTTCTTTCGATCTGCGCTTGGAGAAAGACGACCGGAGAGAGACCAATGTTCCTATTAGGAGTGAGTGACGGCGTAATCGGGCTTGCAGCGGCGAAGCCGGTATCGGTGCGGCGGTTGCGCGGAAAGGCCGCAGCGTCGGTTCCGGCGAAGGCGGCTGTCCTCCATGGTGATGCGGGTCCAACGGGGTCGCGAGCGCGCCCCAAGCAGCATCGGAGGACAGCCGTGGAGTATTTTGCCGGACTGGATGTTGGCGTCAAAGAGACCGCGATCTGCGTCGTGAACAGCGCCGGGGCGGTGGTGCTCCAAGCCAGCGCCGAGACCGCCGCAGACGCGATCCACCAGGCTCTGGAAGGCTACGCGGGGCGGCTCCGGTGCGTCGGACACGAGGCCGGTGCGCTGTCGCCCTGGCTGCATCGCGGCCTGCAGCGGCTCGGCCTGGATGTGGTGCTGCTGGAGACCCGGCACGTGCATGCGGCGCTGAAGGCGCAGCGCAACAAGACCGACCGCAATGACGCGCGCGGGGTGGCGCAGCTGGTGCGCTCGGGCTGGTATCGCGACGTGCACGTGAAGAGCGACGACAGCTACCGGCTGCGGCTGCTGCTGACGCACCGGCGGACGCTGAAGCGCAAATTCCTCGACCTCGAGAACGAGATCCGGCACTCGCTGAAGGTGTTCGGCGTCAAGCTGCATGCCGCCGGACGCGGCTCCTTTGACGAGCATGTGCGCGACGCGGTGGCCGGCGACGCGTTTCTCGCGGCGATGGCGGAGCCGATGCTGCGGGCGCGGGCGGCACTGTGGGCCGAGTACACCCGGATGCACGCGCTGGTCGTTCAGATCACCGTCCACGATGCGGTCTGCAAGCGCTTCATGAGCATTCCGGGCGTCGGTCCGGTGACCGCTTTGGCGTTCAAGACCGCGGTCGACGCGCCGGAACGGTTCGCCCGATCACGCGATGTCGGCGCGCATTTCGGTCTCACGCCGAAGCGCGAGCAGTCCGGCACGTCGATCGACTTCGACGGTCACATCTCGCGCCAGGGGGACAAGGAGATGCGCACGCTGCTCTATGAAGCGGCGAGCTGTCTGCTGACCCGCAGCAAGGTGTGGACCAGCCTCAAGGCGTGGGGAATGAAGCTCGCCCGGCATCGCGGCCACAAGCGGGCGGTCACCGCAGTGGCGCGCAAGCTCGCTGTCATCATGCACGCGATGTGGCGTGACGGCACCGACTTCCGCTTCGCGGCCGCGCCGGCCGTGCAGCCGGAGGCGGCGGCGACTGCGCTGGTGCCAGCATGACGACGGCACGCTGAGAGCAACGGGACAACACGGGATCCGTCTGCGGGCGGAGCTGCGACTGGTGGGTCTGATGAGGGTGGAGAGCGCGATATCTTGCCTGCTGTCGAGCGGTTCAACGACCGCCGGAACGCGCGGGAGTGAATGCGCCACGCCACCTTCCCGACGCCGACATGTGCCCCTGCGGCCATCACAACCGCTGCGGGATCAGAGCACGCACGAGTGCATGGACCACCAGGCGCAGACGATCGCAGGAAAGCGTGGCGGAACGCCGTCTGTCGTAGTAGAAATAGCAATGGAGGAGGTCTGATACTATGGCACGAAAGAAGAACCTGAGTAGCCCGATTACGAGGGCAAGATAAAGGCCTGCGGCACCGCTGCGTGCGATCGGTCGTGATTTCAATGTCTGCACATTGGGTTATCGACCGCGGAGACCGTGCCACGGACTCGCAACGAGGCGCGGCAGCCGCGCGTCAGGGCTACCTCCATCGGCGCATTTTCGCAGTGCCATCAAGGCTCCTTCGCGAGTGGCAGCTTCGCCGTCAATCTCGGAGCATGCCTCGCCCCGACGATGACCCGCGCCTTCGCCCGCGCCTCGGCCGCACGCGCAGCCGGGACCATCGGCGGATGTTGGCCGCGACGCAGATCAAGCGCGCGATTTCTCGCGCCGGTGCACTCACGCGATCATCCGTGGCAGCGCCTCCTGTCGGTGCGCGGAGCCTCGCCGATCTGCCAGCCAAGCACGGCAGGGGCGCAGCCTTCGCGCGCGGGCGGGCAGCCTCACCACGGGGCTGGTCGCAGGCGCGGCCCGGAGCACGCCGTGTCGTCGTCAAGGCCCGCTACGTGAAGATGCGCGCCGGCAGCCGCGCGGCGGCGGTGCATCTGCGCTACCTCCAGCGTGATGGCGTCACCCGCGACGGCGCGCCCGGCCAGCTCTACTCCGCCACGGCGGACCGCGCCGATGGCCGCACCTTTCTCGATCGCTCGGGGGGTGACCCGCGTCAGTTCCGGCTGATCGTTGCCGCCGAGGACGGCGCCGAGCTCTCCAACCTCCGCGCCTTCACCCGCGATCTGATGCGGCAGGTCGAGCGCGACCTCGGCACCGGGCTGGACTGGGTCGCGGTCGATCACTTCAACACCGCCCACCCGCACACCCACATCGTCATCCGCGGCGTCGATGAGGCCGGCGAGAATCTGGTGATTGCCGGGGCCTATCTGGCCCATGGCATCCGGGAGCGCGCCTCGGAGCTGGTCACCATCGAGCTCGGCCCCGAGAGCACGATGGAACGACAGGCGAAGCTCGTGCGCGAGATCGACCAGGAACGGCTGACCCGGATCGATCGGGCGCTGCTGCGCGAGGCGGATGACGCGGCGGGTGGCGTGATCGACCTCCGCGCCGCCGCCGGGGAGCCGCGCTCCGACTTCGACCGGCAGCTACGGATCGGCCGGCTGCAAGCCCTGGAGCGGCTGGGACTGGCCGAGGAGATCGCCACTGGCCGCTGGCATCTGGTTCCCGGCATGGAGGAGACGCTGCGCGCCCTCGGCGAACGCGGGGACATCATCAAGACCATGCACCATGCGTTGACCCGCCATGGCGCGGAACGCGGCGCCGAGCAGTTCGCGATCCACGACCTCCGCGAGCCGCTCGCCGCACCGATCACCGGGCGGCTGCTGGGGCACGGGCTTGGCGGTGACGAACTGGGGGATCGGGTTCATCTGATCGTCGATGGCCTCGACGGGCGGGTCCACTACGTCGAACTCCCCGCCGCTGGCACGGATATCGCCCACACGTCGATCGGAGCCATCGTGGAGCTTGCAGCGGAACGCGGAGCGCCGCGCGCCGCGGACCGGAACATCGTTGACCTGGCGCACCAGAACGACGGCATCTATCGGCCCGTAGACCATCTCGCCACCGCGCGCGCCGATCCCGGCATTGCAGATCCGGACGCTTATGTCGAAGCCCATGTCCGCCGCCTGGAGGCGCTGCGCCGCACTGGCATGGTCCAGCGGCTCGACGCCGACCATTGGCGCATCCCGGCCGATCTCGAACAGCGGGCTGCTCGCCACGACACGGGCCGCAGTCAGATGCCAAGCCTGCGCGTGCTATCCGCGCTCGACTTGGAAGCCCAGATCCGCAGCGACGGGGCGACCTGGCTTGATCGCCAACTGGTGGTCCGCGATCCGGTGCAGGTCGCGCAAGGCGGGTTCGGGTTGGAGGTCGAAGTCGCCCTTAAGCGCCGCCGCCAGCATCACCTCACCCACGGCGATGCGCGCCGGGAGGCGGACGGGGGCGTGCGTTATCGCCGGGACCTTCTCGCGACGCTGGAGCGCCGCGAACTCGCGCGCGCCGGCGGCGAACTGGCGGCGACGCCCGCCGTACCGTTCCGGATGCCGGCGCCCGGCGAGACGATCCGCGGCACCTACCGAGAAGCTGTCCAACTAGCCTCCGGCCGGTACGCCCTGGTCGAGAGCGCCAAGGACTTCACCCTGGTCCCCTGGCGGCCGGTGATCGAGCGCAGCCTTGGCCGTGAGGTCCTCGGGCTCGTCACCGACGGCGGGATATCCTGGCAGATCGGACGAGACCGAGGGGTCAGCCTTTAAGGGGCGTGGAGGCAGCGCATAGCGTGCCTTGACCCAATTATACATAAGGATATGTTGATATGGCGTTGGTCCCGCGCGAGCGGGCGCAAAAGGGAACGCCGTGCGGGGCTGCTCAAACGCCCCAAGTCGGCGGCTGCCCCAGCAACTGTCGGCGGTAAGCCGCAGGCCCGTCCACCCTCGCCGGGGTGGGCCACTGCGCCATCAGGCGCGGGAAGGCAGGGTCTGCGGCGGTGGGCCACCACGCCCGATATCCGCAAGCCAGGAGACCTGCCAGCGCCGTGCATCCCGCCCTGCGGGGGCACGCCACCTTCACGGCCGGGCTGGGCGCACCGGGCGCAGGAGACCACGCGTCATGACGATCGCCGCCAATCTCGGGTACCCGCGGATCGGCCCCCGCCGCGAGCTGAAGGCCGCCCTTGAGGGCTTCTGGGCCGGCCAAAGCAGCGAGGCCGAGCTGCTCACTGCTGCCACCGCACTCCGGGCGGGCAGCCGCACGCTTCAGCACGGGCTGGGCATCAACCACGTCCCGTCCGGGGATTTCGCCCTCTACGACCACGTGCTGGAGACCGCCTGCGCGGTCGGCGCCATTCCGCGCGGCTACGGCTGGCCCGGTGAGGGGCCGGCCTCGCTCGCCACCTTGTTCGCCTTGGCACGCGGCGCGCGCGGCAGCGAGGCAGAGCGCGCCGCCGGCATCCCGAGCAACGCCGTCGCGCTCGAGATGACCAAGTGGTTCGACACGAACTACCACTACATCGTGCCGCGCCTGGCCGCCGACACCCGCTTTCAGCTGCTGGACAATCGTTGGTTCGCTGCGTTCACGGAAGGTCTGGGGCGCGGTGTTCGCACCCGCCCGGTCATGCTTGGTCCGGTGTCCTTCCTGCTGCTCGCGAAGGCGGAAGACGGCACGCGCCCGCTCGACCTGCTGCCCGCGCTGCTGCCCGTCTATGCGCAGGCGCTGCGGGAACTGGCGGAGGCAGGCGCCTCGTGGGTGCAGCTCGACGAGCCCTGCCTGGTTACCGACCTGCCTGCCGGCGTCCCAGACGCGTGCCGCACGGCCTATCGGGCGCTCGCCGAGGCCGCCCCGGGCCTCCGCCTGTTGCTGGCGACCTATTTCGGCAGACTGCGCGAAAACCTGCCGCTCGCGGCCTCGCTGCCGGTTGGGGGAGTGCATCTCGACCTCGTCAGCGCGCCGGAGCAACTGGAGCCTGCGCTGACGGCGCTGCCGACCGATCGCTGGCTCTCGCTCGGCGTGGTGGACGGGCGCAACGTCTGGCGCACCGACCTGCGCGCTGCTCTCGCACTGCTGCATCCCGCCGCAACGCAGCGCGGCGGGCGGCTCATGGTCGCCCCTTCGTGCTCGCTCCTGCATGTCCCGCAGAGCCTGCGCGGGGAGACCGGGCTTGAGCGGGCACTGATGCGGCGCCTCGCATTTGCAGACGAGAAGCTCATCGAGGTCGCGCTACTGGCGCGTGCCCTGGACGAAGGCGAAGCCGCCATTTCACCGGCGCTGAAGGAGAGCGACACCGCGTTGGCGGAAGTGCGCGCGGATGCCCGGGTGCATGATGCGGCCGTCGCGGCGCGGCTCGCCGCGGTGACGCCGACGATGGAGCGTCGGGCGAGGCCGTACCTTGAACGCGCCGCCGTGCAGCGCCAACGCCTGCAGCTTCCGACGCTGCCGGTGACGACGATCGGCTCGTTCCCGCAGACCGCTGAGGTGCGTGCCGCGCGGGCGCGCTTCGCCCGCGGCGACCTCTCGGAGGCCGACTACGGCGCAGCGATCGAGCGGGAGATCGCCGCCGCGGTGCGCTGGCAGGAGGAGGCGGGCGTGGACGTGCCCGTGCACGGCGAGTTCGAGCGCAACGACATGGTGAAGTACTTCGGCGAGCAGTTGGCGGGTTTCGCATTCACTCGCCACGGCTGGGTCCAGTCCTACGGCAGCCGCTGCGTCGCGCCCCCGATCATCTGGACCGACGTGTCCCGGCCGGTGCCGATGACAGTGCGCTGGACCACCTTTGCCCAGTCGCTGACGGAACGCCCGATGAAAGGAATGCTGACGGGGCCGGTGACGATGCTGCAGTGGTCCTTCGTGCGCCAGGATATCGCGCGCGAGACGGTCTGCCGCCAGCTCGCGCTCGCGATCCGCGACGAGGTTGCGGATCTCGAGGCTGCCGGGATCTCCATCATCCAGATCGATGAGCCCGCCTTCCGCGAAGGGCTTCCCTTGCGCAAGGCGGATCGCGCGGACTACCTCCGCTGGGCAGTCGCATGTTTCCGCCTGGCGTCCTCCGGGGTGCACGATGCGACGCAAATCCATACGCACATGTGCTACGCCGAGTTCAACGACATCATCGATGCCATCGCGGCGATGGATGCGGATGTGATCTCGATCGAAACGGCGCGCAGCAACATGGAGCTGCTGCAGGCCTTCGCGGCGTTCGACTACCCCAACGAGATCGGGCCCGGCGTCTGGGACATCCACAGTCCCCGCGTCCCGTCCGCCGACGAAATGGCGGCGCTGCTGCGCCAGGCCGCCGCGCGGGTGCCGCGGCAACGCCTGTGGTTGAACCCCGATTGCGGCTGCAAGACACGCGGCTGGGCTGAGGTTCGGCCGGCGGTCGAAAACCTGGTGAAGGCGGCGCGCAGGCTGCGCGCGGAGGCCGGTTGAGACGCCGCGGCGGGAGGCCTGCGCGGCCTCCCGCCCGGGTGGCCCCGCCCATTGACGACCTGGGATTCGCGGGCGCATAGGGCATCTGGTAGCCAAACGTTGATAATACACCAGATATAGGGTCCCGTGCGGTCGTCTCATGCGGCGACGCGCGGGCAGGACAGACCATGATGAGCGGTCTTATCGCTGTCTCTCCTCCGGCCCACGTGACCAAGCGTTCGGGGGCGGTGGTGGCGTTCGACGTAGGAAAGATCCACGCGGCGATCGCCCGCGCCGGCATTGCCACCGGGGAGTTCGACGCCCCGGAAGCGGAGCTCCTGACTGCGCAGGCGTTGAAGGTGCTCAGCCGGCGCTTCGCCGATCATCCGCCGCAGATCGAGCAGATCCAGGATGTGGTCGAGCAGGTCCTGATCTCGGCCGACCACTTCGCCACCGCGCGGGCCTATATCGTCTATCGGGATCGGCACGCGCGGATGCGGCAGGATCGCGAGACAATGGTGGCCGTCGCCGCCTCCATCGACGACTATCTCGACCGCACCGATTGGCGCGTCAACGCCAACGCGAACCAGGGCTACTCTCTGGGTGGCCTGATCCTCAACGTCTCCGGCAAAGTCGCCGCCAATTACTGGCTGTCGCATGTCTATGCGCCGGAGGTCGGCATCGCGCATCGCGACGGTGCCATCCACATCCACGACCTCGACATGCTGACCGGCTATTGCGCCGGCTGGTCGCTGCGCGTGCTGCTTACCGAAGGGTTGAACGGCGTGCCGGGCCGGGTGGAGGCAGGGCCGCCGCGGCACCTGTCGAGCGCCGTCGGACAGATCGTCAACTTCCTCGGCACCTTGCAGAACGAGTGGGCGGGGGCGCAAGCGTTCAGTTCGTTCGACACCTATATGGCGCCGTTCGTGCGCAAGGACCGGCTGCGCTACGAGGAGGTCCGCCAGTCGATCCAGGAGCTGGTCTACAATCTCAACGTGCCGTCCCGCTGGGGCACGCAGACGCCGTTCACCAACCTGACCTTCGACTGGACCTGCCCGGAGGATCTGCGCGAGCAGGTGCCGGTGATCGGCGGTGAGGAGATGGCGTTCACCTATGGCGATCTGCAGCCCGAGATGGACATCATCAACCAGGCCTATATCGAGGTGATGGCGCAGGGCGATGCCAAGGGTCGGGTCTTCACCTTCCCGATCCCGACCTACAACATTACGCCGGATTTCCCCTGGGAGAGCGAGAACGCTGAGCGGCTGTTCGCCCTGACCGCGAAATACGGCCTGCCATACTTCCAGAATTTCCTGAACTCCGATCTCAAACCGAACATGATCCGCTCGATGTGCTGCCGGCTGCAGCTCGACCTGACCGAGTTGCTCAAGCGCGGCAACGGGCTGTTCGGCAGCGCCGAGCAGACGGGTTCGCTCGGCGTCGTCACCGTCAACTGCGCCCGCCTGGGTTACCTGCACAAGGGCGACGAGGCGGGGCTGCTCGCCCGGCTCGACCGGCTGCTCGACCTCGGCCGCGACAGCCTGGAGGTCAAGCGCAAGACCATCCAGCGGCTGATGGACGGCGGGCTGTATCCCTACACCAAGCGCTATCTCGGCACGCTGCGGAACCACTTCTCCACCCTCGGCGTGAATGGGGTGAACGAGATGATCCGCAACTTCACCGATGACGGCGAGGACGTCAGCACCGCATGGGGTCGCGCATTCGCGTTGCGGCTGCTCGACCATGTCCGCGAGCGCATCGTCGGCTTCCAGAACGAAACCGGGCACATGTACAACCTGGAGGCCACGCCCGCGGAGGGAGCCACCTACCGCTTCGCCCGCGAGGACCGCAAGCGCTTTCCCGGCATCCTGCAGGCAGGCACGCCGGAAGCACCCTACTACACTAATTCCTCGCAGCTGCCGGTCGGGTTCACGGACGATCCGTTCGAGGCGCTGGCGCTGCAGGACGAGTTGCAACGCAAATATACCGGCGGCACGGTGCTGCACCTCTACATGGGCGAGCGCGTCTCCTCGGCGGCGGCGTGCCGCAAGCTGGTGCGCCGGGCGCTGGAGAATTTTCGGCTACCGTACATCACGATCACGCCCACCTTCTCGGTCTGCCCGAAACACGGATATCTCAGTGGCGAGCATGCCTTCTGCCCGAAATGCGACGAGGAGATCCACGCGCGCAAGCGGCAGGTCGGCGCCAACGTAGCCGAAGGAGTAGACGCATGAACAGCATCGTGCCGGTGACCGTGGCCGGCGACATCCGGCTGGATGACGCCGAACGCCAGCCCTGCGAGGTCTGGACGCGGGTGATGGGCTATCACCGGCCCGTCGCGTCGTTCAACCGCGGCAAGCAAAGCGAGTTCGCCGAGCGGACGTTCTTCAGCGAGGCCAAATCCCGGTCCGGCGATCGCGGGCACGGTGACAACTGAGCTCCGCATCGGCGGCTTCGTGAAGCTGTCGGGTTGCGACTGGCCCGGCGAGCTGGCCGCGACGGTGTTCTGCCAGGGATGTCCGTGGCGGTGCAGCTATTGTCACAACGCGCACCTGCTGGATGCGGACCGGCCGGGCGAGGTGACGTGGCGGTCGGTGACGACGTTTCTGCGCACCCGCATCGGCCTGCTCGACGGCGTGGTGTTCTCCGGCGGCGAGCCGACACTGCAGCGCGGCCTCGGCGCGGCGATGCAGGAGGTCCGAGCGCTGGGGTTCCGCATCGGCCTGCACACGGCGGGGCCGTATCCGGACCGGCTGAGCGAAGTGCTGCCGCTGCTCGACTGGGTCGGCTTCGACGTCAAGGCGCCGTTCGACGACTATCCGCGCCTGACCGGCGTACCCGGAAGTGGGCTGCGCGCCCGCGACAGCCTGCTGCGACTCGTCGCCAGCGGGGTGGGCTACGAGGTGCGGACCACGGTTCACCCGGACCTGCTGGACGCGGCGACCATACGCCGGCTCGTCGACGCATTGGCCGATCTTCACGTGACGCAGTATGCGTTGCAGGCGTGCCGCGTCGCCGGGAGGACGGACGGCGATCCTGCATCGGGCGCCGCCGCCGCGGCTTCGGCTTTCCCGGACACGCTGCGGGCGCGCTTCACGAACCTGACCGTCCGGACCTGAGGCGTGCCGGCCCTTGCGGCGCAGGGGACGCGGCTCGGTCGACTGAAACCGCTTCACCCGGCGCAGCAGGAGAGTTTCGCCACGTCCTTAACGAAGCCGAGAGCGGCGAGTTTCAGCCCCTCCACCGTGGTGAGATAGGGGAACAGCGCTTCGGCCAGATCGGTGACTGTCAGACCGCGCTTGATCGCTAGCACCGCCGTCTGGATGACATCGGCCCCCTCCGGCGCCAGGATCTGCGCCCCTAGCAGGCGCAGGCTGTCCTCTTCGGCGACAAGCTTGATCAGCCCGCGCGTGTCGCGTGCGGCGAGCGCGCGGGGCACCTGCGCGAGCGGCAGGACGACCGAGCGCGCGGCCAGGCCCTCGGCGCGGGCTTCGGCTTCCGTCAGCCCGACCCGCGCGGCCTGCGGGTCGGTGAACACCACCTCCGGCATGGCGTGCGCATCGTAACGCTTCGTGTTGCCGCGCAACGCGTTCTCGGCGGCGAGCTTGGCGCCATAGGCCGCCATGTAGACGAACTGATCGCGCCCGGTGACATCGCCCGCGGCATAGATCCCCCCGCGCGCGGTCTGCAGAAACTCGTCCACGACGATGGCGCCGCGCGCATCGGCGGCGATGCGCGCGGCGGCGAGATCGAGGCCCGCCGTGTTCGGCACCCGTCCGATCGCGACCAGGACCTGCTCGGCGGCGATGGTTTCCGCCTGGCCCGCGACCGCGACATCGAGCGCCACCCCCGTCTCGGTGCGGCGGATGCGCCGGTAGGAAACGCCGCAACGGACCGCGACGCCTTCCTCGTGCAGATAGCCGGTCAGCGCCTCGGTCACCTCCGGCTCGAACCCGGGCAGCAGATGCGAGCGGCAGACGATGGTCACCGCAACCCCGAAGCGGGCGAACATCTGGCCAAGCTCGCAGCCGATCACCCCGCCGCCGATGACCAGCAGCGAGCGCGGCAGACGATCGAGCGCGAGAGCCGTGGTGCTGGTGAGATACGCCACGTCGCCGATGCCGGGGATCGACGGTATGGCGGGCGAGGCGCCGGTGGCGATCACGACGCGCTCGGCGGGGAACCGCTCATCGCCGGCGACGAGGCCGTTGCCGGTGAACCGGGCCGCGCCTTCGACGTAGCGGATGGCGTCGTATTCCGGCAGCAGGGCGGCGTATTTCGCCTCCCGCAGGCCGTCGACCAGCGCGGCCTTCTGCGCCATCAGCGCGGCCCAATCGGTCAGGCGTGCGCTCGCCGCGATCCCGGCGAAGCGCGATGCCGCCGTGCCATGATGCAGTGCCTCGGCCGCGCGGATCAGCGTCTTGGACGGCACGCAACCAATATTGACACAGGTGCCGCCGATCGTGCCGGCGCCGACCAGCGCGACGCGCGCGCCAAGCTCGCTCGCGCGGATCGCCGCCGAGAACCCGGCCGAGCCGGCGCCGATCACCACGAGGTCGGGTGTGGAGCCAGGCTTCGACGACACGGCACAGCAATCATGCGTGGTGACGGCATCCATGGCGATCAGCCCTTGGCGGGCTTGGCGATTTCGGCGGGATAGCCCTGATCGGTCACCGCCTTGATCAGCGCCGCCGGCGAGGTCGCGGTCGTGTTGTAGGTCACGGTCGCGGTCACATCGGACATCCCGTTCGGCTGGCTGACCTGCACGGCCGAAACGCCCTTCACGCGCGCCAAGGTGCTCTTGACGATCGGCCCGCACAGCACGCAGCCGGCGTGATGCACGTCGAGCACCACGCTGGTGTCGGCGGCCTGCGCGGCGAACGGGACGGCGAGCAGACTGACGGCGAAGGTGGCAGCAAGGACGGAACGAGGCATCGTGATACTCCCTGTCAGAAGGCGATGGGTCAGAAGGCGATGGCGCGGATGAGGTACGGAAAGGCGACGGCGACGACGACCAGCACGCCGGCGGTCCACAGCCCGATCCGGGCGACGCGGTCGGCGCGCGGGGTGCCGCAATAGCCGTTGGCGCAGGCAACCTGCGCCTTGCGCCGCAGCCGCCACGCGCCGAGGCCAATGAACCCGAGGGCGGCGGCGGCGAAGATCGGCTGGTAGGGCTCCAGCGCGGTCAGATTGCCGATCCAGACGCCACTGACCCCGAGCGTGAACAGCGCGAATGGGATCACGCAGCAGGAGGCCGCCCCGAGTGCGGCGGCGATGCCGCCGAGCGACAGCAGCCTGACGCCGCCGCTCGTGACCGGCCCGCCGGCCACCGTGTCCATGATCTCCGTCCCCACTTGCTGATCCATGCCTTGCCCGCTCCGATGGGTGCGCTTAGATCGGGGTTATGAGATCTGTAGCAACTCCAGGTTCAAGAGGAAAAATCGCCCCCGCCGACGCGGACGCGGCGGGACCGCTGATCCCGATCGGCGCGCTGGCCGCCCGCACGCGCTGCAACATCGAGACCATCCGTTTCTACGAGAAGATCGGCGTATTGCCGAAACCTGCCCGCACCGAAGGCGGCCATCGCGTCTATGGCCGCTCCCATGTCGAGCGGCTGACCTTTATCCGTCGTGCCCGGGAGCTCGGCTTCACGCTCGACGAAGTGCGCGCGCTGCTGCAACTGGCCGCGGCAAGCGACGTGCCCTGCGGGCAGGTGAAGGACCTCGCCGCGACCCATCTCGCCGAAGTCACGACCAAGATCGCCGATCTGCGCGCCATGCAAAAGGCGCTGACCGCATTGATCGGACAATGCGACGCGCGCGACGATGCGGCCGACCAGCCCGGCTGCCCGCTGATCGAAACCCTGCTCGGCAGCCCGACGAACGGGCGCTAACCCGGCTCCTGCCGCCACGCCTGGCCGATCGATAGGGCGGTCGCGGCGCCACCTCTGACGGACTCCAAGCCGCGCTGGCAACGGTCACAGCGTTGACGCGATTTTTGGACTAGACTAGTTAAACCTAGTCCGTTCGAGGCAACCGATGTCCACCGTCAACATCCACGACGCCAAGACCCATCTGTCCCGCCTGATCGAGCAGGCGGCGCAGGGGGAGCAGGTGATCATCGCCAAGGCTGGTAAGCCACTGGTGAAGCTCACTGCGCTTGAGGCCCCGGCGCACCCGCGCCGCCTCGGTTTCCTCAAGGGCCAGATCACCGTCCCGGAGGATTTCGATACCATGGGTGGCGAGGAGATCGCGCGCCTGTTCGGTGCCGAGGCCGGCTGAGCGCGCCGGCATGAAACTGCTGCTCGATACCCATGTTCTGCTCTGGGCGGCGGGCACACCGCGGCGGCTGCCGCGTGTGGCGCGGGCGCTGCTCGAGGATGAAGCGAACGAACTGGTGTTCAGCGCCGCCAGTCTCTGGGAGGTGGCCATCAAGCAGCAACTGGGACGGGCGGATTTCCGTGCGGACGCGCGACTGCTGCGGCGCGGTCTGCTCGATAACGGCTATGCCGAGCTTCCCGTCACCAGCGCGCACGCGGTCGCACTCGACCTCCTGCCGCCGCTGCACAAAGACCCGTTCGACCGCATGCTGATCGCGCAGGCGGTGGTGGAAGGGATCATGCTGCTCACCGCGGACGCCAACCTCGCGCGATATCCAGGACCGATCCAGGCGATCTGAGCCCGAGGCCTGGAACGAAGGGCGCAACCCGCCGTTCGTTTCTATTTCTTCGATCCTCTACGATTGCCGTTCTTTGCTGTTGCACGGTGGAGTTTCCGTCTTTCTATCTGTGCCCCGTTCGCATCCATGAGCGGGGTCGATGACCGGGACGAAGATTCTCTGGGGCCAGATGCTGGGCGCACTCGCCATGGTGCTGTTCGGCTGCTGGGCCGCCACGGAATGGACGGCCTGGCGGCTCGGGTTCCAGCCGGCGCTCGGTTTGCCGTGGGTCCGAATTGGCGCGGAACCGGTCTATCAGCCGCAGCTGTTCTTCGCGTGGTGGTACCATTTCGACGCCTATGCCCCCGGCGTCTTCGCCAAAGGCGCCGTGATCGCGTCCGCCGGAGGTCTGGGCGCGGCGCTCCTTGCCATCATCGCCTCGGTCCTCCGCGCCCGCCAGGCGCGCCACGTCACCACCTATGGCTCAGCGCATTGGGCGACGCGCCACGACATCGAGGCGGCGGGCCTTTTCGGTGACGCCGGGGTGCAGCTCGGCCGGCTCGGCGCGCAGACCCTCCGCCATGACGGCCCGGAGCACGTGCTCTGCTTCGCGCCGACGCGCTCGGGCAAGGGCGTCGGCCTGGTCGTGCCTACCCTGCTCTCATGGACCGGCAGCGTCATCGTCCACGACATCAAGGGCGAGAACTGGACCCTGACCGCGGGCTGGCGCACGCAGTTCAGCCACTGCCTGCTGTTCGATCCGACCAACCCCCGCTCCGCCGCCTACAACCCGCTGCTGGAGGTCCGCCGCGGCGAATGGGAAGTGCGCGATGTCCAGAACATCGCCGATGTGCTGGTCGATCCCGAGGGCGCGCTGGAGCGCCGGAACCACTGGGAGAAGACCAGCCACTCGCTGCTGGTCGGCGCGATCTTGCACGTGCTCTACGCCGAGCCGGACAAAACGCTGGCCGGCGTGGCCGCGTTCCTCTCCGACCCGGCGCGGCCGATCGAGCGGACCTTGCGGGCGATGATGACCACGCCGCATCTCGGCGATCGTGGCGTCCATCCGGTGGTCGCCCAGTCGGCCCGTGAGCTGCTCAACAAGTCGGAGAACGAGCGCTCGGGCGTGCTCAGCACGGCGATGTCGTTTCTCGGCCTCTACCGCGATCCGGTGGTGGCGAAGGTCACGTCGCACTCAGACTGGCGGATCGCCGACCTTGTCGGTGCCGAGCGGCCGGTGTCGCTCTACCTCGTCGTGCCGCCATCGGACATCTCGCGCACGAAGCCGCTGATCCGCCTGGTGCTCAACCAGATCGGCCGGCGGCTGACCGAGACACTCGACGTTCCCGCGCGCCGCGCATCGGGCCGGACGCCCTCGCGCCTGCTGATGATGCTCGACGAGTTTCCTGCGCTCGGCCGGCTGGATTTCTTCGAATCGGCACTGGCCTTCATGGCCGGGTACGGCATCCGCGCCTTCCTGATCGCGCAGTCGCTCAACCAGATCCAGAAGGCCTATGGCGAGCACGACGCGATCCTGGACAACTGCCATGTCCGGGTCTGCTTCGCGACCAACGACGAGCGCACGGCCAAACGCATCTCCGACGGGCTGGGTACCGCGACCGAACTCCGGGCGATGAAGAACTACGCCGGGCACCGGCTGGCGCCGTGGCTGTCGCATCTGATGGTCAGCCGCCAGGAGACCGCTCGCCCGCTGCTGACCCCGGGCGAGGTGATGCAACTGCCGCCGGCCGACGAGATCGTCATGGTCGCCGGCCTGCCGCCGATCCGCGCCAAGAAGCTGCGCTACTACGAGGAGCCGGCATTCCGGGACCGGGTGCTGCCGGCGCCGACGCTATCGGAATGCGGCTACCCGGATACCCCACCGGCCCAAGGCGATGACTGGACCGGCGCGGCACCGATCGGCGCCCAGGCTGCGGACGCTGCCGAAGCGGCGCGCCCGGACCACGCCAATGGTGGGATCCGCCAGGAGCCGGAACTGCCCGAGCACGAAGCCATCGTGCCGGCGCGCGATCCGGCCGGCGAGTTCGCCATCCTGGAGGACGAGCCCGACGACGAGCCGCAACGCCAGCGCACCATGGCGGCGCTGCAACGGCAAGCCGTGCGCGGCGCGGCGATCGACCGCGGCGACGGCATGGCGATGGGAATGTAGCCCATGAAAAGCCGGCTGAACTGCTACTTCGATCCCAAGCTCGCCGACCAGCTCACCGCTTTCGCGCTACGGCAGGGCGTGCATCGCTCGCAGCTGGTCGAGGCGGCGGTCACCTCGTTCCTCTCGCCCGACGCGCTGGATCGCCGCGAGGCCGCCTTCGTCCGCCGGCTCGACCGGCTGTCGCGGCAGATGGAGCGGATCGAGCGCGACCTGACCATCGTCATCGAGGTGCAGGCCCTGTTCGTGCGGTTCTGGCTGTCGGCATCGCCGCCGATCCCGGCCGCCCAGCAGGACGCAGCCAAGGCGCAGGGGGCCAGCCGTTACCAGGGCTTCATCGAGACCCTCGGCCGCCGGTTGCAGCGCGGCGATTCCCTCGTGCGCGAGATCAGCCGGGAGATCACCCCCGAACACTACGGCCGGGACGACTCCTCCGCACGGGCCGAAGAAGACGCCGACCAAGAGCTCGCGCCCGCCGAGGCGGACGCGGCCGGGAGGGAGGGGGATCATGCCCGGGCCTGACGGCACCGGCGTGATGCTGGCCCGCTCGGTGCGCATGCTGCGCACCGCGCTGGGCCCGGCGATCGCGGCCCTGCTGGGGCAGCCCGACATCGTCGAGGTGATGCTCAACCCGGACGGCCGGCTCTGGGTGGACCGTCTCGGCGCTGGCCTCGCCGACACCGGCCTGCGCATGCTGCCCGCCGACGGCGAGCGCATTATCCGTCTCGTCGCGCACCACGTCGGCGTCGAGGCACACGCCCATAGTCCGCGCATCTCGGCCGAACTGCCGGAGACCGGCGAGCGCTTCGAGGGCCTGCTGCCGCCGGTGGTGACCGGCCCCACCTTCGCCATCCGCAAGCCTGCCATCGCGGTGTTCTCGCTCCACGACTACGTCGAGACTGGGATTATGCGCGCCGACCAGGCCGGGCTACTGCGCTCGGCGATCGCCGAACGCTGGAACATCCTGGTCGCCGGCGGCACCTCAACCGGCAAGACGACGCTCGCCAACGCGCTGCTCAAGGAAGTCGCCGCCACCGGCGACCGCGTTGTCGTCATCGAGGACACGCGGGAACTCCAGGTCGAGGCGCCGAACCTCGTTTCGCTTCGCACCAAGGATGGCGTCTGCACGCTCGCGGATCTGGTCCGCTCCAGCCTCCGGCTGCGTCCCGACCGCATCCCGATCGGCGAGGTCCGCGGTGCCGAGGCGCTCGACCTGCTGAAGGCCTGGGGCACCGGCCATCCCGGCGGGATCGGCACCATCCATGCCGGCTCGGCCCTCGGCGCGCTGCGCCGGCTTGAGCAGCTAATCCAGGAGGCGGTGGTGAACGTGTCGCGTCCGCTGATCGCCGAGACCATCGACCTGATCGCCGTCCTGCAGGGCCGCGGCCGGCACCGCCGCCTCGCCGGGCTGTGGCAGGTCGGCAAGGTCCTGGTCGCCGGCGACTACGTGCTGACGGAGATCGGCGCCGAGCGCCCCTCCAACATCGTTCCCCTCCAGCCCGGGAGTCATCCGTGAACCCGAAGACCATCCTTCGTCATGGGCAGCAGTGCACGGCCGCCCTCATGGCGCTGGTGCTGCTCTGGCCGGCCTCCGCCTTCGCGGCAGGGTCGAACATGCCGTGGGAGCAGCCGCTGCAGCAGATCCTCGATTCCGTGCAGGGGCCGGTCGCCAAGATCATCGCCGTGCTGATCATCATCGGCACGGGTCTCGGCCTGGCCTTCGGCGAGACCTCTGGCGGCATGCGCCGGCTGATCCAGATCGTCTTCGGCCTGTCGATCGCCTTCGCCGCCGCGAGCTTCTTCCTGACCTTCTTCAACTTCTCCGGTGGGGCGCTGGTCGGATGAACGGTCCCGCGGACATTCCCGGGTGGTCGGTGCCGCTGCATCGCAGCCTGACCGAGCCGATCCTGCTCGGCGGCGTGCCGCGCGGCATGGCGATCGCCCTCGGCACGCTATCGGCCGCGATCGGGCTCGGCCTCCAGCTCTGGATCGCCGGGGTTGCGATCTACCTGATCGGCCATGCCGCGGCGCTGTTCCTGACCCGCCAGGACCCGCAATTCGGGCCGGTGTTCGCGCGGCACCTACGCGCCGCGCGGCGCCATCTGGACGTGTGAAGGAGGCGACGCCGGCCATGCTCGACCTCCGGGAATATCGCACCAGGCGCCGGGAACTCGCCGACTTCCTCCCCTGGGCCGGCTTGGTTGGTCTGGGGATCGTGCTGAACAAAGACGGTGCACTCCAGCGCACCGCAAGGTTCCGCGGGCCGGACCTCGATGCCAGCACGCCGGCCGAGCTGATCGCAGTCGCCGCACGGGTCAACGACGCGCTCAAACGCCTCGGCGAGGGCTGGGCGATCTTTGTCGAGGCGGCGCGCTCCGCCGCGCCCGGCTATCCCGAGAGCCGCTTCCCCGATCCGGTGTCCTGGCTGATCGACGAGGAGCGGCGTCATGCCTTCCAGGACGAGGGGGCGCATTTCGAGAGCGCGTATTTCCTGACCTTCTGCTACCTCGCACCGCCCGGGCGCGCCGAACGGGCCAGCCGGCTACTCTATGACCGAGGCGATGGCCAGCATCGACGTGCCTACAGGGCGGACGAGCGTGGCGGCATCGACTGGCGCGGGATCCTGGATGCGTTCGCGGCTGAGACCGACCGCGTGCTCGACCTGCTCGCCGCCCTCATGCCGGATTGCGCCTGGCTCGATGACGCCGGCACGCTGGCCTATCTGCACTTCACGATCTCCACGAACGGACGCCATCCGGTCGGCGTGCCCGAAGTACCGTTCTATCTCGATGGGCTGCTGCCGGATTGCGATCTCACGCCGGGCATCGCGCCGATGCTCGGGCGCTGCCACCTTCGCACGCTCACCCTGCGCGGTCTGCCGGATCGCACCTGGCCTGGGCTGCTCGACGAACTCAACCGACTCCCGATCGCATATCGCTGGGTCGCACGCTGGCTGCCGTTGGAGAAGGCGGAGGCGCAGAAGGAACTCGGCAAGAAGCGCCGGCACTGGTGGGCCAAACGCAAGGGCATCGCCGCCCTCTTGCGCGAGGTGATCTGGCAGCAGGAGACCCGGCTGGTCGATTCCGACGCCGAGAACCAGTCGGTGGACGCTGATGCGGCCCTGCAGGAGCTGGGTTCGGACGCCGTCAGCTTCGGGTATTTCAGCGCGACGGTGACGGTCTGGGATACCGACGAAGCGGCGGTCATCGAGAAAGTCCGGCTGGTCGGACGCGCGGTGCGCGCGCAGGGCTTCGTCGCGGTCGAGGAGACGCTCAACGCGGTCGAGGCCTGGCTCTCCAGCCTACCCGGCCAGTGCTACGCCAACATCCGCCAGCCGCTGGTCTCGTCGCTGAACCTCGTTCACATGCTACCACTCTCCGCGGTCTGGGCCGGACCGGAGCGCAACGCCCATCTCAACGGCCCGCCGCTGCTGATGGCGCACACCGCGGGCTCGACGCCGTTCCGCCTCGTGCTGCACCAGGGCGATGTCGGCCACACGCTGATCGTCGGGCCCACCGGCGCGGGCAAGAGCGTGCTGCTGGCGCTGATCGCGCTGCAGTTCCGCCGATACCCAAGTGCCCGGGTGGTGATTTTCGACAAGGGGCGCTCATCCAAGGCAGCCGTGCTCGGCATGGGCGGTGCGTTTCACGATCTCGCCCTTGGTGGCGAGGCATCGCACGACCAAGATCACGCGGTTGCCTTCCAGCCGCTGGCGCGCATCGACGATGCGGCCGAGCGCGCCTGGGCGGCGGACTGGATCGCGACCCTGCTGGTCCAGGAAAGCATCGAGCTGACGCCGGAGGTCCGCGGCGCGGTTTGGTCGGCGCTCGGCTCACTCGCCACGGCCCCGGTGCCCGAGCGCACGCTGTCCGGCTTCGCCGCACTGCTGCAAGCCAACAGGCTGAAGGCGGCGCTGGAACCCTACACCATCGCCGGCCCGTTCGGCCGGCTGCTGGATGCCGAGCAGGAGAGCGTCGCTGACGCCGACGTGCTGGCCTTTGAGACCGAGGACCTGCTCGGCTCCAAGCACGCCGCCCGCGCCGTCCTAACCTATTTGTTCCACCGCATCGAGGCGGGGCTGGAGGGGCGGCCGACCTTGATCGCGGTCGATGAGGCGTGGTTCGCGCTCGACGATCTGGTGTTCGCGCCGAAGCTGCGCGAGTGGCTGAAGACCTTGCGACGGAAGAACGCCTCCGTCCTGTTCTCGACCCAGAGCCTCGCCGACATCACCCGCTCGCCGGTCGCGCCCGCCGTCATCGAGAGCTGCCTCTCGCGCATCTTCCTGCCGAACGCGCGCGCGATCGAGCCGGAGAGCCGGGATGCCTATGCCCGCCTCGGCCTCAACGACCAGCAGATCGAGACGATCGCGCGCGCGGTCCCGAAGCGCGACTACTGGTTCCAGTCCGCCGCCGGCTGCCGGCTGTTTGAACTCGGCCTCGGCGAGATCGCACTCGCCTTCTGTGGCGCGAGCCGCGCAGAGGACTTGGTCGCAATCGATCGCGTGCTCGGCGTGAACGGTGCAACCGGCTTCTCGGCCGCCTGGTTGCGAGAGCGCGGGCTAGATTGGGCGGCGGCGCTGATCCCACCCGCAACCGCCAAGCCGGATATGGCTGATGTCGAGGCAGACCCCAAGCAGCCGTCATTGCCGTTCGACGACATGGCGGAACGCCAACCGCGATCGGCGGCGGCAGCATTCCCCGAGGCGGAGACCATCACATGACGCGCTGGCCGCTCAAGCAATCATCGAAGCAGATAGTCGGCGCGGCGGTGATCGCGGCAGCGTTCGCGATCATGTCGTCACGTCCTGCGCGCGCTACGGTGCCGGTGATCGATTTCGCGAACCTGACGCAGAACGTGCTGACGGCAGCCCGGACGCTGGAGGAAGTGAATAACCAGATCACCCAGATCCAGCAGGGCATCTCCATGCTGGAGAACGAGGCGCGCAATCTCTCGTCGCTGCCGTTCTCGGTGCTGGCCGAGCTGCAATCCTCCATGGGGCAGATCGACCAGCTCATGGGGCAGGCGCAAAGCCTCGCCTACAACGTGCAGCAGGTCCAGGCTCAGTTCCAGCAACTCTACCCGAACTACCAGTCCGCAAACTTTCAAGGAAATGTCACACAGGCCGGCCTGCTGGCGGATGCCAGCGCGCGATGGCGGGCATCGGTCGACACGTTCCAGCACACAATGGAGGTGCAGAGCCAGATCGTCGCTTCGATACCCTCCGATCAGGCCGATCTGTCCGCGCTCGTCGGTCAGAGCCAGGGCGCGGTTGGCGCGTTGCAGGCGATTCAGGCGAGTAATCAGCTTCTGGCGCTGCAAGCGCGGCAACTGTCAGCGACGCAGGATCTGATTGCCGCCGATGCCCGTGCCCAGGCCGCCAATGCGATGCAGAACGCGGAGGTGCGCTCGGCCGCGGAGGCGGACTGGAAGCGCTTCTACGGCAATGGCGTGAGCTATACTCCGACCCCGGTCAACGTGTTCGGAGGACCCGCACCATGAATGCCAAAACTCTGGCCATCATCGGCATCTTCAGCATCGCTACACCGGCTTGGGCCGCAGCACCGACGATCGACCAACTTGTCGCCAACCCGACGCTACTGAACACAGAGATGGACCGCTGCAAGCATCTCGGCATGGCTGCGAATGACGATGCGCGCTGCCGGAACGCGTGGCAGGCGGAGAACAAGCGATTCTTCGGGACAGGGGCTGGTACTTACAAGTCCACGCCGGTCGATGTCTTTCCGTCACACCCCACCATCAATCCGCAGCCAAACAGCCAGAGGGCGTCCTCATCGAAGGCGCCAGATCCCCCGAATGGGCAATAGCACCTCCATCATCGACCACTTCCTCGATGTCTTCAGCCGCTACATCGACAGCGGATTCGGACTGATCTCGCCCGATGTCGGGTTTCTTGTGGCCGTCCTGATTGGGATCGATGCAACACTTGCCGGCCTCGCGTGGGCTCTCGGTGAAGACGATGTGATCCAAGCCCTGGCGAAGAAGGTCATTTACGTCGGATTATTTGCATTCATACTAAACAATTGGAACGGAATTGCCGGTGTTATATTCAACAGTTTCGCCGCGCTCGGCCTGAAGGCGACCGGCTCTTCCCTTTCCTACGCGAACTTCCTCCAGCCCGGCAGACTTGCCCAGGCAGGCGTCCAGGGCGCCGATGTGCTGCTGACGCAGATCCAACGCCTCGCGGGCTTCCCCGATTTCTTCTGGAACCTCGGCCAGATCCTCGTCATGGGTCTGTCCTGGATCGTGACCCTGCTCGGCTTCTTCGTGCTCGCGATCCTGCTGTTCCTGGCGATCATCGAGTTCAAGCTGACAACGCTGAAGGGCTTCATCCTCGTTCCCTTCGCGCTCTGGCGCGGCACCGCCTTTATCGCCGAGCCAGTGCTCGGCCAGATCGTCACCTCCGGCGTGCGCATCCTGGTCTTCGCCGTGATCACCGGTATCGGCACCCAGCTCTTCGGCCAGATTCTGCCGAGCAACCCGGCCACCGAGCTCTCCCTCCAGGACGCGCTCACCATCCTGCTCGCCTCGATGACTATCGCCGGACTGGCCTTCTCGGCGAACCGGCTCGCCGCCGGCATCACCTCCGGCGCACCGCAACTGGGTCTTGGCAGCGCCGCCGCGGCGGGCGGCGCTGTCGCCGGCGCTGCAGCCCTTGCCGGGATGGGAGGGGTGGCAGCCGCCCGCGCCGTGGCGGGCGGGGTCGGTCCGGCGGCTTCACTCGCCGGCGGCGCGACCGGTGCCTACACGCTCGGCAGCGCCACCGGCGGCGGATCGGTTTCCGCTGGCCTGGCCGGTGTCGCTCGCGGGGCTGCCGGCGCGGCCACCAGCGGTCTGCGCGGCGCGGCCCAGAGTGCCTCGACCGCGCTGCGCGACCGCTTCGCCGCCGGCCAACAGGCCGCCTGGTCGGCCACCGGCGGATCGGGCGGAGATGCTGCCGTCACATCCCCGTCCGCAGCGGCTCCCAGCGGTGCACCGGCCTGGGCCCACCGCCTGCGACGGCAAGCCGTCTCCCGGGCAGCGCAGAACATCCTCCACGAAGCCGAAGGCCACGGTGGCGGCATGCGGCCCAATTTGCGCGGGGACGGAACGTGAGGTGGCGCCGCTTCTCTTCCCGTCTTGGTGACACCGAGACGCCGGCCACGCCCTATCAGCGCGCGGGCCAACTGTGGGACCAGCGCATCGGCTCCGCCCGCGTGCAGGCCGCGAACTGGCGCCTGATGGCGTTTGGCTGCCTAGCGCTCGCCGCAGTCGTCACTGCCGATGACATCCGCACCCATTCCCGCGCCATGGTCACCCCGTTCGTCGTCGAGGTTGATCATCTCGGCGCGGTGCAGGCGGTCGCCCCGGCGCGGGCGGAACTGCAGCCGACCGACACCGAGATCGCCTATTTCCTCGCCCAGTTCATCGAGCGCGTGCGCGGCCTCTCGGTCGATCCGGTCGTCGTCCGCCAAGCCTGGCTCGACGCCTATGCGCAGATCACCAGCCACGCCAAGCCGCTGCTCGATGCCTATGCCCGCCAAGCCGATCCGTTCGGCCAGATCGGCAAGCGCGCCGTCACCGTCGATGTCACCAGCGTCGTCCGCGCCAGCCCGAATTCCTTTCGCGTCGCCTGGGTCGAGCATCCGTTTCAGGATGGCACTGCGCTGCCGCCCGAGCATTGGACCGCGATCCTGACCGTCGTGATCCAGACCCCGCACACCGAGGCGGCGCTACGGCAGAACCCGCTTGGCATCTACATCGATGCGATCAGCTGGGCCCGCGAGGTGAACACCACCCAGACCGAAGGATCGACGCCATGAGACTCTCGTTCGTCCTCGCCTGTGGTGGTGCGTTGGCACTTTCGGCCTGCGCCCAGCCGGTGCCGAAGATCGCCTATGACACGCCGCAGCCCGCGCACTTGCTGCCGTCGCCGCCAGCGCCAGTCCAGGTCGTGACGTTGCCCGAACCGCTGCCGCTGCCGGGGCAACTCAAGAAGCTGCCGCCGGCCTCGGCGAGCCGGGTGCCGGCACAGCCCGCAAATCCGGTCGCCCGCGTGGCTCAGGCCAACGCCGCGGCGCGCATCAACCCGACGCGCGATGGCTACATCAACGCCATGCAGGTGTTCCCCTGGTCGGACGGCGCGCTTTACGAGATCTACGCCTCGCCACTGCACGTGACCGATATCGCGCTCCAGCCGGGCGAGCATCTGCTCTCGATCGCCGCCGGCGATACCGTGCAGTGGAAGATCGGCAACACCACCAGCGGTGCCGGGACCGATCAACAGGTGCACGTGCTGATCAAGCCGATTTCGGCCGAACTGCCGATGAACAACATCGTCATCATGACCGACCGGCGCGCCTATCATCTCGAGGTGCACCCAACCAAGGACACCTACATGGCCGCGGTGTCCTGGAACTACCCGCAGGACGGTCTGCTGGCGCTGCGGACGCAGAACGCCGCGGCGACGGATTATGCGAACACCGTGGCGGCGAACGATGTGAACATCGCGGCGCTGCATTTCCGGTATCGGATCAGCGGCGATGATCCGCCCTGGCGGCCGGTGCAGGTCTTCGATGACGGTTCGAAGGTCTATGTCCAATTCCCGCCGGGGATCGCCCAGGGCGACATGCCGCCGCTGTTCATCCTCGGCGCGCCGGGCGGCAAGGCGGAGATCGTCAATTACCGCGTGCGCGGCAACACCATGATCGTCGACCGGCTGTTCGCTGCCGCCGAACTCCGCCTCGGCGCCGGGCCCCAGCAGGTCGTGCGCATCACGCGGACCGACGGGCACGGCTGATGGCGGGTCCTGATGATGCGGAGCCTGGGCAGCGACCGGCACCGAAGGCTGATCCGGCCGACTTTGCGCTGCGGGCGCGGCCACGTGCGGTGACGCGGCTCTCGCGTCGGGCCCTGGTCGTGGCAGCCGGCGGCATCGCGGTGTGCGTGGTGGGGGCGGTCTGGTGGGCGTTCGCGCTGCATAGCTTTCGGATCACCACCGGCAAGGAGCTCTACAACACCAATGTGCGGCCCTCGGCGGATGCAATCGGTGGACTCCCGAACGGCTATGCCAGCCTGACCAAGCCCAAGCCCAAGCCGCTGCCGACCCCACCGCGCGCGGCGCCCCGGCTCGGGCCGCCGCTGCCGGGTGACCTCGGCCGGCCGATGTTGGGGCAAGGGGCGCCGACCGCCTTCGCACCACCACCGAATGGGGCGGACCAAGCCACCTCACGGCTCCGGGCGCAGGCAGCCGATGCCGGGGTGTTCTTCACCGTGGCGGCGAATACCGGCGGCACCAACGGTGCCGCCGGCCCCGTGTCAGGCGCCGCACCGGCGGGCCAGCCGGCTCCGGGCACTGCGGGCGGTAACGGCGCTCTCGCCGCACCGCATGGCGACCAGAACCAGCAGGACGCCAAGCAGGCGTTCCTGGACAGCCCGATCGATCGCGCGATCTATTCGCCGGACCGGCTGCAGACCCCGCTCAGCCCCTACGAGCTGATGGCCGGCACCGTGATTCCGGCGGCGCTGATCACCGGGCTGAACTCCGACCTGCCGGGGCAGGTGATCGCCCAGGTGACGCAGGACGTTTATGACAGCGTCTCCGGCCGCTATCTTCTGGTCCCCCAGGGCGCGAAGCTGATCGGCAAATACGACAGCGTCGTCGCCTACGGCCAATCGCGAGTGTTGCTGATCTGGACACGGCTGATCATGCCCGACGGCAGTTCGGTGGTGCTCGACAACCTGCCCGGCGCCGACACCCAGGGCTATGCGGGTCTCGAGGACGGCGTCGATTACCATTTCTGGCGGCTGCTGCGCGGTGTCGCGCTGTCATCGCTGCTCGGCGTCTCCAGCGCGCTCGCAACCAACAACGTGGTCGGAGGGACCGGGACGGGCAACGTCATCATCGCGCTCGGCCAGAGCGGCGACCAGGCCGCCAACCAGGCCGGGCAGTCGATCGTCTCGCGGGACCTCGGCGTTCAGCCGACCCTGACGGTGCGCCCGGGATTCCCGCTCGACGTGATGGTCAACCGCGATATCGTGCTGCGGCCTTATGGGGGCGGGTGAGGAGGATGACGGTGGCGAAACTCCGCATTGGCCCGCTGCCGGACGACAGGCCAGTCAAGCGCACCATCGTCTTCACCGCCGCACAGGACGCGCTGATCCGCGACTACGCGGCGGCGATTGCGGCGCAGGAGGGTTTGTCCGAGGCACCGAAGGCCGAGAAGCTTGTACCTGCGATGGTCGAACGCTTCATCATGACTGACAGGGGCTTCCGCCACAGGAAGGAAGCCACCGTGGCGCCCTCGGAGAGTCTCGGGCGGCCGGTCACGGCAGACGGTCGGGGAGGCGCCGATCTCGGCCCAGCTTTACCGCGGCCTTCCTGATTTCGTCGACGAACCGCGCAATCGCAGGGCTGTCGGGGTGCGATCCCAATGGGAGACGGACCGCGAGCACCGCCAGGTCCGAGCCAGATCCACTCAGCGGCACGAACCGGACGCCGTCCACTCGTAATCCTGTCGCAGACTCCGGCACGATTCCGATGCCAAACCCGGCCGCAACGAGGCCAAGCAGGTTCTCGCGAGAGACCACTCGATAGCGGACGTCCGGCGTAAATCCGCTATTTTCGGCCCGCCTTTGAATGAGGTCGAACACAGCCCTGTCATGCTCGAAGTCACGCACGATAAAGGGTTCGGTTGCCAGGTGGCTCCACTGTATCGTAGTGCGACTTGCCAAAGGATGCCGTTCAGGGAACGCCGCGATGAGACGCTCATGCCAAACCGTCTCTTGATGCAGATCAGTCGCATAGACGGGATGGAGCGTCAGGGCCAAGTCCAGTTCGCGATCCCGAAGCATGGAGATCTGGCGGCGACGGGAGGTTTCCGCGAACTCCAGTCTTACCCCCGTCCTGGTCATGCCACAGCATCGGAGAGCTTCCATGATCACTCCGGACGTCAGAGATAGGGAGAAGCCGATCCGGATCGTGCCGAGAAATCCGCTGCTCAGCAGCCGCGCACGTTCCCGCAATCGCTCGATATGAGCAAAGAGTTCACGGACCTCCCAAAGCAGTACCTTACCACCACTGGTCAGGCGCGTCGGGCCGCCACCTCGCTTGAATAGAACCATATCGAAATCGCGCTCCAGCCTGCATATGTGAGCGCTGAGCGTCGGCTGGCGAATGTGAAGCAGCTTGGCGGCGCGCCGGAAATTGAGTTCTTCGGCAGTGACCGCAAAGCAGCGGAGCCGGCCCAGATTGATTTCTTCAGCGGTTGCGATCCGCCCCGGTTGGTGCCTATCCAAGCCTGGCCGGCTGACTGGCTGCCTATCTCGGAAGCCCGCACCTGAAGACACGCCGCCATCCGCAGCCTCCGATTGAGCCGTCTGTGAGTTCGAGTCAGTCGAGTTAGTGAAATGCACCACGATCGCACCAGCCGGACTCATACAGAAACGTCGATGCAGATGAAGACCGGACCGTGGCCTTGCAACCGCAGGGGCGGTCACTCCCTGCTTCCCGGGCGCTTCCGACGCGGACCATCTTGTCCCTTACCCAAAGTCGCCCAAGGCCAACGACGGGGTGGGTATAACCCGCTGACTTCATGAAACTGGTCTCCGGGCCTCTGCGTGGGCGAGGAACTTCTCGCGCACAATGATGGCGCGTCGGTGGGTTCCCTCGCCGATTATCCCGGCGTCATCGCGGCAGCATACCCGAAAGCGCAGATCGTGCCCGCGTACCTCTGTCAGCTCGACCTCGGCCACGACAGCCATTCCGACGGCCGTTGGCGCTCTGTGGCTGAGATCAAGGTGTGTGCCGACGGTTGCTTCTGCCGGCTTCAAGAACGGCTTGAGCACTTCCATGCAGGCCCACTCCACAAGGCCTACGAGGAAAGCTGTGGCCAGGACCGGCGGCATGTCGGCGAACCCTGCAAATGCAGCGGACACCGCAGGCACAGTCAGGCTCGAGGTAACTGTCACATTCGTTGTTCCTCGAAGCCCAGGCCTGATTTCGTCAGCCGCCTTATCGTCCTTGGCATCTCGACATTGTCTGGGGATTACTGCCTCCAGAGACTGCCGTCGGCGCGCACTTTCGAGGGTTGCACCGTGCCCGATTGCACCCAGGCCTGCGACCGCGAGCAGGGCGCCGAACGCACAGACTGCCCACCAACCGGCATGGGAGAGTAGTATGGGGCCGAGCAGGGATCCGACTGCTCCGGCGGCGTAGTAGAGAAACATGTAAATGCTATAAATACGGCTGCGCGCTTCGGGATCGATCGCAAGCACCCGCGTCTGATTGGCGACCAAAGCGGCGAAGCAGCCCAGATCCACCAGGATCACACCTACAATCATTCCCCATAGAGTGTCGCCGAATCTCCACATCAGAAGGAACGCCGCGAGCACACAAACAACCCCGAGAGCGATGACACGACGCGGACCTATGCGATCCGACCAGCTTCCTGCCGCCCGCGAGGCCAGAGCACCGGCGATCCCGACAAGACCGAACAGGCCGGCTGCTTCTGGTCCGTAATGGAACGGTGGTTCGGCAACGTGCGCCGCGAGCGAGGCCCAGAACGCGCTGAAGGCCGCGAACCAGCAACCACCGACCACAGCCCCCTCACGAAGGAGGCGATGGCTGCAGAACAGCGGTGCAAGCGAGCTCAGCAACTCCCGGTAGCGCAAGCGAATCTTCCGACCCTCAGCGGGCAGCACCCCGCGGATCAGAGCAGCGAGCAAGAGGGCGAGACCGGCGCTTACTGCCAACATGGCACGCCAGCCCAGATGCTGGCCAATGACACCGCCTGCGATCCGTCCAGACAAGATGCCGAGCGCAACACCCGTACCAACGGTGCCCACGACACGGCCGCGGCGATGGGGTGGCGCCAGATGCGCGGCGAGCGCATTGAGATGGACGACGATCGTGATCATCGCGCCGGCTGCGATACCTGCGCCGATCAGCATAAACATCCTGGAAGCGCCGGCGGCAGCCAGAAGCGCGGCGGCAAGGCCGAGGAATTGATAGATGACGAGAGACACCCGATCATACTGGTCGCCGAGCGGGGTTAGAAGCAGCAGTCCGACCGTGTAGCCCGCCTGGGTGCTTGCCGCGACCATGCCGCTTGCACCGATCGTGCTGCCAAAGCTCTGCGCGACTTCGGGCAGCAGCGGCTGTAGCGTGTAGTTGTTTGCCATCGCAGCGCCAGCGGCCAGGGCGATGACGAACACCTGGACACTCGTCAATCCGGGCGCCTCGGCCGCAGTGCCGCTGCCAGACCCGAAGGGGCTCATGCCAACGCCCCTGGCAACTAAGATGTCGCCGCGGCGATGGCGGTCAGCTCGATCTCGACCAGCATGTCCGGATCGAGAAAGGGCTTGACGTGCAGCATGGTGAGGGCCGGCCGGACCCCGCCGAAGACTTCGCCATGTGCTCGGCCGGCATCTTCCCAACGGGCGATGTCGGTCAGATAGATCCGGGTCTGAACCACGTCCTGATAGGTCGCGCCAGCCTCGCGCAAGACCTGACCGAGCTTGTCCAGGATCGCGCGGGTCTGGGCGTACACGTCGCCCCTGCTCACGACCTTTCCATCCGGCCCGGTCGCTGCGGTTGCCGAGATGAAGACCAGGCCGTTCGCTATCACGGCGCGGGAATAGCCAAGCTTCCCTTCCCAGGGCGATCCCGAGGAGATGTTCCGTCGCATGTCCAACCTCCTATGCACTACCGCGGTAGTGTAATATGGACGCCCGGATTATGCTAGCCTTAATCAATGGACACTCCGCCGACCTCCGATGAGACCCTGACTTCCTTGATCCGGCTCGGCTTCTCGCAGTACGAGGGGCAGGCGTACTGCGCGCTGCTCCAGCATTCACCGATGAATGGCCATGAGGTCAGCAAAGCCTCCGGGGTCCCTCCCTCGAAGATCTACGAGACGCTGCAGCGCCTGGGGGTGAAGGGGGCCGTCCTCGTGCATCGATCGGAGCCGGTCCGCTATGCCGCGACGCCGTATCGGACGGTACTCGAGAGCCTGCGGCGGCGGTTCGAAGCAGATCTGACAACGGTCGAGAAGGGGCTCCACGCCTTGCCGGTCGCCCGCGACACCGGCCTAACCTGGTCGCTGCGGCAACGCGACGCCGTCCTGTCTGCTGCCACCGACGCGGTGAATGGGGCGCAGCGCGGTGTGTTTGCCGCGTTATGGGATGCGGAGCTGGAAGAACTCGCACCATGTCTGGAGGCGGCAAGCCGCCGCGGCCTGGAGGTCCATGTCGCGGTGTACGGCCAGCGGGTGCTGCGAGGCCCGCACTGCTACGACCTGACCCTGTGTGGCGAGAGTGCCATCGAACGTCTCGGGGGCAGGCGGCTCTCGGCCGTGGTCGCGGACGGCCGGGGATCAGTCATCGCCGAGTTTCGGGCGGACGGATCTGTCGAGGCGATTCTGACCGATAGCCCGCTCGTGAGCCTCCTTGCTGTCGAATACATCAAGGAAGACGTGATGGGGCGCATCCTTATCAACGAGCTGGGAGAGGAGCGGTACCAGCGGCTGCGGCGGCAGTCGGAGGACATGCGCGCGATGCTGCGGTCCGTGGAGGAGAACACGACGTCCATTCGCACGCGCCGCCCGACGCGACAGCAGAGGCCGGCTACCAAGACCTGACGCGTGACGGGTTGGGATGCGCACCCACCCCGGATTAATTTCTCCCCGCCGGCACGGATCCCGTCATTTGGCTTGACAGAGTCAACTATTCTAGGTGACAGAGTCATCTATCCATTGGCGCCATCGTTACGAAATCTGCTGTCGTGAGCCCCCCAGTCGCACAGGACATCGCCGCCATCCGCCGCTTCAGCCGCTTCTATACGCAGCGGATCGGGGTGCTGCACGAAGGGCTGCTGGATAGTCCACTGTCGCTCACCGAAGGCCGGGTGCTCTATGAACTCGGCCAGCGGCCCACGGCCACGGCGGCAGAACTGGCCGACGACCTTGGCCTGGACCGAGGCTATCTGAGCCGCATCCTGCGCGGTTTCGCGGAGCGAGGCCTGATCGACCGCCAGCCGTCGGAAACAGACGGCCGGCAGACGCTTCTCTCGCTCACGAAGGCGGGCCGGGCACTTTTCGGGGAGATCGATGCGCGGTCTCACGCCGAGATCGGCGCCATGCTGGACCGGTTGACCGCCGCCGATCGGGTGCGCCTGGTGGAGGCTCTGTCCATGGCCGAAGGCCTGCTTGCCGGCGAACAGGGCGGGTCCAAGAATTCTTGCATCATCCGTCCTCATCGAGCGGGGGATCTCGGATGGATCGTCCATCGCCACGGTGCGCTCTACGCGCAGGAATACGGGTGGGACTTGACATTTGAGGCGCTGGTGGCGGAGATCGCCGCGCAGTTCCTGCGCAGCTTCGATCCTGGCCGCGAAGCATGCTGGATAGCCGAGCGTGCGGGCGAGATCGTGGGTTCCGTTCTTCTGGTCCACCACTCCGACGATGTCGCGAAGCTGCGCCTTCTCTATGTCGAACCAAGGGCGCGTGGCCTGGGGATCGGGCGCACGCTGGTCGATCAGTGCCTCGATTTCGCGCGCAGAGCCGGATACCGCACGATCACCCTCTGGACGAACGATATCCTTGTCGCCGCCCGCCGGATCTACCAGGCGGCGAGCTTCCATCTCGTCCACGAAGAGCCGCATCACAGCTTCGGACACGACCTCGTTGCCCAGACCTGGGAACGCCGCCTGTGACCGCGAAGCAGGGGAAAAGTCGGCAGAATCGCCGGCCCGGCCCGGCGTCGCTGTCCGCCCGGGGAGCGAACGGTGCCGCCGGTGAACCGGCCAGGCGCTCGATGAACCAATCCCGGCAGACCGGCGCAGGTGGCGCAAGAATGTGGGATTCGCAGAGGTTCTCTGCAGCAAGCGAGGCCGGTCGTATTCGGATTGCCCTCAGGCCAGTCGAAGGGAGGATAGCGTGATCGCTCGCATATGGCGTGGAACGGCCACCACGGTGAACGCCGACGCCTACCATCGCCACTTCATGACGAAAGTGGCGCCCCACCTGAAGGGCATCCCGGGACATCGAGGGGCTTCTTTGCTGCGACGCGAAGCCAGGGACCGGGTGGAGTTCCTTGCCGTGACCTTCTGGGAGTCGATCGAGGCCATAAGGAAGTTTGCCGGACAGAATCCTGATTTTGCTATTGTCGAGCCGGAGGCCAGGGCCGTCCTGGCGGAATTCGACGACTTCGCGACGCATTACGAGGTCGCGTACAGCAGCACCTCTGATGTGTAGTAGCCGCCCGGAAGCCGGGCCGTACTGAACGAACGCTCCGGGCAGAGGCCGATCCATTTCGTCCACGCCGATATAAACTGTGTGGTTGGTGACCGCGGGTCACGAAAGCCTGCTCGATCTGCCGTTTGCTGCCTCCCTCTACAGGCGGCCGGTCACCGGATCCTCGCTGCTGACATCGATGAATTGTGCGGTGGAAACCGCGGTCGAAGACAGGCAGGCCCCCGGGCGAACATGCTGGAGAAGACAGGCTTGCATGGCTACGGCAGGCCGGCGATCACTGGCCAAAGCGTACCGCGGTCGTGTTGCCGCCGCAGACGAGCACGGCGACGCGCTCGTTGGGTGCGCGCCGGTAGCTGCCGGAAAGCAGGGCGGCGAAGGCGGCGGCGCCGCCAGGCTCGGCGACGATCCGCAACCCCGACCACAGCGCCGCTTGCGCCGCGCGGATGTCATCGTCCGTGACGAGCACCACCTCCGGCGCGACATGGGCATGCGCGATCGGGAACATCAGCCGGCCGACCTGCCTGGGTGCGAGACTGTCCGCGGCGATGCCGCCTGCCGGCGCATCGACCGGCCCACCTGCGGCGAAGGCCGCGTGCAGCGTCGGCGCGCCGTCCGACTCCACGGCCACGACCTTGACCCGGCCCGCATACCAGGCGGCGATGCCGCCGATCAGGCCGCCGCCGCCGACCGCGACCAGCAGAGTGTCCACATCCGGCGCATCCGCCTCCAATTCCAGCCCCAGCGTGCCCTGGCCCAGCAGCGTCTGCGGCTGGTCGTAGGCGTGCACCGCCATTGCGCCGGTCGCGGCGACATGCGCCTCGCTTGCGGCCAGCGCGTCGGCGTAGCGTTCGCCGGCGATGATCAGCTTCGCGCCATAGCTGCGAATGCGGTCGAGTTTTGCAGGCGAGGTGATGGAGGGTACGAAGATCGCCGCCGACACGCCCAGCTTCGATGCAGCGTAGGCAACGGCGGCGCCATGGTTGCCGCCCGAGGCTGCGACCACCCCGACGTCCGGCACGCGGCGCAGCAGCAGGTTGGCGAAGGCCCCGCGCGCCTTGAACGAGCCGGAGTGCTGCAGCAGCTCCAGCTTGAACAGCAGCGGGCCGGGTGCCAATCCGAACTCGGCGGCATCCGCCGCGAGCAGCGGCGTGCGGCGGACATGCGGGCGGATCGCGCACTCGGTGGCGGCGATGCGCGCGCGGGTTATGGGGATGTCGTGGTCGGTCACGGTGCTGTTCATGGCGGGCTGGAGGTTGACATAATTTCGTCGATTGGCAAAGTAGCAAAATGAATGTCGCGACCACCCTCCGTGCCCTGGCCAACGAGCGCCGGCTTCAGATTCTCGACTGGCTGCGCGATCCGCGCGCGCACTTCCCGCCACAGGTGGACGGCGACCTGGTGGAGGACGGGGTGTGCGGCGCGCTGATCGCCGATAAGCTGGGCGTGAGTGCCCCCACGCTGAGCGAGCACATGCGGGTCTTGGCCGCGGCCGGGCTGGTGCGGGCCAAGCGCGTCAAGGGATGGACGATGTATCGCCGCGACGAGGAGCGGATCGCGGCGGCCAAGCGGGCCATCCAGGAGCGCGTCTGACGATCGGGGGAGTAGCTGACATGACGTTGGACGATCTGCGGCCGGGGCTGCGGCACAGCCAGACGATCATCGTGGGCGAGGCGCTGACCGTGCCGGCGGTCGCGGCCGCCTTCACCGGCTTTGCCGACATGCCGCCGGTCTTCGCCACCGCCTTCATGGTGGGCTTCGTGGAATGGACCTGCATCGAGGCGCTGCGGCCCTACCTCGGCCCGCACCAGCGCACGGTCGGCACGCATATCGACATGGGCCACACCGCCGCGACGCCGATCGGGATGCGGGTGACGGCGGAGGTGGAGCTGATTGCCGTCGAGGGCAGACGCCTGCGCTTTCGGGCCGAATGCCGCGACGAGGTGGAGGTGATCGGAATCGGGTTCCATGAGCGCGCCGTCATTGACGGCGAGAAATTCCTGGAGCGTGTGCGGCGCAAGGGGGGCGGCAATGTTCGAGGGGTTTGAGCGGCGGCGGGTCGAGACCGGCGACGGTATCGCGATCAACTGCATGGTCGCGGGGAACGGCCCGCCGGTGCTGTTGCTGCATGGTTTCCCGCAGAACCTCGCGATGTGGGCGCATGTGGCACCGCTGCTGGTCCGTGCGGGGTTCACCGCGGTGTGCGCCGATCTGCGCGGCTATGGCGACTCGTCGAAGCCGGCGTGCCTGGCTGACCGGTCGAACTACGCGTTCCGGGCCATGGCCGCCGACCAGGTGGCGCTCATGCAGCGGCTCGGCTTCGCCCGCTTCCACGTGGTCGGGCACGACCGCGGCGGGCGCACCGGCCATCGCCTGGCGCTCGATCGGCCGGACGCCGCGCTCTCGCTCGCAGTGCTCGACATCGTGCCGACCTACGCAATGTTCATGGATACCAACCGGCACGTCGCCGGCGCCTACTGGCACTGGTATTTCCTGTCCCAGCCGGAGCATTTCCCCGAGCGCGTGATCGGCAACGACCCCGACCTGTTCTATGAGACCTGCTTGGCGGGGTGGGGCGCGACACGGGTGGAGGACTTCGATCCGGAGATGCTGGCCGACTACCGGCGGTGCTGGCGCGATCCCGGGATGATCCACGGATCGTGCTCGGATTACCGGGCAGCCGCCACCATCGACCTGGAACACGACAGGGCCGATCTCGACCGCATGGTCGCCTGCCCGGCACTGGTCCTTTACGGCGCGGCAGGGACCATGGCGCGGTGCTTCGACATCCCGGCCGAATGGGGTAAGCGCTGCGCCGACGTGCGGGCCGCCTCGCTGCCGGGCGGCCATTTCTTCGTTGACCAGTTCCCGCAGGAGACTGCGGACATCCTGGCCAAGTTTCTGCGCGGGAAATGACGTGCGCCAGCCCATCTCCCAGGCAATACCGCCCGCTGCCAGCGAGTGCGCGTCGAGCAATGTTTGCCTCTGATGGGGGTATCGGGATCTTTGATCTGCCAGGAAAAGTTTAGATTGGATGAAAGAGAACGATGCTTCGATCCCACCCTTGCAAACAGGCCAGTTCAGGCCGCGGCCTGAAACAGCAAGCCATGAAGGCTGCGATTCAGCGCGTCACCAACTTCCACAGTGATTGGCAAGCGATCCTGGAGCTTGCCCTTGGCGCTCATCATGAATTCGCCCATGCGCAAGTTGATATCGTCAAACTGGATCGCGATGACCTCGGCCGCGCGCAGTCCGAGCCGCGCCATGAGCAGCAGCATCGCGTAGTCCCGGGCACCGTGCCGGGGATCGTCGGGACAGACGCCAGCACGGCTTCGACGCCATCGCGCGACAGGTGACGCGGCAGTCGTGCGGCCCAGCGCTTCGCTGTCCTCGGCACGCTCACCGCCGGATTGGTCGCGGTCGCCCCGCATGCGAACAGATACTGAAGGAAGATACGAACGTGGGTCGCAACCGTCCTGTCGCGACGCGCGCTGGCCAGCACGTGCTCCATGAAGCCGATTGCGTCAGCGGGACGCAGGCGGCCCGGATCGACGATCGCCTCGCCGAAGCGATAGTCAAGGAAGCGACGCGCGAAGCCTATCGTGTGTAGGATGCTACGCGGACTGAGGCCGCGCTGCTTGACGAGATAGGTTTCGAGGTCTGCCAGCAATGCCGCGCGGCGACCTGCGTCTCCGTCGGCGGCATGGGGTGCGCCACACCGATTTCGATCAGGTGCGCCGCGAACCGACGCGCGAGTTTGTGCGGACAGGTGGTCTGGCCTTGCTTTCGCGGCACCATCCGATCACCGTCGAGCGGTTGATCACCACGGACCGGGCGTTTCGAAGCCGCTCGTCGCGGACGCCAGCGATCTCGTCGTGCGTCGAACGCTCCGCGGATGGCGGAGACCCCGGATTATTTGACGTTCCCACGACACCCGTGCCGCGGCTCACCCCAGCCGAGTGACACATACGAAAGCGGCACCCGGCCGCCCTTCATCGGCACCGTTCAGCGTCCGGACCCGCCCGGTGCGACATACCTACCTGGTCAGCCGATGCCGATCCCACCGTGCACCCGACCGTCGATGCGTATTTCAGATGCACACAAGGGTTGGGGGCAAATTTATCTCCTTGACAGGCGCGTGGTCTGACACTATTTCGACCCCCATCGCTTGGGTGTGTTCGAGAATGCCGATTCTGGCCGACCTGTCCGAGATCCGTGTCGGTGCCTCTCCCAGGGGGCGCCTGGAGGCTGTGGCCGCCGGCGGCGAGCGGGTTGTCCACGCCAAAGACCTCGGCCCCGATGGGGACATCGACAGTGACCGGCTGACCCGAGTCATGGATCGGTTTGGGGAAACCGCTCCCCGGCTACGCCTGGGCGATGTCCTGCTGCAGCCGCGTGGGGTGAGCTACCCGGTGGGCCTTGCCACGGAAGGTGCGAGCGGCGCGGTTCCGGTCTCTCCTCTGTGCCTCATCCGCCCGGACAGCGCCCGACTTGACGGCGCCTTTCTGGCCCTGTTCCTGGCCCAGCCCCGGACCCAGCAGCGGCTCCGCGCGCAGGCTGCCGGCACCCACGTGCCCGAGCTGACGCGGGAGGCGATCGCCAACATTGAGATTCCTCTTCCCCCCCTGCCGCGTCAGAGAGAAATCGCGGCTATGGGGCAAATGATGCGTCGCGAACGGGAGCTGTATCAGCGCCTTAGCGCGGCCCAGGATTCGCTGCTGTTCGGCTTGATCGAACGGTCAGCGAAGGCGCCCGGAGGCGCACCAACACCCCCGGGCGAACGTCACGCGGCAGGCGCACCAACGCCCGCAGCTTCTGGTCCAACCTCTCCCGCGAAAGGATAAGCCGGATGGCTATCTATCTCACGACCCCTGATCCTCACAAGCTTCTGGCGGATTTCAAGAACAAAATCCGTCAGGGGCACATCGTCACCTGGTCATGTGACAGTGAAGGTGACTTTACCCACACCCCCGCCCAATGGGCCAATAAGGCTTGGCTACGCCCTCGGCTCCTCCAGGGCCAACTCGCGCTGGGTATCCTGAAGCCGAACGGCGCAAGTGTGACATGGCCTGTCTACGGCGTGTTCCACGGCCGTTTCATCGAGAGCATGGTCGAACATTGCCATGACCTCTTCAGCTCCGCGCAAGCCACTCCGAAGCCGGTCGGGCAACTTGATCAGGTCTGACCCAGCAGCATACAGGGGACCAAATCAGGTCGGGGCGGCGGCGACGCCGCCCCACCTTGGGGAAACACCATGATCGACCCGAACAAGCTCGAAGAAGTCAAAAAAGTCGCCTGGTCGGCCTGCGACACCTTCCGGGGTGTCGTCGATGCCACGGAATACAAGGATTACATCCTCGATTTCCTGTTCCTGAAATACATCAGCGACGTTTGGGCCGAACACTACGAGGAAGCCCGCAAAGCCTATGGCGAGGACGAGGAGCGCATCCGCCGGCGCATGGCGCGCGAGCGCTTCGTCCTGCCCAAAGGCGCCTCGTTCTACGATCTCTATGCTCGCCGCGACGCCGACAATCTGGGCGAACTGATCAACGAGGCGCTGGACGCGATCGAGGAAGCCAATAAGGCCAAGCTCGCCGACGTGTTCAACGTGGACTTCAACAGCGAGACGAAGCTTGGCCCGACGCGGGATCGCAATCGCCGCCTCAAGAACCTGATCGAAGGATTCGCCGGCCTCAATCTGCGCCCGTCGGTGGTGGACGAGGACATCATCGGTGAAACCTACATTTACCTGATCGAGCGTTTTGCCGCCGGCGCCGGCAAGAAGGCGGGCGAGTTCTACACGCCGCTGCAGGTCTCGCGGCTGATGGCCCGCCTCGTCGCCCCCAAGCCCGGGGACCGGATCTGCGACCCGGCCTGCGGCTCAGCCTCCATGCTGCTGCGCGCCGGAGAATATATCGAGGAAACCCACAAATCGCGCGACTACGCGCTGTTCGGCCAGGAGGTGAACAGCGCCACTTATGGCTTTGCCCGCATGAACATGTTCCTGCACGGCAAGGACGGCGCCACCATCGTCTGGGGCGACACGCTGAATGACCCGAAACTGATCGAGCGCGATGCGCTGATGAAGTTCGATGTAGTGGTCGCCAATCCTCCCTTCTCGCTCGACAAATGGGGGGCGGAGAACGCCGGCAACGACCGCTTTGCCCGCTTCTGGCGCGGCGTCCCGCCGAAATCGAAGGCGGACTACGCCTTCATCTCGCACATGGTCGAAGCGGCCAAGACCCGGGAAGGGCGGGTCGGCGTCGTCGTGCCCCACGGCGTCCTGTTCCGCGGCGGGGCGGAGGGGCGCATCCGCCAGGCGCTGATCGAGGAGAACCTGCTCGATGCCGTGATCGGCCTGCCGCCCAACCTGTTCCCCACCACCGGCATCCCCGTCGCCATCCTGGTCTTCGATCGCGCGCGGGAAGCGGGCGGTGCGCATGAAGCCCGACGCGACGTGATGGTGATCGACGCCAGCCGTGACTACCGCGAAGGCAAGCGCCAGAACGCGCTGGAAGAGGCGCATGTCGCCCGGATCGTCGAGACCTACCGCGCCCGCGCCACGGTGGAACGCTATGCACGGCCGGTGCCGGTCGCAGAGATCACCGCGAACGACTTCAACCTGAATATCCCGCGCTACATCGACACGGCGGAGGCCGAGGCCGAAATCGACATCGCCGCGGTCGAGCGGGAGATCGAAACCCTGGAGGGCGAGCTTGCCGAACTGCGCGGCAAGATGAAGGCGCATCTCAAGGAGCTCGGCCTCCATGGCTGACGGCAGGGGCATCGCCGGCCCAACCTCTAAGCTTCGATTACAGGTTCGCTTGGAGGGTGCGGCGTGAACTCCTTCCTTCCCCAGGTCCTGGAAGGGCTGCGGCTGACGCATGATGTCGTCGCCCTGGTCCGGGCCATTGGCGAGGGCAAGGGCAAGCAGGACCTGTTCAAGGAGCGCGCGCCCGAGATACTGGAAAACCTCCGCCAGGTCGCGATCATCGAGAGCACCGAGTCCTCGAACCGGCTGGAAGGCATCACGCTACCGCGCACCGCGATCGAGCGGCTGGTTCGCCGCAACGAGCCACCGCGCGCCGAGAATCGCTCGGAAGGCGAGATCGCGGGCTATCGCAACGTGCTCAACCTCATTCACGAACAGCACGAGCACATGGACTTCACACCCAACCTCGTGCTGCAGCTCCACCGTGACCTCTTCACCTTCACCGGGATCGGCACGGCGGGGCGCTGGAAGCCATCCGACAACCTGATCACCGAGCGCGCGCCGGACGGCACCACGGTGGTTCGCTTCACGCCGGTTCCGGCCTGGCGCACGCCGGCGGCGATGGACGAGTTGCACGCGCGCTTCGCGCAGGCCGGCGAGTCCGAGGTGGATGGGCTGATCCTGCTCGCGCTCTACGTGCTCGACTTCCTGTGCGTTCACCCCTTCGCGGATGGCAACGGCCGCATGGCGCGGCTGCTGACGGTGCTGCTGCTCTATCGCGAGGACTACGAGGTGGCCCGGTATATCTCGCTGGAACGCCTGATCGAGCGGACCAAGGCAAGCTACTACGAAACGCTCCATCGCGCCTCACAGGGTTGGCATGAGGCGGCGCATGACCCGATGCCGTGGGTGGCCTATTTCCTCGGGGTCGTGAAGGCGGCCTACGACGAGTTCGCCCGCGACGCCGGGTCACTGCGGGATGGGCGGGGAGCGAAGACCGAGCTTGTCCGTCAGGCGATCGACCAGATGCTCGGCGATTTCTCGATCTCGGAGCTGCACCAGCGCTGCCCCAGCGTGGGCTGGGACATGCTGCGCCATGTGGTCCGGCAGGAGCGGGATGCCGGCCGGCTGGAGGCCACCGGCCGAGGCCGGGGCGCGCGGTGGCGGCGGGTTGCCGGCGGCGCGGGGGATGGAAATGCGGGCAAGACGGGAGAAAGGGGGTAATGCGCCTAGGTCAATTACCTAATTGTGGACCGTGTTACCCTGTTTTCGGGCGGCCGGCGGGAGGCAAACCTGTGAGCCGGAACCCGACGATGGCGCGCCTGGGAGGGACAAACCAGTGAGATTATCTCCACTCACTCATGCACCCCTAGGCGATCTTGTCAGAATAAAATCGGGCGGAACACCCTCAAAAGGGAACGCAGCGTATTGGGGCGACGACTTGCCATGGATCACAGCCAAAGATCTCAAATCTCGCTATCTTGTCGGTTCTATCCAGAAGCTTTCTGCCGCGGGTAGGTCTGTTGCGACAATAGCTCCGGTCGACGCGCTTCTGATTCTTGTCAGGGGTATGGGTCTCTTCAAGGACATACCAATCGGAATTTGCAAGACGGAAGCCGCGTTCAATCAAGACGTCAAGGCCCTCATTCCCGATAGCGCGATCGACAGCGGCTTCCTTTACTGCGCGCTGGAATCTCTAAAGCCAGTTCTAATGCAGCTTGTCGAAGCGGCTGGGCATGGCACCGGTCGGCTCGATACCGCAAAGTTGCTCGCCCTTCCTATCCCGCTTCCACCCCTTCCGGAGCAACGCCGCATCGCCGCCGCCCTCGGCACCTGGGATGCGGCGATCGAGACGACGGAACGACTCGTCGGCCTTGCCGCACAGGCGCTGTCCGCGCGCCGCATCCTCCTGCTGAGCTCTCGCCACAATCGGAATCGCAGAGAGTGGAGAACCGCCACGCTCGGTGATGTGACGGAGGAATTGACTTCGCGAAACGGGACCCGCTTGACCGCTGCCTCAGTTATGGGGGTGATCAAGGGTGACGGCTTCCAGCCAATGCGCGAGCGCACAATTGGGAGCGATCTTTCTCGCTACAAAATCGTGCCGCCATCCGCATTCGCCTACAATCCTATGCGGCTAAATATCGGCTCCTTGGCGTTTTCCACCTTCACGACGGATATCCTGGTCAGCCCGGACTACGTCGTCTTCGCGGCAAAGCGCGAGACCTGCGCACCGGAATTCGTCAACGAACTGCGGCAGTCGCCACGCTGGGCCGCGTGGTGCCAGCAGGGCGGATCTGGAAGTGTCAGAACTCGGATTTACTACTCCGATCTGATCGGAATGCCGATCGACCTACCACCGCTTTCCACACAACGGCGAATCGCTGCGGTTCTTGCCGACTTGACCACCCGTCATCGGACGGCGGTCAGGCGCGCCGAGTTGCTGCGCAGACAAAAGACCGGCCTGATGCAAAAGCTCCTCACGGGAAAAATCCGCGTGCCGGAGTCGGTCGCCGATCTCAGCCCGGCGGCGGACTGACATGGACCAGTTCGCCGCCTCGGAAAAATCCCTCTCACAGGTGCCGGCGATGCACCTGCTCCAGGCGCTCGGCTACACGCTTCTGACTAAAACGGAAGCCGAGCGCGAGCGGCGCGGGCGGCTGTCCAACGTCTTTCTGGAAGACATCCTCGCGGCCCAACTTCGCCGCATCAACCGCATCCGCTTCCGCGGGCGGGAGGTGCCCTTCACCGAAGGCAATATCATCGGCGCCATCGAGAAGCTGAAGGAACCGAGGGCGTCGGGCCTGCTCAAGACCAACGAGGACCTGACCGACCTGCTGCTGCTCGGCACGTCGCTTGAGCAGACGGTGGAGGGTGAGACCCGCGGCTTCCAGCTTCGCTTCATCGACTGGGAGCGCCCGGAAAACAACGTCTTCCATCTCTGCGCCGAGTTCGAGGTGGAACGCAGCCGCTCCCACGAAACCCGCCGCCCGGACCTCGTGCTGTTCGTCAATGGCATTCCGCTGGCCGTCATCGAGTGTAAGGCGCCGTCGGAAGACTGGGCGCAAGCCGTCTCCCAGCACCTGCGCAACCAGCAGGACGACGAAATCCCCGGCCTGTTCCGCACCGTGCAAATGCTGCTGGCGGTGAACAAAAACGCGGCGCGCTATGGCACGGTCGGCACCGCGGCGAAATTCTGGTCGCTCTGGCGCGAGCGTGAAGACCGGGAGGAAGATGTCGCCGCCGCCGTCGCGACGCCGCTCACCGAGACCCAGAAGCGCGCCACCTTCGCCGGCGGCTTCGCCGAGGAACAGGTCGCCTTCACCGCCGCCGAGGCCGGCGGCGGACGCGGCATCACGGAGCAGGACCGTGTTCTGTTCGCGCTCTGCCGGCCCGATCGCCTGCTCGACCTCGTCCGCCGGTTCACCCTGTTCGATGGCGGGGAGAAGAAGATCGCCCGCTACCAGCAGTTTTTCGCCGTCCGCAACCTGCTCCGTCGCGTCAAGACACGAGACGCCGAGGGACGACGGCAAGGCGGCGTGATCTGGCACACCCAGGGCTCCGGCAAGTCGCTGACCATGGTGATGATGGCCCGCGCGCTGGCGCTGGACCCTGAGATCGACCTGCCCCGGGTCGTGCTGGTCACCGACCGGATCAACCTCGACGAACAGATCCGCCGTACCTTCGCCGCCTGCGGTCTCGACCCGCAGCAGGCCCAATCGGGGCGCCATCTGCTCGACCTGTTGGGCAAGGATCGCGCGGCGATCGTCACCACGCTGATCCACAAATTCGACACCGCGCTGCGCGCCCGTGGCTTCGAGGATCGCTCGTCCGACGTGTTCCTTCTGGTGGACGAAAGCCACCGCTCCCAGCACGGCACGCTGCACCCGCGTATGCGGAAGCTATTCCCCAACGCCTGCTATCTGGGCTTCACCGGCACGCCGCTGATGAAGGCCGAGAAAAGCACGTTCGAGCGGTTCGGCGGCGTGATCGATGTCTATGCCATCCGCCAGGCGGTGGAGGACAAGGCGGTCGTGCCGCTGCTGTATGAAGGGCGGCATGTCGAGCAGCAGGTGAACGCCCAAGGGATCGACGCCTGGTTCGAGCGGACCTGCGCGAACCTGTCGGCCGAGCAAAAAGCCGACCTCAAGCGGAAGTTCGCCCGCGCGCGGGAGTTGTCGCAGACCGGCCAAACCATCGCCTGCATCGCCTTCGATATCAGCCAGCACTTCGCCCAGAACTGGAAGGACACCGGTTTCAAGGGGCAGCTTGTCGCGCCGTCGAAGCGCGCGGCACTGGCTTACAAACGTGTCCTTGACGAATTGGGCGAGGTAACCAGCGAAGTCATCATTTCTGGTCCCGATGAGCGGGAAGGCTATGAGACCATCGACGAAGGCCCGGCGGACGAGGTGGTGGCGTTCTGGAAGCGGATGATGGCGCGCTTCGGTGACGAGCGGCGCTATAACCAAAGCGTCATCGAGAGCTTCACGCGGCGCGAGGATCCCGAAATCCTGATCGTCGTGGACAAGCTGCTTACTGGCTTCGACGCCCCGAAAAACACCGTGCTCTACATCGCCAAGAAGATGAAGGAACACACGCTGCTACAGGCGATCGCGCGAGTGAACCGGGTGGAGGAGGGGAAGGATTTCGGCTTCATCATCGATTACCAGGGGTTGCTCGGGGAACTCGACCAGGCCCTGACCGCCTATAGCGCGCTGGATGGCTACGAGGAGGAGGATGTCGCGGATACGGTGCTGTCGATCCGCGATGAAATCGCCAAGCTTCCGCAGCGTCACTCCGAGCTTTGGGACATATTTCGGGAAATCCGCAACAAGGCCGACGAAGAGGCATTCGAGCGGCATCTGGGCGATGAAGTGCAGCGGAAGCTGTTCTACAGCCGCCTGAGCCAGTTCGCGAAGACACTCGCCATCGCACTCTCGTCGGCCGAGTACGCGAATGACCTGTCGAACGCGGGGCGCATTGCCGGGTACAAAAGCGATCTGCGGCGCTTCGAAAAGCTGCGCGCGGCGATCAAGCGCCGCTACCAGGAGGAGGTCAGTCTACGGGAATACGAACCGCGGATCCGAAAGCTGCTGGACACGCATATCCTTGCGCATCAGGTGCTGACGCTCACGCCGCTGGTAAACATCTTTGATGACGAAGCATTCGCGAAGGCGGTCGAGGGCCAAGCCTCACCGGCGGCAAAGGCCGACCTGATCGCTAGCGCCACCAAACGCACCATCACCGAGCGGCTGGAGGAGGATCCGGCGTTCTATGAGCCGTTCTCGCGCCTGATCCAAAAGGCGATCGAGGACTTCCGACAGGGACGGCTCGACGAGCTGGACTACCTCCGGACCGTCTCCGCGATCCGTGACGCGGTGGTCAACCGGAAGACCGACGATCTGCCTGAAGCGGTAAAGGACAATCCGGTAGCTACCGCATTCTTCGGTGTCGCCCTGGAAGTTGTTCGTCAGGTCGGCGGCCGGACGGAGCGGGAGCTATCCGACGTCGCTGCGGCCTTCGCGGCCAACGCGCTTACGATCATTGAGCAGCATCGGATCGTGGACTGGATCGGAAATCTCGACGTCCAGAAGGCCATGGTCAACGACCTCGACGACTATCTCTTTGATGTCGTCAAGGGGAAGCATGGCGTTCCACTCACGCCGGTGATCATGGACGACTTGATAGAGCGGATTATGCAGATCGCCCGCCATCGTCTCCCACGCTGACATGCACGAGCAGCAGGTCGTCTATGGCGCCGGGAATCTCGCCTACCGCCTCCGCTTCGCCGACCGCAAGACCCTCACGATATCGGTATTGCCGGACGGCACGGTGGACGTGTCGGCGCCGCACGACATGCCATTGTCAAGAATCGAGCAGCGGATCGTCGCCCGCATCGCCTGGATCGACAGGCAGAAGGCGTATTTCGCCCAGTTCATGCCGCGGTCCCCGGCCCGCCAGTATGTCGGCGGCGAAACCCACCTGTACCTCGGCCGCCAATATCGCCTGCGGCTGGAGCAGGGCGAGGATCGTAACGTGCGCCTCTACGCCGGTCGCTTGGTAGTGTCGGTGCCAGAGCCCGATCGCCCCGATCAGGTCCGGGAGGCATTGGAGGCTTGGTATGCGGAACGGGCGCGGATCAGGTTGCCCGAGCGGGTGGCGCTGGCACAGGCCCAGGTGCGACATCTTGGATTGTCACACTCTGATCTGACGATCCGCACGCTGCGGAGGCGGTGGGGGAGTATGAGTCCCTCTGGTCGCTTGACCTTGAACAGGAACCTGATCAAGGCGCCGATCAGCAGCATCGACTACGTGATCGTTCATGAGCTCTGCCACCTTGCCCATGCGGACCACGGCCCTGCCTTCTATCGAATTCTTCAAAGGCTTTTGCCAGACTGGGAGGCCAGGAAAGCTCGGCTGGAACGTCTGCTGGCATGAGGTGACGGCCCGGCCGGCAACGATGGATCAAAGCTCCTCTGTTCCGTTCGGAGAGAGGGCTACGCGCCAGAGCCAGAAGTCCGATCGACTGCCTTAGCTTCTCCGGCATTACCGGTCCTGCCGACCATTGCCGAAGCGATTTTCTCTGCCACGGCGGCAGCTGCTGCTTTCACGGGATCACTCGCCAAATGCGCGTAGCGCGCGGTGGTGGCAGGCTGAGTATGGCCGAGGATCTTCCCGATGATCGGCAATCCCAGCCCACTGGACGCCGCGATGCTCGCAAAGGCATGTCGTAGGTCGTGCAGACGGACATCGTCCAAGCCGGCTGTGGCGCGGATTGTCCGCCAGGGCTTTTCAAGGTTGACCAGCGGTGCACCAGCCCGATGTCCCACGATGACAAAGGGGTTGCCCTCGATCCTAGGCAGGGCCGCCAGCACGGCGAGAGCGGGAGGGGGAAGGTGGAGCGTCTTGGCGCCCGATTTGCTGTCGGGCAGCCGTGCCTCGCCACGATCGAGGTCGATCCAGTCCCATCTCAGGCCGAGTATCTCGCCAAGGCGCGCGCCAGTGAAGATCAGCAGCTTGACGGCACCAACAACGAATGGCGAACCGTCGTGCCCCGCGAGCGCCTCCCCCAAACGCGACAACTCTGACGCCGAGAGCATCCGCTCACGCTTGCGTTCACCGAATTTTTCGACATGGCGGCAAGGATTGGATCCGTCTGGTCGCAATCCCCAGCGTTCAGCCAGATTGAACATCTTCGAGAGAACAGCGAGGACACGGTTTGCCTGATACGGCACGTCGCGAAGCCCGTGGTGGAGTTTGGCGATTTCGGCGCGTGTCACGTCAGCGACCCTGCGCGTGCCGAGCGCGGGCAGGATGACCTTGTCGATCAACCGGCGATACTCTGCCGCGGTGCTGGGCTTTCGCTTCGCCTCGGCATGCTCGGAGAGGAACCGCTGGGCGAGATCTGCCATAGTTGGAGCCTCTCGCCGTTCGGCTCGCGCGGCGGCCGGGTCGGTCCCATCCGCGATGGCGCCGAGCAGCCGTCGTGCCTCACGACGCGCGGTCTCTGGCGTCCAGGGAGAGCCGTGACGCCCGATCGTGAGCTTCCGAAGCGGGGCACCGCGTTGGTCGCCGGCTCGATACTGGAGCACGTAGCTACGGACGCCTCCGCGCTGGACGCGGACACCGAAGCCGCGGAGCTCGCTATCCCAGAGCACGCTCTCGGTGCCATCGGGCCTGGGCATCAAGGCCTCCACCGAGCGCTTTGTGACTTTCCCCCGCATCGACCTCGCCCCCGCATTCCTGGCAAGCCTTGGCTGCGCACGGCTAGGAATCGCCTAGGAATCACCGGAATGCAAGTCGGCGGCGGTTTGCGGATAGGCATGGCGGCATAACATATTGATCTACCGTGCATTGGCGAACTGGATAGAAGTGCAGCGGAGGCGAGATCGGAAACTCTTAATCAGCGGGTCCAAGGTTCGAGTCCTTGTGCGCCCACCACGTGTTTAAATAAAATCATTGCTTCGCAGCGTGATGATGACCTTGTATTGTGCCGCTGGTCGGCGCACGTACGAATCGAGTCCGCGCCCCGCCCGGGCACGGTTCAGCCCAGGAGCCGGGCTGCGAACGAGGTGATATTTTGGCAAGCGACGAACCCGCTCCGACCTTCCTGGACGATGAAGCCGAGCAGCGCGCGCGCCGCTCTCTCGGGCTCGGCTTGGGCGGCGGGACGCGCGGGGCGCAGCCACGGCGGCGGTTCGTGCGCGATGGCGAGGTGCCGGTGGTGGTCCTGCACCCGCGCTCCGAGGCCGAAACCCGGCAGGCCGCCGCGCTCGCGGAGCTGACGGCGCAGCTCAATGCCGAGCGGGAGGCCCGCACCCGCGTCGAGCAGGCGCTGCGCGAGGCGCAGGCGGCGGTACGCAGCCTGCAGACGCGCCTCGCCCACACCGAAATGGCGCACGCCGCGCCGCCGCCCGCTCTGCTCACGCCGGCTGCCATGCCGACACCGGCAGCGATCCCGCCCGTCGCCACGGCGGAATCGGCCGCGCGCCCGGCGAAGGGCAGCATGGAACCCGCACCCCGCGCCAAGCGCGGCCGCCCGCGGAAGGCCGCCAGCGCTGCCGTCAAGCCGGCGAGCGAGGCCAAGCCGGTGAAATGGTGGACGGGGAACTATCGCGCCCGCGACGAGATCGACGCGGACTGAGCCGCCGCCTGCCGCGCCGCCGGCCGGAGCGTTGCGGGCGGCTATTTTGATCATTTATGAATATTGGGACGGACCGGGCTGCCGGGCTGCAGCGCGCGGCAAGCGTAAGCCGGCGCGCCGGGTGGGGGCGCGTGCCGGCGGCGCGCGAGAAGCAAGAAGATTGACCGGCCGGCGCTGTCGCCGTTAACCTTGTCGAAATTTGTTGGTCAAGTCTCGGGAAGGCTCCGATGTCCAGTTACTACCTTGACGCAGGCGCGGGCACCCAAGTTGCGACTCCGACCTTCGCACAGGCAATTGTCTCCAACGACTTCGGCACCGAGACAGTCTCCGGCGGAGCCGCCTTTCCGGCGGGGACCATTCTCAACCTTCCGGCCGATGGCAGCGCGCTGCCGACCATCGCGGCGCTCGACGCGGCGGCGACCGGCGGCACGCTGCACACGACGACCGATGCCATCCTGGCACCTGCGGTGTCCGGCGATGCGAACCTGCTTCTGGTGGAGAGCCAAATCAACGCCGTGTCCGTGCCAGCCGGCTACGGTGTCATCGCCAATCTTTCCCCATTGTCCGCTCTTTCCCCATTTTCCACGCCGACAATTTCGACCAGCGCAAGTCTGGCAACCACCGTCCTTGGCGGGCTGGGCGGCATGACGGTGTGGGACAGCAGCGCCAATGAGATCGTCTATACCGGTGGCGGAGACAATGTCATTGGCATGTCGTCGGCGGTGATGGAGTCGCTCGATGTCGTTCTGTCGGGGATCAACGACATCGTCGCGGTCGGCGTCGGCGATGCCACTGTCACCGGCGGCGGTTACTCGAACATCGTCTGGGGTTCCGGCACCAGCGCGAACACCAATCTGAATGTCGACCTGGCCCAAGGGTCGTCCACCGTTATGGCCGGGGTTGGCACGAACACGATCGACCTCGGCGGAACCAACGACCTCATTTTTGGTGGGTACGGCACCAACATCGACACGATCAGTGGTGCCAATGACATCTATGTCGCTGGTTCCGGCGCATCGTCGGTGACCGCCGGCGCGAGCGACGTGATTTACGCCGGTTCGAACACCATGGACGTCACCATTGGCGGCGCAGGGGCGATTTTCGTCGGCAGCTCGGGCAACGACACCATCAACGCCTCCTCAGGGGTGACGGGCTGGGGCGGTTCGGGGACGATGAATTTCATCTCCAGCGGCAACACCACGATCATCGGCGGTTCGGGGGCCACCACGGCGATCCAGAACGGCGGCCCCGGCGACTATTTCAACAATGGCGCCGGCGTCATGACGGTCAGCGGCGGCAGCGGCCCGGCTACGATCACCGAGAGCTGGGCCGGTCCCGGCGGCATGCTCGTGAATGCGGGCGCGAGTGGCGGCGACACCATCAACATGACCGAGGGCAACACGACCGTCGTCGCCGGCAGCGCAGGCAACAGCGTCAATTTCTACGGCAACGCCTCCGGCAATGTCTGGCTCGCGCAGGGCAATACGGTCGACCTCGCCAGCAGCGGCTATGTCGCGGTGAACGATACGACGGCGGCGCTGTCCGGCGGCAATCTGATCGATGCCCAGGGCGATACGGGAACGGCGAACATCACGTTCGGCACCAACAGCAACACAGTTAGCGACACAATTATTGGTGGAGCGGGGACTAATATTTACACGCCTGTAGTTCAGGCGAACGCTATCTCTGGCTCCGCGTCCGTGTCATTTGGAGCCGGCAGCAATGAGCTGGTGTTGAGGCCACAAGACACCTCGGCTTATTTGTGGATTAATATCTTCAACTTCGACCCGAATCGGGATGTGATCGATTTCAATGGGTTCGGCTCGACGCGTCCTGCCCTGGCAGCCGCCATGTCCGCCGAACTCAACCGCGTCGTGCCAAGCGGCCAGCCTCCAGGATCAACATTTTTTACAACCGGGAATATGCTTGTCGCCCTGTTCGCCGGGACCGGCCCATCGTCACAGACGCCACTGCCCGCCATCAACGCCTCCCACTTCATCTCGACATGAGGACGTCCATCGAATTCCGCCCAGCGCGCCGATGATCCCGATCACCGCCAGCCTCAGCCTCGATCCCGCCGAACTCGAGGAAGCGTTCCTGCGCGCCTCCGGCCCCGGCGGGCAGAATGTTCAGAAGGTCGAGACGGCGGTGCAGCTGCGCTTCGATGTGCGCCGCTCGCCGAGCCTCCCCGAGCCCGTGCGTGCCCGCCTGATCCACCTCGCCGGCCGGCGCCTCACGCGCGAGGGTGTGCTGGTGATCACCGCGCAGCGCCACCGTACGCGCGAGCGGAACCGGGCGGACGCGCTCGGGCGCCTGATTGCGCTGGTCCGCGCCGCCGCCGCTCCGCCACCACCGCCGCGCCGCCCGACGCGCCCGACGCTCGGCGCCAAGACGCGCCGGCTGCAGGAAAAATCCGCACGCGCCGGCATCAAGCGGCTGCGCGGACGGCCGGCGGAGGAGTGAAGCGGCGCGCGGCAGCCGGTGTCAGAACACCTGCTCGCCGTGCAGCACGATATCGAGCCCCTCGCGCTCTTCCTCGCGGGTGACGCGCAGGCCGATGACGGCATCGGTGATTTTCAGCAGCACCCAGCTCGTGGAGGCGCACCAGACGATGGTCGCCGCAACCGCAACTGCCTGAACGCCGAGCAGGTGCAGCCCGCCGATCGAGGCCCCGGCCAGGGAGCCATCCGGGGCGGCGGTGAGCGGGCCGAACGCGAACCAGCCGGTGGCCAGCGTGCCGATGATGCCGCCGATGCCATGCACGCCGAACGCGTCCAGACTGTCGTCGTAGCCCAGCGCCGCTTTCACGCTCGTCGCTGACCAGAAGCAGGCGACGCCGGTGACGATGCCGATGGCCAGGGCAGGCCCCGGAAGCACGAACCCGGCCGCCGGGGTGATCGCCACCAGGCCGGCGACGGCGCCGGAGATCGCCCCGAGGACCGAGGGCTTGCCGCGCAGGAACCATTCGGCGAAGGCCCAGCTCAGCGTGCCGCCCGCGGCGCTGATCTGCGTGACCAGCACCGCCATGCCGGCGCGGCCGTTGGCAGCCAGCGCCCCGCCGGAGTTGAAGCCGAACCAGCCGACCCAGAGCAGCGAGGCGCCGACCACGGCGTAGCTGAGATTCCAGGGCGCCATGTTCTCCTGCCCATAGCCGAGACGGCGGCCGAGCATCAGCGCGCAGACCAGACCGGACACGCCACAGTTGATCTCCACCACCGTGCCGCCGGCGAAATCGGCGACGCCCATCTGCGCCAGCCACCCGGTCGGCGCCCAGACCCAGTGCGCGAGCGGCGCGTAGACGAAGAGCGACCACAGGGTGAAGAACGCGAGCATCGCCGAGAATTTCATCCGGTCGGCGCAGCTGCCGGTCACCACGGCCGGGGTGATGATGGCGAAGGCCATCTGGAACATCAGGAACACCGATTCCGGGATGGTCGTCGGCTGGGCGGCGGCACTGCCGGCCCCGAGGGTGAACGGCTTGTCCCACCCATCGGCAAGTCCGCTCAGGAACAGCCGGGACAGATCGCCGACCCAGCCATTGCCGTTGGTGAAGGCGAGCGAGTAGCCCGCGACCACCCACACCACCGTCATCGCCGCGCATAGCATGAACGACTGCATCATCGTCGCCAGCACGTTCTTCTTGCGCACCATGCCGGCATAGAACAGTGCCAGACCAGGCACCGTCATCAGCAGGACCAGGACGGTACTGACCAGAACCCAGGCGACATCGCCCGGCACGATGCGTTGCACGATCCGTTTCCTCCCTCGCGGCGGCAGCGATTCTCAGAACCACGAGGTGCAGTGCCGGCTTCCGCCAGGGCGACGCAGCGCGGGAATCCCGATATCGGCGCCGGAGAGATGCCCCGGGTGAAGGACGCGGTCAATCACCCCGTCGCCGCACCCGTCTCCCTACCGCAGCCGCTCGATCCGCGCGCCGCAGGCGGCGAGCTTCTGTTCCACCGCCTCGTAGCCGCGGTCGAGGTGATAGACGCGGTTGACCACCGTCTCGCCGCGCGCCGCCAGCCCGGCCAGCACCAGGGAGACGGAGGCGCGCAGGTCGGTCGCCATCACCGGGGCGCCGGACAGATGCTTCACCCCGCGCACGATCGCCGAGGCACCGTGGACATTGATGCGCGCGCCCATGCGGTTGAGCTCCGGCACGTGCATGAACCGGTTCTCGAAAATCGTCTCCGTCACCATCGCCGCGCCCTCCGCCACCGACATCAGCGCCATGAACTGCGCCTGCATATCGGTGGGAAACCCGGGATACGGCTCGGTCATCACGTCCACCCCGTGCAGCCCGTTGGCGCGCCGGGCGCGCAGCCCCTCCGCCGTCTCCGACAGGTCCACCCCGGCCTCGGCGAGGATGCGCGCCAGCGCGCCGACATGCGCCAGCCGCGCGCCGCGCAGATGCACCTCGCCCCCGGTGATGGCGGCGGCGCAGACATAGGTGCCGGTCTCGATCCGGTCGGGGACGATGGCGTGCCGCGCGCCATGGAGCCGGGCGACGCCCTCGATGCGGATGCGGTCGCTGCCGGCGCCTTCGATGCGTGCGCCCATGGCGGCCAGGCAGGCGGCGAGGTCGGCGATCTCCGGCTCGCGCGCGGCGTTGGCGATCACGCTTTCACCGTCGGCCAGGACGGCGGCCATGAGCAGGTTCTCGGTGGCACCGACGGAGGCGAACGGCAGCACGATGTTCGCCCCGCGCAGCGGGCCGGCGACGCTGGCGTCGATATAGCCGGCCTCGAGGCGGATTTTCGCCCCCATCTGCTCCAGCCCTTTCAGGTGGAGATCCACCGGGCGGGTGCCGATGGCGCAGCCGCCGGGCAGCGAGACCCGCGCCGCGCCAACCCGCGCCAGCAGCGGGCCGAGGACGAGCACTGAGGCGCGCATCTTGCGCACGATGTCATAGGGCGCCTCGGTGCCGGTGATGCGCCCGCCGAGCGAAAGCGTCCGCCGTTCGGGCCCGGTGCGCTCCACGGCGATGCCGTGCTGGGCGAGCAGCTCGGCCATGGTGCCGATATCGGCCAGGTGCGGCACGTTCTCCAGCACCAGCCGCTCCTCGGTGAGCAGCCCCGCGGCCATCAGCGGCAGGGCGGCGTTCTTCGCCCCGCTGATGGCGATCTCGCCGGAAAGCGGCACGCCGCCGCGGATCAGGATGCGGTCCATGGACTCAGAGCTTCGGCAGGGCGACGCCGCGCTGGCGCATGTATTTCCCTGCCTTGTCGGCGTAGCTGACCTCGCAGGGCGAATCGCCCTTGAGGAACAGGAACTGGCAGATGCCCTCGCCGGCGTAGATTTTCGCCGGCAGCGGCGTGGTGTTGCTGATCTCGATGGTCACTTGCCCTTCCCATTCCGGCTCGAGCGGCGTCACGTTCACGATGATGCCGCAGCGCGCGTAGGTGGATTTGCCGAGGCAGATCACCAGCACGTCGCGCGGGATGCGGAAATACTCGACGGTGTGGGCGAGGGCAAAACTGTTCGGCGGGATGATCACCTCGCCGGCGCGCCGGTCCACGAAGCTCTGCGGGCTGAAGGCCTTGGGATCGACCACGGCGGAATCGACATTGGTGAAGATCTTGAAGGCGTCGGCGACGCGGGCGTCGTAGCCGTAGGAGGAGAGGCCGTAGCTGATCACGCCCTCGCGCTTCTGCGATTCGACGAAGGGCTCGATCATGCCGCGCTCGCGCGCCATGCGGCGGATCCAGTGGTCGGGCAGCACGGCCATGGCGGGGGACTCCGGAAGCGGCTCCGCGCCGGTCTAGCCCAACCGCCCGGTCCCGGCAAAGGGCGCGCTCGCGCCGCGACGCTGCGGTTGACCTGGATCAACGCACCCCGTGCACCGCGGGATGATTTTACTTCATCGTTTCCCAATCGCACGGGAGCGTTATGAGCATGGAATTTTTCGGTGCGGTCAGGGGTCGGGGCGCAGAGCCGCGGTCCGTTACGCAGCCAGGGCGCGTGCGGCGCGCGGCGCTGGCGGGCCTGCTCCTCGTGGCACTGGCCGGATGCACCTCCTTTGTTTCCGAGTTCTACTTCGAGAAGGGTGTGTCGAGCGGTTCGCAGGGCAATTCGGAACAGGCGATCCGCGACCTTACCAAGGCGCTGGACTGGGATCCGGACAATTGGCAGGCGCGGAGCAATCGCGCCGTCTTCTACACCGATCGTGGCGACTACGACCTAGCCATCGCCGATCTCGACGTTCTGATCAGTCGTGACCCGAGCCAGCCGGCCTTTTTCCACAACCGGGGACGCGCCGAAATGCTGAAGGGCGATTACGCGCGCGCGATCGCCGATTTCAGCGAAGCCATCCGGCTGTCGCCGAAGTCGGCACGAACCTTCAACGACCGCGGTCTCGCCTACGCCAGAGCCGGGCACAGTGACCGCGCCCGCGCCGATTTCCTGGAAGCCTTGCGCCGGCTTCCGTCCATGTCGATACCCCACACCAATCTCGCGCTGCTCGATGCGGCGCAGAACGACTTCAAGGCGGCCGAAGCCGAGTCCGCGCAGGCCATCGAAGGCGCGCCATTTCAAACGGCCTACGTGCGCGATCGCTGCCTCATCCGCACCATGGCGGGGAATTTCACCGCCGCGATGGAGGACTGCACCCGCGCCGTGGCGATGTCCAACGAGAGCAGCACCCATCGCATCATGGGGGAACTGCTGCTGCGGACGAACCGGCCCGATCAGGCCCTGGCCGAGTTCGAAACCGCCTTCGCGCTGGCGCCATACGACACCGAGCCGTCCGAGAGCCAGGCGATGGCGCTCTATGGCAGGGCACTCGCCGAAACGGCGCTCCAGCGCCAGGCGGACGCCGATCGTGACTTCGCGGCGGCACGGCGGTTGAGCCCCGGGGTGTCGGACGACGTCAGCACCATCCGGCGCTGGGCCGGCCCCCCGCAGCCGCTCTGAAGCGGCCCGTCAACGCGCCCAGCCGGCGATCGCCGCCAGCGCCGCCTCCGGCCGCTCGCTCACAACCGGCAGGCGGCCGGGATAGACGGCGCCGGAATTGCCATCGAGCGCCAGCGCCTCGCCCTCGGCCAGCGCCGTACCGCCGATGCGGCAGAGGCGGCGGGCGAGGTCGATCTCCAGCTCCGGGCAGCCGACGAGACACACTTTGCCGAGCTGGCGGGCGACGACGGCGGCGTGCGAGGTGCGCCCGCCGGCGGCGGTGAGGATGCCGGCGGCGGCTTCCATGCCCTCGATATCCGCCGTCGAGGTCTCGGCGCGGACCAGGATCGGCGGCTCGCCCATGGCGGCCAAGCGGCAGGCGGCTTCGGGGTCGAGCGCGATCGGCCCGCAGGCGACGCCGATTCCCGCCACCGTGGCCTGCGCCAGCGGCGCCGGCAGGGGCGGGGCGAAGCTTGTGCGGACGACGGCGCCGAGATCCATCCCCTGCAGCCGCGCCAGCGCCTGCCCGGGCGTGATCAGCCCCTCGGCGACGAGGTCGGCGGCGATGACGGCCGCAGCCCAGGGCGTGCGCTTGGCGGCGCGTGCCTGCAGCAGGTGCAGCCGGCCGGCCTGAACCGTGAACTCGAAATCCTGCGCGTCGCCGAACAGGCGTTCCAGCCCGTGCGCGACATCGCCGAGCTCGGCCCACACCGCCGGCAGCACCCGGCGCAGCCGCTCATGGTCGCGCAGCACCTGCCGCCCGGCCACGACATCCTCGCCCTGGCCGTTGAACTGGAAGTCGAAATAAAGCTCGTGCGCGCCCGTCGCCGGGTCGCGGGTGAAGCCGACGCCGGCGCCCGAGGCGCCGCCGGCATTGCCGAACACCATCGCCTGCACGGTGACCGCGGTGCCGGCGGCGTCGTCCAGCCCGCGCAGCCGGCGATAGCTGGCAGCCTTCGGCGCATCCCAGGAGCCGAGCACGGCATCGACGGCGTCGGCGAGCTGCACCATCGGGTCGGCGGGGAACGGCGCGCCGGCGAGGTCGCGGTAGCGGTCGAGCAGCGCCTCGGTCAGCGCGCGCAGCGCCCGGTGATCGAGCCCCTCCGGCCCGGCCACCTCCTCCGCGGCGGCGGCCTCGCGGGCGAGCGCCGCGAAGGGCGCCGGGTCCAGCCCGGCGACGGTCTCGGCATAGCCGGCGACGAGGCGGCGATAGCTGTCCCAGGCCAGGCGCGGGTTGCCGGTGGCGCGGATCAGCCCCTGCACGGTGACGGCGTTGAGCCCGACATCGAGCACGGTCTCCATCATCCCCGGCATCGAGGCGGCGGCGCCGGAGCGGACGGAGACCAGCAGCGGCCGGCGCGCGGCGCCGAAGCCGAGCCCGCTCGCCGCCTCGATGCGCCCGATGCCCTGGCGCAGCGCGGCGTCGAGCGCGGCCGCGTCGAGCGCGCCGGCCCGGCGCCGGCGGCACCAGAGGGTGGGCAGCACGAAGCCCGGCGGCACCGGCAGGCCGGCCTCGGCCATGCGCATCAGGCCCCAGGCCTTGCCCCCGACCTCCTCGGCACCGCCCTCGGCCGGCTTGGCGCCGGGCAGGATGGGATAGAGCTCAGCCACCGAGCACCTCGCCCAGGATGTGTTCGCGCAGGATCAGGCCGCCGCGCTTCAGCGCATCGCTGGCCGCCTCCAGCGCCCGGCCCATGCTGACCACGAGATGGAGCGCGCGGAAATCGGCCGCGTCGCGGATGGCGGCGGCGGCCAGCGCCCGCTCGGCGTCGTCGGCCTCGTGCTCGATCACGCCGATGCGGTCGATGGCGGCGAGGAAATCCTCGGCCTCCTCGGCCCGGCCGCCACGGCCGAGCACGGCGGCGTCGCCGAGCGCCTTGATCCATTCCTGCGCCGCCTCGCCGAGCAGGTCGGCGAGGGCCTGGAGCGCGATCGCCACCGCGCCGGCGGGGCTGCCGAGGCCGAGCAGGAACGCGACATCCTCCAGCTGGTCGGCGGCGTCGTCGGCGGCCTCCACCAATTGCCGGAACACGGCGTGATCCGGACGTCGGCGCACGGCCTCGCGGGCGGCGATGACGAGCTGGTCGGCATCGTGCTCGAAGCGGCGGGCGCGCCTGGCGGTGGCGGGGTCCGGCTCGCGCAGCCCGTCGCGCACCAGGGTGGCGAGCTCGAAGACGAGCCCGGCATGCTCGGCTGCCAGCGCCAGCAGCCGGTGCTCCTCGTTGCTGAAATGCTGGGCCAGCGCGGCGCGGATGCGGTCGCGCACGAGCGCCTGGGACTGGCCGGCGAGCAGCCCCTCGGCGGTGGCCCGCAGCACGAAGCGCAGGAAGTCGACGGCCTCGGCGTCGCCGAGCACGTCGCACAGCCGGTCGCCGAAATGCATCGCCGAGCCGGCGCAGGCCTCGATCGCCTGATTGACCAGCCGCGCGCCACCGAGTTCGAGGAAGCCGCGATGGCCGAGCTCCTGCTCCGCCGCCCAGGCGAGCAGCGCGATGCGGTCGGCGCCGCGCAGGAAGCCGCGCAGCTGCTTGCGGGCGCGATTCCAGTCGATCAGGAACACGAGCCGCGAGCCGAGAAAGCCGAGCGCGTCGGCGCAGGCGGCGTCATCCGCGGCGTGCAGCACGCCGGTGGCGAGCTGGAACGAGGTGCCGTCGAGGACGCCGCCGGTCTCCGTCTGCCACTCGAACGGATAGGCCGCCAGCATGGCCTGGAAGAACGCCAGCCGCTCGGGATGGACATCGCTGTAAGTCACGCTGAGCGTGGCATTGCGCACGCGGATGACGACGACGTGCGCGTCCGTGGTGCCGATATCGTTCTGGATCAGCAGCCGCCCCTCGCTGCGCGTGGCCGTCGTGGCGAGGCCGGGATGGTTGAATTTCAGCCGCGCGGTGCGGCTCAGCCCGGCCATGAAGGCGGCGACCAGCGGCCGGTCCATCTCGGCCAGCCCGTAGGCGCTGGCGCCGTCGATCACCTCCTCGGCCAGCGCGGCCTGGAGCGCGTTGAGCCGCTTGTGCAGGTCCATCACCAGCTGATGCAGACTGTCCGCCCCGTCATGCGCCGCGCGCGTGATCGCCTCGACGGCGCCAGGGGCCAGCCGGTCCTCCGCCGCGTCGGGCAGGGTGGCGAGGAGCGCGTCGATGCGGCCGGCGAGGTCGGTACCGGCGGAGGCCAGGAGGGGCGCGGCCATCACGCGGACATCCTCGGCGATCTGGCGCAGCAGCCGGGCGGCGCCGGGCACGTGGTAGGCGTCGGCGTCGCGCGCGCTGGCGCCGATCACCGCGTCCAGCCCCTCGTCGTCGATGCCGCAGGCGAGGCGCTCGCGGCGCAGGCTGGCGGGCGGGCGCTCCGGATGGTCGGCGTGCGCGGTGGCGAGCTGGAGCAGGCTGAAGCGGTATTTCAACCGGTCGTTGGCCGCCAGCGCGGCATTCAAGCGCGCGGCCGGGCTGAGCGCGGTCTCGCCGATGATCTCCAGAACGGTGGTCTTCATGGCGCCCTCGAATCGATCTGCCGGTGCATGGGTTATTCGGTGGGTGCGGTATTTCCAGCGCGCGGGTTATTCGGAGCGCAGGCGGTCTGCGTCTCCTCATTGCTCCCGGAGAACGGGCGCAACCTTGACCTGTGTCAAACCTTCGCCGCATGGGCCGAGATGATGCTTGCGCGGCGGCGAAGTTCGTTGCCCGGACGCGCCCGAGAACTGTAGCAATATTGTCATGATCCGGCGCGTCGGGCCCGTGCGCGCCGGTGCGGCGCGATAGAGCGGTTTCCGACGTTGCTGAATCGATGGGGGATTCCCATCGCTGAGGTTTTCTGATTCACGATTTCTGCTGGCGAAGGAGGCTGGCAGGGATGGGTCGAGCCTTATCGATGGATTTGCGCGAG
>JAJZVV010000007.1 GCA_021845595.1 Pseudomonadota bacterium | reverse complement strand
GGCGCTGCGAACGATGGACGAGTTGTGGAAGGCGCTCGGCCCGGCCGCCGACACCTTCAGCCCCGCCGAATGCAGCAACTACTTCCGTCATGCCGGATATTTCCAGTCAGACTGAAATTGCTCTAGAAACCATATGGATAGCGCAACTTTGCCCAATCAGACTGACCGCGAAGCGGTTCGGTCCGATCGGGCCCTGCTCTAAGCCGGCACGATCGTGATGCCGAGGCTCTGGGCGAGCTGGGCGGCCAGTCCGGTCGCCGGCAGGCCGGTGGTCAGCACGGGCAGGGACGTGAGCGGCGGCACCTGCCAGCCGAGCGAGCCGGCCGCCGAGGGATCGACCGCCAGCGCCGCCTGCACTACGGCCGGCGGCGCCAAGCTCGTCGGACAGTAGGGCAGGGCGGGCAGCGCCGCCGCCAGCGCCCCGGGGGCCTGCGGATCGACGCCCATGGCCGAGCCCAGACCCTGCATCGTCGTGCCGAGCTTGGCCGCGACCAGCGCCTGTGTGGCCGGGAGCCCGATCGCCAGCGGATCCACCCCAAGGCTCGATTGCAGCTGCGACGTCGCCTGCAGCGCGGAGCTGACATTCGTCATCAGGGCGAGGTTGTCCGGCGGGACCGGCGGCACGTCCACCCCGCGCAGCGCGCGCAGGGCGCTGGCGAGGGGCGGAGCGAAATTGTCGGCGAGGTTGAGGCCGAGCTGGTTGGCGCTGGCGATCAGCGGCGCCATTGCCAGCACCGAGCGCAGCAGGGGGAACCAGCTCGCCATCGGCACGCCCGCCGGCGCGTTCATCGCCTGCGCCAGCGGCGGCGAGGGGGTGAGAACGCCGCTGGACAGCGCCTGCTGAGTCTGGTCGACGGCGTTGTTCAGCGCCCCGAGCTGGACCCAGCCGGATGGGTCGAAGCCGGGCGGGGCGATGGACGTGAGCTGAGTGTTCATGGATGCCACGGCCGGCGCCAGCGCCCCGGCCTGGGCGGGATCCAGAAGGTCGATGCCGAACTGCGACAGCGCCTGTGCCCGCAGCTGGGCCAGCGCGCCGACGGTCGCCATGGCGTTGGCGTCGAGCGGCAGGCTGGGCGGCGTCGCAGCGAGCCAGGCCGGGTCGGGCTGCCAGGGGGCCGCGGGCAGGCCGCGCGCGCCGAGCCAGCCGGCGAGCGAGAGCGCCGTGGCTGCGCCGGCGGGAGGGGTCGTTGCAGCCGTGCCGGTATTCAGCGCCGGCAGCACGGCGGCCAGCGGGCCGAGAGCCGCGTCGCTGAAGCCACTCATGCGCTATTCCCCCGCGCCCGGACATTCCGGCCCCTGCCACTATGGCGTCCCCGGCGCCGGCCGCTCAAGCCCCGATCGCACGCACGCGCGGTTGAGTGGCGCGCGACTCTGGCCCACCATGGGGTGCCGGACGGGAGCCGGCTGAGGAGGGTGCGGCGTGCGACAGATCCATCTCGATCCGCTGGGAGGGATCGCCGGTGACATGTTCGTCGCCGCCTTGCTCGATGCGTTCCCCGGCTTCGAGGCCGCCACCATCGCCGCCGCGCGCGCCCTGACCCCGCTCGTCTGCCGGACCCTCCGGCACCAGGAAGGGCACCACCAGGAAGGGTTGGGCGGGCTGCGCTTCGAGGTCGAGGCGCCGGCTTCGCCCGCGCACACGTCCTGGTGCGAGATCCGCGCCCGCATCGCCACGTCGTCCCTGCCTGAGCCGGTGCAGGCCCACGCCATCGGCATCTTCGCCCTGCTCGCCGCCGCGGAGGGCAAGGTCCACGGTGTCGAGCCGGAGGCGGTGACGTTCCATGAGATCGGCGCCGCCGATTCCATCGCCGACATCCTCGCCGCTGCCTGGCTGATTGACGCAATCGGCCCGGCCCGCTGGAGCGTGGCGCCGCTGCCGCTCGGCGCCGGCCAGATCACCACCGCGCATGGTCGAATGCCGGTGCCGGCGCCGGCGACGGCGCTGCTGCTCGAAGGGTTTGCCCTGATCGACGACGGCATCGGCGGCGAGCGGGTCACGCCGACCGGGGCGGCGATCCTGCGCTACCTTGCCGCGGCCCCGCGCGCGCCGGGGCCGCCGCGCCGGCTCGCCGCCAGTGGTACCGGATTCGGCACGCGGCATCTGCCGGGGCTGGCCAACTGCCTGCGCGTGCTGGTGTTCGAGGATGCGCCGGCGGCCGACGGGGAGCGGTGGCTCGGCGTCATCAGCTTCGAGGTGGACGATCAGTCGCCGGAGGATCTCGCCGTCGGGCTGGAGCGGCTCCGCGCCCTGCCCGGCGTGCTCGATGCACTGCAAATGCCGGCCTGCGGCAAGAAGGGCCGGCTGCTCACCCATATCCAGCTTCTGGTTCAGCCCGATGCCATGGCCGTGGCGGCAGACGCCGCGTTCCGCGAGACGACGACGATCGGGCTGCGAACCCAGTTGGTCCGCGCCCTCGCGCTGCCGCGCGAGGCCATGCACGCCGAGGTCGAGGGGCGCAGTCTGCGGGTGAAGCGGGTGCAGCGGCCCGGCGGGGCGACGGCCAAGGCCGAGATCGACGACGTCGCCGCCGTCGCCGGCCAGGCGGAGCGGGCGCGGCTGCGCCAGGCCGCGGCAGAGCGGGCCGGGGCCGCGATGGCGGCGACGCCCGATGGGCGCGACGATGGCGGCTGAACCAGCGGAGGCGGCGCGCGCGCAGCTGGAGGCGGTGCTGGAGGCTTGCGCGCCGCTGGCCGTCGCCGTCAGCGGCGGCGTGGACAGCCTGACGCTCGCCTGGGTCGCGCACCGCCGGCTCGGGGCGCGGGCGGAGATGTTCCATGCCGTCTCCCCCGCCGTGCCGCCAGAGGCGACGGCGCGCACCGAGGCGCTGGCCCGCGCCGAGGGCTGGCGCCTGCACGTGCTCGACGCCGGCGAGTTCGCCGACCCGGCCTATCGGAACAACCCGGTGGATCGCTGCTTCTTCTGCAAGCGCAATCTCTACGGCGCAATTGCCAAGCTCACCTCCTGGCAGATCGTCTCCGGCACCAACCGCGACGATCTCGGCGAGTATCGTCCCGGCCTCGATGCCGCCGCCGCGGCCGGCGTGCGCCATCCCTATGTCGAGGCCGGCATCGACAAGCCGACGCTGCGCGCCATCGCCGCGGCCGCCGGGCTCGGCGCGATCGCTGCCCTGCCCGCCGCGCCTTGTCTCGCCAGCCGCATCGAAACCGGGCTGCGGGTCGAACCGGAGCGGCTACGGGCGATCCATGCCGCCGAACGCCTGCTCGACACAGCGCTCGCGCCGGGCGCGGTGCGCTGCCGGCTGCGCGCAGGGGCCGTGGTCATCGAGCTCGACGAGGCGGCGCTGGCCGGGCTCGACGCGGCGGCGCGCGAGGCGTGGCAGGCGCGGCTCGGGACGCTGCTGGCCGAGGCCGGCATGGCGCTGCCGGTCCGTTTCGCGCCCTATCGCGCCGGCAGCGCCTTTCTGCGCCCGGCATGAGCGGGGCGTTCGTCCATGATGTCGGGCGCCCGGCGCGGCTCGGGTTCGGCGAGGCGATCTTCGCCGGCGCCAAGAGCCCGGCGCAGCTGGTGGCGATCCTCGACGAATGCGTGGCGGACGGGCATTCGCTGCTGCTGACCCGGCTGGATGCCGAGCGCTTCGCCGATCTGCCGGCGCGGCTGCGCGAGCGGCTGGACCACGACGCCGCCTCGGCGACTGCCTTCCTCGGTGCTCCGGCGCCGCTCGCCGGCCCGGCGCGCGTCGCCATCGTCACCGCCGGCACCTCGGATCTCGCGGTGGCGCAAGAGGCGGCACGGACGCTGCGGTTCCACGGCGAGGCGAGCGTCGTCATGGCCGATCTCGGCGTCGCCGGGCTTTGGCGGATCGAGGCCCGCGCCGAGGAGTTGCGGCAGTTTCCGGTGGTGATCGTCGTCGCCGGGATGGACGCGGCGCTGATCAGCGTCGTCGGCGGGCTGGTGCCGGGGCTGGTGATCGGCGTGCCGACCTCGATCGGCTACGGCGTCGCCGCGGGCGGGCGGGCGGCGCTGGCGGCCGCGCTGGCCTCCTGCGCGCCGGGGGTGGTGTGCGTGAATATCGACAACGGCTACGGCGCCGCCTGCGCCGCGCTGCGGGCGCTGCGCTGAAGGGGGGACATCCGCCGGCGATGAACTTCCATCGCCAGCGGACCCCGGTGGCACGCTCGTTGGTGGGTCAGCTTCCGCGAATCGTCTCGCCGCTGATTTTCTTCGGCAGTGTCTTCTCGGGATGGTGTGCCGCATAGGCGTTCGCGGCGGCCGTATGCGCGAGATCAGCGACCTTGGCGCATTCGTCCTTGCTCGGCTGCGCCTCGCCACTCTTCTTGTCGTATGATACCCCGGCCGCCGCTTGCTTGCCGTTGACCATGATGGCGCAGTTGGTGCCGTTGCTTGCCGCCTTGTAGGTGATCTCGAATTCGACGACCTCGTAGTGGTTGCCGATCGTTTTGACCATTGCCGAGCTTTTGATGGGTTTGCCCATGTTATGCTTCCCGTGGGTTGTTGGTGGTCGGTGGTCAGTCAGTTCGATTGTTGTATTATTTATTTCTATTTGCCAACAATAGCAGGCACGCCAAAGAGCGCCGGTCCGCACCACCCGGTGCCGCCGGCTTCGCAGCGGCGGCGCTCAGCCGCTGCGAATGGTGTCGGCGCTCAGCTGCTTCGGTACCGGGTCGGCGGCGTGCTCCGTCGAGGCGGCATAGGCATGGACGGCGAGTTCGTGCGCCTTCTTGGCGATGTTGCCAGCCTGATCCCGGTCCGGCGTGATCTCGCCTTTCGACTTGTTATAGGAGACACCGGCCGCCGCCTGCTTGTCATTGATCTTGACGACGCAGGTGCTGCCTTTCGTTTCTTCGTATTTCACCACGAATTCGACGATTTTGTAATGTTCGCCGATCAGATTGACCAAGGCACTGTGCTTGATTGGATGTCCCATATCCCCGCCTCCCCTGACGTTGATCTGTGGCCCGGCCCGTGGCGGACGCGGCCGAAACTGCAAATCAATCGCACGCTAGCGGCCCGATGCCATTGCATGCAAGCGATTGTTCGCGCGTAGGACACGCCTCGCGAGGCGGGCTATGGCGGCGCTGCAACCGGCGCACGAGCCATTCCGGCCTCGCGCGGGGGCCTCACCCCGCGCCAGCGTGCGCGAGTTCCTGCCAGCGGGCGAGGTGCAGGTCGAGAAGGTCCGCGTCGGAGAGCCCGTAATTGGTCAGGGAAATGGCGTCGTTCAGCTCCACCAGGGACATCCGGCCGTAGGCCATCAGGCCGAAATCGAGCGCGTAGCCGGCCGGAGCCTCGCCGCTGGCGGCCAGGCGCGCCACGGCGTCCGCGAGAAAATCAGGCGTCGGCCGGACCTCGGGCATGTGCCGCTCCAGGTCCGAGCCGTCCACCGGGCCGCAGAAAACGCCGAGCAGCTGGTAGGCGTGCACGCCGAGCACGCGGCCATTCAGGACGTAGCAACGGTATTCGGAGACGAAGGCGACAGGCTCGGAACAGAGGAACAGTTCCTCGCGCAAGGCCGGATGGAGCTCGGTCAGCCGGTCGAGGCTCGGCCAGACTTGGCCGTCGAAGCGCTCGCCGTCGGGGAAGCAGGGGCGGCAGGTCTTGACGAAGACCGGCGTCACGGAGGCCGCCGGGCCGGCCAGCAGCGCGGCCGGCGTCCCACGCCAGGTGCGGCGATTGAGCAGTCCCTCCAGCGCCGCCGGATAGGAGCGGGCCAGCCGCGCCTGCCAGCCGAAGCGCTGCAGCCAGCGCCACATCATCGCCAGGCCGGCGAAGACGAACATTTCCGCCGGTCGCAGGCCGCCCAGCTCGGGCAGCTCGGTGTCCGAATAGATCGGCCGCACCTCCACGCCACGGCGCTCCAGCTCGGCGCGGATGGCGGCGAGATCTTGCAGGAAGGGTTGGAACTCGCCGCACGCGCGCCCCGCCTCGTCCGCGGCGCGCTGGCGCGCCGTCGGCGCCTGGACGAAGGCGACCCTGGGCGCGAGCGGCTTCAGCGCAGCCCGGCGCGGAAGCGTGCGGCGAGCGCGGCGTAGTGAACGGCCGTGCGGTCGAATCCGGCGCGTTCCTCGTCCGTCATCACCCGCACGAGCTTCGCCGGCACGCCCGACCAGAGCTCGTTGCGGCCGATGCGCTTGCCCGGCGGCAGCAGCGCGCCGGCGGCGAGCAGCCCGCCTTCCTCGATCACCGCGCCGTCCAGCACCGTGGCACCCATCGCGACGAAGGCGCGGTTCTCCAGCGTGCAGGCATGGACGATGGCGGCATGGCCGACGGAGACATCATCGCCGATCAGGGTGGGGAAGTCGCCGGCGTTGACATGGATGATGGTGCCGTCCTGGATGTTGCAGCGGGCGCCGACGCGGATGCGGTTGGTGTCGCCGCGCAGCACGCAGTGGAACCACACACTGGATCCGGCGCCGATCTCGACATCGCCGATCACCGCCGCGGTGGGCGCGATCCAGGCATCGGGCGCGATTCGCGGCAGCTGTCCCTCGAAACGGAAGAGCGGACCGGCCAGGGCGTGGGGAAGCGATGGATCGTCAGCCATGCGCCGTCTCCCGCGCGGCCAGTGGGTCGGGCAGGCCGAGCATCAACAGCGCGTTCTGCGCCGCCGCTCCGGAGGCGCCCTTGCCGAGATTGTCCAGCCGCGCCACCAGCACCGCCTGGCGGCGCGGCTCGTTAGGATAGACGAAAATCTGCAACAGGTCGGTGTCGTTGAGCGGCTCGGGCTCGATCCGGCCGCCGGGCGGTGGTGCCGTCACCTGCACCCGGGCCGAGCGGTGATAATGCGCCGCCAGCGCTGCTTCCAGCGCCGCCGCGCTGGGGCGCGAAGGCAGCGTGTCGAGATGCAGCGGCACCGCGACGAGCATGCCCTGGCGGAAATGCCCGACCGAGGGCAGCAGGATCGGCCACCGGCTGAGCCCGGCATAGCGCTCGATCTCGGGAATGTGTTTGTGCTCGAGGCCGAGCCCGTAGAGCTCGAAGGCCGGGCCGCCGGCGGCGTCGTGCGCCTCGATCATCGTCCGCCCGCCGCCGGAATAGCCGCTGACGGCGGAGATGCTGAGGGGATGGGAGGGCGGCAGCAGCCCGGCGGCAACGAGCGGCCAGACCAGTGCGATGGCGCCCGTGGCGTAGCAGCCCGGGTTCGCCACCCGCGCGGCGGCGGCGATGCGCTCAGGCTGGCCGCGGATGAGCTCTGGAAATCCGTAGGTCCAGCCGGGCGCGATGCGGTGCGCGGTGCTGGCGTCGAGCAGCTTCGGCGCCGCGTCCCCGAGCGTTTCCGCCAGGGCGACGGCCTCGCGCGCCGCATCGTCCGGCAGGCAGAGGATGGCGAGGTCCGCCGCGGCCATCATCGCGCGCCGCGCCTCGGGGTTCTTCCGCTCGGCGGGGTCGATGCTGAGCACGTCGATCCCGGCGTGCCCGTGCAGCCGCTCGCGGATCGAAAGGCCGGTGGTGCCGGCCTCGCCATCGATGAAAATTCGCTTCGTCATGCCCACCCCCCTGCGCGCGGGCGCAGTGCGGGCCTATTGATCGCCGCACCGGCGCGGCTTGGCAACCGTGTTTCGCGCCCACCCCTCCCTGTGCCGGAGAGGGGTGGGCGCGAACGGCGTCAGCGCTTGCTGAACTGGAACCGACGGCGAGCCTTGGCGCGGCCGTATTTCTTGCGCTCGACGACGCGGGAGTCGCGGGTGAGAAAGCCGGCGACCTTGAGGATGGAGCGCAGTTCGGGGTCGTAATTGACCAGGGCGCGGCTGATGCCGTGGCGCACCGCGCCGGCCTGGCCGGAGAGGCCGCCGCCGGTGACGGTGCAGAACACGTCGAACTGATTGTAGCGGTCGGCGACGAGGAACGGCTGCGTGATCAGCATGCGCAGCACCGGGCGGGCGAAATACTGCGCTGCCTTCTTGCCGTTGATGCTGATTTCGCCTTTGCCGGGCTTCACCCACACACGGGCGACGGCGTCCTTGCGCCGGCCGGTGGCGTAGCTGCGGCCGAACGAGTCGCGCTTCGGCTCCCGGCGCGCGGTCTCCGCCGGCGTGGCGGCGGTGGTGACGGCGAGATCCTTGAGGTCGGCGAGGGTGCGGGTCTGGGTCGCGGACATGCTCAAGCTCGCTTGTTCTTCGGGTTCATGGCGGCAATGTCCAGCGGCTTCGGCTGCTGGCCGTCATGCGGATGGGCCGGGCCGGCATAGATGTGCAGATGCTTCATCTGCCGCCGCTGCAGCGGGCCGCGCGTGATCATGCGCTCCACCGCCTTTTCCAGCACCCGCTCGGGGTGGGCGCTCTCCAGACGCTGGCGGATGGAGCGGCCCTTGATCCCGCCTGGGTAACCGGTGTGGTAGTAGAACACCGATTGTTCCGCCTTGTTGCCGGTGACATGCACCTTGCCGGCATTGACGACGACGACATTGTCGCCGCAATCGACGTGCGGGGTGAATTGCGGCTTGTGCTTGCCGCGCAGCCGGTTGGCGATGATCGCAGCGAGGCGGCCGAGCACCAGGCCCTCGGCGTCGATCAGCACCCAGTCCTTCTGCACCTCCGCGGGCTTCAGCGAGAGCGTGGTCTTCATCGGGCGGTCCTTGCGAAAACAGCGCCGGCTTATGGCGTGCCGGCGCTGCCCGGTCAAGGGTCGAAATATGCGGTAATATGATACCGCAGGCCGGAACACCACGCCAGGCGTGGCGCCCAATCAGGCCGGGCGCAGCGTTTCGCGCTTCAGTTCGGCAGTGAAAGCAGCGAAGCCGGCGGCAGCACGGTCCAGCATCTCGTCGATCTCGGCGCGGGTGATGATGAGCGGCGGGCTGAAGGCGAGCACGTCGCCGGCGAGCGCGCGGCTGATGACGCCCTGAGCCTCGAAATGGCGCGACAGGCGCGGACCCATGCGCAGCGCCGGTTCGAAATTGCGGTGCGTGGCCTTGTCGGCAACGAGCTCGACGGCGGCGATCAGCCCGCGCCCGCGCACCTCGCCGACCAGCGGATGATCGGCGAAGCGTTGGCGCAGCGCCTGCTGCAGATAGGCGCCGACCTCGCGGGCATGGGCGACGATGCCGATCTCGTCATAGATTTTCAGCGTCTCGATCGCGACCGCCGCCGGCACCGGATGGCCGGAATAGGTGTAGCCGTGGCCGAAGGTGCCGATAGTGTGCGACTCGGCCGCCAGCGCCTCGAACACGCGCGTGTTCACCAGCACCGCGCTGATCGGCAGGAACGAGGCGGAAAGTGCCTTGGCGCAGGTGAGGATGTCCGGCGTCAGGCCGAAACTCTGGCTACCCCAGTATTCGCCGGTGCGGCCGAAGCCGCAGATCACCTCATCGGCGACCAGCAGAATATCGTACTTGCGCAGCACCGCCTGGATTTTCTCGTAGTAGGTCGCCGGCGGCACGATGACGCCGCCGGCGCCGAGGATCGGCTCGGCGAACATCGCAGCGACGGTATCGGGATCTTCGGCGAGGATGAGCTGCTCCAGTTCGTCCGCGCAGCGCGTGGCGAATGCCTCCTCGCTCTCGCCCGCCGCGGCGGCGTGGTAGTGATGCGGCGTCAGCGTGTGCAGGAAGCCGGGCAGCGGCAGGTCGAAGGACCGGTGGTTGGCCGGCAGGCCGGTGAGCGAGGCGGTGGCCAGGGTGATGCCGTGATAGGCCTTGACGCGGCTGATGATCTTCTTCTTGCGCGGTCGTCCGAGCGCGTTGTTGAAATACCAGATCATCTTGATCGCGGTGTCGTTCGCCTCCGAGCCGGAGTTGGCGAAGAACACCTTGCTCATCGGCACCGGCGCGCGCGCGATCAGCATCTCCGAGAGTTCGATCAGCGGCTCGTGCGATTTCGCGGCGAAGGCGTGGTAGAAGGGCAGCTTGCGCAGTTGCGCCGCCGCCGCCTGCGCCAGGCGCTCGTTGCTGAACCCGAGCGCCGCGCACCACAGGCCCGCCACCGCCTCGATATAGTCCTTGCCCGTCTCGTCCCATACGCGCACGCCCTCGCCGCGGGTGATCACCAGCGGTCCGGTTTCGAGATGCGCCTGCAGGTCGGTGTACGGGTGCAGCACGTTCGCGATGTCGCGCGCGGCGGCGGAGTTGGGACGCGGAGCCATGGCATTTCTCCTCGATCGGATCGGCCCCGACGCGGGGGCCGCGCTCAGCCTTGCCGGCGTGATGCCGCCTCCGCGGCGCTGCCGACGCCGCCATGCGCGCGCGACCATTCGATCGGCTGCTCCAGGAAGCGGCGCACCTCGGCCAATGCCTGCTCGTCGAAATAGGGCCGCTCGCGGCAGGCTTCCAGCACGTCCCACCAGGTGCAGAGATGATGCAGCTGCACCTCCATCCCCGCCAACACGTCCAGGCTGCCGGGAAACACGCCGTAGAAAAACACCACGAAGGCATGGTTCACCAGCGCGCCGGCCTCGCGCAGCGCGGTGGCGAAGCGCACCTTGGACTGGCCGTCGGTGGTCAGGTCCTCGACCAGCAGCGTCCGTTTACCATCCGGCACGTCGCCCTCGATCAGGGCATTGCGGCCGAACCCCTTGGGCTTCTTGCGCACATAGGCCATCGGCGCGAGCATGCGGTCGGCGATCCACGCGGCGAACGGGATGCCTGCGGTCTCGCCTCCGGCGACGACATCGATACTCTCATAGCCGATATGCCGCCCGATCTTCTCCACCGCGAGTTGGCAGATCCGGGCACGGGCGCGGGGGAAATAGATGATGCGCCGGCAGTCGATATAGACCGGCGAGGCCCAGCCGGAGGTGAGCGTGTAGGGCTCGGCCGGGCGGAAATTGATCGCGTCGATCTCGAGGAGGATGCGCGCTGTAGTCAGCGCCGCATCGCGGTCCCAATCGGTTACGTGTCCCATTCCGCTCCCTACCCCGGCATGCGCGTCCGCCACGCCCGCCATCCCTGTTCGCCGCCGCGCGCTCGCCATCGGCGTCGGCTTCCGCTAATGTTCGGGTCCCGCCTCGCGCTGCTTCGCGCCGCGCCCGGCGAGGATCGGCAGGCGACTGAAAACAACGAGCTAGTGTGTCCACTCCGGACCGCCGATGCTGGCAGCAATCGCCCGCTTCCGGGCGGCAGCTGAATCGGCCCACCCAATCAGGCTAGTGCTCCGAGGCATGGTGATCCATCCGAAAATGTCCGTGCACTAGGTAGACCGCAATGGAAGACGCGTCCACTTGCCTCGCGGGCAACGCGCAGACGGCCTCGGCGGGGGCGACGATCTGGGTACTCGACGATCCGCGCCACGATCGCGCCGGCGCGGCCCTGGCCATCGCCGAGCGGCTCGGCCTGCCCTTCCGCCGCGTGCCGTTGGCAACGAGCTGGCTGGCGCCGCTTGGCCGGCTGGCGCCGCGCGGGGCACCTTTCGGCTTGCCGGCGACGCTGGAGAAGGCCGCGACGCCGCGCCTCGTCATCGGCGCCGGGGCGCGCGGTGCGGGAGCGGCGCTGTGGCTGAAGCGCCAAACTGGCAGCCGTCTGGTGCAATGCATGCGGCCGGGGCCGCGCGCCGCCGGCTTCGATCTGCTCGTCGTCGGCTGGCACGACGATCCGCCGGCGCGGGCGAATGTGCTGCCCGTGCTGGGCGAACCGAGTCGGCTCTCACCCCTGCGGCTGCAGCACGCCGGCCGCGCCTGGGCGGAGCGGCTCGTACACCTGCCGCATCCCCGCGTCGCCCTGTTCGTCGGCGGGCCGGCCTTCGCCAGCGAGATGCCGCCCTCGCTCGCGCACGGGCTGGGCCGCCAGGTCGCCGCGCTGGCGCGGCGGGCCGGCGGCGCGGTGCTGGCGGCGACCGGGCCGCGCACCGGGCGGGAGGCGACCGAGGCGCTGGCCGCCGCGCTCGGCGCCGGCCCGCACATGCTCCATCGCTTCGGCGAACCGGGCGAGAACCCGCACCCGGCGATGCTGGCGCTGGCCGACGCCGTGGTGGTGACGGCCGACTCCGCGCCGGCGCTGAGCGAGGCCTGCGCCACCAGCGCGCCGGTCTACGTCGCGCTGCCGGAGCTCGCCGGGGCGCGGCAGCGGCGGCTGATCGCCAGCTTCATCGCCGCCGGGCAGGCGCGGCGGCTGGCCCACAGCCTTGCCGCCTGGCCGCGCACGCCGCTCGACGAGGCGGCCCGCGTCGCGCAGGACATCGGCACGCGCTTCGCCGCCGATCTCGGTCTCGGCGAGGCGGACTGATCGCCGCGCGCGGTTGACGCGCTCGCGCGCAGCTCGCACCGTGCGCGCCGGCAACGGGAGGAACCGATGAGCGCGACCTATCGCATCGCACTGATTCCGGGCGACGGCATCGGCCAGGAGACGGTGCCCGAGGGCGTGCGCGTGCTGGAGGCGGCGGCGCGCCGGTTCGGCTTCGCCCTGCGCTTCGACGACTACGACTGGTCCTGCGCCCGCTACCAGCGCACCGGGGCGATGATGCCCGAAGATGGGCTGGACCAGCTGCGCGGCGCGGACGCCATCTATCTCGGCGCCGTCGGCTGGCCGGGCGTGCCGGACCATGTCTCGCTATGGGGCCTGCTGATCCCGCTGCGTCGCGGGTTCGACCAGTATGTCAATCTCCGCCCCTGCCGGCTGCTGCCCGGCGTCGCCTCGCCGCTGGCCGGGCGCGGGCCGGCGGACATCGATTTCTACGTCGTGCGCGAGAACACCGAGGGTGAATATTCCTCCGTCGGCGGGCGCATGTTCCCCGGCACGGAGCGCGAGTTCGTCAGCCAGCAGAGCGTCTTCACGCGCCACGGCGTCGATCGCGTGCTGCGCTACGCGTTCGAGCTGGCGCGCAGGCGGCCGCGCAAGCACCTGACTTCGGCGACCAAGTCCAACGGCATCACCTACACCATGCCGTTCTGGGACGAGCGCTTCGCCGCCATCGGCGCCGCCTATCCGGACGTGCGGACGGACCAGTACCATATCGACATTCTCTGCGCCCATTTCGTCCAGCACCCGGATTGGTTCGACGTCGTCGTCGGCTCCAACCTGTTCGGGGACATCCTGAGCGATCTCGGCCCGGCCGTGGCCGGCTCCATCGGCATCGCAGCGAGCGCCAACATCAACCCCGAGCGGCTCCATCCCTCGATGTTCGAGCCGGTGCACGGGTCCGCGCCGGATATCGCCGGGCGGCATATCTGCAACCCGATCGGCCAGATCTGGTCGGGGGCGATGATGCTGGAGCATCTCGGCGAAACCGAAGCCGCCGCCGCCATCGTCCGTGCCATCGAAACGCTGCTCGGCGATGGCGGGCCGCGCACGCGCGACATGGGCGGCCAGGCAGGCACCGCCGAGGTCGGCGCCGCGCTCGCCGCCCTCGTCGCTGCCGCCTGATCCCCCTTATTGGGCGACGAAATCCCCGACCAGCCGGTTGAACTTGTCCGGGTTCTCCATGAACATGAAGTGCGAGCCGCCTTCGGACTCGTCGAAAATCTCGACTTTCGCGCCCCTGATCTGGCTGCCGACCCAGAGCTGGGACTTCCACGGCACCAGGCTCGCCTTGCCGCCGACGACCAGGGTAGGAACGTCGATCAGCGGGATGACGTGCCGCCAGTCCTGGGTGGCGTGATTATACAGCAGCCAGGCGGCATATTTGCGCGGCATCTTGAGGTTCTGCTCGATCACCCAATGCAGCATGTCGCGCGAATACTGCTTGGTGAACATGCCGGCGACGAACCCGTCGGTGACTTTGAGCCCGTCGGGCCCGGCCAGGCCGTTATAGGCGTCATACAGTCCCTTGGCGTCGAAAATGCTGCCGGCATCCTGCAATTCCTGCGCGCTCCAGGTCGGGTTCGAGGTGATCATCGGCATCTGGTCGACCAGCACGAGCTTGCCGATGCGGTCCTTGCCGAACAGCTCCCAGTAGCTCCAGATCACCGAGCAGCCCATCGAATGGCCGAGCAGGGCGACGTCGGCAAGGTTCTTCGCCATCAGGAACTCGTGCACGTCCTCCGCCAGCCGCTCGATGTGGTAGCCGTGGTCCGGCTTGTCGGAATCGCCGTGGCCGCGCATGTCGATCGCGTAGACATGGAAGCGGCTGCCGAGGGCCGCGGTCTGGAACTTGAATTCCTCGGCGGTCTGCGACCAGCCGGGGATCAGCACCAGCGGCTTGCCGGTTCCGGCCTCGACATAGTGCAGCCGGACGCCGTCGTTGGTGGTGAACGAGCCGTTCTCCTCGGCCGACGCCGCGAGCGGCGCGCCGGCCAGGAAGAGCCCGGCCGCGAGGGTGAGCACTTTGTGCAGCAGCGACATTGTCGATGTTCCTCCGGTGGTTCTTGTTTGGTCGTCTTGTTTCGTCATTTTGAGCCACATCGCCCGGCTTCGTTGGCACGCGGTGCCGGACCCCTACCGTGGGCTTGAGCCCGCCCCCGCAACGACTGGCCCCGGAACCAATCTGCCGGCGGGGCATGCGAGGGTAGGCTGGAGCCAAGCCTAGCTTGCTCTTGGCGGGACGGAAATCCTGTGGCGGCGCTGGAGCCATCGGGTCGGGAGTCGGCGGACGTCGCGCTTGCGCCACGGGGGTGGAAACGCTAAGCAGAGCCATGTTCTGTGGCGCGCATATGCTCTGTTCGCTGGCCAGGGCCTGCGCCCGCGGTTTCGCGCGCCTGTTCGCGATCGGCCTGCTCCTTCGACTTAGCCGCCCCTGAGCGTTCCGCCGGGCAGGCAGCGCCGGCATCGCTCAGGGGGACCCCTGAGGCCCAGGTCGCACACACTCCCATCCGGCAGGACTGCATCATGACCATCCAGCACCCGAGTTTCGGCGCGATCGACGAGAACCGCGTCATCATCTTCGACACCACGCTCCGCGACGGCGAGCAGTCGCCCGGCTTCTCCATGAATCTGGCGGAGAAGCTGCGCATGGCCGCCGCACTCGCCGAACTCGGCGTCGATGTCATCGAGGCCGGCTTCCCGATCGCCAGCCCGGGCGATTTCGAGGCCGTCCAGGCCATCGCCCAGTCGGTCCAGGGCCCGGTGATCTGCGGGCTCGCCCGCTCCGGACGCGAGGACGTGCTGCGCGCCGCCGAAGCGGTGCGCCCGGCCGCCCGCAAGCGCATCCACACCTTCATCAGCACCTCGCCGCTGCACATGCGCGTGAAGCTGCGCATGACGCCCGAGCAGGTGCTCGAGGCCGTCACCGCCTCCGTCTCCCTCGCCCGTCAGCACACCGACGATGTCGAATGGTCGGCCGAGGATGGCAGCCGCACCGAGGATGATTTTCTCTGCCGCTGCGTCGAGGCCGCGATCAAGGCCGGGGCGACGACGATCAACATCCCCGATACCGTCGGCTACGCGCTGCCGGAGGACATGGCGCGTATCTTCGCCATGGTGCGCGCGCGCGTGCCGGGGGCGGAGCAGGTGATCCTGTCGGCGCACAATCATAACGATCTCGGCCTCGCCGTCGCCAACACCGTCGCCGCCATCCGCGCCGGCGTGCGTCAGGTGGAGTGCACCATCAACGGCATCGGCGAGCGCGCCGGCAACGCGGCGCTCGAGGAGATCGCCATGGCGCTGCGCACGCGCCGCGACGCGCTGCCCTATCACACCGGCATCGTCACGCAGAACATCCTCAAGACATCGAAGCTACTCTCCACCATCACCAGCTTCGACGTGCAGCCGAACAAGGCTATCGTCGGGCGCAATGCCTTCGCCCACGAGAGCGGCATCCATCAGGACGGCGTGCTCAAGGACGCCGCCACCTACGAGATCATGACGCCCGAGAGCGTGGGCTGGAGCAATTCGAGCCTGGTGATGGGCAAGCATTCCGGCCGCGCCGCCTTCCGCGACAAGCTGAAGGCGCTGGGCTACGGCGAGATCGGCGAGAATCAGCTCAACGATGCCTTCCGCCGGTTCAAGGACGTCGCCGATCGCAAGAAGGTCGTCTATGACGAGGACATCGTCGCCCTCGTCGATGATGAGGTGATGCGCGGCAACGACCGCATCCGCTTCGTCTCGCTGGAAGTGCTGGCCGGCTCCAAGGCCCGGCCGCGGGCGACGCTGGAACTGGAGATCGACGGCGTCGCCAAGACCGCGACCGCCACCGGGGACGGACCGGTGGACGCTACCTTCAAGGCGATCCGCGAACTCTTCGCCCACGAAGCCGCGCTCCGCCTCTTCTCCGTCGGTGCCGTCACCGAGGGCACGGACGCCCAGGCCCGCGTCACCGTGCGGCTCGAAGAGAACGGCAAGATGGTCGACGGGCAGGGCGCCGATACCGATACCATCGTCGCCTCCGCCCGGGCCTATGTGCATGCGCTGAACAAGCTGCTGGTCAAGCGCGCACGCACGGCGCCGGCGGCGCTTTCGGCCTGACGGGGCCGAGGCGGGGACCGCAGCAGGGAAGGTCCGGGCTCTGCCCGGGCCCGCCAAGGGCCGGGAGGCCCTTGGAACCCTATTCGTTGGGGCTTTCCAGGGCCTCCAAGAGCGTGCGGAAATCGTCGGGCGGGTCGGCGTGGAACCGCAATGGCTCGCCGCTGATCGGGTGGTTGAAGCCTAGCTCGGCGGCGTGCAGCGCCTGGCGGGGGAAGTCCAGCAGGCGCTGGCGCAGTGGCGTGGCCAGGCCGCGCGCCCCGGCGGGGGTGCGGCGAAGATAGACCGGGTCGCCGACCACCGGGTGCCCGGCATGGGCGAGATGGACGCGGATCTGGTGCGTGCGGCCCGTCTCCAGCCGGCACTCCACCAGCGCTACGGCGCCCTGGAAGCTGCGTAGCGTGACAAGCCGCGTCCGCGCCGGTTTGCCGCCGCGCGCCACCACCGCCATGCGCTTGCGCTCGCGCGGATCCCGCCCGATCGCGCCTTCGAGCGTGCCGCCAGCCGGCACGCCCCAGCACAGCGCCAAGTAGGCACGGGTCAGGTCGTGTGCGGCGAACATCTCGGTCAGCCTGACATGGGCCGGCGCTGTTTTCGCCACCACCATCACCCCGGACGTGTCCTTGTCCAGCCGATGCACGATCCCCGGCCGCCGCTCGCCGCCGATGCCGGCGAAATCCGCGCCGCAATAGGCCAGCAGTGCGTTCACCAGGGTGCCGTCCTGGTTGCCCGGCGCGGGATGCACGACGAGGCCGGCCGGCTTGTCGAGCACGATGAGGTGTGCGTCCTCATAGAGGACCGGGAAGGGAATTCGCTGTGCCTCGGGCCGCGCTGGCGCAGGCGCGGGTAGCCGAAGCCGGTAGCGAGCCCCGTTGCGCACCTTATCGGCTGGTTCGGCGACGGGCGCGCCGTCCCGCGTCAGGCAGCCCGCCTCGATCAGCGCCTGGATGCGCGCGCGAGAGAGCGATGGCACCGTTTCGGCGAGAAAGCGGTCAGCCCGCTTCCCGGCGTCCGCCGGATCAGCGATGACTGTGATCTCCGTCCCCTCCTGCGGCGGTGGGGCTTCGGTGGGCCCGCTCATGGGTGGTCCATGGCGCGGGCGGGGCAGGAACGGGAGAGAGCGGCATGCGGGCGCTGATCGCTTTGGTCGTGGTGATGGGGCTGGCGATCCTGATCGGATCGACGACGCTGGTCGTGCTGCTGGTCCAGCGCGCCCATGCGCCATCGGCGGCGAGCCTCCCCGCCAACATGCCCGGCGCCGTCGCGCTCGCGCTGGGTGAGCCGGACGGGACACGCATCGCCGCCACAGCGGCGGCCGGTGATCGGCTGGTGGTGCAGCTCAGCGGCGGCGGGCCTGACCGGCTGGTGGTGCTGGACCTGCGCGCCAACACCATCCTTGCGCGCATCGCGCTGGGTCACTGACCGGCCGCGGCCCGCCTGCGCCAGAGCGGCAGCGCGCCGCCGAGCGCCTCGGTGATGGCATCGGCGCGGCGGCGGACGAGATCGCCGAGCAGCGGGATGCGCTCGTCCGGAATTCGCGCCATCGGCCCGGACACCGAAACGGCGGCCACCGGCTCGGCGGATTCGTTGAAAATCACCGCGGCGACGCAACGCAGCCCGATCGCGTGCTCCTCATCGTCGATGGCATAGCCGCGCTCGCGGGCGCGAGCGAGATCCGCGCGCAGCGCCGCGGCGGTGGCGATGGTCTTGACGGTGACGCGCGGCAGCCCCTGGCGATGGAGGATTTTCGCCAGCGCCGCCTCATCGCCGGCCGACAGCAACGCCTTGCCGACGCTGGAACAGTGCAGCGGCACGCGCGCACCGGGGCGGGCGAAGGCGCGCATCATCTGCCGGCACTCGACCTGGGCGAGATAGATCGCCTCGTTCTGGTCCTCGACGGCGAGGTTCACCGTCTCGCCGCTCTCCTCCATCAGCGCCCGCATCGTCGGCCGCGCGCTGGCCGCCAGGCTGCGGGTCTTGAGGAAGGCGCTACCGGCGACGAAGGCCTGCACGCCGACCGACCACAACCGGCGCTCCGGATCGAAATGCACGTAGCGCTCCTGCTCCAGCGTCGTCAGCAGCCGGTGCGCGGTGGAGGAGGCGAGGCCGACCTGCTGGGCGAGCTCGGTCAACGCGTAGCCCTCGTCGGCGGTGGCGAGGCGGTTGAGCAGGGACAGCGCCCGGACCAGCGACTGCACCTGGTCGCTACGCTCGGCCACCGCCGCGCTGCGCCGCTCGCGCGACGCGGTCTTCAAGGCCTGGGCCGGCTTGCGGGGGGCACGCATCGCCGCCTGGGTAGCAAACGGGATGCGCTGCCGCAATGCGGAAACCACGGCATCGCCGCGGGGTCACGCCAATCCATTGGGGGGAACGCCACCACTGGGGCGGGACGGATGCCGTCTTCCGCGCTCCGTGGGCCATGAATCCGGCAGTGCGGCAATCTATACACTGTTGTAATAACGGATGGATGCGACGAAGATTCCGCATTGCGGGAAGCTCCCCGAAAAGACTCGCGCAGCGCCGCGGAACGCGCGATGGTGCCGCCGTCACGAGGCAAAGCAACGCCAGGGGGAAGCGATGGCCAGGATGAAAGCGGTGGACGCGGCGGTGCGCGTGCTCGAGCGCGAGGGTATCAGCGTCGCATTCGGTGTGCCCGGGGCGGCGATCAACCCGCTCTACGCGGCGCTGAAGCGGCGCGGCTCGATCCGCCACATCCTCGCCCGCCATGTCGAGGGCGCCTCGCACATGGCGGATGGCTACACCCGTGCCAGCCCAGGCAATATCGGCGTTTGCATCGGCACCTCCGGTCCCGCCGGCACCGACATGATCACCGGCCTCTACACCGCGCTCGCCGATTCCGTGCCCATCCTCTGCATCACTGGCCAGGCGCCCCGCGCCAAGCTGTTCAAGGAGGATTTCCAGGCCGTCGACATCGAGACCATCGCCCGCGGCGTGACGAAATGGTCGGTCTGTGTGCGCGAGCCGGCACAGGTGCCGATGGTCTTCCAGCAGGCCTTCCACGTCATGCGCTCCGGCCGCCCCGGCCCGGTGCTGATCGACCTGCCGATCGACGTGCAGATGGCCGAGATCGAGTTCGACGAGGACACCTACGAGAAGCTGCCGGTCTACAAGCCCGCCGCGAGCCGCCGGCAGGCGGAGAAGGCGCTGGCGATGCTCAACGACGCCGAACGACCGCTGATCATCGCCGGCGGCGGCATCATCAACGCCGACGCCGCCGACCTGCTCGTCGAGTTCGCCGAGCTCACCGGCATCCCGGTGATCCCGACGCTGATGGGCTGGGGCACGATCGCCGACGACCATCCGCTGATGGCCGGCATGGTCGGGCTGCAGACCAGCCACCGCTATGGCAACGCCACTTTTCTCGAATCCGATTTCGCGCTCGGCATCGGCAATCGCTGGGCCAACCGCCATACCGGCTCGGTCGAGGTCTACACCAAGGGCCGGAAATTCGTGCATGTCGACATCGAGCCGACGCAGATCGGACGCGTCTTCGCGCCGGATTTCGGCATCGTCTCCGACGCCCGTGCCGCGCTGGTGCAGTTCATCGAGGTCGCGCGCGCCATGCGCGAGGCCGGCACGCTGAAGGACCGTTCCGCCTGGGCAGCCGCCTGCCTGCATCGCAAACACAACATGCTCCGCCGCAGCCATTTCGATCAGGTGCCGCTGAAGCCGCAGCGCGTCTATCAGGAAATGAACGAGGTGTTCGACCGCGACACTTGCTACGTCACCACCATCGGCCTGTCGCAGATCGCCGGGGCGCAGTTCCTGCACGTCTACCGGCCGCGCAACTGGATCAATTGCGGCCAGGCCGGTCCGCTCGGCTGGACCCTGCCGGCCGCGCTCGGCGTGCGCGCCGCGGATCCCGACCGCAAGATCGTCGCGCTCTCCGGCGACTATGATTTCCAGTTCATGATCGAGGAACTCGCCGTCGGCGCGCAGCATAAGCTGCCCTATCTGCACGTCGTGGTGAACAACTCCTATCTCGGCCTCATCCGCCAGGCGCAGCGCGGCTTCGAGATGGATTTCGAGGTCAGCCTCGCGTTCGACAACATCAACGCGGCCACCGAGGAGGGCGCGGTGCCGGGCTACGGCGTGGACCATGTCGCCGTCGCCGAAGGGCTGGGGTGCAAGGCGGTGCGGGTGAAGAGCCCGAACGAGTTCAAGGAGGCGTTCGCCCGCGCCGAGGCGCTGATGCGCGAGCATCAGGTGCCGGTGGTGCTGGAATTCATCCTCGAACGCGTCACCAACATCGCCATGGGCACTGAGGTCGACAGCGTCAACGAGTTCGAGGACATTCTGTGCCTCGACCCGAGCCTCTCGATCCGCAAGAGTCAGGACATGAGCGCCGCGCGCGCGCTCGCCCCGGCCGGCGCGCCGCGCTGAACCGGGCCATTGCAGCAGCCAGGAGGAAACTTCGCATGAGCACGATCGGCTTCATCGGTCTCGGCATCATGGGCCGGCCCATGGTCGCCAACCTGATCGCGGGCGGGCACCGCCTGTTCGTCCACGACATCGTTCCGCCGCCGGCGGCGCTGGTCGAGCAGGGCGCCATTCCCTGCACCAGTGGGCGCGAGGTGGCGCGGTCGGCTGAGGTGATCATTGTCATGGTGCCGGACACCCCGCACGTGGAAGCGGTGCTGTTCGGCAAGGACGGCGTCGCCGAGGGGCTCGCGCCGGGCAAGATCGTCGTCGACATGAGCTCGATCTCGCCCATCGCGACCAAGGATTTCGCCAAGCGCATCAATGATCTCGGCTGCGACTACCTGGACGCGCCGGTCTCCGGCGGCGAGGTCGGAGCCAAGGCGGCCAGCCTCACCATCATGGTCGGCGGGCCGGAGCGCGCGTTCAACGCCGTGAAGCCGCTGTTCGAGCTGATGGGCAAGAACATCACCCTGGTCGGCGGCAACGGCGACGGCCAGACGACGAAAGTCGCGAACCAGATCATCGTCGCGCTGACCATCGAGGCGGTGGGTGAGGCGCTGCTGTTCGCTTCCAAGGCCGGCGCCGACCCCGCGCGTGTGCGCCAGGCGCTGATGGGCGGGTTCGCCAACTCGCGCATTCTCGAACTCCATGGCGAGCGCATGATCGCGCGCAACTTCGCCCCCGGCTTCCGCATCGAGCTGCACCAGAAGGACCTCAACCTGGCGCTGTCCGGCGCCCGCTCGCTCGGGCTCAGCCTGCCCAACACGGCGACCTGCCAGGAACTGTTCAATGCCGCCGCGGCCGCCGGCGGGTCAGCGTGGGACCATTCCGGCATGGTGCGCGTGCTGGAGAAGCTCGCCTGCCACGAGATCGGCGCCAAGTCGTAGCGTGCCATCCCGTCTGTCCCGGAAATCCGCTTGCATTTCAGGGATGAGCGGGCCAGTGAAATCGGCAGGCGAGTGGCCCGGGGCTCCGGCGGCGAATGGCCGGGCCGTGCACTCGCTTTCGGCGCGAGGGAGTGTGCGCGGTGGCGCTGGACCTGCATGCACGGAACGGGGACGAGGCCGGATGGGTCGGCCAATCCATCCCGCGCGTGGAGGATGCGGCGCTGCTCGCCGGGCGCGGCCGGTTCATAGACGACCTCGGAACGCCGCCCGGAACGCTGCACGCAGCCATTCTGCGCTCGCCGCACGCCCACGCCAGCATTGAACGCATCGATACGGCGGCGGCCCGCGCGATGCCCGGTGTTGCCGCCGTCCTGACCGGGGCGGAGCTGCAGGGCCTCACCTCCAGCCTGGTCGTGGGCGTGAAGGCGCCGGTGGAATGCTGGCCCATGGCGATCGACCGGGTGCGGTATGTCGGCGAGCCGGTCGCCGTCGCCGTCGCGGCCGATCGCTATCTGGCCGAGGATGCGCTCGACGCCATCGAGGTCCGCTACGCGCCGCTGCCAGCGGTCGTCGCGCCGCTCGACGCCCTGGCCGACGGGGCCCCGCTGCTGCATGAGGGTTTTCCCGGGAACCTGGCCAGCGATCGCAGCTTCTCCTACGGCGACCCGGACGCTGCCTTCGCCTCGGCGCCGCACCGCATCGGCGTGGCCGTCGAATACCCGCGCAGCGCATGCACGCCGATCGAGACCTACGGCGTGGTGGCGGAATACGACCCGGCGCTCGACGCCTACGATGTGCTTGCCAACTTCCAGGGGCCGTTCAGCATCCACGCGGTGATGGCCCGCGCGTTGCGGGTGCCCGGCAACCGGCTGCGGCTGCGCACGCCGCCGGACTCCGGCGGCAGTTTTGGCGTGAAACAGGGCGTGTTTCCCTACGTCGTCGTGATCGCCGTCGCGGCCAGGCTGGCCGGGTGCCCGGTGAAGTGGATCGAGGACCGGATGGAGCACCTGGCGGGCGCCGTCTCCGCCACCAATCGCTCCACCCGGCTTCAGGCTGCGGTGGCCGAGGATGGGCGGATCCTGGCGCTCGACTGGGATCAGATCGAGGATTGCGGCGCCCATTTGCGCGCCCCGGAACCGGCCACGCTCTACCGCATGCACGGCAACATGACCGGTGCCTACGCCATACGGAACGTCCGCATCCGCAACCGAGTCGTCGTCACCAACAAGCTGCCGACAGGGCTGAACCGCGGCTTCGGTGGCCCGCAGATCTACTTCCCGTTGGAACGGCTGATCAGCCGCATCGCCGCAACGCTCGGGCTCGACCCGCTCGATGTGGTGCGACGCAACCTCGTGCCGGCCGATGCCTTCCCCTATCGGACGGCAACCGGAGCGCTGCTGGATTCCGGAGATTATGCGGCAGCGCTGGAGGCGGCGCTGCGTGACGGCGGTCATGCCGGCCTGCTGGCGCGGCGAGCGCAGGCGCGCGCCGAGGGAAGGCTCTATGGCATCGGCTACGCGGCGGTGGTGGAACCCTCGGTCTCCAACATGGGCTACATCACCACGGTGTTGACCGCGGCCGAGCGGCGTCGGGCCGGCCCCAAGAACGGTGCCCAGGCGACCGCGACCATCGCGCTTGACCCGGGGGGAACGGTGTCGGTCCACGTCGCTTCCGTCCCGCAGGGCCAGGGCCATCGCACCGTACTGGGGCAGGTGGTGGCCGATGTGTTCGGACTGCGTCCCGCCGATATCCGCGTGATCACGGAGATGGACACCGCCAAGGATGCCTGGTCCATCGCCTCCGGCAATTACTCCAGCCGCTTCGCTCCAGCGGTCGCGGGGGCTGCCTGGATCGCCGCGACAAGGCTGCGGGAGCGGCTCGCCCGCGTCGCCGCGGTTCAGCTCAACGCTCGCCCGGACGAACTGGTGTTCGCCGCCGGCAAGGTCTTCAGCCCCGGCAACCCCGGCAATGCCGTCGCCTTTTCCCGCCTCGCCGCGACCGGCCATTGGGCGCCGGCGACCCTGCCCGAGGATGTCGAGCAGCCGCTGCGCGAGACCGCGTTCTGGACGCCGCCGCAACTCGGCGCTCCCAATGACGCCGACGAGGTCAATTCGTCGCTGTGCCACGGGTTCATCTTCGATTTCTGCGGCGCCGAGGTGGACCGGGACACGGGCGCGATTCGGCTCGACCGCTACGTGACGATGCATGATTGCGGCCGCATCCTCCACCCGGGCATGGTGGCCGGGCAGGTCACCGGCGGCTTCGCCCACGCGCTGGGGGCCGCGCTGCTGGAGGAGCAGTCCTACGGGCCGGATGGCAGCCTGCTCACCGGCACGCTGGCCGACTATCTCATTCCGACGGCGATGGAGGTGCCGGAGCCCGTCATCCTGCACTACGAGACGCCGTCGCCGTTCACGCCGCTGGGCGCGAAGGGCGTCGGCGAGGGCAACACCATGTCCACGCCGGTCTGCATCGCCAATGCGGTCGCCGACGCGCTTGGGCTGGTGGACATCCAGCTTCCGCTGCTGCCGTCCCGCCTGTCCGAAGCGCTGCACGGCGCCGAGCCTTCGTCGCCGCGCCGCGAGGCGCGACCGCCGCCTGCGGCGCCCGGCGAGCGCGCGCTGTTCGGCAGCGGCCACGCCGAGGTTGACGCCGCGCCGGAGCAACTCTGGGCCATGCTGCTCGACCCCGATCGGCTCGCTCGCGTGGTGCCGGGTGCCCATAACGTCCAGCGCATGGACGAGACCCGGTTCAAGGCGGAGGTCACGCTGGGCATCGGCCCGGTGCGCGGGCGCTACCGTGCGGAGATCGCGCTGTCCGACCTCGACGCGCCACGCTCCGTGACGCTGTCCGGCTCGGTCGACGGCGTTCTGGGCTTCGGGCGTGGCCGGGGGCGGCTGCGGCTCGAGCCGGTCGGACCGACCCGTACGGCGCTGACCTATGATTACGAGGCCGCCGTGGGCGGCAAGGTCGCCTCGATCGGCGGGCGGCTCCTGGACGGCGCGGCGCGGGTCATCATCGGACAATTCTTCGCCTCCCTCGCGGCGCAGGCGAGCGGCCGGCGGCCCAGCCTGTGGCGCCGCCTGCTCAGGCTGTTCCGGAGGCGTGCGTGAAACCGGCCCGCTTCGCCTATCTGCGCGCGGCCACGACGGAGCATGCGCTCGAAGCCCTGCACCGCGGCGGCGGCGAGGCACGCGTGATCGCGGGCGGGCAAAGCCTGGTGCCGATGCTCACCATGCGGCTCGCGCGCCCGGCGCTGCTGGTGGACATCATGCATGTCACGGCGCTGAACCGCGTCGACGATGATGGCGCGCGGATCACCGTCGGCGCCGGCGTTCGGCAACGAGCGCTGGAAACCCGCAATGGCCTCGCGAAGCGCCAGCCTCTGCTCGCCATGGCGCTGCCCTGGGTCGGCCATATGCAGACGCGCAGCCGTGGTACGGTGTGCGGTTCCGTCGCGCATGCCGACCCGAGCGCGGAGCTGCCGCTGGTGCTCGTCGCGCTGGGCGGGCAGGTGCATCTGCGCAGCGGCCACCGCGCACGCCGCGTGACAGCGCAGGAATTCTTCACCGGCATGATGGTCACGGCGCGCGCCGAGGACGAGCTGATCGAGGCGGTCTCGGTGCCCGCGATCCGTCCGGGCACGGGCTACGCTTTCCGCGAGATCTCGCGCCGCCACGGCGATTTCGCCATCGCCGCGTTTGCCGCTGTCGCTGACGAAAGGGGGCTGCGGCTGGCCGTCGGTGGCGTCGCCGCGATCCCGATCTCGCGCGTGCTGCCGACGGACCAGGCTTTCGGCGATGCGCTCGACGCCTTCGCCTGGGATCTCGACGCGCGCGACGACCTGCACGCGTCGGCGCGCTACCGTCGCGAGCTGGTCCGCCGCATCGGCCGGGACGTGGCCCAAGAGGCGCTGCGCGATCAGAAGGCCCGCGCCGTCCAGGAGGGCGGCTGATGTCCCGCCACGGTCCGGTCGTGCTCGATGCCGGGCAGCGTCATCCGGTGCGGCTCGCGCTGAACGGCCGCACGGTCAGTGGCGAGGCCGAGCCGCGGATGCTGCTGCATGATTTCCTGCGCCATGTGCTCGGCGCGACTGGCACGCATGTCGGTTGCGAGCATGGCATCTGCGGTGCATGCACGGTGCAGATCGACGGCGTGCCAGCACGCGCATGTCTGACATTCGCCGTGCAGGCCGACGGCGCCGAGATCCGCACGGTCGAGGGGCTGGCGCCAGCGGCGGACCGGCTCTCGGTGCTTCAGGAGGCGTTCCGCACCCATCACGGCCTGCAATGCGGCTTCTGCACCCCGGGCATCCTGATGACGCTCGACGCCCTGCTGCGCGAGCGCCCGAACTGCGACGAGGCGGAGGTCCGCGATGCGCTTTCCGGCCATCTCTGTCGCTGCACGGGCTACGCGCCGATCGTCAAAGCCGCGCTGGCGGCCGCCGAAGCCCTGAGAGAGACCGATCATGCTTGACCTCGGCACGAGCTTCGTCGCGAGCGTCGAGCGCGATCCGGGGGCACTGGCGATCGTCGATGGCGAGCTGCGGCTGACCTATGGCGAATGGGCGCCGCTCATTGCCGCCGCAGCCGCAGGGCTCGGCGCCATGGGGCTGCGGCGCGGGGACCGCCTGCTGAGCCTGCTGCAGAACCGCTGGCAAGCGGCGACGCTGCACTGGGCGTGCCAGCTGTCCGGCGTCATGATCACGCCGCTGAACTGGCGCGCCAAGGCGGACGAGGTCGAGTACTGCATCGCCGATGCCGAGGTGCGGGCGGTGGCCTATGAGAGCGCGTCGGCGGACGCCGTGCTCGCTGCGGCCGCGGCACGCGCCTTGCCGCGCATCACCCTGGCGGCGCCAGGCGACGGCGAGATCGGCTTCGATGCGATGCTGGCCGCGACCGGACCGAGCTTGCAGCCGTGCGCGACCGCCGAGGATTGGTCGCTGATGCTCTACACGTCGGGCACGACGTCGCGGCCGAAGGGCGTGCCGCGCCGGCATCGGGCCGAGCGGGCCGCGGCGATCGCCCATGTGGCGCAGAACCTCTACGCCCATGGCGAGCGCACGCTCGGCGTCATGCCGCTCTATCACACCATGGGTGTGCGCTCGCTGCTGGCGATGTCGCTGCTCGGTGGCTGCTTCGTCTGTCTGCCGCGATTCGACCCCGCGGCGGCGATCGGCCTGATCGCGCGCGAGCGCATCACCAACCTCTATCTGGTGCCGACACTCTATCACGATCTGCTCAGCCACCCGGATTTCGCCGCCGCGGATGTCGGGAGCGTACGCAAGCTCGGCTTCGCCGGGGCGCCGATGACCGACGGATTGCTGCAGCGCCTGACCCACGCGTTCCAGCCGGATCTGTTCGTGAACCACTATGGCAGCAGCGAGGTCTATACCTGCACGATCAACCAGCGGGCGGCAGCCAAGCCTGGCAGCGCCGGACGCTCCGGCCTCAACCAGCGCATCCGCGTCGTGCGGTTTTCTGCAGGCGACGCTTCGGATCTGGCCGCGCCGGGAGAGGAAGGGGAAATTCTCGCGCTGCTGGCTGGAGACGAGGCGTTCGAAGGCTATTGGCGCCGCCCGGACGTGGATGCGCGGGCGCTGCGCGACGATTGGTACTGCACCGGCGACACCGGCTATTTCGATGCGGACGGCGACCTGTTCGTGACCGGCCGGGTCGACGACATGATCATCACCGGCGGCGAGAACGTCTCGCCGGTTGAAATCGAGAGCTGCCTCTCGCTGCACCCGGCTGTCGCCGAGGTAGCGGTGGTCGGCCTGCCGGACGCGCGCTGGGGCAAGATCGTGACTGCGTTCGTAAAGACCGCTGCGCCGGTCGAGGCCGCTGCGCTGGACCGGCACTGCCGCGAAAGCGGGCTCGCCAACTACAAGCGTCCGCGTCGCTTCGTCTTCATCACCGAAATCCCGAAATCGCCCGTCGGCAAGCTGCTGCGCCGCAAGCTGGTCGATGGCGACTACACCGCCATCTCGCAATCGCAGGAACCCGCAGCATGAGCGACGCCTTGGCTCCAGACCAACCGTACGACGGCTTTCGCGTCGAGACCGACGCGGTGCAAGCGCGTGGCGACATCGTGCTCGACCGGCCACCCTACAACGTCATCACCATGCCGCAGCGCGACCAGCTCCGGCGCGCCTTCGAGGCGCTGGACCAGGATCCGCGCGTGCGGGTGATCGTGGTGCGCTCGATCGGCCAGCACTTCAGCAGCGGCGGCTACATCAAGGGATTCATGGAGGCTTCGCCGGAAGAGGTCTCGAAGCTGGCATGGAACATCGCCGCTCCGGCGCGCGCCGCTAAGCCGGTGATCGCCGCCAACCGTGGCTACTGCTTCGGCGTGGGATTCGAACTCAGCCTGGCGTGCGACTTCCGGCTGGCGTCGGAAACCTGCGAATACGCACTGCCGGAACAGAAGCTGGGGCAGATTCCCGGCTCCGGCGGCTCCGCGCGCCTGCAGAAGATCATCGGCATCACGCGCACCAAGGACATCGTCATGCGCTCCCGTCGGATTTCCGCGCGTCAGGCCCATGACTGGGGCATCACCACGGACATCGTGCCCGACGACGACCTCGAACGGGCGACGGACCGCCTGGTCGCCGAGCTGGCCGCGTTCTCGCCCCTGGCGCAGCGCACGGCGAAGAAACTGCTGAATGACACCGAGGATGCATCGCTGGCGACGGCGATCGAACTGGAGGGCCATTGCTACTCGCGCTTGCGCTCGTCGGAGGATTTCCGCGAAGGCGTGGCGGCGTTCCACGAGAAGCGCGAGCCGCGTTTCCGCGGCGTATAGGGGGCCGCTGCTACGGTGGGAGTGGAGCAACGGGGCGCCATTCGGACGGCCGTGCCCCGGAAACACACGAGCTGCGCACACCGGATCCCCGATCTGTCCGATCCGGAACGGCTCGATCAGATCGGACGTTGCTCTAGGCGACCAGCGGCGCCCGCTCCATGCTCGCGCGGGCCCATGCGGCGCCGTCGTCCTCGTCGAACAGCTCAGCCAGGTTCTTCATCATCGTTCCACCCAGTTCCTCGGCATCGACGATGGTGACGGCGCGGCGGTAATAGCGGGTGACGTCGTGGCCGATGCCGATGGCGCTCAGCTCCACGGCGCCTTGGCTCTCGATGTCGCGGATCACCTCGCGCAGATGCTTCTCCAGCGTATTCCCGGGATTGACCGAGAGCGTGCTGTCATCGACCGGCGCGCCGTCGCTGATCACCATCAGGATGCGGCGATGCTCCGTCCGCGCCAGCAGCCGGCGGTAGGCCCAGAGCAGGGCCTCGCCGTCGATGTTCTCCTTGAGCAGCCCCTCGCGCAGCATCAGCCCGAGATTCTTGCGCGCCCGCCGCCAGGGCGCATCGGCTGATTTGTAGATGATGTGGCGCAGGTCGTTGAGCCGGCCGGGGTTGCGCGGCTTGCCCTCCGCCACCCACCGCTCGCGGCTCTGCCCGCCTTTCCAGGCACGCGTGGTGAAGCCCAGCACTTCCACCTTCACGGCGCAGCGCTCCAGGGTGCGGGCGAGAATGTCCCCGCACATCGCCGCCACGGTGATCGGCCGCCCGCGCATCGAGCCGGAATTGTCGATCAGCAGCGTGACGACGGTATCGCGGAACTCGGTATCGCGCTCGCGCTTGTAGGACAGCGCCTGGAGCGGGTTGACGACGACGCGGGCGAGCCGGCCGACATCGAGCAGCCCCTCCTCGAGGTCGAAATCCCAGGCCCTGGTCTGCTGCGCCAGCAGTCGGCGCTGCAGCCGGTTGGCGAGTTTGGCGACAACGCCCTGCAGATGCTGCAACTGCTGGTCGAGCTGTTGGCGCAAGCGGGACAGTTCGTCCCCGTCGCACAGTTCCTCGGCCGCGATTTCCTCGTCATAGGCGCGGGTGAAGACGCGATACGCCCCCTCGCGGTCCGTGCCCGGACGGTCGCGGCGGGGTTGCGGTCCGCTCGGCCGGTCCTCGCCCTCGGCCTCACCCTCGGCCTCGGCGCTGTCGGCCGCCTCGTCCTCGGCGGCGTCTCCGTCCATCGCCTCGGGTTGGGCGCCGAGGAGGGAGTCCGCATCGGTCTGCGCTGTGCCTTCGCCCTCGCTGGTGTCCTGCTGGGTCGATTGCTCGCTGCCCTGTTCGCCCTCCTCGCCCGACTCCTCGGCCTCGGATTCGGCTTCCGCCTCGGCGAGGTCTAGGGCGGCGAGCAGCTTGCGGCTGGCACGGGCGAAGGCGGATTGCTCGTCCTGCGAGCGGGCCATTTCATCGAGCGCCGCATCCGCACTCGGCCCCAGCGTCTCGCGCCACAGGCCGAGCACGCGGCGCGCCGCCTCGGGCACCGCGCGGCCCGACAGCCGCTCGCGCGCCAGCAGCGCCAGTGCCGCGGCGGCGGGCATCTGCTCGCGGCTGGTCATCCGGTCATATCCCTCGGCGGTGCAGGTCTCGGTCAGGCGGGCATCGAGATTGGCGCGGACACCCTCCATCTGGCGCCCGCCGATGACCTCGACGCGGGCCTGCTCGATCGCGTCATAGACGTCCCGCGCTTCGCGTCCGGCCGGACTGCGGGCGGTATGCAGGGTGTCGTCGTGGTAGCGCAGGCGCAGCGCGACGCTGTCCGCCGCGCCCCGCACGCGGGCGACCTCGGCGGCGGGCAGGGTCCGGCTGGGCAACGGCAGACGCGCGCGCTTACCGGCCAGACCGGACGGGCCCGGCTGGAAGGCGACCTGCGCTTCGGCGTCGTGGGCAAGGGCCCGGAGTGCGCCGGCGGTCGCGCGCTTGAACGCCTCGCCGCGCTCCTGGTCGGGCTTTCCGCTCATCCTCGGCTCAGAACCCCTTGCGCGCCAGCGCCCCGGTCGGGAGCTCCTCGTTGAAGCAGCGCTGATAATACTCGGCCACGGTGGCGCGCTCGGCCTCGTCGCATTTGTTGAGGAACGTCATGCGGAAGGCGAGACCGACATCGCCGAAGATGCGGGTGTTTTCCGCCCAGGTGATGACCGTGCGCGGCGACATCACGGTGGAGATGTCGCCATTGATGAAGCCGGCGCGGGTGAGATCGGCGAGCGCGACCATGGCGTCGATGCGCTTCTTCATCGCCGCGTCCGCCGGGTCGAGGCCGAGCTTGGCACGGACGATGGCGCTTTCCTGTGCGTGCGGCAGGTAGTTCAGCGTGGCGACGATGTTCCAGCGATCCATCTGGCCCTGGTTGATCTGCTGGGTGCCGTGATAGAGGCCGGTGGTGTCTCCGAGCCCGACGGTGTTGGCCGTCGAGAACAAGCGGAATGCCGGGTGGGGGCGGATGACGCGGTTCTGATCGAGCAGGGTGAGCCGCCCCTCGACCTCGAGCACGCGCTGGATGACGAACATCACGTCCGGGCGGCCGGCATCGTATTCGTCGAACACGAGCGCACACGGATGCTGCAGCGCCCAGGGCAGGATGCCCTCGCGAAACTCGGTGATTTGCTTGCCTTCCTTCAGCACGATCGCATCCTTGCCGATGAGGTCGATGCGGCTGATGTGGCTGTCGAGATTGACGCGGATGCACGGCCAGTTGAGCCGTGCGGCGACCTGCTCGATGTGGGTGGATTTGCCGGTGCCGTGATAGCCCTGGATCATCACCCGCCGGTTGAAGGCGAAGCCGGCGATGATGGCGAGCGTCGTCTCCTTGTCGAAGACATAGGCGGGGTCGAGTTCGGGCACATGCTCGGTGCGCACCGAGAAGGCCGGCACCTCCATGTCGGCGTCGATGCCGAACACCTCGCGCGCGCTGATCTTCGTGTCGGGCAGATCGATCGCGGAGATCGGGGTCACACGGGCCTCGGCAAGCGCGGCAATCCTGGTCATCGGCATAAGGGTCCTGAACTGTCCGTCGGTGACTCTACTCTCCCACGCGGCCCGGGCAAGGACCGCCGATGTGCCCCGCGCCTTCGATCAGGCGGGGGAGGCGCCGGCTTGGGTCGGCAGGGTCGGTTGAAGTCGCAGGTGCGACCGCAGCGTCGCATAGGCGAGATTGATGGTTTTCAGCCGCTCCTCGGCCGCCCGATCGCCGCCATTGGCGTCCGGATGATGCCGCTTGGCGAGCTCCTTGTAGCGTTGCTTCACCTCGGCCAGCGTCACCGGCCAGGCGAGGCCGAAGGTGGTCAGCGGTTCGGTGAGCTCCGTCGGGGTGGCGCCGGCGCGCGCATCCGGCGCTGCGCGGCCGAGCAGATCGAGCGGATCCCGGAGCGTCTCGGCGGTGCGGCGGAAGCCTCCGAGACCCTGCTGCCCGAGCGGCCAGGTCGGCCGCTGCCAGCCGGTATCGGCACGGAGCTGCGCCTCGATCTCGCCCGGCGACATGCCTTTGTAGTAGTCCCAGGACGCGTTGTAGGCGCGCACGTGGTCGAGGCAGAACCACCAGTAGTCGCGCAGCCGCGTTGGCGATTTCGGCGCCTTGAATTCGCCTTGAGCTTGGCAGCCGGCCATGTCGCAGCCTCGTCCCGGAGCGTCCGGGTCGGGGGCGAAGGCCCGCCGGCGCGATGCAGGTCGGGACAACATGGCCCTAATGTGCCCTGCGGCCCGAAAATGGCAACCTCCGCTTGGCGTGCGGCGCGCGATGTCCGATATGCGGGGGATGAACCAGACAATGCCATCCCGCGCCGATCGCCTGCGCGCCGTTCTCGGTGCGCACTTTTCCCCCGTGCGCCTCGAGATCGTCGACGACAGCGCCCGGCATGCCGGCCACGCCGGGGCCGCGCCGGGCGGTCAGACGCACTACGCGGTCACCCTCGTCTCGGCGGATTTCCGCGGCCAGCCGCGGGTCGCCCGCGCCCGCGCCGTTCACGCGGCACTCGCCGCCGAGTTTGGCGACGGGCTGCACGCGCTGGCGCTGACGCTGCGCGCGCCGGAGGAGGATTCCTGATCCCGGCACGTCGGCACGCAACGGTATTTTAAGTCCGCCGCGCTTTCATGACGCGAGATCATGGAGGCGAACTTGAGATCGAGCAGGCTGGTCAATCGGAATGTCGTCGCCGAGCGGGGCCGCACGAGCATGCGGCTGGAGCCGGAATTCTGGGACGCGCTGCACGAGATCTGCCAGCGCGAAGGCGTCCGCATGCGGGACCTGGTGCGCCGGATCGAGCAGTCCGCCGAGGTCGGCGGGAGGACCAGCGCGGTGCGGGTCTATGTGCTGGATTATTTCCGCACCGCCGCGACCGATGCCGGCCATTCCCGGGTCGGCCACGGCGCTCATTTCGCCACCGCGGACTCGCTCGCGGCCGATTGCGCCTGACCGTCGCGCGTCGCGCTATCGGGGCGCGGCCAGGGTCAATCCGCTGACGCGGGTCACGCGGGCTCGGACTCGACCCTGGTCTCCTCCAGCGGCTCGGGGCCGGTGTAGAGGTGCGGCCAGCGGCGGCGGATGACCGGGCTGTCGGAACTCCAGGCAAGGCAGGTGTTCAGCAGGGCGGGCGGCCGCTGGCTCGCCATCTCGCGCCGGGCGCGGCGGGGGAACATGGTCTGCAGCGCCGTCGTCGCCATCTGCTGCAGCAATTCGCGCAGATGCGTGCAGCCGGCCACGCCGCCGACCCGTTCCATCGCCGCCTTCAGGAAGCCGCCGCGAATGGTAAGCCCGGCGAGGCGCCCGAAGGCCGGCGCCGCCTGTGGGCAGATCGCGTATGGACCGTGCTCGGTCGCGGCCTCGCAGGCGACGATGGTCATGCGGTCATCCACCGTCATGCGCATCCACATCTCGTGCAGCGGCTCGCCCGGCGGCAGATAGCCGTGATCATCGAGGGCGATGCCGGTGGTCTTGGTGTCGGTGATGTGCGCCTCGATATCGAACAGCCCGTCGGTGCGCTCATAGCCATGGATGGTGATGCTGCGCGTGTGCAGCTTCGTCCGCTCCGCGGGTTGGCTCAGCGGCATCAGCGACCCCCTCCGATTGTGCATCGCAACAGACGTTTATGCACCGGCGCGGTCCGTGTCGCCAAGCCCGGTGTGTGCAACCCTGGCGCCAGGCGCGATCAGACCGGCGGCTCGCCCGCCACCGGATCACCGCCGAGGGCGCGCATCAGCGCCGTCACTTCGGCGATGGCCGCCTCCGCCGCGGCAGCATCGGTGCCCTTGGCGACGATGGCCACCCCGGACGCATCCTTGCGATAGTAAGGGTAGCTGCCGAGATCGAGATCGGGATGGCGCGCCTGGATCGCCGCCAGCCCCTCGGCGATCCGGCCCTCCGGCACGCGCGCGGTATGCACGGCCCGCGACAGGACCGGCGCCCCGCCGGCCAGCGTCGGGGCCAGACTGTCGAACATCGCCTGCATGATCCGCGGCACCCCGGCCATGACATGGACGTTGCCGATGGTGAAGCCGGGCGCGATCGAAATCGCGTTCTCGATCAGGCTCGCCCCGCGCGGCATCGTCGCCATGCGCTGGCGCGCGGCGTTGAACTCGCCCGGCGCATAGTGCCGATCCATGCGCGCCCAGGCCTCCGGGTGCGGTTCCCAGGGCACGCCGAAGGCGGCGGCGACGCATTCGCTGGTGATGTCGTCATGCGTCGGGCCGATGCCGCCGGTGGTGAACACATGATCGAATCGCGCCCGCACCTCGTTCACGGTGCCGATGATCGTCTCCGCGACGTCGGGGATGATGCGCACCTCCCGCACCGGAATGCCCAGCTCGCCCAGCCGCGTGGCGAGGAATTTCACGTTCACGTCCTGGGTGCGGCCGGAGAGGACTTCGTTGCCGATGATCAGGATGCAGGCGGTCGGGTTCGCCATCGTGGGCCGGCTCCTTACAGAAAATCGCGCAGCAGCGGGATCAGCGGCAGATCCGCCGGCGGCATGGCGTAGTCCGAAAGCCGGTCCGGCCGCACCCAGGCCAGCGTCTGGCCCTCGCGCGGCTCGGGGCGTCCGGACCAGCGGCGGCACAGGAACAGCGGCATCAGCAGATGGAACCGCTCATAGGCGTGCGAAGCGAAGGCGAAGGGCGCCAGGCAGGCGGCCGTGACGTCGATGCCCAGCTCCTCCTTCAATTCGCGCATCAGCGCCGCCTCCGGCGTCTCGCCCGGCGCGAGCTTGCCGCCGGGAAACTCCCACAGACCGGCCAGAGCCTTGCCTTCCGGCCGGCGGGACAGCAGCACCCGGCCATCGATGTCGATCAGGGCGCAGGCGGCGACCAGAAGCAGTGGCAGCGCGCCGGCCGTGGCCGGCATTCCCGCCTCGGGATGACCGAACAGATCCTCCCGCGTCGCCTCGAACCGCAGCACCGGCAGCTCCGCCCCGCGGGCGAGAAAGGTCTGTCGGCCGGTGCCGGCCAGGCGGAAGCCGATGCGGCGGAGCACGGTCGCCGAGGCGGCGTTGTCGGTGGCGACGGAGGCTTCCAGCGCGTCGAGAGCGAGATTGGCCATCGCCCAGCGGGCCAGCCGCCCCGCCGCCTCGCTGGCGACGCCATGGCCCCAGAACCGCTTGCCCACCCAGTAGCCCAGCCGCCCGACCCGGCGCGGCGCATCCAGCCTGAGCCCGATGCCACCGATCAGCATTTCCTCCTCGCCTTCATGACCGGTGATGGCGAGATGGTACGCCCGTCCGGCGGCGAGTTCGGCGTGGGTGGAGCGGATCCATTCGTCGGCGAGCGGGCGCGGGTAGGGGAAGGGCATCTCGGCGAGCGTCGAGCAGACGTTCCAGTCATTGATCAGCCGGTGCAGCGCCGCTGCGTCCGTGGCCAGCAGCGGGCGCAGCGTCAGACGCTCCGTCCGCAGAGGGGCGAAACCCGGAGGGGGGTCATCGGTTGCGGGGGCGGCGGCCATGCCGGCGTGCATGTCTCACGATCAGCGCTAATCGCCGCAACGTGGCGCAGCGCGTTCGCCGACGCAAGCCGAGCGCGAGCGGTGCTCAGCGGGCACGCAGCGATGCATGCGGATCCAGGCGCCTTGACGAGGCACGGCACGGCACGCAAGGCTTGCGGCGCGGATCGCACCGCCTTCTGGTCTGACCAATCGCCGCCCAAGGATGATCCCAATGCGCGACTTCCACCTGCCCGGCCGCAGCCCTGCCTATGCCCCCGAGGCCATGGCCGCGACCTCGATGCCGGCCGCCACGCTCGCTGCTCTCGACGTCATGCGCCAGGGCGGCAACGCCATGGACGCGACGATCGCCGCCGCCGCCGTGCTGGCGGTGATCGAGCCGCATTCCACCGGCATCGGCGGCGATTGCTTTTGCCTCTACGCTCCCGCCGGTGGCGGCGAGGTTGTGGCGCTGAACGGCTCCGGCCGGGCGCCGGCGGCGGCCAGCATGGACGCGTTCGAGCGGCTCGGGGTCGGCGCGTTCGAGGTCCATTCGCCGCATGCCGTCACCGTTCCCGGCGCCGTTTCCGCCTGGGAAACGCTGCTCAAGGCGCACGGCACCAAGGGTTTCGACGAGCTGCTCCGCCCGGCGATTCGCTATGCCGAGGAGGGTTTCCCGGTGCACCCGCGCGTCGCCCATGACTGGGAGGAGGTGCTGGACAAGCTGCGCGCCACCGGCAATAGCCAGTTCCTGCCCGGCGGCGGGGCGCCTGCGCCGGGGGATCGGTTCCGCCAGCCCGCGCTGGCCACGACGCTGCGTGCCATCGCCCGCGATGGCGCGCGCGCCTTCTATGAGGGGCCGGTGGCTGCCGACATCGTCGCGACGCTCCGCGCCCGCGGCGGCCTGCATACCGAGGCCGACTTCGCCGAAGGTCTGCACGGTGCGGAGTTCGTCCGCCCGATCCATGCGCGCTGGCGGGATTACGATATCTGGGAGTGCCCGCCGAACGGATCTGGCCTGCTCGTGCTGATGCTGATGGGCATTCTCGGCGGGTTCGACACGCCGGCCGAAGGGCCGCTCTCGCTCACCCGCGTGCACCGCCATATCGAGGCCGGCCGGCTGGTCTATCGCGATCGCGACGCTTTCCTCGCGGATCCGGCGCAGGTGGACGTGCCGGTGGCCCGCCTGACCAGCCCCGACTACCTCGCGCGCCTGCGCGGACTGATCCGCGACGACCGGGCGATGCCGGCGTTGCCCGCCCCCGGTGAGGCGGAACTGCCGGTCCATCGCGACACCGTTTATCTCTGCGTCGTCGATCGCGACGGCAACGCCTGCAGCTTCATCAATTCCCTGTTCATGAGCTTCGGCTCCGGCATTCTCGCGGAACGCTCGGGGGTGATGCTGCACAATCGCGGCTTCAGTTTCCGTCTCGATCGTGGCCATCCGAACTGTATCGCGCCGCGCAAGCGCCCCATGCACACCATCATTCCCGGCATGCTCACGCGCGATGGAAGGGCGGTGATGCCGTTCGGGGTCATGGGCGGGCATTACCAGCCGATGGGCCAGTCCTGGTTCCTGACCAATTTCCTCGAATACGGGCTGGACATCCAGGAGGCGCTCGACCTGCCGCGGGTGCTGCCGTTCCAGGGGCAGGTGGAGATCGAGCGCGGCCTGCCGCCGGATCTCGTCGCCGGTCTGGCCCGGCTCGGCCATGTCGCCGCGCCGATCCTGCGCCCGCATGGCGGCGGCCAGGCGATTTTCATCGACCGCGCGCGGGGCTGCCTGATCGGCGGCTCCGATCCGCGCAAGGACGGCATGGCGGCGGGGTATTGACATGAGCGAACCTTGTGAACTCTCCGCCCTCGAGGCGCGCGAACGGATCGGCCGCAAGCAGCTTTCCCCGGTTGAGCTGGTGGAGAGCTGCATCGGCCGGATCGAGGCGGTGGATCACGCCGTGAACGCGGTCGTCGCGCGCGATTTCGATCGGGCGCGCGTGGCGGCACGGGCCGCCGAGCAGGCGGTGATGCGCGGCGAGGCGCTCGGCCCGCTGCACGGGCTCCCCTTCGCGGTGAAGGACCTCGAGGACGTCGGTGGTCTGCGCACCACGTACGGCAGTCCGCTGTTCCGCGACCATGTGCCGGCGGCCGACGAACGCAGCGTCGCCTCGCTGCGCGCTGCCGGCGGCATCGTGTTGGGCAAGACCAACACGCCCGAATGGGGCGCCGGCGCGAATACGCGAAACGCCGTCTACGGCGCGACCGGCAATCCGTTCGATCCGCAGAAATCGGCCGCCGGCTCCTCGGGCGGATCGGCGGCGGCGCTGGCCTGCTCGATGGTGCCGCTGGCAACCGGCTCCGACATGGGGGGCAGCCTGCGCAACCCGGCCGCGTTCTGCGGTATCGTCGGGTTCCGCCCGTCGCCCGGGCTGGTGCCGAGCGAGAAGCGCGTGCTCGGCTACTCGCCGCTCGCCGTGCTCGGCCCGATGGCGCGCAGCGTTGCCGATCTGCGCCTGATGCTGGCGGCGATGGCCAGCGATGACGGGCGCGACCCGCTCGCCGCCACCGCGCATGGGCTGCCGATGCGCCGGGCAGAGGCGTTCATCCGCCCCCGACCGGTGGATCTCGCCGGGCTGCGCGTGGCGCTGACGCCGGATTTCGGCATCGCTCCGACCGAGCGGCACATCGCCGAGATGTTCGCCGAGAAGATCGGGCTGTTCCGGCATCTGTTCGCCACCGCCGAGGACGCGACCCCCGATTGCACCGGTACCGATGAAGCCTTCGGCGTGCTGCGCGCGGTGTCGTTCCTCGCCGCGCATCTCGGCCGGGTGCGCGCGACGCCCGATCTCGTCGGGCCGAACGTGCATGCGAATGTCGAGGAAGGGCTGCGCTACACCGCCGAGGACGTGGCGCGGGCGGAGGCGCTGCAGACCGAAATCTACCGGCGCTGGCAAGGCTTCTTCACCCGCTACGACCTGATCCTGACGCCGGCGATCACCATCTCGCCGCGGCCCTGGACCGAACTCTTTCCCGCCGAGATCGACGGCCACCCGACCAAGACCTATTTCCACTGGCTGGCCCTGGCCTACGCGGTCAGCCTCGTCGGGCATCCGGCGATCTCGCTGCCGGTCGGGCGCGACCGGAACGGCATGCCGTTTGGCTTGCAGATCGTCGGCCCGCGCGGCGGCGATGCGCTGGTGCTCGCCACGGCGGTGGCGCTGGAGGCCGCGCTGGCCGGGGATGCGCGCACGGCGCGACCGGTGCCGGACCTCGCCCGGCTCAAAGCGGCCACTCCGCTCCGCACGGCACCGGGCTTCATCGGCTTCGGCGGATAGGGGCCGGCGGGCTCAGCCCGTGATCAGCGGGCAGCCGCCCTCGGCGAGCGGGCGGAAGGCCTGCGCGGCGGGGATGCGCTCGATCAGCGTGTAGTAGTCCCACGGGCCTTTCGATTCGGCCGGGCTCTTCACCTGGAACAGATACATGTCGTGCACGGCACGCCCGTCGGGGCGGATGGTGACGGTCCCGAACAGCGGGTCCTCGATCGGCGCCGCCCGCATGCCGGCGATGATCCGGGTCCCGCTCAGGGTTCCGGCCGCTTCCGCCGCGGTGAGCCAGGCGCGCAGAGAGGAATAGACACCGGCATGGTTCATCGTCGGCATCCGCCCGCCATGCCGGGCGGCGAAGCGGCGGCTCCAGGCGCGGGTGGAGTCATTGAGGTCCCAGTAGAACGCCTCGGTCAGCAACAGCCCCTGGGCGGCGGCGAGGCCGAGGGCGTGGATGTCGGTGAGGAACACGAGCAGCCCCGCGAGGCGCTGCCCCGAACCCGTCTTGCCGGCGCGGGTCAGGCCGAACTCGGCGGCCTGCTTGATGGCGTTCACCGTGTCCGCCCCGGCATCGGCCAGCGCCACGACCTTGGCGCCGGAGGCCTGCGCGGCGATGAGATAGGATGAGAAATCGGCCGTGTTCAGCGGATGACGCGCGTCGCCGAGCACCTTGCCGCCGAGCCGGGTGACGATCGCCGCCGCGTCACGTTCGAGCGCGTGGCCGAAGGCGTAGTCCACGGTGAGGAAGAACCAGGTGTCGCCGCCGCGCTGGAGCAGCGTGCGCGCGGTGCTGTTGGCCAGTGACCAGGTGTCGAAGACGTATTGCACCGTGGTCGGGGCGCAGAATTTGCCGGTGAGATCGGAGGTTGCGGTCGAGGAGGCGAGGAAACTGCGATCCTTGTCCCGCATGATCTGGTTCACCGCCAATGCCACGGCCGAGTTCGGCACGTCGACCACGGCGGCGACGCCGTCCAGATCCACCCAGCGGCGCACGATGGCGCCGGCAACGTCGGGCTTGTTCTGGTGGTCTCCGGCCAGCACCTCGACGGCGAGGCTGCCGCCGGCGGCGCGATGGTCGGCGACGGCCATCTCGGCGGCGATGACCGAGCCTTTGCCGGACAGATCGGCGAACGGTCCGGCCATGTCGTTGAGTACGCCGACCCTGATCGGCGTTGCCGCTCGGGCTCGCGTCGCGCCCGCCGCCAGCGCCGCTGCCAGAACAGTTCGGCGCGGAACATTCATCGCCGCGACGCCCCCGGTGGCAGGCACGATCATTGAGCGTCCCTCCGCTGCCGCCGTGGCGGCGCAGCGGAACGCTAGGCGGACTGTCCCTCGAGCGTCAATGCCGCGCGCCGCGCGCGTTTCCAGCCCGGCTCCCCGATCAGGCAGCCGCCGGCACGTCCGCCGCGACCAGCGCCGCGGCCTGCCGCGCGGCCAGGGCTTCGGGGGTGAAATCGGCAATCAGGTCCTGGAACAATCGGAACCAGTTCAGCTCGGCGCCGAGACGCAGAAACACGCTGCCGAGCCCGATCGCCGAGCGGTCCATCAGCACGAACTCGCGCGGCGGTTTCACGCCACCCGAGCGCTTCAGCGCCGCGTGCACCTGCTCGGCGACGGCGCGGCCGAATTGCGGGTCGTTGGTTTCCTGGATGCGGCGGACGCGGTCCTGCATCAGCGGTTCGTAGAGGAACTTCGCCCACAGGTTCAGCGCCGCGGTCTTGTCCCGGGTGAGATCCGTGAAGCCCCAGGTCTCGTAGGCGTGGTGGGCCTTCTCCTCGTCCTGGTCGCGCACCGCCTCATAGAGCAGGATCACGCCCTCGACGAAGCGGGACGGGAAAACCCGGATGGCGCCGAAATCGAGCAGGTTCACGCTGCCGTCGGGGCGCACCTGGTAATTGCCGAGATGCGGATCGCCATGGATGATGCCGTAGCGATAGAACGGCACGTACCAGGCGCGGAACAGCGCGGTGGCGATGCGGTTGCGCTCGTCCTGTCCTGGCTCTTCTTCGAGCCGGCGCATCAGCGCCCGGCCGTCGAGCCACGTCATGGTCAGCAGCCGGCGGGTGCAGTAGCCGGCGATCGGGCGCGGCACGTGCACGCTCGCCTCGTCCTGCAGCATCAGCGCATAGAGCCGCATCTGCGCCGCCTCGCGCACGTAGTCGAGTTCTTCGCGCAGCCGTTCGGCCAGCTCGGTGTAGATCTCGTCGTGCTGGATGGCATTGTCCATGCGGTGATAGATCGCCATGGCGACTCGCAGTTGGCGCAGGTCCGCTTCCACCGTGCTCGCCATGTCCGGATATTGCAGCTTGCAGGCGACATCGGTGCCGTCCGGCAGCCGGGCGCGGTGAACCTGGCCGAGACTCGCTGCCGCGGCCGCTTCATGGCTGAATTCGGCGAATCGGCCGAGCCAGTCCGGGCCGAGCTCGGCGACCATGCGCCGGCGCACGAAGGCCCAGCCCATCGGCGGCGCGTTGGCCTGCAGCTCGGCGAGCTCCGCGGCGTATTCGGCCGGCAGCGCGTCCGGCACCGTGGAGAGGAACTGGGCCACCTTCATCAGCGGCCCCTTGAGCCCGCCGAGCACGGTTTTCAGATCTTCGGCGTGGCTGGCGCGGTCGGCGCGGATGCCGAAGACGCGCTCGCCGGCGACGCGCGCCGCGATGCCGCCGACGGCGCCGGACGTGCGGGCCAGGCGGCGCAGTTCGCCGAACAGCGAGGCCCGGTTCTCGCCGTCGGACCCGCTCATGCCGCTCCCTCGCCGGCCAGCTCGTCGATGAAGCCGGCGATCACGTCGAGGCCCTTCTTCCAGAATGCGGGATCCGCGGCGTCGAGGCCGAACGGCGCCAGCAGCTCCTTGTGCCGCCTCGTTCCGCCGGCGCGCAGCAGATCCAGATACTTCGCCTGGAAGTCCGGATGCCCCTCGCGGAAAACCGCGTAGAGCGCGTTCACCAGGCAATCGCCGAAGGCGTAGGCGTAGACATAGAAGGGCGTGTGCACGAAATGCGGCACATAGGCCCAGAAGACGCTGTAGTCCGGGGTGAATTCGAACGCCGGCCCGAGGCTCTCGCGCTGCACCTCGAGCCAGATCTCGCCGATGCGCTCGCCGAGCAGCTCGCCGCCGCGGCGCTCCTCGTGCAGGCGCATCTCGAAGCGGTAGAAGGCGATCTGGCGGACCACCGTGTTGAGCATGTCCTCGACCTTCGCCGCCAGCATGATGCGCCGGCGCTTCGGGTCGGTCTCGGCGTCGAGCAGGGCACGGAAGGTGAGCATCTCGCCGAACACGCTCGCCGTTTCGGCCAGCGTCAGCGGTGTCGCCCCGCGCAGATAGCCCTGTCCGGCGGCGAGCACCTGATGCACGCCGTGGCCGAGTTCGTGCGCCAGGGTCATCACGTCGCGGGTGCGGCCATGATAGTTGAGCAGCACATAGGGGTGGGCCGAGGGCACCGTGGGGTGGGCAAACGCACCGCCCGCCTTGCCCGGGCGCGGGGTGGCGTCGATCCAGGGGCGGTCGAAGAAGCGCTGCCCGATCGCCGCCATCTCCGGGTCGAAGCCACGGTAGGCGTCCAGCACCCGGGTGCGCGCCTCGGTCCAGGGGATGAGCCGGTCGTCATCCTCGGGCAGCGGCGCGTTGCGGTCCCAATGCTGCAATTTGGGCAGGCCGAGCCAGCCGGCCTTGAGCGCGTAATAGCGATGGGCGAGGCGGGGAAAATCGGCAACGACGGCGTCCACCAGCGCCTGCACCACCTCGTCCTCGACCATGTTGGCGCGGTTGCGGTAGCTCCACGGGTGCTCGTAGTGCCGCCAGCCGTCGATGATCGCCTTGTCCTTGGCGAGCGTGTTGGTGATCAGCGAGAACAGGCGCAGGTTGCCGCCGAACACGGCGCCGATGGCCTGCGCGGCGGCTTCGCGTACTGTCCGTTCCCGGTGCGACAGCCGATCGAGCGCCGCACTCAGCGTCAGCGTCTCCTCGCCGACCGGCACGCGCAGGCCAGCGATCGTCTCATCGAACAGGCGCACCCAAGCCGTCGGGCCGGTGACATCCTTCTCGTGCAGCAGCCGCTCCAGCTCGTCGGCAAGCTGGTACGGACGAAAAACGCGTAGATCCCGCAGCCAGGGCTGCCACGTGGCGAGTGCCGGGTCGGCGAGTTTGGCCTCCAGCGCCGCGTCGTCGAGCCGGTTGAGCTCCAGGGTGAAAAACAGCAGGTGCGAGCTGATCGCCGTCACCCGTTCGGTGATGGTCTGGTAGAAGCGCCCGATTGCGGGTTCGGTCGAATCGCCGGCAAAGAGGAGCTGGGCGTATGACATCAGCCGCCCCAGCATTTCCTCGATTCGCTCATATGCAGCGATGGCGCCGGCGAGCCCGGCGCCCGGCAGGTCTGCCAGCCGGCCGGCATGGGCGGCGGCGAAGGCCTTGGCGGCCTGCTCCGCCGCGGCGAGATCGGCGGCGAGCGCCGCGGATTCGGGGCCTGGGTAGAGATCGGTCAGATCCCATTCCGGCAGCGTCGGCTGCCGCGCGGCTTCGGTGCTGGCCGCGGCGGACCGCGTCGGGCTTGGCATCATCTGGTTCCTGCTGAGGCTCGGATGCTCTCAGCATGTAGGCCTAGAGCGCGGCGCGTCAAAGGGCTGGGGCAGGCGGTTCAAGCGCCGCGCGCGCGTCGGGCCGGACATGCACGATCGCGGTCTCGTCGCTGTAGAGGCGGCGCCAGCCGGGCATGGCGTCGAGCAACGGCACCGCGCCGTCGCCCGGGCGCAGCAGGGTCCAGGTGACGGCGTAGCGGTCGAGCAGGGCGACCAGTGTGGCGCGGTCCGGGTGCATGGCGCGGAGATAGGTGTCCATGAACCGGTCGCCGTACAGGTCGGCGCGGCCGTCGATGAACGGGCGGATTCCGGCAAAGATGAGGTAGCCGCCGAAATCGTAGTCGTTGAACACGGGCGCCTGGGCCAGCCCGGGCGGCAGGTGCGCCAGCGCCGCCTGCGGGCTGATCGCTTCGGTGCCGCGCCGCACCGGATGGGCGAGCAGCCACAGGCTGGCCAGGGCGATGCCGGCGCCGAGCCCTATCGCCTGGGCGCGACCGCCGCCGGTCTGAATCACGCGATCAGACAGAGGCCGAGAGCAAGACGCGTGCGTGACGGCGAACGCTTCCTGCTGCTCTCGGCTGCGTGCCAGTGCCTCGGCTGCCAGCAAGGGCCCGATCATGCCGACCAGCACCCCATCGCGCCCGTGCGCCAGGCCGAGATGCACCAGCCCGAGGAGCAGCGCGAGGCGGATCGGCGGCAGCCGGACGGACCGCATCCCGGCGAGACCGAGCGCGGCGAGCAGCCAGATTTCCACCGGCTGCATCTGGCCGAAATCCGGGCTGCGCCACTCGCCGATCGCGCCGAGCGCGGTGTGCATGGCGAGCAGGTGGAACGGGAACACGAGCCCGTGCCAGGTCTGCGGTGTCAGGCAGCCGGCCAGCACGGCGCCGGCGCAGAACACCCCCCAGTCGCGCACCACGCGCGCCCGCGCCACGGGCGCGGCGGCGAGCGCGGCTTCGAGCGCGAGCGGCGGAACCAGCGCCAGGCCGAGCACGAACCCGCCATGCAGGTTCGCCCACAACGCCATCACCCCGAGCAGGGCGGGGGACGGCGCACGAGAGGCCGCACGGGCCGCGAGCAGGCCGGCGACGAACGCCTCCATCGCCGGCAGGGCCAGAATGTGCGGTCGCGCCAAGAGCACCGGCGCGAGCGTGGCCGTGGCGAGCAGGGCCAGCACCAGCACCGGCAGCGGCGCCAGCACGCGTCCGAGGTGGCGCACGAGGTTGCTCATCGCGACCGCCGCCGCCGCGGCGGCCAGCAGCACCACGCCACCCCACCCGCCGGCCCGCCAGGCGAGCGCGAGGCCAAGCTCGCTCAGCCACTCATGCGCTACCCAGGGCGCACCCGGCACGGAGAAGGAGAATGGATCGGCGCGCGGCACGGCGCCATGGGCGAGCATCCACTGCCCGGCAGCGATGTGCCAATAGGTATCCGGATCGCCCAGCAGTTTGCCCGGGGCGGCGAGCGCGGCGGCAAGCACCAGCAGGGCGAAGATCGGTGGCAGGGCGGTCGCGCGCATCGGCGCAGTCTCCCGCCGGCGCGGTTGCCTGCCGGTTAAGCCGATCCGCCGGGCCGGTTCACATGCCGATGGCGCGGCGGTAGACGTCGAGCAGCGTCTCCTGCTCCTCGACCTCCGCCGGTTCCTGGCGGCGGATGCGGATCAGTTGGCGCAGAACCTTGACATCGAAGCCTGCGGACTTGGCCTCGACATAAATATCCTTGATGTCCCCGGCGAGCGCCTTGCGCTCCTCCTCGAGCCGCTCGATTCGCTCGACGAGGCTGCGCAGCCGCTCGCCGGCGATGCCGCCGGTCTCGGTAGCCTTCGCCGGCGCCTTGGTCTGCGCTTCGCTCGCGTCCGCCATGCCGCGCTCCTGATATCTGGAATGGGCGGCGGGCATAGCGGGGCGAGGTCGGCGCGGTCAATGACCCGGATGGGACTTGGCCAGCGCCGCTTTCTGCTCCGCCGTCGCCTCGGTCTGGTAGCGGGCCTGCCATGCTTTGTAGGGCATACCGTAGATGATCTCGCGCGCATCCGGGTCTGCCAGCGCAAGGCCTCGCGCCTCGGCGGCTTCGCGATACCAGCGCGAGAGGCAGTTGCGGCAGAAGCCGGCGAGATTCATCAGGTCGATGTTCTGCACGTCGGTCCGCTCGCGCAGATGCTGCACGAGGCGGCGGAAGGCGGCGGCCTCCAGTTCGGTGCGGGCGGCGGGATCGAGGTCGGGCGCGGCCATGCGATGGGCTCCTGTGCGGGTCAACTCCTGCGTCCAACATGGCGCCGCCGCCGCGCCTCCGCCATACTCCTGCGGAACGGCAGGGAGGAACGAGGCATGGCCTGGGACGATGCCAGCGCGCGCGCGGTGCTGCGGGAGATTTTCGATGCCGCGGTGGCCAGCGCGGACCCGCGCCACATGCTGGCCCGCCACCTGCCGCCGGTGCCCGCCGGGCGGGTCGTCGTCGTCGGCGCCGGCAAGTCCGCCGCGGTGATGGCCCAGGCCGTCGAGACCGCTTGGCCGGATGTGCCGCTCTCCGGCCTCGTCGTCACCCGCTACGGCCACGCCGTGCCGACGCGGCGCATCGAGGTGATGGAATCGTCCCATCCGGTGCCGGATGCCAACAGCGAGACGGCGGCGCGGCGCATGCTGGCGCTGGTGCGCGGGCTGACGCCAGACGATCTGGTGCTGGCGCTGATCTCCGGCGGCGGCTCCGCCCTGCTCGCCGCCCCGGCCGAAGGATTGACGCTCGCCGACAAGCAGGCGGTGAACCGGGCCCTGCTCGCGTCCGGGGCGACGATCAGCGAGATGAACGCGGTGCGCAAGCACCTCTCCGCCATCAAGGGCGGGCGGTTGGCGGCAGCGGCGGCGCCGGCACGGCTGGTCACGCTCGCCATCAGCGACGTGCCAGGCGACGATCCCGCCGTCATCGCCTCCGGCCCGACGGTGCCGGACCCGACCCGCTACGCCGATGCCGTCGCCATTCTTGCTCACTACGCCATCACGCCACCCCCGGCCGCGGCCCAGCGCCTGGCGGCGGCGGACGACGAGACCCCGAAGCCGGGCGCGCTCGGCCACGCCAGCTTCCGCCTCATCGCCACCCCATCGATGGCGCTCGACGCGGCCGCGGACGCGGCGCGGGCGCGCGGGCTGGCGCCGCTGATCCTGGGCGACGCCCTGGAAGGCGAGAGCCGCGAGATGGGCACGGTGCTGGCCGGCATCGCCCGCAGTGTCCGCTCCCACCATCGTCCGCTGGCGCCACCTTCGGTGCTGCTCTCGGGCGGCGAGACCACGGTCAGCATCGGCCGGGGGCCGGCCGGGCGCGGCGGACGCAATACCGAGTTCCTGCTCGGGCTCGCGGTGTCCCTCGCGGGCACCGAGGGGATCTGGGCTGCGGCCGGCGATACCGACGGCATCGACGGCACCGAGGACGCCGCCGGTGCGCTCGTCACCCCCGACACGCTGGCCCGGGCCCGCGCCGCCGGGCTCGATCCGCGCGCGGTGCTCGCCGGCCATGACAGCTACGCTCTGTTCGCGGCCATCGGCGATCTCATTCGCACCGGGCCGACGCTGACCAACGTCAACGATATCCGCGCCATCCTGATCGCCTGAGAGGGAATCGACCATGACCGTCCGCGAACGGCTGCGCCGGCGGCGGCGCACCAAGATCGTCGCCACCATCGGTCCGGCGAGTTCCAGCCCGGAGATGCTGGGGCGCCTGTTCCACGGCGGGGCCGACGTGTTCCGCCTCAATTTCTCCCACGGCACCCACGCCGAGCACGCGGCGCGGATCGCGCTGATCCGCGAACTGGAGGAGCGGACAGGGCGCCCGATCGGCATCCTCGCCGATGTCCAGGGGCCGAAACTCCGCGTCGGCCAGTTCCGCGGCGGGCGCGTCCATCTGCAGACCGGTCAGGCGTTCCGCCTCGACCTCAACCCGACGCCGGGCGATGCCAGGCGCGTCTGTCTGCCGCATCCGGAAATTCTCGCCGCCGCGCGCATCGGCACCACGCTGCTGATCGACGACGGCAAGCTCCGCCTGCGCGTGCTGCGCCAGCGCGAGGACCATTTGGAAACCGAGATCGTCGTCGGCGGGCCGATTTCCGATCGCAAGGGCGTCAACGTGCCGGACGTGGTGCTGCCGATCCCGGCGCTCACGGTCAAGGACCGCGAGGATCTGGCCTTCGCGCTCGCCCATGGCGTCGATTATGTCGGTCTCTCGTTCGTCCAGCGACCGGAGGACGTGGCCGAGGCCCGGGCCCTGACCGATGGCCGCGCCTGGATCATGACCAAGCTCGAGAAGCCGCAGGCGCTCGAGAATCTGGATCAGATCCTGGCGCTGTCGGACGCGGTGATGGTGGCGCGCGGGGACCTCGGGGTCGAGCTTCCGCCCGAGGAGGTGCCGCTGGCGCAGAAGCGCATCGTCCGCGCCGCGCGGGCCCTGGGTCGGCCGGTGGTGGTGGCGACGCAGATGCTGGAGAGCATGATCAACGCTCCCGCGCCAACCCGGGCCGAAGCTTCCGACGTCGCCACGGCCGTGTTCGACGGCGCCGACGCGGTGATGCTGTCGGCCGAAACCGCGGCCGGGCAGTATCCGTTCGAGGCGGTGAACATGATGGACCGAATCCTCGCGCGCGTGGAGCAGGATCCGGGCTGGCGGGCGCTGATGGATGCATCGCGCCCGGAGCCGGAGCGGTCTTCCGCCGATGCCATCGCCGCGGCGGCGCGGCAGGTGACGCATGTCATCGGCGCGCAGGCGATCGCGGCGTTCACCGCTTCCGGCTCGACGGCGCTGCGCGTCGCCCGTGAGCGGCCCGAAAGCCCGGTGATCGGCTTCACCACCGAGGCGGCGACGGCGCGCCGGCTCGCCGCGGTGTGGGGCGTGCACGCGGTGGTGACGCTGCCGACCCATACCATGTCGGAAACCGTCACCCGCGCCGTGCGCCTCGCCCAGCAGGAGGGGTTCGCGACCTCGGGAGAGGAGGTCGTCGTCGTCGCCGGCATCCCGTTCGGGGTTGCCGGCACCACCAATGCGCTACGCGTGGCGCGCGTGAAGTAGCGATTTCTCGCGCTGGCTATTCCCAGCCGGCTGAATCTGGATTATGCCGCAAATGGGCGTGGCAACTGCGGAATATGTCAATTATATGAAAGCGCTAAGCACACATGTTGCGGCCGCGGAGCGGTCTCATCCGTCGTCGCGCGAGGCCGCCCCGGCGCGGCCCTGGCTGTTCTTCCGCCGCTGGATCGCCAACCCGCTGCAGATGGGCTCGGTGGTGCCGTCGTCCGCCGCGCTCTGTGCGCGCATCGTCCGTCAGACCAGGCGCCAGCCGGATGAGGCGGTGCTGGAGCTCGGCGCCGGCACCGGCGTGATTTCGCGCGCCCTGCTCGCCGCCGGCCTGCCGCCGGAGCGGCTCTTCGTCGTCGAGATCGTGCCGGACATGGCGGCGCATCTGCGCCAGGCGCTGCCGGGCGTGCAGGTGATCGAGGGCGACGCGCGCGCTTTGCCGGAACTCATCCCGCCGCAATGGCACGGCCGCATCGGCACCGTGATCTGCGGTATTCCCCTGGTGCTCTTGCCGCTACCGGCGCAGCGCCGGTTCATCGACGCGATCGAGGCGGTCGCGCCCGGCCGGGGGTTTCTGCACTACAGCTACTGCGCCACCTCGCCGCTGCCGGCCCGCCGCCACGGGCTGGTGGGGCGGCGGGAGGCATGGACGCCGCTGAATTTCCCGCCCGCCAGCGTCTGGCGCTACGTCCCCGGACGCTGAGGCGCTCAGCGCGCCGCGAACTGCTTCGTGCCGAACATGTTGGCCCGCTCTTCCTCGGTCAGCGGGCCACGGGCGGCGCGGTCGGCGAGGACGGCGACGCCGCGCTGCACCGCGGGCCGTGCCGCGATGGCGTCGTGCCAGCGCTTCACCGCGGGGAACTCGGCGAGATCGATGCCGCGGCGGTCGGGATTGCGGATCCAGGGGAAGCTGGCGATGTCGGCGATCGAATACTCCGCGCCGGCGAGGTAGGCGCTCTCGCTCAGGCGCTTGTCCAGCACCCGGTGCAGGCGCCGCACCTCGTTTGTGTAGCGTTCGATCGCGTAGGGCAGTTTCTCCGGCGCGTAGACGGCGAAGTGGTTGTACTGGCCGAACATCGGCCCGACACCGCCCATCTGGAACATCAGCCATTGCAGGCAGGTGTAGCGCTGCGCCGGATCGGCCGGCAGCAGTTTGCCCGTCTTTTCGGCGAGATAGATGAGGATCGCGCCCGACTCGAACAGCGTGAACCGCTGGCCGCCCGGTCCGTCGGGATCGACGATGGCGGGGATGCGGTGGTTCGGGGTGATGGCGAGGAACTCCGCGCGGAACTGGTCGCCGGCGCGGATGTCGATCGGGATCACCGTATAGGGCAGCCCGACTTCCTCCAGCATGATGTGCAGCTTGTGGCCGTTCGGGGTCGGCCAAGTCCAGGCTTCGATCATCGTTCCCTCCTCCGCGCGTGCGGCACCGGTTTAGCCCGCCGAGGCGCTGCCCGCCAGGGCGTCGATCGCCGCCTGCACCCCGCCGGGGCGATGCGGCACGCCGGCTGCGCGCAGGCCGAGCTCGACGCCTCCGAGCGTGCCGATCAGCTGCAGGTCGTTGAAGTCGCCGAGATGGCCGATGCGGAAGACGCGGTCCTTGAGCGGGCCGAGCCCGTTGCCGAGACTCATGTTGCAGCGTTCCAGGATGGTCGCGCGCAATGCGTCGGCGCTGGCGCCGTCGGGCAGACGCACGGCGGTGAGGCTGTTCGAATAGTGCCGCGGCTCGGCGCACTGGATCTCCAGCCCCCAGGCGCGCACCGCCGCGCGCGTCGCCGTGGCGTGGCGGGCGTGGCGGGCGAAAACGGCGCTGAGCCCCTCTTCCTCCAGCATCCGCAGCGCCTCGGCCAGGCCGTAGAGCAGATTGGTCGCCGGCGTGTAGGGGAAATAGCCGCTCGCGTTGGCGCCGCGCATGGCCTGCCAGTCGAAGTAGGAGCGCGGCATCCGCGCCGTCGCGGCGGCGGCGCGCGCTTTCGCGCCGACGGCGTTGAATCCTAGCCCCGGGGGCAGCATCAACCCCTTCTGTGAGCCGCCGACGGTGACGTCCACGCCCCATTCGTCGTGGCGGTAATCGATGCTGGCCAGCGAGGAGATGGTGTCGACGAGCAGCAGCGCCGGATGACGCGCGGCGTCGATGGCGCGGCGCACCTCGTCGATGCGGCTGGTACAGCCGGTCGACGTTTCATTATGGACGACGCAGACCGCCTTGATGCGGTGCTCGCGGTCGGCGGTCAGAGCGGCCTCGATCGCCTGCGGATCGGCGCCCCGCCGCCAGTCGGTCTCGAGAAACACCGGGTTGAGCCCGAGTCGGGACGCCATCTCCTCCCACAGCGTGGCGAACCACCCGGTGCGGCTCATCAGCACCGTATCGCCCGGGGACAGCGTGTTGACGAGCGCCGCTTCCCAGGCGCCGGTGCCGGAGGAGGGGAACACGATCACCTCCTCCGCGGTCTGGAACACGCGCCGGAGGCCACCGAGAATCTCCCGTCCGAGCTGGCCGAACTCGGGGCCACGATGGTCGATGGTCGGCATGTCCATCGCCCGCAGCACACGGTCCGGCACGTTGGTCGGGCCGGGAATCTGCAGGAAATGGCGTCCCGGCTGATGGCGCGGCGGCTGGTTCGAGGCGGATGCGGACATGGCTGAGCTCCTTCGGCTCCGAACATGGCGCGCCCGCACGCCAGCCGCCAATGAAAACGCCTTGTCGCGGCGAGAACGAATGCTGATGGTTGCCGCCAGCCAGGAGAGTCCCCCGCCCGATGAACGCCCCCTTCGCCGCCTCCCGCTTCGCTGATCGTCTCGCTCGCGAGATCGAGGGCGAGACCTTGTTCGATCGCGCCAGCCGGCTGCGCTACGCCACCGACGCCTCGATCTACCAGATCGAGCCGCTGGGCGTGGTGGTGCCGAAGCGTGCCGAGGATGTCGGCGTCGCCCTGGCGCTGGCGCGTGAGGAGGGCGTGCCGGTGCTGCCACGCGGCGCCGGCACCAGCCAGTGCGGCCAGACGGTCAACCGTGCGCTCGTCATCGATTGCTCGAAATATCTCCGCCGCATCCTGCATATCGACCGCGAACGCCGGACGGCGCTGGTGGAACCCGGGCTGGTCCTGGCGGATCTCAATGCCGGGTTGCGGCCGCTCGGCCTGTTCTTCCCGGTCGATCCTTCGACGCATCAGCGCTGCACCCTCGGCGGCATGGCGGGCAACAATTCCTGCGGTGCCAAGTCCATCCGCTATGGGCTGATGGCCGACAATGTGCATGCCATCGATGCCATGCTGGCCGACGGCTCGCGCCACCGTTTCGGCTCGCTGGCCGAGGCGCCGGCCGCGCTCGCCGACCTCGTCGCCCGGCTGCGCGCGCTCGGCGCGCACGAGGCCGAGGAGATCGCCGCCCGCTTTCCGCGCCAGCTTCGCCGGGTTGGCGGCTATAATATCGACGCGCTGACACCGGCGGCGACGGCGGCGGGACGGGACTCGCTGGCGCGCCTGCTGGTCGGCTCCGAGGGGACGCTCGCCTTCACCGCCGCGATCGAGCTCGCGCTCTCGCCGGTGAAGCCGCGCAAGGTGCTTGGCATCTGCCAGTTCCCGTCCTTCCGCCGGGCGATGGAGGCGGCCAGGCACCTCGTGACGCTGGATCCGGAAGCGGTCGAGCTGGTCGACCGGACCATGATCGATCTCGGCCGTGCGATCCCGATCTACCGTGCCACCATCGAGCAGATGGTCCGCCCGGGCACGGACAGTCTGCTCATCGTCGAGTTCCACGGCGGCGAAGATGCAGCGCTCATCGGCAAACTCGCCGAGCTCGAAGCGATGATGGGCGACCTCGGCGCTCCCGGCGTGGTGCGGGCGACGGAGCCTGGCTTCCAGGCGGCGATCGCCGAAGTGCGCGAAGCCGGGCTCAACATCATGATGTCGATGAAATCCGACGCCAAGCCGGTCTCGTTCATCGAGGACTGCGCTGTCGACCTCGACGATCTCGCCGACTACACCGAGCGTCTCAACGGCGTCATCGAGCGCCATGGTGCCAAGGGCACCTGGTACGCGCATGCCTCGGTCGGCTGCCTGCATGTCCGCCCGGTGCTGAACATGAAAGACGGCGCGGATGTCGTGCGGATGCGCGCCATCGCCGAGGAGTGCTTCGCGCTGGTGCGTGAATACAAGGGCTCGCACAGCGGCGAGCACGGCGATGGCATCGTCCGCAGCGAGTTCCATGAACAGATGTTCGGCGCGCGCCTGGTGCGGGCGTTCGAGCAGGTGAAGGATGCGTTCGACCCGGCGGCGCTGTTCAACCCCGGCCGCATCGTCCGCCCGCCGCGCATGGATGATCGCCGCTTGTTCCGCTTCCCCCCCGACTATGCGCCGGCGCCGTTCACGCCGGTGCTGGACTGGTCGGAGCATCCGGGCGGACTGCTGGGCGCGGCGGAGATGTGCAACAACAACGGCACCTGCCGCAAATTCGACGTCGGCGCGATGTGTCCCAGCTACCGTGCCACGCGCGACGAGGCGCACCTGACGCGTGGACGCGCGAACACGCTGCGCCTCGCGCTTTCCGGCCAGCTCGGCGCGGACGCCATGGCCGGGCCCGCTCTCGCCGAGGCGATGCGGCTCTGCGTTTCGTGCAAGGCCTGCAAGCGCGAATGTCCGACGGGTGTGGACATGGCGCGCATGAAGATCGAGGTGCAGGCGGCGCAGGCGGCCCGGCACGGAGTCGCACTGCGCGAGCGGCTCATCGCGGCGTTGCCGCGCTATGCGCCGCTCGCGGGACGGTTTGCGCCGCTGGCCAATCTGCGCAACCGCAGCGCGCTGCTGCGCCGGCTGACCGCCCGGCTCGGCTTCGCCGCTGAACGGCCGCTGCCGGCCTTCCGCCGCGACGCCTTCCGCGATGGCGAAGCAGCCGGGCACGCACCGGGTGCGGAACGGACGGTGCTGCTGTTCGCCGACACGTTCAACCGGCATTTCGAGCCGGAGAACCTGCGTGCGGCCCTGGCCGTGCTCGCCGCCGGCGGGGTGCGTGCGGTCCTGCCGCAGGCCGGGGCGCGCCCGCTCTGCTGTGGGCGGACCTATCTCGCTGCCGGCATGGTTGAACGGGCCCGGGCGGAGGCACGGCGGACGCTGGCCGCGCTCGCGGCCGACCTGCCGGTCGTCGGGCTGGAACCGTCGTGCTTGCTGACCTTGCGCGATGAGCTCCCGGCGCTGCTGCCCGGCGCGGAGGCGCGGGCGCTGGCCGGGCGCGCGATGCTGCTCGGCGAGTTTCTGGAGCGCGAGGCCATCGCGCTGCCGTTCCGCGCCCGGGCCGGGGTGGCCCATGTCCACGGGCACTGCCACCAGAAGGCGCACGGCGCCTTCCCGCCGGCACTCGCCGCGCTGGGCCGCATTCCCGGCCTCACCGTGAAGCCGATCGCCGCGGCCTGTTGCGGCATGGCGGGAGCCTTCGGCTACATGGCGGAGAACCAGGCGGTCTCGCGCGCCATGGCCGGCGCCGGGCTGCTCGGGGCGGTGCGCGGCGCGACGGCGGAGGATGTGATCGTCGCTGACGGCACGTCGTGCCGTCACCAGATCCGCGATCTCGGCGGGCGCGAGGCGGTGCATTCGGTGCGCGTGCTGGCCGAAGCCTTGGCCGCGCCACGATGAGCACTACCAGACCATGCCGACCTCGCCCGTTTTCTTGCGTGCGAGCGCTTCCTGCCGCAGCCATTCCTTTGTGGTCATGAACCGCGGCGTGAGGAACCGGTAGGTGGCTTCGACCAGGCCCCAGAAGCGGAAGTCCTCGCGTTGGGCGGGGTCGGCCCAGGCGGACAGCGTCGGGGCCCAGGCACGCTGAGTGCGATAGAGCCAGTCCCGGTTGGAGCGCAGGAAGGCGCGGTGGCTCTGCAGGTTGCGCAGTGCCGCCAGGACCTCGCCCGTCTGCGCGTCCAGTTCGGCGAAGCGGTCGCCGATCTGCTTATGGGCGCGCAGGGCGAGCCGGGTGACCTGGGTCAGCGTCTCGCGGTGGGCGGTGTCACCCCGCCAGCGGCGATGGCGTCCGCCGAGTTCGGCGACGATGAAGTCGACCCCGTGCAGCAGGCGCTCGCGGAGCGCCTCGATATAGGCGATCTCGTGGGCCAGCTCCCCCATCAGGGTCACCGCGGATTCGGTATCCGGCAGGCCGAGCTCTTCGGCCGCCTTGTTGAAGGCGCCCTGCAGCTTGGGCCGGAAGGCCGGGTCCTCGACGAGCGCCAGAAGTGTATCGGGGTCCGCGGTCGCGGCATCGTTGCCGCCGGTGAGCAGGGCCACGAGCTGCACCCGCAGCTTGGCCATGGCGAGCGCCAGATGGCGCGGCTCCGGTTCCCAGCTCGCCTCCCCGTTCAAGACCTCGGTCGGGAGCGGGTCCCCCAACCGCAATACGCTGACGAAGGCCAGCGCTTCGGCGACCAGTGCGAGCACCTGGCCATCAGGCGAATCGTCGGGGATTCCGAACTCGCGCTGGATCGCGACCAGCGGCAGGACAGCGTCCCGTCCCCCGAGATCAAAGCCCACCGAAGGGGTCTTGCCGTCCTCGGCCATGCGAAAGACCGGCTCGCCAAGCACGGCGAAGCCGGGGTGGGCGAGCGTACACGCCTGTGGCGCTGCGGGCTCGTCGGTCGCGGGATCGGTTGTCACGGGGACCCTCTTCTACGGCCAAGTCTGCGCCCAAGATGTGAAACGTCTGCTAAGTCCGTCTCTGGTCACAGAGGTCCTGACGATGAACGTGCTGGCACGCCTGATGAGCCTCGTCTTCCCCGCCTGCGCCAGTGCCGGCGCCGCCGGGCTCGCCGTTCCGCCGCCGGGCGAACTGACGCATCTCGTCCGCCCACCTACGCCCAACTCGGCGCTCGCCGGCCCGGCGGCGTTCTCGCCCCGGCCGGACATCGTGCTGCTCTCCTATCCCGTGCCGGCGGCACGGCTCTACGCTGCGGTGCGCGCGGTCGCCGCCGGGCAGGAGCGGACCTTCCTGCAGGCCGAGGACCCGGCCACGCTGGAGGTCCGCTACGTCGTCCGCAGCGCGGTGCTCAACTTCCCCGACCTGATCGTTGCTCAGGTTTCATCGCGCGCCGAGGACAGCAGCGCGCTCGTGCTTTATAGCCGAAGCCTCTATGGACGCTCCGATCTCGGCGTGAACCGTGCCCGGATTGCGGCCTGGATCGCCGCCCTCGACGCAACGCTGCGCCCGCCCAACCGGAGTTGATACGCTGATGCGCAATCTCGGCCTGTTCCTGAAAGACGCCTGGCGCCTGGCGCTGCCCTATTTCCGCTCCGAGGAGCGCTGGTCGGCGCGGCTGTTGCTGGCCACTATCGTGGTGCTGAACCTCGCCATGGTCGGCATGGACGTGGTGCTCAATTTCTGGAACGGCGCCTTCTATGACGCGCTGCAGAGCAAGGACTGGAGCGCCTTCATCCAGCTCCTGCTGCTCTACCACCATGATCCGAAGAGCGGCTTCATGCCCGGATTCATGGCGGTCGCCGCGCTCTACATCCTCGTTGCCGTGTACCGGACCTATCTCAACCAGTGGCTGCAGATTCGCTGGCGGCGCTGGATGACCGGGCAATTCCTCGACGAGTGGCTGTCCGATCGGGTCTATTACCGTATCAGCCTGATCAACGACCCGACCCACAAGGGCACCGAGAACCCCGATCAGCGTATCGCCGACGACCTGCGCAGTTTCGTCTCGGAGACCCTCTCGTTCAGTCTCGATCTGCTGTCGAACGTTGTCTCGCTGTTCAGCTTCATCGGCATTCTTTGGAGCCTTTCCGGGCCGGTTCATGTCATGGGCTTCACCATCCCGGGCTACATGGTCTGGGTGGCCCTGGTCTACGCCGTGCTCGGCACGACGTTCACCCACCTCGTCGGCCGTCCGCTGGCGGCGCTGAACTTCCTGCAGCAGCGCTTCGAAGCCGATTTTCGTTTCGCTCTGGTCCGGCTGCGCGAGAACGTGGAGGGCGTTGCTCTCTATGGCGGCGAGAAAGAGGAGCACGCCGGCATCCACGAGCGCTTCGTCAATGTGGTGCAGAATTGGTGGAGCATCATGCAGCGCACGAAGCTGCTGAACGCGCTGGTCGCCGGATATTCCCAGGTGGCGGTGGTGTTTCCCATCATCGTGGCCGCGCCGCGCTATTTCAGCGGGGCCATCGCCCTCGGCGGATTGACGCGAACGGTCAACGCGTTCGGCCAGGTGCAGGGCGCGATGTCCTGGTTCGTGAACTACTACGCCAGTCTGGCCAGCTGGTTCGCCACCGTCGAACGTCTCGCCAGCTTCCACCGTGCCATCGTGGCCGCGCGTGCCCTCGCTGGCGCGGGCGTGCAGGCCGAGACCAGCATGAGCGGGGCGTTCGAGCTTCACGACGTCACGCTCGCGGTCCCGGATGGCGAGGTGCTGATGCGCCGGCAGTCCCTGGTTCTGGAACCGCACCGCTCGGTGCTGATCTCCGGCCGCTCGGGGTCGGGCAAATCGACGTTGTTTCGCGCCATCGCCGGTATCTGGCCGTTCGGCGAGGGGCATATTCAGCGCCCGCCGGCCAGCGTGCTGTTCCTGCCGCAGCGCCCGTATCTGCCGCTCGGCACGCTGCGCCACGCGCTGGCCTATCCGAGGGCCAGCAGCGACTTCGACGACGTCGCGATCGAGCGGGCCTTGCACGATGCCGGGCTCGCCGCGCTGGCCGGGCGGCTGACCGAAGAGGCCAACTGGGCGCAGACGCTTTCCGGCGGCGAACAACAGCGTGTCGCCATCGCGCGGGCCCTGCTGCTGTGCCCGGACTGGCTGTTCCTCGACGAGGCTACCTCCAGTCTCGATCCTGAATCGGAGACCGAACTCTACAGCGTGCTGCGCGCGCGTCTGCCGCAGACGACGATGGTCTCGATCTCTCATCAGCCGTCGGCAGCGCGCCTGGCCGACCGGCATCTGGTCTTCGATCGCGCTGCCGGACGGCTCCTGGAGCCGCAGGCTGCGGCGTAGAGCGACGTACGATCAGACTGTGGCGCGCAATGAAAACCCCACCCTGCGAGGCAGGGTGGGGGTAGCCGGCTTGCCCGGTTCGGCCCGGACGCGGAGGCCGCGATCAGGCTGCGTTGCGTAGCACCGCCAGCGCCGGGCGGCGGACCCGCATGACGTCGCGGACCAGAAGCTCGATCAGAACCGGCGCCATGCCAGACGGCCGGAGGCTCGGCGGCAGGACGATTTCGGCGGCCCCATCGGTCCAGCGCCATGATTCGGCGCCCCCACGCTCGACGCGGTAGAAGCCGGCAGCCAGTGCCGGCGAGTCGAGCGGGACCAGCGCGCCATCGACGAACACCGCGCCGACGCAGAGCCCAAGGCCGCGAACGTCGGTGATCGCGACATTCAGCCCAGCGGCCACGCCGACGTCTGAGCGCAGGCAGATCCGATCGGTGCCGGCCGGCAGACTGAGGCGAAGCAGCCGCCCGGACGCGGGGGTCGGCACTGGCTGGCGGATCACACGGTCGCCGGCAACGGCCTCGACGGTCAGGGCCACCGGCTCGGCCGCCTCGAAGCCGAGCCCATCCAGCCGCTCCAGCAACCGGCTCCGCACCGCTTCGACTTCGGCGCCACCCGTGCGATAGGGCGCACACCCATCCACCTCGTGGCTGCGCGGTGAGAAGTCCGGCTGCAGCGTCATCGCCTGATCCGAGTTCGCGAACGCGCCGCGGTTGCCGGTGTCGAGATAGCTCTCCGAGGCCAGGCCTTCGGAGAGCAGGATGTCGTGGCTGTCCAGCTCGACATGGTAATAGGTGACGCTGGCGACGCGCTCCTGGACGATCGAGGCGCCGTTGATCAGATGCGCGACCGGGATCAGCAGCCCATCGACGAACACCGCGTGGCCCGGGGAGATCAGCAGGTCGCGTCGCGGCAGCCCGTCGCCGAATGCGCCGCTGCGCACGCGCACGGGCCAGACCTGCGTCGGCACGGGATGCGTGGTGCAGTCGATCCGCCGCGTGCCGATCCAGACGATGGGCCGGGTCGCGCCGGAGGCCGTGAGCACAAGCCCGCCCTCGGTCAAGGTCTCGACGGAGACCTCGCCCTGCGGCGTGGCAATGCGCGTTCCCTCGGCGAAGCAGGGGAAGGTGGTGGTGATGTCGGTGCCGCCGGAGCCGTTCGTGGAAAACTGGAAGCTGCTGGCGGTATAGGGCCCGGCGAAGTCGAGCGAGCCGACGACGTGGCCGTTGCTGGTGATGGTGAGAACGAAATCGTCCCCGTTGCCGACCTTCACGCCGGCGTTCGCGACGTTGGCGAGGTCGATCGTATCCCCGGCGACGAAGCCGGTGATGGATCCGGCGACCCCGAAATTGCCGCCCGTGCCTTCGAGGACCAGGTCGGACCCGGTGCCGTTGAAGGCCACGGCGTCGGTTGCCTGGATGAGCCCGGCGTTCAACAGCGTGCTGCCCGCCGACATGTCCACGCCGATGGCCGGCGTCTCGCTGACATTGTGCGCGATGCCGTGCTGGGCGACGAGGTGGCCGCTCTCCGCCGTGATCGTCCCGTAATTGTCGACCACGCCCGCGGCGCCGAGCTCCACGCCGATGCCGCCATGGACGGCCACGTTCTGCGCGATCCCGCTCTGCGCGACGACGGCGCCACCAGCCGCATCGATCCGGCCGAAATTCTGCACCGTGCCGCCGCCCGCCAGATCGACCCCGACCGCGGCTTTGACATCCACATTCTGCGCCACGCCGCGCTGGGCGACGAGAACGCCGCCCGCCGCCTCGATATAGGCGTAGTTCTGCACCAGGCCGGGCTTGCCGAGCTCGACCGCCACGCCGCCATCCAGCACCACGTTCTGGGCCGACCCGTTCGGCGCGACGACGACGCCACCGATGGCCTGGATGTAGCTGAAATTCTGCACCGTGCCGCCGCCGGCGAGATCGGCCCCGACACCGCCCTGCAGGGTGACATCCCGCGCCGCCCCATGCGGCGCCACCAGGATGGCCCCCGAGGCCTGGATGTAGCCCGCGTTCATCAGCGTCCCGGCATGTTTGAGCTCGACACCCGTGCCGCCGGCAAGATCGACGACCCCCCGAACCCCACCGGGCGCCACGACCACGCCGCCAGTGGCGTCGATCACGCCCATCGCGTCGATGCTCGGATCGAGGATCGAGGACTGGACCGCGACGCCCCGTGTGACATCGACAACGCTGCCGGTCGCGAACGTGGCCGGGGTCACCGTGACGGTGACGCTGCTGGAGTAGGTACCCGTATAGTTGCCAGAGGCCATCGTCTTGGTCCCTTCTCGCTGGTCAGCCGCAATAGGCACGCGACAATGCACGTCCCCGCACCTGAACGACTCTATCCCACCACTGTGTGTATCGGAGGCCCCTGCCGAATGCAACCGAAACCGCTCGTGCAGCCGCGACAGATCTGTGACTTTATGGCCGTTCTCCGCGGTTCGCGCGGGGCGATCATGATGTCGTGAGGACCCTATGGGCATGCGCAAGGTCTGGATCGAAGTGGCGCTGAACGGGCCGTGGGGGCGGGCGCGCCAGCCCGGAATTCCCATCGCCGAGGCGGAGATCATCGCCGACGGCATCGCCTGTGCCGAAGCCGGGGCGGCGATCATCCACCTCCATGCCTACGACGCGGCGACCGGGCGGCAGCGTGACGATTGGGAGATCTACGCCCGCATCATCGAGGGTATCCGCGCCCGCGTGGATGCCCTCGTCTACCCCACCATTCCGCTCGCCGGCTCTGCCTACGCCGGGGCTGAAGGCGACGCCGCGGCGCGGTTCGCCCATGTCGAGGCGCTGGCCGCGCGCGGGCTGATCGAATGGACGGTGGTCGATCCCGGATCGGTCAATTTCGTCCGCTTCGGCGCGGAAGCGGCTGAGGGCGCGGGGTTCGTCTATCTCAACCCGCCGGATCACGTCGCCGAGGGTCTGCGCCTCGCGGCGCGGCACCGGCTGCATCCGTCCTATGCGATCTACGAGCCCGGGTTCCTGCGGCTCGGCGCCGCCATGGCGGCCGGTTGGGACGGGCTGCCGGCGCCGATCTACCGCTTGATGTTCTCCGACGAATTCGCCTGGGGGTTGCCGCCCGCGCCGGCCTTTCTCGATGCCTATCTCGCCCTGCTGGCACGCGAGGCGCCGGCGGACGCGCCCTGGATGGTGGCCGGGCTCGGCGTCGACATCACGCCGCTGATCGCACCCGCCGTGGCGGCGGGCGGGCATGTGCGCGTTGGGCTGGAGGATGCGCCCTGGGGCTCGGAGCGCAGCAACCGGGCCTGGGTCGAGGCCGCGGCGCGGCAGGTGACGGTTGCCGGGGGCGCGCCGGCGGACGCAGCCTCGGTGCGGGCGGCGCTTGCGCGCCCGGCCGGTGGGGAGTAACCGGCCCCGGTTCGGACCAGGGAGCGCGTGATGGCGGCGAAGGGCGTGAAAAAAGTCGTGCTGGCCTATTCCGGCGGGCTCGACACCAGCGTGATCCTGCGCTGGCTGCAGCAGACCTATCACTGCGAGGTGGTCACCTTCACCGCCGATCTCGGCCAGGGCGAGGAGCTGGAACCGGCGCGGCGCAAGGCCGAGATGTTCGGCATCCAGGAGATTTTCGTCGAGGATCTGCGCGAGACCTTCGTGAGGGACTTCGTCTTTCCGATGTTCCGCGCCAACGCGCTCTACGAGGGCCAATATCTGCTGGGCACCTCCATCGCCCGCCCGCTGATCGCCCAGCGCCAGATCGAGATCGCCGAGCAGGTCGGCGCCGATGCCGTCGCCCATGGCGCGACCGGCAAGGGCAACGACCAGGTGCGCTTCGAGCTCGCCTACTACGCCCTCAATCCGGACGTGAAGGTGATCGCGCCCTGGCGCGAATGGGACCTCACCAGCCGCACCCGGCTGCTCGCCTTCGCCGAGGCGAACCAGATCCCGATCGCCAAGGACAAGCGCGGCGAGGCGCCGTTCTCGGTCGATGCCAACCTGCTGCACTCCTCCTCGGAGGGGAAAATCCTCGAAGATCCGGGCGCCGAGCCCGACGAGATCGTCTATCAGCGCACCATCCGCCCGGAGGACGCGCCGGATCGGGCGACGGTGATCAGCATCGCGTTCGAACATGGCGACCCGGTGGCGATCGACGGGGTGCGGCTGTCGCCGGCGGCGCTGCTGGCCCGGCTCAACCAACTCGGCCACGACAACGGCGTCGGCCGGCTGGATCTGGTCGAGAACCGCTTCGTCGGCATGAAATCGCGTGGCGTCTATGAGACGCCGGGCGGCACCATCCTGCTCGCCGCCCATCGCGGCATCGAGAGCATCACCCTCGATCGCGAGGCGGCGCATCTCAAGGACAGCCTGATGCCGCGCTACGCGGAGCTGATCTACAATGGGTTCTGGTTCAGCCCGGAGCGTCGGATGCTGCAGGCGCTGATCGATGCCAGCCAGGCCTCGGTCTCCGGTCAGGTGCGGATGAAGCTCTACAAGGGCAACGCGACCGTCATCGGCCGGGAGAGCCCGAACAGTCTCTACTCGATGAACATGGTCACGTTCGAGGATGACCAGGGCGCTTACGACCAGGTGGACGCGGCCGGCTTCATCAAGCTGAACGCCCTGCGCCTGCGGCTCGGCGCGCGCGCCGGACGGCGCGGCGGCGCGCTGTAGCCGAGGGCGACGCTGTGCCGGTGATCAATCGCATCGCGGCCTTTCACGATGAGTTGACCGCGTGGCGGCGCGACCTGCACGCAAATCCGGAACTCGGCTTCCAGGAGCATCGGACGAGCGCGTTCGTCGCCGGAAAGCTCGCCGAATGGGGCATCACGGTGACGCGCGGCATTGCCGGCACCGGTCTGGTCGGCACGCTGCGCGCTGGCGCCAGCCCGCGCGCCATCGGCATCCGCGCCGACATGGACGCGCTGCCGATGGCCGAGGGCAACGGCCCCGCCCATCGCTCGCAGCGCGAAGGCGTGATGCATGCCTGCGGCCATGACGGGCACACCACCATGCTGCTCGGCGCCGCCCGCTACCTCGCCGAGACGCGCAATTTCGACGGCACGGTGCATTTCATTTTCCAGCCCGCCGAGGAGGGGCTCGGCGGCGGGCGAACGATGGTGGAGGAGGGGCTGTTCGCGCGCTTCCCGTGCGATGCGGTCTATGGCGCGCACAACGACCCCGGCCTGCCAGTCGGCACGATCCTAGCCGCGCCGGGGCTCGCTTCGGCCTGTTCGGACCGGTTCTGGATCACCATCGCCGGCGAGGGCGGACACGGCGCGCGGCCGCATCTCGCGATCGATCCGGTGCTGGTCGGTGCGCATGTCGTGCTCGCGCTGCAGAGCGTCGTCGCGCGTCGGCTCGACCCGGCCGATCCGGCGGTCGTCTCGGTGACCCAGTTCCACGCCGGCACCACCGGCAACGTCATCCCGGCGGAGGCAGTGCTGAACGGCACGGCGCGGGCGCTGAGCGCGGCGGTGCAGGATCGGCTCGCGGCGCTGATCGCGGAGATCGCGGAAGGCACGGCGCAGGCGCACGGGGCGCGCGCGGTGGTGGACTACCGGCGCGGCTACCCGCCGGTGGTGAACGCGCCGGAACCGACCGATCGCGCCGCCGCCGCGGCCGAGCGCGTCGTCGGCGCGGCTCACGTGCTGCGGACGGCGGCGCCGATGCTGGGTGGCGAGGATTTCGCCTACATGGCGGCGGCGGCGCCGGGCTGCTTCGTGCGCATCGGCCAGGCGGGGCCGGATCGAGGCGGCGTCGGCGTGCATCATCCGGACTATGATTTCAACGATGCCATCCTGCCGATCGGCGCCTCGCTGTGGGCGACCCTGGTCGAGCAGACACTCGGCCCCGAAGGCTGATCCCCGCCGGCGACGTCCCGGGCGTCGCTCTAGCCACGGCCGCCCCACTTGACTACGCTGCACCCGCACATGGCCTGATATGCGGCAGCATCGCCGCAAGGGAGAAAACAGCATGGACGACATCGTCATCGTCGCCGCGGCCCGCACACCCGTGGGCAGCTTCAGCGGCGCGCTCGGCACCACGCCGGCCCACGAGCTCGGCAGCATCGCCATCAAGGCCGCGGTCACGCGCGCGAAGCTCGAAGTGGGTGATGTGGACGAGGTCATCCTCGGCCAGATCCTCGTCGCTGGTCAGGGCATGAACCCGGCCCGTCAGGCCGCCCGCGCCGCCGGCATTCCCGATGAAAAGACCGCCTTCGGCATCAATCAGGTGTGCGGCTCCGGCCTGCGCACGGTGGCGCTCGCCGCCCAGCAGATCCGTACCGGCGAGAGCAGCATCGTCGTCGCCGGCGGCCAGGAGAGCATGAGCCTGTCCCAGCATGCCGCCTTTCTTCGCGCCGGCGTCAAGATGGGCCAGCTCGACATGATGGACACCATGCTGAAGGACGGGCTGTGGGATGTATTCCACGGCTACCACATGGGCATCACCGCCGAGAACGTCGCCAAGGCCTACCAGATCACGCGCGAGGAGCAGGACGCCTTCGCCCTTGCCTCGCAGCAGAAGGCCTCGGCGGCGCAGAAGGCGGGCAAGTTCAAGGACGAGATCACCTCGGTGACGGTCAAGACCCGCAAGGGCGAAACCCTTGTCGCGGAGGACGAGTATATCCGCCACGACGCCACCCTCGAGAGCATGACGAAGCTGCGCCCGGCCTTCGCCAAGGACGGGACCGTGACCGCCGCGAATGCCTCCGGCATCAATGACGGCGCTGCGGCGCTGGTGGTGATGTCGGCCAAAGAGGCGGCGAAGCGCGGTCTCACCCCGCTGGCGCGCATCGCCGCGTTCGCCACCGCTGGCGTCGATCCGGCGCTGATGGGCACCGGCCCGGTGCCGGCCAGCCAGAAGGCGCTGCAGCGCGCCGGCTGGAAGGCCGCCGACCTGGATCTCGTCGAGGCCAACGAAGCCTTCGCCGCCCAGGCCTGCGCCGTGAACAAGGGGCTCGGCTGGGATACCGACAAGGTCAATGTCAATGGCGGGGCGATCGCCATCGGCCATCCGATCGGCGCTTCCGGTGCGCGCATCCTGGTGACGCTGCTGCACGAGATGGGCCGGCGCAATGCGCACAAGGGCCTCGCCACGCTGTGCATTGGCGGGGGCATGGGCGTCGCCATGTGCGTCGAGCGCTGAACCTGGTTGCCGGCCGGCCGGCGGGCCTTTGCCGCCGGCCGGCGCTTCCTCGGTGACCGCGCTGAGCAACTGATCTATAACAAGAAACCGCGGCCATCCTGAACCGGCCGCGTGGAGGCAGGGAGAAAGCAACATGGCCCGAGTGGCTCTCGTCACCGGCGGTACTCGCGGCATCGGCGCCGCGATCAGCCACGCACTCAAGGCGGCGGGGCGGACCGTCGTCGCCACCTACCACGGCAACGACGCCGCCGCCGCCGCGTTTCATGCCGAGAGCGGCATCAAAGTGGTGCGGTTCGACGTCGCCAGCTTCGAGGCCTGCCAGGAGGCCGCGGCGAAGATCGCCGCCGAGGACGGGCCGATCGAGATTCTCGTCAACAATGCCGGCATCACTCGCGACGCCGGCTTCTCGCGCATGACGCCGGAGATGTGGCACGCGGTCATCGAGACGAATCTCTCTTCGGTCTACAACATGACCAAGGCCGTGTTCGACGGCATGCGGGCGAAGAAGTTCGGCCGCATCGTCAATATCAGCAGCATCAACGGCCAGGCCGGGCAAGCGGGGCAGGCGAACTACTCGGCGGCGAAATCGGCGCTGTTCGGCTTCACCAAGGCGTTGGCCCAGGAAGGCGCGCGTCACGGTATCACCGTCAACGCGCTCGCCCCAGGCTATATCGATACCGACATGGTTCGCGCCGTCCCTGCCGACGTGCTGGAAAAGATCGTCGCCAAGATCCCCGTTGGACGCCTCGGCAAGCCGGAGGAAATCGCCCGCGGCGTCGTGTTCCTCACCGACGAGGAAGGCGGGTTCATCACCGGATCGACCCTGTCGATCAATGGCGGGCAGTATATGGACTGAACGGGCAGGCCAAGGGGGCGGGGCCCCCATGGCCGCCTTCCAGGGGCCGGGAGGCCCCTGGACCCCAGTCTGCCTATGCGCGGGTCAATGCGCGTCGGCCCAGGTGGCGCCGATGCCGGTTTCGACCACCAGCGGCACGGACAGCGTGGCGGCCTCCGCCATGACGCGGCGGGCCGTCGATGCAACCGCTGCCGCCTCGCTCTCCGGGGCCTCGAACAGCAGTTCGTCGTGGACCTGCAGCACCAGCCGGGCTGCGGAGCCCGCCAATGCCGCCGGCAAGCGCACCATCGCGCGCTTGATCACGTCTGCCGCCCCGCCCTGCAGCGGCGCGTTGATGGCCTGCCGCTCGGCATAGCCGCGCCGGGCCGGATTGCGCTCGGCGATCCCTTGTATGTAGCAGCGCCGCCCGAACGGCGTCTGCACATAGCCTTGCCGGCGCGCAGCCTCCTTCGTCCGCTCCATGTAGGCGCGGATCTCGGGATAGCGGGCGAAATAGGCGTCGATGTAGGCACGCGCTTGGCCAGGCTCGATGCCGAGCTGGCGCGCCAGGCCGAAGGCCGAGATGCCGTAGATGATGCCGAAATTGATCGCTTTCGCCCGCCGCCGCGTCAGCGCATCCATTCCCGCCATCGGCACGCCGAACACTTCGCTCGCCGTGCGCGCATGGATATCCTCGCCGATGTGGAAGCTCTCGCGCAGCGCCGGGATGTCGGCGACATGGGCGAGCAGGCGCAGTTCGATCTGCGAGTAATCGGCGCTGACCAGCCGCCAGCCCGGTTCGGCGATGAAGGCGCGCCGGATGCGCCCGCCCTCCTCGGTGCGGATGGGGATGTTCTGCAGATTGGGATCCGTTGAGGACAGCCGTCCGGTGGTGGTCGCCGCCATGGCAAAACTGGTGTGCACCCGGCCGGTCGCGGGATCGATCTGCCCGACCAGCGCGTCCGCATAGGTGGACTTCAGCTTGGCGAGCTGCCGCCATTCCAGGATGCGCGCCGGCAGCGCGTGGCCCTGCTCGGCGAGGTCCTGCAGCACGGCCGCGTCGGTGCCCCAGGCGCCGGTCTTCATGCGCTTGCCGCCGGCGAGGCCCATGTCCTCGAACAGCACCTCGCCCAACTGCTTCGGGCTGGCGAGATTGAAGGCACGCCCGGCGAGGCCGTGGATCTCGGCTTCCATGACCGCCATGCGTGCGGCGAACTCGATCGAGATGCGGCCCAGTTCGGCCGCGTCCACCTTCACCCCGGCCCGCTCCATGGCCATCAGCACCGCGATCAGCCGCCGATCCACCTGCTCGTACCAGGCCAGCGCACCGACCTCGCGCAGGCGCGGGCGCAGCGCGTGCCACAGCCGCAGCGTCACGTCCGCATCCTCGGCGGCGTAGGCGGTGGCGCGATCGAGTGCGACCTCGGCAAAGCCGATCCGGCCGCGACCGGTGCCGGTGACCTCGTCGTAGCTGATCGGGCGATGGCCGAGATGCAGCGCGGACAACTCGTCCATGCCATGCCCGTGGGCGCCGGCCTCCTCGGCGTAGGAGATAAGCATCGTGTCATCGACCGGCGCGATCGTCGTCAGGCCGGCCGTGGCGAAGACGTGCAGGTCGAATTTCGCGTTCTGGAACACCTTCAGCACCGCCGCGTCGGCGAACAGGCCGGCGAGCGCGGCCAGCGCCGCCGCCGGCTCGAGCTGGGGCGTCTCGCTGACATGGCGCAGCGGCACGTAGCAGACCCGGCCCGGCGCCGTGGCGAGCGAGAAGCCGACGATCCGCGCCCGGCGCGGGTCGAGCCCGTCGGTCTCGGTATCGACCGCAACGAGCCCCTCGCGCGTCGCCTCCGCGACCCAGTCGTCGAGGGCCGCCGGGGTCGTCACCGTGGCATAGGGTCCGAAGCCAGGCGCACGCGGCGCCGGTGCGGCGGTCGGCGCCGACTTGGGCGAAGGCGGGTCGGCCGATGAACCGGCAGGGGCGGGGGGATCGCCGTCGAGCCCGAGCCTGGCGATGATGCTGCGGAACCCCTGTTCGCGCAGCCAGGTGGCCAGGTGCGCCCGATCGGGCTCGCGCAGGGCCAGCGCCTCCAGCGGCAGCGGCAGCGGCGCGTCGGCGCGCAATGTCACCAGAATGCGCGAGAGGCGGGCGGCGTCGGCGTGCGCGAGCAGGGCATCGCGCCGCTTGGATGGCTTCATTCCCGGCGCGGCCGCCAGCACCCCTTCGAGGTCGCCGAACTCGGCGAGCAGCTGGGAAGCGGTCTTGGCGCCGATGCCCGGCACGCCCGGGACATTGTCCACCGGGTCCCCGATCAGGGCCTGGGCGTCGATCATCCGCTCCGGCGGCACGCCGAACTTGGCCATCACCTCCTCGAGCCCGATCGGCGCCTGCTTGATCGGATCGAGCAGCGCGACCCCGGGGCGGATCAGCTGCATCAGATCCTTGTCGGAGGACACGATCGTCACCTCGCCGCCCGTGCGGCGCGCGGCCTCGGCATAGGCGGCGATGAGATCGTCCGCCTCCCAATCGGCGAGCTCGATGGCCGGCACGCCGAATGCCTCGGTCGCCGCGCGCACCAGCGCGAATTGCGGGATCAGTTCCTCCGGCGGATCGGGACGGTGCGCCTTGTAGCGATCATAGAGCCGGGTGCGGAAGGTCGCCCGTCCGGCGTCGAAGATCACGGCGAGATGAGTGCCCGCATGCTCGCGCAGCAGCCGGCTGAGCATGTTGGTGAAGCCGAAGACCGCGTTGACCGGCGTCCCGTCCGGTCGCGTCATCGGCGGCAGGGCATGGAAGGCACGGAAGATGAAGCCCGAGCCGTCGACCAGGACCAGGCGCATCGGCGCGGACGCCGCGCTCAGTGGCCGCCCGCCTCAGCCGAACCGGGCTCGAGGACATAGTGGCGCGAGCAATAGGGGCATACCACCTCATCCTCGACGATGCGCAGGAACACCCGCGGGTGGCCGAGCGCCCCGCCGCCGCCATCGCAGGCAACGACGCGGTCATGGACACGGATGGTCTCGGTCGAGCCCGGTGAGTTCGCTCCGTCCGGCATGGGCACCTCTCTGGCGGGAATAGCGGCGGGATGATAGCTGTGCAGCTTGTGCGCGCAACGTGCAACATCCCGCGGCGCTCCGTGCTGCTCGCCGCGCCGTTCGTGGCGGCGAGCGGCTGCACCGTGGCCCCGCTGCCATCGTTCGGCGCTGCCCCGGCCGTGACGGACGGGCATTTCACCGTGCGCGACGGCGCCCGCCTGCCGTTCCGGCGCTGGCTGCCGCCGTTGCCGGAGAGCGGCGCATCGCCGTGGGCCGTGGCGCTGGCACTGCACGGGTTCAATGACAGCCGCGATGCCTGGGAAATCCCGGCGCCGTGGTTCCTGGAGGCCGGAATCGGCCTCTACGCCCCCGACCAGCGCGGGTTCGGAGCGGCTCCCGGGCGCGGCCGCTGGCCGGGGACGCAGCAGCTGGTTGCCGACGCCGCCGACATGGCGGCGAGCGTCGCCCGCGCGCATCCGGCCAGCCGGCTCTACCTGATTGGCGAGAGCATGGGCGGGGCGGTGTTGATGTGTCTTGCCACCAGTCACGCCGCCCCGAACGTGTCGGGGTATGTGCTGTCGGCGCCCGCGGTGTGGGGCGGCGCGGCGATGAACCCGCTCTACCGCCTGACCTTGCGCCTCGCCGCGAGCCTTGCGCCGGGGGTCGTGCTCACCGGCCGGGTTGCGGGTGTGGTCGCTTCCGACAACCGCGCGGCCCTCGTCCGCCTGTCCACCGATCCGCTGACGCTGCATGGGGCGCGGATGGATGCGCTGGAGGGCCTCGTCGACCTCATGGGAGCCGCGCTCGCGGCCTCGCCGCGGCTGCGCGGCCCGGCGCTGATCCTCTATGGCGGGCAGGACCAGCTCGTGCCTCGTCCGGCCATGGCGGCGGCTTGGCGCGACATCGCGGCCAACGGCGATGGCGGGGTGCGCCTCGCCTATTACCCGCCGCAATACCATCTGCTGCTGCGCGACACCGAAAGGGCGCGGCCCCTCGGCGATATCGTCAGCTGGATTCGCAACCAAGCTGCCGATCTGCCCTCGGAGGCAGACCGGCAGGCGAGGCTGTTCTTGGCGGCGACGTGATCAGGCGTGGATATCCACGTTGCGGGTCTCGCGCAGGAAGAGCAGGCCGATGACGAAGCTGATCAGCGCCACGACGATCGGATACCAGAGCCCGTAGTAGATATTACCGTGATAGGCCACCATGGCCGTGGCCAGCAGCGGCAGCATGCCACCGAACCAGCCATTGCCGATGTGGTACGGGAACGACATCGAGGTGTAGCGGATTTTCGCCGGGAACAGCTCCACCAGATAGGCCGCCATCGGGCCGTAGACCATGGTGACATAGATCAGCATGATGAACAGCCAGAGGAAGGCCATCGCCCAGTCGATCTTCGCCGGGTCAGGTTTTTCCTTGTAGCCGGCGGCGTCCAGTGCCGCCTTGATCTTGGCCGCGTCGGCGCCCTCGATCCGCGTGTCTCCGATGGTAACGACGACCGGCTTGTCCGCCTCCGCCGGGAGCGAGGTGAAGTTCAGCCCCGCCTTGGTCAGTTGGTCCTTCGCCCGGTCGCAGTCGGTGAACTTCGACCATGGGCCGACGAAGACGTGGAAGTTGCAGGCGTCGGCGGCGACGGTGATTTTGGTGTTGGCCTGGAACGCCGCGAGGTCCGGATTGATCGCCCGCGTCAAGGCGCCGAACAGCGGAATGAAGGTCAGCGCGGCGATCAGACATCCGGCGAGGATGATCTTGAGACGTCCGATCCGGTCCGACAGCCAGCCGAAGAACAGGAAGAACGGGGTGCCGGCGAGCAGGGCTGCACCGACCAGGAAGTAGGCGCTCTTGTAATCCAGATGCAGCGCGATGGTGAGAAAGAAGAGCGCGTAGAACTGGCCCGTGTACCACACCACGCCCTGGCCAGCGGTGGCGCCGAGCAGCGCCAGCAGCACGTATTTGTTATTGGGGTAGTGCAGAAAACTCTCGGTCAGCGGCGCCTTCGAGGCGCGCCCCTCGGACTTCATGCGCGCGAAGACGGGGCTCTCATTCAGCCGCAGCCGGATGTAGAGCGAGATCAGCAGCAGAACCACGGAGAGCAGGAACGGGATGCGCCAGCCCCACGCCGCGAACTCGCCCGGCGCCATCATGGCGCGGATCGCCCAGATGACGAACAGAGCCACGAACAGCCCGACGGTTGCCGTGGTCTGGATCCAGGAGGTCGCCAGTCCGCGCCCATTGGCCGGCGCGTGCTCGGCGACGTAGGTCGCCGCGCCGCCATACTCGCCCCCCAGCGCGAGCCCCTGCAGCAAGCGCAGCAGCACCAGGATGATCGGCGAGGCCCAGCCAATGGCCGCGTAGGTCGGCATGACGCCGGTGAGGAAGGTGCCGAACCCCATCACCAGAATGGTGACGAGGAACGTGTATTTGCGTCCGACCAGGTCGCCGACGCGGCCGAAAACGATGGCGCCGAAGGGGCGCACGAGGAAGCCCACCGCGTAGGCGGCGAACGCCGACAGCAGCGCAGCGGTATCGTTGCCTTTGGGGAAGAAAAGCCCGGCAAAGAACGGTGCCAGCGTGGCAAAAATATAGAAGTCATACCACTCGAACACCGTGCCGACAGCGGAGCCGATGATGACCCGCCGCTCCTCGGCCCGACTGACGCGGATGCTCGGCGCCACCTCGAAATGCGGACCTGCCGCGGTCATATTGCTCAAAGTTCCCTCCTTCGTCGCTCCGTCGCGGGCACGCCCTGTTCGTGGCCCGACGCATTACCAGGCAGATGTAAACAAGGATGGCCTCGCCGCATAGCAGGAATGCGTCGTCTTCGCAGGTGCAGCAGATAAATTTTTGCACGAAATCGACCGCCGTCACGGTTGCGCGAGGCCGATCGGCGCGGCACTGTCCCACGGTCCGCACGCGGAGGCGACGCAGCCATGAGCGAGACCACCCGAGACCGCTACACCGAAGCCGTCGCCGAATGGCGGCGCGATCCGGAAGGCTGGTGGGCGCGAGCGGCCGAGGGGATCGATTGGGACCGCCCATGGGACCGCGTGTTCGATCCGGACCGAGGCGCTTACGGCCAGTGGTTCGCCGGCGGGCAGCTGAACACCGCCTATAACTGCCTCGACCGGCATGTCGAGGCCGGGCGCGGCGGCCAGGCGGCCCTGATCTGGGACAGTCCTTTGGCCTCCCGCCAGGTCCGCTTCACCTATGCCGAGTTACGCGATCGCGTGGCGCGCATCGCCGGGGCGCTGGCCCGGCTCGGCGTGCGGCGCGGCGACCGGGTGGTGATCTACATGCCGATGGTGCCGGAGGCGGCCATCGCCATGCTCGCCTGCGCCCGACTCGGCGCGATCCATTCCGTCGTCTTCGGCGGCTTCGGAGCGCCCGAGCTCGCCAGCCGTATCGGCGATGCCGCGCCCAAGGTGGTGATATCCGCCTCCTGCGGCCTCGAGCCCGGCCGCGTCGTTGCCTACAAGCCGCTGCTCGACGCTGCCATCGAGCTCTCGCCGCACAAGCCGGATGCATGCCTGATCCTGCAGCGGCCGGCGCTGCGGGCGGAGCTCGTCGCCGGGCGGGACCATGATTTCGACGCCGCCGAGGCGGGCGCGGCTCCGCATCCGCCGGTGCCGATCGCAGCCACCGACCCGCTCTATATCCTGTTCACGTCCGGCACGACGGGGCGGCCCAAGGGCATCGTGCGCGACGCCGGCGGGCACGCCGTGGCACTGACGCAATCGATGCGGATGATCTACGGCGTTGATGCCGGGGACGTGTTCTGGGCGGCGTCCGACGTCGGCTGGGTCGTCGGGCACAGCTACATCGTCTATGCGCCGCTGCTCGCCGGCTGCACGAGCATCATGTACGAGGGCAAGCCGGTCGGGACGCCCGATGCCGGCGCGTTCTGGCGGGTCGCGGCCGAGCACCGGGTGCGCGTGCTGTTCACTGCGCCGACCGCGATCCGCGCCATCAAGCAGCAGGACCCGGAGGGCGCGCTGATGCGCCGCCACGACCTGTCACGGCTCGAAGCGCTGTTCCTCGCCGGGGAGCGCTGCGATCCCCCGACCGCCGTGTGGGCGGCGGAACAGCTCGGCAAGCCGGTCGTGGACCATTGGTGGCAGACCGAGACCGGCTGGCCGATCACGGCCGGCTTCCGTGGCTTCGGCCTCACCGCGCCCAAGCCGGGTGCCGGCGGGCGGCCATCGCCGGGCTATGACGTGCAGGCGCTCGACGACGCCGGCGCGGTTCTGCCGCGCGGGCAGAGTGGCAATCTCGCCATCCGCCTGCCGCTGCCGCCCGGGTGCGCGCCCACGCTCTGGCACAACGAGGAAGGGTTCCGCACCGCCTATCTCGCCGACTTCCCCGGCTGGTATCGCACCGGCGATGCCGGGGTGATCGATGCCGACGGCGATGTCTGGGTGATGGGGCGCACCGACGACATCATCAACGTCGCCGGGCACCGACTCTCGACCGGGGCGATGGAGGAGGTTCTGGCCGCGCACCAGGATGTCGCCGAGTGCGCCGTCGTCGGTGCCAAGGATGCGCTCAAGGGCCAGACCCCCCTGGGCCTCGTCGTGCTGAAGACCGGGGTCAACCGCCCGTCGGCGGAGATCACCGCCGAGCTCGTGGCGCTGGTGCGGGAACGGATCGGCCCGGTCGCGGCATTCAAGGAAGCGCGGATCGTGCCGCGGCTGCCCAAGACCCGCTCCGGCAAGATCCTGCGCGCCTCGATCCGCCGCCTGGCCGACGGCGAACCCCCGAACCCGCCGCCGACCATCGACGATCCCGCCGCGCTCGACGAGGTGCGGGCGGCGATCGCGGACCGCCTGCCCGGGAGGGAATGAGTCCGGCGGCGGCGAGCTTCAGCCGTGGATCGGGCGCCGCAACGCCAGGCGCCGATGCGGTCCGAATCCCATGCGGTCGAGAAAGCGCATGAGCCCGAAATGATTCCAGCCGACCTCGGTGCGCAGCGTCTCGGTGCGCAGTGCAACGAGGTTGGCCATGAGCTGTGACAAGAGCGCCGTCGCGATCCCTTTGTGGCCGTGGCGCGGATCGACGCCGATCGTGTCCATCACCGCTTCGGGCTCGGCATGGCCGAACTCGCCGATATCGACGCGCGCCATGACGAACCCGGCGGGGTGATGGTCGATCTCGACCACGAGCGACATCTGCACGGCGGACTCCGTGAAGGTCTCCTCGAGCTTGCGGGCGAGATAGGCCGGCCGCGGCCGGCCGGTGATGCGCCGGTCGATCTCGATGATGGATGCGAGATCCTCCCGCGTCATCGAGCGGACGGGCAGCCGGTCATGCGCCAGGGACTGGAAATCATCACCCGTCGTGTCGCGGTGGTCGACGTCTCGCTCGGAGCCTGCACCCCGCACCACCGGCAGCCGGTCGGCGCTCGCGCGCGCCAGCACGATGCGTGGCGCCAGATCGAAACCGGACCGGGCGAAGAACCCGAGCAGCCGGTGCTCCGTCCAGTCCACCTGGGTGGCCAGCTCGCCGATGCCGCGGCCGTGCAGCTCGGCGACCAGCCCGTCGATCAGCCCACGGCCGACGCCGCGCTGGCGGGCAAGCGCAGGATCGACGCCGATCGCGTCGAGCACGGCTCCGCGCGAGGTGGCACCGAACTCCCCCTCGGTGATGCGGGCGAGCGCGAAGCCGGCCAAGCCTGCGTCGCGCTCGGCGGCGACGGCGACGAACCCGCCTGGATCGCGCGCCGCGTGCTCCAGCCGGCGCGCGAAGAAGCCGCGGCGGCTGTGGCCGGCGAGCGCCCGATCGAGCGCGACCACGGCGTCGAGGTCCTGGCCGTCGAGCGGGCGGAGCTGCAGGCGGTCGGCCTGAAGGGGCGTCGAATCGCTGTCTTCCATGCGGGCCGTTCTCCCTGTGCCACCGGGTGGCCTGATTCCTATCCCAGCCCCATGGGCGTGGCTGAATCAGGATACGAAACGAGACGCGTGCCCATGGCAGGACGGTTTCCGGCAGACCGCCGGGCCAGGAGCATGCGAAAGCGGATCAGCGCAGCGCCGCAAGGGCGAGTGCCGAGTCGGTTTCGACGTCGAGCAGATCATCGAGCGCGGGAAGCAGAGCCATTTCTTCCTTCTCCACGTGGGCGGCGAGCTGGCCGGCGAGTGCCGCGGCGACGGCGTGGAATTCCGCCCACGCTTCGGGCGCGAAGCCCGCCCCGCGGCCCCGGCTGCCGAGCGCGACCGCGCGGTCGGCGAGCGGCAGAAGCGCTTGATGCTCCGCCACCAGCAAATCCACCAATTCGTCCATCCCGGCCTCGGCGAGGCGCGGGAACAGCGCGTCTTCCTCGAAGGCGAAGTGCGGCCTGATCTCGCGCGCCACCGCCTGCTCGACCTCGCGCAGCAGGTTGGCGACCGGGGTCGCCGCTGCGTCCGGGGCGGACGCGGGACCGTGCCGGCCGAGCAGCGCCTCCAGCCGGCCGATCAGAGCGAGGGTTGCCATATGGTCGTCGTGCAGCAGGCTCGCGACGTGTGTGCGCATGGATGGCCGTCCCCTTTGCTCAGAACGCGCTCATGCCGCACGCCCGACGGCATCGAGGCCGCCGAGCGTGGCGGCGAGCCGCTGCGCCAGCGCGGCGGCGACGCGGCGGCGGTATTGCGCGGCGAGCAATGTCGTGCGCATCGGCGAGACCTGTTTCTGCACCAGCCTGCCGAGCCGATCGAGCCAGGCGGGTGAAACCGGCGCGCCGAGCAGCGCGTCGGTCCCCGCCAGCAGGAATGGCCGCGCATTGGTGCCGGTCAGGGCGACACGCAGGCCGTCGACCTCTTCTCCGCTGCGGCGCAGGGCAACGGCCACGCCGGCGAGCGGGAAGTCGATCGCACCGCGCGCCCGGGCCTTGGCGTAGGACGCCGGCCAGGGATCGGCGGCGACGACCACACGGACGAGGAATTCGCCAGGGGCCAGGCTCAGATGCGCCGCGCCATCCTCGGCATACAGCTCGGCGAGCGGCTGGCGGCGCACTCCGCCGGGTCCGGCGATGTCGATTTCGGCGGCATGGACCAGCAGCGCCGGCGCGAGGTCGCCGCTGAACGCCGCGTGGCAGCGCTTGCCCGTCGGCGCGACGTGGCAGGTGTCACCCTGGTATTTCAGGCAGAAGCCGTTGGCCTCCCGCCACCAGGCGCTGCGGTTGTAGAAGATGCAGCGCGTGTCGAGGCAGAGGTTGCCCCCGACGGTGCCGGCGGCGCGATGCGCCGGCGCGCCGACGGCTGCGGCGGCGGTGGCAATAGCGGGATAGCGCGAGGCCACCGCCGGATGCTCGGCCAGTTCGGCCAGCGTCACCGCCGCGCCGATCACCAGCCCGTCCGGCTCGGCGCTCACGTGGCGCAGTTCCGGAATGCCGCGCAGGTCGATGAGCGTCGCGGGATCGCCGATCCCGTGGCGCAGATTGACCATGAGATCGGTGCCGCCGGCGATGAAGCGGCTCGCCGCGTGGTCCTGGCCGGCGGCGACGGCCGCCGCGATCGAGCCGGGCGTGGCGACGTGGAAGGGCGGCAGGAGCTCCATTACACAACGCCTTCCTGCTGGTGGGCCTGCTCGCGGGCCAGTTCGCGCGCCAGGCGCTGCTCACGCCGGCGTACGGCGAGGGCTTCGAGAAGCCGGTCCGGCGTCACCGGCAGCGTGTCGATCCGGAGCCCGATCGCGTCGGCGATGGCGTTGACGAGGGCGGGCAGGAAACCCGCCAGCGCACCCTCGCTCGCTTCCTTGGCGCCGAACGGCCCGTTCGGGTCGATGCTCTCGACGATATGCAGCGCGATCGGCGGCGATTCGACGATGGTGGGAACGCGATAGTCGAGCAGGCTGCCATGCAGCGCGAGGCCGCGCTCATAGCGTGTCTCCTCGCCGATCGCCTGGCCCATGCCCATCCAGACCGCGCCCTGGATCTGACCCTCGACGGCGAGCGGATTGATGGCGAAGCCGCAATCCTGCGCCACCCAGACCTGTTCGACCGTCACCATGCCGGTGTCGATATCGACGGCGACTTCCACGACCTGAGCGGCGTAGCTGAAGCCCATGGTGGACCCGACGGCACCGCCCTTGTGCTTGCCGCCCTGGAATTCCACCGGACAGGTGAAGCTGCCCTTGGCGGTGATGGCGCCACCTTCGCGCGCGAGGGCAGCACGCGCGATATCGGCGAAGGGCAGGCCTGGACCGTCGTCGCCGATGCGCCGGAACGTTTCGTGCTCGCACTCGATCGCCTCGGCCGACACGCCGAGCGGCTCGGCCGCCGCCGCGAGGAGCTTGGCACGCAGGGCGCGGGCGGCGTCGATCGTGGCGTTGCCGACCATGAAGGTGACGCGGGAGGAATAGGACCCGTTGTCCTTCGGTGTGAGCATGCTGTCGGCGGCGACCACGCGCACCCGGTCGAGCCGTATGCCGAGCACCTCGGCTGCGGCCTGCGCCATCACCGTGCTCGATCCCTGCCCGATGTCCGCCGCCCCGGTCAGCAGCGTGATGCCGCCGTCGAAATCGAGCCGCAGATGCACGACCGCGTGCGGCTCGCCGGTCCAATGGATCGGCTTGGCGGCGCCGCTGACATAGTGCGAACAGGCCATGCCGAGGCCACGGCCAGGCCCGAGGCGCCCGCGGCGGGCGGCCCAGCCGCTCGTGCGTTCCACCCAGTCGAGACATTCATCGAGACCGTAGCTTTCGACCCGCAGCCCGTTCTGCGTCTCGGTCGGTGCGCTCAGCAGATTCTGCCGCCGCACGGTGAACGGATCGAGCCCGGCTTCGGCCGCCATGCTGTCGAGCAGCGCCTCGAAGGCGAAGCGCACGTCGACCGAGCCGTGCCCACGCATCGCCCCGCAGGGCGGCAGGTTGGCGTAGACCCGCCAGCCGTCATAAGCGATCGCCGGGATGTCGTAGAGACCGTGCAGCAGCGAGCCGGCATAGAGGATCGTCACGATCCCGTAGCCCGCATACGCGCCGCCGCGCTGGACCACCTCGCAGGCGCAGGCGGTGAGGCGGCCGGCGCGCGTCATGCCGAGCTTGAGCCGCACTTCGGTGTCCGGCCGGCCGCGATGGGTGAGGAACGTTTCCTCCCGCGACAGCAGCAGGCGGACCTTGCCACCGGCGGCGCGGGCGAGCAGGGCGGCGATGATTTCGAAATTGAGCGTTTCGACGCGCGCGCCAAAGCCGCCGCCGACGAATGGCTTGACGACGCGGATGCGGCTCATGTCCATCTCGAGGCAGCGCGACAGCATCAGATGCACGTAGTAGGGGACCTGCGTCGTGCTCCAGATCGTCAGTTGGTCGCGGGCCGTGTCATACTCGACCAGGGCGCCGTTGAGTTCCATCTGCCCGTGCGCGATCTCGGCGCAGTGATAGACTTGTTCGCGCACCAGATCGGCCGCAGCGAAACCGGCTTCGACATCGCCGAACCGGTGATGCACGGCGCGCTCGATGTTGCCGGGCTTGTTCGCGTGCAGCGGAACGGCATCGGGCGCACGGGCGGCCTCGGCCGTGTAGTAGGCAGGCAGTTCCTCGACCTCCAGACGGATCAGCCGCATCGCCTGTGCCGCCGTCGCCTCGTCCACCGCCGCGACCGCGGCCAGCGGCTCGCCGCAGTAGCGCACGACCTCGCGCGCGAGCGGATATTCGTTCATCGCGATCGGCAGCACGCCATAGGTGAAGGCGCAATCATCGCCGGTGACGACGGCGCGCACACCGGGCAGGGCGCGCGCCGCGCTCGTATCGATGGCGAGGATGCGGGCGTGGCTGAAGGGGCTGCGCAGGATGCGCCCGACCAGCGCACCGGCCGCGGGCAGGTCGGCGGTGTATTTCGCCTGGCCGGTCACCTTCTCGATGCCGTCGATCAGAGGCGTGGGTTGGCCCACCACCTCGCGGGTGTTGCGCATGACGGTCATGGGGCTCCTCGGGCTGCGTCCTCTATCGCCTCGACGATCTTCACGTAGCCGGTGCAGCGGCAGATGTTGCCGGCAAGGGCGGCGCGGATCTCTGCCGCGCTCGGATCGGGGTTGCGGCGCAGCAGACCCTCGGCCGCCATCACCATACCCGGCGTGCAATAACCGCACTGGGTACCGAGACGTTCGTGGAACGCCCGCTGCAGGCGACTCATCCGACCGTTCTCGACCAGGCCCTCGATGGTTTCGACGCCATGCCCCTCACATTCCTCTGTGCGCGTCAGGCAGGCGAGCCGCGGTGTTCCGTCGATCAAAACGGTGCAGGCGCCGCATTCGCCGCCGTCGCAGCCGCGCTTGGTGCCGGTGAGGCCGAGCGCCTCGCGCAGCGTGTCCAGCAACAGGACGTTGTCGGCGACCAGCACCTCGTGCGCGCGGCCGTTGAGGCGAAACGCGCGCACCCGCTTCGCGGTCTGGCTCATGACGCGAACCAAGCGGAAGATCCGGCAGATGTCGCTCGCAAACGGGTTCGGTCTGGTGGCATCCGCATTCTCCTCGGCCGGCAGCGGCGATCCTAAACCGGCATTGCTATGCGTATTTAGCGCTGTCGCGGGCCAGTGTGGTTGATCCAGATCAAGGCAGGCATGGGATCTTTACTGGGCCCGCTCCATCGCCGCTGTCGGGCCGAGCCCGGCGGCAGGAATTGGCGACGGGCGCTGGCGGAGCACGAAGCGCTGGATCTTGCCGGTCGCGGTCTTCGGCAGGTCCGGGACGAGATGCACCCAGCGCGGATATTTGTACGGCGCCAGGCGGGCCTTGCAGTGGCGCACGAGGGCGGCCTCGATGTCGAGCGGTGCCGCGGTGTCCGGGTTCTTGGGCACGATCCAGGCTTCCGGCTTCACCAGCCCGTCGGCGTCCTCGCGCCCGACCACCGCGGCCTCCAGCACGTCCGGGTGCTCGATCAGCGCGGCCTCGATTTCGATCGGCGAGCACCAGATGCCGCCGACCTTCAGCATGTCGTCGCTGCGGCCGCTGTAGGTGTAGGTGCCGTCGGCGTCGAGGCGATAGGTGTCGCCGGTGTCGAACCAGCCATCGACCAGGGTCGGCCGCGTGCTGTGCCAGTAGCATTTGGCAATCGATTCGCCGCGCACGAGCAGCCGCCCGGCGTTGCCCGGCGGCAATTCGTTGCCCTGGTCGTCGACGATTTTCAGTGTGTAGCCTGGCACCGCGCGGCCGGTGCTGCCGGGCTTCACCGCCCCCGGCCGGTTGGAAATATACATGTGGGTGGCCTCGGTCGAGCCGATGCCGTCGATGATCTCGGTGCCGGTGAGCTGGCGCCAGGCCTCGAACAGATGCGCCGGCAGCGCCTCGCCGGCCGAGACACAGAAGCGCAGCGACGAGAGATCCGGCTGCAGGCGCTGAAATTCGGCGATCTGACGCGCGAACAAGGTCGGCACGCCGAAGAAGACGCTCGGACGGAAGCGCTCGATCGCCGCGAAAGTGCTCTCCGGCGTCGGGCGGTCGGGCATCAGGACCGTCGTGCCGCCGACCCATAGCGGGAAGCCCATCGCATTGCCGAGCCCGTAGGCGAAGAACAGTTTTGCGGCCGAAAAGAAGACATCGTCCTGCCGGACGCCGATCGTCTCGACGCCGTAGCGCTGGCAGGAGACCGCGAGGTCGCGCTGGGCATGCACCGCGCCCTTCGGCCGGCCGGTCGAGCCGGAGGAATAGAGCCAGTAGCATTCATCCTCGGGCGCCGCCGGCGCCAGGTCGAGCAGCGGGCTCGCCTGCGCCATCAGCGCTGGCAGCGCGCCGCCGTCGCCCGTGGTGCGCAGCACGACGGACGGGCGCTGGTGCGCGGCGGCGAGCGCCGGCTCGATCTCGGCCGCGAGTTCGGGCGAGTAGACGAAGCCGGCACAGCCGGAATCCTCGATGAACCAGCCGTAGTCCGCGGCGCGCAACAGGGTGTTGAGCGGCACCGGGACGATGCCGGCCTTGATCGCGCCCCAGAACACGTAGAAGAACGCCGGGCCGTCCAGTACCGTCATCAGGAGCCGGCCGCCGCGCGGAATGCCGGAAGCGAGCAGCGCGTTGCCGCAGCGCGCCACCCGCTCGGCGAGCGCGGCGTAGGTCACCTCCTCGTTGGCGGTGCGGATGGCGATGGACGTCCCTCGGCCTTCGCCGACATGGCGGTCGATGAACGCCGCCGCGGCGTTGAAGCGCGGGGCGAACCGGAGACGGCCGCCGGACGCGCCCGACTCGACGGCGAGGGTATTATCCTGCATTTTTCGCTCCTGTTTCCGTGGCCGTGCGGCATTGGGATCGGCGGCGCGCCGGCTGGCTTGGCCGCGCCATAAAATGGCGCTCCGCTGCCAGTTTCGACCGCCGACCGGCCGTGATCGCCCGGCGGGTTCCCAGCCGCGCGGGCGAGCGACGTTGAATGCACGGGCCTGGCGTTGCTAAGCAGAGCTGTCGCGGCGAAGACTCGGCGCGTCGCGCAACGTCACGCCAGGAGTGGACATGGCACGACGAACGGTGAAGGCGCCCAGGACGGAGGGCGACGCGGAGATGGAAATCCGGACCGCGACCGCCGCGGATGTGCCGGGCGTGATCGCGCTCGATGAGGAGGTCACCGGCCTGCTCAAGCCGGACTACTGGCAGGACATGTTCGAGCGCTACGGCGCCCGCCGTCGCGAATCCCGCTTCTTCCTGGTGGCCGGTGCCGCCGGGCGCATCGATGGGTTCATCATCGGCGAAGTGCGCGCCTGGGAGTTCGGCTCCTCGCCCAGCGGGTGGATCTTCGCCGTGCAGGTGCGGTCCCGGCTGCGCGTGCACGGTCTCGGCTCGCGGCTGTTTGCGGCGGTCTGCGACTGTTTCCGCGATGCCGGTGTCGACCGCGTGCGCACCATGGTGGCGCGCGACAACACCGTGATCCACTCCTTCTTCCGCAGCCAGGGGATGACCGCGGGCCCATTCATCGAACTGGAGATGCGCTTTGACTGACGGTTTCCCCCCGGCCCCCGAACGCGTCCTGGTGGCGGCATGAGGCTGCAGAAGGCTACGTCCTTCGCGCTCTACGCCGTGCTCGAACTCGCCGCCGACCCGGCGCGCCAGATCACGGCGGTCGAGATCGCGGAAAAATACGGCATCTCCGCACACCATCTGGCCAAGGTGCTGCGCGATCTCGGCCGTGCCGGTCTGGTGGACGCGGTGCGCGGCGTCGGTGGCGGCTACCGTTTCGCCGGCAACGCCAAGCGGCTCACGCTCATGGACGTGATCCGGCTGTTCGAGGATATCAGCGCCGATACGACCGAACCGGCGCCGCCGGCCGCCGGGGAGGACATCGCCAGGGGACTGAGCTTCGTCCTCGCCGAACTCGACAGCCAGACGGCGGCGACCCTCCGCTCGATCAGCCTGTCGACCATGCTCAAGCTGATCGCCCGCCGTCCCTGGGCGGTGGAGGTCGAACCGGGCCCGACGCGGCGGGTGGCGCGGCGCTGAGGCGCTCGTCACGTCACGATCTCGATGTTCGCCAGGCGCGAGCGTCGCTGCTGCCACGCATCGGCATCGCCGGGATCGCGACCGGACGGGTGAAGGCGGCACGGGTGATCAACAGCGCCTTCAAGCCCCAACCGCCGCCGGCCGCGAGCGCACCGGCGGCGACGCCGAGACTGGCGCTGACCTCCGGGGCGAGCCGGGCTGCCACCAGCGCCAGGACCATCAGCGCCACGGCGGCGACCTGCGCCGCACGCGCGCCGCGGGCGGCAGGGCTGTCGAACACGGCGAGGCTGGGTGCGGCTAGTTGGGTCCCAGCCAGCCCGGCGCGGTAGGCACGCCACGCCGCCTCCCGCGCCAGCGCGGCCAGCAGGGCGCAGCCGATCGCCGCGGTCGTGGCCGTGCCGACGAGCAGATAGAGCCCGCTGCCCTCGGCTAGCCCGGTAGCCAGAATGAGGGGGACGATCTCCGCCTGCCGCCACGCCGGAATGCCGCGCGCAGCCCGCAGGATGCGCGCCTGGCAGTAGAGAAAGCCGCCGGCGAGCAGCGCGGCGAGGGACGTCGCCGCCGGGCTCGCCATCAGGCTCGCCGCCAGCCCGGCCGGGAACAGCAGGCTGGCGACGATGCCCTCGCGCGTCATCCAGGAGGTGCGCGGGTGAAAGAACACATTCAGCGCGCGCCAGGGCTTGCCGATTTCCAGCCACACCAGCGACAAGCCGAGCAGGACACCAGCGAGGCCGAGCGCGAGCGCGAGGCGGAACGGTGCGCCGGCAAGGGCCGCCAGCGCCGCCATGACGACGAGCCCGGCACCGCTGCCGCCGCCGATGAAATTTCCTGCCGCGCGCAGGTCCCAGTAGGATTGGCGCCGGGACGCGATGGGTTGGCTCATAGCGTTCCCTTGTCCCAGATGTAGTAGAAGCCCGGCTCCGTGCCTTCGCTCTCGTGCATGCGGAACCACTGGTTTTCCGCGAGCAGCTCGGCCACCGGCCCGGCTGGGTCGTCGATGTCGCCGAAACTCAGCGCGCCGGAGATGCAGCTGTTGACGCAGAGCGGCGTTGCCTCGGGATCCGTTCCCGGCACCAGGCCGCGCGCGACGCCGGCGTCGATCCGCTTGGCGCAGAAGGTGCATTTGGTCGCGACACCGCTGGTCTGATGGTGGACCCGCGCCGCCTCAGCCGGCGTCGGCGTATCGCCGAAGGCATAGTGCGTGCGATCGACCAGACTGCGCGCGTCATAGGGACAGGCCATGATGCAGTAGCTGCAGCCGATGCAGAGATCGTAGTCGATGGTGACGATGCCGTCGGGTCGCTGGCGCGTCGCGGTCGAGGGGCAGACCTCCAGGCACGGCGGGTTGGCGCAATGCTGGCAACCCACCGGCACGAACACCCGGTGGACGTTTGGATAGGTGCCGCTTTCCAGGTCGAGCACGCGGCGCCACTGCACGCCGGGCGGGGTGCCATTGCCTTCCTTGCAGGCGGCGGTGCAGGTCTGGCAGCCGACGCAGCGGCGCAGATCCGCGACCATCACATAGCGGGTCATGGCGCATCCGCCTCCGCCCGCAGCTTGCGGACGGCGACACGCACCACGTCGGCGCCCGAGCCGGTGGCGTCGGTCAACGCGAGCGACATCGGCACCACGGTGTTCAGCGATGGGAAGGCGAGATCCTTGGCGAAGGGCGTCTTCCAATGGTCGAACTGGCCGGGGATGACGACCGTGTCCGGGCGGCATCCCTGCACGATCTCGGCCCGGCCGGTGGTCGAGCCGATCGGCGAGCGCACTTCCACCCGGTCGCCGGCGGCGATGCCGAGACGCGCGGCGGTCGCGGCATTGATGATGACGGCGCCATGGCCGCGCAGATTGGCGCTGACCTCATGCATCAGCGGAATGCCGGCGTTGTTGCCGGTGGTGTAGGGCATCACCTTGGTGGTGATGCCCCACAGCGGATAGTCCATCGGATCGGCGCCGAGTTCGCGGATCGCGCGCTCCCAGCGCGCGGGCACATCATGCCATTGCGGCAGCGCGACGTATTCGTCGAGCTGACGATCCCACCAATGGATATTCTGTTCGTGCAACCGGCGGCCGAGTTCCTCGCCGACCCGCAGGAGCCGCTCCTGATACGGCAGTTCGAAGCGCAGGCCGAGCCGCACCATCGTCGGGTAGAGGTACCAATCCCCGCGCTTGAACGGGACGACATAGTGGCCGTGCTGCTTGAACCAGTCGAGATCCCTGGTCTCGGCGGGGCCGCCGAGCTCGGCGGTGGCGGCCTGGCAGACGGCATTCCAGATGGTGTCGACGTCGTGCGCGCGGTCGGTGGCGAGGGAGAAATCGTAGCCGTCACCCTTGAGCGGCGCCCCGGCCGCGCCGCGGTTCAGCGCTGCATTGTAGCGCTCCAGCAGACCGGCACGGCGGGCGAGCTCGGTGGAGATCCAGGTGAAGTCGCGCGCCTCGCCCTGGGGTGCCACCGCCGGAGCGCGCAGCGCCACGCCGTGATGGGCCCAGTGCTGCTCTACGAACTTCGTGCCACCGATGCGGATCATCTGGGTGCTTTCCAGATCGGTCGCATCCGGCAGCAGAATGTCCGCCATGTGGTTCGTCTCGTCGAACGTGTAGGCGAAGGCGACGATGAACGGCATGCGAGCCATCGCCCGGCCGATCTCGGCCGTGTCCCAGAACGAGATCACGGGGTTGGTGCGGAAGGCAAACCAGATTTCGGGCAAATTCGGCGTCGGCCATTCGTCCGGCGCGGCGCGGGAGAACATCCAGGCGAGATGCGTCGGACCGAGCGCCTGCGCCCAGGGTGAATTGCCGAGGATGGGCACCAGCGTGCGATGCGCGTTGCGCCCACTCGGCTGCGCCATCCAGCCATTGCGGTCGGTGGCGTTGAAATGCGCAGCCATGAACCCGTCCTCACCCGGCTTGACGCTGAGCAGGCGGTTCTCGTGCGGACGGTTCAGGCGGACGGTCGTGCCCAGCGTGCCGCCGGGCACTTCCAGCGCGCCGACGAGGGTCGCGAGCATCGTTCGCGCCCAGCAGCATTCGTAGGCACCCCAGCCATTATTGACGGTCTTGCCGAGCGTGACGGCGACCGGCCGGAACGGCAGGACCTCGCCGTCGATGTCGATCGTCGCCCCGATGCAGGCATTGTCCAGGAACTCGGCGGCGATGCGGCGGATGGTCGCGGCCGGAACATCGCATACGCCGGCGGCCCAATCGGCGGTGTAGCTCAGCATGGCGTCGGCCATGGCGGTGAAGGCGGTGCGCGCGGCGGCGTTCTGGAGCGGATTGATCTCGTTGTCGGGGCCGCGGGTCATCGCCGTGGCGACGGTGAAGCGACCTTCCAGCGCCGGGCGCGCCCCGGGCGTGTCGAACGGCACGGGTCCGCCGCTGGCCTCGTCCCACAGCAGGGGTTTGCCGGTCGTCGGATCGCGCAGATAATAGCCGTCCGCCGCGACCAGATAGGGGGCAGCCGTACGGTCGAGCAGGAACGGCAAGTCGAGCGCGGTGCGTTCATGCTCGAACAGCAGCGTGTGCACGAGGGCGAGCAGGAATGCCGGGTCCGTCTTCGGCTTGATCGGCACCCATTCGGCCGAGCAGGCGGCGGTGGGTGAGAGATGCGGCTCGACCTGCACCCGCTTGACGCCGCGGATGCGCGCGTCGGCATGGCGGCGCACGGCGCAGACGCCGCCGGAGACCTCGATGTTCGAGCCGCAGGAGATGACGTAGCGCGTGTGCACCGTATCGGCGCAGACGGTGAAGCCGCGATGCCAGAATTCGCCGTAGAGATGTTCGGAATGGACACACTTGACGCCCTGGCCGGAGCCGAAACTGTAGTCGATCGGCCCCCAGGCGGAGAGGAAGGCGGGAAATGTCCCCATATAGCTCTGCGGCGTTCCGCCATGGCCGAACGTCGCGGCGACGCGCGGCAGCCCGGCCTCGTCCACCAGGCCACGCGCGCGGATGTCCTGCAGCCGGGCGGCGATGGTGTCGAGCGCCTCATCCCACGAAATCGGCACGAAGCCGGGATCCTCGTCGCGCCCCTTGCGCGGGTTGGTGCGCTTCATGGGCGTCAGCACGCGATGGGGATTGTAGGTTTTCTGCACCAGGCCGAAGGCCTTGACGCAGACGCGCCCCAGCCCGGGATGGATGGAGGCGGCGGCATGGCACGGTTCGATGCGGGTGACGACGCCGTTTTCCACGCGCACCGTCATCAGGTCGGGCCCGGCGACACAATTGTAGCAATAGCTCGGAACCGCGCGGCTGGTGCCGTCGCCGGCCGTCGCCGGCGGGCTCTCGCGGAGCGGCGCGCTGCTCATCCCGTCCCTCCTGCGGCCGCCTTGGCCGCCAGCCGCTGCCCGGCCTTGGCGACATCGACGATGAAGCGTGTGTGCCGGCCGCGGGCGATCTCCTCCACCGCATCGCGCGCGGCCACGTCGAGCACGACGCGGCGGCCCTCGACGCTGGCGACGGTCGCGGTGATGCGGACCTCCATGCCGAGCGGCGTTGCCGCGGAGTGGTCGAACTCGACCCGCACACCGACCGAGTCCTCGCCGGGACCGCAATGCTCGAGCAGCAAGTTGCGGCTGGCGACCTCGATGTCGCGGAGCAGCTCGGGGGTGGCGTAGATGCGCAGATTTTCGCCCATGAAATCGATCGTGCGGGCGCGGTCGATGACGTGGGTCTCGGTACGGGTGATGCCGGGGCGCAAGCTGTCTTTCATCCACGCTCCTCCTGCCGCGGCGGCGATGCGCATGCCGTCGGCGGCGCTTATTTACTGAAACACATACCGCTTTACCAATTTAGGCCGCGGCGATTGGGTCGGAGCATCCCGACAAAAATCCTCCGCCGCATTGATCTGGATCAAGGTCTGCCGGCGCGGATGGGCCAAATTCGGCCTTGACGGATAAACGGTATTCAAGCACCGTAATACCTCTGACGAGGCCGATGGAGGAACGAGCGTGGCCGAGGAAGCCTTCCAGTGGACCATGACGGCGCAGGCGGCGCCGTTCATTCGCCGCCCGTTCTCGCCCTTCCCGCCGGAGCCCGGCGAGGTGGTCATCGCCGTCGCCGGTTGCGGTGTCTGCCACACGGATCTCGGCTATCTCTATGACGGGGTTCGCACCAATCACCCGCTTCCGCTGACCCTTGGTCATGAGATCAGCGGCCGCGTCGTTGCCGCCGGGCCGGGCGAGGAGCGGTGGCTTGGCCAGTCCGTGATCGTCCCGGCCGTGCTCCCGTGCGGCGTCTGCGATCTCTGCCGCCGCGGCCTCGCCACCATCTGCCGGTCCCAGAAGATGCCCGGCAACGATATCGACGGCGGCTTCGCGAGCCATATCCGCGTCCCCGGCCGCGGCCTTTGTCCCGTCCCGCTGGCGCGGCTGGAAGCGGCCGGACTGTCCCTGGCCGATGTCTCCGTCGTGGCCGACGCGGTGACGACGCCGTTCCAGGCCGTGCGCCGGGCGGGCGTCGGACCCGAGAGCATCGCGATCGTCATCGGCATCGGCGGCGTTGGCGGCTATGCCGCGCAGATCGCGCATGCCTTCGGTGCCGCGGTGGTGGCGATCGACATCGACGCGGCAAAGCTCGACGCGATCGGCCGCCATGGCGCTGCGTTGACCCTGGATGCGAGTGCGATGGATTCCCGCGCGCAGAAGGCGGCGATCATGGAGTTTGCCGCCGCGCATGGCCTGCGGCAGACCGAGTGGTGCATTTTCGAGTGTTCCGGAACCGCGGCCGGCCAGCGCGCCGCCTGGAGCCTGCTGGTGCCGGGCGCGACGCTCGCCGTCGTCGGCTTCACCATGGAGCGGGTCGAAGTGCGTCTGTCCAATCTGATGGCGTTCGATGCGCGCGCACTCGGCAACTGGGGCTGTCCGCCGGACCTCTATCCCGCCGCGCTCGATCTCGTGCTCGACGGCAAGGTGCAGCTCGCACCGTTCGTCGAACAACATCCGCTCGACGACATCAACGCGGTGTTCGCGCAAGCACACGCGCACACGCTGAAGCGCCGCGCCATTCTCGTCCCCCGCGCCTGACCGGAGATTTGCCCGATGTTCGACTCCCCAACTGCCGTAACCGAGCGCACGCGGCCAGCCGCACTGGTGGAGCACACGCTGGTTGGCGATCTCTCGTGTCCTGGTCTCCGGGTCGAGCGGCGGCCAGCCCGGCTGCCGGATGGGACGGTGGTGGCCGGGCTCTACAACACCTGGATCATTCTCGACAATCCGGCGCAGCTCAACTCCTACACCACGACGATGGTGAAGGGCGTGATCCTGGCGTTCCGCGCCGCCTCCGTGGCACGCGACGTCGTCGCGGTCGTGTTCACCGGCAGCGGTGACCGTGCATTCTGCACCGGCGGCAACACCGCCGAATACGCCGAGTACTATGCGGGGAATCCCCAGGAATACCGCCAGTACATGCGGCTGTTCAACGACATGGTGTCCGCCATCCTCGGCTGCGACAAGCCGGTCATCTGCCGCATCAACGGAATGCGCATCGGCGGCGGGCAGGAAATCGGCATGGCTTGCGATTTCTCGATCGCGCAGGATCTCGCACGCCTCGGCCAGGCCGGGCCGAAACACGGCTCGGCGGCGATCGGCGGCGCTACGGATTTCCTGCCGCTGATGATCGGGATGGAGCGCGCGATCGAATCCGGAACGCTGTGCGAGCACTGGTCCGCGCACAAGGCCTACCGCATGGGGATGCTGCACGACATCGTTCCGGCGCTGAAAGTCGATGGAAAATTCGTCCCCAACCCGCTGGTGATCACCGATCGGCTGCTCGACGATTGGGGCCGTTTCGCGCTCGGTGAGCCGAAGGCGGGCGCGGCTCTGGCCGAGGGCAAGGCCACGCTGGCACGCGGCAGCGTCGATCTGTCCCTGCTCGACGAGAAGGTCGAACTGCTGTGCGGCAAGCTGCTGCTGACATTCCCGGAGTGTCTGACCAAGAGTCTCGAGGAGCTGCGCAAGCCCAAGCTCGAATCCTGGAACCGCAACAAGGAGGACTCGCGCGCCTGGCTGGCGCTCAACATGCTGGCCGAAGCCCGCACCGGGTTCCGTGCCTTCAACGAAGGACCGCGTGAGCGGCGCGAGATCGACTTCGTTGCGCTTCGCCAGGCGCTTGCGCAAGGTGCGCCCTGGAGCGAGGACCTGATCGAGAGCCTCATCCCCAGAGCGACGGTCTGAACGGGGGCATGGCCGTGGACGCTGCCACCATCCCCGTCCGGGCCTGGCGAACGCAGGGCGGAGCGCTGCTCCGCCTTCGCCTGGCGCGGCCCAAGGCCAATATTCTCGATGCGGCGATGCTCGGTGCGCTCGACCGCGCGCTCACAGCGGAACTCGGGCAAGGCCACACGCTGGCCATCCTCGTCGACGGGGAGGGGCCGCATTTCAGCTTCGGCGCCAGTGTCGAGGAACATCTCCCGCTAGCCTGCGCAACCATGCTGCGGGATTTCCACGCCACGCTGCTGCGGCTGATGGCCGCACCCGTGCCGGTCCTGTTTGCCGTTCGCGGCCAGTGCCTCGGCGGCGGGCTCGAGCTCATCCTGACCGGCACACGGATATTCGCGGCGCCCGACGCCGTGTTCGGCCAGCCCGAGATCAAGCTCGGGGTCTTCGCCCCGGCGGCGTCCTGCCTGCTGCCCGAGCGGATCGGCCGCCCCGCAGCGGAGGAGATGCTGCTCACCGGCCGCAGCCTCGGCGCCGAGGCGGCCCACGCCGCCGGTCTGGTGCAGGAGATCGCGCCCGATCCCGAGGCGGCGGCAGAGGCCTGGTTCGCCGCTCACCTCGCCGACAAGAGCGCGGCGGCGCTCCGCTGTGCGATGGCCGCCGTTCGCGGCGATCTGCTGGTGCGGGCGCGGGCGCGTCTCGCCGACCTCGAAGCCCTTTACCTCGACGACCTGATGCAGACGCGGGACGCGCTCGCGGGCCTGCAGGCCTTTCTCGGCAAGCGCGCACCGACCTGGGAGCACCGATAGCCATGAGCACTTCGACCGCCGAGATCACCGCCCGTTGCCAAGCCTTGTTTGACGACCTCAATTTTTCCTACGCACGCGAATGGAAGGCCGCGGTTCCGGGACGCATCGTCGTGGGCTACATGCCCTTCTACGTGCCCCGCGAACTGATCCATGCCGCCGGTGGGTTGGCACTCGGCGTCCTCGGTGGCGGCGAGCAGCTCGAGGTGATCCAGGGCGACGCCTACTACCAGAGCTACATCTGCCGGATTCCCCGCTCGACGATCGAACTCGGTGTCACGAACCGGCTCGATTTTGTCGACGTGATGCTGTTCCCGTCCATCTGCGACGTCATTCGCAACCTGTCGGGCATGTGGAAGATCATGTTCCCGAAGGTCCGCAGCCGGTATTTCGACGTGCCGCAGAACTACAGCGACGAGGTCGGCGGAGCGTTCTATATCAACGAGCTGACCGAACTGCGGGAGATGCTGGCCGAAACCAGCGGGCGCGAGGTGACGGACGCCTCCCTTCGCGCCTCGATCGGCCTCTATAACGAGAACCGCGCGCTGGTGCGAGAGGTCTACGCCTTCCGTGCGCGACAGCCCTGGAAGGCACCCTCGGCCGAGGTCTACCTCCTCATGCGCGCCGGGATGATCCTTGCGGTCGAAGAACATAGCCGCCTTCTGCGCGAGTATCTTGCCGCCGCAGCGGCGGAGGACCGGCCGCGGCGGGACAATTCGCGCGTCGTCGTCACCGGCGCATTCTGCGAGCAGCCCCCACTCAACCTGATCAAGTCCATCGAGCTCTCCGGATGCTACATCGTCGATGACGATTTCATGCTGGTGAACCGGTGGGAGCAATCCGACGTACCGCAGGACGGGGATCCGCTCGCCAACCTCGCGCGGGCGTACCTGCATAACTCCGCCAATACATCCGCCAAATATGAGCCGGATGTGGAGCAGAAGGGCCTCTATCTGGTCGAGGCGGTGAAGCGGTCGCGTGCCGAGGGCGTCATCTTCGCCTCGCCCAGCTTCTGCGATCCGGCGCTGCTGGAACGGCCGATGCTCCAGCGCGTGCTCGCTGCCCACGACATCCCGTTCATCGCATTCAAATACGCCGAGAATTCCGGTCAGATGCAGCCAATCCGCGAGCAGGCTGGAACCTTTGCCGATTCAATCAAGCTGTGGAGCAACCCATGACCGTCACCGCCGCCGCCGAGGTCGTCAAGGACAGCTCGATGCTGAAGCAGAAGGAGATGATCAGCGGCAACTATCGCAAGCTGGAGACGGCCGCTGCCGACGGCCGCAAGGTCGCGGCGACGTTCGTGCCGGGCAATCTGAACGAGCTGATCATGTGCTTCGACATGCTCAACAATCTGCCCGAGATCAACGCCATCCAGAACGGCCTGCGCAAGAAGACCGGCGGCTATATCATGGAGGCGGAGAAGCGGGGACATTCGGAAGATGTCTGCACCTACGTCAAGGCCGACCTCGGTATGATCGCGAAGGGCAATATCGGCCCGGACGGTCAGAAGCTACCGAATCCGGATCTGCTTCTGCTCTCCTACACCGGGTGCTTCACCTTCATGAAATGGTTCGAGCTGCTGCGCGACCATTACCGATGCGAGACGGCGATGCTGCACGTCCCTTATCAGGGAGACGGTAAGATCAGCCCGAACATGATCGCCTACGTCGTCAAGCAGCTGAAGGAAGAGGTCATCCCGAAGCTCGAGCGCATCAGCGGTGTGAAGTTCGACATCGATCGGCTGCGCGAGAATATGGCCCACTCGGCGCGCGCCGAGGAGGATTTCGTCTGGGTGCTCGAATCCGCGAAACGGAAGCCTTCGCCGATCGATGCCTATTTCGGCGGCGTCTACTATATCGGGCCGATTTTCACCGCGTTTCGCGGCACCGAGGATGCGACGGGGTATTATCGTCTTCTGCGCGCCGAGATTGCCGAGCGGATCGCGCGCGGTCAGGGGCCTGTGACGCCGAGCGGCGACATGCCGAGCGAGCGCTACCGGCTTGTTGTGGAGGGGCCCCCCAACTGGACCAGCTTCCGCGATTTCTGGAAGATGTTCTACGAGGAGGGCGCGGTGGTGGTGGCGAGCACCTATACGAAGGTGGGCGGCCTCTACGACCAGGGATTCCGCCACGACCCGGCGAAGCCGCTGGAGAGTCTGGCTGAATACTGCCTTGGTTGCTACACGAACCGGAATCTGCCGTCGCGGATCGACCTGATCGAGAAATACATGGAGGAGTATGAGGCTGACGGCATCCTGATCAACTCGATCAAGAGCTGCAACAGCTTCTCGGCGGGACAGCTTCTGGTGCTGCGCGAGATCGAGCGGCGCACGGGCAAGCCGGGTGCCTTCATCGAGAGCGATCTCGTCGATCCGCGCTATTTCTCGCCGGCCAACATCAAGAACCGTCTGGAAAGCTACTTCCAGATGGTCGACCAGCGGCGTGCCGGCGGCTCGACGCCCGCGCGCGCGGCTTAGCGAAGGGGGATCGTCATGCACGCCTACATCGGCATCGATCTCGGCTCGACGACGACCAAGGCGGTCGTTCTCGACGAGAACATGAACGTCCTCGGCAGGGGCATTACCAACTCGCGGGCGAATTACGATACGGCCTGCAAGGTGGCGAAGTATGAGGCGCTCCTCGCGGCGCGCTTCACACTGCTTCACCGGGGCCTGGAATCGGTCGTTGCCGCGGAGGCGCGGCTGGGGGATTTTCTCGGCTCCCTCGAGCGCAGCTTTCGTCTCGGCCAGTTCATCGAGCAGCTCGATGATCTCGAGGAGACCTGCCTGGAGAAGGCGAAGGGCGGCCGGTTCAAGGGGCGTGAGGAGGCGATCGCGGACGCGATCGGCGCCATCTTCGTCGCACTGCGGGCGGACGCTCCAGCGTTGTTTGCCCGCGATGCGCGGCGGAAGTCGGACTTTTTCCGCGACCTGGCCGGCTCGCGGTTCATGGCCGTCGGGCAGGAGACGGCGAAAGCCGCTGGCCTGTCGTATGATCTGCTGCTGAATGTCTATGACAAGGCGATCATCGAGGTCGAGAACCGGCCCCCGAGCGGTGAGATCAGGGACAAACTGCTGCGCGCGCTCGATCGATTGATCGAGCTGTCGCCGGACCTCGCGGACTTGGTCACGGAAGTCGCCGCGCCGGTGCGTCGGGCGCTCGATATCCCGACCGAGGAAATGTCGGTCGTCGGCACCGGGTATGGTCGGGTCACTTTGCCATTCTCGAAGGAGCACATCCGTTCGGAAATCCTGTGCCACGGGCTGGGTGCGCATATGATGTATCCGGAAACCCGGACGGTGCTCGACATCGGCGGGCAGGATACCAAGGCGATCCAGGTCGATGACCAGGGGATCGTCGAGAACTTCCAGATGAACGACCGCTGCGCGGCGGGGTGCGGGCGCTATCTCGGCTATATCGCCGATGAGATGAACATGGGTGTGCACGAACTCGGGCCGCTCGCGATGCAGGCCACCCGCAGCGTGCGGATCAATTCCACCTGCACCGTGTTCGCCGGCGCGGAACTGCGCGACCGTCTGGCGCTCGGGGAGAAGCGGGAGGACATCATCGCCGGTCTGCACCGGGCCATCATCCTCCGCGCGATGTCGATCATTTCGCGCTCCGGCGGTGTGCGCGACCAGTTCACCTTCACCGGCGGGGTCGCCAAGAACGAAGCCGCCGTCAAGGAGCTGCGGCAATTGATTACCGAAAACTACGGCGACGTCGCGATCAACATCAATCCCGATTCGATTTACACTGGGGCACTCGGCGCCGCTGCCTTCGCGCGCCGCGCCGCCGGTCACTGAGGGAGAGGCGGCCATGGCAAGAACCGCAGGCATCGATGTCGGCACTGGCGCCGTCAAGACGGTGATCTTCGACACGGATGGTGAGGCACCGCGCTGGCTCGTCAAGCGCGTCGATCGGGTTCGTCAGCGCGACCCGTTCCAGCTCGCGACCGAGGCATATCATGCCGCACTCGAGGAGGCTGGCCTGCGCCATGCCGATCTCGACTACGTGGCGACAACCGGTGAGGGAGAGTCGCTGAGTTTCCATACCGGCCATTTCTATTCGATGACGACCCACGGGCGCGGCGCGATCTTTCTCGAGCCGGAGGCGCGCGGGGCGCTCGATGTCGGTGCTCTGCACGGCCGCGCCATCCGCATGGATGGCCGGGGCAAGGTGCTCAGCTATAAAATGACCAGCCAGTGCGCATCCGGGTCCGGCCAGTTCCTGGAGAACATCTCGCGCTATCTGGGCATCGCGCAGGACGAGATCGGCGCGCTGTCGAAGCAGGGCGATAGTCCGGAAAAGGTCAGCGGTATCTGCGCCGTGCTCGCGGAAACGGACGTCATCAACATGGTCTCGCGCGGCATCACTGCCGCCAACATCCTCCGCGGCATCCATGCCTCGATGGCGGACCGGCTGGCGAAGCTGATCAAGACCATCGGCAGCGTCGATGGGGTGGTGCTGATGACCGGCGGTCTCGCCCACGATGAGGGCCTCGTGGCGGCAATGCAGGAGGCGATGCGGCAGGAGAAAGTGCAATGGCCGGTCCGCAATCATCCCGATTCGATCTATGCCGGCGCGATCGGTGCGGCACTGTGGGGTGCGTTCCGGCATGAAAAATTGTCCCGGCTGGACACGCTGGAGCGAGCCGCCTGAATCGGCGGAGACCTGGAGGAATACATGGCCCTGCTGATCACCGAGAACTGCACCAGTTGCGATGCCTGCCGCCCGGTTTGTCCGAACGAGGCGATCGCGGTTGCCGAACCGATCTATACCATCGATCCGCTGCGCTGCACCGAGTGCGTCGGGGCCGAGGACGAGCCACAATGCCGGCTGGTCTGCCCGGCCGACTGCATCGAGAACAACCCCGACTTCATCGAGGGGCGGGCGGAGTTGCTGGCGAAGTATCAGGAACTCCACGCCTGAGGGATGAGGCGCGGCGCGTGGCATGGCCGTCTTGTTCGTGGCCTGCGGCAAGCCGATGACAACGGCAAAAATGCGATAATACCGGTAAGCGCGATTCAAGGAGGCGTGACGTGGAAGCAGGTCATGACGGGCAGGCGGCATCGACCATTGGCCCCGCCGACCTCGCGTGGAGCACCCCGGCCGCTGCGGACCATCGAACCGTGCCAGCCGTGTCGGTTGCGGTGATCGGGTCCGGTGGCGCGGGGGCGATGCGCGCCGGGGAGATTCTGCTCGAGGTGGCGGCCGTCGCCGGCTTCTATGGCCTGATGACACGCGCCATGGGGCCGCAGATCCGTGGTGGAGAGGCCGCCGCGTTGCTGCGGATCGCGACCGCGCCGGTCTCCTCGCTCGACGATCATTTCGACCTCCTGATCGCGCTGGACTGGGCCAATTTCAACCGTTTCGCGGCCGAGATCCCGCTCGCGCCGACGACGGTCGTGATCGCCGATCCGGCAGAAGGCGACGTGCCCGAAGCGGTCCTGGCCAGCGGGGCCCGGATCGGCCGGTTGGCGCTGAAGGATCTGGCCCGTGCGGTGCCCGGTGGGCGGACGAATATGGTGGGGCTCGGCGCCGCCGCGGCCATGGTCGGTCTGCCGTCCGAGATCGTGGCCGCGGTCGTGTCCGGGCAGCTCGGCCGCAAGGGCGACGCGGTGCTGGCGGCGAGCGTCGCGGCGCTGAAGGCCGGAGCCGACGCCGCCGCTGCCCTGCCGGCGATATCACGGCTGGCGGCCCCTCTCCATGACGGCGTCGCGCGCTGGAACATCAGCGGCAACCAGGCGACCGGGCTGGGCGCGCTGAAGGGCGGTGTCAGCTTCGTCGCCGCCTACCCGATCACCCCGGCGACCGAGGTGCTGGAATGGATGGCGCCGGCCCTGGCGAAGACCGGTGGCATGCTCGTCCAGGCGGAGGACGAGTTGGCGGCGATCAACATGGTGATCGGCGCCTCCTTTGCCGGCGCACCGGCACTGACCGCCACTTCCGGCCCTGGACTTGCGCTGATGATCGAATCATTGGGGCTCGCGGTGGCCTCGGAGACCCCGATCGTCGTCGTCGACGTCATGCGCGGCGGGCCATCGACGGGCATCCCGACCAAGTCGGAGCAGACCGACCTGAACATCGCGGTGAACGGCCTGCATGGCGATGCGCCGCACCTGGTGCTGGCGCCGAACTCCATCGCCGATTGCCTGTTCACGACGCAGTGGGCGGTCGGCCTGGCCGAAACGCTGCAAGCCCCGGCGATCGTGCTCTCCGATCAGGCGCTGGGGCAGTCGCGCGCCATTGTCGCGCCGCCGCGCGAGCCACCGGCCGCCTCCGGGCGTCTGACGGTGCCTGCGCGTGATCACGTTCCGGCCTCCTACCGGCGCTACGCCGAGACGGAGAGCGGCGTTTCGCCGATGGCGATCCCTGGGACACCGGGATCCACCTATGTCGCCGACGGGCTCGAGCATACCGAGCGTGGCACCCCCTCGGCGCAGGCAGCCGACCACGCGACGCAACTCGACAAGCGGGCCCGCAAGCTGGAAGGCTTCGACTACGGCCCCTCCTGGGCCGATGTCGAGGGTGAAGGCGAGATCGCGCTTCTCACCTGGGGGTCGGTCACCGGTCCGGCGCGGGAGGCAGCGGCGCAGGCGCGCGCACGCGGCATCGGCACCCGGCTGATCTCGCTGCGTCTGCTGCTTCCGGCACAGCCGGCACGCCTGGCCGAAGCGCTGCGCGGCGTGCGGAAACTGTTGGTGGTCGAACAAAGCCACGGCCGGCAGTTCCACAAATTCGTGCGCAGCTGCTACGATCTGCCGGCCGAAGTGGCGGTGATCAGCCACCCGGGCCCGCTGCCGATCCGCCCTGCCGAGATTCTCGACCAGTTGGCCGCGTGGGAGTGACCGCCATGGACGCCATCGCCAGCCTGAGCGCGCAGGATTTCAAGTCCGACGTCAAGCCGATCTGGTGCCCCGGCTGCGGCGACTTCGCAGTGCTCACCGCGCTCGCCAAGGCACTCGCCGAACTCGGTCGGCCACGCGAGAGCATTGCGCTGATTTCCGGCATTGGCTGCTCCTCGCGCATACCGGCCTATACCAGCGTCTACGGCTTCCATGGCGTGCATGGCCGTGCCCTCGCGGTGGCCACCGGTGTCAAGCTGGCCCGCCCCGATCTGACGGTGATCGCCGCTGGCGGCGACGGCGATGGATTGTCCATTGGCGGCAATCACTTCCTGCATGCCTGCCGGCGCAATGTCGACATGACCTATATCCTGATGGACAATCAGGTCTATGGCATGACCAAGGGGCAGGCCTCGCCGACCACGGCGCCCGATTGGTGCGAAAGCAAGCTGACGCCGAGCGGCACGGGTGTTTCGCCGGTCGCGCCGCTGCACCTGGCGCTGGCGTCCGGGGTCAATTTCTTTGCCCGAGGATTTTCCGGCAATCCGAACGAATTGGCGCGCCTGGTTGTTGCCGCCGTCAACCATCCGGGATTTTCGGTCGTGCATGTGCTGAGCCCGTGCGTCACCTTCCGCTCCGAGCAGCGCGCCTGGAAACAATCCGTCCACGGCGCCGACGCGGCCCCCGCGGCGCACCCGGCGGAGGCTCTGGCCCGGTTTGCCGACGATGACGGCTTCACCACCGGGATCCTGTTTGCCGGCGACCGCGAACCCTTCATGCCGGCGCGCACTACGACGATGGCGGCGAGTGATTTCGAGCGTGGTTTCGCCGTGCGCACGCCGCCCGGCTCGCTCGCTGCCGCCTCGCCCGCTTGAGCGGCGATCGCCGCCGGGCCTTGGCTTTTCGATCCTGAGCCCGCCGTTATCGGCGCACGCTGCGGGCGAGAAACGCACCGATCAGGGCCCGCGTCGGCGCGCTCTGCAGCAGGCTGCGTGTGTGATTGATTTCGGCGGCGAAGCCGTCCGCGTCGGGGTCGGCGGCGAGGGCGATGCAGGCCTTGGCGGCCCGCGCCGCATGCGCCGGCAGCGCCGCGTAGCGCGCGGCGATTTCCGCTGCCCGCGCCGCGAGCTCCGCGGCCGGTGCGGTCCACTGGACCAGGCCGAGCGCTTCGGCCGCCACGCCATCCACCGTCTCGGCGCCAAGGATCAGCCGCAGCGCGGTGGGCCGCCCGCACAGGCGGGTCAGACGCTGGGTGCCGCCGGCGCCGGGCAGCAGGCCGAGTTGCAACTCCGGCAAGCCCAGCCGCGCCTCGTGGGCGGCGATGCGCAGATCACAGACCAAGGCCAGCTCGAATCCACCGCCCAGCGCGGCGCCGCCGATCTCCGCCAGTGTAACGGCGGGAAAGGCTTCGATGCGGGTGAAGAGCCGCTGGTATTCGCGGATGGAGGCAAGCTGTGGCTCCAGCCCCGCATCGGTGAAGCGCTCGCGCATCTGCGCAAGGTCGGCGCCGGCCGAAAACACCGCGTGCGCGCTGCGGATATGCAGAACCGACCAACCCTCGCGCGTTTCAAGCTCATCGAGCCTGGCGTGGAACGCCGCCACCCATTCGTCATTCATCGCGTTCACCGGTGGCCGGTCGAGCGTGAGCGTGGCGATCCCGCCGGCGACGTTCAGTGGGAGCATGGCCAGCGATGACATGGCGCGTCCTTCGTCTTGGGAGTCGATACCAGCCTGGCGTGGCGCTGCGGACGGGGGTCAGCCGGCCTTGGCGTTCGGCCGGCGGCCGATGGTGACGTTGAGTTCGACCGGCTTGCCGTGGCGCACCAGGCTCAGCCGCGCGCTCTTGCCCGGCGAGAGGACGGCGATCGAGCGGATCAGGTCCCGCGCGCTGTCGACCCGTTCACCATTGACCGCCTGCACGACGTCGCCTGCATGCACTCCCGCGCGCGCGGCCGGACCGCCGCGTTCGACGGCGGAAATGGTGACACCGCTGCCCTTCGGCGGCTCCGGCGCGTCCTCGGCACGGTCGGCGACCGAGACGCCGAGCCAGCCGCGGGCGATCGAGCCGTTGCTGAGCAGCGTTTCGACGATCGGGCGGGCGATCTCGCTCGGAATCGCGAACCCGATGCCGACCGAACCGCCGGAGGGCGAGACGATGGCAGTGTTCACCCCGACCACGGCACCGTCCATGTTGAAGGTGGGGCCGCCGGAGTTGCCCGGATTGATGGAGGCATCGAGCTGCAGGAAATCATCGAACGGCCCGGCGCCGATGTCGCGTCCGCGCGCCGAGACGATGCCGGTGGTCACGGTCCCGCCGAGGCCGAACGGATTGCCGGCGGCGAGAATCCAGTCACCCACCTCGACTTGGCGGGAATCGCCCCAGGGCACCGCCGGCAGCTTGCGGTCGGTATCGACTTTGATCACCGCGATATCGGTCAGCTCGTCGGTGCCGACGACGTGGGCCGGCAGCTGGCTGCCGTCGGTGAACGAGACGGTGATGTGCTCGGCATGCCCGACGACGTGGTTGTTGGTGACGATGATGCCGGCGGGGTCGATGACGAATCCGGATCCGGCCCCCATCACCTGCTCGCGCCGGCTGCGCAGCATCTGGCGGAACTGCTGCTCGAACGGCGTGCCGCGCAGGGCCGGCGGCAATTCGGCCAGCGCGTCCCCCTGGCTCACTTCTTCCGTGACCGCGATGTTCACGACCGCCGGCAGCACCTTCTTTACCAGCGGGGCGAAGCTATCCGGCCGTGCCCAGCCGGACGTGGGCGCCAACACCAGCAGCACGACCAGGGCCCGCAACATCCGGCGCGCGGCGCTCACATCCATCCTTCATCTCCTTCGGACCGTCCATCCGTGGCCGGGATTTGGCCACGCCTCGGACGGCGAGCAAGATCATGACACGGGCTCACGCCGACGGCACGGAGGGATCCTCCGGCCAGCGATGCTTCGGATACCGCCCGCGCATTTCCCGCCGCACCTCGGCCCAGGCACCTCGCCAGAATCCGGCGAGATCCGCTGTGATGGCGACCGGCCGCCCGGCGGGCGAGAGCAGCGCCAGCCGCAGGGCGACACGTCCGCCGGCCAGCGTCGGCGTTGTCGCCAGGCCATAGAATGCCTGGGCTCGCGCGGCAGCCACGGGGATTTCCTGGATATAGTCGATGGCCGCGCGCCCGCCCGGCAGCGCCAGCGCGGCTGGCAGCTCGCGCTCCAGCCGCGCGCGGGCGCGGTGGTCCAGGAACGAGTCGAGGAGTCGCGCCATGTCGAGGCGGGCCAGAGCCCCGAGCCCCTCGGCGCCCGGCAGCCAGGCTGGCAGCCATTCCGCCGCGCCGGCGGCGAGGGACGCATCCGAAAGGTCCGGCCAGGCGCCAGGCTCGAGCCGGGCCAACAGCGCGACCCGCGCCTGAAGCGCACGGGCCGCATCGGACCAGGGCAGCGATGCAGGGGCGCGCTGGACATGGGCGACGATCGCGGCGACGGCGAGCGCAGCCGGCGCGCGTTCGGTCCGGTCCTCGAGGACCAGGGCCCCGAGCCGTTTGCGCCGGCGGGTGAGGACCGAACCGGTGACGGGATCGAGCCCGCTCTCCACGGATTCGGTGAGACGCGCCGCGGGCAGGTTCGCGGGGTCGAGCGTCGCGGCAAGGCGGATGCGGGCCGCGCCCGTCTGCGTAATCACCGCCGCGACCAGGAATGGAGCACGGGCGAGTGGGTCGATCACCGGCAGCCGCGCCCCGCCGCCGCCGGCGAGGCGGAAGCTGCCCGCCTCGCCGCGGTTCTGCGCCACGCGATCGGGAAAGGCGGCGGCGAGCAGCGCGCCGGGATCCCCGGCCGCAGCGGTGGTAGCTTGCACGCCGAGGCGGCGGCGATAGCGCCGCGCCGCTTCGCGGATGCGCGCCAGGGTTCCCCGGTCCGCCTCCGGTGCGCCTTCGGCGAGCGCGGCCAGCCGGAGCGATATATCGGCCGGCTGGTCGGGGCCACGCAGCGGGTCGCGCTCCTCGAGCAGGGCGGCGAGGTCGGCGGCGAGCGCCTGTTCCGGCGGTCCCGACGCGCTCCGCATCATCGCTGCCAGCCGTGGATGGGCGCCGAGCCCGGCCATCTCCCGTCCGGCCGCGGTGATGCGCGCCTCGGCGTCGAGGGCGCCGAGACCCACGAGCAGCGCCCGCGCCGCGGCCAGCGCGCCCGCCGGTGGCGGGTCCGGCAGCGGCAGCGCGACGGGATCGGCGCCCCAGGCCGCGCAGTCGAGGGCGAAGCCGGAGAGGTCCGCCTGGAGGATTTCCGGCGGGTCGAACTCGGCCAGGCCGCGGTGCAGCGCCTCGCTCCACAGCCGGATCGCGACCCCCGGCCCCTCGCGCCCCGCGCGGCCGGCCCGCTGGGTGGCGCTCGCGCGGCTGATCCGCCGCGTCGCCAGGCGGGTGAGGCCGGTGCCGGCGTCGCGCTCCGGCACGCGCCGGAACCCGCCATCGACGACGATGCGCACGCCGGGCACGGTGAGCGAGGTCTCGGCGATGCTGCTGGCCAGCACTACCCGCCGCCGGACCCCGGGGTTGAGGGCGAGATCCTGCGCCGAGGCCGGTAGATCCCCGTGCAGCGCCAGCACCTCGACGCCGGGCGCCGCGGCAGCGAGCGCGGCCTGGGCGCGCCGGATTTCGCCCATGCCGGGGAGAAAAGCGAGCACGTCGCCCTCATGGTCGGCCAGCGCCGCGCAGACGGCGCGGGCGAGGGCGGCCGGCAGATCGCGCGGATCGGCGAGATCGCGGGCGGCGTGGCGAATCTCGACCGGGTGGGCACGGCCGTGGCTCTCGATCACGGGTGCCTGCATCAGCGCTGCGAGCCGGGCGGCCTCGGCGGTGGCCGACATCGCGAGCAGGCGAAGCTCCGGCCGCAGCGCGCGCTGCAGATCCAGGCAGAAGGCGAGCGCGAGATCGGAATCGAGGGCGCGTTCGTGGACCTCGTCGAAAACCACCGCGGCCACACCCTCCAGACCGGGGTCCGACTGCAAGCGCCGGACCAGCAGCCCCTCGGTGATGACCTCCACGCGCGTTGCCGCCGAGACTGCAGCATCCAGCCGCGTCCGGTAGCCGACGACACCGCCGACCGCCTCACCGCGCAGCGAGGCCATTCGCGCCGCGGCCGCCCGGGTGGCGATCCGGCGCGGTTCCAGCACCAGAATGCGGCCGTCCCCGCGCCACGAGGCGCCGAGCAGCGCCAGCGGCACGAGCGTCGTCTTGCCCGCCCCGGGCGGGGCGACGAGGACCGCGTTGGGCGCGGTGCCGAGGCTGTCCGCCAAGGCCGGCAGCACCGTCGCGACGGGCAGAACGGGCAGGTCGGGACGAAACGCGGTGGGCATGGCGCGGCGATAGCATTCCGGTGCGGTGATACCAACCGCCCGACGCCTTGGACTCGCGCCGGGCTGGCCGGCGATGGCGCCGCGGCGCTGGACCTCGCCAGCGGCCGCCGCTTCGGCTAAGAGGCTCGGCCATGCGCGATTGCCCGTTCGCAGCCTGGCTGCGCCTGCCGTCCGCCGCCCTGTCCCTGCTCATCCTGGTGCTGCTCGCCGGCGGCCCGACCTTCGCCGCGGAAAGCGCGCCGGTCCGCAGCGCGCGTGCGACGGTCAGCCTGGTCAGCGACACCGACGCCTACGCCCCCGGTACGCCGCTGCGTCTGGCGCTGCGGTTCCAGCTGGCGCCCGGCTGGCACATCTATTGGCGCAATCCGGGCGACGCCGGTGCGCCGCCGGAGCTCAAGCCGACCCTGCCCGAGGGGGCGCAGGCGGGCCAGATCGAGTGGCCCGTGCCGGCGCGGATCGCCGAGGGGCCGCTGATGACCTATGGCTACACCGGCGAAGTGTTGTTGCCGTTCACCCTCAGCCCGCCGCCAACGGGCGGAACGCTGGCCATTCGGGCGCATGCCACGTGGCTGGTTTGTGCCGACATCTGCGTGCCCGAGGGCGGGGATTTTCGTCTCGATCTGCCGGCGGGTACGCCAAAGGCCTCGGCCGCCGCCCCGCTGTTTGCCGCCGCCAGCCTGCGGATGCCGCGGCCGTCGCCGTTTCCCGCTCGCATCGCCGCCGATGGGCGGCTGTACGTCGACGCAGCGGAGCTTTCGCCCACCCATGTCCGGGCGGCCTGGTTTCTGCCCGAGCAGCCCGGCCTGATCCGCGCCGCGGCCGGGCAGACGCTTAGCTTCCCGGCGCGGGGTCTGGTGCTCGGCCTGACCCCGGACACCGGGTTCCGGGCGAACGCGGTACTCCCGGGGGTTCTGGTGGTGCGCGATGCCGGTGGCAGCGAGAGTTTTCTGGCACTGTCGGCGGAACCCGGACCCGCGCCGAGCAGCGTCGCGCCGCCGGCCTGGGCCGAGACGCTCGTCTTTGCGTTCCTCGGCGGGCTCATTCTCAATCTCATGCCCTGCGTCTTTCCGGTGCTGGCGATGAAGGCACTGGCGCTCGGCAAACTCGCCGAGGCGCAGCACCGCACCGTCATCGCGCATGTCGGCGCCTACACCGCCGGGGTGCTCGCCGCCTTCGCGGCACTCGGGGGGACGCTGCTGGCGCTGCGCGCGGGCGGCGCGGCATCCGGCTGGGGGTTTCAGTTCCAATCACCAGCCTTCGTTGTCGCCATGGCCTGGCTGCTCTTCGCCGTCGGCCTGAACCTGTCGGGGGTTTTCGAGGTCGGTGGCGCCTGGGCCGGGCTCGGCCAGCGGCTGGCCGGGCGGGGCGGGCATTTCGGCAGCTTTTTCACCGGTCTGCTGGCGGTCGCGGTGGCCACTCCGTGCACCGCGCCGTTCATGGGCGCGGCGATCGCCGTGGCGCTCGCCGCGCCGGCGGCCATAGGCATCGGCGTGTTCCTGGTGATGGGGCTCGGTCTCGCATCACCCTACCTGGTGCTGGCGCTGCTGCCAGGGCTGGCGCGGCGGCTGCCGCGACCGGGGCGCTGGATGGTGGTGCTGAAGCAGGCGCTTGCGTTCCCGATGTACGGTGCGGCCGCGTGGCTGGTGTGGGTGGTCAGTCAGGAGGCCGGGTCCGCCGGCGTGCTCGCCGCCGCGATCGGGCTGGTGCTGCTCGGCTTCGCCGGTTGGGCGCTCGGAGTGGCCGCCGAGGCGTCGCCGAGGGCGCGCCGCGCGGCGCGCGCGAGCGCACTGGCCGCGGCGCTCGGCGCGCTGGCGCTGCTCCCCGGCGTTGCGACGGTCGTCGCCGGGGCGGACGCGCCGCTGCGCGCGGGCGAGGGCGCGGAGCCATTTTCCGCGGCGCGGCTGGCGGCGCTCCGCGCCGAGGGCCGCACCGTCTTCGTGAACATGACCGCGTCCTGGTGCATTTCCTGTCTGGTCAACGAACACGTCGCGCTCTCGCCCCCGGCGGTGCGCGCTGGCTTCCGCGATCGCCGCGTCGCTTATCTCAAGGGCGATTGGACACGCCAGAGCCCGGAGATCACGGCGTATCTGCATCAGTTCGGCCGCGATGGCGTGCCGCTCTATGTCGTGTATCGGCCGGGCACGGAACAGCCGGAGGTGCTGGCGCAGATTCTCACGGAATCGGCGGTCCTGGCAGCGATCGGCGACGGCGCCGGCAAAGCGGAGCGCTGAGCGTCACGGCGGAGAACGCCGGGCGGGCTTCCCAAATCGGCTACGCCGGCGCAGTCTCGCCCGCCAAACGACCGCCGACGAACGATGGAAGGTCAGAACCGGAGGAGCGAGATGCTGAACCCAGCCGCCCCCTTGCCGCTCAAGGATCCGAGCCTGTTCCGGCAAGCCAACTACGTCAACGGCAAATGGATCGAGGCCGATTCCGGCCGCACGCTGGGCGTGGTCAATCCGGCGACGGGCGAGGTGCTCGGCACCGTCCCGGCGCTCGGGGCCGCCGAGACCCGCCGCGCGATCGAGGCGGCGCACGCGGCGCAGCCCGCCTGGCGCGCGCTGACGGCGAAAGAGCGCGCCGGCGTTCTGCGCAAGCTCTTCGACCTGATGCTGGCCAATGTCGATGACCTGGCGGTCATCATGACCGCCGAGCAGGGCAAGCCGTTGGCCGAGAGCCGCGGCGAGATCGCCTACTCCGCGAGTTTCGTCGAGTGGTTCGCCGAGGAGGCCAAGCGCGTCTATGGCGACGTGATCCCGCAGAACCAGAAAGGGCGGCGGATCATCGTCCAGAAGGAGCCGATCGGCGTGTTCGCGGCGGTGACGCCGTGGAATTTCCCCTCGGCGATGATCACCCGCAAGGCCGCGCCCGGCTGGGCCGCCGGGTGCACCGGCGTCATCCGCCCGGCGAGCCAGACGCCGTTTTCCGCGCTCGCCCTGGCCGTTCTCGCCGAGCGCGCCGGAATGCCGCCCGGGGTCTGCAACATCATCACCGGGCCGTCCGGCGAGACCGGGCCGGTGCTGACCGGTCACCCGATGGTGCGGAAGTTCTCCTTCACCGGATCGACCGAGGTCGGCGCCAAACTGCTGGCGCAGTGCGCGGCAACGATCAAGAAGACCAGCATGGAACTGGGCGGCAACGCGCCCTTCATCGTCTTCGACGACGCGGATCTCGATGCCGCGGTGCAAGGCGCGATGGCCAGCAAATACCGCAACGCCGGTCAGACCTGCGTCTGCGCCAACCGGCTGCTGGTCCAGGACGGTGTCTATGACGCGTTCGCACAGAAGCTGAAGGTCGCTGTCGAGCAGATGAAGATCGGCAACGGCATGGAGGCCGGCGTGACCCAGGGCCCGCTGATCAATGCCGATGCGGTGAAGAAGGTCGAGGAGCACATCGCGGACGCGGTCCGGCGCGGCGCCGATCTGGTCACCGGCGGTGCGCGCCATCCGCTCGGCGGCAATTTCTTCCAGCCGACGATCCTGGCCAACGTTCCCGGCGACGCCTTGATCTTCCGCGAGGAGACATTCGGTCCGGTGGCGCCGCTGTTCCGCTTCAAGGATGAGGCCGAGGCGGTTAAGCTGGCGAACGACACCGAATTCGGCCTCGCCGCCTATTTCTACGCGCGCGATGTCGGCCGGATCTTCCGCGTCGCCGAGGCCCTCGAATACGGCATCATCGGCATCAACGAGGGGATCATCTCGACCGAAGTGGCGCCGTTCGGCGGCATGAAGTCGAGCGGCCTCGGTCGCGAGGGTTCCAAATACGGCATCGAGGACTATCTGGAGATCAAATACCTCGCCCTCGGCGGCATCGGCACCTGACGGAACCGGGTTCGCGGGCGCGGCGGCGCTTGGGACGGGCACGGGGGGCTCTGCCCCCCGTGTTGCGTTGAATGCCCGTGTTTCGTTCGATGAGGTGTTTCGTTCGATGAGGAGCGCATGGATTTCGATCTGTTCGTGATCGGCGGGGGGTCTGCCGGTGTCCGTTGCGGCCGCATCGCGGCCGGGCTTGGTGCGCGCGTCGGCGTCGCGGAGGAGAGATTCTGGGGCGGAACCTGCGTCAACGTCGGCTGCGTGCCCAAGAAACTGCTGGTCCAGGCGGCGGAATATGGGGCCCAGGCGGCCGATGCACGCGGCTTCGGCTGGGATATCGCGGCGCGTGCGCATGACTGGGCGGCCCTGCTCGGCGCCAAGGATCGCGAGATCGGGCGGCTGAACGCCACCTACCGCTCGCTCCTCGAGCGGGCCGGGGCGACGATCTTCGACGCCCGCGCCGCGTTCCTCGATCCGCACCGGCTGATCGTCGGCGACCGCGAGATCACCGCCGGGCGCATCGTGGTCGCGACCGGTGGCCGCCCGACGCGCCTGCCCATCCAGGGCGCGGAGCACGCGATCGTCTCCGACGACGCATTCTATCTCCCCACCCTGCCGCGGCGCGTGGTGATCATGGGCAGCGGCTACATCGCCGTCGAATTCGCCGGCATCTTTGCCGGGCTCGGTGCGCAGGTCGACCTCGTCTACCGCCAGCCGCTGCCGCTGCGCGGGTTCGACGCCGATCTCCGCCAGGCGCTCGCCGAAGCGCTTGCGGCAAGCGGGATCGCGCTGCATCCGCAGACCTCGATGCGCGCCATCCATCGCGACGGCGAGACCCGGCGCGCGGTGCTCTCCGACGGGCGGGAAATCGCCGCTGACGCCGTATTTCTCGCCACCGGGCGGGCGCCGAACACCGAGGGACTCGGGCTGGAACGGGCCGGGGTGGCGACGGATGCCAACGGCGCAGTTCGGGTGGATGCGGAGTGGCGCACCAGCCGGGCGCATATCTATGCCATCGGCGATGTCACCGACCAGTTGAACCTCACCCCGGTCGCGACCGCGCAGGGCCATGTGCTGGCCGAGCGCCTGTTCGGCGAGACGGCGCGGAGCTGGGACTTCACCCGGGTGCCCACGGCCGTGTTCTCGATCCCGCCGATGGCGACGGTGGGGCTTTCCGAGGAAGAGGCGGCGAAGACGCAGCCGGTGGAGATTTTCGCCACCGGCTTCACACCCATGCGCCACACGCTGAGCGGGCGCGCGCGCCGGACGTTCATGAAGCTGGTGGTGGACGAAGCCAGCCAGCGCGTCATCGGCGCGCACATGCTGGGCGAGGACGCGCCGGAGATCATGCAGGGCCTGGCCGTGGCCATGACGGCGGGGGCGACGAAGGCGGATTTCGACCGCACCGTCGGCATTCACCCCACGGCAGCGGAAGAGTTCGTCACCCTGCGCACCCTCACCCGGCGTGCGGGACCGGAGCCGGTCCGGGCGGCGTAGCCCGGCGGCAGTAGCCATGGCCGGGGTTTCGGTGGATAACGCGCGATTATCTTGGACGGGGCCCCGGACCGAGGGCCCAGGAGCGAGGACCGGGAGCGAGGCATGGACGTGACGCAGCAACCGTGGGGGCCGAACAGCTGGCGCAGCCGCCCGGCCCGCCAGATGCCGGCCTATCCCGACGCGGCGAAGCTCGCCGAGGTCGAGGCGCGGCTCGGGCGCTACCCGCCGCTGGTCTTTGCCGGCGAGGCAAGGCGCCTGCGCACGGCGCTGGCGCAGGCGGTGGATGGCCACGCCTTCGTTCTCCAGGGTGGGGATTGCGCGGAGAGTTTCGCCGATTTCACCGCCAACATGATCCGCGACACCTTCCGGGTGTTGCTGCAGATGGCGGTGGTTCTCACCTTCGGCGCCCGCGTGCCGGTCGTGAAGCTCGGCCGCATGGCCGGCCAGTATGCCAAGCCGCGCTCCTCGGATACCGAGACGGTGGCGGGCGTCAGCCTGCCGAGCTATCGCGGCGACATGATCAACGGGCCGGATTTCAGCGAGACGGCGCGGGTACCCGATCCAGTGCGGATGGAGACCGGCTATTTCCAGTCCGCCGGCACGCTGAATCTGCTGCGCGCCTTCGCCTCCGGCGGCTATGCGGATCTGCACCAGGTGCATCGGTGGAATCTGGATTTCGCCGCCAAATCGCCGCTGGCCGATCGCTATCAGGATCTCGCCAGCCGCATCGACGAGACGCTCGGGTTCATGGCCGCCTGCGGCATGACCAGCGCGACGACGCCGCAGATTCGCGAGACCGAGTTCTACACCAGTCACGAGGCGCTGCTGCTGCCTTATGAGCAGGCGCTGACCCGCGTCGATTCCACGACCGGGGACTGGTACGCCTGCTCGGCGCATTTCCTCTGGATCGGTGACCGCACGCGGCAGCCGGACGGGGCGCATGTCGAGTTCCTGCGCGGGGTGCGGAACCCGATCGGGATCAAGGTCGGGCCGACGACCAGCACCGAGGATCTCCTGCGCCTGATCGAGACGCTGAACCCGGACGGCGTGCCGGGGCGGATCACCCTGATCAGCCGCATGGGCGCCGAGCGCGTCGCGGCGAAGCTGCCGGAGCTGATCCGTGCCGTGCGCCGGGCCGGTGCACCGGTGGTCTGGCTGTGTGACCCGATGCACGGCAACACGATCTCGACCGCGGCGAAGCTCAAGACCCGCAGCTTCGACGCCATCCTTGCCGAGGTGCGCGGCTTCTTCGACGTGCATGCCGCGGAGGGCACGTTCGCCGGCGGGGTCCATGTCGAAATGACCGGGCAGAACGTCACCGAATGCGTCGGCGGCGCGCACCGGCTGACCGAGGCGGATCTCGCCGATCGCTACGAAACCTTCTGCGATCCGCGTTTGAATGCCGGACAGTCGCTCGAACTCGCCTTCCTGCTCGCCGAGGAACTGAAGGCCCGGCGCGTCGGCCACGAACTGCCGGTGCTGGCGGCGCAATGAGCGCCGATGGCGCCGGCGCCGATCCGCTGGCCGAAATTTCCGGGCGGACGGATGCGTATTTCAACCGCACCCGTCGCATCGTCCAGCGCTTTGGCGACAAGCGCGTCACCTATGCGGTGTTCCTGCGCCGCCCGGTGATCTCGGCGCCAAGGCTGATGCTGGACTGGCTGCGCGCCGTGGCCGCAGCCCGCGGCGCCGTGTTCGAGCTCGATCTCGTCTATCCCGAGGGCGCCTGGGTCGGCGCCGGCGAGCCGATGGTCTACATCACCGGCAGCTTCGCCGCGCTCGCCGATCTCGAGACGCTGTTCCTGCAGAAGCTCGGCCCGCCCTGTGTCGCGGCCCATAACGCCTACCAGATGTGTCTTGCCCTGCCGCAGGTCGCGTTCCTGGCGATGGAGGCGCGCCACTGCGCGGGTGGCGAGATGCAGAACATGATGGGCTACGCCGCCGCCGTCGGCAGCGAGGCGGCGCGCCGCGAGGGGGCGCGCGGCTTCATCGGCAACGCCAACGATTTCACCGCGCACTGGTTCGGCGCCGATGCCGGGCGCGGCACGATGCCGCATGCGCTGATCGGCTATGCCGGCTCGACGCTGCGCGCTGCCGAGATGTTCCACGAGACCTTCCCCGACGAGCCGCTGACCGCGCTGGTCGATTATTTCGGCCGCGAGATCACCGATGCGCTCGAGGTCTGTCACCGCTTCACCGATCTCGCCGCCGCGGGTCGGCTGTCGATGCGGCTGGACACGCATGGCGGGCGATTCATCGAGGGGCTGGATCCGGCCGAGAGCTACGCCGCGCTGGAGCGCCACGCTCCTGGCGCCATCCGTCGCTACCGCAGCGAGACGGAATTGCGCTACCTGGTCGGCACCGGCGTTTCCGCGGCGGCGGTCTGGCGGCTGCGCGAGGCGCTGGATGCGGTCGGGTTCGACAAGGTTCGCATCGTCGCCTCCTCGGGCTTCAATGTGGACAAGTGCCGGGTGATGGCCGATGCGCACGCGCCGATCGATGTCGTCGGCACCGGCAGCTTCATCCCCGAAGCCTGGAGCGAAACCTACGCCACCGCCGACATCGTCGAGTATGACGGGGTGGCGATGGTCAAGCTCGGGCGCGAGTTCCTGCTGCGCAAGAACGGCGCCCGCCGCGCTCAGCGATAGACGAACGCCGCATCGTCGAGATCGATCGCGGGGAAGGCGTCCTTCTCGGCCCAGTAATCCTGGGTGTGCTGCCATTCCGGCTTGTTGCCGCGCCTGGGCAGCAGATGTATGCCGCGCATCAGGTACCCCGGATTGAAATTCTCCGGGTCGATCCAGTCGAGCAGCGGCATGTCCGCGTCCTCCGGTCGCAGCGCGACCTCGACGCTTTTGGCCTTCTTCGCCTCCATATGGCGCAGCAGGCGGCAGACGAAGTCGGCTACCAGATCCGCCCGCAAGGTCCAGCTCGCGCGGAAATAGCCGAACACCCAGACCATGTTCGGCACGCCGGTGAACATCATGCCGCGATAGGTCACGGTGTCGGAAAAGACCAGCGGCTTGCCGTCGATGGTGAAGTCGATATCGCCGAGCACGCTGAGATTGAAGCCGGTGGCAGTGACGATGATGTCGGCGGGGAGCTCGCGGCCGGATTTGAGACGGATGCCGTGTGGGGTGAAGCGCTCGATCTCGTCGGTGACGACCGAGGCTTTGCCACTGGCGATGCCACGGAACAGATCGCCGTCGGGGATGAAGGCGAGACGCTGGCGCCAGGGCCGGTAGCTCGGCGTGAAATGCGTCGCCACGTCGTAGTCGGCGCCGAGGTAGGCGCGCACCGCGCCGAGCAGCTCCTGCGTCACCGCGTCGGGCTCGTTGACGCAGCGCGCGGTGAACAGTGCCTGGTCATGGAGGATCTTCCGCCGCACGATCTCGTGGATCCAGGTCTCGTCGATCTGCAGCGCACGCAGCATCTCGGCGAGCTCGTTGATGTTGCGGCCGGTGAAGAAGTAGGTCGGCGAGCGCTGCAGCATGGTCACATGCGCGCACTCGCCCGCGATTGCGGGCACCAGCGTCGCCGCGGTGGCGCCCGAGCCGATGACGATGACGGTCTTGCCCTTGTAGTCGATATCATCGGGCCAGCTCTGCGGATGGACGATGCGGCCCTTGAACTCGGCCGTGCCCGGCCAGTCCGGCGTGTAGCCCGCGTCGTGGCGATAATAGCCCTGGCACATCCAGAGAAAGCCTGCGGTGAACCAGACCGTCTCGCCGGTGTCGGCGCGCCGCGCCTCGATGGTCCAGAGATTGCGCTCGCTCGACCAGCTCGCCGCGACGATGCGATGGCCATAGCGGATGTGGCGCCCGAGATCGTTCTCCTCGATCACATCGCCCATATACTTGAGAATCTCTGCCGCGGTGGCGATCGGGGCGCTGGTCCAGGGCTTGAAGCGATAGCCGAACGTGTGCAGATCGCTGTCGGAGCGGATCCCGGGATAGCGGTGGGTGATCCAGGTGCCGCCGAAACTCTCCTTGGCCTCGAGCACGACGAAGCTGGTGGCGGGACATTGCCTGGCGAGGTGATAGGCGCCCCCGACGCCGGAGATTCCGGCGCCGACGATCAGTACGTCGAAATGCTCGGCCTGGAGCGGCGCCGCTATGGTGGAGGTTTCCGTCTGGGTCATTGGTCGTTGCGAGCCTCGCTGTACCGCGCCGCGTCAGCGGCGCTCCCGACAACACTAGAGCAACGTCCGACCAAACTGAACCGCTTCGCGGTCCGTCTGATCGGGCAAAGCTGCACTAGCCTATTGATAGCGTGCAGCTTCGTTTCAGCCAGACCTGAACGGTCTCACCGAGTCGCTGCTCTGGCGAGGCAAGGCGCCGGCGGGGCGGGGCTCAGAACCGCTCGGCGAGGCGGGCGGGGAGCGACCAGAGTTCGTCGACGCTGAGCGACAGATCGATCCGGTAGCGCTCGTTCTCCCGGCCGCGCTGGCTTGCCACCACGCGGGCGAGCGCACTGGCGAGCGGCTCGGCGGCCGGATCGAGCGCGCTCTCCCGACGCGGCAGGCCGGCGATGGCGGCGTAGCTGCGCCGCATCTCCTCGTCCGTGCAGCGCTGCCAGGCGCCGGCCTCGGGGTCCGCCCAAGGCATGACACGGGTGCGGGCGAGCCGGCGCAGCCCAAGGGCCAGGTCGAACCAGCGCAGATGGATCAGATACAGCGAGTCGAAACAGAGCGGCGCGTCGGCACAATGGAAGCCCGGCACCCAGCGGAGCGGCCGGCCCGTCAGCACCGGCTTGCAAAGCGCGGCGGCGAAGCGCACCCAGCGCCGTTGCGTCCCGACCGGGCGGGTGAGGTCGAAATCAGGCTCGATGCCCGGCAGATGGTGCAGGTTGAGGCCGATTGCGGTGATCGTTTCGGCCGGCATGGCGTAGTCGGCGAGACTAGCAGCCAGGCCCGGATCGGCGAGCACGATCTCGTCCACGTCGGTATGGATCACCGCGTCGTAATAGCCGAGCAGGTCGGCGCAGAAGCCGGAGACGAAGCGCGCCCGGCGCTCATCGTCATGGGCTGAGCGCGGCAGGCGGATCCGGCTCGCGAGGCCCAGCTGCTCGGTGCTGCCATCGTCAGACCCGTGGTCGATGACGTAGCAATGCTCCAGCCCGACCTCGCGCCCGTAATGGGCGAGCCAGATCGGCAGGAATTCCGCTTCGTCATAAACCATGGTCACGGCGGCGAGACGCATGCGGCGATTTGCCCTCAAGCCTCGCCTCGCGTCCAGTCCGCTTAACGCGGAGTTCAGCCACCTCGGGCCAGAGTGCCGGTGCCCGGACGCGGGCCACACAGGCGGGTTGCGGCGATGGATGGCGGCTGGGCGGCAGTGCAGGATGATGCGGCGTCGCTGTTCGGGCACGGCAACACGCTGGCGGGGCAAGGCCGGTATGCCGCTGCCGCCGGCGCCTATCGCGCGGCGCTCGCGCGGCGGGGCAACTGGCCCGAGGCGTGGACCAATCTCGGCATCGTCCTCGCTGCCGCCGGCCAGAAGGCCGCGGCGATCGCGGCCCAGCGCATGGCGCTGCGCCACGCACCCGGCGAGCCCGTCTTGCAATGCAACCTCGGCAACGTGCTGCACCAGGCTGGGCGCTGGAACGAGGCGGCGGAAGCCTATCGAGCCGCGCTCGCGCGGCATCCCACCGACGCGGTGCTGCAGTTCAATCTCGGCAACGCTCTGGCCGCCGCCGGCGACGTCGGCGGCGCCGCGGAGGCCTATGCACGGGCGGTGGCCGCAGACCCCGGCTTCGCAGCGGCGCAGTTCGGCCTCGGCGTCGCTCGCCAGGCGCAGGGGCGCCTGACCGAGGCGGAGGTTGCCTATGAAGCCGCGGCGGGGCCCGCGGGTGACGAGGCGCAGCTCAATCTCGGCAATGTCCGCCTCGCGCAGGGGCGCGTCGCCGCGGCGATCGCCGCCTATCGCGCCCTGCTCGCGCGCCGGCCGGACCATGCGGCGGCCTGGTGCAACCTCGGCGCCGCGTGGCACGCGGCCGGGCGGTTCGATGCCGCGATCGTCTGCACCCGCCAGGCGCTGGCGCTGAACCCGGCCTATGCCGACGCCCACTCGAACCTGGGCAACGCGCTGGCGATCCAGGGCGAGTTCGCCGCTGCCGTGGCCGCCTATCGCGCGGCCATCGAAGCCCATCCCGACTTCGCCGCCGCCTGGGCCAATCTCGGCGCGACCCTGCGCGATCTCGGCCGGCTCGACGAGGCCGAGCATGCGCTGCGCACCGCGCTCGAACTCGCGCCGGGCTCGGCCGAGGCGGTCTTCAATCTCGGGCTGGTGCTGCTCACGGCGGGCCGGTTCGCCACCGGCTGGGCGCTGCACGAGGCGCGCTGGCGCACCGGTACCATGCCGCCGCGCGGATTCCCCCAGAAGCAGTGGCAGGGCGAGGCGCCGGACGGCCGGACCATCCTCGTTCATGCCGAGCAGGGGCTTGGCGATACGCTGCAGTTCGTCCGCTACGCGCCGCTGCTCGCGGCGCGCGGCGCGCGGGTGGTGCTGGAAGTGCCGGCGCCGCTGGTGCGCCTGCTCGCCAACCTGCCCGACATCGCCGCGATCATCCCCGAGGGCGCGGCGCTGCCGGCGTTCGATCTGCACTGTCCAATGATGAGCCTGCCGCTCGCCTTCGCCACCACGCTCGAGACCATTCCCGCAGCGCCCTATCTCCACGCCGATCCCATGCGCACCGCGCGCTGGCGGGACCGGCTGCCCGTGGATGGGCGCAAGATCGGCCTCGTCTGGGCCGGCAGCCCTCGCGTTGGCGAGCCGCGCGCGCACCATGCCGACCGCCGCCGCTCGATTCCGCTGGCCGGGTTTGCCCCGCTCGCCGGGATGCCCGGGCTCAGGTTCGTCAGCCTGCAGAAGGATGCCGCCGCCGATCCCGCAGCCGCATCGGCCCTCGGTCTGATCGAGATGATGGACGAGGTGGCGGACTTCGCCGACACCGCCGCCCTGGTGGCCACGCTCGACCTGGTCATCGCGGTCGATACCTCGGTCGCCCATCTGGCCGCGGCGATGGGCAAGCCGGTGTGGCTGCTGTCGCGGTTCGACGGGTGCTGGCGCTGGCTCGCCGGGCGGACGGACAGCCCATGGTATCCGTCGCTGCGGCTGTTCCGCCAGGATCGGCCGGGCGAATGGGCGCCGGTGATCGCCCGGGTGCGCGCCGCGCTCGCGGCGTTCTGACGGCGGCCGGTTCCGGGCCGGCGGGTTGTGCCGGCGGCGCGGCCTTGCCATACCCGGGCGATGATCCTCCCTGGCTCACGATCCGCGGGCCTGTTCGCCGCCGCCGCCGCGGGCGCGGCGCTCGCCCTGGCCATCGCCGTCGAGCGGTTCGGCGGGCTGGTGCCGTGCCCGCTTTGCCTTCTGGAGCGGTGGCCCTACCGTGTCGTCATCGTCCTCGGCCTGTTCGCCGCTGCGGTACCGCGGCGCGCCGGGCGCTGGCTCCTTCGCCTCGCCCTCGTCGGGACCTTGGCCGCCTCGGCGCTGGCGGTGACGCATGTCGGCGTCGAGCAGCATGCCTGGCCGAGCCCGCTGCCGGAGTGCGCGGCGCCGAACCTGGCCGGCCTCGGCATCGCCCAGCGGCTGGCGGCGATGCCGTTGCGCCCGAGCAAACCCTGCGAGGATCCGACCTATCTGGTGCCCGGTCTGCCGGTCTCGATGGCGGCGATGAACCTGATCTATGCCCTGGGCTTCTCCGTCCTGCTCGCCATCTATCTCTGGCGCACGAAAGAGGACAAGCCATGACAGAGACCGCGACCGCCTCCGACGATGCCCCGCTGCCCGGCGATCCGCCACGCGCGGCCCGGGTGGCCGCCATGCTGCGCGTCGATCAGGCGGGAGAGTTCGGCGCCGCGCGCATCTACGCCGGTCAGCTCGCGGTGCTCGGCCGCTCGGCCGCAGGGCCGGTGCTGCGGCGGATGGCGGCGCAGGAGGCGGAGCATCTGAAGACATTCGATGCGCTGATCGCCGAGCGTCGGGTGCGTCCCACCGCGCTGCGCCCGCTCTGGAGCCTCGCCGGCTATGCCCTCGGCGCGGCGACGGCGCTGCTCGGCGAGCGGGCGGCGATGGCGTGCACCGTGGCGGTGGAGGAGACGATCGACGCGCATTATCGCGCCCAGCTCGCCGAACTCGGCGACGCCGAGCCGGCGCTCAGCACCACCATCGAGAGTTTCCGCCAGGAGGAGCTGGAGCACCGCGACATCGGCCTGGCCCACGGCGCCGAGCAGACCCCGGGCTATCGGGCTTTGCACGCGGCGATCGCGGTTGGCTGCCGCGTCGCGATCCGATTGAGCGAGCGGCTGTAGCCGCGCGCGGCGGGGCTCACCGCGGAGCGGTGCCGAGCACGCGCCAGACAGTGATCCGCGCGGCGCCGTGCGTGCGTTCGGCGAGCAGCTCCGCGCCCATGTCGGGCGGCGGCGGCGGCTCGGCGCGGGCGCTCTCCGCCACGACCAGCGCCCCCGGGGCCAGCCAGCCGGCGCCTGCCAGGGCCGCCAGCGCCGGGGCGAGTTTGCCCTGTCCATAGGGCGGATCAAGGAACAGCAGTGCGCACGGCGTGCCGCGTGGCGGGGTGAGCGCGGAGGCGTCGAGCACGCGCGCCTTCGCGCCGGCGTCGCAGGCCGCGATGTTGCGCGCGAGGGCGGCGCGGGCGGCCGGGTCGGGTTCGAGAAAGACAGCATTGCCGGCCCCGCGCGAGAGCGCCTCCAGCCCGAGCGCGCCGGTCCCGGCGAAGGCATCCAGCACCGCGGCGCCGGCCAGCCGCTCGGCCCCGCCCCAGGGCGCATGCATCAGCATGTCGAACACCGCCTGGCGGACGCGCTCGGCGGTCGGGCGGGTCCCGGCGCCGGGCGGGGCGAGCAGGCGGCGACCGCGCCACGCGCCGGCGATGATTCGCATCACCCGATCAGGTGGGCTTGGGAAGCTGCTCGCGCAGCACTTTCGCCGGCACTTCGTCCACCGCGCCCCGCGGCAGCGTGCCGAGCTGGAACGGGCCGTAACTGATCCGGATCAGCCGGCTCACCGGCAGCCCGAGATGCGTCATCACCCGCCGCACTTCGCGGTTCCGCCCCTCGCGCAGCGCCACCGTGAGCCAGGCATTCTCGCCCTTGCGCGAGTCGAGTCCGGCCTCGATCGGGCCGTAGCGAACGCCGTCGACGGTGATGCCACGCGCCAGCGCCGCCAGCGCCGCGGGCTCGACGGACCCATGGACGCGGACGCGATAGCGGCGGACCCAGCCGGTAGAGGGCAGTTCGAGCCGCCGGGCCAGCGCGCCGTCATTGGTCAGCAGCAGCAGCCCCTCGCTGGCGAGGTCGAGCCGGCCGACGCTGATCACCCGCCCCAGTTCGGCGGGAAGCTTTCCGAAAACGGTCGGGCGCCCCTCGGGGTCCTTGTGGGTCGTCACCAGGCCGGCCGGCTTGTGGTAGCGGAAGAGGCGCGTGCGCACCGGCGCGGCCACCGCGCTGCCGTCCACCAGCACGATATCGCCGGCAGTGACGAAGGTCGCCGGATGGGTGACCGGCGCATTGTTCAGCCGCACGCGCCCGGCGGCGATCATGGTCTCGGCATCGCGGCGGGAGGCGACGCCGGCGCGGGCCAGCCATTTCGCGATGCGCTCGCCGTCGGCTCGCGGACCGGGCGGGGCCTCGCTCATTGCCGGCAGGCGGCGAGGAAGGCCGTGAAGAGGCGGCCGTCGCCGGGATCGATGCCGAACTCCGGGTGCCATTGGACGCCGAGGCAGAAGCGGGCCGCCGGATCCTCGATTCCCTCGATCACGCCGTCCGGTGCGACGGCATTGATGACCGCGCGCGGGCCGGGATCGCGCACCGCCTGATGATGAGCCGAATTCACCGCCATGCGCTCGGTTCCGACGATCGCGGCCAGGCGTGTGCCCGATTGGATGGTGATGGTGTGGCCCGGTTCGTGACGCGGATTGACCTGCTCATGCTCCAGGGCGCCGGGAATTTCGTCGGGAATGTGCTGAACCAGTGTCCCGCCGAGGGCGACGGCGAGAAGCTGGGCGCCGCCGCAAATGCCCAGCACCGGCATGCCGCGTTCGAGCGCGCCGGTCAGCAAAGCCAGCTCGGCCGCCGTCCGTCCCTCCTTGAGGGTGACGGTGAGATGGCGCTCGGCGGCGCCGTAGAGGCCCGGATCGATATCGAAGGCGCCGCCGGTGACCACCAGACCATCGATGCGGTCGAGCAGATCGGCGGCCATGGCGGCGCTGTGCGGCAGCCCGACGGCGATGCCGCCGGCCTGCTCGATGGCACCGACATAGTTCGCCCGCAGCGCGTACCAGTCATATTGCGAATAGCCGCCAGGGGTCTCGGCATCGAGGGTCAGGCCGATCAGGCATCGCCGCATGGTCATGGGCGGCTCAGTAGCCGGGCCATGACGAGGGGGCAAGCCTGGGTCCCGCGCCATCGATGTTGATCCGGATCAATGCGGTTCCGCGTTGATGACAGCACGCTTGCGACACGCAACCAGCAAGGAGGGTGTGATGACCTCGGCCGTGACCTCGTTGAGCCGGCGCGGTCTGCTCGGATGGGCGAGCGTGCTGGCGCTGGCGCCGCTTGCCGGCACGGCGTGGGGCCAGCCCACGGTCTATGGCAGCCAGTTGATGAGCCGCGAGGAGTTGGGCACCTATCGCGAGCGTCTCCGCTCGGCCCGCACCGCGGAGGAGCGTAACCGGATCCGCGCCGAGCACCACAAACAGATGCAGGAACGCGCCCGTGAGCGGGGCGTTCGGCTGCCGGACATGCCGCCTAGCCCGGGCCAGGGCGGCGGGACGGGGCCCGGTGGCGGGATGGGGCCCGGAATGGGCTCCGGCGCCGGGCGTGGCGGCGGCATGGGGGGCGGGATGGGGCGCTGAGGCGCCCAAACCGCCTGCCCAAAGACGAGCCGGCCATGACCGGCCGGCGTGACGACGCGACCCGACCGATGCCGCGGTCAGGCGAGAGACGAGGCCGTGGTGGTGAGGCCGGACGCGGCGGAGCCGGCATAGGATTGAATCGCCTGCGTCAGGCTGCCGGTGACGCCCGTGGCTGAGTTGGCGTTGGCCGCGCTCGCGGCGCTGGTGGCGCTCGACCCGCTGCCATCGCCGTCACCGTCCGCGCCGCTCATGTGGTGATGGTGATGTGGCGCGGCCGAGCCCAGGCTGGCGAGCTGCCCGCCGATACTGGTGCTGGTGCCGATTTGCGTCGACCCGCTCGTCCCCGTAGCCGTCAAATTGGCGCCGGAGGCCGTGGACTGAGCGGCGCTGCCGGAGGCAGCGCTCTGCATCTGGATCAGAGCCGCCTGCATGACGGCGGCGAGCTGCTGGAACAGATTGATGGAGCCGGCGCCGGCCGCGGATGCCGCGGACGAGCTGCCGGCCGACTGCGATGCCGACGCCTCGGACGACTGGCTCGTCGGGCCCGTTCCGGCGGCGGCGGCCGTGGACGCGGCGCTGGGGGCTGCGCCCGCCGCGCTGCTGCTCGGCGGCCACCACGAGGAGAGGGCGGACAGGCTCAGGGACATGGTCATGGCTCCAGGTTGGACGCGTTCTCCCGCAGCAAGCCGCGTGCCACCCGAACATGACGGAATCCCGAGCCGATGCCCGGTAGGATGGGCCGCACCCGGCATCGCGTGCCGGGCAGTTTCTGCCCATTGACCCTGGACTCGGTGCGGCCGGCGCGCGCACATCGGCGCTCATGACGCCCATGGACCTCGCCCTCGCCGAAGCCCGCGCCGCCGCCGCGCGCGGCGAGGTGCCGGTGGGGGCGGTGGTGATCGGCCCGGATGGGGCAGTGCTGGCGCAGGCCGGCAACGCTGTCGAGGCCGGCCACGATGCCGCCGCCCATGCCGAGCTGATCGCCCTGCGCGCTGCCGCGTCCCGGCTCGCCCGGCCGCGGCTGGAAGGGTGCGACCTGTTCGTGACCCTCGAACCCTGTCCGATGTGCGCCCAGGCGGCGAGCCTGTTCCGCGTCCGTCGCCTGGTGTTCGGCGCCTATGATCCGAAGAGCGGCGGCGTCGAGCACGGCGCGCGGGTGTTCGCTGCTCGCTCCTGCCACCATGCGCCCGAGGTCGTCGGCGGGGTGCGCGAGACCGAGGCGGGCGACCTGCTGCGCGCGTTCTTCGCCGAACGTCGCTGACGCATCCGGCCACTGTCGTTGACGGCGGCGAGCGGCCATGCCAGAGCCGGAATGGCAGCTCCGCAGCGCCGTCCGGGAAGTCGCCGGGTCGGCGCCGGGCGGCGGGGAGGAGCAGCGGCGATGATGGACGCACCCATTCAAGCCCCCAGTGTTACCGTGGCCACGCCGGAACCCGGGGTTCGGACCCTGACCATCGACCGGCCGCGCCGGCGGAATGCGCTCGATCGCGCCACCTACCGGGCCCTGGGCGCGGCGCTGACCGCCGCCGCCGCTGCGGACGAGGTCCGCGCTGTGGTCCTCACCGGGACCGGTGGGTGCTTTACCAGCGGCAACGATCTCGCCGACTTCCGCGATGCGGACGGGTCGTCGGCGCCGGCGGACCCGGCCGCGCTGCCGGCCAGCGCCGGGCTCGAGTTTCTCGCCGTGATCAGCGGCTTTCCGAAGCCGCTGGTGGCCGCCGTGGAGGGTTTCGCGATCGGCATCGGCACCACGATGCTGCTGCATTGCGATCTCGTCCATGCCGCGCGGGACGTCCAGTTCCGCCTGCCCTTCGTGCCGCTGGGCCTGTGCGCGGAGGGCGCCTCCAGCTATCTGCTGCCACTCGCCGCGGGGCCGAAATTCGCCGCCGAACTGCTGCTGCTCGGCCGCGCCTTCACCGCCGAGGAAGCGCTGCGCGCCGGCATCGTCAACAGCGTCACCGAGCCGGGCATGGCGCTCGCGGCGGCGATGGCGAGCGCGCGCGCGCTGGCCGCGCTGCCGGCGGACTCGGTGCGGGCGACCAAGGCCCTCCTGCGCCGGGGTAGCGAGACCGCCGTGCGCGAGACGATCGATGCCGAGGCGGTCCGGTTCCACGCCCTGCGTGGCAGCCAGGCGGCGCAGGACGCGTTCGCGGCCTTTTTCGCCCAGGGGAAGAGCGGGCGGTGAGCGGCGCGGGATCTGTCGCCGCTGGCGGCGCGGGATCTGTCGCCGCTGGCGGCGCGGGATCGGTCGCCGTCGTCGGCGCGGGCGACTTCATCGGCGCGGCGATCGCGCGCCGCTTCGCCGCCGAGGGCCATCCGGTGTTCGCCGGCCGGCGCCAGGGCGAAAAGCTCGGCCCGCTCGTGGCCGAAATCGCGCAAGCCGGCGGACAATGCACGGGCCGCACGCTGGATGCCCGCAGCGAGACGGCGATCGCCGCCTTCCTCGACGAGGCCGACGCCGTCGCGCCGCTCGAGGTCTGCGTTTTCAACGTCGGCGCCAATGTCCGCTTCCCGGCGCTGGAGACCACCGAGCGTGTGTTCCGCAAGGTCTGGGAGATGGCTTGCTACGCCGGCTTCCTCACCGGTCGGGAGGCGGCGCGACGGATGCTGGCGCACGGGCGCGGCTCGATCTTTTTCACCGGCGCGACCGCCAGCATGCGCGGGGCAGCGGGCTTCGCCGCCTTCGCCAGCGCCAAGGCCGGGCTGCGCGCGGTCGCCCAGAGCCTGGCCCGCGAGTTCGGGCCGCGCAACCTCCATGTCGCCCATCTCGTCATCGATGCCGGCGTCGACACCGAATGGGTTCGCGAGCAGCGGCGCCAGCGTGGCGAGGCCGCCGTCGCGCCCGATACGCTGATGGACCCGGCCTCGATCGCGGCCACATACTGGCATCTGCACCGCCAGGGTCGCGATGCCTGGACGCATGAGCTCGACCTTCGCCCCTATGGCGAGCGCTGGTGAGGAGACGAGAATGAGCGCGGCCGAATTCCATTTCGACGTCGGCAGCCCGAATGCCTATCTCTGCCATGCCGTGCTGCCGGCGATCGAGCGGCGGACGGGGGTGAGGTTCACTTACGTGCCGGTGCTGCTCGGCGGTATTTTCAAGGCCACCGGCAACCGCTCGCCCATTGAGGCGTTCGCCGCCGTGCCGGCCAAGCTCGCCTACATGCGCCTCGAGATGGCGCGCTTCGTGGCCGCGCACGGGCTCACCCGCTACCAGCCGAACCCCCATTTCCCGGTCAACACTTTGGCCGCGATGCGGGTGGCGATCGCGGCCGAGCGGGCCGGGTCTCTTGCGCCCTATGTGGACGCCGCTTTCGCCGCGATGTGGGAGCAGGGGCGCAAGCTCGACGATCTCGCGGTGTTGCGCGCGACGATCGAGGAAGCCGGCCTCGATGCCGCGGCGCTGCTCGAACAGGCGCAGTCGCCGGCGGTGAAGCAGGCGCTGGCCGAGACCACCGCCGCCTCGGTCGCCCGCGGCTGCTTCGGCGCGCCGACCTTTTTTATCGGCGACGAGATGTTCTTCGGCAAGGACCGCCTCGCCGAGGTCGAAGCCGAAATCGGCCGCCAGCGCCCGAGCCGATAGGTCTCCGGCGGGCGGGGTCTTGCCAACGCGCGCCACGTGAAGGAATGAAGGACGGCAAAGAACCCGATCGGGAGGAAACAACCGTGGACATCGCCAACCCCAACGCTGCGCCCGCCGGCGGCGCCGCCGAGATCGAACGGGAGACGATGACGCGCGTGATGCGCCGCCTCGTTCCCTTCCTCATCATCTGCTACTTCGCCGCCTATCTGGACCGCGTGAATGTCGGGTTCGCGGCGCTGACCATGAACAAGGCGCTCGGCCTCTCGGCCACCGCCTACGGGCTCGGCGCCGGCATCTTCTTCATCGCCTACTTCATCTTCGAGGTGCCATCGAACCTGTTCCTGGAGCGCTTCGGCGCGCGCAAATGGATCGCGCGGATCATGCTCTCCTGGGGCTTGGTCTCCGGGCTCACCGCCTTCATCCCCTGGATCGCCACCACTACGGGGATGTCCTCCGCGAGTTCCTTCTATGCCGTGCGCCTGCTGCTCGGCGTCGCCGAGGCGGGATTCTTTCCCGGGATCATCTTCTACCTGACCATCTGGTTCCCCGGCGTCTATCGCGCGCGTGTGATCGGCTATTTCATGGCCGCGATCCCGCTCTCCACCGTCATCGGCTCGCCGATCTCCGGCGCCCTGCTCGGGCTGGACGGCGTGGGCGGGCTGGAGGGGTGGCAGTGGCTGTTCATCCTCGAAGCGGTGCCGGCGATCCTGCTTTCGGTCGTGGTGTTCTTCTATCTCACGGACCGTCCCGGGGACGCGCACTGGCTGTCCGCGCCGCAGCGCACCTGGCTGGTGGCGCGCCTGGAGGCGGAGCAGCGCCAGCGCGAGGAGGCCCGGCATTTCTCGGTGCTGGAGGCGCTCGGCGATACCAAGGTGCTGCTGCTCTCGATCGTCTATTTCGGTGTGGTCGCCGCCAATTACGGGCTCAGCTTCTTTCTGCCGCAGATCATCAAGGCATTCGGGCTGACGAACCTGGAGACCGGGTTCGTCAACGCCATCCCCTTCGTCGTCGGCCTGTTGGGCATGATCTACTGGGGGCGCCGCTCGGATCGTCTGGCGGAGCGCAAGGAGCATGTCGCGCTCGCTTCGCTGATCATCGGTTTCGGCGTCGCCGCGGCGACGCTGACCGACGGCACCATCGGCAAGATGATCGCCTTCTCGGCGGCGGGCTTCGGCATTTTCGCCGTGCTGCCGGTGTTCTGGACGCTGCCGACGGCTTTCCTCTCCGGCGCCGCGGCGGCCGGGGGCATCGCCATCATCAACTCGATCGGCAACCTCGCGGGGTTTGCCGGGCCGTTCGTGATGGGCAAGATCAAGGACAGCACGGGAACCTTCACCGTCGGCCTGCTCGCCATCGTCGCCCTGGTCGGGCTCGCCGCCTTGCTGGCGCTCTCGCTCGAACACGACAGCGAACTGGAGAAGCCCCCCGAAGGCTGAGGCAGACACACCCGGACGGGCCCGACGATGCCAGCAGGTCGGGCCCCGCTCCGGTACTCCGCCGGTTTCGGATCGATCACCGAGCGTCAGCCCATTAGCTTGGGTTCGGCCGGCCGGCGAGCAGGGCGGCGGCGGCGGCGAGATCGTCCGGCGTGTTGACGTTGAAAAACGGGTCGACCCTGCCTTCCGGGTACCACACGACCGTGGCGCCATGGCTCGCGGCGAATGCGCCGACGCCGCGCTCGCCCCGTTCGAGGGCCGCGGCCAGCGCCGGCGCCAAGTGCAGCGGCCAGAGCGCGATGGCATGGTGGGCGCGTCCGACGGAGCCGGCGCAGGCGATGCCTTCAGCCGCCGCCGCCCGCAGCCGGGCGACCAGGTCCGAAGGCAGGAGCGGCGTGTCCGCCGGGGCGCTCAGGAGATGGGTGGCCTTCGGCACCGCGTGTCGGGCCCAGAGCATGCCGGCGAGAATGCCGGCCAGCGGGCCAGGCCGGTCTGGGAGGGTGTCGGCCAGAACCTCGAGCCCGTAGGCGGCGAAGCGCTCGGCGGGGCCATTGGCCGATAGCGCCAGCGCGGCGACCTGTGGGCGCAGGGCGGCGACGGCACGGCCGAGCAGGGTCTGGCCGCAGAGGGTGAGGAGCGCCTTGTCGCCTCCGCCCATGCGCCGCGCCCGGCCGCCGGCGAGCAGCACTCCGGCTGGCAAGGTTTCGTCCGCTCCGGTCATCACGCCACTTTGCATCGCCGCCGCGATCGGGAACAATCCGCCAACGCCGGGAGGAACCAGAATGAGACGCCGAACGCTGCTCGCCACGGGCGCCGCGCTGCCCGTCTTCACCATCGCCCGCTACGCGCGGGCCGCCGAGTTCACCTATAAATACGGCTCCGACACGCCCGTGACCCACCCGCAGGTGATCCGCGCCCAGGAAGCCGCCGAGCGGATCAAGGCCGCCACCGAGGGCCGGCTCGAAATCCAGGTCTTCCCCAACAACCAGCTCGGCTCCGATACCGACATGTTGAGCCAGCTGCGCAGCGGCGCGCTCGAATTTTTCACCCTCTCGGGCCTGATCCTCTCGACCCTGGTGCCGGAAGCGGCGCTGAACGGCGTCGGGTTCGCCTTCAAGGACTATGACCAGGTGTGGCAGGCGATGGACGGGCCGGTCGGCGCTTTCGTCCGCGCGGCCATCGCCAAGCGCGGCCTCACGGCGTTCGAGAAAATCTGGGACAACGGGTTCCGCCAGATCACGGCTTCGACCCGTCCGGTGCGCGCGCCGGAGGATCTGCACGGGTTCAAGATCCGCGTCCCCATCGCCCCGCTCTGGACCAGCATGTTCCGTGCCTTCGGCGCCTCGCCCACCTCGATGAACTTCTCCGAGGTCTATTCCGCGCTGCAGACGCATATCGTCGACGGGCAGGAGAACCCGCTGGCGCTGATCGAGACGGCGAAACTCTACGAGGTGCAGAAATACCTCTCGTTCACCGGCCACATGTGGGACGGCTTCTGGTTCCTCGCCAATCCCCGCGCGCTGGCCGCGCTGCCCGCGCCGCTGCAGGAGATCGTTCGCCGCGAGTTCAACCGCGCCGCCGAGGCGGAGCGCGCCGATACCGCCAAGCTCAACGCCAATCTGGGGGAGACGCTGAAGAGCCAGGGCATGGTCGCCAACGACACCGACCATGCGGCCTTCCGCGAGGCGCTGCGCAAGGCCGGATTCTACGCCGACTGGCGCAAGCGCTTCGGCGAGACGGGCTGGACGGCACTGGAATCGGTGGTGGGGTCGCTCGCATGAGGCTCGATGGGCAGGTGGCGATCGTGACCGGCGGCCTCTCCGGCATCGGGGCCGCTATCGCTGCCCGTTTCGCCGCTGTCGGTGCGCGCGTGATCGCCGCCGACCTCACCGCTCCGGCCGCGCCGCTCGCGGCCGACGCCGCCATCGCGCCGTTCGCCTGCGATGTCGCCGCACCGGCGAGCGTCGGCGCCCTGGTCGAAGCCGTTCTGGCCGCGCATGGTCGCATCGACTGCCTGGTGAACTCCGCCGGGATCGGGCGCGATGTCGCTTTCCTGGACACTCCGGTCGAGGTCTTCGACCGCATGATCGCGGTCAATCTGCGCGGCACGTTCCTGGTCGGGCAGGCCTGCGCGCGCGCCATGGTGGCGGCCGGGCGGGGAGCGATCATCAATATCGCCTCGGTCTCCGGCCTGCGCGGTAATATCGGCCGCGCGGCGTATGGGGCGGCGAAGGGCGGGGTGGTGACGCTGACCCAGGTGATGGCGACCGAGCTCGCGCCTTGCGGCGTGCGGGTGAACGCACTGGCCCCCGGCCCGGTCGACACGCCGCTGGTGGCCACGATGCATGACCCGGCGATCCGCGCCGCCTGGACGCGGGTGACGCCGATGCATCGCTACGCCGCCCCGGAGGAGATCGCCGGCGCCGCGCTGTTCCTGGCCAGCGACGAGGCGAGCTTCGTCAGCGGCCACGTGCTGGCGGTGGACGGGGGCTTCGCGGCGGCCGGGCTCAGCGCGCGGGACTGACACCGAAATGAGCGGCTTAATCGGAAATTCAGGGCTCGATGATAGATCTGGCACCCGGAGGTGCCATGATGAGCCTGCTCGCCCGCATGTCGATCGTTCGCCGCATCTACGCCCTGGTTCTGCTCGGGGCGGCGTCGCTGCTGCTACTGACGGGCGCCGGCCTCGGGTTTCTGTACAGCAGTATGGTCGATGCCAACCACGCGCGTCTGCGCAACCTCGGGCAGGCGGCCGCCTCGATCGTGGCGGACTTCCACCACCGCGCCGAGAGCGGCGAGATGACGGAGGCGGCGGCGCAGCAGGCCGCGCTCAAGGTCATCCTTGGCCTGCGCTACGGCGCCAACGACTATATCTGGGTCAATGATTTTTCGAAGACCGTTCTGGCCCATCCGAACCCGGCGCTGATCGGCAAGCCCGCGGACGGGATCCGCGACCCGAACGGGGTCGCGGTCTTCGTTCGTGCCACGGAAATCGCGCGCCAGAGCCACGAGGGCTTCTTCAACTATGCTTGGCCGCGGGCCGGGACGAGCCGGCCGGTGGCGAAATCCTCGTTCGTCATCGCCTTCGAGCCCTGGAGCTGGGTCATCGGTACGGGCGTCTATGTCGATGACATCGAGCGGACCTTCTGGAGCCTTACCGGCAAGATCGCGATCGTCGTCGCGGTGCTGCTCGGCGGCATGATCGCGATCGGCTGGGCGATCGCCCGCAGCCTGCGCCCGATGGGCCAGATCACGAGAGCAATTCTCGATCTCGCCGAGGGCCGGCTCGACATCACCGTGCCGGACCTGCGCGATGGCTCGGAGATCGGGCGCATGGCGGAATCGGTCTCGACGCTGCGGGCGAGCGTCGTCCAGCGGGTGAATTTGGAAGCCGAGCGAGTCGCCGAAGCCTCGGCCAAGGGGCGTCGGGCGGCGGCGCTGGAGCAGCTGACGGCTGATTTCAACGCCGCGGTAACCGGCAGCCTCAAGGAGGTTTCCACCGCTGCGGAGGGGTTGCAGGAGACGGCACGGTCGATGAACGAAGCCGCCGACAGCACGTCACGACGGGCTGGCGCGGTGCTCACGGCCTCCGAGCAGGCGTCCGGGAATGTCGCCATGGTGGCGGCTGCGTCCGAGCAGTTGCTGGCGACGGTGCAGGAAATCACGCGCCAAGTCGGCCGCGCGACCGAGACGACCCGCGAGGCCGTCCGCGAAGCCGGGCGCGCCGGCGATACCGTGACCGGCCTCGCCGAGGCAGCCGACGGCATCGGGACGATCGTCAATTTGATCAACGGCATCGCCAGCCAGACCAATCTTCTCGCGCTCAACGCCACCATCGAGGCGGCGCGTGCCGGTGAGGCCGGCAAAGGGTTCGCCGTCGTCGCCAACGAGGTGAAGCAGCTCGCCACCCAGACCGCCCGCGCCACGGGCGAGATCGCCGAGCGCATCGGCATGATCCAGGCCACCGCGCGCGACGCCGCCGGGATCATGTCGCAGGTCTGCACCACGATCGCCGCGGTCGAGCAGGCCTCCGGTGCCATCGCCCAGACGGTGAACGAGCAGGCCGAGGCGACCCAGTCCATCGCCCGCAGCGCGGCCGAGGTTTCTGCCGGCACGCAGGACGTGACGCAGAACATGGTCGTCGTGAACGAGGCCAGCAGCGCCACCGGTTCGGCCGCCACTCAGGTGTTGCGCTCCGCCGAAGGCCTCACCGCCCAGGCCGGACGGCTGCGCGGCGAGGTCGAGGAGTTCCTCGCCGCGATCGGCACGGCCGGCGAGCGGCGGAGCTTCGAGCGGGTCGCATGCGATGTGCCCGTCGAACTCGTCCTCGCCGGCGCGTCCTTGCCCTGCCGCCTCCTCGACGTTTCCCAGGGCGGAGCGGCCGTCGATGGCGCCGTCGATGCGCCGGTCGGCCATCCGGTCCGGCTCCGTTTCGGTGGCGGGACCTCGATCGAGGGTCGGGTCTGTGGCACCGAGGCCGGGCGGACCCGCATCCAGTTCCGCCTCGATGAGGCAACGGGCCAAGCCGTCGCCGCGGTGATGCAGGGCCTCGGCGTTCGCGTCGCGGCCTGATGCCGGGGCGCCCCGTCTGGCCGCCGCTACAGGCTCAGCCGCGCTTCCATGACATCCTCCTCGCCCGGCGCGCGGCGGACGGTGAAGCCAAGATGGCGGACGAAGGCGAGCATCGGCGCGTTGTCGGCCAGAACCTGGCCGATGATCTCGGTGATGCCCTGGGTCCGCGCCCACGCGAACAGGCGCTGCATCAGGCGCGCCGCAAGGCCGCGGCCCTTCATGTCCGGCTGGACGATGACGGCGAATTCCGCCTCGGTCTCGTTGATCTCGCGCACCAGGCGGGCCACGGCCACCGTCTCCCCAGCCGCCTCGCGCACCGCGACGAAGGCCATCTCCCGCTCGTAATCAACCTGGGTCAGGCGCGCCATCATCTCGGGTGACAGCTCGCGCATCGGGGTGAAGAAGCGGTAGCGGACATCCTCCGGCGCAAGCCGCTTGAAGAAGGCGCCATGCGCTTCGGCGTCCTCGGGGCGAATCGGACGGATCAGCAGCGTCTCGCCGCCCCCGCTCCAATGTTCCGCGAGATCGGCCGGGTAGGGGGGAATGGCGAGATGGCCGCGCTCGCCCGCCGCGCGCAATTCGATCGTGGCGTCGCCGGCGAGGACGCCGTCCGTGTCGACGAACAGCGGGTCGATCGACAGGCCGGCGATCTCCGGGAAATCGACGATGAGCTGGCTGACCCGCACCAGGGTTTCGGCGACCGCCGCGGCGTTCGCGGCCGGGGCGTCGTTGCGGGCGGCGAGCAGACGCGCGACGCGGGTGCGGCCCATCAGCGCGTGGGCCAGCGGCAGGTTGAGGGGCGGCAGATCGATCGCCAGCTCCGGCAGGACCTCGCCGGCGCTGCCGCCGAACCCGAAGCCGATCGCCGGCCCGAACATCGCGTCCTCCTGGACGCGGATCTGCATCTGATAGGCGCGCCCGACCTGGCGCTGTACGATCAGCCCGCTCGGGCCTTCGCCGGCGAGCGCCGCCGCGGCGGCCGCCACCGACCCCGCGTCACGCAGGTTGAGGCGAACCTGTCCTGGTCCGCTTCGCGTCGCGCGCCGCAGCTTGAGCACCACCGGATAGCCGAGCATCGAGGCCGCCACCGGCGCATCCTCGGCGGCGATCACCGCCCGCGTCGGCACCACCGGCACGCCATAGGCGGCCAGCACGGCCATCGCTTCGTCCTGCAGCAGCGACCGGCGCCCGGCCGCGCGCGCCTGGGCGAACAGGGCACCGACCTGGGCGTGGTCGGGGGTGATCTGCAGCACCGAGCGCGGCGGCAGTTCGCGAGCGGCGGCACGGTTTCGGCGATGCTGGACCAGATGGACGAACCCGGCCACCGCCTGTTCGGGCGCCGCGAACACGGCGACGCCCGCATCGGCCAGCCGCTGGCGATGCGCCGCACCGGTGGTCTCGCCCATGGCGCAGACGAGCAGCGGCACCTTGATCGTCTGCGCGGCCGCGGCCAGCGCCGCGATCCCGGCGTCGTCGCTCGGCCCGGTCGGCGCATGCACGGCCAGCACCGCGTCGACCTCGGGTGCGACGGCGAGCATGGCTGCCGCCTCGGCGAGGCGCGTCGGGGCCTCGAGACCGACATAGACCGGCCCGCCCGCCTGGCCGCCGCTGACCTCCGGCGGCAACGCCAGATGGAGCGCGTCGCGCACCGCCGCGGCCGGTTCGGCCAGGGCCAGCCCGCTGCGCAGCGCCGCGTCGGCGGCCATGTGCCCCGGGCCGATCGCATTGGTGACGATGGCGAGCCGCTCACCGCGCACCGGCCGGGCGCGGGTCAAGGTCTCGGCCGCCGCCAGCAGATCCTCGAAACCGGAGACCGGCAGGATGCCGGCCCGGCGCAGCGCGGCGTCCACTGCGGCCTCGGCCAGGCCGGAGGGGTCCGCCAGGCGCCCGCCTTCGCGCAGCGCCACCACCGGGCGGAGCCGTGCGGCCGCGCGGGCCGCCGAGAGGAAGGCGCGGCGGTTCCGGATGCGCCGAATGTCGAGAAGGATCAACGAGGTTCCGGGATCCCGCGCGAGCCAGTCCAGGGTCAGACCGAAGCCGATATTGGCATTGCCGCCAATGCCGACGATGTGGCTGAAGCCGATGCCGTTCGGTTCGGCCCAGTCCAGCACCGCGCGGGCCAGCGCCGCCGATTGGGCTGCGAGCGCTACCCGTCCTGGACGCGGCGCGAGATGGGACTGGGTCGCGTTGAGCCCGATCTCGGGCACTGCGATGCCGAAGGAGCCCGGCCCGAGCACCCGAACGCCGGCGGCGCGGGCGGCTTCGGCCAATCCCGTTACGATTCCCGGGACGACGGTGGCGAACGTGCCGCGCCCACCGAGCTCGGCCAGGGCGGAGGCGACCTCGGCCGGAGGCAGCGCGACGATGGCGAGGTCCGCCGGTCCCGGCAGTGCGGCGAGGGCGGCGAAGGCCTGGCGCCCGCAGTAGCTCGGCGCCGGACCCACCGGCCAGATCGGCCCGGCGAAGTCGCCGGCCGCGAGATTCGCCAGAATCCGGGCCCCGACCGGCGTATCCGGCCCGAGCACCGCAATCGAGCGGGGCCGGAACAGGCGATCGGCCGAGAAGCGCTGCGCCTGGGGATGCCGCACCATGACCATGATGCAGCGCACCATAGGGTGTCGAACGCGCCGCGCCAACCATCACCGCCGAGTGAGCCAGCCATCTGCGCGCCCCGGCGACGCGGGATTGTGGCGACGGGCCAGTGTGCTATCCCAGGCGACGAGCGGCGCGCCTTGTGGGCGCGGGACCGCAAGCGGACGAGGAAACGGACGTGGCAGAATCGCATAAGGGGCCGATCCGCGGGCGGCATCTCTTCGCCGGCCCAGGGCCGACCAATATCCCGGACAGCGTGCTGCACGCCGTCGCCCACCCCACGGTGGATTTCAACGCGCCAGACTTCCTCGCCACCTTCCGCGCCGGCGTCGAGGGGCTGAAGCGCATCCTGCGCACCCGCCACGAGGTGTTCCTCTACACCGCCTCCGGCCACGGGGCGTGGGAAGCGACGCTGCAGAACCTGCTCTCGCCGGGCGACGCGATCCTGATGATCGAGAGCGGCTATTTCTCCGAGACCTGGGCGCTGATGGCCGGCAAGCTCGGGCTCGAAGTGCGGACGCTGCCGGCCGATTGGCGGCGCGGGGCCGACATCTCCGCCCTGGCGCGAACCCTGGCCGAGGACCGTGCCCACCGCATCCGCGCCGTGTGCGTCGTGCACAACGAAACGGCCACCGGTCTCGCCCTGCCGCTGCCGGAGATTCGTGCGGCACTCGATGGCGCGGGCCATCCCGCGCTGCTCCTCGCCGACACCATCTCCTCGCTCGGCTGCTTCGACGTGCGCATGGATGAATGGGGCATCGATGCCATCGTCGGCGGGTCGCAGAAGGGTCTGATGCTGCCGACCGGGTTCAGCTTCACCGCCGCCGGACCGAAGGCGATGGCCGCGCACGGAACGGCGCGGTTGGCGCGGCACTATTTCGACTGGTCGGCGATGCTGAACCGGCCGCATCGCAGCTTCGTCGGCACCGTGCCAGTGACGCTGTTCTACGGGCTGCAGGAATCGGTGCGGCTGATCGAGGAGGAAGGGCTGGAGGCGGTGTTCGCCCGGCACGCCCGCCTCGCCGAGGGCGTGCGCCAGGCGGTGCGGGTGTGGAGCGGTAATCGGGGCCCGGAGATTTTCTGCACCGACCCGGCGCGCTACTCGAATTCCGTCACCGCCGTGCTGATGCCCGAGGGCCACGATGCCGAGGCGGTGCGGGCGATCGCGCGCGGGCGCTTCAACGTCGCCCTCGGCGGCGGGCTGGGTCGGCTGGAGCGTAAGGTGTTCCGGATCGGCCATCTCGGCGATCTCAACGAGACGATGGTGCTGGGTGCGCTCGGAGCGGTGGAGATGAGCCTGACGCTCGCGGGCGTGCCGCACGGCGCCGGCGGGGTAGCGGCGGCGATGGCCTGGTTCACCGCCTCGGCGTGACGCGGGGGCGGAAGGCGAGCACCAGCGCCAGGGTGAGCGCCGCGGCGGCGGCCAGATAATAGGCCGGGATGAAGCGGCTGCCGGTGGCCTCGCGCAGGGCGGTCACGGTGAGCGGGGCCAGGCCGCCGAAGATCGCGACCGAGAAATTATAGGCCACCGCCATGCCGGTCGACCGCAGCGCGGTGGGGAAGCTCTGGGCCATCAACCCCGGGATCGGCGCCGCGATGCCGGTGCCGAGCAGGCTCGCCACCATCTGCACGGCGAACAGATTGCCCGCGGACGGGTGCGCGACGACAAAGGCGAACAGCGGATAGGCCAACAGCCCCGAAATCGCCACCGCCGGCACGAACACGCGATAGGCGCCGACGCGATCGGCCAGCTTGCCCATCAGCGGGTTGAGCACGATGTTGATCGCGCCCAGGATCGCGGCATTGCCGAGCGGGGTCGAGAGCGGCAGGTGCAGCGTCTGCACCACATAGACGGGCAGATACGTGTTCCAGAGATAGACCCCGGCGGTGCCGGCGACGACGGTGCCGATGGCGAACACGACGGCTGGGAGATGGGCCCCGGCCAGGCTCGCGACGGCCGGGCGGCGCGTCGGCGGGGCGCGCAGGATGGCGGTGAACTCCGGCGATTCGGCGACCCGGCGGCGAATATAGAAGCCGACCGGCCCGACCAGCCCGCCGAGCAGGAACGGCACCCGCCAGCCCCACAGCGCCAGGCTTTCCTTCGACAGGCTGGTGGTCAGCACGAAGCCGAACCCGGCTGCCAGCGTCAGGGCGAAGGATTGCGCACACATCTGGAAGGCGCCGTAGAACAGCTTCTTTCCCGGCGGGGCGTATTCGACCAGCATCGCCGTCGAGGAGGCGAATTCGCCGCCCACGGACAGCCCCTGCAGGATGCGCGCGCCGAGCACGATCAGCGGCGCGGCGATGCCGATGCTGGCATAGGACGGGGTCAGGCCGAGAATGAGCGTGCCGGCGGCCATGAGCAGGATGAGCAGGCTGAGCGCCGCCCGCCGCCCGGCGCGGTCGGCGTAGAGGCCGAGCAGGATGCCGCCGAAAGGGCGGACGACGAAGCCGACGCCGAAGGTGGCGTAGGTCAGCATCAGCGAGACGGCGTGGTTGCCGGCCGGGAAGAACACGCCGCTGATGATCGCGGCGAAGAAGCCGTAGATCAGGAAGTCGAACCATTCGAGCCCGTTGCCGATCGTCGAGGCGATGATGGCGCGGCGAATCTCGGGCGCGCTGAGGCGGACTGTTGGGGCTTCGGCGTCCATCCTGGCGCGTTCCTCCGCTCTGCAGCCGCTGCAAGGCTGCCCGTCACCCGTCGCCACGTAAAGAGGGTATCGTCGCGGTTCGGCAACCGCGTGCATGGTGCAGACGAGCATCCAGCGTGCCTATGCCCGGCGCTGCGACGCGATGCTTGGCCCCAATGTCGGCACCACGCTGATCGTGCAGCGCTGAGGAGGCGAGGCGGCCGAGTCGAGGCGATCCACATGATATAGTTAGGCCAAGGCCAAGGCATCCCACATATGGTGTGGTTTTGCTTGACGCGGCCGGCGTTCGGTCCGATGATGACAGGTCTGCGGGGTTGTGTTCCCCCGATGTCTTGCAACGAGGGGTTTGGGGCATGAGTGCGGCTGCGCGCGAAGAGTCGGTGATGCTGGACACCGTGCAGATGCCCGGGCGCTACCAGGTGCGGGTGGACCGGTCGCGGGATGCGCTCCTGACCGAGTTCGGCCGGGCGACGCTCGATGACCGTTATCTGCTGCCCGGGGAGAGCTACCAGGATCTGTTCGCGCGCGTGGCCAGCTATTACGGCGACGATGCGGCGCACGCCCAGCGCATGTACGACTATATCAGCCGGTTCTGGTTCATGCCGGCCACCCCGGTGCTCTCCAACGGCGGCACCAGCCGCGGGCTGCCGATCTCCTGCTTCCTCAACGAGGCCGCCGACAGTCTGGAGGGGATCGTCGGGCTGTGGAACGAGAATGTCTGGCTCGCCTCCAAGGGCGGCGGCATCGGCAGCTACTGGGGCAATCTGCGCTCGATCGGCGAGAAGGTCGGGCAGAACGGCAAGACCTCGGGGGTCATTCCCTTCATCCGGGTGATGGACAGTCTGACGCTGGCGATTTCGCAGGGCTCGCTGCGGCGCGGTTCGGCGGCGGTGTATCTGCCGGTCTCGCATCCGGAAATCGAGGAATTCGTCGAGATGCGGCGCCCGACCGGGGGCGACCCGAACCGCAAGGCGCTGAACCTGCATCACGGCATTCTGCTGCCGGACGCGTTCATGCGCGCGGTGGAGGCGGACGAGGCCTGGCCGCTGCTCTCGCCCAAGGATGGTGCCGTGGTGCGCAAAATCTCGGCCCGCGCGCTGTGGATCCGCATCCTGCTGGCGCGGATCGAAACCGGCGAGCCCTACCTGGTTTTCTCGGACCATGTGAACCGGGCCCGGCCGGAGCATCAGAAGCTGGCCGGGCTGGAGGTGAAGACCTCGAACCTATGCAGCGAGATCACGCTGCCGACCGGGATCGACCAGCACGGCATGCAGCGCACCGCGGTCTGCTGTCTCGCATCGCTGAACCTCGATTACTGGAACGAGTGGCACGGCGAGCCGCGCTTCATCGAGGACGCGCTGCGCTTCCTCGACAACGTGCTCTCGGACTTCATCGCGCGCGCGCCGGAGGGGATGGAGCGGGCGAAATACTCGGCGATGCGCGAGCGCTCGGTGGGGCTCGGGGTGATGGGGTTCCACTCGTTCCTGCAATCGCAGACGGTGCCGTTCGAGAGCGTCATCGCCAAGGTCTGGAACCGGCGCATCTTCAAGCATATCCGCGAGCAGGCGGATGCTGCCTCGCGCAAGCTGGCGGCCGAGCGCGGCGCCTGCCCGGATGCCGCCGAGTATGGCGTGACGGAGCGGTTCTCCAACAAGATCGCGATCGCGCCGACGGCCTCGATCTCGATCATCGCCGGCAACGCCAGCCCGGGGATCGAGCCGATCGCGGCGAACGTGTTCCTGCAGAAAACCCTCTCGGGCAGTTTCTCGGTGCGCAACCGGTTCCTGCAGAAGCTGCTCGCCGAGCGCGGGCACGACGACGAGGAGACCTGGTCCTCCATCACGCTGCGCGCCGGCAGCGTGCAGCATCTCGATTTCCTCACCGAGCACGAGAAGGCGGTGTTCAAGACCGCGTTCGAGCTGGACCAGCGCTGGGTGGTCGAGCACGCGGCCGATCGCACGCCGTATATCTGCCAGAGCCAGTCGGTGAACATTTTCGTTCCCGCCGACGTGCACAAGCGGGATCTGCACCAGATCCATTTCCTGGCATGGAAGCGCGGCGTGAAGTCGCTCTACTACTGCCGCTCGATGTCCATCCAGCGGGCCGACACGGTGAGCGAGAAGGCGGTGGGCCCGGCCGCGTTCCTCACGCCGGCGAACGACGCGGCGAAGGCGCCGCTGGCGGCGAAGCCGATGGATTATGAGGAGTGCCTGGCCTGCCAGTGAGCGCCATGCAAAAGGAGAACGAGGATGCTTGACGTTAGGGTATTACGTGCTGAGTACAGGAGGGCAATGGATGAATTTGTAGCCCTACATAGGCGGACATTAAATCATCCTCGCCGTGACCCGCAGGATTCGCGCTTGCTTTCTGGTGCCTCGCTGGCCGAGTTCCACGAGTTGAATCAGTCGAAGGAGCGGGCGCGGCTGGCAATGCGCCTGGCGCTGCGAGAGTGGGTCGCCGCAACCTAAGGGCTAGGCCAGCAGCAATTCGGCGAACCCCAACCTCGGGGTAATCGGCCGGGGCGGTCTCTCTCCGTCCTAACCTGCGTGTGCAGGACTGGTGCCTCTCGTTCTACCCGAGAGGCACTGGTCTGCGAAAAAGCAGTGGCGAGTCACCGCACGTGGTGATCGGGATCAGGCCACCAAACCGCGGCGGCTTGGCTGGCGGCGGTGGTCGTAGGCTACACCGCGACGGCCTGCCCGACCAAGCGCTGCGGTGCAGGCGGCGGCAGCTTTTTCAGGTTGGCGATCTGGTCGCGCAGCCCGTCCATGATGTTGCGGTTGATCTCGATCAGCGGGGCCACGGGCAGGCGCTGGGGGATGGCGAGCGTGCTGTAGCGCATCGCCCAGAGGCCGACGCGGGTGATGTCGTCCTTCAGCGTCTGCGGCAGGCGGTTGGTGCTGAGCGCGACGTCGTTGAGGACGCAGGACCAGAGCTGCTGGTTGCGATAGAGGGCGCGGATGCGGTCGTCCTCGCTGGTGGCGCTGCTGAGATGCGAGGTGACGATGCTGAAGGCCAGCAACTCCTCCTCCTGCGCCGAGGCGCCGACGCTGTTGGTGCTGGCGTATTGGGCGAGTCCCCGCATTCCTTAACGCTCCTGGCCGGTAACGAACGATGAGCCGCGCGAAAGCCGGCCGGCCGGGCGCGCCCGCCCGGCCGGCGGCCATGGTTCAGCGGAAGAGCTGCAGCATCATCTGCGGCCGGGCATTCGCCATGGAGAGCGACTGGATGCCGAGCTGCTGCTTGGTCTGCAGCGAGGCGAGCTGCGCACTCTCGGCCGCCATGTTGGCGTCCGTCAGCGCGCCGACGCCGGAGGTGAAGCTGGCACTGAGCTGCGTGTTGAAGTTCTGCAACCCGGTGACCTGCTGCTCGGCGCTGCCGAGCACGGCGGCCTTTGCGTTCATCAGCGTGATGGCGTTCTGGACGATGAGGATGGCCTGCTGCGCGCTGGTGCCGGCCGTTCCGGTAATTGCTGCATCGGTCGCGGTAGCGGTAGCCGGGGTGTACGATCCGGCGCTCAGCGCGGAGGTCGACGCCGTCGAGTTCGATGCAACGACGAGATTTCCGGCAGTGTCGAGTGTCGCGCTGAACATCTGGCCTTGCGGCGTCACTGCCGATCCGGTGCTTGGCACGTTACCTTGGATGCCCTGGATAGCCGAAATCAGATTCGACATCGTCGCAGCCTGGGAGGGGCCGATGACGACGTTGACGCCGACGGCGGATGTTCCCCCGCCCGACACCGCGCCGTTGTTCCCTGAGGTCGCGAAAGTGAACGTGTATGTGGTCAAGGTAGTATTGGTCTGGCCGGCCCCCTTGAAGATGAGCGTGTCGCCGGCGGCCGTTGCCTGATTGGCCAGGCCGGCGAACGTCATGTTGCTACCGGTTACCGACAGGCCGGTGAGGCCAAGCCCGGTTGTGGTCGCGTTCTGGTTGGTGACGGCGATGCTATTGCCAATCGTATCCTGGACGATGTTCAGCCGGGACGTCGTTACATTATCGAGCAGGTTGACGCCATTGAACGTGGCCGTGGTGGCGAACTGATTGATATTGGTCAGAATCGCATTGACCTGGTTCTGCATCGTGGTCGGGCTGATGCCCGCCTGATCGGCCTGGGTCACCGTCTGCTGCAGAGTGGCGAGCTGGCTGGAAATCTGCGACGCGGCGTTGCTGGCGACGCCGAGCGTGGACTGGCCGAAGGAGAGATTGTTCTGCACCGCCGTGAGGCTGGCGATGCTGGCTTGAATGGTGTTGGAAATGGAATACAGCGCGGGATTATCCTGGGCCGACGAGACGCTCTGGCCGGTGGAAATCACGTTCTGCGTCTGCGTCAGCATCTGCTCGGTCATGTTGAGCGTCTGCAGCGCGGCGAGGGAGGCGAGGTTCGTGTTGACCGAAAAGGACATCGTGGTTCTCTTCTCTTGAGAGATAACGACCGGCGTTTTGGCCGGCGATGACGCGAAGATGGCGCGGAAACCTTAACCCGGCGTTTAGCTGGCACGGGGTAGGGTCAAAAAATCGCCCCGAACCGCAAATTTCGTCCTGGTTTTGAGACGAAGGAGACGCCTTGATGTCCGGCATCGCTGGCCTCGCGCCGATCCCGATGTATCTCGCCATCACTAAGAACGAGCCCGCCTATGTCGCCAAGATGGCGAAGACGGACCCGGCGGGCCAGGCGGCCATCGCCTATTTCCAGAAGCAGGCGCCGACCATCACCTCGCCCGCGGCGCTGCTGAAGGATTATCGCTCGTTGCAGGTGGTGCTGGGCGCCTTCGGCATGAGCGGGCAGATCGGCGAGACCGGGCTGCTGAAGGATCTGATGACGCAGAACCCGTCCGATCCGAAATCCTTCGCCCAGCAATCGGCCAACCCGGTGTATCAGCGGTTCGCCCAGTTCATGTCCAACTGGACGACCTCGCCGCTGGCCAATGCGCAGACGGTGCAGACGATCGTCAGCCAGTACCAAACGAACCAGTTCGAGCAGCAACAGGGCCAGCAGATGCCCGGCATGCAACAGGCGCTCTATTTCGCCCGCACCATTGCCTCCGCCACCAGCATCGATGCCATCATGTCGGACCAGACGCTGCTCAGCGTCGTCGAGACGGTCACTGGCCAGCCGGTGCAGTTCGGCCTGCTCGGCTTCACGCAGCAGCAGGCGATTCTGACCAAGGCGGTGGATGTGACGAAGTTCCAGAACCCGGACTACGTCAAGCAATATGTCGAGCACTATCTGGCGCTGGCTCAGCAGAATCCGCCAGCCTCCAACGCGCCGGCGACGGTGCTGGACCTGTTCGGCGCGGGTTCTTCGAGCAGTGGATCGCTATCGCTGCTGGCGTAAGCGGATCGGGTTCCAAGGGCCTCCCGGCCCTTGGCGGGTCCGGGCAGCGCCCGGCTTAACCTACGCTCGGCACCAGTTCGCGCTCGGTATCGCGGCCGAGCACCGCGTCCTCGTGGCGGATGATGCGTCGGGCGAGGCGCAAGGCCTGGTAGCAATCATCCGCTTCGACGGCGGCGATAGCGCGGTCGAGAATCTCGCGCGCGAGGGCGGAGGTGGTCGCCGCCTTGAACGCCTGGGCGAGCACGCGTGCGGTGTGCAGGCCCTCGGCGCGTTCGGTATCGTTGCCGATATACGCCATTTGGAGCGCGAAATAGATCCGCCGCGCCGGACTGTCCGCCTGCTCGATCGGCATGATCTGCTTGCCGAACAGGAAGCGTGCGCGGGCGGTGAGTTCGATGCGTGTCTTGGTGCGGAAGCGGATCGCCGCGCCATTGACGATCATCATTTCGCCCTGTCGCAGCTCGAGAACCAGATTAGACATGGGCTCCTACGGGACCAGCTTGTTGCGAAGCGCGGGCTTGGCCCGCTGCGTGCTCAGTGCGTCAATGGTGCCTGAGCCGGCTTAACCCGCGATGAACGCGTCTCACGTACGGAGACGCGATGGCATCAGATGTAGTTCGCCAGCGACAGCGAGGAAGTGTTGGCGATCAGCCGGTATGACGCCTGCAACTGGGTTTGCGCCTGGTTGAGGTTGGAGATCGTCGCCGCCATGTTGACGTTTTCGAGCGATGTCAGCTGCGTCTGAAGCGCGGTGTTGGTGTCCGTGAGCAGGGACCCGGCGGCCTGGATCTGGTTCTGCTGGATGCCGAGCATGCCCTGGTCGTTGGAGTTGGTGGTGACGACCCCTTGGAGCAGGCCACGCACGGCCGACACGAGGCCGTTATAGGCCGTGGTGTTCGCGGTGGTGGACGGCAGCGCGGCGATCGTCGCGAGGCTGGCGAACAAGTCGCGGGTGGCGGAGCCGGTGGTGTAGGGCGCGGTGCTTGGCCCGGAGAGATTGGTCGTGGCCAGGATGCCGGTGGCCACGGTTTCGCTGGCGCCGATGACCGTGGTGCTGCTGGGGACGCCGCCGGCGGCGAGGTTGGCCGAGAAGGGCGTGGTGCCGGCGACATTGGAGCTGGCGATCGATTGGATCGTCGTCATCGTCGTTGCCACGCCGTTGGTGGCAAGCCCGGCGACGGCGGCCTGGATCTGCGTGGCTAGACCCGATGTCGGCAGGGCCGACGGGTTTGGCACCGGTGAGTTGGCGGCGTCTTGCCCGGCGAAGACGTAGCTGTTGCCGTTCTGCGTATCCAGCAACTGGCCGAGCTGCGTCATCGCCGCCTGGGCGTTGGCGCTGAGCAGGCTGACATTGGATGCACCCGGCTCGTTCAGCTGGCTGAGGAAGCTCGACGCGATGGAACCGATCTGCTGCATCGCGGTCTGGGTCACCCCGAGCGCCCCGTTGCTGGCCTGGATGCCGCTGGCAAGACTGGTGTTTGCGCTGATCTCGGCGGTGAGATCCAGCGCCGGCGCGGCGCCGGCGCCGAGTCCGCCGAAGTCGTTGCTGATATAGCCGCTCGCCGACTGTGTCGTGAGCTGGGTGAGCCGGTTCTGCACCTGCTGGTTGTCGGTGATGAGCTGGCCGAGCAGGCCGTAATTGCTCGGACCCAGTGCGCCCAGCCCGTTGGTGCCGCTCATTCTGTTTCTCCGTCACCGTCTGGCGCGTGCGCTGCGATCAGGGAATGTTGGACAGCGTCGTAAACATCTGCTGCACGGCGGCGACGATGCGGGCGTTGGCCGAATAGGCGTTCTGCAGTTGCACGAGCTGCGCCATTTCGCTGTCCACGTTGACGCCGTTCACCGCCTGCAGCTTGGTCGAGAGCGTCGTCTGGAGGGATTGCTCGGTGGTGAGGCTGCTTTGCGCCGTCGCTGCGTCCTGCGATTGGGTCGAGGTGAGATCGGTGGCGAAGGCGCCGAGCGTCGCGGGTGCGGCGAACGGAAGCGAAAGCGTGCCGGACGGGCCGAGCCCGGCAACCCCCGCGCCGGGGCTGGCGGCGAAGGTCTTGCTGAGCACATTTGTGATCAGCCCGGAGAAGCCGGCGAGGTTGTTCGGGTTCTGCGTCACGCCGGTGCCATCGCGTACCAGCGACGGGTTGGCGGTAACCGCCGGGTTGACGGTGATCTGGTTGGCGAACCCGATATAGCCGTTCTGTGCCGGCGGCGGCGAGCCGGTCGGCACCGTGCCCGAATTGTTGGTGAACAGCGCCAGGCCCTGCGCGTTGAAGCCGCTGGCGAGCGTTTTCGCGAACTCGTCCAGCCCCGCCTGATAGGTTGGGATCGTCGTGTCGCGCAGCGTGATGTCGGCGCCGATCTGCCCGCCGGTCATCTGGGAGGTCACGTTCGTCCCGCCGAGCAGGATGGCGCTGCCGGTGGACGCGGATGGGCCCATGGTCATGGTCGGCGGGCTCAGGGTGAGGCCGGATCCGTCCGTCGGCAGCACGAGCCCGCTGGTGGTGGCGACGAGAACGGAGCCGTTGTTCTGCGAAATGTATTTGGCCGAGACGAGCGAGGAGACGGTCTGCATCGCCGCGTCGCGCTGGTTGGCGAGGTCCGCCGTGCTCTGGCCGGCCGCCTGCGCGGCGACGATCTTCTGATTGAGCTGACCGATGGTGGCGAGCGCGGTGTTGAGGGTGCCGACCGAGGTGACGATGTCGTTCTGCGCGCCCTGCCGCGCCGTGCCGTAGGCGCTGGCGAGATTGTTGATGCCGGTGGCGAGCTGCTGCGCGCTGCTGACCACCTGGGCCTGCTGCACGGTGTTCGATGGATTGTTGGCCAGCGTCGAGAACGCGTTCTGCAGGCCGGTGAGCAGACTGCCGAGATCGTTGTTCTGGCCCGGCGAGCCGAGCGCGGCATCGATCGGTTGCAAGGCGTTGGCCGTGGTCTGCAAGCCGGCGACCACGGCGTTCTGCGCGAAGAGATCCGCCTGCATCTGCGTGTTGATCTGGCGTTGCGCGACGCCGGTGAACACCCCCATGCCGACGCCGCCCGCCGTCATGCTCTCCTGCGGCAGCGTCTCCAGCGAATAGCCAGGCGTCGCCGCGTTGGCGACGTTGTGCGAGACCGTGCCGATCTGGGCGTCGATGTTGTGCAGCCCGCCGGCGGCGATGGAGAGGGCAGCCGAGAGTCCCATGCCCATCGCGATACACCGGACCGGTTAACGCGGCGTTTCCTATTGGACCATGTTCAGCGCGGTCTGCATCATCTGCTGCACGGTGGTAACGGTTTTTGCGTTGGCGCCGTAGGCTTGCTGGGCGACGATGAGCTTGGTGAATTCGCTGGCGATGTCGACATTGGAGTTCTCGACCGAGCCGGTGACGAGGCTGCCGGCGCCGTTGTTGTTCGGGCTGTCGATCATCGCCGGGCCGGCGCTGGAGGTCGCCGCGTAGGTCTGGCCATTCTGGGCCTGCAGCGCGTTCGGGTCATGGAACGTCACCAGCGGCACCTGGGCGATGGTGACGGACTGGCCGTTGCTGTAGTTGGCGATGATCTGGCCGCTGGCATTGTCCGAGACGCTGGTGAAGGCGCCGGGCGGCACGCCGTTCTGGCTGATATTATTCAGCGCGTAGCTGCCGGCGTAGCTGGTGACACCGCCGGATTGGCCGACCGTGCCGACATTGAGGGTGATGGGCGTTCCCGAGGCTCCGGAGAAGCTCGGGGTGAAACTGAAGGTCGCGGCCGTGCCGGTGGTGCTGTTTGTGAGACCGCTCTGCGTGACCGATTGGATCGTGCCGCTGGAGTTGAACGTCACGCTGCCGATCGGGCTGGCCGAGCCGCCGTCGACGGAGGCGGTCAGGGTCCAGGTCGGGGTCGGGCTGGTAGGTGCCGGTGGCGTCCAGTTCAGCGACAGCGTGTGGGAGCCGCCGGTCTGGTCATAGATGTCGACCTGCGAGGCCATCCCCGGCATCGGTGTCGTCGCCGCCGTCGTTCCCTGCGGCAGGTTGGCGGCGAGGGTGACGCCCGAGGTCGGGATCGGGGCGTATTGCGCCTGGCTGATCTGCACCGGGACGAGCGCGGTCTGGTTCACCGTTCCCGTCGGGCTGACGGGATAGGCCTCGAGAAAATTACCGGCGCTGTTCACCAGGTAGCCATCCTTGTTCATGCTGAAATCGCCAGCCCGAGTATAGGATGTCTGCGTGCTGAAGGTCGGCGTTCCGGAATTGGTGGTTCCGGTCGCCTGGGTGACGGCGAAGAAGCCGGCGCCGTCGATGGCCATCGCCAGCGGGTTACTGCTCTGCGTGATGGTGCCCTGCACGTCGTTCCGATAGGCGGGCATCGCCACCACCGAATCCGGCCCGTTCAGGGTCGGCGTGCTGACGGTGAGGTAATCGGCGAAGTTCGTGCCGACGCGCTTGTAGCCGACCGTCTGGGAGTTGGCGACGTTGTCGCTGATGTTGGTGATCGCGTCGGATTGCGCTCCCAAGCCGCTGACCGCGGTGTCCAAGGCGCCGAAAAGGGACATGACTGCCTCCTGCTGCTGCTCCGGGCACAGCCCGTCGCGGACTATGGAGCAGGAACTGTGCCAAGAGGCGTGGCGGCGTGCGGCCCCGCGGCACGGCCTCGTTGCGGCTAGGTTTTTTCGCCGGCCCGGGCTGGGGAGGACAAGGACGGCCGTGTGCCGAGCGGCAGGTTTCGCCGGGCAGAATTTGCCGAGCCGCGCCCGCCAAGCCTGCCTTCGCCCGCAGAATGCCGAGCCTTCCGGCTGGCCCGCCTCTTGCAAAGAAGCGCCGCACCGTCTCTCCGGCTCTTGCATCCAGGAATGGCTCATGCTTGTTCCCCCGCCTGCCGCCGCCGCTCTGGCCGTCGCGCCGCATGCGTCCGCGACGCCGGTGCCGGCTGGCGCGCCTGGCAGCGGCGCTGCCGGAGGCAGCGGTTTCGCCCACCAGCTCGATCAGACGCTGCATAGCGGCGGAGCGGCCAACAGGACGCCCGCTCAGCCGCCCACGCGGCCCGCTGCGCCCCCCACTTCGCCGCCGCCCAGCGCCATCGTGGCCACGGGGCAGGAGACCAGCGCAAAGCCGACGGCGGCAAGCACAGCGCCGGCCAAGCCTTCTGGCAAGCGTCGCTCCGATAAGGGAGCCGCCGTCGCAGCGCCGCCGCCGGCGACTGCCCTCTGTTCGGCGATGGTGCCGACGGCCGCGTCCCTGCCCCAGGAGGGGATGTCCGCGCCAGCGGCGGCTTCAGAAGCGCCGATCCCCGCCGGCCCGGCCCCCGCACAGACGGAGCGTCCTGCCCCGCCCATAGCGGCCGCGATATCGACCGAGGGGTCTGGCCCTGCGGCAGCCTTGCCGCCGGCTATCCCCCTTCCGGCCCAGCAGCCCGCCCTGCAGGCACAGGCTCCCTCGGCGGAGCCGCTCCCGTCCGCCGCTTCGGCGAGCGCCGCGACGGGCCGAAGCGCCGCGGCGACCCACGACGCTGTGTCTGTGGCCGCACCGACGGTCCCGGCGCTCTCGCCCGCTCCCGCGCCACCGGGCGGAGCCACGACCCCGGCGACCCCTCCGGCGCCGGCTGCGAGCCCGACGACGCCCGCGCCCTCCGTGCAGGTCGCCCAGGCGCTGGCTTCCTTCACCCGCGCCCCGGGCGGCGGGCAACAAATGACGCTGCAGCTGACGCCGCGCGAGCTCGGCACTGTGACGATCCAGCTCACCCAGGACACAAAGGGGGCTGTGGCAGTGACCGTCCAGGTGGCAAGGCCGGAGACGCTCGGCTTGCTGGTCCAGGATCAGGCCGGCCTGCAGCGGGCGCTGAGCGACGCCGGCATCGCGCAGAGCGGGCGCAGCCTGACCTTTCAGCTCGCGGACCCCGGGGGTGCGCTCGCCACTGCCGGCGGCGCCCAGGCGGTTGATGGCCAGATGACCGCCGGCCCAGCGACGGCGGGCCAGGCGGCCTCCGCGCAGAGCGCAACCAGCCCGGGTTCGGCCGCCGCGGCGGGCGCTTTTGCCGGCGGCAATCCCGGTCAGAGTGGATCGGGCCAGCCCGGTACCGGCGACAAGAATCTGGCCGGGTCCACCGGCGCGCCGTCGGGGTTTTCGCTGGCGCAATCGGGGGGCGGGCAGGGCGGCTTCGCCGGCTCCGGGGGCGAGGCGGGCTTCCGCCGACGCGGCGGCTCGGGCCCCGCTCCCGTGGGTGCGCTCGGCGGGGCTGGTCACGCGCCCATGTCCCTGACCCCGGTGCGTTGGCAGCGCGCCGGTATCGACATCACCGCCTGAGCGCTTTCTGAAACTCACCACGACTCCATTGTCGCGCAAGGACCCGCACCATGAGCATCGCCTCAGTTGCTGCCCAGCAGAGCCAAGCCGCCGCTGCATCGAGCAGCGCCAGCACGTCGTCGACATCCGGCACCAGCGCCCTGTCGTCACTTTCGAGCAACATGAACTCGTTCCTGCAGATGCTGATGACGCAGCTGCAGAATCAGGACCCCACCAGCCCGATGGACCCCAATGCCTTCACCACCGAGCTGGTGCAGTTCTCGGGCGTGCAGCAGCAGATCAACACGAATACCAGCCTGACCCAGCTGATTCAGCTGACACAGGGCAGCGAGATGCTCCAGGCCTCCTCGATCGTCGGCAAGACCGTGACGCTGAATTCGACGCAACTGCCGCTGCAGAACAGCAACGCCTCGCTGCAGTTCACCGCGCCTACCGCCGAGCCGGTCACGATCAGCGTCTACAATTCGAGTGGTACGGCGGTCCGCAATGTTTCGTTGCAGGCCAATGCTGGCAGCAACAGCTGGACCTGGAACGGGACGAGCGATTCCGGCACGACGCTGCCCGACGGGGCCTACACCGTTGCCGTCGCCGGCGGGCTGACGGGTTCCACCCCGAGTGCGCTGTCGTTCACCGTCAACGGCACCGTCACCGGCGTCTCGACCGCGAACAACGCCGTGCAGCTGCAACTCGGCACCATGCAGACGAGCATGAGCAACGTCCAGCAGGTGGGCAACTGATCGCGGGACCCACCCGGCAGTTCCTGCCGGCCGGTTAACCCGGCGGTAAGCGACACCCGCCAGTCTTGTGCCACGGCAGGAGGCCGCGCATGAGCTGGACGCATCAGCACAGGCATAGCGGGCGCGCCCCAAGGGGTGGCGCCGCATGAAAGCGTTGCTGGATGGGCTGAAGGCCCTCGGGGCGGCGCGCTTGGCCGCGCTCGCTCTCGTAGGGCTGGGCACTTTGACACTGCTCGCCATGCTGGCGCTGCACGGCGGCAGCGAGCGCATGGCGCCGCTCTATACTGACCTCGACATGCGCGATGCCGCGCAGATGGCCGAGCAGCTCGAGCGCGCCCATATCACCCACCAGCTCGGCGGCGGAGGCACCGAGATTCTCGTTCCGGCCAGCCGGGTTGCGGACGCGCGGGTCCTGCTGGCCCGGGATGGGCTCCCATCCGGGGGCACCATCGGCTACGAACTGTTCGACCGCACCGATTCGCTCACCGCGAGCCCGGCCGAAATCGACATCGCGCGCACCCGCGCGCTCGAGGGCGAGTTGGCCCGGACGATCCGCGCCATTCGTGGGGTCCGCTCCGTGCGTGTCCATCTCGTCCTGCCGCGACGCGAGCCGTTCCAGCGCGATCAGCAGGAAGCGCAAGCAAGCGTTCTCCTCAGCATGGCCGGCGCAACGCGTATGGACCGCGAGGGCGTGCAGGCGGTCCTCAATCTCATCGCCGCCGCCGTGCCGGGGCTGAAGCCGCGCAACATCGCCGTGATCGACAGCCGTGGTGATGTGCTTGCCCGCGCGGGCGCTCCGGTGGGGCCGGGCGGTTCCTCCCTGAGCGCGGCCGAAATCCGCCAGGCCACCGAACTTCGCCTGTCGCGCGCGGTCGAGGAAATGCTCGAGCGCAGCCTCGGCCCCGGCCACGTTCGCGCCGAGGCGGCGGTGGACATGAATTTCGACCAGTTGCGCGAGACCGAGGAACGCTACGACCCCGACGGCCAGGTAGTCCGCAGCCAGCAGAGTACATCGGACAAGTCGAAGTCCAGCGAGGCGAACAGCAGCGTCTCGGTGCAGAACAACCTGCCGAATGCGGATGCCGGCGGTGGCGGCACCGGCTCGGAGGATCAGCGCCAGGAGGACACGACCAACTACGAGATCAGCAAGACCGTGCGCACGCTCGTCCACGATGAGCCGCAGATCAAGCGTGTCAGCGTCGCGGTGATGGTGGACGGCACCAGCGCCGCGGGGCCCGACGGCAAGCCGGCCTGGCACGAGCGGCCGCAGGAGGATATCGCGCGCATCACGGCGCTGGTGCGCAGTGCCATCGGGTTCGATGAAAAGCGCGGTGATCGTGTCGAGGTCGTCAGCATGCGCTTCGCCGGCGACGAGGATGCGCCGGTGCGGGCGGCCTCCGCCTTCGGGCTGCCGCTTGAGCGCGCTGATCTCCTCCATCTCGCACAGCTCCTGCTGTTCGCGGTGATCGGGCTCGTTGCCTTGCTCGCCGTACTGCGCCCGATGGTCCAGCGCCTGACGATGGTCGCTCCCGCCGCTTTGGCCGCCCCCGAGCGGGCCGGCGAAGGTCAGGCGGCGCTGGCAGGTTCATCGGCTTCGGGCGCGCTCCCGGCGCCCGGAGGCGTGCCGGCGCTGCCGGCGCCAGCCGGCAGTCGGGCCCCCGACGATGAACGCATGGTCAATCTGGCGAACATCGAAGGCCAGATGCGGGCCTCGTCGATTCGCAAGGTGACGGAGCTGGTCGATAAGCATCCGGACGAATCGCTCGCCATTGTGCGCAGCTGGATGGCGCAGGAGGCGTCCTGACCATGGCCCGCAACGACGGCCTGCGTGGGCTGACCGGACCTCAGAAGGCGTCCATTCTGATGCTGGCCCTTGGCGAGGACCAGGCGGCCAAGCTCCTTTCGCTCATGCACGAGGACGAGATCAAGGAAATCTCGGCGGGCATGGCTCAGCTCGGCAGTGTTCGCGCCGACATGGTCGAGCGGCTGTGTCAGGAATTCACCGACAATATCGGCACGACCGGAAATCTGGTCGGCTCGTTCGAGAGCACCGAGCGCTTGCTGATGCGCGCCCTGCCGCGCGATCGCGTCAGTCAGATCATGGAGGAAATCCGTGGTCCGGCGGGGCGGACGATGTGGGACAAGCTCGGCAATGTGAACGAGGCCGTGCTGGCCAACTATTTGAAGAACGAATATCCCCAGACCGTCGCCGTCGTCCTGTCCAAGGTGAAGCCGGACCATGCCGCGCGGGTGCTGGCAATGCTGCCGGAATCTTTTGCGATGGAAGTGGTGATGCGCATGCTGCGGATGGAGAGCGTGCAGAAGGAAGTTCTCGATGGCGTCGAACGGACGTTGCGCGCGGAGTTCATGACGAACCTCGCCCGCAGCACGCGGCGCGACGCACACGAGATGATGGCCGAGATTTTCAACAATCTCGACCGGCAGGCCGAGAGCCGCTTCATTGCCGCGCTCGAGGAGCGGAACCGCGACGCGGCGGAGCGAATCAAGTCTCTCATGTTCACATTCGAGGATCTGCAGCGCCTGTCGTCGCCGGCGATCCAGATCCTGTTGCGCTCGATCGAGAAGGACAAGCTCCCGCTCGCGCTCAAGGGCGCGTCCGAGAAGCTGCGCGAGATGTTCTTCGCCAACGTATCGGAGCGTGTCGGCAAGATGCTGCGCGAGGAAATCGAGGCACTCGGACCGGTCAAGCTGCGCGATGTCGACGAGGCTCAGGCGAGCATCGTCCTGGTCGCGAAGGAACTCGCCGCCCAAGGCCAGATCGAGATCAGCGACGCCAAGGAAGAGCAGATGGTGCTGTGAGATGAGCAGACCGATCCCGACCTTGCAGCATCGTGCCATTCCGGGCGTCCTCTTCGAGGAGGATTTCGACGTCGAAGAGATCGACCCGGCAGACACGATCACCGCGGACGCGGCCGAGCCGGTCTATTCCGGCGAGGAGCTCGAAGCGGCGCGGCTTGCCGCCCACGCGGCCGGCCGGGCCGAGGGCGAAGCCGCCATGCGGACCGACGCCTGCACGCGGGTGGCGGCGGCGCTTGAGGTCATCGCCGCCGCAATGGCGGACGCCGATGCGATCGCCATGCGGACTGCGGAGGCCGCCGCGGACTCGCTGGCGCGCCTGATGCTGGAAATGCTGCTTGCAGCTCTGCCGGCGCTGTGCGCGCGTCATGGCGATGCCGAGGTCGCGAGCATGGTTCGCACCTTGCTGGCGCCGATGAAAGAGGAGCCGAGCCTGCGGGTTCAGGTCAACCCGGCGCAAGTGGCCGCGGTCACCGCGGAGCTGGCGCGGTTCGACCCGGATCTCGCTGCCCGGGTCGACGTGCAGCCAACGCCGCTGCTGGCGGAGGGTGACGCGCGGCTGCACTGGAAGGACGGCCACGCCGTGCGCGAGGCGGCGTCGATCCGCGCGCATCTGGAGGCGGTGCTGGCGCCGCTCGGACTGCTCGGCGAGCCGCTGGCAATGCAGCCGGCGATGAAGGAGGCGACCGATGCCTGATGAAATGGAATTCGCCGAGCTCACAGGCACCGCAGCGGGTCAAACGGATGCCAATACGCCGCGCGGAGCGCGCGATCTCGAAGCGGTCTACGATATTCCGGTCACGGTCAGCGCAGTTCTCGGCAAGGCGACGATGCAGGTCAACCAGCTTCTGAAACTGGGTCGCGGCGCCGTCGTCGAGCTCGACCGCAAGCTGGGCGAGGCCATCGATATCTACGTCAATAACCGTCTGGTCGCCCGCGGCGAGGTGGTCATGGTCGATGACAACCGGCTCGGTGTCACCATGACCGAAATCGTCAAGGCCGATCGTAGCGGCTGAGGGGCAAGCCATGCGTGTGCTGATCATCGGTTCGCTGGCGGGCGAGCTAGGCCAGGCGGCGCGGATGGCGATCGGCCGCGGCGCGCGGCTGGAGCAGGCGGACGATCCCGCCCAGGGGCTGACGCGGCTTCGCGCCGATGCGCATGTCGACATCGTCCTCTGCGACATCGATTTCGACGTGGGTGCGCTGGTGCGCGCGATGGCGAGCGAGCGGATCGCCGCGCCGGTGGTCGCCTGCGGTGTCGATTGCGAGGCCGAGGCGGCGGCGCGCGCGGTCCGGGAGGGTGCGCGCGAATTCCTGCCGCTGCCGCCGGATCCGGACCTCATTGCCGCGATCCTCGCTGCCGCCGCCGGCGAGAGCCATACGCTGATCGTGCGGGATCCGGCGATGGCGGCCACGGTGCGTCGTGCCCAGCAGGTGGCGACGGCGGAAGCCTCGGTCCTGATCAGCGGGGAGTCGGGAACCGGCAAGGAGGTTCTGGCGCGGCACATCCATCGCCGCTCACGGCGTGCCGGCGGGCCGTTCGTGGCGCTGAACTGCGCCGCGATCCCCGAGCAACTATTGGAATCGGAGCTGTTCGGCCACGAGAAGGGCGCGTTTTCCGGCGCCGTCGCCCGCCGGATCGGCAAATTCGAAGCCGCTGAAGGTGGCACGCTGCTGCTCGACGAGATCAGCGAGATGGACATTCGCCTCCAGGCGAAATTGCTGCGCGCGGTGCAGGAACGCGAGATCGACCGGCTCGGCGGCACGGCCCCGGTGCGCATCAATGTTCGGCTCCTCGCTACGACCAACCGCGACCTGCCGGCCGAGGTCGCCGCCGGGCGATTTCGCGAGGATCTGTTTTTCCGGCTCAACGTCATCGCCGTGCGTGTTCCGCCGCTGCGCGAGCGGCCGGGGGACATCGCCGCGCTCGCAGATCATTTCGCGCGTCACTATGCCGAGGTGAACGGCTTGCCGTTCCGCCCGGTCTCGTCGGCGGCCCACGCTCTGCTCGCCGGCCTTCCGTGGCGTGGCAATGTCCGTGAATTGGAGAACGCGATGCATCGCGCGGTGCTTCTGGCCGAGGGCGAGGAGATCGACCGCGGGGCCTTCGAGCTGCCGGGAGCGGTGCCGTCCGCCATGGCCGCTCCGGACGGCGCGCGCAATGACTTGTCCGGCGGCCCTGTCACCGCGCTGGTCGGCAAGACTATGGAGCAGGTCGAACGCGAGCTCATCCTGGAAACACTTGCGCACACGCTCGGCAATCGCACGCATGCCGCCACCATCCTTGGCATCTCCATTCGTGCGTTGCGCAACAAGCTGCGCGACTACGCGGCGCAGGGTACGCGGGTGCCACCCCCACCGGTCGGTCTGGCCGCTGTCGCATTGGGCTGAACCGGTGGTGGCAGAGAACCTGGCGGCAGGTGTTCCGGCGCGGCGCGAACCGCGGAGAGGCGAACGATGAGTTGGGCGCGAAGCCACCGGGCCGTCGCGGTGCGGCCAAGGTCTTGAGATGTCGGACGCGACAGCCAGCGCCTCGGCGCCCCTGACCCAGCTCAGTCGGCTCAGCCTGCGCTTGCGGGGCGCTGCGCCGGGCAGCGATGTCGGGCTTGCGCTCGGCGTCATCGCGCTTCTGTCCGTGCTCATACTGCCGCTGCCAAGCTTCGTGCTGGATCTCGGGCTGTCGCTTTCGATCACCGCCGCAGTACTGGTGCTGATGGTGGCGCTGTTCCTTAGGCGGCCTCTGGATTTCACCAGTTTTCCGACGCTGTTGCTGCTGACGACGCTGCTCCGGCTCTCGCTCAATGTCGCGACAACGCGGTTGATTCTCTCGCACGGCAATGAGGGCCGTCTCGCCGCCGGCCACGTCGTGGCCGCGTTCGGCGGCTTCCTGATGGGCGGGGACGTCGTCATCGGCCTGATCCTGTTCGCCATCCTCATGGTGGTGAACTTCATGGTCATCACCAAGGGGTCCGGCCGCATCGCCGAGGTGGCGGCGCGCTTCAGCCTCGATGCCATGCCCGGCAAGCAGATGGCGATCGACGCCGATCTCTCCTCGGGCTTGATCGACGAACGGGCAGCGCGGAAGCGGCGCCGCGAACTGGAGGAGGAAAGCGGCTTCTACGGCGCGATGGATGGCGCGGCGAAGTTCGTGCGCGGTGACGCCATTGCAGCGCTGATCATCACCGGGATCAACATCATCGGTGGCCTCGCCATCGGTCTGATCCGCCACGGCATGCCATTCGCGGACGCGGCGGCAACCTTCACCACGCTGACGGTTGGCGACGGGCTGGTGTCGCAGATCCCTGCGCTCATCGTCTCCACGGCCGCCGGTATCGTGGTTACCAAGGGGAGCACCGAGGGCTCGGCGGACGCGGCGCTGGTCCGCCAGTTGGGCGACAACCCGAAGCCGCTGGCGGTGGCCGCGGGTGCGGCTACCGTGCTGGCGTTGATGCCAGGTCTGCCGATGCTACCGTTCCTCGGCCTTGCCGGCATCGCCGGCGGCGCAGCTTGGCTGCGCCATAAGCATCCGCCGGTCGCGGTGGAGGACACGGTCGCGATCGCCGGGCCCGCCATTGCTGCGGAGCCGCCGATCAGCGAGACGCTGCGCATCGATCTCATCCGGCTCGAACTCGGCTACGGGCTGCTCTCGCTCGCCGGCGGCGACTCGGCGCGGCTGACGGAACAGATCAAGGGCTTGCGCCGAACCATTGCGGCCGAGATGGGGTTTGTGCTCCCCCCGGTCCGCATCCAGGACAATCTGCAGCTGCCGGCGGAAGCCTATGTCATTCGCATCAAGGAGATCGAGGCGGGGCGCGGCGAGGTGCGACCGTCCATGCTGCTGGCGATGGATCCACGCGGCGGTGTCCCCGATCTGCCGGGTGAACGCACGACGGAGCCGGCATTCGGGCTGCCGGCGCGTTGGATCGCCGACGCCGCCAAGGAGGAGGCCGTGGCCCGCGGCTGCACGGTCGTGGATCCGCCGAGTGTGCTGACGACACACCTGACTGAGTTGGTGCGCGAGAACATGGCGGAGCTGCTGTCCTACGCGGAAACGCAGAAGCTGTTGGACGACCTGCCGCGCGAGCAGCAAAAGCTCGTCTCAGACCTCATCCCGGCACAGTTCACCGTCGGCGGCGTCCAGCGCGTGCTGCAGGCCCTGCTCGCCGAGCGCGTCTCGATCCGCGACCTGCCGACCATTCTCGAAGGCATCCACGAGGCGGCCGCGGGCGGCGGGCGCGGCATCGGCGGGATCGTCGCGCATGTGCGAATCCGGCTCGCACGCCAGCTCAGCGATGCCCATGTCGGGTCAGGCGGCTACATTCCGCTCCTTGTGCTGTCGCCCGAATGGGAGACGAGCTTCGCCGAGAGCATGGTCGGCGGCCCGGACGATCGTCACCTGGCGATGGCGCCGTCGCGGCTGCAGGAGTTCACCCAGCGATTGCGCGCGATGCTCGAAGCCCATGCCGCCGAGCAGCCCGTGGTGCTGACCAGCGTTATGGTGCGGCCTCAGGTTCGTGCCATCGTCGAACGTCTGCGCCCGGCAACGACGGTGCTCGCCCAGCCGGAAATCCACCCGCGCGCGCGCATCCGCACCATCGGCAGCATCTGAGATCATCGGCGCGGCAGGGGGGCCGTTCGGACCGATCAGGCGGCGCTGATGGCGACGGCGCGGACATCCTCGCCGACCAGTGGCGCGAAGGCGACGAAATTCGCCTCGAACCGGCCCGCAAGCGTGCGGGCTGCCTCGTCGTAGGCTTGCGGATCGGACCATGCCTGGCGCGGGTCGAGCAGCGCCGCGGGCACGCCAGGCACGGCGTCGGGTATCATCAGGCCGAAATGCGGTTCGCGATGGAAGCGAGCGGCTGTGAGGCTGCCATCGAGGGCAGCGGCAAGCAGGGCTCGGGTATGGCGGATCGGCATCCGGGTGCCGACGCCGTAGGCGCCGCCGGTCCAGCCCGTGTTCACGAGCCAGCACTCCGCGCCATGCGCAGCGATGAAATCTTCGAGCATCTTGGCGTAGATTTCCGGATGCCGCGGCAGGAACGGGGCACCGAAGCAGGCGGAAAACGTCGCCTGCGGTTCCGCGCCCAGCCCCTTCTCGGTGCCGGCGACGCGCGCGGTGTAGCCGGACAGGAAGTGATACATCGCCTGGGCCGGCGATAGCCGCGCGATGGGCGGAAGCACGCCGAACGCGTCAGCGGTCAGCATCACCACATTGCGCGGATGGCTGCCACGACCCGAGGGTTCGGCGTTGGCAACGTAGTCGATCGGGTAGCAGGAGCGCGTGTTCTCGGTGTAGGTGGCGTCGGTGAGGTCGAGCCGGCCGCTCGGGTCGGCGACGACATTCTCGAGCACGGCGCCGAACCGGTGGGTCGCCGCCCATATGCCCGGCTCGGCCTCGGCGGAGAGGTTGATGACCTTGGCGTAGCAGCCGCCTTCGATGTTGAAGACACCGTCGGCGCTCCAGCCATGCTCGTCGTCACCGATCAGCCGCCGCGCGGGGTCGGAGGAGAGCGTCGTTTTGCCGGTGCCGGAGAGGCCGAAGAACAGTGCCACGTCGTCGTTCGGTCCGATATTGGCGCTGCAATGCATCGGCAGCACACCGCGCGCGGGTAGCGACCAGTTCATCACAGTGAACACCGACTTCTTGATCTCGCCGGCATACTGCGTGCCGGCGATGACGATGCAGCGCTGGCCGAACGAGAGCGCGATGGCGGTGGCGCTGCGCACGCCGTCGATGGTGGGATCGGTCTCGAAGCGCGGCGCGTGGAGGATCGTGTAGTCCGGGACGAAATCGCTCAGCTCGGCGGCGGCGGGGCGAAGGAACATGTTGCGCGCGAAGGCGGCGTGCCAGGCATCGGTGGTGACGAGGCGCACACGCAGCCGGTGCGCCGGGTCGGCCCCGGCGTGGAGATCCTGCACGAACAGTTCCTGGCCTTGCAGATAAGCCTGCACCCGCGCGCGCAGCAGGGCGAAGCGCTCCGGCGCCAGGCGCTGGTTGACCTTGCCCCACCAGACCTCGCCGCTGCTCTCGGCCTCGTCGACAACGAACTTGTCGGCCACCGACCGGCCGGTATGCGCACCGGTCCGCACCGTCAGCGCGCCATCGGTGGTCAGGCGCCCTTCGCCGCGACGGATCGCATGGGCAAGGAGCTGGGGCAGGGCGAGGTTGGCGTGCACCGGCAGCAGCGTATGCACGCCCGTGCCCGCGAGCGGGGACGCGGCATCGGCGCCGACATGGTGGGGTGACTCTGCGTTGGTCACGGCTGCCGTTCCTGGTTGCGCGTCGGGGGAACGGAGCCTCGCTTGGCCGGGGCGGCAGCGTCAAGCCCACGCGCGGCGCGGGTAAGGCGGATCAATTCCGCACGCACGCCGTCGGCATCGTGGACCGGACCAGACCACGGGTAGCGCAGCGTTGGTCCGTCGTCGCGGACATCGGCCGGACCGAGGTCGAACCCGTCCACGTCGAGCGCCGTGAGCCGCCATGGGCCCGGTTTGCCGGCGATGGCGGCCAGCGCGTCGGCATGCTCCCCGTTCACGTGCGCCAGAATGTCCGGCTCGGCGGCGGCGAGCGTGGCCACCGCCGCCGGCTCAGGCAGCAAGGCCTCGCGCCGGATCCGGTCGGCGCGGGCGAACCCGCCGACCAGCATCGCCGCGGTCGGCGCCAGACGCCACAGGGCGAAATCCGCGAAATCGGCGTAGAGCCGGGCGTAGGGGTGAATCGAGAGATACCGCGTCTTGAGCGCCACGTCCGGCTCCGGCGCGGCGAGGCAGGTGAAGGTAGCCCGCGGCGCCGTCTGCGGGTTGGCCTCCGCCGCCGCTGCGCTGACCAGCAGGGCGCAGCGTGGCTCGCGCGCGAGCTGGCGGGTATGCTCGGACAGCGTCGAGAGCAGCAGCAGAATCGAGAGGTCGCCAGCCGTCGCCGGCGTCACGAGCGCGACATAGGGCTGGCCATCGCGGGCCGTCGCCAGACTCGCCGATCGGGCGGCGCGCAACAGGCCGCGGGCCTGCCATGCGGGCGCATTCTCGGGCGCCTTGATCGGGTCGGACTCGATCGTCGCCATATTTTGTTCACCTTTGTTGCCTGTTCTGCCACAATGCCATGCCATTCCGAGCCGGAGCAGCGAACCGGAGAGCATGCGTGACCAAGCAGACGATTGCCCTGGTGGACGACGACCGCAACATCCTGACCAGCGTCGCGATGACGCTGGAGCAGGAAGGGTTCGCCGTGCGCACTTACACCGATGGCGAGAGCGCGCTCCAGGGCCTGCTTGCCCGGCCGGTGGATCTCGCGGTGCTGGACGTCAAGATGCCGCGCATGGATGGGATGGAGCTGCTGCAGCGGCTGCGGGCGCGTTCCTCGGTGCCGGTAATCTTCCTCACCAGCAAGGACGAGGAGGTGGACGAACTGATGGGGCTTCGGCTCGGCGCCGACGATTACATCACCAAGCCGTTCAGCCAGCGGCTGCTGATCGAACGCATCCGCGCGCTGCTGCGCCGCAACGAGGCGGGGCGGGCGGACGGCGTCGGCACCCATTCCGGCGTGATCCGGCGCGGCGAACTGCTGCTCGACGAGACCAAGCACCAGTGCACCTGGCGCGGGCAGGACATCGACCTCACGGTGACCGAGTTCCTGCTGGTCAAGGCGCTCGCCGCGCGCCCGGGCATGGTGAAGTCGCGCGACCAGCTGATCGACGCCGCCTATGGCGAAACCACCTACGTCGACGACCGGACCATCGACAGCCACGTCAAGCGCATCCGCAAGAAGTTCCGCTCCGTGGATGACGACTTCAACCAGATCGAGACGCTCTATGGCATCGGCTACCGCTACAAGGATCATTGACGGGCTGAGCCCGGCGGACGACGCTCCCGCCGCGGACCGGGCGCCGCGCCGACGGGTGTCCCGGCGCTGGGTGTCGCCGCTGCTGCAGCGCATCCTGCTGGTCAATGCCTTGCCTCTGGCCCTGCTCGTCGCGGCGTTGCTCTATCTCAACCAATACCAGAACGGGCTGCTTGAAGCCGAGGTATCCGCCTTGCGCGAGCAGGCCAAAATCTATGCCGGCGCGCTCGGCGAGGCGGCGGTGCACGAGGAGAACGGGCAGCGCTGGATGCTGGTGCCCGAGCTCGCCCGGCCGCTGCTGCGCCGGCTCACGGAGCCCACGCCCAACGCGCAGGCCAAGCTCTATGCGCCGGACGGCACCCTGATCGGCGACAGCCGCGAGCTGGAGCGCGCCGCGGGGGTCGTGATCGCCGAACCGCCGCCGCCGCCGCGGGCCGGCTGGCTGCTGGACGCCATCGGGTGGTTCTACGACCGGGTGCTCTCCGGCCTGTCGCAAGGTGGCACGCAGGACCTGCAGATGAGCCCGGCAGCCGGTGGTCTCGATTGGCAGCCGGACGTCAAGGAGGAGCTGCGCATGGACAGCTCCAACCAGTCCCGCGAGATGCCGCCCTATATCCGTCGCACCGGCGCCAATCGCTTGCTGGTCACCGTCGCGGAGCCGGTGCAGCGCGACAAGGTCACCGTCGGCATCATTCTCCTCACCCGCGAGGCGCGCGAGGTCGACGCCTCGCTGTCCGCGGTGCGCGTCTCGATCCTGGCGCTGTTCGGCTTCGCGCTCGGGCTCACCGTGATCATGTCTTGGTATCTGTCGCTCACCATCGCGCGGCCGATCCTGCGGCTGGCGGAAGCGGCCGAACATATGCGCGAAGGACGCGGGCGGGCCGGTGCCGTCCCGGCCGCGCTGCTGGCGCGGCGCGATGAGGTCGGCGAACTGGCGCACGCGCTCGCCGAAAGCGCCGCGGCCCTGTGGGCGCGGATGGACGCGATCGAGCGGTTCGCCGCCGATGTCGCGCACGAGATAAAGAATCCACTTTCGTCGATCCGCAGTGCCATCGAGACGCTTCGGCGCATCGACGACGCCGGGCAGCAGCGACGCCTGCTGGCCATCATCGCCGAGGATGTGCTGCGGCTCGATCGTCTGATCAGCGACATTTCCGACGCCTCCCGGATCGATGCCGAGCTGTCGCGCACGCCCACGGCGCCGGTGGATGTTGCGCCGATCCTGGCGACGCTCGCCGACATCGATCGCGCCACGCGCGGCGACGGCGATCCGCGCCTGATCGTCGATGCGCCGGAGACCGGCCTCGTGGTGCCGGCGGTGGAGGACCGGCTGGTGCAGGTGCTGCGCAATTTGATCAGCAACGCCCAGTCCTTCAGCCCGCCGAACGGCCCCATCCGGCTCGCCGCGCGCGAGATGGGCGGGATCGTGGAAATCACCATCGACGATGACGGACCGGGGGTTCCCGAGGCCAGGCTCGAACACATCTTCGACCGCTTCTATTCGGAGCGGCCGAAGGGTGAGCGCTTCGGCCAGCACTCCGGGCTCGGGCTTTCGATCAGCCGTCAGATCGTCGCCGCGCTGAAGGGACGCATCACCGCCGAGAACCGCCGCGACGCCGCAGGGCGCGTGATCGGCGCCCGCTTCACCGTGCGCCTGCCGAAGGCGTGATCAGCGGCGGCGCAGCAGGAACACGCCCTGCTCGCCGAACAGGTTGGCGAGCCGCGGCGACCGTCGCCAGGGCGAGCGCCGACCGGCTTCGTCGGCGGCGAGCCAGCGCTCGACGACATAGCCTTCCGCCTCGCACAGCGCGAAGAAATCGCGGATGGTGCAGGGATGGATGTTGGGGGTCGCATACCAGGGCTTGTCCCAGGTCGGCGTCATCGGCATCCGCCCGGTGGCGAGCAGCTGCCAGCGCACCATCCAATGGCCGAAATTGGGAAAGCTGATCACCGCGCGCGCGCTGATGCGCAGCATCTGCCGCAGCACCTCGTGCGGCTTCTCCACCGCCTGCAGCGTGCGCGACAGTACGACGTAGTCGAACGCGTCTGCGGCGTAGTGGGCAAGGTCGGTGTCGGCATCGCCGTGCATCACCGGCAGGCCGAAGGCGATGGCCCGCGTCACCTCGGCCATGTCGATCTCGATGCCGCGCGCATCGCAGCCTTTGGTATGGAACAGATGCGCGATGAGGGTGCCGTCGCCGCAACCGATATCGAGAACGCGCGCGCCGGGGGCGATCATGTCCGCGATCAGGCGGAGATCGACCCGCATGTTCTTGGCGACATGGCGGACGTCGCCGCGCAGCGGAGCGTTCATCGCGGGCCTCTCATGCGAGGCCCGCATGCTCGGCGCAGCCGGCGAGGAATCCCGCCAGCGTGCGATGGAAGCCGGGCTCGTCGAGCAGGAAGGCGTCGTGGCCCTTGTCACTCTCGATCTCGACGAAGCTCACATTGGCCCCGGCGCGGTTGAGCGCGCGCGCCACGGCGCGGCTCTCGGCGGTCGGAAACAGCCAGTCGGAGCTGAACGAGACGAGGCAGAAGCGCGTCCGCGCATTGCGGAACGCGCTGGCCAGGTCGCCATCATGGTCCTGCGCCAGGTCGAAATAATCCATCGCGCGGGTGATGGTGAGATAGGAGTTGGCGTCGAAGCGGCGCACGAAGGTGCTGCCCTGGTGACGGAGATAGCTCTCGACCTCGAAAATCTCATCGAACATGCCGAGCCCGGCGCCTTCTTCTCCGCTGGCCTCGCCAGGGCTCTGGGCGCCTGCGGTCTCCGCACCGCGCTGACGGCGGCCGAACTTGCGCGTCAGCGCCTGCTCGCTCAGGTAGGTGATGTGCGCCGCCATGCGCGCCACGGCGAGGCCGCGGGCGGGCACCCGCCCGGTCTGCCAGTAGCGGCCGCCCTGCCAGTCAGGATCGGCGAATATCGCTTGGCGGCCGACTTCGTGGAAGGCGATGTTCTGCGCCGAATGGTAGGCGGCGGCGGCCACCGGCACCGCGGCGAAGACGCGGTCGGGATAGGAAGCGGCCCATTGCAGCGCCTGCATCCCGCCCATGGAACCGCCGACGACGGCGAACAGGCGATGGATGCCGAGATGCGTGATCAGCCGCTGCTGGGCGCGGACCATGTCGCCGATCGTCACCGGCGGAAACGCGGTGCCCCACAGCGCGGTGCCGTCGCCCCGGTCATCGTCACGCACCGAGCGCGGCCCGGTGGACCCCATGCATCCGCCGAGCACGTTGGCGCAGATGACGAAAAATCGGTCCGTGTCGATCGGCCGCCCGGGGCCGACCACCGCTTCCCACCAGCCAGGCCGGCCGGTGAGCGGATGGGGCTCGGCGACGTACTGGTCGCCGGTCAGGGCGTGGCAGACGAGGATGGCGTTGGTCCGCTCGCCATTGAGCGTGCCGTAGGTGCGATAGGCGACCTCCAGGCTCGGCAGGCGTACCCCGCAATCCAGGACGGTCCCGTCCGCGAAGCGGACATGCTGATGCGCGATCGCGAGTGGGTTCGGCGCTGGTTCCATTCCGCCTGCGTGCATAGGCGGAGCGGCGCGGAGCCGCAACCCTGGCCGCCACGCCGCACGCCGCGGGGCGTGGATGCGCGCCGATGCGGACGAATGTTGCGATGCAGCAGGGGGTCGGGCATGGTGTCGCGGTGGACGCATCCGATCCCGAGGCGCTGGCCGCCGAGTTGCTGACCTTGACCGAGGCTGCGCGGCTGCGCGCCGAGGAGGATCCGTTCGGCAACCCGGTGCTGGCCATCGCGCTGGGGATTTCGCGCCGTCTCGACCAGGGGGCGCTCGATCTGCCCCGAATCGCGGCGCTGATCCGGCACTTGCGGGATGCCGCCTTCGACGACCGGGCGGCCCGCCTCGCGCGCATGGTTGGCGGGGCTGATCCGGCGGCGAGCGACCGCGCACTTGCCGTCATCGCGGAACGGCTGGTGCGCCCCGATCCGGCCGATAGCCCGGTTCCCTTCGCCCAGTTCCGCGCCGCCGTCGAGCGGCCCCGCTTCGCCGCCGTATTCACCGCCCACCCGACCTTCGCCCTGCCCGCGCCGGTGGCCGCTGCGCTGGCCGAGGCGGCCAGCGGCCGGCCGGCGGCCCGGTTCGCCAGCCACCGGCCGGGGCCGATCACGCTCGAAGAGGAGTTCGCGCGGGCCACCGCCGCCATCCTCAACGGCCGCGACGCGCTGGACCGGCTCGGCGCCGCCCTGCTGGCCGCCGCCCGCGCCGTCTGGCCGGACCGGTGGACGCGTTTGGTCCCGCGCCCGGTGATCCTGGCCAGTTGGGTCGGCTACGATACCGATGGGCGAACCGATATCGGCTGGTGGGACACGCTCGGCTTCCGGCTGCGGATGAAGTCATTGCAGCTCGACCGGCTGCACGCGCAGGTCGCGCAGCTGGCTGCCGGCGGGCCGCTGGTCGGGCTGCTCGACGCGGCCCGCGCGGCCGTCGCCGAGCAATGCGCGCGCTGTCCGACCAGCGCCGATCCGGAGCAGACCGAGCGCTTCGCCCATGCGCTGGTGGAGCGGCGCGAGGCGGCGCTGGTTTCGCCCGGTCCCGTGTTCGAGGCGTTCGAGTCGGCTATCGCCGCGGCCGACGAACCGGCGCGGCTGGCGCTCTGCGTCGCCCGCGCGGGCCTCGCTGCGCACGGCTTGGGCCTGGCGCACACCCATGTCCGTCTCAACGCCGCGCAGGTGCATAACGCCGTGCGCCAGCGCCTCGGCCTCGCCGGCTCGCCGGAGGATGCGTCGCGCCGACGCGGCCTGCTCGCGGCGATCAATGCCGCGCTCGACACGGTGGTGCCGGTTCCGGTCGATTTCGGCGCGTTGCTGACGGAACAGGCTTCGGCGGCGCGGCTGATGATGACGGTGGCGCAGATCGTCAAGCACATCGACGCGGCCAGCCCGGTGCGCTTCCTCATCGCCGAGACCGAGAGCGGCTACACGCTGCTCGCCGCATTGTGGCTGGCGCGGCATTTCGGCGTCGAGCGGATGGTCGAGATCAGCCCGCTGTTCGAGACCGCCGAGGCGCTGGAGCGCGGCGTGCGGCTGTTGGAAGAGGCGCTGCGGAGCCCGCATTGGCGGGCCTATCTGCAAGGCGTCGGGCGGATGGCGCTGCAGCTGGGCTACTCGGATTCCGGGCGCTATGTCGGGCAGCTGGCGGCGAGCAACCTGATCGAGCGGCTGCGGCTGCAGCTGGCGGAGACGCTGGCGCGCAATGGGCTCGCGGCAATCGAGGTCGTCTTCTTCGACACCCATGGTGAGAGCATCGGCCGCGGCGCGCATCCGGACCGGCTGGCCGACCGGCTGGCCTATCTCGCGCCGCCCGCGAGCCGGCACGCGCTCGGCCGCGCCGGGCTCGTGGTGCGTGAGGAAAGCGCGTTCCAGGGCGGCGACGGGTTCCTCGTCTTCGCCACCCCCGAACTCGCCACCGCGGCGGTCGCGCGCATCGCCGAGCACGCCTTTGCCTCGGCCCCGGCCGCGGCCGATCCGATCTACGCCGAGCCCGACTATGTCGCGGATTTTTTCGCCACCATCCGCGCGGCCATGGAGGAATTGGTCGAGAACCCGGGCTACGCCGCTCTGCTCGGCGTGTTCGGCCCGGCGCTGCTGGATCCGACCGGCTCGCGCCCGGCGGCGCGCCAGACCGACGGGCTCGGCGGCCCGGCGCTGATCCGCCACCCGCGCGAGCTGCGCGCCATTCCCAACAACGCCATTCTGCAGCAGCTCGGCTGGTGCGCGAACACGCTCTACGGACTGGGTGCGGCGGCGGCGCGCCAGCCGGACATGTTTGCCGACCTCCGCGCCGGCAGCGAGCGTTTCCGCATCGCGCTCGACCTGGCGCGGCATGCCCTGACCCATTCGGACCTCGATGTGCTGCGCGCGGTGGTGGCCAGTCTCGATGCGACCTCGTGGTTCGACCGCGCGGCGCATGCCCGCCGGCCGGAGCGGCGCGACGCGCTCGCCGCGGTGGCGCGCGGCGTCGAGCGGCTCGGCCTTTCGGCGGCGGTGCAGGCGATGTTTCGCCGCATCCAGGCCGACCAGTTGCAGCTGCGCGCGGTCTGGCCGGAGGCGCCACGGATGGCCGCGCGCGAGGTGCTGCTGCACGCGCTGCGGCTGGCCCTGATCCATCGCATCTGGCTGCTGGCCACCGAGATCCCCGATTTCTCGCCCCGCCACGGCCTCACCCGCCAGGCCCTGGAGGGCAGGCTGCTGCGGCTCGACGTGGCCAGCGCGCTGGCGGTGCTGGCGGAGGTGTTTCCCGCCGCGGAAGATCCGGCGCAGGCGCGCGACTACGCCGAGCCGGCCTCACCGCGGGCGTCAGGCGCCTATGCGCGCGAACACGCCGGCATTTTCGTCCCGATCCGCGATCTGTTCGCCGAAGTGCGCGAGATCGGCGCCGCCATCAGCCACGAGGTCGGCGCCTTCGGCTAGAGCAACGTCCGACCAGACTGAACCGCTTCGCGGTCGGTCTGGTCGGGCAAAGTTGCTCTAGCCATTATGGTTTCTAGAGCACGACCGTCCGACCAGATGATTCCATCAGGTCGGACCGTGCCCTAGAGCGCGGTCCGGCCGTTGATGCTTCCCTCCGGGCCGCGGCGACGATAGACCGCTCATCCTGGACCAGGGGATCGACCATGACCGTGCGCGACGAGTTCACCGATCAACTGAAGGCGGCGATGAAGGCTGGCGACGCGCCGCGCGTCTCCACGCTGCGCATGATTCTCGCCCGGCTCAAGGAGGTCGATATCGCGGCCCGGCCGCGCGGCGTCGAGCGCGTGCCCGATGCCGACATCCTCGGCATGCTGCGGACCATGGTCAAATCGCGCCAGGAATCGGTCGCGCTCTACCGTCAAGGCAACCGCGCCGACCTGGTCGCCAAGGAGGAGGCGGAGATCGCGCTGATCGAGACGTTTCTGCCGCCGGCGCTGGAGGGCGAGGCGCTGACGGCCGCGGTCGCGGCGGCGATTGCCGAGACCGGCGCCACCAGCGTCAAGGACATGGGCAAGGTGATGGGCGCGCTGAAATCCCGCCATGGCGCCGCGCTCGACATGGCCGCGGCGGGTGCGGCGGTACGCCAGGTTCTGGGCGGCTGAGTGGCGCTGCCCGCGGCCTTCCTCGACGAACTGCGCGCGCGCACCCCGCTCTCGGCGCTGATCGGCCGGCGTGTGCGGCTGGCCCGCTCGGGGCGCAACTGGAAGGGGAACTGCCCTTTTCACCAGGAGCATACGCCCTCGTTCTACGTCTACGACGACCATTTCCACTGCTTCGGGTGCGGCGCGCACGGTGATGCCGTTGGCTTCGTCATGCAGACGCAGGGGCTGGACTTCCGCGAGGCGGTCGACCTCCTGGCCCGTGAAGCCGGGCTCGATGTGCCGAGGCCCAATGCCGAGGCCGCCGCGGCCGAGCGGCGGCGGCATGATCTCGGCAGCGTGCTCACCGCTGCCGCGACCGCGTTCCAGCGCCGATTGCTACTGCCCGAAGGGGCGCGCGCGCTCTCCTATCTGCGCGGCCGGGGCCTGTCCGAGGAGACCATCCGCCGCTTCGGTCTCGGCTATGCCCCGGGCCGTGGCGCGCTGACCGCCGAGCTTGGCCGCGAGGGCATCGAACCCTCGCTGCTCGTCGAGGCCGGCCTGCTGCGCCAGGACGACGGGGGCGGGCGGCCCTTCGAGCTGTTCTTCGAGCGGGTGATGTTCCCGATCCGCGATCGCCGCGGCGCGGTGATCAGCTTCGGCGGCCGCACGCTCGGCGATGGCCAGCCGAAATACCTCAACGGTCCAGAGACGGCGCTGTTTTCCAAGCGCCGCACGCTCTACGGCCTGGATTTGGCGCGGGCCGCCGCGCGCGCCGGCGCGCCGGTGATCGTCGCCGAGGGCTACATGGACGTGATTGCCCTGCACCAGGGCGGCTTCGCCGGCGCGGTGGCGCCACTCGGCACCGCCCTGACGGCCGAGCAGATGGAAGAACTCTGGCGGCTCGCGCCCGAGCCGGTGCTGTGCTTCGACGCCGATGCCGCCGGCCGTGCCGCCTCGATCCGTGCCGCCGATGCCGCTTTGCCGATGCTCGCGCCCGAGCGCACCCTGCGCATCGCCATCCTCCCCGAGGGCCAGGATCCGGACGCGCTGATCCGCGAGCAGGGCAGCGCCGCGTTCCAGCGCGTGCTCGACGCGGCTTCGCCCCTGGCCGACGCGCTCTACGGCCTGCTCCGCGCCGCGGCGCCACTGGCGTCGCCGGAGCAGCGGGCTGCCTTCCGCGCCAGGCTGGAGGCCGCCGCGGCGCGGATCGATGACCGCGGCCTGGCGCGGGAATACCGCCAGGCACTGCTCGACCGGTTCTTCGCCGAAAACCGGCGCCCGCAGGGGTTGGTGGCCGGCGGGCGCCCGCGTGCGGCCGGCGGATGGACCCAGTCGCCGGCCGGCCGGCCGGGGCCGCTCGGGCCGAAGCCGGCCCGGCCGGGCGCCAGCCGAGCCACGCCGACCCCGGAGGAGGCGGCGTCCGAGCGTCTGCGGCTCCTCGCCGCCATCCTGCTGCACCACCCGAGCCTCGTCGGTGGCATCGAGGAGCAGTGGCAGCAGATCGACCTGCCCCCCGGGTTGGCCCCGCTGCGCGAGGCGGTCCTCGCCTGGGCGGAATCGCGCGGGCACGAGGGGCTGGCGCTTGACAGCGCCGGGCTCATCGCCCACCTGCACGACATTGGGCTGGGCGCGGTAAGCAAGCGGGTATTGGCGTCATCGCCATTCCCGTTGCCCGTGTTTGCGTTGCCCGATGCCGTGTCGGCGGAGGCGGAAGCGGGATGGTGGCATATTTTCGGTCTCCTGCATCACGACCGCCTCGATGCCGAGATAGAGGCCGCGCAACGCGATTTTGCCGAGCAGCCGGATGAACGAACCCAGCGGCGACTCCTGGCCCTGGCCGAGGCGCGTGAGCGTCTTCGTCAGGGCGAGACCGATGACGCCGGCGCCTGAGCCGGCGGCCACGCGAGACGCGCGGGCGGGCGCAACCGGCGGGCGCCGGCAGCGACCGGACAGCATGACCGACGCAGCGATGATGGGGGTGATCTGAGGCATGGCAACCAAGCAAGCGACCGCTGAGCCCGCTGCCAGCGAACCGGACGTCGACACCACGCTGCTCGACACCCAGTCGGCAGCCGTGAAGCGACTGCTCGCGCGCGGCAAGGAGCGCGGCTACATCACGTTCGACGAGCTCAACGCGGTGCTGCCGCCCGACCAGAACAGCTCCGAGCAGATCGAGGACGTGATGTCCATGCTCAGCGAGATGGGCATCCAGGTGGTCGAGGCCGAGGAGAGCGAAGAGGCCGAGCCGGTCGCCAAGGTCGAAAAAGTCGAGGACGCCGAGGACGAGGAGCACGCCGGCAACGTCGACGAGGAGAGTCTCGGGCGCACCGATGACCCGGTGCGGATGTATCTGCGCGAGATGGGCAGCGTCGAGCTCCTCTCGCGCGAGGGCGAGATCGCCATCGCCAAGCGCATCGAGGCTGGGCGGGAAATGATGATCGGCGGGCTGTGCGAAAGCCCGCTGACCTTCCGGGCCATCATCGCCTGGCACGACGCGCTCAAAGCCGGGCGCATGCTGCTGCGCGACATCATCGATCTCGAGGCGACGCAGGGCGGACCCAGCCCTGGCGCGGTCGAAGCGGTGTCCGAGGGCGCCGACGGCGTCGCCGCCGCGCCCGGGTTCGAAGCGGCGGAGGAGCTGGAGGAAGAGGAAGGCGAAGGCGCCGGCCTGTCGCTTTCGGCGCTCGAGGAGAAGCTCAAGCCCGAGGTTCTGGCCACCTTCGAGGAGATCGAGACCCTCTACAAGAAGGTGCATAAGATCCAGAGCCGGCGGCTGGAGACCATCGGCGCCGGCGAGGAGATCAGCGCGCGCTCCGAGAAGACGTACGAGAAGCTGCGCGAGGAGCTCGTCCACAAGGTCGAGCAGGTCCGGCTGCATAACAACCGCATCGAGGAACTGGTGCAGCAGCTCAAGCAGCTGAACCAGCGGCTGACCGGGCTCGAAGGCCAGCTGCTCCGGCTGGCCGAGGCCTCGAAGGTGAGCCGGGACGAATTTCTCAAGCACTATCACGGCCGCGAGCTGGATCCGCACTGGCTCGAGCGGGTGAGCAAGCTGCCCGGTCGCGGCTGGAAGAATTTCGTTGCGCGGCATGGCGAGGAGATCGGTGTGGCGCGTGCCCGCATCGGCCAGATCGCCACCGACGCGGGCCTGCCGACCAGCGAGTTTCGCCGCGTCTACGCCACGGTCAGCCGCGGCGAGCGCGACTCCGCGCGCGCCAAGAAGGAGATGATCGAGGCCAATCTGCGCCTGGTGATCTCGATCGCCAAGAAATACACCAACCGCGGCCTGCAGTTCCTGGACCTGATCCAGGAGGGCAACATCGGCCTGATGAAGGCGGTGGACAAATTCGAGTATCGGCGCGGCTACAAGTTCAGCACCTACGCGACATGGTGGATCCGCCAGGCGATCACCCGTTCGATCGCCGATCAGGCACGCACCATCCGCATTCCGGTGCACATGATCGAGACCATCAACAAGCTGGTCCGCACGTCGCGCCAGATGCTGCACGAGATCGGCCGCGAGCCGGCACCGGAGGAGCTGGCCGAGAAGCTCGGCATGCCGCTCGAAAAGGTCCGGAAAGTGCTGAAGATCGCCAAGGAGCCGATCAGCCTCGAGACGCCGATCGGCGACGAGGAGGACAGCCATCTCGGCGACTTCATCGAGGACAAGAACGCCATCATCCCGCTCGATGCGGCGATCCAGGCCAATCTGCGCGAGGCGGCGACGCGCGTGCTCTCCACTCTCACGCCGCGCGAGGAGCGCGTGCTGCGCATGCGCTTCGGCATCGGCATGAACACCGACCATACGCTCGAGGAGGTCGGCCAGCAGTTCAACGTCACCCGCGAGCGCATCCGCCAGATCGAGGCCAAGGCGCTGCGCAAGCTCAAGCACCCGAGCCGAAGCCGCAAGCTGCGCAGCTTCCTCGACGATTGAGCCGGGGTCGCGCCGTGGAGCCGGTCGAGCGGGTCAGCGTCACCGTCACCTTTCTGCGCATGGACCACGCCCCGGAGGGGCCGCCGCCGCCTTTTCCTGAACCGGCGCAGGTGGTGACGGTGCCGCGTCCCTCGGTCGCGTTCTATCGCTATCTCTACGACACGGTCGGCGCGCCGCACCTGTGGTGGCTGCGCCGCGCCATCGCCGACGCGGACCTCGCCGCGGCGTTGGCCGCCCCCGGGGTGAGCCTGCACGTGCTCTATGTCGGCGGCGAACCGGTCGGGTTCTACGAACTGGAAGCGCGGTTCTGGCCGGCGGTGAATCTCGCCTATTTCGGGCTGGTGCCGCATATGGTCGGACGCGGCTTCGGCTACCCGTTGCTCTGCCATGCCGTCGCCCTGGTCTGGGCGCATGGGGCAAAGGCCATGACGGTGAACACCTGCACGGCCGACCATCCGCGCGCGCTGCCCAACTACCACCGGGTGGGCTTTCAGACCGTGCGCGCGGTCCGGGAGGAATGGCCGGTGCCGCTGCGGCTAGGGCTGGTCATCCCGCGGCATCTGCGCGCCAGCGGGCGCGGCGGGACAGTGTGAGCGCGGATCCGCCCGATCCCGCCGGCGGGCGCGTTGCCCTGACGCGGGAGTGGCTGCGCGAGGGCGGCATCGAGGACATGGTGGCGCGCACCGCGCCGACCTTGCGGCTGCTCAGCGATGCCGAGCGCGCGGCATCGCTGCGCGCGGTCCTCGCCGCGCGGCAAAGCCAGGACGAAGCGGTCTGGCTGTTCGGCTACGGCTCGCTGATATGGAACCCGACCGTGCGCTACGCCGAACGCCGGGTGGCCTGCGTTCCGGGCTGGCACCGCTGCTTCTGCCTCGCCGCGCTGGCCGGGCGGGGCACGCCTCAACACCCGGGCCTGCTGCTCGGCCTCGACCGCGGCGGGCGCTGCGTCGGCGTCGCCTTGCGGCTGCCCGCCGACGGGCTCGAGGAGGAATTGTCCCTGCTGTGGCGGCGCGAGATGGTCGCGGGCAGCTACGTGCCGCGCTGGGTGCCGGTGCACACGCTGGATGGCACCCGGCTCGGCGATGCCATCGCCTTCACCATCAACCCGGATGCCCCGAGCTATGCCGGCGATCTGGAGCGCGAGGAGGTGGTGCACCGGCTCGCCACCGCCCATGGCGAACTCGGCACCGCGGCCGAGTATCTGCAGCGCACGCGAGACGGGCTGCGCAGCCTCGGCATCCATGACGAGCTGGTGGAAATGCTTGCCGCCCAGGTGGACGAGCGGCTCGCCGCGCGTCGAGCGGATCAGCCCGGAAGCGAAGGGCTTCCGGGCTGATCCTGCTGGCGACGCTGGTCAGCCCTGGTCCGCGCTCTTCTCGGCGCGGCGCAGTTCGACCGCCGCGTAGCCGACCTGGCCATCGCGCAGGATGCGCAGCGCCACGGCGTGGCGCGCGTGCGCCTCGGTGCGGATCGCCGTGATCGCTTCCTGCGGTGTCGTCACCGCGTGCGCGCCGACGCCGAGGATCACGTCGCCGGCCCGCATTCCGGCGGCTTCGGCCGGTGAGCCTGGCTCGACCCCGGCGACCACGACCCCGCCGGTGCCGCGCGGCAGGTCGATCTGGCCCCGCAGTTCCGGCGTCAAGGGCTGCAGCGCGAGGCCGAGCCGCGGCGTATCGGCCGGCTTGGCGGCGCCGGCACGATCGGCGACCTGCTCGCCGGGTTGCGTGGCCAGCGTCGCGGTCAGGGTCCGCGTCTCGCCCGACCGAACGATCGCCAGGCTCGCCGAGGATCCGGGCTTCATCGCGGCGATGTCGAGGGCGAGGTCGCGCGGGTTGGCGACGTGCTTCTCATCGACCCCGACGATCAGATCGCCGGGTTCGAGCCCGGCCTGCGCCGCCGGGCTGTCAGGCGCCACCGAGGCCACCAGCGCGCCTTCGGCCGCGGTCTTTGCCGGCACGCCGAGCGCGGCGGCGAGCGCCTTGTCCACCGGCTGCGCTTCGACCCCGAGCCAGCCGCGGGTGACGTGCCCATCGCTCTCGAGCTCCGCCACCACGGTCTTGACCATGTTGGAGGGAATGGCGAAGCCGATGCCGATGCTGCCGCCGCTCGGCGACAGGATGGCTGTGTTGACCCCGATCACTTCGCCATCCTGGGTGAAGAGCGGGCCGCCGGAATTGCCCTGGTTGATCGGCGCGTCGACCTGGATGAAGCTGTCGTACGGGCCGTTACCGATGTCACGGCCGCGGGCCGAGACGATGCCGGCGGTCACGCTGCCGTCGAGGCCGAACGGGTTGCCCATGGCGATGACCCACTGGCCGGGCTGGGCCTTGTCGGAATCGCCGAGCGCGACATAGGACAGGCTGTGCGGCGGGTCGATTTTCAGCACCGCGAGATCGGTGCGAGGATCACGGCCGAGCACGCGGGCCTTGAGTTCGGTGCCGTCGGAGAGGGTTACCGTCACTGACTTGGCATTCTTCACCACATGGTTGTTGGTGACGATGGTGCCGTTGGCGTCGACGATGAAGCCCGAGCCGCGCGCCTCGGTCATGCGCGGGCCAGCGGCGTCGGGCTCGCCCCGGTTGGGGACGGCGAAGGGGAACGGCACCGGCCCCTCCTGCGCGGCTTCGCTCACCTGCAGATGGGTGGTGATGGAAACGACGGCCGGCTTCACCCGTGCCACTACGGCGGCGAAATCCGGCACGCGCGCCGCGGGCGCGGCCGGCGCGATCGCTTCACCGGCGAACACGCCATGGCCAGCGCCGTATCCGGCGAGCGCGGTGCCAGAGAGCAGTGCAAGGGCGAGCGCGGCGCGCGTGATCCGGCGACGCGGCGACGAATGCGGAGAGAGTTTCGAGTTTGTCATGGACAGGATAGACTCCTTCAACGATCGAGCCGTGACCAGATTCAACTCGCACGATGCTCGGGTTCAGATGGAAGTGTATTTGGACTTGTCCACCTGAACATTGCCCGTTGCCACGGGTGAAACCTGCGTCATATCGGAAGGCAGGTCGGTCGTTGTCGGTTCAACGGATCAGGGCGCCGAGCAGCGCGTCCAGGCGCAGCCGGCCGGAGGCGGTGGCGCGGAGCCGGCCTGCGTGCCACTCGATGTAATCCTCCTCGCGAGCCGCCATGAGCATCGCAGGGTCCAGCGCGGCGGCCAGCGCGACCCCGGTGCGCGCGGCGAAGCGCGCAGGGTCGATGCCTTCGGTCAGCCGCAGCCCCATCAGCAGCATTTCCCGCGCCCGGTCCTCGGGTCCGATGGCGGTCTCGGCGGTGCTGCCATGGCCGGCGCGTTCGACCCGCTCGGCCCATACCTCCGGGGCGCGGTGACGGCGTGTTGCCAGCACCTGGCCATCGCGGGTGATCCGCCCATGCGCGCCGGGGCCGATGCCGGCGTAGTCCTGGTAGCGCCAATAGGCGAGGTTGTGCCGGCTCTCGGCACCCGGCCGGGCGTAGTTGGAGACCTCGTAGGCCGCGAGCCCATGCCGCGCCGCGGCCTCGCCCGTCGCCTCGTAGAGCGCGGCGCCCTCCTCCGGCCCGGGCAGTACCAGCGTCCCCTGCCGATGCAGCGCCTCGAACCCGGTCCCGGGCTCGATGGTGAGCTGGTAGAGCGAGAGATGGTCCGCCGCCAGCGCCAGCGCCGCATCCAGCTCGGCGTGCCAGGCGGCGAGGGTCTGGCCGGGCCGCGCATAGATGAGATCGAAGGAGAGGCGGGGAAACAGCGCACGGGCGAGTTCCAGCGCGGCGCGGGCTTCGGCGGCCGAATGCTGGCGGCCGAGGGCGCGCAGCGCGGCATCGTCCAGGCTCTGCACGCCGAGCGAGAGGCGGTTGACGCCGGCGGCGCGGAAGGCGGCAAGGCGTCCCGCCTCGACGCTGGTCGGGTTGGCTTCGAGCGTGACCTCGAGATCGGCGGCGGGATCGAAGGCGGCGGTCGCATCCGCGATCAGCGCCGCCACCGTCTCCGGTGCCATCAGGCTTGGCGTGCCGCCGCCGAAGAAGATCGACCCCAGCCGCCGCCGCCCGAGGCGGGATGCCTCGAAGGCCAGCTCCCGGCGCAGCGCGGCGGCGAAGCGGCGCTGTGGCAGCTCGGCGCGGACATGGCTGTTGAAGTCGCAATAGGGGCATTTGTGCAGACAGAACGGCCAGTGGATATAGAGGGCCAGGGGCGCCATCGGGGTCCGTCCACAGAGAGGATGATCGCTCGTGTATACTGCCAGCTCCGCGCTCATCGATGCGCTCGTTGCCGCCGGCGTCTCATATATCTTCGCCAATCTCGGTAGCGACCATCCGCCGATCGTCGAGGCACTGGCCGAGGCCCGGGCCAATGGGCGGGACGTGCCGGCGCTGGTCACCTGCCCGAACGAGATGGTGGCGCTCTCCGCCGCGCACGGCCACGCCCAGGCCTCCGGCCGCGCCCAGGTGGTGCTGGTCCATGTCGAGTGCGGCACGCAGGCGCTGGCGGGCGCGGTGCATAATGCCGCCAAGGGCCGCGTGCCGGTGCTGATCCTGGCCGGCGCCTCGCCCTTCACCCAGGAGGGTGAGCTGCGCGGCAGCCGCAACGAGTTCATCCAGTGGATCCAGGACGTGTTCGACCAGCGCGGGCTGGTGCGCGGCTACGTGCGCTACGACAACGAACTCCGCAGCGGCCGCAACATCACCCAGATGCTGCATCGCGCCCTGCAATTCGCTCATTCCGAGCCGAAGGGACCGGTCTATCTCATGGCCGCGCGCGAGGTTCTGGAGGAGGAGGTACCGCCGCCGCGCATCGTGGGCGGATTTCCGGCGCTGGCCCCGGCGGCGCTGGCGCCGGCCGATGCCGAAGCGCTTGCCCGCGCACTCGCGGCCGCCGCGCGGCCATTGGTGGTGACCTCCTATCTCGGGCGCAACCCGGCGGCCGTGGTCGAGCTCTGCCGGCTGGCCCGCCGGCTTGGCGCCGGGGTGCTGGAATCCGTGCCCAACTGCGTCAATTTCCCCACCGACGACCCGCTCTATCAGGGCAATCAGTGGAACGAGCCGATCCAGAATCCAGCGCTCGCCGCCGCCGATTTCGTTCTCGTCCTCGACAGCGACGTGCCGTGGATCCCTCTCGTCAGCCGCCCCGGCGCGGGTGTCCGCGTCGCGCATATCGACACCGATCCGATCAAGCAGCAGATGCCGCTGTTCGATATCGGCGCCGAGGCCGTCTACCGCGCCGATGCCGCGACCGCCCTGGCCCAGCTCAACGCCGCGCTGGACGCAGTCGCGCTCGACAGTGGGCGGATTGCCGAGCGGGCCGGCTTCTGGCGCGATCGCCACGCCGCGCGTGCCGCCGAACTGCTCCGGCGTGAGCAGCCGGAGGGGGAAACCATCACCGGGCCCGTGCTGACCGCGCGCTTGCGCGCCGCCCTGGACGAGAACACGCTGGTGCTGAGCGAGGGCATCTCCAACTATCCGGTGATCATCGATCATCTGCGCCTGTCGCGGCCCGGCACGCTGTTCACCAGTGGCGGCGGCTCGCTCGGTTGGAATGGCGGCGCGGCGATCGGGGTGAAACTGGCCCGGCCGGAGAAGACCGTCTGGGCGCTGACCGGGGATGGCTCCTACATGTTCTCCGTGCCATCCAGCGTGCACTGGATGGCGCGCCACTATCGCACCCCGTTCCTGCAAGTGATCTACAACAACCGCGGCTGGAAGTCGCCGAAACTGTCGATGCTGGCGGTGCATCCGGACGGATTCGCCAGCCGTGCCAACGCGATCGGCGTCGAATTCGATCCGCCGCCGGATTACGGCGCCATCGCCGCCGCGGCCGGCGGCGCGTTCGCCGCCAAGGTGACGCGCGTCTCGGAGCTGGACGGCGCCATCACGGCGGCGCTGCATGCGGTGCGCGTCGAAGGCCGCGCCGCGGTGCTCGACGTCTGGCTGCCGCCACTTTGATTACCAACTGGCCGAGACGTGTCAGCATCTCGGCCGGCTGGTCTGACAGCGCGCGGCACGCGCCATCGGTCACTCCGCGTACGCGAGCGTCGTCCCGCCGAGCTGCGCCGGCGTGATCGGGGCCCGGATGATGACGACATAGGCGACCGCAGAGGCGAGGCCGATCACGGCGCCGACCAGCAGGGCGGGCACGAATGAGCCCGTCTCCTGGACGATGATGCCGGTGATCGTCGGCGCGAGCGCGCCGCCGAGATAGCCGCCGAAATTCTGGATCGCGCCCAGCGATGCGGTGCAGTTGGACGGCGCCGCCACCGAGGCCATCGACCAGCACGCCGAACTGGTGACAAAGACGAGGAAGATGGCGAGCGATATGAAGGCCACCGCCAGCACGTTGCTGGCCACCAACGCCGCACCAACGGTGGCCAGCGCGGTCCCGGCCAGCGCCAGCGCCATGGGATATTTGCGGCTGGCGATCGGCGCCGCGCCGCGGGCCATCAGCCAGTCGGTGACGTAGCCGCCCAGGATGCCGCCGACGACCCCGAACGCATAGGGGATCGAGGCCACCCAGCCGGTCTTGCCGATACTCATGTGCCGTTCCAGCTCGAGATAGCCGGGCAGCCAGGCGGTGTAGATCCAGGTCAGATAGATCGTGCCGAAATAGCCCGCGATCATCCCCCACGTGGTGCGGAAGCGGAACAGCGCTTTCCATTCGGCAAAGGTGATGCGCGGCGCCTCGCCCGGCGGGTCGCCCTCGACCAGATGCGCCCGTTCCTCGGCGTCGAGCCCGTAGACACTCGGCGCCCGATAGACGGCATACCACAGCGCCGCGACGATCAGCCCGGCGACGCCCATGACGATGAACATGCCGCGCCAGCCGAAGACGAACATCAGCCAGGTGAGCAGCGGCGCGGCGATTGCCGTGCCGAGGGTGGAGGCGCAGTTGAAGATGCCCGTTGCCAGGCCTCGCGAGCGCAGGTTGAACCAGTCGCGCACGACCCGCGCGCAGGTCGGGAACTGCGGACCCTCGCCCAGGCCGAGCAGCATGCGGGCCCCGTAGAACTCGGGAAAATTCCGCACCAGCCCGCCCAGAACCTGCGCGCCGGACCAGACGGCGAGGCCGAGCGTCAGCAGCAGGCGCGGGCCGAGCCGGTCGATCAGCGCGCCGGAGGGAAGCTGCGCGAAGGCGTAGGCCCAGAGGAACGCCGACAACAGCAATCCCATGTCGCGGATCGAAAGGCCGAGATCATGGCGGATCAACGGGTTGGCGATGGCCAGCGTCGCGCGGTCGATGTAGTTGATCACTCCGGCGAGCACCAGCAGCGCGAGTGCTGCCCGCTGCATCGCCCGAACCCTCGGCGAGCTTGCCGTCATCCGTCCGTCCCTCCCGGCTTTCATTGGATGACCCGAGAATGAACTGACTTGATGGCGAGCGCCAGACGGGGATTGGGCCAGACGGGGATTGGGGAAGGGGTTGCGGCCGACGCGGTCGCCCTGCTGCGGGCTCAGGTGCGGCGGCGGAGTCGCGACCCGGTCAGCGCCAGAATGACCCCGGCCCCGATGCCCCAGGCTCCGTCGACCAGAAGGGCACGCGCCGCGGCCAGCGGCATGCCGCCACGGGTGCCCATGGGCAGGCCATAGCTGAGCAGAATGGTCAGCATGGTCGTATAGGTCCTGAGCGACATCCAGCGGGCGCCGATCTGATAATGCTTGACCGCCGGGCCGACGACCAATCCGGCGATCGCGACGATCACGCCCATGGCGAGCCCCCACACCCAGAGCGGGCCGGCCAGCCGCGGGGCTACGAGGCCGAAGAGCGCGCCGCAGATCCCGCCGAGCAGGCAGTCGTTGAGGATCCTTGGCAGCCCATAGGGAATGACCGGGTCCGTCGGAAACGGCATCGGCGTCGCCAGCCCCGGCAGGGCGAGCGCATGCAGCAGCCCCCACACCGCCTGCTGGAACGTCAACACCGAGAGCGCCGCGGCAATGAAGCCGAGCGCGGCGCGCATCGCAGCAGGTGGCATAGGTTCCTCCAGCCGTTACCGAACCTTGCCAGGATCCGTCGGGAAGCGCGCTGGTGTCAAATCGGCCGGCTTGACGCCGTCTGGACCGGCCGGCACCCTGCGATCGCCAGCGATTCTATCGGGCGTTGCGCTGTCGGCGCGGCCGGTCCCGACAACCGGGTTGTGGTCGCCTCGACCAAGCGGAGGAACGCGCGAACGATGTCGGCCCCGAAACGCCTCGCATCCACGATCGTCGCGATGATGGCGTCTGCGCTCGTCCCCATGCTGCTCGGGGGCGTCCCGGCGCAGGCGCAGCCGAGTTCGGCCGAGTTGACCCGCAAGCTGCGCCCGGTCAGCGAGGACATGCTGCTGCACCCCGACCCGGCCGACTGGCTGATGTGGCGTCGCACCTACGATGGCTTCGGCTACAGCCCGCTGAAGCAAATCACCAAGGACAACGTCAAGGACCTGCAGGTGGCCTGGGCGTGGTCGCTGCCGAGCGGGGCGGCCGAGGGCACGCCGATCGTGCATGACGGCATCCTGTATATCGGCAGCTTCGGCGACAGGGTTCAGGCGCTCAACGCCGCGACGGGGGATCTGATCTGGGAGTATCGGCGCGACCTGCCGCCGAAACTGGTCGAGAGCGGTGGCAACGATCTCGTCAAGCGCAGCATGGCCATCTTCGAGGACAAGCTGCTGATCAGCACATCCGATGCGCACCTGGTGGCGCTGGACGCGCGAACGGGCAAGGTCGTGTGGGATCGCGCCACCGCGGACTGGCGCCAGGGCTGGCGGTACACCGCCGGTCCGCTCGTCGCGCGCGGCTTGGTCATTCAGGGCATGAGCGGCTGCGGCAACGGCCAGCCCGGCGGCTGCTTCATTTCGGCCCATGACGTGAATACCGGCGCGGAGAAATGGCGGGTCTGGACGATCGCGCATCCGGGCGATCCCAATTCGGACAGCTGGAACGGCGTGCCGCTGGAGGGGCGGTATGGCGTTTCCGTGTGGGCGGGCGGCTCGTTCGATCCGCAGCAGAACCTGGTGTTTTTCGGTGTCGGCGAGCCGTATCCGTGGATCGCCGAGATGCGCGGCACCCAGCCGCCGAAAGTGGCGCCGGGCGTGACGAACGCGGCGCTCTACTCGGATTCGACCCTGGCCATCGACGTCGCCACCGGCAAACTGCGGTGGCACTACCAGCATCTCCCGAACGATACCTGGGACCTCGACGACGCGTTCGAACAGATGCTGGTCGATCTGCCGTTCAAGGGCACGGTGCGCAAAATGGTCGTCACCGTCGGCAAGCTCGGCATCGTCGAGGCGGTCGATCGGACCACGGGCGAGTGGCTGTGGGCGCAGGAGACGGTGCCGCAGAACGTGGTCGAGACCATCGACGCGAAGACCGGCGCCAAGACGATCAGCGCCGCCACCATTCCCCATATCGGCCAGTCGACGTTGAACTGCCCGTCCGATCCCGGGGCCCGCGGCTGGCCGGCGACGGCCTTCAACCCGGACACGCAGACGCTGTTCCTCCCGCTCAACGAATTCTGCGCCTTCACCACCCCGGTGCCGCTGGAACCCGGGAAGCCTTATACCGGCGGCGGCCATTCGATGTTCTCGCGCAACCTCGTTCCCGGCAGCGACGGTAATGTCGGGCGGGTGGACGCGCTGAAGCTGACGGACCGGTCCACGACGTGGTCGTTCCGCCAGCACGCGCCGGCCACGAGCGCGGTGTTGCCGACCGCGGGCGGGATCGTGTTCGCGGGCTCCTGGGACCGCGAGTTTCGGGCCTTCGACGCCGCCACCGGCAAGGTCCTGTGGCACATGCGCACCAACAATGCGGTGAACAGCTTCCCGATCAGCTACAGCGTGAACGGCAAGCAGTACATCGCGCTGCCGGTTGGCAACGGCTCGGGCCAGGGGCAGGAACTCGCGACCCTGGCCCCGGACGTCGCCCTGCCGGACGATGGTGCCGTGCTCTGGGTTTTCGCCCTGCCCGACAGGAAATAGCCCCCGGGTCGGGGCGGTCGCGCCGGCGACGGGCCGAACGCCGACGCGTGGCCTCACGCCGCCCCCCTCCCATCGCGCCGGGGCCAGGGTGGGGTTTGCAGGCCAAGAATTAAGCTATATTTATAAGTCCGTTCAATGACCGTGGGTACCCTATGGCCCGAGCCTCCTCCGTCATCGCGCGTTTGATCGCGGCGAGCGGCCTTTCACTGGCGGCGAGCAGCGCGCTGGCCGCGGTGCCGCCGCCGGATCCGCAGGCGATCTGGACCTTTCAGGACGAGAACGCCTCGATCACGTCGTCTGACCTGCCGGATCGGTACTACGTCAACGGCCTGCTCCTCGGCTATACCTCGCCCACCGAGGACGTTCCGGACTTCGCGAGTCGCATCGGGCGCGACCTGTGGGGCGAGGGGCGGCAGCGCGTCAGCGTCAATATCGGCCAGTCGATCTACACGCCGGCCGACACCACGTCGGGGCATCCGCCGGCGGGTGACCGGCCGTTCGCGGGGGTGCTGACGGCGGATTTCGCGCTGCTGCAGGACACCACGACGACGCGCAGCATCATCGGCGTGGATATCGGGCTCGTCGGTCCCGACGCCGGCGGCCAGCTGGTGCAGAACGGGTTCCACAGCATCATCGGCCAGAAAGGCACGCGAGGCTGGGGCACCTACCAGATCCAGGACGAGCCGGTGGCGGAGTTCGTCAGCGCCCGCATCTGGCGCCTGAACACGGGAACCTTGGGCGGGCTGGAGACCGACGTGCTGCCGGACGTCTCGGTCGGGCTCGGCAATCTCCGCATCTACGCGATGACGGGTGGCGTCATCCGCATCGGCCAGGGTCTGCAGTCGGACTTCGGCGTCCCGCGGGTGTTCCCGGGGCCGAGCGGCGGCGATGCCTATACGCCGGTGGCGCCGTTCGACTGGTACGCGTTCGTCGGTGCCCATGGCGAGGGTGTCGCGCACGATATGCTGATCACCGGCAACAATTTCCGCACCAGCCCGACGGTCTCGCTGGTGCCGCTGCAGGGTGAGCTCGAAATCGGTCTGGCGATGATCCTCGACGGGGTGCGCATTTCCTATACGCAAGCCTTTCAGACGGCGGAGTTCCGCACGCAGCGCGCCGGGCTGCACCAGTTCGGCTCGCTCGCCGCCTCGTTCCGGTTCTGATCGGCAGGCCGTGCTCCATCGCCTCTATGCCCGCGTGCTGGCGCTGGCCGGCTCGCCGCGAGCTCCGGTCTGGCTCGCGGTCGTCGCCTTCGCCGAGAGCAGCGTGTTCCCGGTGCCGCCGGATGCGCTGCTGATCCCGATGGCCCTGGCGCGGCCGAAGCGCGCCTGGCGGCTGGCGCTGATCTGCACGCTGGCCAGCGTCGCCGGCGGCGCGCTCGGGTATTTCATCGGCTACGCGCTGTTCAACCAGATCGCCGCGCCGATCCTGAAGCTCTACCATTACGATGCGGCCTTCGCCCGGTTCCAGGAGACCTACGCCCGGTGGGGTCTGTGGGTGATCCTGATCAAGGGGCTGACGCCGATCCCCTACAAGCTCGTCACCATCGCCTCCGGCGCGGCACGGTTCGATTTTACCCTGTTCATGATGGCGAGTCTGGCGACGCGGGGCGCGCGGTTCCTGCTGCTGGCCGCGCTGCTGCGCGCCTTCGGCGACCCGGTGCGCGGTTTCATCGAGCGGCGCCTGGGGTTGGTGACGACCCTGCTGGCCGGCGGGATCATCGGCGGCTTCCTCCTGCTCCGGCTGCTCTGACCGGGCGGATCGGGGCCACGACCCGTCTTGACCGACGCCGCGCCGCGGGCGTCAGATCGGCGCCAAATCCGGGAGGCGACGATGACGGCACGGCTCAAGCATTTCGGCTGGGGGCGCGAGGGCGAGGGCGCAAGCGCGGAGGAGTTGGCCGCGGTGCGCCGCCGCTACGCGGCCCGCTTCCACGCCGACGGCTTCCCCGAGCGGGCGGCGCCGTCGCTCGATGCCCTGACGCTGCCGGCCTCGCGCCTCACCCCGCCGGCCACGCTCGCCGCGATCTGCACGGCCGGGACATATGATCGCGCCGCCCACACCTACGGCAAATCCTACCCCGACACGGTGCGCGGGTTGCTCGGCGACTATGCCAACGCCCCGGACCTCGTCGCCTACCCGCGCAACGAAGCCGAACTCGCCGCCGTGATGGATTGGGCCGGCGGGGCACAGGCGGCGCTGATCCCCTTCGGAGCCGGCTCCTCCGTGGTCGGCGGAGTCGAGCCGCGGCTCGACTCGAAGCGCTACCACGGCGCCGTCTCGCTCGATCTGCGCCATTTCGACCGGGTGCTGGAGGTCGATCGGGCGTCGCGCGCGGCGCGGATCGAGGGCGGCATTTTCGGCCCCGCGCTGGAGGCGCAGCTTCGTCCCCACGCGCTGACGTTGCGCCATTTTCCGCAGAGTTTCGAATATTCCACCCTTGGTGGCTGGATCGCCACCCGCTCGGGCGGGCATTACGCCACGCACCTCACCCATATCGATGACATGGTCGAGAGCGTCCGCGTCATCACGCCGGCCGGGGCGCTGGAGACTCGCCGGCTGCCCGGCTCCGGCGCCGGGCCGAGCCCGGACCGGCTGTTCATCGGCTCGGAGGGTATTCTCGGCGTCATCACCGAGGCATGGATGCGGCTGCAGGACCGGCCACGCTTCCGCGCCGGCGGTGCGGTGCGGTTTCCGGACTTCCTCGCCGCCGCCCGCGCCGTGCGGGCGCTGCTCCAGGCCGGTCTGTACCCAGCGAATTGCCGCATTCTCGACCCGCAGGAGGCGCTCAACACCGGTGCTGCCGACGGTAGCGTCGCGATCATGGTGCTGGGCTTCGAATCGGGCGACCATGCGCTCGACGCCTGGATGGCCCGCGCGCTGGAATGCTGCGCCGACCACGGCGGCCGGCCGGAGACCGATGCCGCCGACGCCCATCGCGAAGGCGCCGCCGAGCGCTGGCGCACCGCCTTCATCCGCATGCCCTATCTGCGCGAACACACGGTCGGCTGGGGTGTCATCAACGACACGTTCGAGACCGCGATCACCTGGGACCGGTTCGAGGCCTTCCACGCCGCGGTCACGACGGCGACCGAGGCGGCGATCCGCGAGGCCACCGGCCGGCCCGGGCAGGTGACCTGCCGCTTCACTCACGCCTATCCGGACGGACCCGCACCCTATTTCACCTTCCACGCGCTCGGCGCCCCCGGCCGCCCGCCCGAGGCCCTGATCGAACAGTGGCGCGCGATCAAGAACGCCGCCTCCGACGCGCTCATCGAAGCCGGCGGCACCATCACCCATCACCACGCCGTCGGCCGCGATCACCGCCCCTGGTATGATCGCCAGCGCCCCGACCTCTTCGCCGCCGCGCTGTCCGCCGCCAAGCGCGCGCTCGACCCGAGCGGGCTGCTCAATCCCGGGGTGCTGCTTGATCCCTGAAGGATAGCCAGGCCCTGAGCCAAGGCGCGCTAGAGCAATTTCAGTCTGACTGGAAATATCCGGCATGACGGAAGTAGTTGCTGCATTCGGCGGGGCTGAAGGTGTCGGCGGCCGGGCCGAGCGCCTTCCACAACTCGTCCATCGTTCGCAGCGCC
>JAJZVV010000032.1 GCA_021845595.1 Pseudomonadota bacterium | reverse complement strand
CGTCAGCCTCGGGGCGGGCACTCCGCGGCGCGCGGGTCCCCCCTATGGACTACCGGCACAAGCCGCTACCGGGGGGGGTCCCTTTTGGACGCCGATAGGGGGTCCCTTTTGCGCGCCGATTGACAGCGGGCGCGGGTCGAGCATCCCTTCGCCGTGCTCAAGGGCGCGATGCGGCTCATGGTGCGCACCATCGGCCAGGCGCGCGCCGAAGGCACGATTACCTTCGCCGCGATGGCCTACAACATGAAGCGCTGGTGCTCGTTGAACAGGAAAGCTGCGCCCGCCTGAGCCCACCGGGCCGGAAAACCGCCCGCACCTCGCGCCGAGCAAGCCCTTCAAGCCGCCAGTATCGCCTCCTTCACATCACCCGAGCCGAACCCCAACCGGATTTCAGCCCTACGCCGCCTCTACGACCGGGTTCCCGGAGGTGTCCAAGTGGTTGCGGGGACACGAAGCCGTCTTGATTTGCTACTGACCGGCTAACGGGGTGTCCAGCCCCGGTCTTCCCATCGGAATCTGACACCGAGCTCTCGGTTACTCGAACCCCGTGGACTCGCCCTTGAATTTGAGCTGGCGGGCGTTGTCGCGGACCACACCGATATCGGCCTCGGCGAACCCGTCCGGCGCCGTCGCGTCGATTTCCAGGGTCAGCGTCACTTTGGCACCGTTGGTGCGCTGCAACTCCGTGACCACCGCGTTCACGATGGCCTCGAACGCTTTCACCGGCCGGTCCATGCCGATCTCGACCGAGCCATAGAACCGCCGCGGCTGCGCCTTGGTGGGCGGACCCGGATCCGTGCCGGGAGGTCCGTTGCCAAGCCCCTCCGGCGGGCCGTCCAAGATCTTCGGCGGCTGAGCTGGCGTCGCGGCCGGGCGCAACTGGGCGATCGCCACCGCAGGGCGCACGAGCACCGAAGTCGGCGGCAGCGGCTCGCCCGGTGCTTTCTGCCAGACAAGCCCGACATAGCGGCCGGCCGGCTCGTCGAAGCCTTCAGCGAAGGCGAAGGCGGGATCGAGCTTGGCGCAGGCATCGCGGATTGCCGTCTCCAGCACCACGCGATCACGCAGCTTCGGCAGATAGACGTAGGTCGCAAACCACTCCGCGATCTCGGCCACCGGCAGATGCGGTTTGTCCTCCGCCCAGAGTGGCTTGAGGTGCAGCCACAGCGCATCGGCGCCGAGCTTCTCGCCGATGATGCCGTCGCTCTTTGCCTTGTCGTACACCGCAGCAGGCACACCCGCGCGATCCTTGGCGGTCAGCGACAGATGATCGAGATCGAACGCGCGGCCGGCCTCGGTGCCATCGGTCTTGATCGGAAACAGGATGTGGCTCCACGCGCCACGCACTGCCTTCACCGCTCCGTCACGGCTGCTCCTGGCCTTGTCGCGCGCGTCCGCAAGCTGGGCCTGGGTAAGTTGATCCTGCAGGCGCTTATCCACGCGCTTGTCCTGCCGTGCGTCGCCGCCGATCGACTCCCACGCCAGCGCCCGCCGCATCGCCTCCCGCGCGGTGCCAAGCTGGGCCTCGTCAGCGGCGACGAACAACAGCGTGTTGCGAAACCGCCGCTGCGAGGCGCGGCAACGGGTCAGCGCGTCGGTCACGGCCTCGGTCGCGGCGGACTTCGCCACGCCCTTGCCCGCATGCGGCGTCGCCGGACCCAGGATCATCAGCGACAGCGCCTGCACCTCGTCGATCGCGGTCGGATCGTCCGGCACCGCGAATACGCGATGGAACCGGTCCTTGCTGGCCCCATCCTCGCGCAGCACCTGCGCGATCGCCTCGTCCACCTCGTGCTCGGCCAGCGCCTTGGCGCGATCTTCGGCCAGGCGGTTCAGGGTCGGCTGGGTGGAGAACCAGTAGCGGCCTGCCTCCTCGTATAGGTAAGTCGCCCGCTCGGAGAGTTCCCGCAGCGCCTCGCCGAAGATCGCCAACTGGTCGCCCGGCTCGGCGCAGGCCAGCCGCAGGCCTTGCCCGGTCAGCCCGGCATTGGGCTGGCCCACCAGCGGCGCGGAACACAGGAAAACGGCACGCGCCGCGCGGGTCGCAGCGTGAGCCTGAGAGATGCGGCGGGACGGGTTGGCCTCCATCCGCGACGGCAGCGAGCTATCCCCATCCACCTCCTTGTCCACCACCGCGCCGAACGCCGGATCAAGCGGATAAAGCACGCTCGCGCGCACCCGCTCATGCGAAACGGGCACGCGCGCGGGCAGGATCAACGAGTCAGGCACCCGCTGGTGCCACAGCACGCCCACCACGTTCGCCATGAAGCGCAGCACGCCACGGGTGCGCTGGAACTTCTCCAGGCTCGCCCAGTCCTTCGACAGCCGATCGAACAGCTCGGGATGGATCGGGTAGGACAGGCGCAGCAACTCCGTGTAGCGCGCCTCCCGCGCCTCGGGCGGGAACTCGGCCGGGTTCTTCCGGTAGAGATCGGCGAACGCCTTCACCGTCTCGTCCCGCGCCCGCTCGCCGTCCCCATCCAGCGGCTGGAACAACCGGCGGCGGATGATTTCATAGGTCTCGTCGCCGGAGGCCGGCAGCCAGGCCGACTGCACGCGCCCGAACACCTTCTCCAGCCGCAGCAGCGCCTCCTTGCCGCGCGCCCCACCGGCCTCGGCATCGCTTTCCGGCAGCGAGCCGATCACCAGGATGCCCGGCACCATCTTCGCCGCCTCGGTCAGCGACTGGAGGAAGGAAAGGAACGCCTCGAACCTGGCATCGTCCAGTTGCCGGGCGAACATCACCAGCTCGTCGAGCAGGATCACGCTCGGCCCCGCCAGGCGGAACACCTCCACCATCAGTTCGGAGCCGGGGTTGGTGCGCGCCGCCTCGGCTTCGGCGACCAGCTTGAGGCCCGCCTCGCCAGCGAGGCGCCAGGCGAGATAGCCCCACAGGGTGCGCAGCTTCGGGCCGTCCCGCAGGGTCAGCGACACATCCGCGCCCTTCGAGGAACCGACGAACACGGCAATCTGCGGCTTCGGCCAGGCGGTCGCGCCGACCGTCCCGACGAGTTGCGCCAGGCCGCCGAGCGTGGCGGGGTCGCCGCCGTCGCGCAGGTGCCGGGCCAGGTGATAGACCGCGAGCATCGTGTGCGTCTTGCCGCCGCCGAACGCGGTCTGCAGCCCGATCACCGGGTCGCCGCCCTGGCCGGACAGACGCTGCAGGGCGGAGGCCAGCACCCGCTTCAGCCCCTCGGTGAGGAAGGTCATCGCGAAGAAGCTGAGCGGCGTCGCGTAGCCCTCGCCGGCGATCCCGGCATCGACCGCGAACAGGTCCGCCGCGAATTCGGCTTCCTTGAAGCGGTTGGCGAGCACGTCCGGGTGCGGCAGCGCAACTTCGATCCAGGGGCGCGGCCCCTTGCCGGGCCGGTCCTCCGGCGGCTCCGGCGTGGGCGCGGGTTCTGCCGTTCCCCTCGGGGCCGGTGGTGCGCCGGAAGGCGCATTTGGCGTGCCGATGCCATTGCGGCGCTGGTCGTCATAGAGGCGCCGGGCTTCGGCGATCTCGGCGTCCGGTGCCTTCACCGCGCGGAGCAGGTGGTGGATGGCATCCAGATAGCGCAGTGCTTCGTCATCCTGCATCGCGATCGAGAGATGCGCGGAGGCGTTGCGCGCGTCGAGCGCGGTGGAGACGAAGGTGCGCACGCGCTGCTTCTCGGCCCGCGGGAAGGCGTCGTCGAACACGTCCCGCCACTGGTCGATCATGGTTTTCAGCAGGCCGTATTCGTCGAGCGGCGCGCGCGGATCGCCGCCGGCGGCGCGGCTGGCATAGGCGGGCCACTGCGCGCCGTGCCGCGCCTTCATCCGCGTCTCGACGAACGGCGCGAGGCCGCGGCGAAGGTGATACAGCGCGCCCTGGACGCGCTGGAGGGTTTCCTTCTCGGCGCTCATTCCTCGAACCATTCGGTTGAGTCGCGGCCGCAAACGAACGTCACGCTGACGCCGAGCGCTTGCAAGGCCGTGCGGTGGTGCAGCCAGTCAGAATCGATGGCATTGACGACCGGTGCGCGGGCGCGACGGGCCAACGCCACGAATTTTCGGTCGCTGGGGTCGAAGCTGTCCAGCCCGGGGCTGCTCGGGAAGTCTCGGTATGCGCCGGAGGCGTTCCGGGGCAATTCGACCCGCTCGACCCGCCGTGGCGAACTGTTCAGGATCGCAAGATAGAACCGGTCGCCGACGCCGGGCTGTCCGCGCGGGTGAAGATAGCGACGGTATTCGTCCTGTATGTCGCCCCCCAGGTCGAGCAGGACCTTACGCGACCTGAGGGTTTCCTCAAGGAAGTCGATCGCAGCGAGGCGGCAGCCGGGAGACGGGGTGCGCCGACCGTTCGCCGCGTCGGCCCGGCCGTTCGCAACGATCGGGACGTTGGTGTCCACGACCACCCGCCTCACTCCGCCGCATCCTGCATCCGACGCAGGCGGGCGCGCTCCGCCTGGGCCGTCTCGCCGAAGGCATCGCCCATGAAATGCTCAGGCCAGTTCTCGATATTGCCCAGCAGATCCAGCCGTAGCGGCGTGAGCTTCGATCTGCCGGCCGCGATGTCACAAAAATAAAGCTTCACCTCGGCGCCGCCGATCGCCTCCTCGGCGATGCGTCGCTGCAAGCGCAGCAGCAGGTGTTCGGAATGGCTTTCGAGGATCACCTGCACGCGCCGGCGAGTGGCCGCATAGATCAACACGTCAGCCAGTCCCGCCTGCGCCAGTGGATGCAGGTGGATTTCGGGCTGCTCCAGCAGGACGGTCGAGCCCTCGGGCACATAGAGCAGGAGCGTGATCACCGGCAGGACTTGCGAGACGCCGAAGCCGACATCGGTCAGCAGCACCTCGCTGCCGCCCTCACGGGTCATGACCTTCGCCTGCCAGCGGTTCGAGCCGTCGGCGATCTCTTCCACCCTGAAGCTGTGGATCAGCCCGAGATGGCGCAGCCAGTGGGCCACCATGCCCTGGAACGCCAGCAGATGCGCCTTGGGCTTCAGGTTGAGCTTCTCCCCGTCGGCGGTCGCGGCAAGGATGGCGTCGATCGCCTTCTCCCCGCGCTGGCCGACATCGGCGGGACGGGACCGCGCCCACAGATAGTCGCGCTTCGGATATTCCCGTAGCGGCCCGAGATAGAAGATCCGATCGATCGCGCCCTCGTAGGCCGCTTCGAGGTCAGACAGGAACTGGGCGTTCTGATAGTAGGTGCGTGCCTGATCGGGAAAGGCGTAGCCCTTGATCGGCGGGGGCAGGCCCCAGGCGCGGCCCTGGGTGCGTATGAAGCGAAAGTCGCTCGCCTCGGCCGCGTGGTGCAGATCGAACTCTCCGCCCTTCGACCGCTGCCGCAGCGCGAATTCGTGCCCGCCCAGCCGATAGGCCAGCTGCGTGGCGCGAGCGGCCTGCTGCTGCACGGCAAGACGCGATTCCAGCGCGAACTCCCGCCCCTCGGCGAGGGGCGCGGCACCGTGGCCTAACGCCGGGTCAGTCAGGGCCAGTGCCTCGTCGCGGGCGAACACCACCTCCGTCTCGATCGGCAGCGACTCTTCGTGCCGATGGATGGCATCGCGGATGGTGCCGAGCTGGACGTAATCGCCGTTCAGTTCCAGCGACAGCTTCCGGTCGGTCGCCTCCTTGGTCTGCTTCAGCAGCAACAGGAACTGGAGGATGCTGGTCTTGCCGGAGGAGTTGGTGCCGAACAGGCCGGTGATCCGCCCGCAGGGCAGATCGATCTTCGGCCAGGACTTGAAATGGGTGAAGCGGAGGCTCCGGAGCATGGCGGCACCTTACAGGAGAGCCAACTGCGGCGCAGCGGTGCCGCGCGCGGCGAGCGTGTCGAGATGCGCCCATTCCTGGGCGAGTTCGTTGTAGACCAGCGCCTCGGCATTCCAGGCTTTCTGCGAGGCGATTTCATACAGGCGATAGGCCAGCGCGCGGGCATCCTCGGCCTGGCTGCCCATGGCGGCGACAAGCTTCGCCGCGGCCTCGGCGCCGCCGTCCTCGGCGCGGAGGACGCGGGCGGTGTGCTGCACGCATTCCCAGATGGTTGGCGTCTTGTCGGTGGCGGGGGACCAGTCCTTGGGCAGCGCGTCGCGCGGGGTCAGGCTGGCCTTGCCGTGCAGGTTCTGGAACACGCCTGAGGCGAACAGCGCGTTGGAGGGGATGTTCTTCGCGTTCGCCAGCGTGATGAGGTCGCCGGAGGCGCGGGCGTCGAAGCCGTAGGTGGTGAACCAGGCGAGCGCCACTTGCGTCTCCGGGTCGAAATTGGCGTCGAGATCGTTCTCGATCTCGCCCCAGACGCGGTTGATCAGCGCCAGTGCGGTCTTCACGCCCATCGCGGAATCGTCGTCCTCCAGCACGCGGGCGAAGCGGGTGAACACGCCCATGCCGGGGCCGATGATGGATTGCGGCATATCGACAGGGCCGACGCCAGCCTTGCGGATCTTGTCCACCGCTTCGGGCATCTCGCGCTTGAGCGTGCGGATGAACTCGGCGCGGGTGACGGTTTGCGCCGCTTCGCCGCGCTTGCGGCAGACGAGAACGATCGAAGAGGCCAGCGCGTTCGCGTCCTTCGCGATCATGCGGTTGGCGAGTTCGGTGCGCACCGGCCATGTGCCATCGACGGCGAGGCCAGCATCGACGACGGCTTGCAGGAACGATGCCCAGCCGGCGGAGACGACGCCTTCTTCGGCGAGCTCGGACTGCTTGAAGGCGTAGTAGATCGCGAGCGGCTCGGCATCGGTCGCCGCCTTGCGCATCGCCGTCAGCGCCTCGCCCATACCCTGCATGAAAAAGGCTTCGGCCTCCTCCTTGCCGCCGTGGCGATAAGGGCTTGCAATGAGTTCTCCGCCTTTCGGCGTCGTTAGGCGCCGGAACAGGTCGGGCCAGATAGCGCCGAGTGATCGCTTGAGCCAGACGTAGAAGAAATCTGAGAGATCAGCATAACCGATGTTGTCGTAGTAGGGGGGGTCGGTAGAGATGATGATGGGACGGACAGGAAAGGAGTTCTTGGAAGCGTTGATGTTCGAGATTCCACCGCTTGTGGATGCAGGAATTTCCTCGACGCACAAGCTCACCCACTCAATTGACGGGCTGAATGTTCCCGACGAAGAGCAAAATGGGTTGCCCTCCCCAAAATCCCACGTCATCGGAATCGCTTGACGAGCAAAGGTATTTCGGAGTTGGAGCTTGCTTGGACTGCTGTCCCACGTCGCAATTGATGAATGTCGATCAATCACGCGATCGACAGCAAACGCCAAATACGTCGCCACGGCATCCGCGTAAGCTGCGGCGCCGGTGCCGCCTTCGTGGAGTGGGGTGGGGTCGGCGGGGAGGCCCGCCGCGCGCGCGTCCGCCAGCACCTTCTCCCGCGCCTCGGCCACGAGATCGGAAAATGTCGTCAGCGCCACCAACTGGCGGGGGGTGAAGAGTGAGGCAAATGTTCGCATGCCATAGTTCGGCGTCTTGAAGTCGCGCGGGTTGTTCGGGAGATCGCCTTCCGGCTCCCACTCCGGCACAGCCGTCGCGGCAACATCAGCCTGTTCCTGATTGGGTGAGAGATAGACGCGGCCCCGCTTGCCTTCCGCAACGACGGCCATGAGCCTTGTCCCAAGGCCATCGGTTTGGCCCTCCGTGCGGATGTAGCTGAACGGCATCGGCGTGCCGGTAAGGCTGCAAGTGCCGCCATCGCTGCGGCCAATGGTCCCCTTCTTCAGCCGCTCCTCATCCGCCTTCGCGAGCGTCCCGGTCTGCACCTCGAACCGCCAGCCATCCGGCGCGGCGGGATCGATCACCGGCTCGACCCAGGCTTTCTTCCCCTCCTTGGTGGAAAGCAGGAATGAGGACACCAGCGGCACCATCGCACCCTTCGCCGCCGGATCGGGCGAGCGCACCGTGCGCGCCCAGAGCCAGGCGATCACCGTCGCCTGCGACCCGTCCGGCAGCGTCGCCTTCGGATAGAGATGCCCGATGCGCCGCTCGGCCTCGTCGCGCATCCATTGCCCGTAATACCGCACATCCTCGGCCAGCCCCTGCGCGCCCTTCCAGGCCCGCAGCGCGCCATGTACCGCCTCCGCCCGCGCCTTCGGGTTGATCGGCGGCCGGCCGGCGAACTTCGGCGGGATCTCCACCAGCGCCTTGCCGATCAGCACCGCCACCGGATTGAGGTCCGAGCCATAGGCGCGCAACCCCAACCGCTGCGCCTCCAGCGGGATCGACCCGCCGCCCGAGAACGGGTCATAGACCGGCGGCGCCTTGGTCTGCAGATAGTCCAGGATCGCCCGCCCATCCTCCCGCGCCGGCGGCTCCTCGCCCAGGCCCCAGGCAACCGAGCGCGCAATCTCCCACCGCGCCGCGTTCAGGATGGTTTCGTTGTTCGAGGCTTCCCACGGCACCATCGCCTCGATCACCCGGTGCAGCCGCTTCCGCTCCGCCTCCTGCGCCTCCTCGGTCGGGAACCGGTCGGGCCAGGAGGACGGATCATCCACCAGTTGCGCGAACAACACCGCCCGACACGCCGCCAACGGCCGCCGCGCCCACCACAGATGCAGCGTGGACGGATGCCCATGCCGGATCGACTTCTCCCGCGCCGAGGCGGCGTTGATCGCCTCCAGCGGGATGGAGACTTCGATGAGTTTCTTGCGCGGTGTTGCGCGTGCGCCCGTCATTGCCCGCCCCCTAATTCCTGGTCGCCGGCAGGGCCGGTCGCAGATCGGTGTGGATGAAGTCATTGCCCTTGAAGAGCAGCGGATGGTCGGTCGCCACGGCCAGCGCATAGGAAAAGCAGTCGCCGATGTTCAGCCCGGCGCGATGACGGCCGCTTCCGTAGCGGCGGAAGGCGTCGAGGGCGATTTCGGCTTGCTGCGGCGTGACACTGACGATGTCGAAGCCGCCATCGCGCAGCAGCAGCTCGAGGTCCGCTCGGCCCGTCTCCCCCTTGCGGCCCTCGATGACGAAGGAAAGCTCAACCCTTGTGACCGCGGAGATCAGCCGCACTGGCGCCGCGCTCAGCGCGCGCGCGAATTGCTCGGCGTCCGGCTCGCCCAGCAGGATCGCGACCAGCGCCGAGGTATCGACGACCATTCAGCGCCACATGCCGGTTTCGTCGTAGCCGACGATCTCGTCCGGGCTGCGGGGATCGAGGTCGGGCAAGGAAGCGCAGTGGCGGCCGATCTCCATCAGCCGGTCCGCGAGCCGCAACGTTCCGCCCCGGCGCAGACGCTCGCGCTCCAGCCGCTCGGCTAACGCCTTGCGGATCGCGTCCGTCAGCGTCTCGCCCGTGAGAGCGGCGACCTCGCGGGCGAGGCGGTCGGTCTCTTTGTCCTTCAGGCTCAGCGCCACACCGCTCTCCTGCGTCTATAAATCGACGGAAGGTATAGACACGGAAGGTGGGCCGTGTCGAGACTCGGCGGCCTCACGCGGCAGGGGTAGCGAGCGAAAGAAGGTCGGCCAGGTTGAAGACCACGGCGGTCTCGGCGAAACCCAATTCGCGCTTGAAGAAGCGCTGCACGTAGACGGGGGCGTGGGCAAAGCCGGCCTCGACGCGCACGATGGCCAAGTGGAACGCCTCCGGCGCGTTGAGCGAGGCGAGGATTTCGTTCTTGGTCAGGATCACGTCGCGCGCCTCCGCGTGGCGCCCCTTCACCTCCACGAACCGGAGATGGCCGGCCGGCGTGCGGCTCTCGATGTCCCAGCCCTTCTTCTCGGCGGAGACGTCGCGCGGGTCGAACCCCATGCGGCGTTCGGCTGCCATGACCGCTTCCATGGCAGAGCGTTCGACCTCGGCGCGGGCAGCCGGGTCTTCCGAGAAGCCCATGGCCTTCGGGCTCGCCTTCGGGGCGGCGCGGGCATCGAGCAGGCCGCGGGGAATTACGAGTGCGGCCCCTCTCAGCACCGGCGCCAGGGCGCTGATCTGGCGTTCGCGATCGAGTTCGGCCTGGCGGGTATGCAGGCGCTCCACCAGGCGCTGGGCGGTCGCCTCGGCATTGGTGGCGTTGATGCGCTGCTCCTTGCCGGCCCGCTCTTCTTCACGCAGGCGGGCGGCGCGCATGTCCCAATGATTGATTTCTCGGTTGAGGCGGGCACGCACCTCGCGCTCCACCTTGTCGATCTCGGCGAGCCGCCGCCGCTTCACCTCGTCAAGATGGGCAGGGACGAGGCCGGCGATCGCGAAGCCGAGGGCGCGCTGCTCGACGCCGGCCCCCAGCCAGGGGGCCGCTACCGCATCGGCGATGAGCGCGCGCTCGTCTTCTGTGATCGGCCGGTAGTCGAGATAGGGCGCCGAGCCGCCGTCTGCAGCACTGCCGTCTTCGCCGAGGTGGATGAACTGTAGACGTTGGGAGACTACGCGGGGCTCGCCCGACTTCGCCGTGCGGCCATCGCGGATGGCGTGCTCGAGGTAGAGCAACAGGCGCGGGGCGGTCCCAAGGTCGGCATCGTCCACGAGCACCGCACCTTGTCCCAGCAGCGGCTGAAAGCGCTCGAGCACAACATCCACCGCGGCGTCGAGCAGCGGGTGGCCGGGTGCCAGCAGTTCGGCCTGCGGCTGGCCGGGGATCAGCGCCTTGTCGAAGGTGACGCGGGCATAGCGGTCCAGGACCGGATCGCCGCGGCCGATCAGCCGGTCGCGCTCCTTCAGGACGGACGGAACACGGGTGATCTCGAAGCGGCCGCGCTCGCGCTCGGCGATGCGCCCGCCGAGGGTGGAGAACGCTTCCCGGAAGAAGGCGCCGATGAAATGCGGTTGCAGGCGGCGGGCTTGCGCGCGCTCCATCTCCTCGCGGATGGCGGCAACGGCATTCGGGTCCATGCCCTCGGAGGTCAGCTTGCGCTCGGCCACCAGCCGTTCGATGGCAGCGATATCCACCGCGCCATCGACCTTACGGAACAGCTCGGCCTTCTTGTCCGGCTGCTCGCCGTAGCGGATCGCGTCAACGAGCAGGTCGCGCAGAGCCTGGCCTTCGAAGAGTTCGCCGAGCACGTCATAAACTTTGCCGCCGAGGGCCTTTCGCGCTTCCTCCAGCTTGTCCAGAAGGCGACGATAGACCTCGCCTTCGCGGGTGTTGGTGGCGCAGAGATTCCAGAGATGGCAGATCTCGGTCTGGCCGATGCGGTGGATGCGGCCGAAGCGCTGCTCCAGGCGGTTGGGGTTCCAGGGCAGGTCATAGTTGACCATCAGGTGCGCGCCGCGTTGGAGGTTCACTCCCTCGCCGGCGGCATCGTTGGCGATCATCACACGGACCACCGGATCGCTGTTGAAGGCGGCGATGGCGGCGCGACGGGCCTCGCGGGCGATGCCGCCGTGAATGACGACGACGGACTGCGCGTCGCCAACGCGGCCACGGATCTTGTCCGCTAGATATTCGAGCGTGTCCTTGGGCTCGGTGAAAATCAGGATCTTGCGGCGCAGGCCGGAGGTCGCATCGAGCATGATCGGCTCGTCCAGAATGCTCTCGAGCTCGCGCCATTTGGCGTCCTGGCCGGAGAGCTTCAGTCGGAGCGCGCGGGCCTCGAGATCCTTGAGGATCGTGATCTCCGCTTCGAGTTCCATCAGCGTCTGCGCGGCGGTCGCCGAATCGACGATCTTCTCCTCGAGTTCCTCGGCCTCCGCGCCGGGCGCTTCGTCGAGCTCGTCCGGATCATAGGCCGGGAGCACGGGGCCGGGCGTCAGCTTCGCGGCGGCGGTATCGCGCCCGATCCGCTCCTCGCGTAGCCGGTCCTCCAGGCGCTTGCGCCGCCGCTCAAGCGAGCGATGGATCGCAGCCGGCGAGGAGGCGAGGCGCCGCTGCAAGATCTGCAGAGCGAAGCCGACATTGTTGCGTCGGGCGCCGTCGGCGTTGCGGTCGGCGCGGTTCATCTCCTCGCGCACATAGGTGGTGACGGCCTGATAGAGATCGGCTTCCAGCGGGGAGAGTTCGTAGCTGGCCGTATAGGCGCGACGTTCGGGGAATAGCGGCGTGCCGTCGAAGCGGTAGAGTTCCTCCTTGGTGAGCCGGCGCATCATGTCCGACACGTCGGCCTTGTGGACGCCTTCGCGGAACCGTCCCTCAAAGCGGTCGGCATCCAACAGCCCCATGAAGAGCTGGAAATCGGCCTCCTTGCCGTTGTGCGGGGTCGCCGACATCAGCAGCAGGTTGCGGGTGCGGGTGCCGAGCAGCTTGCCGAGCTTGTGCCGCTGGGTTTCCTTGACCTCGCCGCCGAAATAGGAGGCCGACATCCGGTGCGCCTCGTCGCAGATCACGAGGTCCCATTCGGGAGCGGCGATGAGCTTTGCCTTCAGCTCGTCCGAGCGGGCGGCCATGTCGAGCCGCACGATCAGCCGATTGCGCTCTGCAAAGGGGTTGGCAGTGACAGAGGCCTCGATCTGATCACGGGTCAGCACGTCGAAGCGCAGCGCGAACTTCTCGGAGAGTTCGTCCTGCCACTGTTCGACCAGGCTGCCGGGCGCCACGATCAGGCAGCGTTCCAGATCACCACGGATCAGGAGTTCCTTGATCAGCAGCCCCGCCATGATGGTCTTGCCCGCGCCCGGGTCGTCGGCAAGGAGGAAGCGGAGCGGCTGACGCGGCAGCATCTCGCCATAGACGGCAGTGATCTGGTGGGGTAGCGCCTCGATCTGGGAGGCGCTGACGGCCAGATACGGGTCGAAAAGGTGGGCGAGGCGGATCCGGTAGGCCTCCGAGGCCAGCCGAAGCAACCCGCCGTCGGCGTCCAGACCCAGAGCTCGGCCGGCCTCAAGGATTTCGAAGGCGGTTTCCTCGCCGCGATAGACGAGACGTTCCGCGACGCGACCATTAACCCGAAAAACCAGATTGAGAGCATCTGCCCCAAAGCGCGCGACCTGCACGATCTCGGCGATACCGCCGCCGTCCAGGCCGCGGAGCCGTGCGCCCGGCTTGATGTCGTCGAATTCTATCACGGCACGACTTATAGCCCCGTTTCCGGGCGCTTGTCGTGGTCCGCCAAGACCGCGGACTGCGGCCAGCATTGGATCGCGTCCGTCAACGTGGTGGGGGAATCGGGTGTATCTCGGGTAGCCATGGTCAGCCGAAGGCGGTTGTGATCTGCGCACGCTCAGCCTCGCCCGTGGCGAGCAATTTTGTCATCGCCTCCACCTGCATGGAGCGGGTCTGGGCCGACCACTCGTCGTTGCGCCCCATCAGCACGGCGCCGATCAAGGGAATGATCGCGCCCTCGGATCTCGGCGCTGACATGGACGTATGTCCCGGTCGATTTTTGCCGACTTCTTGCAACACGAATCGCTGGCATTCCGCTGATCCTGCGGGTTTGACTGGAAACGCGACTGGGCTTGCCCTTGGGCAAACCAACGGCCATCGTCGTGGTCGGTCGAATGACGGCAGCGCGGCGATGCACTGGGAACTGTGGGGCTGGCGTCATGAACCCAAAGGGCACCGCGAAGGTTCGAGGCCCAGGGACGCCCGGAGGCGGGAGCAGCCTTCGAGAAGCAGCGAACCTACCGGTCACCGGCTCTTCGCGGTGATCGGGCCCAGGGCGACGGGGCCGGCTCCGGCGGAGCGGGAACGATCGGCTTGGTCAAGCGGCCAACCTCGCCATATGGCGGGGCTGGTCCCGCTTTGCCCGAGCTCTGGAACCTCACCATTGTTGCTAGGTAGGATAGGTAGGATGCCATGATCGCATGATCCGATGTCTCCATCCCAATGACCGCCCTTCACAAAACTGCAACCCTTTCAGGAAAGCCTCCCCGGACAGCTGCAACGAGAATCGGTCGTAAAGCCGACCACGTGGCCTTGTACAAGGCCTCGGACAAATTTCTGATGGCTTGGGGCAAACTCGGCAGAGGGACGCATATCGCGGCGATGGGTGCCCCACCGGACACGACTACGACGATGAAGACCGACCCTCTACAATTCGAGTTCGGTCCCGACCGCACAAAGACGTTGTCGATATTTGAGACTGACTTGATCTTCATGTATACTGCCGTCAAATCGGTCATCGCCGGAACTCCCCAACCGGCGCGAACCACGACGTCGGCAGGACTGGGTCACCAAACGCCCGCCGCTGACGCTACCCGCGACGGCCTTTCTGAGTTGTGCGACAAGGTAGTCCAAGGTTTGTTCTCAGTCTCTGGTCCCGAGAAAGAAGCCGCCCAGAGGGAACTGGGCGCAGCGGCCCGTTGGATTTTGTGTTGGTTTCACGATGCTAGGCCCGCAACTGGGGCACAACGTTGCAGCGCTTTTGACAGCGCGATCGGAACGGCCGCGAAGCTCATCAGTAAGATTGCCAAGATTGGTCCAGAACGCCTCACCGCGGCGATGATGACGCTCCAACCGGCTGCCTGCGGCGACAGGTCGGCCGTCGGGCCGTCCCCGTGCGGCAGCGGGGACGACGAGCATCCCCCGCAACATGATGTCCTACTTCCCGACCCGACGAAGCTCGGTTCGCAGCTATCGGGTGTTGCCGAGACATTGGGTTGGCTTCGGGACAGAGAGCCGGCGGTCTCACGTGGGGCGCCGACGCTGGCGGACGCCATGACGTTCGCTATGGAACGTTTGGCCGTAGTGTGGAAGCTCTCTCCCGGAAGTCCGCCCGTGTCATTGAGCAGAAAACGCGGGCAATTCGGCGCCTTCGCACTCGATTTCTTGATGGCTTCACCTTTCAATCGTCAGGAAGCGGAGATTCATACCGCGCTGCGTTATTTCTACGCGGCCGAGTCCCGGCACCGGCGCGCTCTACGTTGAAGGTGCGGGCCGGCCGGCGTTGCCGACCCGGTTGATGGTGGCGTTGCACCTGCCCAAGCACATGGACGGCCTGTCCGACGAAGCCGTCCGCGCGCGCTATCTTGACAGCCCGTACCTCCAGGCCTGCTGCGGCGAGACCCATTTCCAACATGCCTTGCCGCGCGATCGCGCCTCGATGACGCGCTGGCACCAGCGGGTCGGCGCCGAGCGCGGATGGAAGTTCTGCTCGCCGAGACGCTGGCAGCCGCCGAACGGGACGAGGCCATCAAGTACAAGCGCTGTCGACGCGTCAGCATCGACACCACCATGCAGCCGAAGGCGGTTGCCCATCCAACCGACAGCAAACTGCTGCAGCGGGGGGATCGAAGCGCTTGCCCGGATGGCACGCAAGCACGGGGTATCCATCCGGTGAGCACCGCGGGGAGGATTTCAGGGCTTTGAGGGTGCCGCGCGGCGGTATTCATCGAGGAGGAGCCGAACCTCGTCGATGCCCTCGTCGGTGAAGGCCAAAACGCCGTCGTC
>JAJZVV010000006.1 GCA_021845595.1 Pseudomonadota bacterium | reverse complement strand
AGCGGCTCGACGATCGCCCCGGCCCGTTCGAACGCGCGCGCCGCCGCCGTCACCGCCGCCGCCACCTCCGGCTCCGGCGCGAAGCCGGCGCCGGCCTCCAGCATCAGCCCCAGCCGCAGGCCGCGCAACGCGGCGGTGGCGGCACCGTGCGGCCGCGTCGTTGAGACAGATCAGGCCACGACGAAGTGAACCGCGCCGGGTTTCCGGAAGCCGTCCTGGCACGAACCATCGCTTCGGGATACGCTGAGCCGCCTGGTCAGCGATCGCGGCGCTCGATGCGTGCGGCGAGGGCCTCTGGCAGGCCGGCGGTCGCCTTCGCGTCGGGCCGCCGGAAGGTTCCCGCACTCGCCTTGCGGACGCCGAGCGTGACCAGCGCCTCGGCTTGCTTCACCGAAGCTGCGATTTGATCGACGACCGGAACCGGCACGCGATCCTTGATGCGCGCGGCAAGGCCGGCCAGCGGCGCTCCGGCGAGGATCACCGCGTCCGCTTCCAGTTCCAGCGCCGCTTGCTTGGCGAGATCGGCGAGGAGGGGCTCCTTCTCGTCCTGCACGTCGCCAACCGACTCGAAAGGACCATCGAGCATGCGGATGCCGGCGCATCGCCCGGCGAGACCGTGCATGTCGACGCACTCCTGGTACCACGGGCCGAGCGCGCGGGCGAAGGTCACGATGACGAAGCGGCGGCCGAGCATGCAGGCAGTCAGCATCGACGCCTCCGCCATGCCGACGACCGGGATGTCGAAGAGTTCACGCGCGCCGAAGAGTCCGGGATCGCCGAAGGCCGCGATGATCGCGGCGTCGTAGTCGCGGTGGAGGTCGGCCAGCATTTCGAGCGCGACCGCGCCGCCGATCTGCGCTTCGGCGCGTGTCGCGATATAGGGCACACCGCGGGCGGCGGTCGCGGTCGCGATGACCGTCCCTTCCGCCGCCGCCTGCATCGCCACCGTCGCGAGCCGCGCCGTGATCGCCGGAGTGGTGTTGGGATTGAGAACGAGAATGCGCATCACGACAGCCCTCAACGGGAATGGTGCGGCTCATGAAAGGGCGCGCGCCTTTGCCAGCGCGCGCCGCCCCGGGTCCTATTGCGGCATGTCGGTGTTGTACGGGTCGAGGGCGAAGCCGGGCACGCCTTTGCTGTCCTCGGCGGCCTGAAGCTCGGCCACCAACGCCGTCTTCTGCGGCTCGGTCGGCTCGGATGGGGCATGGTTGAGCGCGGGGAGGATGTATTCGTTCACCATGTAGCGCAGGGTCTGGAGGTGCTGGGCATCGCGCAGCCCTCCGGCCGGCGACATGATGCTCGTCATCGCCACGACCGCGTTGTACTTCGGCAGAACGACGATGTTCTGCCCCTTGAACCCCGCGGCGTCGAATTCCGCCTGTTGCCCGCCTTCCATGCCGCCTTCGAGTATGTTGTTGACCCACCAGTAATAACCGAAGGAGCGGATGCCTTGCCCGGTTGTCATCTGTTGGACCCACTCGGCCGGCACGAGCTGTTTGCCATTCCATTTGCCTCCCTGCAGCGCCAGCATGCCAAGTCGCGCCATGTCCACCGGGCGGAGCCGGAGCCCCCAGCCGCCCGAGACGAGCCCCTTCTTGTCGGCCCGCGACCAGACGTAATGCTTCATGCCGAGTGGCTCGAACACCTTGTCGGTGGCGTACTCCTCGAGCCTTTTCCCGGCCGCCTGGCTCAGCATCGCCGTCGCCAAAATCGGATTGACGTCCATGTACTGGAAGACTTTGCCAGGTTCCAGCAGCGGTGTGGTGGTCGCAGCGAGTTTCAGCCGGTCCGGCGCCTCGTAATAAATCGGGTCGCTTGGCGGGTTGAAGTCATAGTGGAGGCCGGTCGTCATGGAGAGGACATTCCGGAGCGTGATGGCCCCCTTGTCCGCGACGGCCTCCTTGAGGTCGGGCCGATAGGCGCCGACGACGTCCTTGACCGAACTGTCGAGGCTGATCTTTCCCTCGCCGATGAGATCGCCGGCGAGAATGCCGACCAGTGCCTTGGTGACGGAGTAGAGTTCGTAGTTCTTGTCGCGAGTCAGCCCGTCACTGTAGCGCTCGAACACAATTTTCCCGTCCTTGACGATGACGAGGCTACGGATGTCGAATTTCTGATCGCGGATCCATTTGGACAGACCGACGAGCTTGCCCGAATCGACGCCGGCCATCTCGGGCCATACCTCCTGCAGCTCGGTCGGATCGGGCTTGGCGGGGAACTGAACCTTTACCGACTGCGCGCCGGCAAGGCCTCCTGAGCCGAGCACCAGGCCGGCGCCGACGAGCGCTGCCGCAATCTCCTGCATCATCGGGATTCTTCTCATCATTGCTTCTCCTTGCGTTGGATGATGGGTTCACGCGAAGCGCCGCGGGCGCCGGGATCCGGGCGGCGCGGCCTTCAGCGCGCCGTCTTGGCGCTGAGTTTTGCCAGATAGCGCGCGCCGAGCGGGGTGATGTTGCCGTTCCAGTCGGTGTAGTAGCCTTCCTCCGTCATCTCCGGGAGGATGAACGGAACCCAGGCGCCCCAGCTGTTCGTGTTGGCGCCGACGAAGGACGCGTTGGCGGTCTTGGCGTCGCCGTCCGGCCAGCCATAGGTGAACCAGAGCGTCAGGTGGGCCGGGTCGTATACTTCCGCGGCGACCGTGCCGCCGGTCGCTCCATGGTTGGAAATCGAAAACCCGGTGTCGCCCATCGGCGGCTTGTCGCGGTTGTCGTCGTCGGCAAGGAACGTCTTCAGCATCGCGACGTCGATCTTGCCCTCGCCGCCCTTCAGGAGCGCCATCGCGCGCGGAACCCGGTAGCCGGTCGAGACGGCGTATTCGTGGTCGTGCGTGTCCGCCGTGTCGCTGATGTCGAGCGGCTTCATCTTGTCCGAGGTCCACACATTGGCCCTCGCCGCGATGCCCATGTCGGCCTTGGTGTATCGCTTCACGACATTGACGGTCTGGTAGCCGACCTCGACGACCGCCATGTTCCCTTGAGCGTCGGCGAAGATATAGTTGCCCTGGTCGCCGATCCCTTTCGGATTGTCCTGGACGAACCTGATGGCCTCATCGACGGTCGCGACCGTCGATCCCATCTGCAGGAACCAGTCCACGGAATTCATCCTGTTCGGCGCCTCCGGCTCCTTCGGCACCACCCAAGCGCGGGTCCAGGAAAATCCCTTCTCGTTCATCCCGCGGTCGGAGCCGACATCGAAGTAGTGGCCCGGTGGATCCTGGATCTGCAATGTCGTATGGATGAATTTATAGCCGTGCTTGGGAATGGTCAGATAGACCTGGTTGCGCGGCCCCTCGATGTACGGGTTGTCGCTCGTCGAGGCGAGGTAGGCGTTGCCATCCGCGGTTGCCGTTCCCGTGGCACCCATCAGGGTGCAGGCCCGGCCGAGTTCGCCGAAGCCCGAGGCGGTCAGAACCGTGGTCATCAAGGCCACGGCCAACGTCTTGCTCGTCTTCATGTCCCTTTCTCCCTTGCAATTTGCCGTCCCCAAAGGACGGGTGACACAGGCACGCTGCCGGCGCGGACGTCAGGCCCGGGCTCCGAGCCCTTCGAGGCGCCCGGCCTCTGCGGAGCCGAGCCGCGGATCGGAGAAGAGCCCTCCCCAGCCGCGGATCGACGCGGGTCCGACGCCCGCACGCAGAAGGCTCTTCCACAATGTCGTGGCGATCGAATCGTAGATCGGCACACCAATCTCGGCTTCGAGCCGCTCGACGAGCGGCGCCGCGCGCATATTGGTGCAGACGACCGCAACAGCCTCGACGCCCGCGCACGCCACCGCGCGGATCATCGCCGCGATGTCGCCCTCCGAAACGTCGGCGAAGGCAAAGTTGTCGGTCAGCCCACAATGGCGCTCGGCGGCGCAGTCGAAGCCGGCTTCGCGCCAGTTGCGCACGATCTGCTCCTGGACGGCGCCGACGTACGGCGTGACGAGACCGACGCGCGTGACGCCGGTGCGCTCGAAAATCTCGCGGAATGCGAGCACGGAGGAGCAGGCAGGAACGCCGGTTGCCTCGGTCAGGCGCCTGCACAGGCGCTCGTCGCGATCGAACCCGAGCCAACTCGCCGACGTGCCGTTCCAGGCGACGACGTCGACTTTGGCATGAGCAAGCAGCTCCGCCGCGGCAAGAATTGCACTCTCGTCGAATTGTCGGTCCGAGACGTGGGAGACGGCGATCTCTGTCACTTTGAATCGGCTGAAGTGCGCCGTAACCCGGGGGATGTCCGCCAGCATGGCCGCCGTCACCGGCTCGACCACGGTGTTGGACGACGGCGTCAGCATCCCCAATCGGACCCTGTCGGGCATTCCACTCTCCAATGACATAGCGCGCGGCGTGCGGTGGGGCTCAGACGGGCAGCTTGCGGCTGTAGTCGATGATTGTGGAACAGACGAAGAGCGCGACACCGGCGAAAGCAAAGACCATGAGTGCGAAGAAATAGGAGCCCGTCGTCTGGACGATGAGCCCGACGATGAGCGGCACCGTGACGCCGGCGATGTTGCCGGCGAAGTTCATGCAGCCGCCGAGGAAGCCGGAACGGGCGCGCGAGGCGAGGATGCCGGGGATCGCCCAGTACATGCCGCACCAGCGCAGGAAGAAGAGCGTCACGCTGAGCAGCAGAACGGCGGCGAACGGGGTTTCGACGTACGCCACCCCGAGGATCGACAGGGTTGCGACCGCCGCGGCGAATCCGAACAGGGTGCGGAAGATCACGTTCGGGCGCCCGCCGAACCCGCGCCAGCGATCGGCGATCTGGCCGCCGACGAGCTCGCCGACGAAGCCGGCGAAGAACATGACGAACAGCGAGCCGCCGAGCGCTTTGATGTCCAGCCCGCGTACCGCCGAGAGATAGTTCGGCATCCAGGTCAGCAGGCCATAGAACACGGCATTGAAGAACATCCAGCCGAGACACATGCACCAGACCGAGAGGTAGCGGAAATAGACCATCGCGCTCGCACCGGATGCCGGGGGAGCGAGCGAATCCTCGTGCGCATGCGCGTCCGCGATGTATTCCGCCTCGGCCCTGTTGATCCACGGATGCTCGGCCGGAACGTCGCGGATGTACCACCAGGCGAGGAGGCCGCAGAGCATCGTGCCCACGCCCGCGATGACGAACGAAAGGCGCCAGGAGGAAAATTCGGCGATCAGTCCGGCGATGACGAGCGACCCGAGCGCCGCGCCGAGTGGGGCACCGCCGTCCAGCAGCGTGGCACCGCGCGCGCGTTCCGTAGAGGTCATCCAGATGGCGTTGAGCTTGCCGCCCGCCGGATAGATCGGCGCTTCCGAGGCGCCAAGTCCAAGGCGGGTCAGCACCAGCGCCCAAGCGCTGAAGGAAGCGGCGCCGGCAGCCTGGAACAAGCCCCAGCCGAGCGTCGCGATGGCGATGACGATGCGCGGCTTGAAGCGGTCGGCGAGCATGCCGCCCGGAATCTGCATCAGCGCGTAGGTGACGAAGAAGGCGCTGAGGATGAGCCCCTGCGTCGCGAGACCGATGTCGAACTCCTTCGCGATGATCGGCATCGCGACCGACAGCGATGCGCGATCGACATAGTTGATGGTGATCAGCATCAGCATGAGCAGGAAAATCCACCAGCGCACCTTGGTCGGTGCGACGGCGTCGGCGGGGTCGACGGGGCGGATGCTCATCGTCGTTGCCGTGCCCTGCATGTTCGTCATCACGGCCTCCCGGCGTTGGGCGCGAGCGCTTGCGGCGGCTCGCAGGCGAGGAATCGGCCGCGGCCCAGGGTCGCGTCGAACGTTCCGTTCGACCAGACGATCTCTCCGCGCGAGATCGTGGTCACCGGCCAACCGCGCACGCGCATGCCCTCATAGGGCGTGTAGTCGACATCGTGATGGAGCATGGTGTTCGCGATCGTGATCTCGCGCGCCGGATCCCAGATGGCGAGATCGGCGTCGCCGCCGATGGCGATCGACCCTTTGCGAGGATAGAGGCCGTACATCTTGGCGGCGTTGGTCGCGGTCAGCGCGACGAACTGGCAAAGGTCGATCCGTCCCTCGGAAACGCCGGCCGAGAAGAGCAGGGGAAGGCGCGTCTCGAGCCCCGGAATTCCGTTCGGGATGCAGGCAAATCGCGACGCCGCCATCGGCACTTTCTTGCCCTTCGGATCGTCGTAGCGGAACGGCGCGTGGTCGGAGGAGAAGATTTGGAACAGGCCATCCCGAAGCCCGTCCCACACCGCGGCCTGGCTCGCGCGGTCCCGCGGCGGCGGACTGCACACGCATTTCGCACCGTGGAAGCCGGGGGCAGCGAGATCGTCGGCGGTGAGGAAGAGATATTGCGGGCAGGTCTCGGCGTAGATTCTGAGGCCGCGGCTCTTCGCCCAGCGAATCTGCTCGATCGCCTCCGAGCCGGAGACATGAACGATGAGCACCGGCGTGTCGACGAGTTCGGCGAGTGCGATCGCGCGATGGGTTGCCTCGCGCTCGGCGATTTGCGGGCGCGCCACGGCGTGGAATCGCGGGGCGACGTCGCCCGCGCGCTCCAGCCGCTCGGTGAGCCAGCCGATGCAGTCAGCGTTCTCGGCGTGGATCATGACGAGCGCACGCTCGGCACGCGCCAGGGCGAGCACGTCGAGAATCTCCCGGTCGCTGAGCTTGAGCGCCTCGTAGGTCATATAGATTTTGAACGAGGTGTAGCCGTCGCGGATCAGCGCCGGCAGCTCCTGCCCGAGCACGTGCGGTGTCGGGTCGGTGACGATGAGGTGAAAGGCGTAGTCGACGAACGCCTTGCCCTCGGCGCGGCGATGATAGTCCGCCACCGCCTCGCGCAGGCTGTGGCCCTTCATCTGGGCGGCAAAGGGCATGAGCGTCGTGGTGCCGCCGCAAGCCGCCGAGCGGGTGCCGCTCTCGAAACCGTCGGCCATGACCGATTCGTCGCCGGTCGGCTGGTCCAGGTGACAGTGGGCGTCGACGCCGCCGGGCAGGACGAGGAGGCCGGTGGCGTCGATCTCCCGCTGTCCCGGGGGCAGATCGGCGGCGAGCGCGACGATGCGACCGTCGCGGATGCCGATGTCGGTGCGGAACACATCGACGGCCGTCGCCGCGGTTCCGCCTCGAACGACCAGGTCGAAGTCCGCCATTCCGCCGCTCCTCCCCCATGAGGCTTTCGCCTCTCGACCCTTCATAATTTTGAATGCAAAATTTTGTATGAAATCGACCTACACCCGTTGCCGGCTGGCTGTCAAGCGGCTATTGCGACCCCGAGGTCTCAAGACTGTCTGGTTCAGGAGCTTTGCCATGGCCGCCTCGTCGATTGCGAAGGCCGTGCTCGCCGAAGACCGCGCTCCGGCGCCGGAGGTCGAGGCGCCGCCGGTTCCGATCCGGCGGCGGCCGCTGCACGATGAAGCGACCGAGCGGCTGCGCGACATGATCGTCGAAGGGCGGCTGGCGGCGGGGGAATGGATCAACGAGGCGGACCTCTGCCATCAGCTCCAGATCTCGCGCACGCCTTTGCGGGAGGCGCTGAAGGTTCTGGCCACCGAAGGGCTGATCGAACTCGTGCCGCGGCGCGGCGCGCATGTGGCGCAGCCGTCGGCCCGAGCGCTCGCCGATCTGTTCGAGGCGCTGAGCGGGATCGAGGGGCTGGCGGCGGAGTTCGCGGCAGCGCGCATGTCGGCGGCCGACCTGGAAGAGCTCCGCCAGTTGCAGACCCGCATCGAGCAGCGGCGCGAAGCGAGGGACCGCCTCGCCTACTTCCACGACAACCACGAACTGCATCTCGCCATCGTGCGGTGCGCGGGCAACGCGGCGATCGCCGACATCCACGCGCGCCTGATCGCGCGCCTGCGCCGGGCGCGCTACCAGGGCACTCTGTCGGAGGCGCGCTGGAGCGCCGCCGTCGAGGAGCATGCGCAGATCCTGGCGGCGCTCGAGAAACGTGACGCGCGGCTCGCCGGACAGCTCATGCGCCAGCACGTGGCGCGGACCGGTGACATCGTGCGACGGTCGATGGACGAGGGCGCGGCGGGTCGCGCCCTATAGCCCGAAGCCCAGCTGCGCCGGCGGCGCCAGGCCGGCCACGCTGACGCCGAGCAGCCGCACCGGGCGCGTGGGCGGGAACAGCGGCGCCAGCAGCGCCTCGGCCGCCGCCGCCAGGGCCGCCGCCGAGCCGATCGGCACATCGAAGCTGCGACTGCGGGTGACGGTCCGGAAATCGGCGTATTTCACTTTCACCGTCACCGTGCGCGGCGCGTGCCCGGCCGCGGCGGCGGCGGCGAATACCCGTGCCGACAGCGGCGCCAGCGCCGCCAGCGCGGGGGCGAGCGCATCGAGGTCGGTCTCGAACGTCCGCTCCGCGCCGAGGGATTTGCGGGTGCGGTCGGGGTTCACCGGCCGCTCATCCTCGCCGCGCGCCAGCCCGTGATAGAACCCGCCCGCCTTGCCGAAGCGCGCGATCAGTGCCGCGCGGTCCCAGCGCCGCAGATCGGCCCCGGTGTGGATGCCAAGCTCGGCCATCCGCGCTGCCGTGCGCGGGCCGATGCCGTGGAACTTCGCCACCGCCAGCCCGGCGACGAAGTCCGGCCCCATCCGCGGCGTGATCACGAACAGCCCGTCCGGCTTGCGGTGGTCGGAGGCGAGCTTGGCCAGGAACTTGTTGTAGGAAACGCCGGCCGAAGCGGTCAGGCCGGTCTCGGCGCGGATCTCGGCGCGGATCGCCTCGGCGATGGCGGTGGCCGAGCCGAGCGGGCGGATGGGTTCGGTGACGTCCAGATACGCCTCATCCAGCGACAGCGGCTGGATCAGCGGGGTGTAGCGGGCGAAAATGGCGTGGATCTCGGCCGAGACGGCGCGATAGGCATCGAATCGCGGTGGCACGAAGATCAGCTCCGGGCAGAGCCGCCGCGCGGTGACCGACGGCATCGCCGAGCGCACCCCGAAGCGCCGCGCCTCGTAGCTGGCCGCGGCCACCACCCCGCGCGCTCGCGCGCCGCCCACCGCCACCGGCCGCCCGCGCAGGTCCGGGGCGTCGCGCTGTTCGACGGAGGCGAAGAACGCGTCCATATCGACATGGATGATCCGCCGCACCGGCACGGGCATGGGCCTCTCAGGCCGGATCGTCGATGAGCCGGGGGTGGCGGACCAGCGCCGCTGCACCGGAGGCCGCCCCGCGGCGCGCGGCGGTGCCCGGCCCCTCGGTCGTCGTTTGTCCCTCAACCATGGTCCACCTCCCGTGCCGATCGTCCGCGTGCAGGACGCCTCGATCATCCCTGCCGCGGGGAGGCGCTGCCACTTATACCGAACTCGTATCCGTTTCCCAGTAAGGCGCCGAAAAAGAACGGGAAACCGACAGCGCAAGAACCAATATCCCACAGCCGTCCCGGCATCGGACACGCGCTCGGGGTTAACCGCGGATCTTTCCCGCACGGCTACAGCCTCTCAACGGCCTCGACGGCCGTCGAGGTCAAGAGAAACAAGCGGCGCGGATGCAGGGGAAACGGGCCGAACCCGAAGCCCTCGTAAAAGGCCGAGGCCGCCGCACCCTTGGCCTCAACGACGATTGCGAACACCGCGAGTGTGCGACCGGCGCGCGGATGGAAGCAACGGACGCGTTGATGGTTCCGGCACGCCGCCGGCGTCAATTCAGGGGGCGGTTGAAAGGCCAAGAGCTTTGCGAGCCTCCGCGTGCGTCGCCGGGCGTCGCCCGTGGCGGAGGCACGCCTGGGTCGCGAGATGCACCAACTCGGCGTTGCTCTTCGCCAGTTGGAGGCGGCTCACCCGGATATTGTCCTCCAGTCCGGTCCGCACCGCGTCGGCGCCACGGGCAAGGGCCCAGTCCGTCACCTTCGACTGAGCGGCGCCGATCCCTGCCGCTGTCCAAGTCGCCTTTGGAAGGTGATGGCGGATCTCGCCAAGCATCACGTCGAGCACGCGCTCATCGGCCGGCAGTGCGTTCTTGACGCCCATGACGACCTGCACGTGCGGCCTCTCATCCATGAGGCCGGCCTCAATCAGACGCCTGGCACCATAAATGTGGCTCAGATCGAACAACTCGATCTCCGGCCGTACGCCGAACGCCTTCATTCGGCTGGCCAGTTCGGTGACGAGCGAGGTGGAGTTCTCGTACACGATCGTCGGAAAATTCACCGAGCCGGTCGATAGCGACGCCATGTCCGGCCGGAGCTCGAGCGCATTGCCGCGGGATGACGGATCTCGACCCCGCCCCCCGGTCGAGAATTGGATGATCATCCCGGGACAGTGCTTCCGGATACCGGCTTGCACCAGGGCGAACAGAGAGGGGTCGCTCGATGGGGACTCGTCCGCGTTGCGAACGTGAATGTGTACGAGCGACGCGCCCGCTTCGAACGCCTCGTGCGTGCTCTCGATCTGTTCCGTTGGCGTTACGGGGACGGCCGGATTGTCCTGCTTTCTTGGCACGGATCCGGTAATTGCGACCGCGATGATGCAAGGCCGCACCTCAGCTTCATCAGATGCTGCTTGGCTCAAAATCATGCGAGTTGGCCTGCGGTGTCGGCAACCAGATGTAGGAGCGCTCGCAGCCCCACCAACAGACCGCTCTCGTCGACCGTAAACCGTGGCGAGTGGTTGGGGGCAGCGCGTCCGGGATCCTGGTCACGGGGCGTCACTCCCACAAGGAAGAACAGACCAGGCGCCTGTTCAGCGAAGAACGAGAAATCCTCGGTTGCCATGATCGGTGGACCGAGCCGGACTTGGTCCGAACCGGCAACCCGCTGCAAGCTGGGCAGCATTCGGGCGGTCAAGTCTGGGTTGTTGACGGTGATCGCGTAGCCGTTGGGCAGCCATTCGAGTTGAGCGGCTGCGTCCATGCCCGCAGCGATGCTCTGGATGATCTCCTGCACTCGCCGCTTCATGAACACGCGGCGCTCCTCGCTCATGGTGCGCAGCGTTCCCGTCATCGTCACCCGATCGGGAATGATATTGGCGCGGTTGCCGCCGTTGACCGTCGCGACCGACAACACGGAGGGTTCAGAGATATTGACTTGGCGGCTTTCGATCGTCTGCAGGGCGGAGACGATCTGCGCGGCGACGACGATCGGGTCGACGCCGGCCCACGGGAATGCCGCATGCGTCTGGCGTCCGGTGACGACGATCCTGAACTCGTCCGAGCTGGCCAGCGCCGCGCCGGGCCGGTAAGCGAGCGTTCCGGTTGGCAGGGCGCTCACCACGTGCAGACCGAATACCATGTCCGGCTTTGGATCAGCGAACGCGCCTTCGTCGATCATGCGCCGCGCGCCGCCGATCTCGCCGCGTGGCAAGCCCTCCTCTGCAGGCTGGAAGATCAGCTTGACCGCCCCGCGGAGCGCTCCGCGATGAGCCGCGAGGACTTCGGCAGCCGCCATCAGGATCGCCGTGTGGCAGTCGTGCCCGCAGGCATGCATGACGGGAACCTCGGCCCCGTCCCACGTGGCACGGACTCGCGAGGCGAAGGGCGTGCTTTGCGGTTCGGCGACCGGTAGCGCATCCATGTCCGCCCGCAGCGCGACGACCGGGCCCGGCCCGGCGGCACCTCGCAAGACGGCGACGACACCGGTGCCACCGACCCGCTCGCGCACGTCGTAGCCGAGCCGGCGCAGATGGTCCGCGACCAGGGCGGCGGTGCGCGTCTCCTGATTGCCGAGCTCCGGGTTCTGGTGAATGTCGCGCCGCCACGCAATCATCCTGGCCTCGATCGACGCCGCGGCCGCGTCGAGCTGTCCATGCAGGGGTGACGACGCTGGCGACGCGTGCGCGGGAGCGGCGCGGAGGCCGATACTGCTGGCCACCACACAGCACGCTGAGGCCGCGAGCAGGCCGCGCCGTGTGGGAGTGAGAGGTTCAACTGCCTCGGCGGTGAAGCGGGCCGCGTGTTGGCCGGCGGCGCGGGAGCGCTCGGATAGGCGGTTCATGATCGACTTTCCTTCTCGCGCGGAACTTAACGGATGCTGGCAGCGTTTCGAGGTCGCGACGTGATGGTTCCGCTCACGCGATGGTGGACGGGTGGCGCGCGAGCGGTGTGACTGCGATCGTCATGAACGGGAACAGCGGCAGTCCCGAGAGGATCGCGTGCAGCTCGTCATGGTCGGCGACGTCGAAGACGCTGATGTTCGCGTATTCGCCGGCGATGCGCCAAAGGTGGCGCCACTTGCCCTCGCGCTGCAGCGTTTGGGCGCGCGTCTTCTCCTCGGCCACGAGTGTTTGGAACCGTGCCGGATCGACATCGTGTGGCACGCGCACGTCCATTCGAATGCAGTAGAGCATCTCGGCCCTCCGTTATTGGCGCGCGTAGCGGCGCAGTTTCTGTTGATCGAGCTGGACCCCGAGCCCTGGACCCGAGGGCAGGTGCACGTGGAAATCAGCGAACCGGAGGGGCTCGGTGACGAGATCGTCGGTCAGGATCTGCGGGCCGAAATGCTCGCAGCCCCATGCGAGCTCGCGCAGCCCGGCGAAGGCGTGCAGATGCGCCGCCGCCCCGATCGAACTCTCCAGCAGGCAGCCGCCATAGAGCGCGATCCCGGCCGCCTCCGCCACGGCCGCGACCTTATGCAGGCCGAGCAGGCCGGCGTGCTTGACCAGCTTGAGCGAAACCGCGTCCGCCGCCCCCGCCTGCGCTACGGCCAGCATGTCGTGCGCATCGAACACGCATTCGTCCGCCAGTAGCGGCGGTGTGCCAGGACGCGCGCGCAGCCGGGCCATTGCGGCGACATTCCAGGCTGGGACGGGCTGCTCGACGAGCACGATGCCCATGTCGGCGAGCGCCGGCAGGCAGCGCGCCGAGACGGCCTCGTCCCACGCTTGGTTCACGTCGACGATCAGCCTGGCGCGGCCTTCGAGCGCCCGCGACAGGTGCCGCAGGCGCGCCAGGTCGGCTTCGGCTGATTGCGCGCCGATCTTGACCTTGAACGTGTCGTGCAGCCGGGCGGCGAGCTTGCGTTCGGCTTCCTCGACCTCTTGTGCCGAGTCGCCAGAGGCGAGGGTCCAGAGCACGGGAACCCGGTCACGCACGATGCCCCCGAGCAGCAAGGCGGCGGGCACGCCCAGCGTCTTGCCAACCGCGTCGAACAGCGCGGTCTCGATCGCCGCCTTCGCGGCATTGTTGCGCTTGGCGGCCGCGTCCATCCGGGCGGCGGCCGCTTCGAAACGATCGCTGGCGTGACCGATCAGCGACGGCGCGAGATAAGCATCGATGTTCGCCTTGATCGCCTCGACGCTTTCCTCGCTCCACCGCGGGCCGCCCAGGGTCGCCGCTTCGCCAATGCCGGTCACTCCATTGGCGAGCATCAGTTCGACGACGACGTAGCTCTGCGCCGTGATAGACGTTTGCGAGAGCTTGTGCCCGCGCACCGTCGGGACGTCGACGATGGTGCTGCGGATCTCCGCAACGGCGGTGTCGCGCCGCAAATCGGCTGCGATCGTCAGGGTCGTGTCGGGCATGGCGGCGGTTCCATCAGGACGAGGTCGGGCAGCAGCGCGCCGAAGGGCGCTTGGCACGGTGGGAAGTGTGGGGGAGCCCGGCTGCGGTCAGGCAGCCGGGCGGGCCGGTTCAGGCGGGGGCGTGCGCCCGCTCGACGACGGTCTTCGGCGCGGCCGCCGTTTCCGCATGCAGGACGAAGTCGAAATCGATCTCCGCATAAGGCGCGTTCAGGCCTTTTTCGTGGATGGACGCCGCGTCCGACACGCGCTTGACGCTGGGGATCAGGCCGTCCCGCGTGGCGAACGCGAAGTCGTCGTGCAGATATTCGTCGCCATCGATGTTGATCTGCGTCGTCAGCTTGCGATAGCCGGGTGCGACGACGAAGAAGTGGATGTGTGCCGGCCGATGACCGTGGCGCCCGAGCACGTCGAGCAATTGCTGGGTCGGACCGTCCGGCGGGCAGGCGTAGCCGGAGGGCAGGATGGAGCGGAACACGTAGCGTCCTTCCGCGTCCGTCTGAATACGGCGGCGCAGGTTGTATTTCGGCTGTGAGGGATCGAAGCCGGAATAGCCGCCCTTCGTGTTGGCGTGCCAGACGTCGACCACGGCGCCGGCGACCGGCTTGCCGTTCAAGTCGCGTACCTGGCCCTGCATGAACAGCACCTCGCCTTGCTCGCTGCCGTCGTCGAGCCGCGCCTCGCCGACCGAGAGCGGCGCGCCCTCGAGCCAGAGCGGGCCCTCGATGGTGCGCGGCGTGCCGCCCTCGAGCCCGGCCTGCTGCTCGGCCTGGTCAAGCCGCATGTCGAGGAAGGTTTCGAGGCCGAGACCCGGCACCAGCAGGCCGATCTCGTTGGCTTGGCCGACGCGGGTCAGATAGGCCATCGCGGACCAGAACTCGTCCGGCTGCACGTCGAACTCCTCGATGGTGCGGAACAGGTCCGACACCACCCGGTGGACGATCCGCTTCAGGCGCACGTCGCCGCCATCGGCGCCAAGCGCGCTCACCTTCATCAGCAGGTCCTTGACCGGCTTCGTCTCCATCAGGCTCTCGGTCATCGCGTATCCCTCCAGATCATATCTGTTGCCGGAACCGGTCCGGGCGGCCGTTGTTCAGCCGAGATCGCCGCCCGCCACGGGCAGGGTCACCCCGGTGATGTAGGAAGCTTCATCGGAAGCCAGGAAAAGGATCGCAGCGGCCTGCTCGCCGATCGTGCCGTAGCGTTTGAGCAGGCTGGAGGCGGTGGTCTGGGCAACGACCTCGCTATACCAGACCCGCTCCTGTTCGCTTTGTGGCGCGGTGTTGCGCGGCACGTGGCGGGGCGGCGCGTCGGTGCCGCCGGGTGCGACGGCGCAGACGCGGACGTTGTCGCCGGCATACTCCCAGGCGAGGCAGGCGGTGATCGCGTTCACCCCACCCTTCGCTGCGGCGTAAGGCACGCGGTTGACGCCGCGCGTCGCCACCGAGGAGACGTTGACGATCACGCCGCCCCCGGCCGCGACCATCGCCGGCAGCGCGGCGCGGCAGCACCAGAGGGTCGGGTAGAGCGAGCGGCGGATTTCGGCCTCGATCTGCTCGGGCGCGTATTCGGCGTAGGGTTTGGCCCAGATCGTGCCGCCGACGTTGTTGACGAGGATGTCAAGTCGGCCAAAGCGGTTCTGGGCAGCGGCGACAGCGGCTTCGGCGCCGGCGTAGGTTTCGAGATCGGCCTCGACCGCGATCGCCTCGGCGCCGGCTTCCGCGCGCACCGCCTCGACTGACGGCGACCGGTCGATCATCGCGACGCGCGCACCTTCGCGGACGAGGCGGAGCGCGACCTCGCGGCCGATCCCTTGCGCGGCGCCGGTGACCACGGCCGTCTTGCCCGCGAAACGGCCGGCGAAGGCGTGCCTGGACGTGCTCATGCCGGCACGCGGTGCGCTTCGCCGATCGCGGTCACGGTGCCGCTGGGCGAGAATTTTTCATAGTAGAAATTGGCCGGCGTCACACCTTGCCCCGCAAGCCAGCTCCGCACGGCATCGACCATGGCGGGCGGCCCGCACAGATAGACGTCCACGTCGCCGCCATTGAGGTGCCCGTCCTCGATATGCGCCGTCACATAGCCCTTGCGCGGATGGGCGCTGCCGTCGGCAGCGACGCAGGTGCTGAAGCTGAAGCCCGGCAACCGAGCCGCAATCGCTTCCAGCTGCTCCACCGACACCAGGTCGGCGTCGTTGGTCACGCCGTAGACGAGGTGCACCTTGTGCGGCCCAGCTTCGCCCGTGACCGCGAGGCGCTCGAGCATCGACAGGAACGGCGCCAGGCCCGTCCCGCCGGCCAGGAACAGCAGCGGACGCCGGATCTCCCGCAGATAGAAACTGCCCGACGGCCCGGCGAAGCTCATGTCCATCCCCGGTGCCGCGCGCTCGCGCAGGAAGGTGCTCATGACGCCGGGCTTGATGTCCCGCACCAAGAACGACTGCGTCTCGGCGCCCGGCGCCGAGCTGAACGAATAGGAGCGGCGCTGATCCGTGCCGGGCACGGCGACGTTGACGTACTGGCCCGGCAGGAAGGCGATCGGTCCGGCTCCCTCGAGAGTAAAGGCGAGCGTCGTCTCGGACAGCCGGTCCACGGAGCGCAGGCGCGCCTGGAATGACTGGCCCTTGGTCTTGCACACCTCGGAGGAGGCGAACACGTCCACGATCACGTCGCCCTTCGGGCGCATCTGGCACGCCAGCGCCAATCCGCTCGCCGCCTCCTCGTCGGTGAGCGCGTCCTCGATGTAGTCGCCGCCGTCATAATCGCCGGATTGAACGCGGCATTTGCACGTGCCGCACGCCCCGTCGCGGCAGTCGAGCGGGATGTTGATGCCAAGCCGATACGAGGCCTCAGCGACGGTCTCGCCGGGTCGGCCTTCGATGAAGCGCGTGACGCCGTCCTCGAAGTTGAGCGCGATGCTGTGACTCATGATGACTCTCCCGCCCGCGCCGGTCAGATGTGATAGATGTCGACGACGTGATGGATGTAGTCGTTCTTCAGGATCACCTTCTTGCGCCGGATCAGCGGCGCGGCGCCGGTGGTGTCCACCGTGTAGAACGACGTGCCGAAATAGGTGTCCGTGGTCTTGTAGCGATAGCTGAACGTCACCCAGTTGAAGCGGAGCTTCACCAGGCCGCCCGTCTGCTCCAGGATTTCGACGTTGCTGATGTTGTGACTGGTGCGGGGCTCCGGCAGGCTGGTCGCGCTGCTGCGCTCGGTCCGGATGCGGAACACACGGTCCTCGAGCCCGCCGCGGTCGCCGTACCAGATCAGCGAGATTTCGGTCTGCGGATCCTCGGTCAGCCTGTCGTCGTCGTCCCAGGAGGGCATCCAGAACTCGGCGTCCGGCGCGTAGCAGGCGAGCCAAGCGTCCCAATCCTTCTCGTCCAGCGCGCGCGCCTCGCGATAGAGGAACTGCTCGGCGTCGGCTCGCGAGAAGCGCAGCGTCCGCGCGTCAATGCTGGTGGACATGATCGTTCCCCCTCTCAGCCCTGGGTGGCTTCGGCGCTCAGCGCGCGCTGCATGGTGTCCTGCCAATATTTGTGCTGGACGACGAACAGGCCTTCGTCCTCGGTGCGCACGCCGCTCATGATCGGGTTGAGGCCGATCGCGGTCGCCGCCTCGTCGGGTCCGTCGATCCAGTGCTTGGCGCCGCGGCACAGATCGTTCCAGCGCGCGGCGCGCGCGCCCATCGAGAACTGGCAGGCGCGGAACTCCTCGAGGTCGTCCGGTGTCGCCATGCCCGAAGCGTTGAAGAAGTCCTCATATTGCCGGATGCGCCGGGCGCGAGCGTCGGGCGCTTCGCCCTTCGGCGCGATGCAGTAGATCGTCACCTCGGTCTTATCGACCGCGATCGGCCGATAGGTGCGGATCTGCGAGGAGAACTGGTCCATCAGGTAGACGTTTGGATAGAGGCACAGATTGCGGCTGCGCTGCACCATCCAGTCCGCCCGCGCCTGGCCGAACTGCGCCGCCAGCTCCTCTCGGCGTTCCCAATTCGGTCGGTCCTCGGGATTGGACCAATTGGTCCAGAGCACCAGGTGGCCGTTCTCGAACGAGTAGAAGCCGCCGCCCTGCTTGGCCCAGCCGCCAGCGCTCATCGCGCGGACCTTGTCCTCGCGCTCGGCCTCATTGCGGCGGCTCGTCGTAGCCGCGTAATTCCAATGCACCGCCGACACATGGTAGCCGTCGGCGCCATTCTCGGTCTGTAGCTTCCAGTTGCCGTCATAGACATAGGTGGACGAGCCGCGGAGGACTTCGAGACCGTCCGGCGACTGATCGACGATCAGGTCGATGATCTTCGCCGCCTCGCCGAGATGCTCGGCCAGTGGCTTCACGTCCGCATTCAGACTGGCGAACAGGAAGCCGCGATAGCTATCGAAACGCGCGACGCGGGTCAGGTCGTGGCTGCCGCTCGTGTTGAAGCCATCGGGGTAGCCCGCGCTCTCCGGATCCTTCACCTTCAGCAGCTTGCCGTTGTTGTTGAACGTCCAGCCATGGAACGGGCAAGTGTAGGTGGATTTGTTGCCGCGCTTGTGCCGGCACAGCATCGCGCCGCGATGGCTGCAGGCATTGATGAAGGCGTGCAGCTCGCCCTGACGGTTGCGGGCTATGACAATCGGCTGCCGGCCGATCCAGGAGGTGAAGTAATCGTTGTTGTTCGGGATCTGGCTCTCGTGGGCAAGATAGATCCAGTTGCCCTCGAAGATGTGGCGCATCTCGAGCTCGAACAGCGTCGGGTCGGTAAAGATGTCCCGGGCCACGCGGAACACGCCGCGTTCGGCGTCGTCCTCGAGCGCGGTCTCGATGGTGGCGTGCAAACCGTCGGGCATGCTCGGCGTCCTCCCTTGTGGCGGGCCCGCTCCGGGCCACGCGCGTCGTTCTGCGTGAGGGATAGAACCGTTCCGGGTTGCCTTTCCAAGACCGTTTGGCTCTAATTCATATCTGGGAGGTATCGCCAATGGATTTGCGCCAGCTCCGGTACTTCGCGACCGTCGCGAAAGAGCGGAACTTCACGCGGGCCGCCGAGAAGCTGCACATCGCGCAGCCGCCGCTCAGCCGCGCTATCCAGCAGCTGGAGGAGGAATGCGGCGTCGCCCTGCTGGACCGGACCAGCCGGCCGCCCTCGCTCACGAACGCCGGCCGATTGCTGCTGGAGCAAGCCACGCAGGTGCTCGAGCGGATGGACGAGATCCAAGCTATGACCGTCCGCCTGAGAGGCGCGGAGCGGACGAGGCTCGGGATCGGCTTCGTCGCTTCGACACTCTATGGGTATCTTCCGGAGGTCATCCGCCGCTACCGATCGGCGCGCCGGGAGGTGGAGCTCCATATGCATGAGTTGACGTCGATCGAGCAGGTGACGGCGCTAAAGGAAGGGCGCATCGACATCGGGTTCGGCCGCATCCCGTTCACCGATGCCGCGATCCAGCGGACCTTGCTGCGGAACGAGACGCTGTGTGTGGCGCTGCCGCTCAACCATCGTCTGTCCTCGCGGGTGGAAAACCTGACGCTGCCGGCTCTCGCCCGGGACGCACTGGTGGTCTACCCGAAGGCGCCGCGGCCGAGCTACGCCGACCAAGTGCTCGCCCTCTACCGAGATCGGAACGTGAAACCCGAATCGCTGCACGAGGTGCGCGAGCTGCAGACGGCGCTGGGACTGGTCGCGGCGGAGATCGGCGTGTGCATCGTTCCGGCTTCTGTCGAGCGTCTGCGCCGCGACAACGTGGTGTATCGCCGCCTGGACGAGCCGGCCGCGGTCTCGCCCGTGATCATGAGCACGCGCAAAGCCGACCCGTCGCCGGAGATCGGCCTGATGCTGCGCATCATCAAAGAGATGTACCGCAAGGAGGGGATCGCCTTCGGTCAGTGACGAGAAGACGATCCCGGCCGGGCTGGGTGGGGTCACGTGCAGGCGTAGGCGTCCATGCGCAACACGCCGTGCGTGGCGCCGCGATGCAGGCACTCGGCCCGCGCGCCTGGGCCGGCGGCGCCGAGAGCGGCGTTGAGCGGCAGCAGATGCTCTTCCGTCGGGTGGTTCTCCGCCGCGTGGGGGGCGCGAGTACGGTAGCCGAGCAGGTCGGTCGTTTGCCCGTCGACCAGTGCGGTGTCGAACCAATCCGCGAACTGGTCCACATCCTCCGGCGTCGGCGCCTCGACCGCCCGACCGCGGAAGCGGGCCAGATCATGGTTAGAGCAACCTCCGATCTGATCGAGCCGGAACGGCTCAATCAGATCGGAGGTTGCTCTAATCTCGAGCGCCGGGGCGTGCCGGACTGGGCGGCCGGGGCAGAGGATCACACGCTGATCCTGACCGAGGCAGACCTGCTGGACACGCCCGAAATGCGGTGGCTCCGCGCTGCGGCCCCGCGGGCGGACGTCGTGCTGGTGAGCAACAGCCGCACGGTGCATCGTGCCGCGGCGCGGGACGGCATGGGCATCGCTCGTCTCGCGCGCTATCTCGGCGATCAGGACCCAGGTCTCGTCCGGCTGGCATCCCCCGAGTTGAAAGCTGCGGCCGGTCCCTCGCCCGTGCGGACTCTCTGGATGGGTGTGCACGCGGAGGCGCTGCATGAGCGGAACCATTCGATCATTGTCCGTGCGCGGCATGCGCGGGCGCCGCCCCGCGTTCCCGTGCGCGAACGCCCATCACGCGGCATCGTGAAAGATCACGCCAACCGTGCGCCGCCTGCCGGAGTAGAGCTTGCTGACCCCGTGGCTGAGCTTCACCTGATAATCGCCACGCAACCCCGTCACGGGCCGGCTGCTGACCGCGAAAATGGCCGCGTCGCCCTTGTTCAGCGGCAGGACCATGGCGCGGCTCTGCATGCGCAGACGCTGCTCCGTCATGACGAACTCGCCGCCGGCGAAGTCCTCGCCAGGTTGATCCAGCAGGATCGCGATCTGGATCGGGAAGACATGCTCGCCGTAAAGATCACGGTGCAGGCAGTTATAGTCCCCGGGTCCGTATCGAAGCAGCAGCGGCGTCGGACGACTCTGGCCCGCCGCGTGGCAGCGCTCCAGGAATGCGGCATGCTCCGGCGGAAAGCGGTCCATCCTGCCCATGCGCTCGTGCCATCGATTCGCGATCACGGCCAGATGAGGATAGGCCGCCGTCCGCAACGCTTGGATCAGGGGCGGCAGGGGATAGCTGAAATATTTGTACTCGCCCCGCCCGAACCCGTGCCTCGCCATGATGATATGGCTGCGGAAGCCATGTGCGTTGTCGTAGAGCCCCGCGATCGCATCCGCCTCGGCGCTGGTCAGAAGCTTTGGCGCGAGTGCCCAGCCCTGAGCGTCGAGATCGGTATGGACACGCGCCCACTCGACACGATCCACGCGGGCCTGGATCGCCCCTGAGGCCGCGCCGGCGCCGTTCCCCGGGGCGATCTTGGCGTCATCTGCGTCGGTTCCACGCGGACCAGCGGACATCGGGTCACACTCCCTGCCGATCGATCAGCGCTTGCGGGGCGCCGCGGTCCCGGGCACGCCATTCGGCCGGCGTCCTCCTGTGCGCGCAGGACGATCGCGCAACGCCCGCCGGACGCGCTGCCGGAATGCGGTCCCTCCGCTGGCTGCCCGCCCAATGTGGCACCCAATGGTCGCCATCGCACTCCGGTTCTTGCCCTCGCATCATCGCGGACTTGGCTGGTTCTGATCGCTGCGGCCGTGGCGCTGGCCGAGACCGGCTGACCTGCCTTCTTTCCGACCCGTCGGGCTGAGCGCGTGTCCACCCCCCGGTAGCGGCGCACCCCGTGGGGCTCTCTGGGCGAGCGGGCGACCCGCGGCGGACAGGTCCATGTCTCAGCCGTTCGGCAACGCCCTGGATCCCCGGACTAGAGCAACCTCCGATCGGCCCGAGCCGTTCCGGCTCGGGCCGATCGGAGATAAGTTGCTCTAGAGTCATATGTTTCTAGAGCACGACCGTCCGACCAGATGATTCCATCAGGTCGGACCGTGCTCTAGGCGCGTGCCGCTCGCAATCGTTCCGAGGCCGCTTTCGCCATGCGCCATGACCCGACGCCGCTCACCGACGCCGCCCAGCTCGCGGACATGCCCGGCCATCTCTTGCGCCGCTGCCACCAGATCGCCGTTGCGATTTTTCTCGACGAATGCCGCGCGTTCGATCTCACGCCCCTGCAATATGTCGCGCTGGCGGGGCTCGCGTCGCACGGGCCGCTGGACAAGGCGACCCTCGGCGGTGCGACGGCGCTGGACCGCACGACGGTCGCGGTGGTGGTGAAGAACCTGGAAGAGCGGGGCCTCGTCGCCACGCGCCCCTCGTTGCATGACCGGCGCGCCAAACTGATCCGGATCACGGCGAAGGGCGCGGACCTCCTCGCGTCCGCGGCGGCCGAGGTCGCCAGGGCGCAGGACCGGACGGTGGCGCCGCTGGAGCCGGACGAGCGTCGGGAACTGCTGCGGCTCCTGCGCAAGATCGCCGACGCGAACAATCTTCTGAGCCGCGCGCCGCACCGCGCCCCCCGCGTCGCCGCCGCCTGATCCGGTCCGGCTCCGCCCCGTTCCACCGTCCTGCGCGAGGCCCTCGAAAAGCGCTCTTCGCTGGCTTGACAACGCATACTTATGCGCATATGTAGGCGCATAGATAGGAACAAGCGTGGCGGTGGTCGCCGCGCGGGAAGGGGGACGGGATGAGCAAGTCAAAGGGCAAAATCGTCATCGCCGGCGGCGGCATCGGTGGCGTGTCTGCCGCCATGGGCCTCGCCAATCGCGGCTATCAAGTGGAGGTGCTCGAACAGGCGCCCGCCTTCGGCGAGATCGGCGCGGGCATCCAGATCGGACCCAATGCCTTTCATGCCATGGACTATCTCGGCGTCGGCGAACAGGCCCGCGCCAAGGCCGTCTACATCGACAAGCTCGTGATGATGGACGGGATCAGCGGCGAGGAGGTCGCCCATATCGATGTCGGAGACAGCTTCCGCCGGCGCTTCGGGAACCCCTACGCGGTCATCCACCGCGCCGACCTGCACAGCGTTTTCCTCGATGCCTGCCGTAGCCATCCGAACGTCACGCTCATCAACAACCAGGTCGTGACCGGCTACGCGAACACCGCGAACGGCGCCAAGGTTGTCACGGCCTCCGGCGAGCAGTTCGAGGGAGACGCCGTGATCGGCGCCGACGGCGTGCGTTCGCGCATCCGCGCGCAGATGACCGGCGGCGACGAGCTCAGGCTCTCCGGGCACGTCGCCTATCGCGCCGTGCTGAAGATCGAGGAGATGCCGGAGGACCTGCGCTGGAACGCCGCCACCCTGTGGGCGGGGCCGAAGTGCCATATGGTCCATTATCCGCTGCAGGGCTGGAAGACCTTCAATCTCGTGGCGACCTTCGTCACCGACGTCACCCATGTCGGCGCCAACGAGGCGGGCACGCGCGAGGAAGTGCTCGATCGCTTCGGTCATGTCGTGCCGCGCGCGCGCAAGCTGCTCGAAATCCCGAAGACCTGGCGGCGCTGGGTGCTCGGCGATCGCGACCCCATCGAGACCTGGATCGACGGCCGGGTGGTTCTGCTCGGCGACGCGGCGCATCCGACGCACCAGTATTTCGCGCAGGGCGCCTGCATGGCGATGGAGGACTCCGTCATGCTGTCCCACCAGCTCGAAGCGCATGGCGGCGATTTCGCAGCCGCGTTCGCCGACTATCAGGCGGCCCGCCTCGTGCGCGCCTACCGCGTGGTCATCTCCTCCCGCCTCATCGGCAAGCACATCTACCACCCGGAAGGCGCCGAGCGGCTGCTGCGCAACGCGGTCATGGGCGCCAAGACGCAGACCGATTGGTGCGACGGCCTGCAGTGGCTCTACGGCGGCACCGGCCTGTCGCAGGCCGACCTCAAATCCGCAGCCTGAACCGAGATCGAACGGAGATCCGCCATGTCTCAACTCGGAACGCTCGAAGACCTGCCGATCGATTATCGCCAGGGCCTGACCGACCACAATCTCGTGCCGCTGTGGCCGAGCCTGCGCGCGGCCCTGCCGCACGGGCGGGCGAGCCGGCGGACGCAGCCCGTTCTGTGGCGCTACGCCGACATCCGCCCGCGCCTGATGGAAGCCGGCCGACTGACGCCGATCGAGCGGGCCGAGCGGCGCGTCCTCGTGCTCGCCAATCCCGGCCTCGGCCTCGCCAACATGCAGGCGACGCCGTCGATCTATATCGGCATGCAGCTCATCCTGCCGCAGGAAACGGCGCCCAATCACAAGCACAGCCCGAGCGCGGTGCGCTTCGTCGTCGAGGGACATGGCGGCTACACCGCGGTGCAGGGCGAGAAACTGCCGATGGAGCGCGGCGACCTCATCCTGACGCCGGCCGGCCTGTGGCACGAGCACGGGCACGAAGGCTCGGAGCCGGTGGTGTGGATGGACGCGCTCGACCTGCCGACCATCCTGTTCCTTGAAGCCTCCTACTGCATCGAAGGCCAGCCGCAGTCCGTGCGCAACCAGGGCGACGCGTCGCAGACGGCCTATCGTCGTGCCGGTCTCGCTCCCTACGCGTCGCTGGACCGCGCGCCGGACAAATATCCGCTGAAGCGCTTTCCGTGGAAGGACACGCGCGCCGCGCTCACCGATCTTGCCGCGGCCACGGACCCTGGCGAGCGGGTTCAGCTCGCCTATGTCAATCCGCAAACCGGGCAGGAATGCATGCCGGTGCTCGGATTTTCCGCGCTCATGCTGCGGCCGGGCGAGACCGCGCGGCCGCACCGCCGGTCATCCTCCGCCGTGCTGCACGTCGTCGAAGGCGAGACGCAGGCGCTGGTCGACGGCGTCGAAATCGACGCCGGGGTCAACGACACCTTCGCGGTGCCGACCCACGCGGCCGTCACGATCGCCAACCGCTCGACCTCCAGGCCGGCGTTCCTCTTCCAGGTCGATGATGCGCCGATGCAGCGCCGGCTCGGCTTCTTCGAGGAGTTCGAGGCCGCCGCCTGACGGGTTCCTCGGCACAGCCTCCGCTCAGCGCGCGCCGGCCGCGGCGCGCCATTCTCCCCCGCACCCCTGAGGTCAGTCATGACGCCATTGCTCCGCCCGGCCTATCTCTGGGCGCCGCCCGAGACCGCTTCGCTGCCGGTGAAGGGCCGCGACGAGCGCGCCCCGGTCAACCGGCTCTTCTTCGTCGGCCGCAACTATCACGCCCATGCCGCCGAGATGGGCCGGCCTGTCGACAAGTCCGTGGAGCGGCCCTTCTACTTCACGAAATCGCCGCAGACGCTCGTGCACTCCGGTGCCACCGTCGCCTATCCGCCACAGACGGCCAACTTCCATCACGAGATGGAGCTCGTCATCGTCATCGGCGCGCCGGGCTTCGCGGTGCCGGCGGAGACGGCGGGCGCGCTCGTGTTCGGCTATGCCTGCGGCCTCGACATGACACGGCGCGACCTCCAGCTCGCCGCGCGCGACAAGGGCCGGCCGTGGGACCTCGGCAAGGATGTCGAGCTGTCCTCCGTCGTCTCGGACATCATCGCCATGCCGGGAGAGGTTCTCACCCGCGGCGCGATCACGCTCGCGGTGAATGGCGCGACCCGACAGAGCTCGGATCTCGACAAGCTGATCTGGAGCGTGCCCGAGATCATCGCCGATCTCTCGCTCTTCTATCATCTCGCGCCCGGAGATCTGATCTTCACCGGCACGCCCGAAGGGGTGGGAGCGGTCGGGCCCGGCGATCGGCTCGAAGGTCGGATCGACGGCGTCGGCGAGATCGCACTGACCATCGCGCCGGCGTGCGGGCCCGATGCCCGCCACGGCGCGAGCTGAGCGCCAGACCATCCGTTTGCCCGGGGGGGAACCATGTCCACGAAACCAAGCGTCAACGTCTCCGACCTCATCAATCACGCGCCGATCAGCCGATTTCAGGTCATGGTCGCGCTGCTCTGTTTTTTCGTCGTCGCGCTCGATGGCTTCGACACCGCCGCGATCGGGTTCATCGCGCCGGCGATCGGCGGCCAGTGGGGTCTCGCGCCGCCGCAGCTCGCGCCGCTCTTCGGCGCCGGCCTGTTCGGACTGATGACGGGCGCGTTCCTGTTCGGGCCACTCTCGGACCGCTTCGGACGCAAGACGATCCTGACGGTCTGCGTCGCGGTGTTCGGCGTGATGAGCCTCGTATCGTCGTGGTCGCCCTCGCTCGGCGTGCTCATCGCGCTGCGCTTCCTGACCGGGCTCGGGCTCGGCGGGGCGATGCCGAACGCGGTGACGCTGACATCGGAATTCTGCCCGGAGAACCACCGGCTCCTGCTGGTGACCACGATGTTCTGCGGGTTCACGCTGGGCTCGGCCATCGGCGGGCTGGCGTCGGCGCAGATCGTCGCGGACCACGGCTGGCGCGCGGTCCTGGTGATCGGCGGCCTGCTTCCGCTCGCGCTGACGCCGGTGCTGATCTTCAGGATGCCGGAATCGGTGCGTTTCCTCGTCGCCGAGAACCGCCCCCGCGCCGCGATCGTCGCGGCCTTGAAGCCGATCGCGCCGGGACGCGACTTCGATGGCGCGGAGTTCGTCCTGAGCCACCCGAAGCCGGCCGGCCTGCCGGTCGGCCGCCTCTTCAAGCGCGATCTCGTCGTCGGCACGCTGCTGCTCTGGACGACGTTCTTCGCGAGCCTGCTCATCATCTACCTGCTGTCGAGCTGGCTGCCGCTGCTCATGAAGAGCACCGGACAGACGCTGAAGACGGCATCGATCGTCACCAGCATGTTCCAGGTCGGCGGCACGGTGGGCGCCATCGCGCTCGGCTGGCTGATGGACCGGACCAATCCGCACTGGGTTCTGGCGGCGAGCTATGCCCTCGCGGCCGTGTTCATCGCCGCGATCGGCGCGCTGGTGCTCTCGCCGTGGCTGATCGCCGTCGCGGTCTTCGGCGCGGGGATCTGCGTGTCGGGATCGCAGGTCGGCGCCAATGCGCTCGCCGCGAGCTTCTACCCGACCGAGTGCCGCGCGACCGGCGTCAGTTGGGCGAACGGGGTCGGACGCAGCGGCTCGGTGCTCGGCTCCATGGCCGGCGGCATCATGATGTCCATGGGGCTCGACCTTCCCACCCTCTTCCTCATCGTCGCCGCGCCCGCACTCGTCGGCGGCGCCTGCATGGCCGCGCTCGGTCTGCACCGCATGCCGGCCGGTCGGGCGCGCACGGAGCGCACGCCCACCGCGGTTACCGCTGCTTCATCCGAGGTGTGAGGGCGCCCTATGCCCGCCTGAGCGCCCGCGGCAAACCGCACAAAACCGTGCTCGTCGCCTGCGCCCGCAAGGTCCTCATCGACGCAAAACCGTCCTCCGGCGCGGTACGCGATGGGTCACGCAAGCGAATCACAAAAAATTGTTGCCACGCTTGGTATCCATTGCCCACCTGGGTTGGTATTCGTCTGTTGCTTTACCCGAAACCGCATCGACAACCCCTGCGAGGTTCCCCATGGCTTCGTACCAGGCTCGCTTTGCCTTCGCCTTCATCGCCGCCGCCCCGCTTTTGGGCGCCGCATCGGCCAATGCCACCATCCTGGGCACGTTCACCAGCGACGGATACATTTTCACCAACTTCGACCCCACATTTGTGAACGGCGCCGTCGGCTCGAATGCCAACGGCATCAGCAACACCGGCCAGATCGTCGGGACCGAGGTGAATGCCAACAACAACTCGGTCTTCATCAATTACGCCGGCACGCCCCAGAACACCAACATGCCCAACACCGGGCCCGGCCAGACCGCCAATGGCATCAACAGCGCCGGCACCGTCGTCGCCGGCGACGGCACCAACGCCTTTTTCCTGCCCCCCGGCGGCCCCCCGTTTTCCCTGAACCTCCCCAACGCGGTTTCCGCGACGCCCTTCGGGATCAACGATCACGGCGGCATCGTCGGCCAGTTCACCAACCAGTCCAACCAAACCCTCGGCTTCTACCTGCCAAGTGGCGGATCGCCGCTGACCATCAACCCCCCCTCCGGCACCGGGGCCGTGAACGCCCAGGGCATCAACAACAACGGCCGGATCATCGGCTTCTATGTCGGCGCCGACGGCCAGACGCATGGCTTCACCGTCGGCCCGGGCGCGACGACCGGCATCGCCATCGTCGACCCAGTCATTCCCAATGTTCTCGGCGAGCCCGGCGCCACGTTCGTGTTCTCCCAGCTCCTCGGCATCAACGACAACAACCTCGTCGCCGGCTATTATGGGGACAGCACCGGTAGCCAGCACGGCTTCATCTTGAATCTCAATACCGGCACCTACAACTTCCTCGATGACCCGGCCGCAGCCTTCAGCAACGGCGTCGAGGTGACCCAGATCACCGGCATCAACAATATCGGCGAGCTTTCCGGCTTCTACACCGACGCCAACGGCATCGCCCACAGCTTCGCCGCCTGCCCGGTTGGCGTCACTTGCCCGGGTCTGACCGTTGCCAACGTGCCCGAGCCCAGCTCGTTCACGATCATGGCGGTTGGCCTGGGCCTGCTCATGGCCGGCGGGCTTCGGCGCAAGGCGTCCTGACGGCATCGGCGTCTCGGAGGTGCGGCGGTGCTAAACCCGCCGCACCTCCGGCTGATCCGGCTCCGGCAAGCGGAGCAACCATCAACCTCGTTCCGGCCGCGCGACCCAGGGCGTACCAAGTTGGACGACGGGGTTGGCCTCGATGAGGAGCATGCGGGCGCAGGCGACGACAGCGGTTTTGTGCGGCGTGCCGCGGGCGATCACGCGGGCCATAGAGCGCCATCCGGGCCGGGTTCCAGCGGAAGGCGGCGGGCAGGGCGGGGTGCCCTTCCGCACCAACCTGCCTGGCGACGCGGTGCTGCGCGACGAACTCGATCTCGGATGGATGGATCTCCTCAACTTCGTCACCGCCCTGCACGAGCAGACCGGGACCGCCATTCCGGAAGCGGACGACCCGCGTCTGTTCACGCTGGACGGCGCCGTGGCCTATCTGCGCCGCGACCCATCCGCCCCGGCGGCAGCGTGACGGAGGATAAGTTTCGGGAAACATCGCAAAAGTGGGGCTTGCTCAAGCGTGCAAGTTACACGATGGTTAACGCCACGAGAAGCATCGTAGAAAAAACGATAACCTAACAATCATCGGGGAGCTGATCGGCATGGCGAAGCGTGGGGGGTTCGGCGGCGCGTGGTGTGGCGCCGTGGCGGCAGGGGCCTTCGGTCTGGGCGTGACGGCGGCTCAGGCCGCGCCGCTCATCGACGTTCAGTTCACCCAGACCGGCAGCCCGGCCTATTCCGGCGCCGCCCTGCTCGGTGCCAGCGGCGACCACTGGAATACGTTCAGCGTGCCCTCGGTATTTGGTGGTCCGAGCTCCGTCTCCGGCAGCGGGGCGTTGAACACGACAGCAGGCGCCAGCTCCGGCATCAGCCTGAGCTACGCCGCCCTCGGCGGCTTCGACGCGACCACCAACTCTCCCTTCTTCGGCGGGACGACCTACGCCAACCTGCTCGACGCCTATATGCTCACCTTCACCGACACGCCGACCACCACGGCCAGTGGCGCACCGGGCACCGTGACGCTGAGCGGCCTCGTCGCCGGCGCGAGCTACAATCTCGTGCTCTACTCGGTGGCCAATACCAGCGGGCGCCAGACGGACTTCCTGGTGAACGGCGTGACCCAGAGCGTCACCGCCGAAGCCGGGACGACGCTCAAGGCCGGGGTCAACTACACCGATTTCACCGCGACCGCCAACGCCTCGGGCCAGTTGGTGATCACCTTCTACGGCTCGGTCAGCGGCAACTCCGACGGCGAAGGCGATCTCAACGGCCTGCAGCTGCAGGCCCTGCCGCCGCCGCCACCGCCGCAGACCACGCCCGAGCCGGCCAGCCTGGCGCTGCTGGGCTCGGCTCTCGCGCTCACGCTCGCCGCGCGGCGCCGCAAAACCGCCGTCTGACCGCGCCGCCCTTCACCCGCGCCCGAACGGCGAGGGCGGGCCACCGCTGCGCCCGCCCCGCCAGAGCTGGAAGCGGACGGCGAGATACGCCACGCCGGCGGCGATCAGCGCCACCGGCAGCAGCATCACGCCGACCCAGAAGGCGAGCGCCGCCGTCGCCGCCAGCCCGGCGGCCACGGCGACGATGATGGCGCCGACGGCGATGCGGCTGGACAGGCTCGGCCGCGCGGGGCCGCGGAATTCGCCCTCCGGCGTCATGTCCAGGATGATGCGTCGCTGATGGATGTCCATCCGGGGCACATGGCAAGCGGCGCGGTGCGCTTCAAGTCCAGCTTGGTTTGCCCCTATGGCCCGCCCCGCCTATACCGGGCGAAAATCACGGGAGGATGCGCATGCCCACGGGAGCCACCACGAAGCTGCCGGTCGACCTCACCGGCCGGCGCGTCGCCATTTCCGCCGCCGCCGGCGGCATCGGCAAGGTGATGGCCGACAGTTTCGCCGCCTGTGGCGCGCGCGTGTTCATCTGCGACCTCGACGAAGCCGCACTGGCCGCCTCCGGCCATCACGGCGTGCGCGCGGATGCCGGCGCGCTCGCCGACATGGAGGCGTTCATGGACGCCGCCCTGGCCCATCTCGGCGGGCTGGACGTGCTGGTGAACAACGCCGGCATCGCCGGCCCGACGGCGCCGATCGAGGCGGTGAAGCCGGAGGAGCTGGACGCGACCCTGCGCATCGACCTCGCCAGCTTCTTCCACTGCGCCCGCCGCGCCGTGCCGGCGCTGCGGCAGGCCGGGGGCGGGGCGATCATCAATCTCAGCTCGGCCGCCGGGCGCTTCGGCTTCCCGCTGCGCAGCCCCTACGCGGCGGCGAAATGGGGCGTGATCGGCCTGACCAAGACGCTGGCGATCGAACTCGGCCCGGACAACATCCGCTGCAACGCCATCCTGCCCGGCCTGGTGGACGGGCCGCGCATCCGCGCCGTGATCCGCGCCAAGGCGCAGGCCGCCGCGATCTCGGAGAACGAACAGACCGACCGCGCCGTGGCCGCGACCAGCCTGCGCTGCTTCGTCACCCAGCAGGACATCGCCAACATGGCCCTCTACCTCGCCAGCCCCTTCGGCGCGACCATCAGCGGCCAGGCGCTGGCCGTGGACGGGGACATGCAGGTGCTGATTTGAGGGGGAGGGCGCGCCGGAGGTCGTCGACGTTCTTGCGGAACTCGTCGACATTCGGGCGCACCACGGATTCGAGGAAAGCGCGCGGGGTCATGTTTTCAGGCTGATACGGTCCGCCATCCTTGACGCGTGATAGCAGTTTTCTACATTGCTATCAAAGCTATCTCCTTGGACCTTATGCCATCATGCCCGCCGTCACCATTCGCAACCTCTCCGATGCGACGCATCGCGCCTTGAAGGTCCGCGCGGCGCAGCACAATCGCAGCACGGAAGCGGAAATGCGCGCCATCCTGGAAGCTGCCGTGCGGCCGGAGGGAGCGCTCCGTCTCGGCACCGCGCTGGCGGAGATGAGCCGGACGATCGGCCTCACCAACGCCGATGTCGAAGCCCTGGAACAGAGCCGCGACAGGCCCGCCGAGCCGCTGCGGTTCGGGTGATCCTGCTCGACACCAATGTCGTCTCCGAGGCGATGAAGCCCGAGCCGGCGCCCGCTGTCCGCGCCTGGCTCGACGCGCAGGCGGCGGAGACGTTGTACCTCTCGAGCGTCACCGTCGCGGAGCTGATGTTCGGCATCGGCGCGCTGCCCAAGGGCCGGCGCAAGGAAAAGCTGACCGCCGCGCTCGACGGCGTGCTGGAACTGTTCGGGACGCGGATTCTGCCGTTCGATACCAGCGCGGCTCGTCGCTATGGCGAACTGGCCGTGAGGGCACGGGCCGCCGGACGGGGCTTCCCCACGCCCGACGGCTATATCGCCGCCATCGCCGCCGCGCATGATTTCGCGGTCGCATCCCGCGATACAAGCGCCTTCACCGCCGCCGGCCTCGCCGTGATCAACCCCTGGAGTGCCGCCGTGTGATACGGGCGGCCTCTTTGGCCGACCCTATCGCGCGCAGGGTTGGTGTGGCGGCTGCGCGCGAAATCAAGAGAATACCAAACGGCCGCTCAGGGCCGAGCAAGTGAGCCGACGCTTGGCCGAGGGCTCCGTCCAAGGCCGGCTCATCCGACCGACGAACAGCTTGGGCCAGAACTCTTACAGAAACAGCCTGAAGGGTGCGACCGACCCGTCCTTGTCGCGAACGAGGAACTGCTTGCCACTCTCGACTTCCTCGATCAGCGCTTCGTACAGGCGCAAGGCGTTCTTCACGACCTCCGCATAGGAGGCCGCTTCCGTCTTCGCCTTCAGCGTGTTGAGGCGTTCCATCGAGCGCGGCGCGAAATCGAGCTGAACCCGATTCTTCTTCCGAGCCTCCGCCCTCGCCTCAGGGCGGTCCCGCGTTTCGCTGGTTCCCGACGCAATGGTCAGCGTAGTCATCCCGTGTCCGTCCTTTTGGGGCCGAAATAATGGCCCACGATTGCACCAATAAAAGGGCCACCGATGCCCCACACAAACGACAAAGGGGCATAAATGCCCTTTATCAACCAATAAACGCCAGCCACCACGATCGCAATAGCGGTGGAACTGACAATGATTTTCGCAACAAACCCACGAGTTTTTGCTTCTATCTCCTCGACCTCGAACTCTCTTCCGATCGCCGGCTGAAACGGTTTTTCACGCTCGGTCGCTGATCGGGAAGGGCGTCTATCCGGGGCTGGTCTCGTAGTTGACTGCTCCAAAACATCGCCCATCGAGTGGGCCGATTACAGTTCTCTGCATATAGCGCATTCGCTGCTCTCCCCCGATTTCGCCGAAAATCTTCCTCGCCACGAACCGACTTTCGGCCTTGCACGACAACGATGTGCACCCCTCGCTGGATCACTGGGGCACGCAAAAAATAGCCGCTTGGCGCTGGCGATTCAAGGGCAAATATGAGTGATTTACCCTCATCTGGCCGCCCTCGCGATGGCTCAACCCCGCCGATGTCGATGACGAGCGGGCCCCAGCCATACCGCCGCTAACCCATCCACGCACCCGAACCCGGCGCACCGCCGCGCGAATCCCGCCCCATCTCCACCCCGCCGCCCCCGCGTGATAAACCTTCCGTCACACCCGCCCGAACCTCACGGAGAAAACCTTGGCACCGCGGCCGATGGTCATCGTCCTCAACGGCCCCGGGAGCGTCGGCAAGAGTTCGGTGGCGCGGGCGCTGCAGGCCATCACGGCCAAGCCGTTTCTGCACGTCGCGCTGGATTCCTTCCTCGCCATGGTGTCGCCGGCGCTGTTTGGCCGGCCGGAGGGGCTGGTGTTCGAGCCCATGGAGGACGCGGTCGGGCCGTGCCTGGCCAACCGCACCGGTCCCGTTGTCGTGCCGGCTGCTTGTTCGGGTAGCACCACGCGGTGGCGCCGCAGGAAATTCTGGCGGCGCGGGAGCGAACGTCCGGAGCCACGAGATCGGCTTGGCGCGCTGGCAATATCGCCTCCAGCGTCCTGCGAAACGCCAGGACCATCCTCGGGCGAACGCGATGGCCTTGGTCGGCGGCCATTCCGCTATTGCGATGTGTAACCTTCCAGGTTATCTTTACACGGTGGTCTGGACGACTGGACCGCCCATCTGGGAAATGTCGGCTGGAATAGGCCGATCATTGGCTGTTTGGGGAGCCAATTATGGCTGTCGACCGCAATAGACTTCGCTCTTTGGTTAAAGACTTAGATGCTTTATTCAACAGTTTGCTCGGGGCGTTGCCTGAGAATCTGAGGAATTGGGCTCGCGAACAAATAATGGGCCGAGCTCTAGAGGAGCTCCGCAAGCTGATTGACGATAGCCGTCCCCCGATCTTGATGCTTGTCGGAAGAAGTGGTCATGGTAAGTCCTCCATTTTAAATGCTTTAGCAGGAAAGAAAATTGTGGAAGTTGGGGTCGTTAGACCTCAGACGCCGGAAGCAAGTACGCATCTGATTGATTTTCCCGAAAAATTCGCAAGCTGGTTAGTTATAGACACGAGAGGCATATTCGAAACTTCCCCTCCTGATGGGGCGCCTGATGAAGATGCGACAGCGGTCCTCAAACAAGAGATACTGACGAGAAAGCCAGATGTAATCCTGCATGTCATTTCGACACCGGAGGTGAGGGCGCTTTCTAATGATCTCCGGGTGATGTCCGAAATAATTAAGGAACTGAGTAGCTCTGCCGGCGGTACTATCCCGCGAATCATAGTGCTGAGCAGACCGGATACGCTAGGGAACCCACGTGAATGGCCCCCTGAGACCTATCCGCGCAAGGCGGCGCAGATTCTCGATTGTATGGATTACTTTGTCTCAGACGCGCTGAAGATAGAGAGTTCATGGACCAATATAGATGCGAATGCCCCTTCCCGTGGCCGGATATTCTCCGACAATGACGCGAATATTTTTGCAGTCCTGCCAATTTTTTCTTTGGAAGAAGAGGCGACTTGGAACATAGAAAATTTGGCTCAAGTGATAGGCAAGAATTTGCCGGAGAGTGCAAAATTAGATTTCTATCAAGCTCAAGGACGTCAACAATTACTTAAGGAATTATCTACTTCAACAATAGAAAGATTTTCGGTAATTGCTGGCATAATTGGCACATCTCCGATCCCGTTCTCGGATATGGCAATTCTCGGGCCGCTACAAATTCTGATGATTGCCATCATCGCCGGTCTTTCTTGTAGGCAGATTTCCACCGAGAATGCAATCGAGTACTTGACTGCCTCAGGTGCCAATGTTGGCGCAGGATTTGGCCTTCGGGAAATCGCCCGCCAGATAATAAAGTTAATACCAGTTCCTGGTGTGCCTCTTGTAATATCGGGTGGAGTCGCCGCTGCGGGTACACTAGCTGTTGGGAAGGCGGCCGAAGCATATTTCTTCGGAACATCTGAAGTAAAAGATTCGAGTGATCAACGCCACACCCGCTCCACCACCCCCGGAGAACCCCTTGCCCCCCGCCCAACCGTCATCGTCCTCAACGGCCCCGGGAGCGTCGGCAAGAGTTCCGTGGCGCGGGCGCTGCAGGCCATCACGGCCAAGCCGTTTCTGCACGTCGCGCTGGATTCCTTCCTCGCCATGGTGTCGCCGGCGCTGTTTGGCCGGCCGGAGGGGCTGGTGTTCGAGCCGGTCGAGGAGGAGGGCCGGCCGTGCTTGGCCGTGCGCACCGGCCCTATCGTGGCGCGGGCGCTCGCCGGCATGCGCCATGCGGTCGCGGCGATGGCGGGGCAGGGGAATGATCTGATCGTCGACGAGGTGATGATCGGGGAAGCGAAGGACCAGGCCTATCGCGCGCTGCTGCCCGGGTGCGAGGTGCGGTTCGTCGGCCTGTTCGCGCCATTGGAGGTGCTGGAGGCGCGGGAGCGAGCGCGCGGGGACCGGGAGATCGGCCTCGCGCGCTGGCAATATCGCCGCGTCCACGAAGGCGTCACCTATGATCTGACCATCGACACCAGCCACACCACGCCCGAGGACTGCGCCCGCGCGATCCGCGACGCCTTCGCGCTCTGACCGGCGCGCAGGGCAGGGCAGGGCAGGGCGGCCGGCCCGATCGTGGTGATCGGGCCGGATTTCGAAGTCAGGGCGCCGCGGGCGATTTCAATGGTGCGCGCTGAGGCTTCCGGTCCCGGAACTCCCAGCCGAACGGTGATTACAGATCTACGAGTCGACCGAACACGCCGTGAATATCAATGGATCACGCCGGTTGCAGCCAGGCGCCGGCGGCGGCGAGCATGGTCGCGATGCCGGTGCCCAAGGTGGGGTCGATCACCGGTGCGAAATTCGGGGCGTGATTGGCCGGCAGTTCGTCGACCTTTCCCGCTTTCTCGGCCGTTCGATAGGTTTCGGGGTCGATGCCGCCGACCACCCAGAACACGGACGGCACGTTCCAGGCCGTGCCGAACAGGCCGAAATCCTCGCTCGCCGTGGCCGGCCCCACCTCGCGCACCCGCGCGCTGCCGAACCGCTGTTCCAGCGCCGCGACAATTTTCCGCGTTGCCGCCGCGTCGTTGCGGGTCAGCGGGAACTCGCTCAGCACCGAGAACGCGGGCGGTTTCGGCGCGCCGGACGCTGCGGCTTCCGCCTCCAGAACGCGCTTGATCGCGCCCAGCACGCGGGCGCGCACCTCGTCCTTGAAGGTGCGGACGTTGAGCCGCAGCAAAGCGCGGTCGGGGATGATGTTCTCGTTCGTGCCGGCCTGCATGGTGCCCACCGTGACCACGGCGGAATCGGTCATCGCCACCTCGCGCGAGACCACCGTTTGCAGGCGCATGACCGCTGCCGCCGCCATCACCACGGGATCGACGCTTTTCTGCGGCATCGAGCCATGCGCGCCGCGGCCGAACAGCGTCACCTCCCAACTGTCGCCCGCCGAGAGCATGGTGCCGGCGCGCCAGCCGATCTCTCCGGCCGGCAGCGGCATCACGTGCTGGCCGAGGCAGACATCCGGCTTCGGGAAGCGCTTCACCATGCCGTCCTCGATCATCGCCCGCGCGCCCTGGCCGGTCTCCTCGCCCGGCTGAAACACCGCCATCACCGTGCCGCGCCAGGCACTGCGGTTGTCCGCGAGAATCTGCGTCGCGCCCATCAGCCAGACGACATGCATGTCGTGGCCGCAGGCATGCGCGATCGACGTCGCCTGGCCGAACCGGTCGGTGCCGGTTCGGTCGCTGGCATAGTCCAGGCCGGTGCTTTCCTTGATCGGAAGGGCGTCCATGTCGGCGCGCATCAGCACGGTCGGCCCGTCGCCGTTGCGCAGCAGCCCGACCACGCCGGTGCCGCCGATGCCTTCGGTGACGTCGTAGCCGCACCGCCGCAGCCACGTGGCCGCTATCCCGGCCGTGCGCTTCTCCTGCATCGAGAGCTCGGGATTGGCGTGCAGGTCCCGATAGACCCCCACCAGCTCCGCCAGCAGCGCGGGCGACGGATCGGGCAGACCGTGAAGCGCCGGGTCCTTTTGCATGACGGTTTCCTCCTATGCCACATCGCCCCGCGAAGCCGCGCTCGGCGTCACGCCCTCGCATCGCAGGCCAGACCCCGGCTGCCCGGCCCATGCCAGCAACCTACCGGCAATCCGAAGAACGGCCTCGGCGGGCAGCGCATCCGGATGTTCGATCATGGCCAGGAGCTGGAGAACGCGGTCGCGGTCCGCAGCCGAGGGGGCGAAGCGGCAGTGCTGGCACATCAGCAGAACTGGCACATCAGCAGAACTGGCACATCAGCAGAACTGGCACATCAGCGGATGCTCCTGTCCAAACCATCCGCGCAGATGCCCTCATGCGGCGGCTCTGCCGGCTTGGCTCGGCGACGCTCATGGTAGCACTCTGGCGCTCCGTGCCGGTAGTGTGCGGCCGGAGTCGATCCAACCACGCCATTGCACAGACCCAAACGAGTTTCGGAAAGCGGACACTGTGCGCATCGGCGTGCCGAAGGGCTATCCGAACACGTGGTGCGTAAATCAAGACTTTTTCAGCACGATGCGAACCGAGCAGGGCCGCCGAGAGACGGCTCGCGCGTTACGCTCAGAGCTTCGAGGCCAGCTCATCGAGTTGGGTCAGGCATGTGCCCCATCCTTGGAAGAAGCCCATGTCCTCGTGCTTCTTCCGATCTTCCGGGCTTTTGTGACGTACAAGCGCCTGATAGCGCGTCCCGTCCTCCACGGCTTCCATCGTGATTTCCGCCGTCATGAAGGCTTCCGCGTTCGGCCGATACAGCGGACCGAGGCCATCCGTCCAGACCAAGCGACGCTGCGGATCGACAACAAGAATACAGCCCGACCTTTCAGGAAAAATGTTCCCTTCTGGTGATCGCATCACAATGCTGAATGCACCACCCGGCACGAGGTCAACCTCCACTTTGGCCACGCCGTAGGGCTTCGGCGCAAACCATTGTTTCAACAACTCTGGCTCTGTCCAAGCGCGCCAGAGCTGGGCGGGGGTGGCCTTTACCGTGCGTTCGAGCAGAAGATCGAGCTCATCATTCTTTTCCATTGGTCTTCTCCTTTGCAGCCAGTGTTTCAATAAAGGCATCGAGCTGATCCAAGCGGGTGACCCACTTGCGCCGCTCCTGTTCGAGCCAGCCTTGCGCCGCCGTCAGCGCGTCGGGGCGTAATTCGCAAATGCGGACCCGCCCCCTTTTCCTGGAAATGACTATCTCGCTCTGTTCGAGCACCCGGATGTGCTTCAAGAAGCTTGGAAGAGCCATGTGATGGTGCTGCGCGAGATCGCCGATGCTGGCCGGGCCACTCGCGAGTTGCGCAATTACGGCGCGGCGAGTGCTGTCCGCGAGCGAATGAAAAACGTGATCTAAGTTAGCCATGTGGCTAGGTAATATGGATGGCGTGCCGCTGTCAAGACACTAATCCAAACGGCTAATCTTCTGGCTTCTCTGCACAACTCAAGGATTCTGCACAGCTTAGAGAACGCAACGACATCAACATCTTACCTGTTGCAGAAGTCCGGTGCGAATGTCCGGTCCTCGCGTCTCTGCCAAACAAACCGGACGAGCGTCTTCCCACCCGTTGCGGTAGTCCGAACCCGCTACGAAGCGTCGGACTCTTGCCACCAGGACCTGGATCGTGCGGGGTAGCCCCCCCGATCCGCAGCTCACACCGGCAACGCTCGCCTCCCCCGCGGGTGTCGCCGGCGAGCCTGCCGGAGCCCGGCGCCGTGCGCCGCGGCGGTTTGCGTCGCTGTCCCCCCTGGATTAGCTTCGGGCGCAGCGTGGCGCCGGCCGCCGAACATGCCGGGCGCGAAGCATTGGGAGAGGAAACGGATCATGAGCAGCACGCCCGGAATCGCAATCGTCACCGGTGCCGGCAGTGGCGTCGGGCGGGCTTCGGCGTTGGCGCTGATCGGTGCCGGGTGGACCGTCGTGCTCGCCGGCCGGCGGCTCGATGCGCTGGAGGAAACCGCCGCCCGCGCCAAGGGCCTCGCCGGCCAGGCGGCGCCGATCGCCACCGATGTCGCGGATCCGGCCTCGGTCGGTGCGCTGTTCGCCGAAACGAAGCGCCGGTTCGGCCGGCTGGATCTGCTGTTCAACAATGCCGGCGTCAACGCGCCGGGCATCAATCTCGAAGACCTCACCTACGAACAATGGGCGAACGTGGTCGCCATCAATCTCACCGGCTCGTTCCTCTGCGCCCAGGCGGCGTTCCGGGTGATGAAGGACCAGACCCCGCGCGGCGGGCGCATCATCAACAACGGCTCGATCTCCGCCCACGCGCCGCGGCCCAATTCGGCGCCCTACACCTCGACCAAGCACGCCATCACCGGCCTGACCAAGTCGCTCTCGCTGGACGGGCGGAAATACGACATCGCCTGCGGCCAGATCGACATCGGCAACGCCGAGACGGAGATGGCCTCGCGCATGGCCAAGGGCGTGCCGCAGGCCAACGGCACCATCGCCGTCGAGCCGCTGATGGATGTCAACCATGTCGGCCAGACCATCGTGTTCATGGCCGGCATGCCGCTGGCCTCGAACGTGCAGTTCGTCACCGTGATGGCGACGAAAATGCCGTTCGTCGGCCGCGGCTGAGGGGCCGGCCATGAGCCACGCTTTCCCGCTCGCCGCCGCCACGCCCGAGGCGCTCGGCTTCGCCCCCGCGCCGCTCGCCGCGCTGGACCGGCTGATCCTGCGCCATCTGGAGGAGGGAAGGTTTCCCGGCTGCCAGATCGCGCTCGCCCGGCACGGCAAGCTCGCCTTCGCGCGCAGCTACGGCCACGCCCGCGCCGGCACGCCGGCCGCCGACGACACGCTGTGGCTGCTCTATTCGAACACCAAAATCCTCACCATGGCCGCGGTCTGGGCGCTGGTGGAACAGGGCGAGCTCTCCTTTTCAGACCGCGTCGCCGACCATCTGCCGGAGTTCGCCAACCGCGGCAAAGGCGACATCACCCTCTACGACGTCACCACCCACCAGGCCGGCTATCCCTCCGCCGTGGTCAGCCGCGAGGCGTGGGCGGACCATGCCCGCATGCGCGCCGAGGTCTGCGAGTTCTCGCTCGAATGGACCCCCGGGTCGCGCATGCACTATCACGGGCTCTCGGCGCACTACACGCTGGCGATGGTGATCGAGGCGGTGACCGGGCTCGACTATCGCGACGTGATCCGCGAGACGGTGATCGCGCCCCTCGGCCTCGCCAACGATCTCATGGTCGGCGTGCCGGCGGCGGCGCAGGCGCGCTGCGCCGATATTTCCGCCGCCCCCGAGCTCAACCGCATCGCCGACAATTCGGCGGAATTCCGCTCAGCCGGCGTGCCCGGCGGCGGCGGCTTCGGCACCGCGCGCGGCATGGCGGCGTTCTACCAGATGATGCTCGGCAAGGGCCGGCTCGGCGACGTGCGGCTGTTCTCGCCGCGCCTCGTCGCCTTCGTCACGCGGGATTTCTCCGGCGAGCAGATCGACCATTACATGGGCCTGCCGATGCATCGCGGGCTCGGGCCGCATGCGCGCGGGCTGGGTCCGCACGCGCGCGGGCTCGGCGCGCTGGCCCCGGCGGAGGCGTTCGGCCATGGCGGCATCGGCTCCTCCTATTGCTGGGCGGACCCGGTCAGCGGCGTGTCCTTCGCCTACATCACCAACCATGTCGCCGCCGATCCGTGGCACTCGGCCCGGATGGACCGGGTCAGCAACCTGATTCACGCCGCCATCGACTGATGCCGAGCGGCCCGCGTTGTGCTGCGGTACGCACTGCCCTAGCATCTTCGTCCTGGCGTGGGGAGTGAGCCGAGTTCATGCGTATCCTCGTCGTGGAGGACGAGCGGGATCTCGCCGAGATGATCAAGGCGAGCCTGGAGCGGGCTGGCTATGCGGTGGATCTGGCGCACACGCTGGCGGATGCGGCGGCGAGCGTGCGCGTCGCCACCTACGACGCCGTGCTGCTGGATCGCCAGTTGCCGGACGGCGAGGGGCTGACGCTGCTCAAACTGCTGCGCGAACGCGGCGAGGCGCCGCCGGTGATGGCGATCACCGCCCGCGACGCGCTGGCGGACCGGGTCCAGGGGCTGGATCGCGGCGTCGACGACTATCTCATCAAGCCGTTCGCCTTCGAGGAGATGCACGCCCGCCTGCGCGCGGTGCTGCGCCGGCCCGGCGGGCTCGGCCGCGGCGTCATTGAGTATGGCGATCTCGCCTTCGACACCACCGCGCCGCAGCTCGCCGTCGAGGGTCAGCCGGTGATGCTGTCGCGGCGCGAGCTCAGCGTGCTCGAGGTGCTGCTGCGCGCGCCGGAGCGGGTGGTGACGCGCGAGCGCCTTCTGGAGGCGCTGTATGGTTTCGATAGCGAACCGGATTCCAACGTCATAGAAGTCCATGTCTCGCGCCTGCGCCGGCGCCTGCGCGAAGCCGGCAGCGCGACGAACATCCGCGTCGTGCGTGGCGTCGGCTATCTGCTGCGCACCGGCGAGCCGGCGCCGTGACGCTGTTCCGCGCCCAGGCGCCCTCGCTCGAGCGGCCGCTGCTGCTGCGTCTTTCGCTGCTCTACGTTCTCGCCTTCATCGGCACTTCGGCCGGCTACCTCGCGCTCGGCTGGGACGACCGGCGGGCGGAAATCGGGCTGATGATGGGCGAGCTCGCCGAAGAGATCGGCGCGAGCGTCACCGCCGGTGCGCATGGCCAGCTGATGCTCCGCCTGACACCGGACCTCGAGCGGCGCGTCGCCCGGTTCGCCGATCGGGGCGTGGTCGTCACCGATCTGGCCACCAACCGCCAGATCGCCGGCGCGGACGGGTTCGAGGTGCCGTCGATCAACGCCGCGACCGAACCGCTGGACGGCGAGTTCGCCTTCCTCTCGCCGCGCGGCCGCTGGCGCTACGCCGCCTTCCGCACCGTCAAGACCAAGCTGGGCACGATGCGGGTGACCGTGGTCAAGGGCGACAACCCGCTGTTCGACGTGCTGATCTGGGCGCGCCACGAACTGATGGACGAAACCCTGCCGACCTTCGTGCCGATGCTGATCGCGACGCTGGCGATCACCTGGCTCACCGTGCGCCGGGTGCTCCGGCCGCTGCACGCGGTCTCGGCCGAGGCGCGCGCGATCGGGGTCGACGGCGGCGAGACGCGCATCCGCACCGCCACCGTGCCGCAGGAGATTCTGCCCGTGGTGGCGGCAGCAAACGCGGCCCTGGCCCGGCTCGGCGAGGCGCTGCGCCAGCAGCAGCGTTTCACCGCCAGCGCCGCCCATGAATTGCGCACGCCGCTCGCCGTGCTGCGCGCGCGCGTCGAGAGCAGCGTCGAACCGGCGGCGGCGCCGGCGCTGCTGAGCGACATCGACCGGCTGGGGCGCACCGTCGATCAGTTGCTGACCATGGCGCGCTTCGAGGCCAGGCAGCTGCCGCTCGACGACATGGTCAATGTCGTCGCCCTCGCGCGCGACTGCATCGCCCGGATCGCGCCGCTGGTGCTGGCGGCGGGCAAGGACATCGTGCTCGACGTGCCGGAGGGGAGGTCGCTGACGCTGCGCGGCAATGGCGAGGTGGTGGAGCGGGCGATCTGCAATCTGGTGGAAAACGCCGTCCGCTTCACCCCGGCGGGCTCGGAGGTGGCGGTGCGGATCGGGCCGGGCATCGTCGTCGAGGTGCGCGACCACGGCCCGGGGATCGATCCGACGATGCGCGAGCTGCTGTTCAAGCCGTTCGTGCGCGGCGCGGTCGGCGGCGGCGCGGCCGGGCTGGGTTTGGCCATCGTCGCCGAGGCGGCGGCGATGCATGGCGGGCACGTCAGCGCGCAGACCCATCCCGAGGGCGGCGCGGTGTTCCGGCTGGTGCTGCCCCAGATGGGCGCGGCGCCGGAGCCGGCGGGCTCAGCCGGGCGGGCGAAACTCCGTGCCGAGGAACAGCGGTATGTCGAGAACCGTGTCCCCGCCGTGGCGGAGCGGGGCGGGCGGTAGGGGCGTCAGGGCGGCGAAGCGTCCGCCCAGCGCCTGGCGCAGCCGGGCGAGATCGAACCGGGGCGCGACGATCAGCAGCGTGCGCCCGGCCAGCGTGCCCAGCGCCTGGTCGGCACCGAACTGGCGCGGATCGGGGCCGAGACAGACGACGCGCACGCCGGGCCCGAGCGCGTAGGCGAGCTTGCCGGCGTCCTGCCAGCGCAGCGCCGCGATCACCGGCCCGTCGGGGGCGAGCAGGGCGCGGGCGGCGAGGTCGGTGCGGACGCTGTCCCAGTCCACCGCCTCGACCAGCGGATCGGCGCCGGGGCGCAGAACGGCGAGCCAGTTCCATCGCGCGTCGCTGCCCAGCGCGGCCAGCAGCAGGGCGAGGACCACGGCCGTGCCCGCCGCCCACCGCCGCGCCGCCGCCGCGCGGGCGGCGGCAAATTGGCCGAGCAGGGGGAACAGGAACAGGTAGCCCGGCGCCGCCCAGTGGAACAGCACCCGCTGGCGCGACCAGAGGGCGACGGCGGCAAAGAGCAGGATCGGCGGCAGTGCCAGCATCGCGCACACCCAGCCGCGCCACTCCGCCGGCCCGCGCCGCAGCGCCGCGATCAGGACGCCGATCAGCCCGGCCCAGATCCAGGGCAGCAGAAACAATGCCTCCCCGGCCAGCACGGCGAACGGAACCAGCGGATGGAACGCGCCGCCGGCCGCGCGCCCACCCTGGAAGGCGATCGAGGCCCAGCCGTGGCGCGCGTTCCAGATCAGCACCGGGCTGAACACCAGCGCCGCGACCAAGGCGGCGAGGTAGGGCTGCGGCCGTGCCAGCCAGACCCGGTGCCGGGCGCTGGTGGCGAGAAAGGCGACCGCGCCGAACGCGGTCAGCACGGCGGTATATTTCGCCGCCAGCGCCAGCCCGAGCAACGCCCCGGCGCCAAGCCAGGCTGCCCAGCGCCCGCCTTCGACCGCGCGCACCAGGCACAGCGCGGCGCCGAGCAGGGCGGCGATCAGCGGCCCGTCCGGCAGCACCCACGAGCCCGCGGTGACGCCGAAGACCGGCGCCAGATTGAGCCCCACCGCCGCCCACACCCCCGCGCGCGGGCCGAACAGCGCGCCGCCGAGCCGCGCCATCAGCCAGGTCGAGAGCGCGAACAGGGCGATGAACGGCGCCCGCACCGCCAGCGCCGCCTCGGTGCCGAACAGATGCGCGGCACCCCAGCCGAGCCACCACGCCAGCGGCGGGTGGTCGAAATAGGCCCAGTGCAGCGACCGTCCGGCCGCCACCATGTAGCTCTCGTCCACCCCGAGCCCGAGAACCGCGGCCAGCGCCAGCCGCACCAGCGCGGTCCCCAGGATCAGGAGCAGCAGCGCCCGCGGCTCGGGCGCCGGCCGGTCACGCGGCGACGAGTGCCTGCTCCTGCTCGCCGAGCCCGGCGATGCCGAGCCGCATGGTCTGCCCGGCCCGGAGGAACACCGGCTCCGGCTTCTTGCCCATGCCCACCCCCGGCGGCGTGCCGGTGGAGATCACGTCGCCAGGATGCAGCGTGATGAAGTGGCTGACGTAGGAAACCAGCTTGGCGACGCCAAAAATCATCGTCTTCGTGCTGCCGTTCTGCATCCGCACGCCGTCGACATCGAGCCACATGGCGAGGTTCTGCGGATCGGCGATCTCGTCGCGCGTCACCATCCACGGGCCGGTGGGGCCGAACGTGTCGCAGCTTTTGCCCTTGTCCCAGGTGCCGCCGCGCTCGAGCTGGTATTCCCGCTCGCTGACATCATTGCAGACGCAGTAGCCGGCGACGTGGGTCATCGCCTCCGCTTCGGTGACGTAGCTGGCGCGGGTGCCGATGACGACGCCGAGCTCCACTTCCCAGTCGGTCTTCTTCGAGCCGCGGGGAATTTTCACCGCGTCGAAGGGACCGCAGAAGGCGCCGAGGGATTTGAGGAAGATGATCGGCTCCTTGGGGATCGGCGAGCCGGTCTCGGCGGCGTGGTCGGCGTAGTTGAGGCCGATGCAGACATAGTTCAGCGGCCGCACCACGCACGGGCCGATGCGCGGATTGCCGGCGACGCGCGGCAGACGCTTGGGGTCCAGCCCGCGCAACTGATCGAGCCCGTCCGGCGAGAGCGTGTCGCCGTCGATATCGGTGATCACGCCGGAGAGATCGCGCAAGCCCCCGTCGGCGTCGAGCATGGCCGGCTTCTCGGCCCCGGACGGACCGACACGCAGAAGTTTCATGATTTCCCTCTTCCTCGGATCACAAAGTGAAGCCGCCATCGATGACCATCGCCTGACCGGTGACGAAGGCGCTCTCGTCGCTGGCGAGATAGACGGCGAGGGCGGCGATCTCCTCCGGCCGGCCGAGCCGGCCCATCGGCTGGCGATCGACGAAGGCGGCGCGCGCGGCCTCGAGCGAGCCGGCGGCGGCGGCGTTGGCGGCGATGCGCTCCTCCAGGCTCGGCGAGGCGACGGTGCCGGGGCAGATGCAGTTGCAGCGGATCCCCTTGCCGACGAAATCCGCAGCCACGGACTTGGTCAATCCGATCACCGCGGCCTTGGTGGTGGCGTAGACGAAGCGGTTCGGCACGCCCTTCACGCTGGAGGCGACCGAGGCGATGTTGACGATGGCGCCGCTGCCCTTCGCCAGCATGCCGGGCAGGAAGGCGCGGATGGTGCGGAACTGCGAGCGCACATTGAGGTCGAAGGCGAAATCCCACTCCTCCTCGCTCGCCTCCAGCACGCTGCCCTGGTGGACGAATCCGGCGCAGTTGGCGAGGATGTCGATGGGGCCTACGGAATCCGCGACATAGAAAATGTCCGCCGCGTGCAGCGCATCGAGCCGCATGGTGCGGATGCGCGGCGCGGCGATCGCGCCGAGCTTGTCCTCGTTGACATCGGTCGCCACCACCTCCGCGCCGGCGGCGGCGAGGGCTTCGGCGATGGCCCGGCCGATGCCCTGCGCCGCGGCGGTGACGAACGCCTTCTTGCCGGCGAGACGCGCGCTCATCGCCGCCCCCTCAGTGGTTGTTGCGCGCTTCGCCGCGCGTCTCGATGATGTTGAGATACATCGTCGCCGGCTCCAGACAGGCGCCGGTGCCGAGCTGGCCGACCATGGAGCGGTAGATTTCCTCCCACGGCGTCTGGTGCTTCAGCGCCGGAGCACGCCAGGCGGCGCGGCGGGCGGCGAGTTCACCCTCCGCCAGCAGCACGTCCACCTTGCGGTTGGTGAGGTCGATGCGGATGCGGTCGCCGCTCTTCAGCAGCGCCAGCCCGCCGCCGACGGCGGCCTCCGGCGTGACGTTGAGGATCGAGGGGCTGGCCGAGGTGCCGGATTGCCGTCCGTCGCCCATGGTCGGCAGCGCGTCGATGCCACGCTTCAAAAGCGCTGCCGGCGGCTGCATGTTCACCACTTCGGCGCTGCCGGGATAGCCGACCGGGCCGCAGTTGCGCACCACCAGCACGGTGTGCTCGTCGATGCCGAGCGTAGGATCCTCGATGCGGGCGTGATAATCCTCCGGCCCCTCGAACACCGCGACCTTGCCCTCGAACACGTTCGGATGCGCCGGATCCGAGAGGAAGCGGCGGCGGAACGCCTCGTCGATGACGCTCATTTTCATCACCGCGCTCTCGAACAGATTGCCGGTCATGACGACGTAGCCGGCGGCGGCCTTCAGCGGCGCCTCGTAGGCGCGGATCACCTCGCGGTCGGGCGTCGGCACGGCGGCGAGATTCTCCGCCATGCTCCGCCCGGTGACGGTCATCGCCGCGCCGTCGATCCGGCCCGCCTGCAGCAGCTCCTTCATCACCGCCGGCACGCCGCCGGCGCGATGGAACGCCTCGCCGAGGAACCGCCCGGCGGGCTGGCAATCGACCAGCAGCGGAATCTCCGGCCCGATGCGCTGCCAGTCCTCGAGCGTGTGCTCGACGCCCATGTGGCGCGCGATGGCGATCATGTGGATCGGGCAGTTCGACGAGGCGCCGAGTGCGGCGGCGGCGGCGACGACGTTCTCGAACGCGGCTTTGGTCATGATGTCCGAGGGCAGCAGATTCTCGTGCACCATGGCGACGATGCGCCGCCCGGTCTCGTAGGCCATCTGGCCGCGCTCGCGATAGGGCGCGGGAATGGCGGCGCACCCGGGCAGCGACATGCCGAGCGCCTCGGCCAGGCTGTTCATCGAGGTCGCCGTGCCCATGGTGTTGCAGTGGCCGGCCGAGGGCGCGGAGGAGGCGGCCATGTCCATGAACTCGTCGTAGCCGATCTTGCCCTCGGCATAGAGCTTGCGGCCCTCCCAGACGATGGTGCCGGAGCCGGAGAGCCTGCCCTTCCACCATCCATCCAGCATCGGCCCGCCGGAGAGCACGATGGCGGGAATGTTCACCGTTGCCGCGCCCATCAGGCAGGCGGGCGTGGTCTTGTCGCAGCCGGTGGTGAGCACGACGCCGTCAAGCGGATAGCCGTGCAGCACCTCGACGAGGCCGAGATAGGCGAGATTGCGGTCCAGCGCCGCGGTCGGGCGCTTGCCGGTTTCCTGGATGGGATGGAGGGGGAATTCCAGCGGAATGCCCCCCGCATCGCGGATGCCGTCGCGCACCCGCTCCGCCAGTTGCAGATGGTGGCGGTTGCACGGCGAGAGGTCCGAGCCGGTCTGGGCGATGCCGATGATCGGCTTGCCCGACTGCAGCTCTTCGCGGGTCAGGCCGAAATTCAGGTAGCGCTCGACATAGAGCGCGGTCATGCCGGGATCGTGCGGATCGTCGAACCAGCGGCGCGAGCGCAGCGGGCGCGCGCCGTGCTTGCTCTTGTCGTGCTGTGCCATGGCGGCCTCTCGTTTCCTGCCCGGGAAGGATGGGCGGAAAGTGGGCGCAGGCGGGCGGCGGTGTCAACCTTGCGGCCGGATCGGACGGCGCCGGATGGAAGGGCGCGCGGACGCCGGGCGGGCAGGGCGCGGTGGCGGCGCCGAGAATGGCGGCGAGGGCGAATGCGGCATAGTCGGCCTCGGGCGGAGGGTCCGCCAGATCGGCATGGGCGTCGAGCAGGCCGAGCATTGCGTGGGCGAGCAGGGCGACGCGGGCGCGGTCCGGCTCGGCGAGGGCCTGTTCGAGCGCGGTCTCGAACGGCGCGGCGAGCCAGCGGCGGCGGACGGTGATCGGCTCGGCGGCGGCCGGCGGCAGCAGGGCGATGGCCTCGGGCAGGATGCGCTGCGCCGCCGCCCCGGGCCCGGCGCGGTGGCTGAGATAGGCCTCGGCCATGGCGGCGAGGCGGGCGGCGGCGGCGGCCGCAGGGTCCTGGGCGGGGTCGCCGGCGGCATCGTGGGCGCCGAGCACGGCTTCGTCGAGCGCGTCCATGGCCTCGGTGAGGATGGCGGCGAGCAGGCAGGGCTTGTCCGGGTAGGCGCGGCGCAGCGCGGCCTCGCCGCAGCCCATTTCCCAGGCGAGGCGGGCGAGCGAGATGGCGGCGACGCCGCGGCGGGCGAACAGGCCCAGCGCGGCGGCGCGGACCTGCGTCTGCCGCCGGCTCCGGGCGGCGAGGGCATCGGCGGCGCGGGCGGCCTCGCGGTTCGCGCGCTGCTCGGCCTCGGGGATGTCGAACCGCTTGCGGTCGCGCGCGATGAAGGCGAGGTCGCGGGCCCGCTCGGCCTCGCGGCGCGCGATGGCGGCGGCGCTGTGGGTGCGCAGGGGGTCGAACTCGAGAATGGGGTCGAACTCGGAGGCGGGCATCGATGATCCCGTTTTGTTCTCGTCGGCGCGGAGGATGCGCAAGTGCGGCCCCGGGCACAAGCGAAAAACGAGGAGGCGGGGACGGGCGCGTGCGCAGGACCGCTACCGGCCCATGAACGGTGTGTGAAGACCGCATCTCCACAACCGGACATTGGTTGACACCAACCGGCCCTCTCGTCTTAATTGGGACAGACCAAAAAGGGTCGGCCGAATGCCCATCGAACTGCGCGGGATCTCCAAAATCAGGCTGGCGATCGGTCTGGCGGGCGGCCTGCTGGCCGGGGGGCTGCTCGGCCTGCATCCGGCCAGGGCCGACGTGCTGCAGCCGTACGCGTTCCAGGGCACGCTCGCCAGTTCGGTCTCCGGCAGCAGCGCCGTCACCGGCCAGTTCGTCTGGGACGCGACCACACTTTCGGTGCCGAGCTTCCAGTTCACCGCGCCGACCGTGACCTTCGACTCGACGATTCTTTCGCTCGTCAGCGTGCTGCCGTTCACCGGCACGAGCCCGGCGGGGAGTTTCGTCCAGATCGAATTCTTCGCCACCTCCGGCCAACTGACGCTGAATTTCGAGATCACGCCCACCACGCTCGTCTTCGAGCCCGGCAGCATCGACACCGCGTTCGGGCCGGCCGCTGCCTCGAGCTTCGCCTGCCAGTCCAGCCAGTGCTTCCTCGACGGCATCTTCGCCCCGATCGGCTTCGCCTCCGGCTCCGTGACGCCGATCCCCGAGCCGATGCCGTTCGCGCTGCTCGGCGGCGGCCTCGCGCTTCTCGGCGCCATCCGCGTCCGGCGGGGCGTGAATTCCGCGCGCTGATCGCTGCGATTGCTGGGTTGCAGGCAATCGCCCCAGAAATCGCGCCAGAAATCGCGCCAGAAATGATGCGATGAACAGGCTGGGCGCGGAGCATTCCGCCCAGTATTCGTGCAATCGCGCCCAAATCCCGCTTGACAGAGCTCCTGGCAAGGCAATCATTGCATTGCAGCATTGCGTTTTCCGCAAGAGGGCGGATGCGGGCAGGCTTCCGGGGCTGGCGTTGGGGGTTGGCTTGAGCCGGAGCGCGCCGGGTTGCTGCGAGGCGAGGCAGGGACAGGAATGGGGTGCACAATGAAGATGACATCAGGGACCATGGCATCGGCGCGGGCGACGTTCTCGCGGCGGCCCGTGCTGTCGCGACGGCAAGTGCTGGGCGCCGGTGCGGCGGGCGCTGCCGTGGCGCTGGCCGCGCCGCACATCGCGCGCGCGGCGCTCGTCGAGGTGAACTTCGTCGAGGCGGTGCATAATCTCGGCTATATCGACCTCTATGTCGGCCAGCGCGGCGGCTATTTCGAGAAGTTCGGCATCAAGCTCAACGTCAAGGCCGCGGGCGGCGACACGCAGGCTTTCGCCGCCGTGCTCGGGCGCTCGGCGCTGTTCGGCATCGGGGATCCGACCATGGTGCCGATGTCGGTGGAGAATGGCGGGCCGGGCAAGGTCGTCGGCACGGTGGTGCAGCGGGCGCATTATTTCGGCGTCTCCAAAACCGTCGCGCCGATCACGGATCCGAAGCAGTTCAAGGGGCTCACCGTCGTCACCTCGCCCGAGCCCAACACCAATTACAGCGTCACCAAGAAGCTGCTCGAGGAGGCCGGGCTCGTCGTCGGCAAGGACGTGAAGATGCTGCAGGTGAGCCCCGGCACCGAGATCGCGGCGATGCTGGCCGGGCGCGCCGATGTCGCCATCGCCTACCAGCCGGGTGTCGCCGAGGCCGAGGACCAGGGCGCGCGCACGGTGTTCGATTTCTCCAACGCCATCGGCCCGTTCTGCAACACCGGCATCATGGTGCTGAACGAAACCATCGCCCGGCAGCCGGCGATCGTGCAGGCGCTGTGCGACGGGTTCGAGCTGGCCGACCGGCGCGTCTACGAGGATCCCGACTACGCGGTAGCCGTGGCGCATATGGAATTTCCCGAGCTGCCGGTGAAGGTCGTCGACAAGGCGATCGAATCGGAACTGAAATACAAGATCCCGGCGCAGTCGGTCGTGGTCGACCCGGCGCAATGGGACAATCTCATGAAGATGCAGGTCTATCTCAAGAACATCAAGGGCACGACGACGTTCGCGCAGATCGTGGACAACAGTTTCGCGATGAAGGCGCACGCCGCGTGACGCGCGGCCGGAGGTGAGTTTCGCGCGGACGATCGCCGGCGGCGCGGCCGCCGCCGGCGAGATTTTCGCCGCCACCGATCTCGGCAAGAGTTTCGGCGAGGATGACGCCGCGCCGGTGGAGGTGATCCGCTCCGTTTCCTTCGCGCTGGCGCGTGGCGAGATCGTCAGCCTGGTCGGGCCGTCCGGCTGCGGCAAGACGACGCTGCTCAATCTGATCTGCGGCCTGCTGGCGCCGAGCCGTGGCCGCATCGCCTGGTTCGGTCGCCCGCTCGTCGGCACGCCGGAGCGCGTCGGCTACATGCTGCAGAAGGATCTGCTGCTGCCCTGGCGCACGGCGGTGGAGAATGCCGAACTCGGGCTGCAGATCAAGCGTGTCGGCCGTGCCGAGCGGCGCGCGCGGGCGATGGGTGCGCTCGAGCGGCTCGGCCTCGCCGGCTTCGCGGGCTTCTATCCCAGCGCGCTTTCGGGGGGCATGCGCCAGCGCGTGGCGCTGGCGCGCACGCTGGCGCCGGACCCCGAGGTGCTGCTGCTCGACGAGCCGTTCTCGGCGCTGGATTTCCAGACCAAGCTGCTGATCGAGCGCGACACGGCGCGGCTGGTGCGCGAGGAGCAGCGCGCGCTGCTGCTGATCACGCACGACATCGAGGAGGCCGTCAGCCTTTCGGACCGCGTGATCGTGCTCTCGCGCCGGCCCTCGCGCGTCATCACCGAGCACCGCATCGCGCTGCCGGGCGACCGCACCGACATGATCCAGGCGCGCGAGGCGCCGGATTTCGCGCATTATGTGCGCTCCATCTGGAACGAGCTGGAGCTGCACTGAGCATGGTTTCGGTGTCGGACCGCGTCGAGACCGCCGTGATGGCGCCGAAACCCGCCGGCCGCGCGCGGCGGCGCTGGCGCGGGCGGCTCGGGGTGCTCGCGGCGCAACTGGCGCTGCTGGCGCTGCTGCTGGCGGCGTGGGAGGCGGCGACGCGCGGGGCGGCGGTGAACGCGTTCCTGTTCGGGTCGCCGGGGGGAATTGCCGCCGCGCTCATCGCCGCCGCGCGCGACGGCACGCTGTTCACCGATACGCTCGTGACCGGGCTGGAGACACTGGCCGGCTTCGTGCTCGGCAACCTGCTCGGCACCGGCATCGGGCTCGCGCTGTGGTATTCGCGCTTCGTCTCGCGCGTGCTGCAGCCGTTCATCCTGGCGCTGGGCTCGATCCCCATCGTGGCGCTGGCGCCGATCGTCATCATCTGGTTCGGCACCGGCTTCGCCTCCAAGCTGGCGATGGCGACGCTCTCGGTCGTCGTCGTGTCGCTGGTCATCGCCTACAAGGGCGCGCTCGGCGTCGATCCGGACCAGATCAACCTGATGCGCTCGCTCGGCGCCGACAAGCACCAGATTTTCCGCCATCTGGTGCTGCCGGCCTCGCTCACCGACATTTTCGCCGGCCTCAAGCTCACCGTCGGCTTCGCCCTCGTCGGCGCGATCATCGGCGAGTTCATGTCCTCCGACGAGGGGCTCGGCCATGCCATCTTCAAGGCCGGCAGTCTCTACGTGATCTCCAAAGTGTTCGCCGAGCTCGCCGTCACCGTGGCGCTGGCGCTGGTGCTGTCAGCGCTGGTCCATCGCCTGGAGCGGGCATTGCTGCCCTGGCGGCACGACCTGCAATAGCAGCAAGCGCCGGCACTTGACCTGCATCAACGCGGCGCGCGAGGCTTGGGGGCATCGATGCGTTTCCACGTCGCGAAGCGTCAGGAGAGTGGGGATGCCAGGACCGTCAGTGCCAGGAAGGCCAATGCCAGCATCACCCGCGACCGTCGCCGACATCATGACCCGCGAGATCACCACCGTCCGCGCCGACGCGGCGGTGCGCGATGCGATCCATACCATGCTGGACAAGCACATCAGCGGCCTGCCGGTGGTGGACGCGCATGGCAGGCTGGTCGGCATCCTCACCGAGGGGGATCTGCTGCGCCGCGCCGAGCTCGGCACGCAGACCGAGCGGCCGCGCTGGCTCGGCTTCCTGCTCGGGCCGGGGCGGATGGCGGCCGATTACGTGCAGGCGCACGCGCGCACGGTGGGCGAGATCATGACCGCCGATGTCGTCTCCGTCGCCCCCGACACGCCGCTCGCCGACGTCGTCTGGCTGATGGAGCGCAAGCGCGTCCGCCGCCTGCCGGTGGTGAGCGCCGGCGTGCCGGTGGGCATCGTCAGCCGCGCCGACCTCATCCGCGCGCTGTCGCAGATGCTGGCCAAGGATACCGAGCCGGCGCCGGGCGATACCGCGATCCGCCGCGCCATCCTGGCCGAGATCGAGCGCCAGCCCTGGGGCCGGCGGGACGGGGTGATCGTCACCGTCCATGACGGGCTGGTGCATCTCGACGGCGTGATCTTCGACGAGCGCGAGCGCAAGGCGCTACGGGTGGTGGCGGAGAACGCGCCCGGGGTGAAGGAAGTGCGCGATCACCTGGTCTGGGTCGAGCCGAGTTCGGGGATGTCGATCGAGCCTGGCGAGGATGGCTGGGCGGCGCCCACATCCTGAGCCGTCGGCTCGTGCGCGGTTGGGGCGTGGCGCAGCAGGCGCAGGAAGTCGGCATCGCCTGAGAGCACCAGGCGGCTCGTCCCGGCGCCGAAGCCCGCGCGATAGGCTTCCAGCGTCCGCCAGGTGGTGAAGAAGGTCGGGTCCTTGCCGAAGGCCGCGGCATAGATGCCGATCGCTTTCTGCTCGCCTTCGCCGCGCAGTTTCTCCGCCGTGCCGCGGGCGTCGGCCAGCAGCACCGTGCGCTCGCGCTCCGCCCCGGCGCGGATGCGCGCGGAGGCCTCGGCCCCCTCGGCGCGCGCCTGGCGGGCGACGCGCTCGCGTTCGGACTGCATGCGGCTGAGGATGGCCTCGGTATTCTCCTCCGGCAGGTCGGCGCGGCGGATGCGGACATCCTCGACGGCGAGGCCGAAGCCCTGCATCTCCGCGTTCACCTCGGTGCGGATGCGGCTCATGATGCGGTCGCGCTGGGCGGAGAGCACGTCGAGCAGGCTTTCGTTGCCGAGCACGCGCCGGAGGCTGCCGGAGACGACGGCGCCGAGGCGGGCCTCGATCACGCCCTCGGTCGGGCCGGCGGCCTGGAACAGGCGCAGCGGGTCGACGATGCGGAAGCGGGTGAAACTGTCCACGATCAGCCGGCGCTGGTCGCCGAGGATGACCTCTTCGCTGGCGACGTCGAAATCCAGCAGCCGGCGGTCGAACGCGATCGCGGTCTGCACGAACGGCAGCTTGGCATGCAGGCCCGGCACGGTGATGACGCGGATCGGCTGGCCGAACTGGGTGATCAGCACCTGCTCGGTCTGGGCGACGGTGAACAGGCTGGAGCCGGCGACGATCGCGGCCAGCAGCAGCAGAATGGCGCCGAAGGGCAGCAGCCGGTTCATGGCGCTTTTCCCGGTTGGGCCGTGGCGGGCGGCGGAGCGGAGGGTTGCGCCGGCACTTCCGCCCGAGCCGGCGAAGGAGCCCGCGCTGGCTCGGGCACGAGGTTCAGCAGCGGCAGTACGCCCTTCAGCGCCGGGTCCACCACCACCGTCTGGGCGTGTTCGACCACGCTCTGCATGGCGTCGATATAGAGCCGGCGCAATGTCACGTCCTTGGCCGCGCGGTAGGCGGCGAGCACGCTGTCGAAGCGCTGCGCCTCCCCGGTGGCCTGCGCGATCGCCGCCTGCCGCGCGCCCTCCGCCTCGGCGACGATGCGCGCCGCATCGCCGCGCGCGCGCGGGACGATGTCGTTGTGGTAAGCCTCGGCCTCGTTGCGCATGCGTTCGGCGTCGGTATTGGCGCGCTGCACGTCGCGGAAACTGTCGATCACCGCGGCCGGCGGATCGACGCGCTGGAGCTGCACCTGGGTGATCTCGACGCCGGCGCCGTAGCGGTCGAGGATCGCCTGCGTGCCCTTGTGCACGGCGGTCTCGATCTGCGCGCGCGCCGCGGTCAGCGCCGGCTGGATCGGCGTGCGGCCGATCACCTCGCGCATCACGCTTTCGGCGGCGGATTTCACCGTTTCCTCCGGGTTGCGCACGCCGAACAGGAAATCCGCGGCGTTGCTGATGTGCCAGAACACGGTGAAATTGATGTCGATGATGTTCTCGTCGCCGGTGAGCATGAGGCTTTCGGCGCCGACATCGCGCGGCGGGCGCATCTCGCCGGTGATCTCGTCGCGTCCGCGCGAGCGATAGCCGATCTCGATCCGGTTGATGCGCGTCACCGCCGGCCGTTCGACCGTCTCGATCGGCCAGGGCAGGTGGTAGTTCAGCCCCGGCCCGGCGCTGCGCACGAAGGCGCCGAAGCGCAGCACCAGACCCTGCTGGTCCGGCTGGACGCGGAAGAAGCCGCTGGCGAGCCAGACGCCGATCAGCCCGACCACGAGCAGGCCGAGGCCGCGGCCGCCGCCGAAGCTCGCCGGCCCGAGCCCGCCCGGCCGGCCTCCTCCGCCGCCGCCGAAGGTCGAGCGCAGCCAGGCGAGGAACTCGTCGAGGTCGGGGAAGGGCGGGCCGCCGCGGCCCGGTGGCGGCGGGCGCGGGCCGTTCGGCCGCCCGGGCGGGCCCCACGGCCCCGAGCCGCCGGCATTCCCGCCGCTGTTCCAAGACATCGCCGCTCCTCCTGTATCCGCGCCGCAGGGCGGGGCCATTGGCGTGCGCGCCGGCCGGATGCATATCGAGAGCCGGAGCGGCGGATGGTTATCGACCGGACAGGAAAGGCTGGCAAGCGCATGAGCAACCCCACACAGGAGACACTGCGCGCGGCGCTGCGCACTCTGCGCGACCCGGCGAGCGGGCAGGACATCGTCGCCGCCGGCATGGTCGAGGGCATCGAGGTGCGCGGCGGGCTGGTGCAGGTGGCGCTCAGCGTCGAGCGCGCCCGCGCCGCGGCGCTGGAGCCGCTGCGCCGGGAGGCGGAGGCGCTGCTCGCCCGCCAGCCGGGGGTGACCAACGCCGCCGTCATCCTCACCGCCCACAAGCCGCCCGAGCCCGCGAAGCCGCCGCCGGCGCCCGGCCAGCGCGCCGCGCTGCTGCCCGGCGTGCGCGCGATCATCGCCGTCGCCTCGGGCAAGGGCGGGGTGGGCAAATCCACCGTCGCGGTCAATCTCGCCGTCGCCCTGGCCCGCCAGGGCCTCGCCGTCGGGCTGCTCGATGCCGACATCTACGGCCCGAGCCTGCCGCGCATGCTCGGGCTGGCGCGCAAGCCGGAGGTGCGCGGCGCCAAGGGCCAGGAGCGGATGATCCCGCTGGAAGCCTGGGGGCTGAAGGCGATGTCCATCGGCTTCCTCGTCGATGAGGAAACGCCGATGATCTGGCGCGGCCCGATGGTGATGGGCGCGCTGGAGCAGATGATGGGCCAGGCCGAGTGGGGCAAGCTCGACGTGATGGTGGTGGACATGCCGCCCGGCACCGGGGACGCGCAGTTGACCATGGCCCAGCGCGTGGCGCTGACCGGCGCGGTGATCGTCTCGACGCCGCAGGACATCGCGCTGCTCGATGCAAGGCGCGGGGTGCGCATGTTCGAGCGCGTCAATGTCCCCGTGCTCGGGCTGGTCGAGAACATGAGCTATTATTGCTGCCCGAACTGCGGCCACCGCGCCGAGATTTTCGGCCATGGCGGCGCGCGCGCGGAGGCCGCGCGGCTCGGCGCGCCGTTCCTCGGCGAGGTGCCGCTGCTGCTCGACATCCGCACCGCCTCCGACGCCGGCACCCCCATCGTCGCCGCCGCCCCGGAGAGCGAGGCCGCCCGCGCCTTCGCCGCCCTGGCCCAGCGGGTGTGGGAGGCGACCGAAGCCGCGCTCGCCGCCGCCGCGCCGGCGCCGCGCATCGTCGTGGAGTAGCGGGGCGACGCCGACGCCCGCTTCAGGGCGTTGGCTGAATCGCGGCCCACCCGAGCGGGCCGGCACACGCCCCGATTGTCGCCGTCCGCCCGCTGTGCCAGATTTCCGGGGGGAAAACGCGGCCGGTGCGACCGGCCAGGCGGGGGGGGGACGCGGTGGCCGACGACGAAAAGAAAATGGCGCAGGACGCGAAGGACGCGGTTGCCCTGCTCGACACCTATCCCAAGCTCGCCGGCGGCATGGCCGACAAGATTCAAGGCTATTTCAAGGACCGCAAGGTCGGGTTCAAGCAGATCAAGGCCGACATCGCCGGTTTCGGCAAGGACGCGGACGGCTGCGACAAGCAGATCGCCGCGGCCGAGAAGCTCAACAAGGACGTGCAGAAGTCCGGCATCGATGCCAAGCTGAAGAAATCCCTCGCCGACTCCATCAAGGATGCGAAATCGGCACTGGCCTCGCTGCGCACCAACCTCGACCAGTACGCCGGCTACGCCGACAAGGCCGAGGACGAGGACGGCGCGATGGCCAAGGATCTCGGCCCCGTCCTCAAGCAGCTCAAGGACAGCGCGGAGTTTCTCGGCGGCGCCGCGATCACGCTGCCCGGCGAGGCCGAAACCCTCGACGACATCGACAAGAAAACGAAGAACCCCGCCGACAAGATCAAGGCGCTGAGCCCGGTGCTGAAGCAGCTCACGCAGCGGGTGAAGGAGGTGGGCGGGCAGATCACCACCGGCGAGAGCGCCGCGGATTCCGCGGCCTCGGTGCTGAAAAGGCGCAAGTCGGCGGTGTTCCTGCCGAGCACGGATGCGCTCTGCGACGACGCCCAGACGCTCGCCGCCACCGTCGCCGCCAAGGCGAAGGCCTGCCGCGGTCTGAACGACAAGCTGCTCGACCGGGTCAACTTCTTCACCAAATACGTCAAGCAGCTCGGCGGCTGAACCGCGGCACCCGGGCGGTGTGAGATGGCCGGCGGGAGCGGGGCGGGCTGGCGGGCATGATCCTGCCGCCGGCCGCCGCCGCTTCGGTGCTGGTCGGGGCGGCGCTGCATGCGGCGTGGAATGTGGGCCTCCGCTCCGGCGCGCGGCAGCGCGAGGCGACGGCGGTGCTGGCGGTCTCGACGAGCCTGCTCGGCGCCGCCGCGCTGCCGGCCCTGCCCGCGCCGGACGCCGCGGCGTGGCCGCACCTGGCGATTTCCGCTGTCCTGCACGTCGTTTATTTCAACCTGGTGGCGGAAGCCTACGCCCTCGGCGCGATCAGCCTCACCTACCCGGTGATGCGCGGCACGGCGCCGGCACTGGCGGCGGTGCTGGCGGCGGTGGCCTTCGGCGAGCGGCTGCGGCCGGCGGGCTGGGCCGGGCTGGTGGCGATCTCGGCCGGCGTTTCCCTGCAGGCCCGCCGCCGCGGCGTGTCCGGTGAGGGCCGGGCGCTGGCGGTCGCGCTGGCAAACGCGCTCGTCATCGCGCTCTACACCGTCAATGACGGCATCGGCGCACGCCTCTCGCATTCGCCGATCGCCTATGCGCTGTGGACCTTCGTGCTGCCCGGCGTGCCGACCGCGCTGATCCTGCTGCGCGGCCGCGTGGGCCGCGTGTTCGCCGAGGAATCGGCCGGCGCCATCCTCGCGCGCGGCGTGGGCGGCGGCGCGTGCTCGGTCGCCTCCTACACGCTGGCGCTGTGGGCGATGACGCTGGCGCCGATCGGCGCAGTGGCGGCGCTGCGGGAATCGGCGATGGTCTTCGGCGTCGCCTTCGCCTGGCTGTTCCTGAACGAACGCCCGCACAAGCGGGCCATTCTCGCCGCGCTGACGATTCTGCTCGGTGCGGTGATGCTCGATCTGGGGTGAGGGTGCAGAGGGTGGGGTGCCCTTCGCACCCCGCCGATTTTCGCCACGACGGCGAGCGCCGGGATGGCGGCCGGCGCAATGCGAGTGCGGCTCCCGGCGCGCCTGCGGGACCGGCTTGGCCGGGCGGGCACGCAAGAAGCACAGGGACGGAGCGGACCAGAGCGATTGACGGCCTGATGAAACGCAGAACCGCGTAGATTCATTGCTGAGACCTGCAATGCGTGATAGCATCTCAGGTCGTACACCGAGGGGGTGGGGAAATGGCACTCGAAACGTACATCTACCCGAAAAAGGGCAGCAATACGCCGAAAAACCTGTCGGACGTGAAGGACATTGCTTCGGAGCTGAACACGGCGGTCGTTGCTTACTGCAAGGACGAGGGCGTTCTGGATTTGCAGGGCATCAAGCTTCCGGGGCTGTCGGACGCGATGTCGACGATCAGTAATTATCAGAAAGAGATCAAGGGCACGTCAAATGAGCTCTCGGTGCGCGCGGGCATTGACACCAAGGGCCAACTTGCGCTGACGGTGAGCGGAATCCTGTCGCGCAAGGGCAAGCCGGCGAAAATCGACGATACCGTGGTGATCCGCAAGGACTTCGCCTCCATCGTGACGGCGTCCCAGAACCAGGCGAATGCGGTCGTCAACCTGCAGAAGGGTGACAAGACCATCGACAACGCCGCGAAAGCGCAGGCCAAGAAGTTCGGCACCACGGTCGAGGAACCGGATGACGCCGAATTCGGCGATCTCACCTCCGGCTACGTCATTCTTGCCGCCCATGGCAGCCGGGTCGAAGTCAACGGCACGATCATCGGGACAAAGCTGGGCAAGCGCACGCCGCAACAGATCGTCGATCTGCTGACCTCGGGCGACAAGAGGAAGCGCCTCAGCAAGAATTTCTCCGGAACGGTCTGGCTCAGCGGCTGCTTCACCGCGGCCGGCGGGATCGCGCCTCCGAACTCGGATTATGACTATGAATCGTTTGCCCGCTCCGTGTGGCAGCTACTGAAAAAGAACGGCTACGAGCATGCCTCCGTGAAGGGCCAGCCCGGCACTGCCTATACCGACGCCGCGGGGGAAAAGTCGTCCACAACGCCCACGGGGCAAAAAGACAACGACAAACTCAAAAAGCAAGTGGCCGAGGTCCAGGCTCAAATTGAAAAAGCCGAGACTGCGCTGGCGAAGCTGAAAGAGGATTTCCCGGATGATGGCGAGCGCAGGGCCAATCCGGCCTATGTCAAGCAATTCGTCCTCCTCAGTGAGCTGAAAAAGATCACCGAAGCCCTGAAGGCGGAGAGGCAGACGAATATCATCAAGGGCCTGGTGGCGACCTACGGGGTGAGTGCCCGCTAGAGCAAGCGTAGCAAGCGTAGGGTGGGGTGCCCTTCGCACCCCACCAACTTTCGGCAGGTCGGCAGATAGCAGCATGGCGACCGGCACAGGCGGTGGGGTGCGAAGGCACCCCACCCTACGCTTGCTATCCTTGCTGCTGAAAAGCGGGGCGGATCGCCAGCCCTATCGTTTCCAGGGCACGGTCCGCTTCCGGGCGTTGGCTTGATCGGCCCGCTCGCGCGGGGGGGCGGGCGATCTGTCGCCGGCGCGCGGGGAACCGCTATGCTCGGCGCTTCGCACAGGCCGCATGGATGGAATTCGTCACCCGCTTCGCCCCGAGCCCGACCGGACTGCTCCATCTCGGCCACGCCCATGCCGCGCTCCGTGCCTGGCGCGCGGCGCGGCGGGCCGGTGGGGGGGCGGGCGGGCGGTTTCTGCTGCGGCTGGAGGATATCGATGCCAGCCGCTGCCGCGCCGAGTTCGCCGCCGCGATCCGCGAAGACCTCGCCTGGCTCGGGCTCCACTGGGACGGCGAGGTGCGGGTGCAGTCCGCGCACATGGAGGACTACGCCGCCGCGCTCGATGCCCTCGCCGCGCGCGGCCTGCTCTACCCGTGCTTCTGCACGCGCGCCGACATCCAGCGCGAGGTGGCAGCAGCGGGTGCGGCGCCGCACGCGCCGGATGGCAGCGCGGTCTATCCGGGCACCTGCCGCGCGCTGGCGCCCGCGCAGCGCCGGCGCCGGCTGGAGACGGGCGAACGCTATGCGCTCCGGCTCGACATCGGCCGCGCGCTCGCCACGCTGGCGGCGCCGTTGGATTTCGAGGAGCTGGGCGAGGGGCGCCGCGTCTGCGCGCCGGAGCGCTTCGGCGATGTCGTGCTGGCGCGCAAGGACATGCCGGCGAGCTACCATCTCTGCGTCACCCACGACGATGCGCTCCAGGGCGTGACCCTGGTCACCCGGGCCGAGGACCTCCAGCCGGCGACGGACCTGCACCGGCTGCTTCAGGCCCTGTTCGGCTGGCCGGCGCCGCGCTACGCGCACCATCGGCTGCTCGCGGATGCAGCCGGACGGCGGCTGGCCAAGCGCGACGGGGCGCCGAGCCTGCGCGCGCTGCGCGCCGCCGGGTTCTCGCCCGCGGCGGTGCTGGCGATGGCCGACCCGGACGGGCCGGGCGGGCGCCTATAGCAGGCCGAGCGCGCGCAGGGCCGCCTGCATGGAAGGCGGCATGCCGTCGGCGTCGCTGGAGGCCTCGGCGAGGTCGGGCGGCGCATCCTCGGGGCGCAGATAGCGCCAGCCCTGGAAGGGTTTCATCGCCTGGGCGACGACGCGCACCAGCGCCGGTTCGAGGACCAGCGCGGTGCAGGCACTGCCGTCCGGGCGCGTGGCCGGTTCGATGGCCAGGATGCGCTGGCGTACCTGGAGGGTGCCGGCGATGCTCCAGTAGATCGAGCCGCCGGCGACGATCTCGCTGGCGCGCCTCGGATTGTTGCGGGTCAGGTGCCGCAGCGGCGGATCGGCAGCCGCCCGCGCCTGCTGCACCGCGGCCAGATGCGCCACATCGCGGATGCCGACGGCGAGTTTGACGAGATGCAGCATCGTCCGGGTCCGCTCAGCGCGCCGGCGCCGCGTTGGCCTCGATCAGCGCCCGCAGCCCCTCCAGCACCTGCCACGGCGTCGGCGGGCAGCCGCGGATGACGAGATCGACGGGCAGGGTCGTGATGCCGCCGAGGCAGGCGTAGCTGCCCTTGAACACGCCGCCGTCGATGGCGCAGTCGCCGACCGCGACGACCCATTTCGGCTCGCCCATGGCCGCGTGCGTGCGCGCCAGCGCCTCGGCCATGCTGCGCGTGAGCGGGCCGGTCGCGAGCAGGATGTCGGCGTGGCGGGGGCTGGTGACGAAGCGCAGGCCGAACCGTTCGAGGTCGTAGACGATGCCGGTCAGCGCGCGCAGTTCGAGCTCGCAGCCATCGCAGCCGCCGGCGCCGACATGGCGGATGGCGAGGCTGCGCCCGAGCCGGCGCTGCGCCGCCGCGTCCAGCCGCGCCGCCAGCGCCGCCGCCGTCTCCGCCGATGGCGCCGCTGCCGGCAGGGTCGCCGGCCCGTGGCGCAGCGTGTGCCGCAACCGCTGCCAGATCGTCACAGGTCCACTCCCGAGCTGGTGAGGCCGAAGGAGGCGGCGCAGAGCGGCAGGTCTTCGAGCATGCCGTTGCGCATGGCCGCTTCCAGGAGCGGCCAGTGCAGCCAGTCGGGGTCGCGGGCGAAGGCGGCGGCGATGAGGCCGCCCTCGATGCGCACCCAGTGCCAGACCGTGCCCCGGCTGGACTCGGCGACGCCCAGTCCCTCGCCGCTCGCCGCCGGCAGGGCGGTCGCGATGGTGCCATCGGGTAGCGCGTCGAGCAGGGCGCGCAGCAGCCGCGTGCTCTGAGGCACCTCGCCGAGGCGCACGCGCAGCCGCGCCGCGACATCGCCCCCGGCGCGGGTCGGGACCTCGAGGCCGAGCGCCGGGTAGGGCGGATAGCCCGGCACGAGGCGCGCATCGCCGCCACGCCCGGACGCACGCCCAACCGGTCCGGAAGCGCCGAACCCGGCGGCGAGGTCGGGCGCGAGGCGGCCGATCCCGGCCATGCGGGTGCCGAGGCTCGCCGAGCGGTCCAGCCTGCGCACGAGATCCGGCAGTTCGGCGGCGAGCGCCTCCAGCGCGGCGCGGATCGCGGCGGCGCCGTCGGCGGCGAGATCGGTGGCGAGCCCGCCGGGCGCGACGCCGTCCATCATCAGCCGGTGCCCGAAGGCGCGGCCGGCGGCCTCGTGCATCGCTTCCCGATGCCAGCCGAACCGCGTCTCCAGGAAGGCCGCGCCGGCCTCGGCGAGGATCGCGGCGGCGGCATCGAGATGGGACCGGATGCGCTCCAGCTCCGCCATCACCGCCCGCAGCGCCACCGCGCGCGGCGGCGGGACCACGCCGAGCGCCGCCTCCACGGCGTGGGCATAGGCCAGCCCGTGCGCCACGGTCGCGCTGCCGGACAGGCGAGCGGCGAACCGTGCCGCGGCGCGTGGCGGCGTGCCCCGCATCAGCCCGAGCGTGCCCTTGTGGGCGTAGCCGAGCCGAACCTCCAGCCGCACCAGCGTCTCGCCCTGGGCGGTGAGCCGCAGATGCGCCGGCTCGGCGATGGCGCCGGCGACCGGCCCGAGCCCGATCTGGTTCAGATCCTCACCCTCGGCGAGGAGGAATTCCGGCGGCTCCGGGGCGCCGACGCGCGGCGGCAACGCGGCCTGGCGTGGGCCGAGCGGGGCGGCGGTGGCCCAGGCGCCGTGGTCGAGCCACGCCCGCACATCGCGCCCACCCTCGGCGGCATGGCCGAACAGATCGTGGATCATGCGCTCGAACCAGGACGCGGCGGGGCAGTGCGGCGACAGCGCCGGGTAGGTCCCGCCAGCGATCTCGACCGAGGCCGATAGCGGCGATCCGGCATCGAGGAACAAGGCGTGGACGCGTTCGGCCTCGGCCCACACTCCTTGCAGCGAGGGCGCATCCGCCGCGCCCAGCGCCGCCGCCATCGCCTGCCAGCGGTCGCGGCTCAGCGCATGACGCGGCCAGGGGCGCTGGTCGGCGGCCGCGCCGGCACGGATGATGGCGGCGGCGGCGCTCATCCCAGACTGCCGGCGATGGTGGCGAACCAGCGCACCAGCGGGATCGGCATGGCCAGGCCGAGCAGCGCGGTGAGCGCCAGATGCAGCCAGGGCACGATGATCCTCACGTGTGCCCAGCCTGCCGCGCGCGGCGCGGTCGGGCTCGTCGCCGCGCCTGGCGCCCGGAGCGCCGGCAGCCGCGCCAGCATGGCCCAGGCACTGAGGCCGAGAGCCGCGCCGAGCGGGGCCAGCAGCAGCGGCGCGGCGTGCGCGGCGGCCGCGGCGATGAGAACGATGCCAGAGAAAAGGCCGAAGGGCGGCAGCCCCGCCAGCGCGACCAGGCCGGCGGCGACCGTCACGCCGGCCTCGGCCGTCCTGGCGCGTGACAGCAGCGCGGTCAGCACCAGCGTCGCGAGCGTCAGGTGCAGCACGCCGGCGAACACGGCCGCGCTGGTGCCGAGCCCGATCGCGACGGCCACGAGGCCGGCCTGTCCCACCGTGGCGACGGCGACGAGGCGCCGCGCGTCGCGCTGCCGCCCCAGTGCCAGCGCCGCGATCAGCAGCGCCAGCAGGCCGAGCGCCAGAACCGCCGGCCCGGGCAGAGCCGCGTCGACAGTGTCCGCGACCGCCTGGCGCAGCCGGAGAATGACCGTGATCGCCAGCGTCGTCATCAACGGGGTCGTCATCAACGGGGTCGTCAGCAGCGGCACTGTCATCGCCGGCGCGGCTTCGTCCCGCCCCGAACTCCATAGATGCAGCGGCGCCAGCATCGCCATCGCCGCGGCGCCGACGAGGACGAACACGAAGCCGAGGCTGAGCAGGCCGCCCTGGCCGGCGGCCACGACCTGGGGCAGCGCGCTCCAGGTCAGCGCCGGCGCGGTTGGCGCCGGCGCGGTTGGTGCCGGCAGGGCCGCGAGGGCGAGCAGGATCACGCCGAACAGGGCGAGGCCGCCGGCGAGGCCCGCGGTGACGGTGCCGGTCCAGGCCGCCCGCATCGCCTCTGGCGTCAGCGGCAGGGCCGCGGCGGCGGCGAGCGCGAGGCAAGCGGCCTCGGCCGCGGCGATGGTGACGACGAGGCTGTTCGACATCAGCGCCGCCAGAACGGCGCCGAGGAAGCCTTGGCCGAGGGCGTGGGCGAGGTCGTGTGGGTCCGCCTGCCCGAACTCGGCGCAGGAAGCGGTGAGGCCGACGAAGCCGGCGAGCAGGGCGAAATGCCGCGCCAGCGGATCGGCCAGCAGAAGGGCCGAGGACGCCGGCGGCTCAAGGGCGAAGGCGAGGGCGGCGAGAAACGTCGCGCCGGCGGCGGCGAGATTGACCCAGACGCCGATCCGCCGGCCGCCCAATCGCCGATCGCCGATCAGGCCGAGCGCGATCGCCGCAGCGAACGGGATGCAAGGCACCAGCGCGGCGAGCGGCGGGTTCATGGCCCCGGCGAGCCGGGCGTGGCGCCGGCGTCCAGATCGACCGCACCCAGCCCCATGGCACCCAGCAGCAGCGCCGCCGGTGCCAGCGCTACCAGCGGGACCGTTGCGATCAGCGGCACGCCCGGCGTGGCGGCCAGGATCACCCCGTTGCCGAGCGAGAGAACCCCGGCGAGTTGCGCGAGCGGGCTGCGGCGCATGGCGACGAGCAGCGCGCCGAGCAGCCCCACTGCGATGGCGACCGCCAGGCTCTCGCGGGTCAGCGCACCGCCGGCAATGGCCACGCCCGGGACCGCCAGCGCGGCCAGCCCGACCAGCGCGGCGCCGAGCCCCATGCTTCCCGGCGCCGACACCGGCGCCGCATCGCGCCGGCGGGTGATGAGTGTGAGCGCGATCGGGATCGCCACGCCGCTCGCCGCCAGGGTGATCAGCGCGGCGGCGACGAGGCCCGCGTCCCCGGCGAGGCCGCCGCGTACGGCTGCGACGCCGGCCGCCGCCCAGGCCTGGACCGCGCCCGCGCCGATCAGCGCGCCAGCGCGCCGGCGCGTCATCAGCACCAGGCCGGCCATCAGCGCCACGCTGCCGAACAGGGGCGCCAGCGGCTGGGTGAGCGGGATGGCCATCAGGCGAGCCCCTCGCCGAGGGCGACGAGTGCCGCGGCCAGCAGGCCCAGCACGATGGCCGCACCGAGGACCCCGGGGACCCGCGCAACGCCCAGCCGCGCCATCGCGGCCTCGGCCAGCGCCACCGCCCCGGCCAGCACGGTCAGTTTGACCGCCCAGGCGGCGAGGCCGATCAGCCAACCGAGCGGAAAGGCGGCGGCGGGGGCGGTGAAGGCGGGCAGAAACAGCGCGGCGATCAGGCTGAACCAGGTGATCAGCCGCACGGCCGCGCCGAACTCCAGCAGCGCCAGGTCACGCCCGCCATGTTCGAGCGTCAGGGCCTCGAACAGCATCGCCGGCTCGGCCGCGCTCGCTGCGCCTGCGATCGGCCCGACCCCGACCTGGGCCAGGGCGCTCGCCACCAGCGGGGCCAGTGCGAGGCCGAGCGGCGCGTGCGCTGCGACCCCGCCGGGTTGGAGCAGCCCGGTGAGTTGGTCGAGATTGGTGGTGCCGAGGAGAACGGCGAGCGTCACGACGACGAGCAGCGTCGCCGGCTCGGCGAAGACGGCGTAGGCGGCGACGCGGCTGGCGCCGATGCCGCCGACGGCGCTGCCCGCATCCATCGCGCCCAGCACCAGCGCGCTCCGCGCCAGGGCGAACAGGCCCGCGATCAGCAGCAGGTCGGCGAGCGGCGCGGTCGTCATGCCGCGGGCGAAGGATGGAACCAGCGCCGCGGCGAGCACGCTGGCGGCCGTGGCGACGACGGGCGCGGCGGCGAAGACGAAGGAGCTGCTCTGCGGGCGCACCGTCTGCTTGCGCATCAGCCGCAGCAGGTCCCGATAGGCGAGCCGCGGCGGCGGTCCGGCCCGGTGCAGCAGCCGCGCTTTCAGCCACCGGACGAACCCGGCTAATCCCGGCGCCAGCCCGAGCATGAGCGCGAGGTGCAGGGCCTGGGCGACGAGGCCGCTGAGCAGGGTCATCGCAGACCTCGCCAGGCGAGCACCGCCAGCAGCGCCGCCAGCGCGGCGAGCGTGAGCGCCGGCGCGCCGCCAAGGGGGAACGGCCGCAGCCGGTCGATCCGCTGCCACAGCCACAGGCGGGCGGCGGCGATGGCGGCGAGCAGCCAGGCGGCGGCGGGATCGCGGGTCGTGACCAGGAACCGTGCCGCGCTGGTCTCGCCCGGCAGCTTCGTGGTCACCGTCTCGCGCGCCGCGAGGAGCCTGGCCCCGATCGTGCGGCGCAGGATCTGCGAGAAGGATGCGGCGCCGTACTGGGTCAGCGGATCGCCGAACGGCAGCCATGGCGGCGGGGCCGCGAAGCCGCCATCCCAGGCCGGGCCGCGCTGCTGCCCGACGGGATCGGCCCGGCGCAGCAGGACGAATGCGATGGCGGCGAGGCCGGCGAGCAGCGCGGCGATGGCGAGCGGCGCGTAGCCGGGCTGCTCGGGATGGGCGCGCAGACCGGCGAGCGCCGCGCGCACGCCCATCGGCTCGGTGCGCAGCGCGGCGAAGGCCGGCCCGGCGAGGCGCAGCAGCAACCCGGGGACGAGGCCGATGATCAGCGCCAGCGTGGCCAGCACCAGCATCACCCGCCGCGAAACGCTCCCCGGGTCTTCCGCCGCCGCGGTGCGCGGGGTACGCGGGCGGCCGAGGAAGCCGACGCCGACCAGCCGCAGCGCGGCCACGGTGCCGAGGGCGAGGGCGAGGGCGAGCAGCGCAGCGGCGGCGGCGAGCGCGAGCTGGGTCGCGACCCCGCCGGCACGTGCCGCGCCGATCAGCGCCTGGAACAGCAGCCACGCCGCCGCGAAGCCCGGCCCCGGCGGCATCGCCGCGAGCCCGGCGGCGCCGACCAGCGCGCAGAGCGTGGTCATCGGCATGCGCTGGGCCAACCCGCCGAGACGATGCAGATGGCGCGTCCCCGCGCCCTGCTCGACCGCGCCGGCGGCCAGCAGCAGCAGCGCCGAGAGCAGCCCCTGCGTCAGACCGAGCAGCAGCGCCGCCCCCAGCGCCAGGCTGGCCAGCGACGTCAGGTCCGCCGCGCGGCCGATGAGGACGACGCCGATGGCGATCGTCACCAGCCCGGTCTGTTCGATGGCGATGCAGGCGAGCAGCACCCGCAAATCGGTCTCGATCACCGACCGCAGCGCGCCGAGCAGCGCCGCGAAGCCCCCGAGCATGGCGAGCGCGACGCCCCAGCCGAGCGGCGGGGCGCTGCCGGCGAGATCGAGCAGCAGGCGGAGGAGCGTGTAGAGGGCGACGGGCAACATCGCCCCGGCCATCAGCACGCCGGCATGGACGGGTGCGGCGCTGAGAGACGGCGGCAGCCACAGATGCAGCGGCACCAGGCCGGCCAGGCTGCCGGCGCCGAACAGCGCCAGCGCCAGCACCGCGATCTCGCTCCAGCCGGCCGGCGCCGTGCCGCGCAGGCTGGCGAAGCGCAGGTCCGGGAAGCCGGAGGGCAGCGCCGGGGCGAGCAGGACGATGGCGCCGAGCACCCCGAGGGCGCCGAGCACGGCCATGCCGATGAACGCCGGCGACGCGCCCGCGCGGGGGGCCGGTTCGGGCCCGTCGGCGGCTGTGTCCGCCTGCATCAGGCCCCAGCCGGTCACCGCGGTGAGTTCGAGGCCGAGGACCAACGCCACTCCGTCGCCGGCGAGCACGGTCAGCGCCAGGGCCGCGACGAAGGCGGCGAGCGGCGCGGCGCTCGCTTCGGAGCATGATGCGACGGCGGCAGCGGCGACGGCGAACAGAATGAGGATGAACCAGCAGGAGAGCCCATCGAGCGCCAGCACCAGACCGAAGCCGGGCTCGCCCAATGGCACCCGCAGGCTCGCCGGGGCGGGGGCAGCGAGCAGGCACGCCAGGGCCAGCGCGGCTCCGGCGAGGCAGAGCGTGACGATGGCGATGCGGGCGCGGCGCGCGCCGTTCGCGGCGGGCCGGCTGGCGCGCGCACCCCGCCCGCGATCCGCATTGGCCGCTCGCCCTGGCGCCGCCGGCCCGCGCGCGAACCCGGCCCGCGCGGCCTCGACGGCAGCGACGGCCAACAGCCCCGGAACGATCAAGGCGAGGGCCGGGAGGAAGGGGATCGCGTCCGGCGTGGCTTGCCTCCGGCGGTGGTCGTGTTGGGCCCGATTAGAGCCGGGGATCGCCACCGGGCGGGCGGCGCGCCCCAAGATTCACCATGCCGCGCTCACCATCCCTGGGGCGGCTCGGTTCCGGGCGCGGTGTGGGCATCGGGCATCGGCGCGCCACGCATCGTGAACACGGGCAGGAGCCCGGCCCAGACGGGCCAGGCGAGGTCGGCCTCCGGGTCGTGCGGCCCGTCCGTGCGCAGCTTCGCCGAGGCCTCGTCGATCGGCATCGACAGCACGGCGGTGGCCTTGAGTTCCTGCACCGTGGGCGGGCGCAGGGAGGGCCAGCGGCCGGGAAACAGATGCTCGATGAAGTGCTCCAGCGCCGCTTCCTTCTCCGCCGCCGCGGCGAGCGCGCGTGGACGGCCGAAGCACATCACCGAGCGGTAATTGACCGAATGGTTGAACCCGGAGCGGGCGAGGACGTAGGCATCCAGCAGCGTCGCGGTGAGGCAAACCTCGGCCCCGGGGGTCGCCTCCAGCATGCGGCTGGCGCTGCTGCCGTGCCAGTAGAGCGTATCGCCGACCCGCCAATGGATGGTCGGGATCACGACCGGCCGCCCGTCGATGACGTGGCCGATATGGCAGAGCGGCGCGGCATCGAGGATGGCGTCGATGGTGGCGCGATCATAGGCGCCGCGCTCGGGCAGGCGGCGGACGCGGGCGAAGCGGGAGGGAGGGGCAGACGATGCGGTCATGGGCGCGAGGATGGCGTGCCCGGCCCGGCGAGGCAAGCGAAGCGGCGCTACTCCCGGAGAAGCGCTACTCCTTCGGCGGGGTGCGCCGGCGGAAGGCGTCGAGGCTGACGATCTGCGGCGTCGGCGTCTCCGCCGGCGTCTCGGGTGCGGGCGCGGCCTCCGGCTCCGCGTCCGGCTCGGCGATCGTGAACCGCAGCCCGTAGCGGATCTCGGGATCGGCGAAGGCGCTGATCGCCGCGAAGGGAATCGTCAGGCTCGCGGGCGTGCCGCCGAAGGAGAGCCCGACGCTGAACAGGCCGGCCGGCTCGTCGATCACCAGGTCCCAGAACTGGTGCTGGAGCACGATGGTCATTTCGCGCGGATATTGCGCACGCAGCCGCGCCGGGATCACCACGCCCGGCTGGTCGGTGCGGAAGCTCAGGTAGAAATGATGCCCGCCGGGCAGCCCGTGCCGGGCCGCGTGCTGGAGCGCGCGGACCACCACCAGCCGCAGCGCTTCCTCGGTCCATTCCTGATACGGCAGCAGGCTTTCCGGCTGCTGTTCCCCGTCGTCTTCCATGCCAGGCCCTTCTGCCGATCGAAGCTGACATAGCGCGTGCCACGCGGGCGGGGAAGCGCCCCCGGCGCAGGACGGCGTGTCAGTCCCGGCCGCCGAAGCGGTGAAGTGGGGGGCTTCTGTTGCCCGGTGCCCCCCGGACCGCGCTTACCGCTTATGCAGCGGCAGCGAGCGCCATGTTGTCGTTGGCACCTGTGATATGGCCCGATAACGGCGGAACCATGCCGAGCGAAAGATGGGTCTTTACCACGCGTGTCGAGCCTGTTTCGCCCCCGTCTGCGCAGCGGCCCGGCCCCGGCGCCCTGAAGGGCGCGGGGCTGGAACCGATGCGATCTGGTGGAGGCGCCGGGTACTGCCCCCGGGTCCACTACGCTTATTCCACGCACCGTTTATCGCCATAGCCGGCGGACCGGCTTTCGACATATAGGCAATCCCGCCTGGCAAGGGAAGGAGCGCACGATGGAGCTGACCGCGGACCAGGAGGCCGAGATCGCCGCCGCGCGCGATCGCCGCGCCGAGACGAGCCGCCCCACCGTGCCGGCGCTGGAGGCCATGCTGCACCGGCCGATCGCCGTGCTCGACCACGGCTTCGTCCGCGTCATCGACTACATGGGCGATGACGGCGCCATCGTGCAGGCGGCGCGGGTCTCCTACGGCCGCGGCACGCGCCGCGTCTCGGAGGATACCGGGCTGATCCGCTACCTCATGCGCCACCATCACTCGACGCCGTTCGAGATGTGCGAGATCAAGCTGCACGTGAAGCTGCCGATCTTCGTCGCGCGGCAGTGGATCCGCCATCGCACCGCCAACGTGAACGAATATTCGGCGCGCTATTCCATCCTCGACCGGGAGTTCTACCTTCCCGCGCCCGAGCATCTCGCCGCGCAATCCGAGACCAACCGGCAGGGGCGCGGTGCCGTGCTCGAGGGCGCCGAAGCGGCCGAGGTGCTCGATCTGCTGCGCGCCGACGCGGCGCGCTGCCACGACCATTACCTCGCCATGCTCAACGAGGGCGCCGACGGCGCGCCGCGCGATCCGGCCCGCGCCGGGCTGGCGCGCGAACTGGCGCGGATGAACCTGACGCTGAATACCTATACCCAGTGGTACTGGAAGATCGACTTACACAATCTATTTCATTTCCTCGCCCTGCGCGCCGATGCTCACGCCCAGTACGAAATCCGCGCCTATGCCGAGGCGATGCTCGGCATCACCGAAGCCTGGGTGCCGGCGGCGCATCAGGCGTTTCGCGACTATCGGCTCGGCGCGGCGACGCTGTCCGCGCCGATGCTGGCCGTGCTGCGGCGGATGCTGGCCGGCGAGACCGTGGCGCAGGAGGCGAGCGGCCTGTCGAAGCGGGAATGGGCGGAAATGATGGCGGTGATCGGCTGAGCGCCGGTCGGGATCAGGCCTAGCCGGGCTCAGGCCTGGCCCGGATCAAGCCTGGTCGGAATCAGGCCTGGCCGGGATCAGGCCTGGTCGGGATCAGGCCGGATCTTTCGGCGCCGTCCGGGCCATGCAGGGATGTTCGGCGAAGGCTGCGTACCAGGCCGCGAGCCTCGGGCGCGTCGGTCGCCAGGGCTCGTCGGCGAAGCGGAAATCGATATAGCCCAGCGCGCAGCCGATGGTGATCGTGCCGATGTCCGCCGCGCGGCCCGGCGGATCGGTCTCCAGCGTGTCGAGCGCCCGGCCGACGATGTCGCGCTGGCGCGCCATCAGCGCATCGCGCGCCGCCTCGCGCGGGCGGCCCTGCTCCATCCGCCGCAGCAGGGCGGCGTCGAGAATGCCGTCGCCGAGCGCTTGCAGTTTCAGCGCATGCCAGCGCTGGGCACTGCCGGGGCGGGGAAACACCGCCGCGGCGTCGCCGATGCTGTCGAGATATTCGCAGATCACCGGGCTGTCGAACAGCGCCAGCCCGTCCTCGGTGACCAGGCAGGGAACCTTCGAGAGCGGATTGTCGGCCACGAGATCGGCCGGGGAGGCGTGCGGATTGGTGGTGACCAGCCGCAGTTGCGGGTCGATGCCGCGGGCGATGGCGCAGGCGACAACCTTGCGCACATAGGGGCTGGTTGGACTGTAATACAGCTTCATCCGTTTCCCCCCTTTTGGCCCCCCCTTGGCCGCCGGTCCGCCGGCGGCTCAGAAGCGGTCCTTGTGTGCGCGCAATTCGCCGAACGCCGCCGCGGTCGGCGCGCGCAGGAACGGGTTGGTCGCCCGTTCCAGGTCGAGCCGAACGGGCACCGTCGGCCGGCCCTCGGCGCGCAGGCGCTCGACCTCGGCGGCGCGCGCCTTCAGCGCCGCGTTGTCGGGATCGACGGCGAGCGCGAAGCGGGCATTGGAGGCGGTGTATTCATGGCCGCAGCAGATCAGCGTCGCGTCCGGCAGGGCGGCGAACTTGGCGAAACTGTCGAACATCTGCTGCGCCGTGCCCTCGAACAGACGCCCGCAGCCGAGGCTGAACATCGTGTCGCCGCAGCAGAGGAGGGGCCCGTCGGCGAAGAAATAGGCGATGTGGCCGAGCGTGTGGCCGGGGGTGGCGATGACGCGCCCCTCGGCGGTGCCGAGACGGACGATGTCGCCCTCCGCCACCGCCCGATCGAGCCGCGGCAGCCGGTGCGCATCGGCCGCTGCGCCGATGACGGGCACGGGGAACCGGGCGCGCAGCGCGTCGACGCCGCCGATATGGTCGTCGTGGTGATGGGTGAGCAGGATCATGTCCAGCCGGCCGCCGGCCTGCTCGATGGCCGCGATGATCGGCTCGGCGACCGGCGGATCGACGATCGCCGTCGCTCCGCTGGCGCTGTCGCGCAGCAGCCAGGAATAGTTGTCGGACAGGACGGGGACTTGCGTGGCGGTGACGGTCATGGCGAAGGATTTAGCCACCGGGACGGGCGGACGCAACCCGGAGCAATTGTTATATAACGGCGCATGCCGACCGATGCCTTCAGTGCCGCCGAGTTCTACGCCACCCGACGCGGCGCGGTGGCGGCGCGGCTGCTGCGCGCGCGCCTCGCCGCGCTCTGGCCGGCCGGGCCGGGCGCGCCGCCGCTCGCCTATCTCGGGCTCGGCTACGCCGGCCCCTATCTGCGCCTCTGGCGCGAGGGCGCGGCGCGCTGCGTCGCGGTGACGCCGGCCCAGATCGGCGCCGCCCGCTGGCCCGCCGGCGCCCCGAACCTCGCCTGCACCGCCGAGGAGGACGCGCTGCCGTTCCCCGACCTGAGTTTCGACCGCATCCTGCTGGTCCACGGGCTGGAAGCGGCGGAGAATGCGCGGCGGATGCTGCGCGAGGCGTGGCGGGTGCTCAAGGACGATGGGCGGCTGCTGGTGGTGGCGCCGAACCGCGTCGGCATGTGGGCGCATGTCGAAAGCACGCCCTTCGGCCATGGTCAGCCCTATTCGCCCGGCCAGGTCGGCCGCCTGCTCGCCGAATCGCTGTTCCGCATCGAGCGGCGCGACTCGGCGCTCTATCTGCCGCCGACGCATCTGCGGCTGTTCCTGCGCGGCGCCGCGCTGTGGGAGGCGGCCGGGCGGCGGCTGGTGCCGCACCTCGCCGGCCTGACCCTGAGCGAGGCGGTGAAGGACACCTACGCCGCCGCGCCGCGCCAGCCCGTGCTCCGCCGGCGGCTGATTTTCGCCGACGCGGCCTGATCCCCCCGCCGCCGCGCGCTCTCTGGCGGTCCGCCGCCGGTGGGGCTAGAACCGCCCCGGATTTCCGCCTGCCACCTTGCCCCGGAGCTTTCATGACCAGTGTGCTGCTGATTCTTCATGCCTTCGTCACGCTGGCGCTGATCGGTGTCGTGCTGATCCAGCGCAGCGAGGGCGGCGGGCTCGGCGTCGGCACCTCGGCCGGCATGGGCAGCTTCATGGGCGGGCGCGGCACGGCCAACCTGCTGACGCGCACCACCGCCGTGCTCGGCACCACGTTCCTGCTGCTCGCGCTCGTGCTCGCCCTGCTCAGCCGCGGCACCAGCGGCGTCGGCGGATCGCTGCTCGACAGCGGCCCGGCGACCCCTCCGGCCTCCTCCACACCCGCTTCTTCTGGGGCGGTTCCCGCACCCACGCCCGCTCCGGCGTCACCGGCTGCCTCCGCTCCGGCGCCCGCTCCGGCGCCCGCTGCCGAACCCCCGGCCGCGCAGGCCCCGGCGGCCACTCCAGGGGCATCACCCGCTGCACCGGCCGCGGCGCCAGCCGCGGCATCGCCCGCCGGCCCCGCGGTGCCGACGAACTGAGGCGTCCGGCGCGGTATTTCCCGAATCGGATCGGCCGATGGTAGGGTGGCAACCCATGACGCGGTTTGTCTTCATCACCGGCGGCGTGGTTTCCTCTCTCGGCAAGGGCATCGCGGCGGCCTCGCTCGGGGCGCTGCTGCAGGCGCGCGGCTACAGCGTGCGGCTGCGCAAGCTCGACCCGTATCTCAACGTCGATCCGGGGACGATGAGCCCCTATCAGCACGGCGAGGTGTTCGTCACCGACGACGGTGCGGAGACGGATCTCGATCTCGGTCATTACGAGCGCTTCACCGGCGTCGCCGCCTCGCAGGCCGACAACGCCACCACCGGGCGGATCTATTCGGAGGTGATCGCGCGCGAGCGCCGCGGCGAGTATCTCGGCGCCACGGTGCAGGTGATCCCGCACATCACCGACGCGATCAAGGACACCATCCTGCGCCAGACCGAGGGGCTGGATTTCGTTCTGGTCGAGATCGGCGGCACCGTCGGCGACATCGAATCGCTGCCGTTTCTCGAAGCGATCCGCCAGCTCGGCAACGATCTCGGCGCCGAGCGGACGATGTTCGTCCATCTCACCCTGGTGCCCTACATTCCCTCCGCCGGCGAGCTCAAGACCAAGCCGACGCAGCATTCGGTGAAGGAACTGCTCAGCGTCGGCATCCAGCCGCAGATGCTGCTCTGCCGCTCGGACCGGCCGCTGCCGCCCGGCGAGCGGCGCAAGATCGCCTCGTTCTGCAATGTCCGCTCCGAGGCGGTGATCGCCGCGCTCGATGTCGATACGATCTACGACGTGCCGATTTCGTATCATGCCGAGGGCATGGACGGAGAGGTGCTGCGCCATTTCGGCCTGCCGGCCGGCGAGGGGGTGGAGCTGTCCCGCTGGCAGCGCATCGTCGAGGCGGTGCGCAGCCCGGAGGGCACGGTGCGCATCGCCGTCGTCGGCAAATATACCAGCCTGCTCGACAGCTATAAGTCGCTGGCCGAGGCACTGGCCCATGGCGGCATCGCCAACCGCGTGCGCGTCGAGCTCGACTGGGTCGACAGCCAGATTTTCGAGCAGCCGGACGCGGTGGCCCGCCTCGAGGAGGTGCAGGGCATTCTGGTGCCGGGCGGCTTCGGCGAGCGCGGCACGGAGGGCAAGATCGCCGCCGTGCGCTTCGCCCGCGAGCGGCGCGTGCCGTTTCTCGGCATCTGCTTCGGCATGCAGATGGCGGTGATCGAGTGCGCCCGCAATCTCGCCGGCCTGGACGGTGCGTCCTCGACCGAATTCGGCCCGTGCCCGACGCCGGTGGTCGGGCTGCTCACCGAATGGGCGCGCGGCAATGAAGTCGAGCACCGCGAGGCCGGCGGCGAACTCGGCGGCACGATGCGGCTCGGCGCCTATCCCGCGCGGCTGGCGGAGGGGTCGCTGGTGCGCGCGGTCTATGGCGGCGCGGCGGAGATCGCCGAGCGCCATCGCCATCGCTACGAGGTGAACATCCGCTACCGCGAGGCGCTGGAGACCGCCGGGCTCAGGTTTTCCGGCCTTTCGCCGGACGGTATGCTGCCCGAGATCGTCGAATACCCGCACCATCCCTGGTTCATCGGCGTGCAGTTCCATCCCGAGCTGAAGTCCAAACCCTTCGACCCGCACCCGCTGTTCCGCGGCTTCATCGGCGCCGCCGTGCGCCAAGCTCGCCTTGTCTGAGGCCCCCGCCTTGTCTGAGGTTCCCCACCTTGTCTGAGACCGCTATCACCGCGCCCGCGTCGCGCCCTGTCGGCATCGGCCCGCTCGTGCTGGGCAACGACCGCCCGCTCGTGCTCATCGCTGGTCCGTGCCAGATCGAGAGCCGTGGCCACGCGCTGGAGGTCGCCGCCGCCCTGGTCGAGATCGCCGCCGCGCGCGGGATCGGGCTGATCTACAAGAGCAGCTTCGACAAGGCCAACCGCACCAGCCTCGCCGCCGCGCGCGGGGTCGGGCTGGCCGAGGGGCTCGCCATCCTGGCCGAGGTGCGCGAGCGGTTCGCCGTTCCGGTGCTGACCGACGTCCACACCGCCGAACAGTGCGCGCCGGCCGCCGCGGCGGTGGACGTGCTGCAGATCCCGGCGTTTCTTTGCCGCCAGACCGATCTGCTGCTCGCCGCCGGGGCCACCGGCTGCGCCGTGAACGTCAAGAAGGGCCAGTTCCTGGCCCCGTGGGACATGGAAAACGTCGCCGCCAAGGTCGCCAGCACCGGCAATCAGCGCATTCTGCTCACCGAACGCGGCGTGAGCTTCGGCTACAACACCCTGGTCAGCGATTTCCGCGCCCTGCCGATCCTGGCCCGGACCGGCTATCCGGTGGTGTTCGACGCCACCCACTCGGTGCAGCAGCCCGGCGGGCTCGGCGGCGCCTCCGGCGGGCAGCGCGAATTCGCCCCCGTTCTGGCCCGCGCCGCGGTGGCCGTGGGCGTGGCGGCGGTGTTCATCGAGACCCATCCCGACCCGGATCACGCGCCCTCCGACGGGCCGAACATGATCCCGCTGGCCGCGATGCCGGCGCTGCTGGCGCGCCTGATGGCGTTCGATGCGCTGGCGAAGCATGGTGCCGGGGACGGCGCCTGATCGGGCACGCGACCGGGGGCGGATGCGCAACGGCTTCCCTGCTCGCCAGGCATGCTATAAACGCCCCGCGTCACCCCCACGGACCGACGAGGCGCCACCGCCGATGCCCTGCCTAGCCCCACCCATCGTTTCCCGACGGCGCATGCTGCGCTTCGGCCTGCTGGGCGCCGCCCTGCTGGCGCCGATGGCCGTCGCCGGCTGCTCGGATTCGGGCGACAAGGCGGAGGATCCCGGTTTCATGGCCGGGCTGGGGGTCGAGGACATCTATAATCGCGGCGTCGATGCGCTGAATGCCGGCCGCTACAAAACGGCCGAAAAACTGTTCGACAAGGTGGCCGAGAACTTCCCCTACTCGGCCTGGGCGGCGAACGCGCTGCTCATGGCGGGCTATGCCCAATATCTGGAAGGCTCCTACGCCGACGCCGTCACCACGCTGGAGCGCTTCACCCAGCTGCACCCGACCAGCAAGAGCATCGCCTACGCCTATTACCTGCGTGCGCTCTGCTATTACGAGCAGATGTCGGACATCGACCGGGACCAGAAGAATACCGCGCTGGCCCTGGGCGCGCTCAAGGAGGTGGTGAACCGGTTCCCGGACAGCGCCTATGCCCGCGACGCCAGGCTGAAGATCGATCTCTGCAGCGACCATCTCGCCGCCGCGGAGATGTCGATCGGCCGCTGGTACGAGAGCCGCCATCTCTATGCCGCGGCCATCAACCGGTTCCAGCGCGTGGTCGACGATTATCAGACCACCAACCACGTGCCGGAGGCGCTCTATCGCCTCACCGAGATCTATCTCGCCCTGGGCATGACCGCCGAGGCGAAGCGCACCGCCGCCGTGCTCGCCTACAATTATCCGGGCAGTTCGTGGTACCGGCACTCGTTCGACCGGCTGGTGGCGGACGGCGACGTGAAGCCGCCTGCGACGGCGCAGCAGGGCGGCTTCCTCGCCCGCAGCTTCGACTGGCTGTTCTGAGCGCCCGGCCGGGATCCCCGAGCCCATGCTGAGCGCCCTCGCGATCCGCGATGTGGTGCTGATCGAGCGGCTCGACCTCACCTTCGGCCCCGGCCTGATCGTGCTTACCGGGGAGACCGGTGCCGGCAAGTCCATCCTGCTCGACGGGCTGGCGATCGCGCTCGGCGCGCGGGCCGAACCGGGGCTGCTGCGCGCCGGTGCCGAGCAGGCGAGCGTGACCGCCGGCTTCGTCGTCGCGCCCGATCACCCCGTCCACGCCCTGCTCGCCGAGCAGGGGCTGGCGGCGGAGGAGACGCTGGTGCTGCGCCGGGTCATCGGCCGCGACGGCCGCTCGCGCGCGCTGGTCAATGATCAGCCGGTGGGGGTGGCGCTGCTGCGCCGGATCGGCGCGCTGCTGGTCGAGATCCAGGGCCAGCACGACCAGATGGGCCTCGCCGACGCCGCCAGCCACACCGGCCTGCTCGATGCGTTCGGGGTGGCGCCGGCGCTGAACGGGGCGGTGGCCGAGGCGTTTCGCGGCTGGCGCGCGGCGACGGCGGCGCTGGCGGCGGCTCGGGCCGGGATCGAGGCCGCCGAGCGGGACCGCGACTGGCTGACCCACACCGTCGCCGAACTCGACAAGCTCGCCCCCGAGCCCGGCGAGGAGGATCGGCTCGCCGCCGAGCGTCTGGCATTGCAGCAGGGCGAGCGCCGGGCCGAGGCGATCGCCGCGGCGCTGGCCGAACTCACTCCGCGCGACCGGCGCCATCCCGGTCCCGCCGCCACGCTGCGCGCGGCGGCGCGGGCGTTGCAGCGCGTCGGCGAGCCGGCGGCGGCCGCGCTCGCCGCGATCGAGCGGGCCGAGGAGGCCCTGGGCGAGGCCGAGACCCTGCTGTCGTCCCTGGCCGGGGAGACGGAGGGCGATCCGCGCCGGCTCGAGGCCGCGGAGGAGCGCCTGTTCGCCCTGCGCGCGGCGGCGCGCAAGCACGCGGTCGCCGTCGTCGAGCTTCCCGCCCACGCCGCTGCGCTGCGTGCCCGCCTGGCTTCGCTGCAGAGCGGCGAGGCCGAGGTCGCCGCACTGGCCGACGCGGTCGGCTCGGCGCGCGCGGCCTATATCGCCGCCGCCGAGCGGCTCGGCGCGGCGCGCACCGCGGCGGCGGCGCGGCTGCAGCGGGCGGTGGCCGCCGAGCTGGCCCCGTTGCGCCTGGACAAGGCGCGGTTCGTCGTCGAACTCGCCCCGCTGGCCGAGAGCGCGTGGGGCGCGCAGGGATGCGAGGCGGCGCGGTTCCTCATCGCCGCCAATCCGGGCCAGGAGCCCGGCCCGCTCGCCCGCGTCGCCTCGGGCGGGGAATTGTCGCGCCTGATGCTGGCGCTGAAAGTGGTGCTGGCGGCGGGTTCGCCGGTGCCGACGCTGGTGTTCGACGAGGTCGATGCCGGCATCGGCGGCGCCACCGCCGCCGCCGTTGGCGAGCGGCTGGCCCGCGTCGCCGAGCGGCTGCAGGTGCTGGTGGTGACCCATTCGCCGCAGGTCGCCGCGCGGGGCGAGGCGCATCTGCGGGTCGCCAAGCGCGTCGCGCGCGGCCACACCGTCACCGAGGTCGCCGCCCTGCCGGCGGCGGAGCGGCGCGAGGAGATCGCGCGCATGCTGGCCGGCGAGGCCATCACCGACGCCGCGCGCGCGGCGGCGTCGAGCCTGCTGGACCGGGTGCCATGAGCGCCGAGCGCGACGTCGCGGCGCTGAGCGCGGCCGAGGCCGAGGCCGAGCTGGCCCGGCTCGCCGCCGAGATCGCCGCCCACGACCGCGCCTATTACGAGCAGGACGCGCCGGTGGTCAGCGACGCCGACTATGACGCGCTGCGGCGGCGCAACGCGGCCATCGAGGCGCGGTTTCCGGATCTGGTCCGCCCCGACAGTCCGAGCCGCCGGGTCGGCGCCCCGGCCGCCGGCGGCTTCGCCAAGCGGCGCCATCTGGCGCCGATGCTCTCACTCGACAATGTCTTCGAACCTGCTGAATTCACGAAATTCTGTTCGAGCGTCAGGCGGTTTCTCGGGCTCGGCGAGGCGGCGCCGCTGGCCTTCGTGGGCGAGCCGAAAATCGACGGCCTGTCGATCTCGCTGACCTACGAGCACGGGCGCCTCGTCGCCGGTGCGACCCGCGGCGACGGGCTGGAGGGCGAGGACGTCACCGCCAATCTGCGCACCCTCGCCGCCGTGCCGCAGCGTCTGCACGGCGACGCGCCGGCGCTGATCGAGATCCGCGGCGAGGTGTTCATGGCCAAGGCCGACTTCCTCGCCCTGAACGCGGCGCAGGCGGCGGCGGGGGAGAAGATTTTCGCCAACCCGCGCAATGCCGCGGCGGGGTCCCTGCGCCAGCTCGATCCTGCGGTGACCGCCGCGCGCCCGCTGTCGCTGTTCGCCTACGCCATGGGCGAGACCAGCGCGGCGGTGGCAGCGACCCACGGCGCGTTTCTCGACCGGCTGCGCGGCTGGGGATTCGCGGTCAACCCGCTGTCCCGCCCGCTCGCCGGGGAGGCCGAGGCGGTGGCGTTCCAGCAGGAAATGGCCGGGCGCAGGGCCGGCCTCGCTTATGACATCGACGGCGTCGTCTACAAGATCGACGACCTCGCGCTGCAGCGCCGGCTCGGCTTCGCCGGCCGGGCGCCGCGCTGGGCGACGGCGTGGAAATTTCCCGCCGAGCAGGCCGAGAGCGTGATCGAGGCCATCCGCATCCAGGTCGGGCGCACTGGCGCGCTGACGCCGGTGGCCATCCTCGCCCCGGTCAATGTCGGCGGCGTGCTGGTGCGGCACGCGACGCTGCACAACGAGGACGAGATCGCGCGCAAGGATGTCCGCATCGGCGATACCGTCGTCCTCCAGCGTGCCGGGGACGTGATTCCGCAGATCGTCGCCGTGGTGGCGGACAAGCGGCCGGCGGGCACGGCTGCCTTCGCGTTCCCGGACCACTGCCCGGTCTGCGGCTCGCTGGCGCTCCGTCCGCCGGGCGAGGTGGTGCGGCGCTGCACCGGCGGGCTGACCTGCCCGGCGCAGGCGGTGGAGCGGCTGATCCATTTCGTCTCGCGCGCCGCCTTCGACATCGAGGGGCTGGGCGAGAAGACCATCGCCGAGTTCCATGCCGACGGGCTGATCCGCGGCCCGGCGGACATTTTCCGCCTGCCCGCGCACGAGGCCGCGATCGCCGCGCGCGAGGGCTGGGGCGAGGTTTCGGCGCGCAACCTGTCGCAGGCGATCGCGGCGCGGCGGCGCATCCCGCTCGCGCGCCTGATCTACGCGCTCGGCATCCGCCGCGTCGGCGAGGCGACGGCGCGGCTGCTCGCCCGGCACTATGGCAGCTTCCCCGCCTGGCGCGCGGCGATGCTCGAGGCGCGGGTGATCGGCTCGGAGGCGCGCGAGGCGCTCGGCAGCATCTCCGGCATCGGGCCGGCGATCGCCGAGGAACTGGCGGAGTTCTTTGCCGAGCCGCGCAACCTCGCCACCCTCGACGAGCTCGCCGGGCTGCTGGAGATCGAGGACGCGCCGCCGGCGGCGGCGGGCAACGCGCTGGCCGGGCAGACGGTGGTGTTCACCGGGCAACTGCGCGCGATGACGCGCCAGGAGGCGAAGGCGCGGGCCGAGGCGCTGGGCGCGAAAGTGACCGACAGCGTTTCGCGCAAGACCGACCTCGTCGTGCTCGGCGAGGATGCCGGCAGCAAGGCCCGCCGGGCGGCCGAGCTCGGCGTGCGCACCATCTCCGAGGCGGAATGGCAGGCGCTGGCCGAGCCGTGACGGCGCGCGCGGCGGGCGCTTGGCAGTGGCGAAGGGCGGCGCTACCATGCACATGTCCATGTGCATGTTTGGAGTTGGGACATGTCGGCGACCGCCCGCGTCGTGGTGCTGATGACCCCGGAGGAAAAGGCCGCGCTCGAGGCGAAGGCCAGCCGGGTCGGGCCGATCTCGGCCGCCGAGCTCGTGCGCCGCGCCGTCGATGCCTACGATCTCGCCGACCAGAACGAGGCCGAGGAGCTGCGCGCGCTGCTCGACCTGTTCAAGCGCACCCGCGCCGAGACGCTGCGCCAGCTCGACCGCACCGACCGCAAGCTCGACGCCACGCTGGCCGGCCCGGCCCGGCCGCGACGCCGGCGGTGAGCCTCTACGGCGAGGCCATCGCCGCCATCCGCTCGGTGATCCTGATCGATGAGCGCGTGCAGGCGCAGGCGCGCAAGGTCGAGCGGCTCGCCGACGAGGTCGCCGGGCTCAAGGAGCGGCTGGTGCGGCTGGAGGCGATCATCGAGGTCGCGCTGCAGACACGGGCCGGACGTCCGCCGCGCGGGCGGACGCCGATCGAGGGCGGTTCCGACCCGGCCTGATCATACCAGTCGGCCGAAGGCTTGACTCTCACAAGGCTTCGGCCGGCTAGTATGCGCGCCGGATTGGCGGGCGGCGGCGCGCGAAGCCAAGACTCGATACCGACCGGGCGAGATGTGTCAGCATCTCGCCCGGTTGGTATCAGTGCCCCGCGTGGGCGGCGGAGAAATCCGGCGCGGCGAGGCCGGAGGCGGCGAGTTCGGCCGCCAGCGCTGCCTTGAGCCGTTCCAGCCCGGCCGCGTCCGACGATTCCGCCCGCGCCACCAGCACCGCCTGCGTGTTCGACGCGCGCAGCAGCCACCAGCCGTCGGCGGTCTGCACCCGCACCCCGTCGGTGTCCGCGACCCGGGCCCCGGCGGCACGCAGCCGCGCCGCGACCTCGGCGATGACGCCGAACTTGCGATCCTCGGCGCATTCGAACCGCAGCTCCGGCGTGTTGACCACGTGCGGCAGGGCCTCGCGCCAGGCCGAAAGCGGGCGGTCCATGCGCGCGATGACGCCGAGGATGCGCACCGCGGCGTAGAGCGCATCGTCGAACCCGTACCAATGGTCGGCGAAGAACAGATGGCCGGACATCTCCCCGGCGAGCGGGGCGCCGGTCTCGGCCATCTTCGCCTTGATCAGGCTGTGCCCGGTCTTCCACATCAGCGGCTGGCCGCCGGCGCGCTGGATCTCGTCGAACAGCACCTGGCTCGCCTTGACGTCGGCGATGATCGTGGCGCCGGGGCGGCGGGCGAGCAGGTCGCGGCTGAGCAGCACCATCAGCTGATCGCCGAACAGGATGCCGCCCTGGTCGTCGACCAGCCCGATGCGGTCGGCGTCGCCGTCGAAGGCGATGCCGAGATCGGCCTTCTGCGCCCGCACGCGCGCGATGAGCTCGACGAGGTTGGCCGGCACCGTCGGGTCGGGATGATGCGCCGGGAACCGGCCATCGATCTCGGCGTTGAGCAGCGTGTGCGTCCCCGGCAGGCGGGTGACGAGCCGCTGCAGCACCTCGCCGGCGGCGCCGTTGCCGGCATCCCAGACGACGTTGAGCGCGCGCGCGCCGCCGTCCCAGTCCGCCGCGACGCGGGTGACATACGCCTCGGCGATGTCGAGCGTGCGGGCGCTGCCTTTCGCCTCGGCGACGACGTCGCCCGCCGCGGCGCGCGCACCGAGCATCTTGATGTCGGCGCCGAAGAACGGCTTCTTCCCGCGCATCATCTTGAAGCCGTTGTAGTTCGGCGGGTTGTGGCTGCCCGTGACCATGACCGCGCCATCGGCGGGCAGGGTGGTGGCGGCGTAGTAGAGCATCGGCGTCGGCCCGCAGCCGATGCGCACCGCCGCCATGCCCGAGGCGACCAGCCCTTCGACCAGCGCCGCTTCCAGCGTCGGCGAGGACAGGCGCCCGTCATAGCCGACGGCGACGCTGCGTCCGCCGTCGCCGGCGATGATCGCGCCGAAGACGCGGCCGATGGCGAAGGCGTCGGCCGGGTGCAGCGTCTCGCCGACGATGCCGCGGATGTCGTACTCGCGCAGCGTGGTGGGGTCGAAATCATGGCGGAAGGGCATGGCTGGGTCCGTGGCTGGCGAGGGATCAGATCGCGGGCTCGACATAGCGGCGCAGGAACGCGCGCACCGTGTCGGCGAGGTCGGGGCGGCGGAGCGCGAAGGCGATCTGGGCTTCCAGGAACCCCGCCTTGTCGCCGCAGTCGAACCGGCGGCCTTCGAAGCGCAGGCCGTGGAACGGGTGGTGGCCGATCAGGCGCGTCATCGCGTCGGTGAGCTGCACCTCGCCGCCGGCGCCGCGCTCGAACCGGGCGAGATGGGTCAGCACCTCCGGCAGCAGCACGTAGCGGCCGATGATCGCCAGCGTCGAGGGGGCGAGCAGCGGATCCGGCTTCTCGACCAGGCCGCTGACCTCGACCAGGCGGCCGTCGTCGGCGGTGATGTCGAGAATGCCGTAGCGGTTGGTCTGCTCGCGCGGCACTTCGGAGACGGCGACGACGTTGCCGCCGGTCTCGCGATAGGCGGCGGCGAGCTGGGCCATGCACGGGGTCTCGGAGAGCACGAGATCGTCGGGCAGCAGGATGGCGAACGGATCCTCGCCGATGAACGCCCGCGCGCACCAGATGGCGTGGCCGAGCCCGAGCGGCTCCTGCTGGCGCACCGCGGCGATCGCGCCGGGGGGAAGCGAGGTGGTGCGGCGCAGCTCCTCGACCGCGTGCAGCCGGCCGCGCTCGCGCAGCGTCGCTTCCAGTTCGAAGGCGATGTCGAAATGCTCGACCAGCGCGGTCTTACCGCGCCCGGTGATCATGCAGAATTCCTCGATCCCGGCCGCGCGCGCCTCCTCGACCGCGTACTGGATCAGCGGCTTGTCCACGACCGGCAGCATTTCCTTGGCCATCGCCTTGGTCGCCGGCAGAAATCGGGTGCCGAGGCCGGCCACGGGCAGCACGGCCTTGCGCAGGGGTTTCTTCACGTCAGCCAGTCCTTTCACGCTCCGTCGTCCCTTTCACGCTCCGTCGTCTCTTTCACGCTCCGTCGTCGCCGCACTCTGCCGGCGCGGCGTTACGGCAGTACGACGGAAGCAGCCGCGGCGGGCGAAATCATGGCAGCGCCGCGGCATGGCCCTGGGTGGCGGCGAGCGCGCTGAGATTGACGACGCCGCGCGCCGTCACGCTCGGCACCAGCACGTGGACGGGCTTCTCCATGCCGAGCAGCAGCGGCCCGACCGGCAGCGCATCGGCCGCCGCCTTCAGCAGGTTGAAGGCGATCGAGGCGGCGTCCAGCGTCGGCAGGATGAGCAGGTTGGCGGTGCCGGTGAGCCGCCCGTCGGGCACGGCGCGCTCGCGCACCGCCGGCAGCAGGGCGGCGTCGGCGTGCATCTCGCCGTCGATCTCGAGCTCCGGCGCGCGGGCGCGGATCAGCGCCAGCGCGGCGCGCATCTTGCGCGCGGAGGGCGAGTTCGAGGCGCCGAAGCTGGAGTGCGACAGCAGCGCCGCCTTCGGCGTGACGCCGAACCCATGCACCGCCTGCGCCGCGAGCAGCGTCATCTCGGCGATCTGCTCGGCGGTCGGGTCCAGGTTCATGTGGGTGTCGCACAGGAACAGCGTGCCGGTCGCGAGGATGACGGCCGAGAGCGCGTAGACGCGGCTCACCCCCTCACGCCGGGGAATGATCGGCAGCACGTACTGCACCTGCTGCCACCATTCGCCGCTGCCGCCGATCAGCGCGGCATCGGCGAGGCCGGCGCGCAGCAGCATGGCCGCGGCGACGGCGCTGCGGTTGGCCAGCCGGCGCGCCGCCGCCGCCGGCGGGGTGCCGCGACGGCCGACGAGTTGCTGATAGTCGGCGAGCAGAGGGCCGAAGGTCGCGCTGTCCTCGGCCGGGTCGAGAATCTCGAGCCCCGGCTGCTCCGTCAGCCGCAGCCCGAGGTCGCGGCTGCGCGCCTCGATCACCGCACGCCGCCCGAGCAGGATCGGCCGCGCGGTGCGGTCGTCGAGCACGGTCTGCGCCGCGCGCAGCACCCGCGCATCCTCGCCCTCGGCATAGACGATCCGCCGCGGCGCGCTGCGTGCCGCTTCGAACACCGGGCGCATCAGCTGGCCGGAGCGGAACACGAATCGCTCCAGCTCGCGCCGGTAGGCGTCGAAATCGGCGATCGGCCGGCTGGCGACGCCGCTCGCCATCGCCGCGCGCGCCACCGCCGGCGCGATTTCCAGGATCAGCCGCGGATCGAAGGGCTTGGGGATGATGTAGTCGGGGCCGAACACCGGCGCCGCGCCGCCATAGGCCGCGGCGACGACCTCGGAGGCCTCCATCCGCGCCAGCGCCGCGATGGCTTCGACGGCGGCGCGCTCCATCGCCTGGTTGATGGTCGTCGCCCCGGCATCCAGCGCCCCGCGGAAGATGAAGGGGAAGCAGAGGACGTTGTTGACCTGGTTGGGGAAGTCGCTGCGCCCGGTGGCGATGATCGCATCGGGGCGGACGGCGCGCACGGCCTCGGGCAGGATCTCCGGCTCCGGATTGGCCAGCGCCAGGATCAGCGGCTTCGGCGCCATCCGCGACAGCCATTCCGGCCGCAGCACGCGCGGGGCGGAGAGGCCGAGGAACAGGTCCGCGCCATCCAGCACCTCGCCGAGGGTGGCGGCGTCGGTGGTGCGGGCATAGCGGGCCATGTTCGCCAGCATGCCGGCGCGGTCGGCGCGGACCACGCCGGCGATGTCGGTGAGCGTGACGTTCTCCGCCCGCAGCCCCATGGCGACGAGGAGATCGACGCAGGCGAGCGCCGCGGCGCCGGCGCCGGAGGTGACGAGCCGCACCTCCTCCAGCCGCTTGCCCTGCAGCATGAGCCCGTTGCGCACCGCCGCCGCGACGGTGATGGCGGTGCCGTGCTGATCGTCGTGGAACACCGGGATGCCCATCCGCGCCCGCAGCCGCGACTCGATCTCGAAGCACTCGGGGGCCTTGATGTCCTCGAGATTGATGGCCCCGAAGGTCGGCTCCAGGGCGGCGACGACGGTGCAGAACAGGTCCGGGTCGGTGGCGTCCACCTCGATGTCGAAGACGTCGATGCCGGCGAATTTCTTGAACAGGACCGCCTTGCCCTCCATCACCGGCTTGCCGGCGAGCGCGCCGATGGCGCCGAGGCCGAGCACGGCGGTGCCGTTGGAGATGACGGCGACGAGGTTGCCGCGGGCGGTGTAGTCGCGCGCCGTCTGCGGATCGGCGGCGATCGCCTCGCAGGCGGCGGCGACGCCCGGGGAATAGGCGAGGGCGAGATCGCGCTGGGTGACGAGCTGCTTGGTCGGCTCCACGGCGATTTTTCCGGGTCGCGGCAGCCGGTGATAGTCGAGCGCCGCCTTGCGGAAATCCTCATCCATGGCCCATCTTCCCGGTTGCGATGCAAGCAATGCCAGCGAACGGCCGGGAGAGGAAGTGGTGCGGTCGAGAAGACTCGAACTTCCACGGGGTTTCCCCCACAAGCACCTCAAGCTTGCGCGTCTACCATTCCGCCACGACCGCACCGTGGGACCGGCGCCATGCGCCGGGAGGTGGGGGCATATAGCCGATGGCTGCGCCGGCATCAATCACCGCCGCGCGGATGACGGGCGGTCCTGAATGGCGCGTCGCGCCGGGCCGGGTCGCCTACCCGGAGGCGCTGGCGGCGATGCGCGAGCGGGCGGCTTCGATCCGCGCCGGGACGGCGGCGGAGCTGGTCTGGCTGCTGGAGCATCCGCCGCTCTACACCGCCGGCACCTCGGCGCGCCCGGAGGATCTGCGCGCGCCGGACCGGTTCCCGACCTATGCCGCAGGGCGCGGCGGGCAGTGGACCTATCACGGCCCCGGCCAGCGCACCGCCTATGTCCTGCTCGATCTCGAGCATGCCCACGGCCAGGTGCGCGCGCGGGACCTCCGCGCCTATGTCTGGGGGCTGGAGGAATGGCTGATCCGCACCCTGGCGCGCTTCGACGTGCGCGGTGAGCGGCGGCAGGGCCGGGTGGGCATCTGGGTGGTGGATGCGGCGAGCGGGGCGGAAGCGAAGATCGGCGCCATCGGCGTGCGCGTCAGCCGCTGGGTGAGCTGGCACGGCGTGGCGCTGAACGTGGCGCCCGATCTCTCCCATTTCGCCGGCATCGTGCCCTGCGGCATCGCCGAGCACGGCGTGACGAGCCTGGCCGCCCTCGGCCGCGCGGCGACGCTCGCGGACGTGGATCGGGCGCTGCGCGAGACCTGGCCCGAGGTGTTCTGAGACCGGCGCCCCCCGGCGAGGCCACCTATCAGGCGGTAACGAAATGCGATGCGACGATGCTCGACATCGGTGTCAGCGATGAAGCCGACGGCCCGGCATAGAGGTCGACGGTCAGCGCATTCGTAATGAAGAACGTCGACGCCTTGTCCTGGCCATTCGGCATGACGAGGTTCTGCTCGGCCATTGTCGCCGCTTCCTGCGCCAGGGACGTGTTAGTCAACCCAATAAACTCAATATTATCGCGATTTGGGTTGAAATTGTAGACATCGAGAGTTGTTCCAACTCCAGTATTGTTCGAATTCAGCACCAGGTTGTTGATCCCGGTTCCGAAAGATACCGATTCGACATCCCCATTCAGGGACGTAGTTGACGTCGATGGAACAAAAGGCGTGTAGGTATTGCTGCCGGCACCACCGATGACCGTATCACCCAGGATAGAGAACGTGATGTCGACGGACCCGGTCGCATTCTGTGCGTCAATCAGATTATGTCCAGACATAATCCCATTCACGTTGCTAGCCGAGATATTGGAGTCATTCACAGTCACATTTCCGCTGCTTTCGAGTCCAATTATATTGCCTTGTCCGGACAATATGCTTCCGGAGGCGTTGCCGTAAAAATTGATCGTGTCATTGTTCGGCTGTATCGGGAAGCTACCATTGTAATACATCGTTCCATTCAAAGCCGTTCCTGCCCAGACCGTGTCGTTCCCTTCGGTCATGACGATAGTATCGCCCGTACTGGTGCTGGCGTCCACAAGCATGCCGCCGGCCCCAGCCCATCTCTCGACAATCGTTCCACCGGTACTGTTGATACCGCCGTTGACCGTCATGACGCCGGAACCGTTGTTGAAATAGGTGCCGACACTGGTGCTGCCGGCCTGATAGACCATTGTGGACCCTTGCCCGCCGACAATCGTGGCCTGGCTATTATTGACGATGAATTCCATCGTCCCGAGGCCACCCCAGCCCGTTACACCCGTGCCGGCATTGATGGTGTCATTCCCGGTGTTGCCGACAAAAATTGCCCCAGCGCCGTTGATGTTCGCGGTCATGGTGTTCGAGCCGGCGAAGATGACGTCGCTCGCACCCGCAGTCACGGTGGATGGCCCCGCCCCGCCGACGAAAATGTCATTGGCACCGCTGATAGTGTCGTTATTCGTGCCGCCACCGCCGAAAATCACGTCGTTGGTGCCGCCGAGGTCGATGGTGTTCGTCCCAATCCCGGCCATCACGGTGGACGAGCCACGGACCAGGTTGACATTCATGTTGCTCACGCCATTGGTGCCCGAACCCCAGATGACGTTCGAAGCTCCGCCGCCGGTGACGCTGCCTTCGCCGTAGCCAAAGGCGACAACGTCACTGGCTCCGGACAGGTCGGCATAGAGCAGCTCTGACACGGTTGCGGACAAGCCGATGACGTTGTCGCCGCCGCCCGTGAAGACCGATTCACCGAGACTGCTGTCCCAAACCGTCATGCCGGAGAGCCCGCCGAGGACGGTGGTCGCCGTGTTTCCGTTGGTGAAAATCGTGGGCGCCGACGTCGTCGAGAGGTCGGCGATCTGGGTGTATCCGGTCGGGACGTGAACGGCGGTGCCACTCTCGACCAGGAGCTCGTTCGTTTTGCCGGAGACCGCAGCGGCCAGAACGGCATCGGTGGTCGAGTTCAGGGAGCCGTTGGCGGCGGCCAGTTCCAGGGCCGAGAGGGCCGGCAGCGCGCCGCCATCGGACGGAAGATAGAGGGTTGTTCCTGCCGGAAAGGCAGCGCCGCCGGCCACGGTCTCGGTCGCGAAGGTGGCGAGGGACGAGGACATCTGGGGTTCCCCTTCAGGTACGATTATCACAGACTGGATTTATGAACAAACCCATAATTCAGCTACTGCTATAGTCAATATACTCAAGTCGATTGTCTTGGTGGGTCCGCACACAATAAATCTGTTAGCGTCCGTGCTCGTGGTGGAAATTCCGTGACGGCCGTGGGTGGGGTCGGGCCTGAAGGCCGGCGTCAGTCCAGATCGGTGTGCCGCGCCAGCACCTCGCGCTTGCCGACATGGTTGGCGGGGCCGACGATGCCTTCCTTCTCCATCTGCTCGATCAGGCGGGCGGCGCGGTTGTAGCCGATCTGCAGATGGCGCTGGATGAAGCTCGTGCTCGCCTTGCCCTCGCGCGCCACCAGCGCCACCGCCTGGTCGAACAGCGTCCGCTCCCCCTCGCTCGCGCTGGCGAGCCCGGGCAGCGCCGCGCCGTCGTCCTCGTCCGCCTCGGTGACCTCTTCGAGATAGTGCGGCTCGCCCTGGCTGCGCAGGAAGGCGACGACGTCCTCCACCTCGCGGTCGGTGACGAAGGGGCCGTGGGTGCGGGTGATGCGCCCGCCGCCGGCCATGTAGAGCATGTCGCCCTGGCCGAGCAGCTGTTCGGCGCCCTGCTCGCCGAGGATGGTGCGGCTGTCGAACTTGCTGATCACCTGGAAGCTGATCCGGGTGGGGAAATTGGCCTTGATCGTGCCGGTGATGACGTCCACCGAGGGCCGCTGCGTCGCCATGATGACGTGGATGCCCGCCGCGCGCGCCATCTGCGCCAGGCGCTGCACCGCGGTCTCGATGTCCTTGCCGGCGACCATCATCAGGTCGGCCATTTCGTCGATGACGACGACGATGAAGGGCAGCGGTTCAAGGGCGAGCGGGCTTTCCTCGAACACCGGCCTGGCGGTCTCCGGGTCGAAGCCGGTCTGCACCCGCCTCGTCACGACCTCGCCGCGGGCGCGGGCCTGCTCGACGCGCTCGTTGTAGCCGCCGATGTTGCGCACGGCGAGCTGGCTCATGGCGCGGTAGCGGCGCTCCATCTCGCGCACCACCCATTTCAGCGCCGTCACCGCCTTGGCCGGCTCGGTCACCACCGGCGCCATCAGATGCGGGATGCCCTCATAGACCGAGAGTTCGAGCATTTTCGGATCGATCATGATCAGCCGGCACTGCTCGGGCGAGAGCCGGTAGAGCAGGCTCAGGATCATGGCGTTGACGCCGACCGACTTGCCCGAGCCGGTGGTGCCGGCGATCAGCAGATGCGGCATGCGGGCGAGGTCGGCGATCACCGGGCTGCCGCTGATGTCCTTGCCGAGGGCGAGGGCGAGGCGGCCGGAATGGCGCTGCCATTCCTCCGCGCCGAGCAGTTCGCTGAGAAACACCGTCTCGCGCTTCGCGTTCGGCACCTCGATGCCGATGGCGTTGCGCCCCGGCACGGTGGCGATGCGCACGGCGGTGACCGAGAGCGAGCGGGCGACGTCGTCGGCGAGGCCGATGACGCGGGCGCTGCGGATGCCGGGCGCCGGTTCGAGCTCGTAGAGCGTCACCACCGGCCCGGGGCGGATCTCGCGAATCGCGCCCTGGACACCGTAATCGGCGAGCACGGTCTCCAGCAGGCGCGCGTTGGCCTCCAGCGCATCGGCGCTGGGCCCGGTGCTGGCGCGGTGTGGCGCGGCCTGGAGCAGGGCGAGGGAGGGGAATTGCCAGCTCGCATCGCCGAGCGGCAGTGCCTCCTGCGTCGCCGGCCGGCGCGGCCGCACGGTGCGGATGGTGGGCGCCGGCGCGGCGGCTGCGGGACGTTCAGGCAGGGGGCGTTCAGGCAGGGGACGTTCAGGCAGGGGACGTTCAGCCGGCGAGAATGGCGGCTCGGCGGCAGGCGGCTCCGCGGCCGAGAAGGGCCGCAGGAGACGGGAAATCGCCGCGACGGGCAGCGGCAGTCCGTGCCAGAACAGCCGCGCCGTCCAGCGCACGGCGGCGGCGATGCGCCGGACCAGGCAGCCGGTGCGCGCCGCGGCGGCGCGCCATTCGGCGACCGAAAGGCCCAGCGCCAGCAGGGTGAGACACAGCGCCAGCCCGGCGGCGAGGAGCCAGACCAGGGCGACGCCCAGCGGGCCGAGCGCCGCGCGGCCGGCCGCGGCCAGATCGGCCGCCAGCACGTCGCCGAGCATCCCCCCCGGCCCGGCCGCGGTCGGCCACCGGAACGCCGCCGCCAGCGGGCCGGACGCCAAGCCGCCCGAGGACAGCGCGCTCAGCGCGCCGATCGCGGGCAGCGCCAGCAGCAGCGCCAGCAACCGCCAGCCGACGCCGCCGAGGCCGCGGCGCGCGCCGATGCGCCAGGCCCAGGCCAGCATCGCCAGCGGCGGCAAGGCGCCGGCGATGCCGAAGCCCTGCAGCAGCAGATCCGAGATCAGCGCCCCCGCCGGCCCGGCGAGGTTGTGCACCGCGCCGGCCGAGGCGGTGTCGAGCGAGGGGTCGTGCGGATCGTAGGAAACCAGCGCGACGATCACGACGATGCCGGCCAGCCCGAGCAGCAGCCCGCCGAACTCCGCCAGCCGGCGGCGCATTTCGGCGCGCAGCCGCCCGCCCGGTCCCTCCGGACGCAATGGCGCGGTTGGAACGAAACGCCGCAGATCGGGTCGGGAGCGGGCGATGCTGGCCATGGAAGTGCGGTGTCCGAGGCAGATGCGGGGGCGGAGTCTCGTAGACTGCAGCAATCATAGCCTGGAACACCTTGATCACAAAGCGCCACGACCATCGCCCCGCGCCGCCCGGCCGGCTTGGCGCCCATGCCGCTTCCCGGCATGATGGGCGCCAGGCCATCGTGGGAGGGACCGTCAGCCATGGACACGCCAGCGACCGACGCTTCGGCGATCGATGTCAGTGCGCTCGACACGCGCCGCATCGGCTTCATCGGCATCGGCAACATGGGCCTGCCGATGGCCTCCCGCCTGATCGCCGCCGGGCATGAGGTGATTGCCCACGACCGCGACCCGGCGGCGGCGCGGGCCATCGCCGATCGCGGCGCCGAGCTCGCCGCCAGCGCCGCCGAGGTCGCGAGCGCGGCGGAGCTGGTGCTCGCCAGCCTGCCGCGGCCCGAGGCGGTGCGCGCGGTGGCGCTCGGCGCGGACGGCGTGCTGGCGGGGACGCGGCGGCGGGTGTTCGTCGATCTCTCCACCACCGGCCCGCGGACGACGCGCGAGATCGCCGCCGAACTCGCCCGGCACGGCGTCGCCATGGCCGATTCGCCGGTCAGCGGCGGCGTGGCCGGGGCGCGCGCCGGCAGCCTGGCGGTGATGCTGGCCGCGCCGGCGGCCCTGCGCGCGGCGCTGACGCCCGTGCTCGGCGTCTTCGGCCGCGTGTTCGAGATCGGCGAGGCGCCGGGCCTGGCGCAGACGATGAAGCTGGTGAACAACCTGCTCTCGGCCACCGCCATCGCCGCGACATCGGAGGCGGTGGTGCTCGGCGTGAAGGCCGGGCTCGATCCGTTCGTGATGATCGACGTCATCAACGCCGGCAGCGGCCGCAATACCGCGAGCGTGGACAAGTTCCCACGCTCGATCCTCAACCGGCGCTTCGACCACGGCTTCGCGCTCGGGCTGATGGCCAAGGATGTCGATCTCTGCCTCGCGGAAGCGGAGGCGCAGCATTTCCCGATGTGGATCGGCGCGGCGGTGAAGCAGATGTGGACCCACGCCCTCGGCCAGGGCGGGCCGGATCAGGATTTCACCGCCCTGATCAAGCATATCGAGCCCTGGGCCGGCGTCACCGTCGGCCGGCAAGGGGGCCGGGACGGCGACGCTTAGCTGCCGCTACGCGGCCTGCTTCTGCAGCATCCCCTGGGCCACCAGCGTCTCCGCGATCTGCACCGCGTTCAGCGCCGCGCCCTTGCGCAGATTGTCGGCGACGCACCAGAAGGCGAGGCCGTTGGCCACCGTCGGGTCGCGGCGCAGGCGGCTGACGAACACCGCGTCCTCGCCCTGGCATTCGAGCGGGGTGACATAGCCGCCATCCTCCCGCCGGTCGACGAGGCTCACCCCCGGCGCCGCGCGCAGCGCCTCGCGGGCGGCGGCGATATCGACCGGGCGCTCGAACTCGACATGCACCGCCTCGCCATGGCCGATGAACACCGGCACGCGCACACAGGTGGCCACCACCGCGATATCCGGATCGAGGATCTTCCGCGTCTCCACCGTCATCTTCCACTCTTCCTTGGTGGCGCCGTCATCCATGAAGCGGTCGATCTGCGGGATGCAGTTGAAGGCGATCTCCTTGGTGAACTGCTCCGGCGCCGGCTGCTCGTGCACGAAGGTGGCGCGCGTGTGGTTGAACAGCTCGTCCATCGCCTCCTTGCCCGCGCCGGAGACCGACTGGTAGGTCGAGACGACGACGCGCCGGACCTTGAAGCGGTCGTGCAGCGGCTTCAGCGCGACCACCATCTGGATGGTGCTGCAGTTCGGGTTGGCGATGATGTTGCGGGCGCGGAAGCGGGCGAGGTGATGCGGATTGACCTCGGGCACCACCAGCGGCACGTCCGGTTCCATGCGGAACTGGCTGGTATTGTCGATGACGACGCAGCCGGCGGCGGCGGCGCGCGGGGCGTGCACGGCGGAAACCGCGGCGCCGGGGCTGAACAGGCCGATATCGACGCCAGCGAAGTCGAATGTCTCCAGATTCTGCACCTTCAGCACGCGCCTCTCGCCGAAGGAGACCTCGGTGCCGGCGGAGCGGCCGGAGGCGAGCGCGATCACCTCGTCGGCCGGAAAGCCGCGCTCGGCGACGGTCTTGAGCATTTCGCGCCCGACCGCCCCGGTGGCCCCGACGACCGCGACCCTGTAGCCCATGATCCGCCCCCTTACTTGCTGAAACCGCCGCAATGCAGCAAAACCCTGCCTGCGCCAAGCGTCTTTAGGACATGACTGTTCAGCTTGGGAAGTGGTCGCGCCGAAGGGGGTTGGCATGAGCTATGAGGCGTGGGTCGGGCGCACCGAGACGCGCGAGGACGTCGTGCCGGCGGAGCTGGTCGAGCGCCTCGCCGCCAGCCTCGGGCTCGATGCCGCCACCGCGGCGCCGGACGGGGCGCTGCCGCCGCTCTGGCACTGGGCGCTGTTCCAGACCTGGGCGAAGCCGGAGGCGCTGGGCGCGGACGGCCATCCGCGGCGCGGCGGGTTCCTGCCGCCGGTGGATGATCTGCCGCGGCGCATGTGGGCCGGCGGGCGGGTGGAGTTCCGTGCGCCGATCCGCATCGGCGAAAGGGTGCGACGCGCCGGCACCATCCTCCGGGTGGAGGAGAAGTCCGGCCGCTCCGGGCGGCTCGTGTTCGTCACCGTCGGCTACGAGATCAGCACCAGCGAGGGCGTGGCGCTGGCCGAGGAGCACGACATCGTCTATCGCGGCGGCGAGGCCGCGGCGGTGGCCACGGCCGAACCGGCGCCGGCGCCGCCGGCCGAGGCCTTCACCCGCAGCCTGACGCCCGATCCCGTGCTGCTGTTCCGCTATTCGGCGCTGACCGGCAATGGCCACCGCATCCACTACGACCTGGATTACGTCACCCGCGTCGAGGCCTATCCCGGGCTGGTCGTGCACGGGCCGCTGCAGGCGACCCTGCTGGCGGATCTGCTGCGCCGCCATCGCCCCGAGGCCCGGCTCGCGCGTCTGGCCTATCGCGGCCTGCGCCCCGCCTTCGGCGGCAACGCCCTGACGCTGGTGGGTATCCCGATGGCCGGGGTTGTGCGACTTGAGACGCGCGACCATCTCGGCGCCATATGCATGAGTGCGGACGCGACGCTCGGGTGACAGCAGTCCTGGGGTAGGAAAGCCCGGGCGGGTAAGGAGAGGCGATGGCTTTCTTGACGGAGGAGGTTCCCGCGCGCGGCGTGCCGCACGCGGTTCTGCCCGAGGGCGTCGCCGGCATCCGCCGCGTCGTCGCGGCCAACCCGGGACCGATGACCTATCACGGCACCAACACCTATCTGATCGAGACCGCCGACGGCCTCGTCGTGCTCGACCCGGGACCGGATGACGCCGCGCATGTCGCGGCGGTCATGGCCGCCACCGGGGGCAAGGTCGCCACCATCCTCCTCAGCCACACGCATCGCGACCATCTCGGCGCCACCGCCGCGCTGCAGGCGGCGACCGGGGCGCCGACGGCCGGCTACCGGATCAGCGGCGATCCCGGCTTCGTTCCGGACATTCCCCTCGACGACGGCGACGAGATCGCCGGCCTCGTCGCGGTGCACACGCCGGGTCACGCCAGCGACCATCTCTGCTTCGCCCGCCGGGACGGCGTGCTGTTCAGCGCCGACCACGTCATGGCCTGGTCGACCTCCGTCGTCAGCCCGCCGGGCGGGGACATGGGCGCCTATTTCGCCAGTCTGCGGCGGCTGCTGACGCGCGACGACAGTGTCTATCTGGCCGGTCACGGCCCGGCCCTGACCAGCCCGACCGGGTTCGTGCGCGATCTGCTCACCCACCGCGTGATGCGCGAGGGGGCGATCGCGGCGGCGCTGCGCGACGGGCCGGCGGATACGTTCGCGCTGATGGACCGGCTCTACTCGAAGCTCGACCCGCTGCTGCGCCGCGCCGCCGAACGCAACGTGCTGGCACATCTGCTCAAGCTCCAGGCCGAGGGACGCGCCCGCCAGGAGGGCGCGCTTTGGCTCGCGGCATGACCCCGCCGGTCGCCCGCGCATGGTGCGGAGGCCGCCGGCCTGATAGGGTTCAAGCATGATCATCACCAGTGCTTCCGTCCGCCACGCCGCCGTCCTCGTGGTCTCTCTGCTGACCGCGTGCGCGAGTTCCCATGCCGCGGACCCGCGCGAGTCCGGCACCGTCTACGGCGATTTCCTCGCCGGCAGCTTCGCCGCCGGGCGGGATGATTTCGCCACCGCGGCGAGCGCGCTGCTGCAGGCGGCGGCCGAGGATCCGCAGAGCGACGAGGTGGTGCAGCAGGCGTTCCTCGCCGCCCTGCTCGATGGCCGGCCGGAGGCGGTTTCGCTCGCCGCGCGTCTGCCCGGCCACGTCGCCGCGCAGATGGTGCTCGCCGACGACGCGGCGCGGAAGGGTGAGTGGGAGCGGGCGATCACGCGCTATGACGCGCTGCCGCACGAGGGCGTGGCGCTGACCCTGCAGCCGCTGCTCGTCGCCTGGGCCGAACAGGGCGCCGGCCACACCGATGCGGCGATGGCGACGCTGCGGCCCTACATGCAGGGCAAGCAGCTCCGCGCGGTCTACGCCCTGCATGCGGCGCTGATCGCCGACCTCGCCGGGCGGGAAGCGGAGGCGCAGCAGCTCTACGAGGCCGCCGCCGCCGAATATGGCCCGGCCAACCTCCGCCTCGCCCAGATTCTGGCGAGCTGGGAGGCGCGGCAGGGCCGGGTGGACCGCGCCCGGCGGATGCTGCAGGGGCTGGCCGATACCGGCGATCCCGTCGGCACCGTCGTGCCGGCCCTGCTGGCCCACCCCGAGACCCGCGCCGTGGCCTCGCCGGCCGATGGCATCGCCGAGGCCTATCTGGCGCTCGCCGCGACCATGACCCAGCAGGGCGACCGTAATTTCGGCCTCGTCCTCGGCCGGCTGGCGCTCGACATGCGCCCCGACCTCACCGCCGTCCGCCTGCTGCTCGCCGACAGCCTGGCCGGCGCGCATCAGCCCGTCTTCGGGCTGCGGCTGCTGGCGAAGGTGCCGGCCGACGACCCGCTGATCGCGCTGGTCGATCTGCGCCGCGCCGCGCTGCAGAACCAGGCCGGACAGACGGACGCCGCGATCGCGCTGCTGCAGCGGCTGATCGCCGCCGATCCCGCGCGCCCGGAGGCGGCGAACGAGCTCGGCGATCTGCTGCGCGAGCAGGGCAAGTTCGCCGAGGCGGTGGCGGCCTACGACATCGCGGTCTCGCGCATCCCGCGCCCGCGCCCGGGCGACTGGCCGCTGTTCTTCGCCCGCGGCATCACCGAGGACCGGCTGCACCACTGGGAGGCGGCGCAGTCGGATCTCGAGCGCGCGCTCCAGCTCTCGCCGAACGAGCCGTTCGTGCTCAACTATCTCGCCTATTCCTGGGCCGAGCAGGGGCGCAATCTGCCCGAGGCACGGCGGATGCTGGAGCAGGCGATGCGGCAGCGGCCGGACGACGGCGCCATCATCGACAGTCTCGGCTGGGTCCTGCTGCGCGGCGGCGACGCCCGCGAGGCGCTGCGCCTGCTCGAACGCGCGGCGGAATTGCAGCCCGAGGATCCCACCATCAACGGCCATCTCGGCGATGCCTACTGGGCCGACGGCGCCAAGCTGCAGGCTGCCTATCAATGGCGGCTGGCGCTGTCGCTGAAGCCGGATGCCGAGGATGTGCCGCGGCTGCAGGCCAAGCTGAAGGAGGCCGAGGTCGCTCTCGGCGCCGCGACGCCCGTCACACCCACCGCGCACTGAGCCGCGCGCGTTTCTCGACGGCGGTATCCGCGATGAGCCTCCATGAGCGCGGCCGCGTCGAACTGGCGCCGGCCAAGATCAACCTGTTCCTGCACGTGCTCGGCCGGCGTGCGGATTCGTATCACGCGCTCGACAGTCTGGTCGTGTTCGTCGCGGTCGCCGACCGGCTGAGCGCGGCACCGGCGTCCTCGCTGGCGCTCGCGATCGATGGGCCGCAGGCGGCATCGCTGGCCGCCGAGGCGGACAATCTCGTCCTGCGCGCCGCCCGCGCGCTGGCGCCGCCGCCGGCGGTGCGCTTCGCGCTGGAGAAAATCCTGCCGGTGGCAGCCGGCATCGGCGGCGGCTCGGCGGATGCCGCCGCGGCGCTGCGCCTGCTGGCGCGGCTGGGCCACGCCCGGGCCGGCACGGATCTGGCGGCGATCGCGGCCACGCTCGGCGCCGACGTGCCGGTCTGCCTCGCCAGCCGTCCGGCGCGGGTGGGCGGCGCCGGCGAGCGGCTCGGCCCGGCACCGCGCCTGCCGGAATTCGGCCTGGTCCTGGCCAATCCGGGTGTGCCGCTTGCTACCGCGGACGTCTTCCGCGCCCGCAGCGGCGCCTTCTCGCCGCCGGCGGTGCTGCCCGACGCCTGGGCCAGCGCCGCCGCCATGGCCGCCGATCTCGCGCGGTTGAACAATGACCTGGAGCCGCCGGCGCGCGCGCTGTGCCCGGCGATCGGGCCCGTTCTCGGCGCTCTCGCTGCCCTGCCGGGGGCGCTGCTGGCGCGGCTCAGCGGGTCCGGCGCGACGTGTTTCGCCATCTTCGCCACCCCGGCCGAGGCCGAGGCGGCTGCCCCGCTGCTGCCGGCGCCCTGGTGGCGCTGGGGCGGGGGGCTGATTGCACCAGAGGAGATTTCGCCGTGACCGACCACGCCCGCATCGCGCTCAAGCGCCTCGAGGACGAGAGCATCCACATCTTCCGCGAGGTCGCCGCGGAGGCGCGCAATCCGGTGATGCTCTATTCGATCGGCAAGGATTCCTCGGTGCTGCTGCACCTGGCGCGCAAGGCGTTCCACCCCGCGCCGCTGCCGTTCCCGCTGCTGCATGTCGACACCACCTGGAAATTCCGCGAGATGATCGCGCTGCGCGACAGCCTGCCGGCGCGCTACGGCGTGCGGCTGATCGTGCAGGTGAACACCGACGGGCTGGCCCAGGGCATCAACCCGTTCGATCACGATCCATCGACCTACACCCACATCATGAAGACCGAGAGCCTGAAGCAGGCGCTCGACCAGCACGGCTTCGATTTCGCGTTCGGCGGCGCGCGGCGCGACGAGGAGGCCTCGCGGGCCAAGGAGCGCATCATTTCGGTGCGCAGCGCCGCGCACGCGTGGGATCCGCGCCGCCAGCGTCCGGAACTCTGGGATCTCTACAACACCCGCCTCGGCCCGGGCGAGACGGCGCGCGTGTTCCCGCTCTCGAACTGGACCGAACTCGATGTCTGGCGCTACATCGCGGCTGAACGGATCGAGGTCGTGCCGCTCTATTTCGCCGCCGAGCGCCCCGTCGTGACGCGCGATGGCAGCGTGATCATGGTCGATGACGACCGCTTCCGCCTGCGCGCCGGCGAAGTGGTGGAGCGCCGCTGGGTGCGCTTCCGGACCCTCGGCTGCTACCCGCTCACCGCCGCCGTCGCCTCGCGTGCCCAGAGCCTCGACGAGATCATCGCCGAAACCGAGGCGGCCTCGGTCTCCGAGCGCAGTGGCCGGGTCATCGATCACGACCAGTCCGCCTCGATGGAGCGGAAGAAGCGCGAGGGCTATTTCTGACCACGGGGGAGCCATGGCGCGGGGCGTAGCGGAGAAGCGGACCGGCCGGCGCGACGCGAAGGACCCGCGCCATTGCATCGACCTCGCCTACGCCCGCGAGGGCAATGTCTTCGTCCTCGGCTGGCTGCTCGAAGGCCCGGCGCGGATCACCGGCGCGGCGCTCGAGATCGGCACCGTGCGCGTCGACGTCACCGCCCAGATACTGCGCCATCCGCGGCCGGACGTGCTGGCAACGCTGGGGCCGGAGGCGGCTTGCGGCCCCGAAGATTGCGGCCTGGTGGTGGCCGCGCGCGTCGATCCGCGCCGGCAGGACGCCAAGCGTCTGGTGCTGCACATCGCGCTGGCCGCCGCGCCGCCGCTGCGGCTGGAGGCGCCGCTCGCCGCCGACCCGGCAGAGCTCGCCGATTTCGCCGCGCGCCACGCGGCACCGCTGCGCGCGCTGCTGGCGCGGCTGGAGCCGGCCGTCGCCACGCCGCTCGCCGCCGAGGCCTTCGGCGGCCACGGCCAGCGCCTGCTCGTGGACCAGCCGCACGGCATCGAGCGGCGGCTGCGCTTCAGCCTCGACTTCGCCGTGCGGGCGCTGCCCGAACGGCTCGTCCTCGCCGGCGAGATCGACGATCCGGTCGGGGCGGTGAGCACGATCGAGGTGCGGACCGGAGACGGCGATGCGCCCCTGCGGGCGCGGCTGCGGCGCGGGCCGGTGCTGCGCCCCGGCGAGCCGGATGGCGGTTGCGACCGCTTCGTCCTCGTCGCCGAATGCCCGGCGGCCGGCGCCGAGGGCTTCGTGCTGTCGCTGGCGGGCTCCGGACGGGCCTGTGAATGCCCCATCGCCGCGCCCGGGGAGGGCATCGCCGCGCTGGCCGCGGCGGCGGCGGCGCTGGACGCGGATTCGCGTCTGCTGCTGCTGGAGATGCTGGCCGAAAGCGGGGCCGAGGCGCTGGCCACCGGCGAGCAGGCGGCGGCGCTGCGCCGGCTGTGGCAGGTGGCGGTCGCTGCGCTGCCGAGCGCGCTCGACCGGCCGGAGCGCGATCTCCGCATCAACCTCGACCCGGCGCTGGCGATCCGCGGCGCGGGCGTGCTGATCCAGGGCTGGGCCGCACTCGACCTCGCGCGCCTCGATTCGCTCGCCCTGCGCCAGGCCGGCACCGCCGAGCCGCTGGCCGAGCTGCTCGGCGTCGCCTTCCGCTACCCTCATGCCCAGGCCCGGGCGGCGCTGGCAGCGGCCGGGGCCTGGCGCGGCGACGACGAGCCCGGCTTCCTCGCCTTCATCCGGGCGCCGCAGGCGGCGGAAGGCGGGCTTTATCTCGCGCTCGGCGACGGCGCCCGGCGCATCGCCCATGCCCGCGTGCCCCGCGCGGCCATGCCCGGCGATGCGCGCCAGGCCGCCGCGGCGGTGCTGGCGCGGCTGCCGGCGAACCGGCGCGCCATCCGCGCCGCGCTGGACGCGCATCTCGGCCCGGCGCTGGCGGCGGTGTGGCCGGGGTGCGATGCCGCGGTGCGGCCCGTAGTCGACGCCTTCGGCCCGGCGACGGAGCGCGCCGTCTCGGTCGTGGTGCCGTTTCTCGGCGGCGCGGACGGGCTGGCGCCATGGCTCGCCGCCTGCGCCGCCGATCCGGACCTTGCCGGCGCCGACCTCGTGCTCGCGGTGGACGATCCGGATACCCACGAGGCAGCGCTCGGCCTCTGCCACGCGTGCGTTCCCGACCTCGGTCTGCAGCTCCGCCTCGTCCATGGCCGGCGGTCGCTGGGCCGGGCCGGGGTCATCAATCTCGGCGCCAGCCTGGCGCGCGGGCGCTTGCTGCTGGTGCTGGACCCCGGCCTGGCGGCGGCCGAGCCGGGATGGCTCGGCCGGCTCGTCGCCGCGCACGGGCGGGCGGCGCGGCCGGGCGCGGTCGGGCCCCTCGTGCTCGCGGGCGAGGGCGAGGCGGCGTGCGCCGGGCTGCGGGTCACGCGCGCGGGGCGGTGGGGCGGGCTGTTCACCGCCGAACCCGCGCCCATGGCGGTCACGGCAGCGGCCAGCGACGGCCCGATGCCCGTTCCGGCGCTCGGCCTCGCCTGCCTGCTGGTCGAGCGCGCCGTGTTTGAGGCGCAGGGCGGGCTGTCGCGCGACTATCTCGGCGGTGACTATGCCGGCGCCGATTTCTGCCTGCGGCTCGCGCAGGCGGGGCGGCGCAACCTCGTCGTGCCCTCCGTGCAGCTTCCTCTGGCCCGACCGGACGCTCCGCCCGAGCCCGAGTCGCCGCGCGCGCTCTATGATGCCTGGCTGCTGACCCGGCGCTTCGGCGAGATGCTGGAGAAGGCCGCCGCGCCCGCGGGTCAGGCGGCGCCGTAGCCCTCCGGGTGGGCCAGCCGCCAGGCGTAGGCGGTTTCGATGATGCGGCGGAGATCGGCGAAGCGCGGCTGCCAGCCGGTCTCGCGCAGGATGCGCGCGGAGGCCGCGACCAGCACCGGCGGGTCGCCCGCCCGGCGCGCGCCGAAGCGCACCGGCACCGGGCGCCCGGCCACGGCGCCGACGGTGTCGATCACCGCGCGCACCGAATGGCCGGCGCCGTTGCCGAGATTGTAGGTGACGCTGCCGGCATCGAGCCGCGCCAGCGCATGCAGATGCGCCTCGGCGAGGTCGGTGACGTGGACATAGTCGCGCACGCAGGTGCCGTCCGCGGTCGGGTAGTCGGTGCCGAACACGGTCAGCTCGGCGCGCCGCCCGAGCGCGGCGTCGATCGCCAGCGGGATGAGATGCGTCTCCGGCCGGTGATCCTCGCCGAGCCGCCCGTCGGGATCGGCGCCGGCGGCGTTGAAATAGCGCAGCGCGGCGTAGCGCATGCCGTGGATGCGCTCGGCCCAGACCAGCGCGCGCTCGAGCATGTGCTTGCTCTCGCCGTAGGGCGAGCCGGGATCGACCGGCGCGTCCTCGCCGATCGGGATCACCGCAGGCGCGCCGAACAGATTGGCGGTGGAGGAGAGCACGAACCGCGGCACGCCATGGCGGACGCAGGCCTCGATCAGCCGCAGGCCGTTGCCGCCATTCTCGGCCAGATAGCGGAACGGCTGCGCCATGCTGTCGCCGACGAGGGAGAGCGCGGCGAAGTGGAAGACGCCGTCCCACGGCCCGGTGGCCAGCGCCGCCTCGATGGCGCCGGCGTCGGCGAGATCGCCCTCGATCAGCGCCGCCCCGGGCAGCACGGCGGCGCGATGGCCCTGGCGGAGATTGTCGAACACCACCACGGCGTCGCCGCGGGCGAGCAGGGCGGCGACGAGATGGCTGCCGACATAGCCGGCCCCGCCGGTGACGAGAAATCGCCGCGGGCTCATCGTCGTTGCTCCCTCTGGACCGGCGCCGGATCAGGCCCTATCACGCGGCGGTCCGCCGGTGGGGCGTAGCCAAGCGGCAAGGCAGCGGATTTTGATTCCGCCATGCGGAGGTTCGAATCCTCCCGCCCCAACCAGACCGCGCCGCCGGCTCAGCCGACGATGTCGATGCCGGCGAAGAAGAACGCGATCTCGCCGGCGGCGTTCTCGGCGCTGTCCGAGCCGTGCACGGAATTGGCCTCGATGCTCTCGGCGAACTCGGCGCGGATCGTGCCCGGCGCGGCCTTCTTCGGGTCGGTCGCGCCCATGATCTCGCGGTTGCGCGCCACCGCGTTCTCGCCTTCCAGCACCTGCGCCACCACCGGGCCGGAGGTCATGAAGGCGACGAGGTCGTTGAAGAAGCCGCGCTCGCGATGCACGGCGTAGAACCCCTCGGCCTGGCCACGGGTCAGATGCAGGCGCTTCTGCGCCACGATCCGCAGTCCTTGCGCCTCGAAGACGGCATTGATGCGCCCGGTGAGATTGCGTCGGGTGGCGTCGGGCTTGATGATCGACAGCGTACGCTCGGTGGCCATTGAAACCTCGGGAAGGACGCGTGGCGGGGTAGAAGTTCCGGCGGCTCTAGAGCACGGTCCGACCGGATGGAAGCATCCGATCGGACGGTCGTGCTCTAGAAAATATAACGACTAGAGCACGGTCCGACCGGATGGAAGCATCCGATCGGACGGTCGTGCTCTAGAAACCTATGAGTCTAGAGCAACTTCGCCCGATCGGACCGACCGCGAAGCGGTTCGGTCTGATCGCGGCGTTGCTCTAGACGATTGGGTGCGGTGCGGCAAGCCCGGCTTCCCGCGGCGCGCGGTTCGCACTACATCCGCGCGCCATGAGCCTGCTCGTGATCTCCGGCCTGTCGCTGCGCCTCGGCGGCCGGCTGCTGCTCGATGACGCCGATCTCGCGGTCGCCCCTGGCCAGCGTGTCGGCCTGGTCGGGCGCAACGGCGCCGGGAAATCGACGCTGCTGCGCGCCATTCTGGGTGAGATCGCCGCCGATGGCGGCGACATCCGGCTGGCCACGCGCGCCAGGGTCGGCACCGTGCGCCAGGAGGCGCCGAACGGCGCGCTGAGCCTGTTGGAGACGGTGCTGGCGGCCGATGCCGAGCGGCTGGCGCTGCTCGCCGAGGCGGACCGCGCCGCGCCGGCGCGGCTGGCCGAGATCCACGAGCGGCTGCGGGTGATCGGCGCCGACGCGGCGCCGGCGCGGGCCGCCTCGATCCTGGCCGGGCTCGGCTTCGACACGGCGGCGCAGGCCCGGCCGGTGGGCGAGTTCTCCGGCGGCTGGCGGATGCGCGTCGCGCTGGCCGCCGCGCTGTTCGCGGCACCGGACCTGCTGCTGCTCGACGAGCCGACCAACCATCTCGATCTCGAGGCAGCGCTGTGGCTGGAGGCGTGGCTGGCCCGGTTTCCCGGCGCCGCCATCGTCGTCTCGCACGATCGCGGCCTGCTCGACCGTGCCGTCGAATCCATCGCCTTCCTCGATCGCGGCAAGCTTGGCCTGACCCAGGGCGGCTACAGCGAATTCGTCCGCATCCGCACCGAGCGCGCTGCCCAGCAGGGCCGCGCCGCCGAGCGCATCGCCGCCGAGCGGGCGCGCATCCAGGCCTTCGTCGACCGGTTCCGCGCCAAGGCGACCAAGGCCCGCCAGGCCCAGGCGCGGGTCAAGGCGCTGGCGCGGCTGCCGCAGATCGAGGCGGTGGTGGAAGACGCGCCGACCCGGTTCGAGTTTCCGTCCCCCGCCGCGCTCGCCCCGCCGGTGCTCGCGCTCGAGGGCGTCGATGCCGGCTATGACGGCAAGCCGGTGCTGCGCGGCGTCTCGCTGCGGCTGGACATGGACGACCGCGTGGCGCTGCTGGGCGCCAACGGCAACGGCAAATCGACCCTGGCGCGGCTGCTGGCCGGGCGCCTGGCGCCGCTGGCCGGCGAGGTTCGCCGCGCGCCGCGGCTCAAGGTCGGGTATTTCGCGCAGGATCAGGGCGAGGCGCTCGACGTCGCGGCGACGCCGCTCGCCCACATGGCGCGGGCGCTGCCGCAGGCGAGCGTCACGGTGCATCGCGCGCAGTTGGCCCGGTTCGGGCTCGACGCCGACCGCGCCGAGACCCGTGTGGCCTCGCTCTCGGGCGGGGAGAAGGCCCGCCTTCTGCTCTCGCTGGCGACGCGTGAGGCGCCGCAGGTGCTGATCCTCGACGAGCCGACCAACCATCTCGACATCGATGCCCGCGAGGCACTGGTCAAGGCGCTGGCCGATTTCGCCGGCGCGGTGGTGCTGATCACGCATGACCCGCATCTCGTCGAGCTGGTGGCGGATCGGCTGTGGCTGGTGGCGGATGGCAGCGCGCGCGGCTTCGACGGCGATCTCGACGAGTATCGCGCCCTGCTCGCCGAACGGGCGCGGGGCGCGGCGCGGGAGGAGAGCGGCAGAGGCGGGGCGGGGCGGCGGGATGAGCGGCGCGAGCGGGCGGAGGCGCGTGCCGCGGTGGCGCCGCTGCGCCGGGCCGCCCGCGCCGCCGAGGCGGAACTCGCCAGGCTCGCCGCGGAGCGCGCGGCGATCGAGGCGGAACTCGCCGACGGGGCGGTCTATGCCCCCGGCCGCGGCGCCGACGTCACCCGGCTGCAGACGCGTCTGGCGGCGCTGGCACGGGCCACCGAGGCGGCCGAAACCGCCTGGCTGGAAGCGGAATCAGCCCTGGAGCAAGCCGCGCCATAGGCCGGCGCCATCGGCCTGCGATGCGAACCGGGCCGTCCAGGGCAAACCGCGTCAGGCCAGATCTTCGCCCGCCGCCTGATCCAGCATCGCTTCGATGTCCGCCGGCTCCTCTTCCACCGGAACGGTCGCCTCGCCGCGCCGCTGCCGCTCTGCCTCCTCGCGCGAGCGCGCGATATTGACGGAGACGGGGATGCTGACCTCCGGGTGCAGCACGACGCGCAGCTGATAGACGCCGAGTGTCTTGATCGGATGGTCCAGCACCACCTGCTGGCGCGTCACGGACAGCCCGGCCTCGGTGCAGGCATCGGCGACGTCGCGCGCCGTGACCGAGCCGTAGAGCCCGCCTGATTCGCCGGCCTGACGGATGATCACCGCGGCCAGCCCGCTGACGCGTTCCGCGACCCGCTCCGCCTCTTCGCGGCGCTTGATGTTCTGCGCCTCGAGCTGGGCCCGCTCGGTCTCGAAGCGGGCGCGGTTGTCCTTGCTGGCGCGGATCGCCTTCTTCTGCGGCAGCAGCCAGTTGCGCGCGTAGCCCGGGCGGACCCGCACGATGTCGCCCATCTGGCCGAGATTCTCGACCCGCTGCAGCAGGATGACTTCGACGGCGGCCATGGCGCCCTCCTCAGCTCACGATGTAGGGCAGCAGCGCCAGGAAGCGGGCGCGCTTGATCGCCCGCGCCAGTTCGCGCTGCTTCTTGGCGGAAACGGCGGTGATGCGGCTGGGCACGATCTTGCCGCGCTCGGAGAGGAAGCGCGACAGCAGCCGCACGTCCTTGTAGTCGATCTTCGGCGCGTTCGGGCCGGAGAAGGGGCAGGATTTCCGCCGCCGGTAGAACGGCCGGCGGGCGCCCACCGCGGCGCGCCGCGCCGCCGGGTTGATCTCGCGATCGTCGGACATCGGTCTACTCCCCCGTTCCGATTCGAGTTTCATCGAGCCCGGGGCGCCCCTCGAAATCGTCGCGCGCACGGAATTCTTCCCGCTCATCGAACCCGCGCCGCCGCCCGCTCTCGAAGCGGCCCGGCGGCTTGGGGCCGCGGAAGCCGCGCTCGCGCTCGTCGGACCGGCGCTGCAGGATGGCGGACTGGCCCTCCTCGATGGCGGCGACCCGCACGGTGAGGAAGCGGAGGATGTCCTCGTTGAGACCGAGCTGGCGCTCCATCTCGACCACCGTCGCCGGGCTGGCATCGAGCCCGAGCAGCATGTAGTGGCCCTTGCGGTTCTTCTTGATGCGGTAGGCGAGGCCGCGCAGGCCCCAATATTCGCGCTTCTTGACCGATCCGCCATCGCCCTCGGCGAGGGTGGCGATCTGGTCGGCGATCAGCTCGACCTGCTGTTGCGTCGCGTCGTTGCGTGCGATGAGCACGCATTCGTAGAGCGGCATGCGGATACTCCCTGTGGCTTGTCTCGGCCCGAACGGGCATAGCCGGGAACGATGCCGTCGCTCCCGGCAGGGACGCGGGCGTAGAGCACATCCCGCGGCCCCGCGCAACCTCCCGCGGCTGTGCGGGGCCGCGGCTACGGCTCCAGAATGGCGGCCCGCAGCGCCTCGAACGCGTCGCGGTCGGGGGCGCAGATCAGCCCCCCGGCGGTGACGCCGGGCCGGTAGGCCGTGCCATCGAACTGGGCGGAGAAGCCGCCGGCCTCCTGGTGCAGCAGCCAGCCGGGCGCGTGGTCCCAGGGCAGCAGGCGGTTGAACAGCACGAAATGGCAGGCGCCGGCGGCCAGCAGCCGGTATTCGTGCGCGGCACAGCGATAGTCCCACGCCGCCGCCAGCCGTGGCAGATTGCCGCACACCCGTGCCTGCAGCGGCTGCGGCAGATAGCGCCAGGAGACGGTGCCGGCCATCGCCGCGACCGGCGCCGGCGCGGCGACGCGCAGCGGCTGCGCAGCCCCGTCCGCGCCGCGCAGCCACGCGCCCGCACCGCGCAGCGCCAGGGCGACGTCATCGCCGATCGGATCGTGGATCGCCGCCGCCACCACCGCGCCCTCGACGATCGCCGCCGCCATGCAGCCGAACAGCGGCAGCCCGGCGGCGAAATTCGCCGTCCCGTCCACCGGATCGACGACGAAGGCGAGCGGCGCGGCGGCGAGGCGCGCCAGCAGCGTCGGATCGCGTCCCGCACCCTCCTCGCCGACCACGAGCGCACCGGGGAAGCGGCGGGCGAGGGCGGCGGTGATCGCCGCCTCGGCGGCCTCGTCGGCATCGGTGACGAGGTCCAGCGGCCCGCTCTTGGCGCGGATCTGGCCGGGGGCGAGGCGGCGGAAGCGGGGCAGGATCTCGGCCCGCGCGGCGTCGCGCAGGATGGCGGCGAGCGCATCGAGATCGTGGTGCGAAAAGCTCACCCGGGCCGCTCGAACCGCGCCCGATCGGCCGGCAGCAGCCGCACCGTGACACGGATCGCCTGTTCGGCGTCCTGCCGCCCGATCACCTCGCCATGCTCGTAGAGCCAGGCGAGCCGGGCACCGTCCTCCGGCGGCAGCACATATTCGGCCACCTCCATACCGACGCCGATCCGGGTCTCGATCGCCGCGCGCAGCGCCTCGAGCCCCTCGCCGGTGATGGCCGAGACCGCCACCGCGTCGCCGCGCTCCGGCACCGCGGCGACACCGCCGAGCAGGTCGGCCTTGTTCAGAACCTCGATGGTCCGTTCCGGCCAGTCGGCATCGAGGGTGCCATCGCGCACCATGCCGTCGAGCACGGCGACGACGTCGGCGCGCTGGGCCAGCGTATCCGGATGGGCGATGTCGCGGATATGCAGAATGACATCGGCCTCGGCGACCTCCTCGAGCGTGGCGCGGAAGGCGGCGACCAGCTCGGTCGGCAGCTCGCTGATGAAGCCGACGGTATCGGAGAGGATCACCCGCCGCCCCGAGGCGAGGCGGATGCCGCGCATGGTCGGGTCGAGGGTGGCGAAGAGCTGGTCGCGCGCCACCACCTCGGCGCCGCTGAGCGCGTTGAACAGCGTCGATTTCCCGGCGTTCGTGTAGCCGACCAGGGCGACGATCGGGTATGGCACGCGCTTGCGGGCGCTGCGGTGCAGGCCGCGGGTGCGGCGCACCTGCTCGAGTTCGCGGCGCAGCTTGGCGATGCGCTCGCCGATCAGGCGCCGGTCGGCCTCGATCTGGGTCTCGCCCGGCCCGCCGAGGAAGCCGAATCCGCCGCGCTGGCGCTCCAGATGGGTCCAGGAGCGGACCAGCCGGCTGCGCTGATAGTCCAGATGCGCGAGCTCCACCTGCAGCGCGCCTTCGCGGGTGGCCGCGCGCTCGCCGAAGATTTCCAGGATCAGGCCGGTCCGGTCGATGACCTTGCAGCCCCAGGCCTTCTCCAGGTTGCGCTGCTGCACCGGCGAGAGCGCGGCATCGACGACGACGACCGCGACCGACTGCCCGGCGATGGCCTGGCCGATCAGCTCCACCTGGCCTTCGCCCATCAGCGTCGCCGGCCGGCGCGTGCGCAGTGGCAGCGCCGCCGAGTGGACCACGATGAGCCCGATGGAGGCGGCCAGACCGCTGGCCTCCGCCAGACGGGCCTCGGCGGCCCGCTGCGCCTGCTGGCGATCCGGTCGTTCCCACGGCAGGATGACGGCGGCACGGGTCGGTGGCGCGAGCGCGGAGACGGGCGCGGCCCGACCCCGGGCACCCTCTGCCGGCGCTCCATCCCCGGCCGGCCGGCCGTCTTCAGCCGCCACGGGGCTCAGCCGACACTGGCAGCAGCGGCCTCGCGCGGAGCGGCAGCCTCGACCTTGCTCGCGTCGAACAATTGCACGGGCGCGCCCGGCATCACCGTGCTGATGGCGTGTTTGTACACCAGCTGAGTGTGCCCGTCGCGGCGCAGGAGCAGGGAGAAATTATCGAACCAGGTGATGATTCCCTGCAGCTTCACGCCGTTGACGAGAAAGACCGTCACAGGGGTCTTGTTCTTGCGGAGGTGGTTCAGGAACACGTCCTGAACGTTTTGCGCTTTCTCGTTGGCCACGGTGCCATCCTTCTTATGTGAGCGTTTCAAATCAACACGCGACCCGCGCGTGGCACGCCGGCTCGTGTCTCCAATCTATCACTCAAGCCCCCGTCCACAAGCCGTGACCGGGTCGTTTCCTTAAATTATGTTGCAGAGCAGCATTGCCAGCGCGTCGGCATCGGCCGGGTTCAGGTCGGGGGCGGCACGGGCGGCGCCGCCATCGTGGGCGGCATCGCCGAGCAGGACGGCGGTGCAGCCGGCGGCGCGAGCGGCCTGCATGTCCAGCGCGGTATCGCCGATATACCACACGGCGGGGGACGGCCGGACCCCGATGCGGTCCAATGCGAGATGCAGCGGTGCCGCGTCCGGCTTGTCAGCAGCGGCGTCGCCGGCGCCGATCACGGCGCCGAAATGCGCGCGCCAGCCGAGATGGACCACTTCACGGCGGAGCACGGCGCCGGCCTTGTTCGAGACCACGGCCTGCGGCCAGCGCGCCCCGGCGGCGAGCGCCGCGGCCGCGCCCGGCTTCGGCTGCAGGTGTGCGAGGTGGCACGCGTGAAGCTCCGCGTAGAAGACATCCCTGGCCTGCTCCCAGCCCGGCCCGAACAGGTCCGGGAAGGCCTCCCGCAGGGACCGCCGCGCCCGTGCCCGCATCTGCTCGACACTCCAGGCCGGCATGCCAGCCGCGGCGAGGGCGGCGTTCATTGCGGCGGTGATGCCGGCCCAGCCATCGGCCAGCGTGTCGTCCCAATCATAGAGAAGCGCGGTCGGCCGGATCATGCGGGCCGGTCCATGGTGGAGCATGCCCCGGCCTCAGGGCACGCGGTTGTGGGCGCCGCCCTGGACGTGACGGGCGAAGAGGTCGAACAGCCGGCCGGTCACCGACCCGGGAGCGCCGTTCCCGACCGGTTCGCCGTCGAGCGCCACGATCGGGCGCACGAAGCCCGACGCGCTGGTAACGAAAATCTCGCGCGCGGCGCGCAGCTCCGCGAGGCTGAAGCGGCGTTCGTCCCAGCCAATGCCCTGTTCGGCGAGCAGCGCGACCAGGGCGGCGCGGGTGCAGCCGGGCAGGACGGCATGGTCGAGCGGCCGGGTGCATAGGCGTCCGGCCGGATCGACGATCCAGACCGTCGTCGAGGCGCCCTCCGTCACCATGCCGTCGGCGTCGACGAGGATCGCCTCCATCGCGCCGGCCTCGCGCGCTTCCTGCTTGGCGAGCACGTTCGGCAGGAGATTGGTGGTCTTGATGTCGCAGCGCGCCCAGCGCTCATCCGGCCGGGTCACGGCGCGGCCGGCCCAGCGGGCGGGATCGGTCGGGTAAGGCGGCAGACGGCGCAGGGTGACGACGAGCGCCGGCGCGGGCGCGGGGGCGGGGAACGCGTGCTCGCGCCGGGCCACGCCGCGGCTGACCTGAAGATAGAGCAGCCCGTCGGTGATCCGGTTGCGGCGGACCATTTCCGCGAGCACGGCGCCGAGCGCGGCGCGGCCCATCGGCGGGCGGATCGCCAGCGCGGCCAGCGACCGCTCCAGCCGGTCCAGATGGAGGTCGGCATCGACCGGCCGCCCGCCGCGGACATAGACGACCTCGTAGACCGCGTCGGCGAACTGATAGCCGCGGTCCTCGATATGCACGGAGGCTTCGGCGAACGGACGGTAGCGGCCGTTGACATAGGCAAAGCGGCTCATCCGGCGGCCCCGGACCGGGCGCGGGCGCGGCAAACCGGTGCTGTCATCGGCACGTCTCCAGGCTCGGGTCCAACCATCATCGATGCATACACCCGGCGCGGCCCCGACGGGGAGGGGCGGCGGCTCAGGCGATCTCGAACAGGCCCTCGATCTCGACGGCAAAGTCGAGCGGCAGGGAGGGCACGCCGACGGTGGTCCGCGCGTGTCGGCCAGCCTCGCCGAAGACCGCGACGGCGAGGTCGCTGGCGCCGTTCATCACCGTGGCGTGGGCGGTGAAGTCCGCGGTCGCGGCGATGAAGCCGCCGAGGCGGATGACGCGGCGAACCCGGTCCAGATCGCCGGCGCAGGCGGCCTGGAGCTGCGCCAGGAGATTGATGAAGCAGAGCCGCGCGGCGCGCTGACCGGCGGCGATGTCGAGCCCGGCGCCGAGCTTGCCGACGATGCGTTCCTCGCCGACGAACGGCCCCTGCCCGGAGACCACCACCAGCGCGCCGCTGACGACGAAGGGGACATAGTTGGCGACCGGGCTGGCCGGGGTCGGCAGGGTGATGCCGAGCCCGGCGAGGCGGGCGGCGACGGTGGCGGCCATGCGCGGCGCCTCAGCCGACCAGCCGCAGGTTACGCCGCCGCGCCCGCGGTGCCGCTTGCGGCAGGTCCATCGGCAGCATCGGCGCCGCCTCGCGCGCGCCCTGGCCGACGGTGTCGGATGCTTCCTCCTCGGCCGCGGCGACGGCGTGGCCGAGATAGTTCCGGCTCAGATGGCGGAACACATAGTCGAGCGGCGAGGTCGCGCGGGCCACCGCGGCGTCGCCCTCGACGGTGCCGGCGGGGGCGAACCGGGTGAAGGTGAAGGCATCGACGAACCGGTCCAGCGGCACGCCGTGCTGCAGCCCGATGCTGACGGCCTGGGTGAACGCATCCAGCAGGCCACGGAACGGCGCCGACGCCTTGTTGAGGCCGATGGCGACCTCGCCGAGCCGGCCATCGTCGTACTCGCCCGTGCGCAAAACCAGGGTATGTCCGCCGACGCTGGCGCGCTGGGTATAGCCCTTGCGCCGCGCCGGCAGCGGCGCCGCCGTGCTCTCGCTGGCGGGTGCCCCGTCGCGCCGGGCCGGCATCGCCGCCATGAAGGGCGCGACGGCGTCGTGCATGGCGGCATGGGCCGCCGGCGACACCGGCGGGAACAGGCTGGCCCCGGCGAGGGCCATGGCGAGTGCGGCTTCGGCGGCCAGGCCTCGGGCCGATAGCCACGCCCGGGCGCTGCGGCTCAGGCCGCCGGCCTCGGTCAGCGGCGAGAAGGCCGGTGCGATGCCGCCCGTTTCGATGCCGAGGAGCGCCTCGGCCGATCCGGGGACGGCGAGGGCGGTGGTGGCGCGATGGCGACGATGCCGGGCGGCCGATGCGGCCGATTGCGCCGCCGCCGCCGCCGCGGCGAGGCCGGGCAGGGCGCACGCCACGGGCGCGGCGGGCGGCGCTGCGGCGACGGATGCGAAGCCGCCCAAGCGCTCGGCCAGCATCGCCGATGCCGCGTCGGCCCGGCCGCGCAGCAAGGCGCCCAGGCCCGCCGCGACGGCCCGCGCGGCGTCGCTGTCATAATCGAGGCCGAGCGCGGCGAGCAGGGCGGCCAGATCCGCGAACCCGACCGCGATCCGGCTGGCCGTCGGCGCGGCGAGCGTGAGCGCCGACACCGCGTCGGTGACGGCGGCGGCGAAGCTCTCGACGTCGAACCCGGCACCGGGCTCATGGAACGCGGCGAGGTTGAGCACGAAGCGGGGCTGGTCCGCGGCCTCTCCCTGCCAGATCTCGGCCCCCGGCGCGCCCCGGCGGGTGCGCAGGAGCGCGTGCAGCCGATCGCCGAGGCCGGCATCGAAACCGGTCGCCGCGGCGCGCTGGCGGAGCGGTCCGATCCAGCGCTCGGCGGCGTCGGCCAGGGTCACCGGCCCGTCACCGGGCGCGAGGGCGGCGAGCGCGGCGGCGGCGCCGTCGTCCCAAGCCGCCGGAACCGTCACGGCGCGCGGCGCGGAATCCGCGTCGGCACCAATCGCTAGGCGGCGCATGCGGACGCCGTGCCAGGGTCGGAGCTGTCTCATGGCGCGGATGTTAGGGCCGAACCCAATTCGTTTGGAAGCGGATTTTGGGGTCTGCCGGCCGTCCGACCACAAAATCCTGTGGATGACGCTTGCGGCGCCAGTGGGCTGCGAAGCCGCATGGACCGCGCGCGCGCCTTGGCCTAGAAGCGTCGGCATGAACCTCGGCACCACCCTGTTCACCGCCCTTCATGGCCGGCTGGTCGGCACCGACGCCAGCGGCAACCGCTATTTCGAGGCCCGCCGCGGCCGAGCGGACCAGCGACGGCGCCGTTGGGTCGCCTATGCCGGAGCGGACGAGCCAAGTGCCGTGCCCGCGGAATGGCACGCCTGGCTGCACCATCTGACCGACGCGCCGCTGCCCGCGGCGGCCAAGCGCCCCTGGCAGAAGCCCCACCAGGCGAATCTCACCGGAACCCCGGCCGGCTATCGGCCGCCCGGGCACGATTATCAGGGCGGCCAGCGCAGCCCCGCGACCGGTGATTACGAAGCCTGGACGCCGGGCAGCTAGATCGTGACCGGGGACGGGGCGGCGGTGGTCCGCCGGAGCGATTGTGGTCCGCGGGCCCGTTCCGGGGCCGGCGGCGGCGCGGCGCGGTAACGGGCGGCTGACGCGCGCATGGCAAAGCGAAATCTCGCTGAAGTCGCCGTCGGGGCGGCGGTGATCGTGCTGGCGGCCGGGTTCCTCGGCTATGCCGTGGCGCATTCGGGGCGCTCGTCTTCGACGGGCTATCCCATGCACGCGGCGTTCGAGCGGATCGACGGGCTGACGATCGGCGCCGACGTTCGCCTCGCCGGCGTCAAGATCGGGCGGGTGACCGAGACCAGCATCGACGCCAAGACCTATCAGGCCCTGGTGACGATGACGGTGGCCGATAACATCGCCCTGCCGCGGGACACCAGCGCCGCGGTGAGCAGCGACGGACTGCTCGGCGGCAAATACATCAATCTGGTACCGGGCGGGGATGAGCGGATTTTGCCGCGCGGCGGGCGCATCACCGTCACCCAGTCGGCGGTGAACATCGAAGATCTGCTGGGCCGGTTCATTTTCAGCGCCACCAGCCTCGCGGGCGCGTCGCCCGGCGCCGGTGGGGCGCACCCGGCGGCCGGGGCGGCGGCGGCCGGGGCGGCGGCGGCCGGGGCGGCGGCGGACGGAGCCAAGCCCTGAGGCGAAGGCGGCTCGGCCGTGGCGTAGCCAGGCGCTGGGCGGTCGGCCTGGCGATGGGCGTGCTGCTCGGCGCTCAGGCCCCCATCGGTCCGGCGCCAACGGGCCCGCTCCCGGCGCCGGAGGGATCGGCACCCGGCGCGCCGGCGGCCCCGGGGACCGCGCCAGCGGCGCCCGCCCCGCTGTGGCTGCCGCGCGAGACGGCGTTGCTTCAGGTGCTCGACAAGATCAACGCCCGCAGCCTCGATCTTGCCGTGAAGGTCGGCGAGACCGTTCCGTTCGAACATCTCGCCATCACCGTGCGCGCCTGCTTCGTGCGGCCGCCGACGCTGGCCGAGGACGCCGCCGCCGATCTGCGGATCGTCGATTCCCGGCCAGACGCGCCCGGTTTCGCCGGCTGGATGTTCGCCGCCGAGCCTTCACTCGCCATGCTGCAACACCCACTCTACGATGTTAGGGTGCGTGGCTGCCGGTAGCGAGCGCGGATGGTGGCCGGGAAAGGGGCGATGGCAATGGCGGCTCGTTTCACGCGGCGGGCGGTGACCGGGCGGCTGTTGCGCGCGTGCCGGTGCGGCGCGGCAGCAAATCTGATCGGCGGCACGCTCGGCGCGCCGGTTCGCGCCGCCGGCAGCGGATGGACAGCGACCTTCACCGAATGGACGGTCCCGACCCCGGGGGCGCGCCCCCATGATCCGCTGGCCATGGCGGACGGGACGATCTGGTACACCGGCCAGATGGCGAGCACGCTCGGCCGGCTGGACCCAAGCAGCGGGCGCTTCACTGAGTTCCACACCCCGATCCCCGAGTCCGGGCCGCACGGGCTCGCCGCCGACCGGGCTGGCAATATCTGGTTCACCGCCAATTTCAAAGCCTATATCGGGCGATTGGAGCCGCGCACCGGCCGGATCACCGTCTATCCGCTCCCCGATCCGCAGGCGCGGGATCCCCATACGCCAGTCTTTGATCCCTCCGGTATCCTGTGGTTTACCGTCCAGGGCGCCGGAATGATCGGCCGGCTCGATCCGGAGACCGGCGCCATCCGGCTGATCAAGCTGCCCGACCGCGACTCCCTGCCCTACGGCATCGCCGTCAATTCGTTCGGGGTGCCGTTCTTCGCCGAGTTCAACGCCAACCGCATCGGCAGCATCGATCCGCGAACCCTCGCGGTGCGCGAATACCGCCTGCCGGCCCCCGGTGCCCGGCCGCGGCGCATCGCCATCACGCCCGACGATGCGGTGTGGTACACCGACTATGCCCGCGGCTATCTCGGCCGTTTCGATCCGCGCAGCGGCCAGGCGCGGGAGTGGCGCTCGCCGGCGGGCGCCGGCGCGCAGCCCTATGGCATCGCCGCGGCGGCCGGCATGATCTGGTACAGCGAGTCCGGGATCGATCCGAATACCCTCGTCCGCTTCGACCCGCGGAGCGAAGCGTTTCAGACCTGGCCCATTCCGGGCGGCGGCGGGGTGGTGCGCAACGTGGCGGTGACACCCGACGACGGCCTCGTTCTGGCGCTGAGCGGACTGGACCGGATCGCCCTGGTGCGCGCGAAGCCGGCGGACGCGCCATAGGACCGTCCGCGCGGTTCAGCGGGACGGCGCGCCGGCATCGTGCGTGCGCAGCACCCGCTCGGTGACGGCATCGACCTCGGCGAGACGGACATCGTACCCCCAGAGCGTCGCCAAATGCTGGAGGACGAGTTCGGCATCTCCCTGCTCGAGCAGCATGCCGCTATGAACGCGATGCTGCAGCAGCAGGCGGCGGTCGCCGTCGAGATCGACATCGACGATCTCGATCTCGGGCTCCTGCCTCACGACGTCGAACGAATCGGCCAGGGCGCCGCGGATCTGGCGGTAGCCGCGCTCATTGTGGATGGCCTTGACGGTGAGGTCGGACTGGCCGTCGTCGAAGATGCTGAACAGGCGCAGCTTGCGGATCAGCGCGGGGCTGAGGAACTGGCGGATGAAGCTCTCGTCGCGATAGTTCGCCCAGGCTTCACGCAGATGTCCGATTGCATCGCCGGAGCCGGCGATCTCGGGAAACCAGATGCGATCTTCCTCACTCGGCCGCTCGGCGATGCGCTCGATGTCCTGCATCATGGCAAAGCCCAGGGCGTAGGGATTGAGCCCGCCATAGCGACGGTCATCGAAGTCCGGCTGGAAGACGACACTCGTGTGCGAGTGCAGGAATTCGAGCATGGCGCCATCATCGAGCACGCCACGTTCGTGGAGCCGGTTCATCACCTTGTAGTGGACGTAGGTCGCGCATCCCTCGTTCATCATTTTTGTCTGCTTCTGCGGGTAGAAATACTGCCCGATATGGCGGACGATGCGCAGTACCTCGCGCTGCCATGGCTTCAGCAGCGGCGCCTTCTTCTCCAGGAAGTAGAGCAGATTCTCCTCGGGCAGGCCGAGCAGTCGGCGCCGCTCGGCGGCATCGGTCGGGCGGCGCGCTGGGCCATGCTGGCCGGGCAGCGTGCGCCACAGATCATTGAAGGTGCGCTGCTGCTCGGCGCGGCGCTCCGCGGCGCGCTTCTCCTCGTCCTCGAGCGAGAAGTTGCGGCGGGGATAGCGGCTGACACCCTGGCTCATCAGCGCGTGCGCAGCATCGAGCAGCCGCTCCACCGCGGCTTCGCCGTATTTCTCCTCGCAGCGCGCGATGTAGGACTTGGCGAAATCCATGTAGGCCAGGATGCCGCCGGCGTCGGTCCATTGCCGGAACAGGTTGTTGGTCTTGAAGAAATGGTTGTGCCCGAAGGCGGCGTGCGCCAGCACGAGCGTCTGCATCGCCATGGTGTTCTCCTCCATGATGTAGACGATGCAGGGGTCTGAGTTGATGACGATCTCGTAGGCGAGGCTGCGCAGCCCGTGGCGATAGAGCGACTCGTCGCGGGCAAATCGCTTGCCGAACGACCAGTGCCGATACATCAGCGGCAAGCCGATCGAGGAGTAGGCGTCCAGCATCTGCTCGGCGGTGATGACCTCGATCTGGGTCGGATAGATGTCGAGCCCCATCTCCCCGAGCGCAACCGCCTCGATCTCGTCGTGGGCCAACTGCAACTGCGTGAAATCCCAGTCCGCGCCGGCCTTGATCCGCAGCGTGTCGGTGATGACGCTCATTGTCCGGCCTCCTCACGCGTGCTGCGGTCCCGCGAGAAAAGCTGGCGGAAGACCGGATAGATCTGGCTGCGATGGTTGACCTTGCGGATGGCGATCGCGTGCCCCGCCTGCGCCACGCGCTGATAGGCGCGCCACAATTCGGTGGGGCCGCCATAGCGGCCTTCCTCCGCGCCGACCTCGAGATAGGCGAAATACTGGCAGTTCGGCAGAATGGCGGTCTGCAGCAGTGACACGGCGTAGGCGTTGTCGGCCGGCATGTTGTCGCCGTCCGAGGCCTGCGCGGCGTAGACGTTCCATTGCTCGCGCGGGAACCGCGAGGCCAGGATGCGCTGCATTTCCTCGAATGCGGTGGAGACGATGGTGCCGCCGGACTCGGTGCTGTGGAAGAAGGTCTGTTCGTCCACCTCGTGCGCGACATGGGTATGGCGGACGAAGACGACCTCGACGTTGCGGTAGCGGCGACTCAGGAACAGGTAGAGCAGCTTATAGAAGCGCTTGGCCAGATCCTTCATGTGCGCCGTCATGGAGCCGGAGACGTCCATGAGGCAGAACATCACCGCGCTCGCCGCCGGGCGAGGGATGTTCTGGAACCGATTGAAGCGGATATCGATCGGGTCGATGAAGGGAATGCGCCGGCTGCGTCGGGTCAGCCGCTCCAGTTCGGCGTTGAGCTCCCGGCGCCGCTCGTCATCCGGCTCGCCCGCGTCGAGCGCGGCGATCTCCGCCTCGATCGCCGCGAGATCGGACCCGCGGGGCCGGTGCAGGGCGATGCGGCGCGACAGGCTGTTGCGCATGGTGCGGACGAGATTGAGATTCGAGGCCGAGCCGCTGGTGGTGAAGCCCGCGCGGCTCGGGGTGAATTCCTCCGTCGTGCTGATCTGCCGGCGCAACAGATCCGGCAGTTCGAGATCTTCCAGAAACAGATCGATGAATTCGTCCTGGCTGAGGACGAAGTGGAAATCGTCTTCGGAATCACCGTCGGGGGACCCCTCGCTCCCGCCACGGCCGCCGCCGGACGGTGGACGCGGAATCGTGTCGCCTTCGATGAAGTCCTTGTTGCCAGGCACGACATGCGTACGCCGGCCGGCGCGCGATGTGTGATGCAGTTGCGGCTCGCGCAGGCTGTCGCCACGAATGCGGATCCGCTCGCCCTCGGCGTCGGCGATGCCATTCTTCGCCGACGCCTCGCGGACGGCATCGAGAATCTGCTTGCGCGCGCGGCGGATGAAGCGCTGCCGGTTGGCAAGGCTTTTGCCCTGCGGATTCAGCCGTCTGTCGATGATGTTCACGCTTCGCTCCGCCGCTACGCGATCAGCCGGACTGCTTGGTGCGCATGTACCACTCGACCAGGCGTCGCACCTGGCGCTCGGTATAGCCGCGCGTCATCATCCGCTGGACGAACTCGTGGTGCTTCTTCTCGGTCTCATTTTCCTTCTTGCTGCCAAAGCTGATGACCGGGAGCAGATCTTCGACCTGGCTGAACATGCGCCGCTCGATGACCTCGCGGATCTTCTCGTACGAGGTCCAGGACGGATTGCGCCCCGTATTGGCCGCCCGCGCGCGCAGTGCGAACTTGACCACCTCGTTGCGGAAATCCTTCGGGTTGGCGATGCCAGCCGGCTTCTCGATCTTGGTCAGCTCCTGGTTCAGCAGGTCGCGGTCCATCATCTGGCCGGTGTCCGGATCCTTGTAGTCCTGGTGTTCGATCCAGGCATCCGCGTAATCGACGTAGCGGTCGAACAGGTTCTGCCCGTAATCGTTGTAGGATTCGAGATAGGCCTTCTGGATCTCGTTGCCGATGAACTCGGCGTAGCGCGGCGCCAGCTCCGCCTTGATGAATTCGAGATATTTCTTCTCGGTCTCGGACCCGAACTGCTCGCGCCGGATCGCCTGCTCCAGCACATACATCAGATGGACGGGGTCGGCGCCGACCTCCTGGGTATCGAAATTGAAGGTCGCCGACAGCACCTTGAAGGCGAAGCGCGTCGAGACGCCATCCATGCCTTCGTCCACACCGGCCTGGTCACGGTATTCCTGGACGGACTTGGCGTGAGGATCTGTCTCCTTCAGGCTCTCTCCGTCATAGATGCGCATCTTCGAGAAGATGCTGCCCGACGCCGGCGGCTTCAGGCGCGAGAGGGTGGCGAAGCGCGCCAGCATCTCCAGCGTCGCAGGCGCGCAGGGGGCTTGGGCGAGGTCGCTGCCGCGGATGAGTTTCGTGTAGATCTGCTGTTCCTCGGTGACACGCATGCAGTACGGCACCTTGATCACGCAGATGCGGTCGATGAACGCCTCGTTGTTCTTGTTGTTGCGGAAGGTCTGCCACTCGGCCTCGTTGGAGTGGGCCAGGATGATGCCCTGGAAGGGGATGGCGCCGATGTTCTCGGTGCCGACATAGTTCCCCTCCTGCGTCGCCGTCAGCAGCGGATGCAGCATCTTGATCGGCGCCTTGAACATCTCGACGAACTCGAGCAGCCCCTGCGTGGCGCGGTTGAGGCCGCCGGAAAAGCTGTAGGCGTCGGGATCGTTCTGGCTGAAATGTTCGAGCATGCGGATGTCGACCTTGCCGACCATGCTCGAAATGTCCTGATTGTTTTCGTCGCCGGGCTCGGTCTTGGTGACGCCGATCTGGCGCAGCCGCGAGGGGTAGAGCTTGGCGACGCGGAAGCGGGTGATGTCACCGCCGAATTCGTCGAGCCGCTTCACCGCCCACGGCGAGAGCAGACCGGTCAGCCGGCGGCGCGGAATGGAGAACCGCTCCTCCAGCTCGGCGCCCATCCCCTCGGGGTCGAACAGTCCGAGCGGGCTCTCGAACACCGGGCTCAGCGCGTCCCCGGCCTTGAGCACGTAGATCGGGTGCTGCTCGATCAGCACCTTCAACCGCTCGGCGAGCGAGGACTTGCCGCCGCCCACCGGGCCCAGCAGGTAGAGGATCTGCTTGCGCTCCTCGAGGCCCTGGGCGGCGAAGCGGAAGAAATTGACGATCCGCTCGATCGTCTCCTCCATGCCGAAGAATTCGGTGAAGCTCGGGTAGACCTTGATGGTGCGGTTCATGAACACGCGACCGAGCCGCGTATCCTTGGAGGTATCCACCATTTCAGGCTCGCCGATGGCCGCCACCATCCGCTCGGCCGCGGTTGCGTGCGCCATGGGATCTTCACGGCACAGACGGAGATAGTCGAGCACCGACATCTCCATCTCGCGCCGTTCCTCGTAAGCGCGCTTTGAGCGGGAGAAGAGGTCGTCAATGGCGTTCATCGGCTGCTCCATGAATGGGGACGCGGCCCCGAATTCGTCTCCTGCGGGTTGCGGCGATCCGCCGGGCGGCACCGCATCGTGCTCAAAAGTTCTCTATATGTTCTAGGCGTCACCAGCGGCGGGCACAAATGAATTCGATCGCTATTCGAAGTCCTGCCATGACACTGCGCCATCGGAACCATCGATGTCCCCTGCCGTGACGGGCCGGCCGCGCCGGCTTCCATCAGCGCCGTCCATTCCTGGAATATGGTGTCGCTTCCGTCCCCGGACACGGCTCCGCTGAGGGTCGCGATATCATCGGCGCGACCAGTGTCGCGCCCGTTCATGAACGGTTTGCAAACATACAGTGGCATTTTCGCAGCGGCGGCGGGGAAATTCCCGTCCCCCGACCGTGGCCGTCGCTTACCAGTTCGGCCACAGCCCGGGCGTTGCCAGTTCCAGCGAGTGGCCGTCGGGGTCTCGGAAATAGAGGCTGACGCCGCCGCGCGGCCAGGTGACGCGGCTCTCGACCGTGATGCCGGCCGCGGCCAGACGATGCTCCCAGGCATCGAGGTCCGCGGCGGCGATGGCGAAGCAGAGATGCAGCGCCCCGGCGCCGCCATGCGCGGGGATGGTGCCGCCGGGCAGGCGTGCCGGCCGCGCGGTGGCACCGTGGCGGAACAGCAGCAGCACCTGCGCACACGGCAGTCCCAGGGCGCACATCCGCGCGTCGCGCACGAAGACCGGAGCCGAAAATAGCCGCTCGTAGAAGCCACACGACGCTTCGAGGTCGTCAACATAGAGCGAGGTCTCCAGCACATGCCCGACCCGTGGTCCGCCCCCGGGTCCATCCGCCGACATCGCGCCACGCCCTTTCCTGTCGTTCCTGCCGCTCCTGCCGTGTCCCTGGCCGGGTCTAATCCCCGTCCTTGCAGGTCGACCTCTCGGTCAGGCGTGCCGTCATCCGTTCGAATGCCGAGAGTGTCGCCGCGCTTGCGTGGTGCTCCATGCCCTCCGCGTCCGCCGCGGCCGTCTCTGCATCGACACCGATTGCACGCAGGAATCGTGCCACGATCTGGTGGCGTCGGCGGGCACGCTGGGCCAGCGCCCGGCCGGTCTCGGTCAGGACGATCGAGCGGTACGGCGCCGTGGTGACCAGCCCGTCGCGCTGCAACCGGCTCACCGTCTTGAATACGGTGACATGGGAGACACCGAGGGCACGGGCCACGTCCACGGACCTCGCCCGACCGTCCTGTGCGATCAGGTCGTCGATCAGTTCGACATAGTCCTCGGCGATCTCCGTCTGGCGCGCATCGCGGGCGCGCGCGAACCGGCGCGCCATGCTCGCCAGCTGCGGCGCCTGACCCGGCTCGGCGGCGCCCTGGTTCGGCCGCGGAGACAGGCGGGCCGCGCCGTCGGTGTCGTCCGCGTCCCCGGTCTGCATGGCGAGGAATCTGGACCCTGGCGGCAGGCACAGCAAGCTTGACATGCATGTAGCCAAGGCTAAATTATCCGGCATGTGGCAATCCTGCCCCTCATGCGTCCTCGCACCGCGACCGGCCGCGCGCGGCCAAGCCGGGCGTGCACGGGGCGCGCGGGGACCGGTATGACCGGCGGCTCCCTGACCAGCCGGACACGGTTTGCCGCTGCCGAGGTTCTCGGTGGCCGCCGTCGTGGCCTGCGGTCGTGGCTGCCCTTCGCCGGCCCGGCCATCATCGCCTCCGTCGCCTATATGGATCCGGGCAACTACGCCACGAACATCCAGGGCGGGGCGCGCTACGGCTATGCGCTGCTCTGGGTGGTGGTGCTGGCGAATCTGATGGCGATGGTGTTCCAGGCGCTGTCGGCCCGGCTCGGCATCGTCACCGGGCGCAACCTGGCGGAACTCTGCCGCCAGCACTTCCCCCGCCCGCTGGTGCTGTTCATGTGGCTGGGCAGCGAGGTCGCGGCGATGGCCACGGATCTCGCCGAGTTCATCGGCGCCGCGGTGGGTCTGTCCATCCTGCTGCATCTGCCGCTGATGGCGGGCATGGGCGGGACGGCGGCCGCGACCTATGGCGTGCTCGCCCTCGAGCGCGCGGGTTTCCGTCCGGTCGAATTGGCCATCGCTGGCTTCGTCGCCGTGATCGGCGCCAGCTATCTGATCGAACTGGCGATCGCGCCACCGGATTGGCGTGCCGTTGCGGTCCATTCCGTGCTGCCGAGCCTGCCCGATGCGGACGCGATTCTGCTCGCCGTGGGCATCGTCGGCGCGACGGTGATGCCGCACGCGATCTATCTCCATTCCGGCCTGACCCAGGACCGTGTGATCGCGCGCGGGGAGGCTGAGCGGCGCCGTCTGCTCCGCTTTTCGGACATCGAGGTGGTCGTCGCGCTCGGATTCGCCGGCCTGGTGAACATGGCGATGCTGGCGATGAGCGCGGCGGTGTTTCATGACGGCACGCACAACGCCACCGCCGAAATCGAGGCCGCCTACCGGACTCTCGGTCCGTTGCTCGGCGGCGGCGCGGCGGCCGTGTTCATGGTCTCGCTGCTCGCGTCCGGCCTGTCGAGCTCGGCCGTCGGCACCATGGCCGGCCAGGTGATCATGCAGGGCTTCGTCGGCTTCCGCATCCCGCTCTGGCTGCGCCGGCTGGTGACCATGGCGCCGTCCTTCGTCGTCATCGCGCTCGGCGTGAACCCGACCGAGGCGCTGGTGGTCAGCCAGGTGGTGCTCAGCCTGTTGCTGCCGCTGCCGATGGTGGCGCTGCTCGTCCTCGTCCGCCGTGCTGATGTGATGGGCGCCTACCGGCCGGGCCCGGTGCTCTTTGCCATTTCGGTGGGCGCCGGGGTGGCGATCCTGCTGCTCAACGCGGTGCTGATCCTGCAGACCTTCGGCGTGCCTCTGCCGCTGGTCGGCTGACACAGCCGCCAGCGCCGGAGGCGCCGGCGGCTGGTTTCCGGCTCAGCCCTTCGCCTCGCGCCGCCGCGCGGTGAGGATCCACTCGGTGTAGCCGTTGGCCTGCACCCGGCCCTTGAAGACGAGGTCGCACGCCGCCTTGAAGGCCACACCGTCGAACCCGGGCGCCATCGGGCGGTAGGCGGGATCGCCGGCATTCTGCCGGTCCACCACCGCCGCCATGCGCTGCATGGTCGCCATCACCTGCGCCTCGGAGACGATCCCGTGGTGCAGCCAGTTGGCGATGTGCTGGCTGGAGATGCGCAGCGTCGCCCGGTCCTCCATCAGCCCGACATCATGGATGTCCGGCACTTTCGAGCAGCCGACGCCCTGGTCGATCCAACGCACGACATAGCCCAGGATGCCCTGCGCGTTGTTGTCCAGCTCCTGCTGCACGTCCGCGGGCGACCAGTTGGGCCGGTCGGCGACCGGAATCGTCAGCAGCGGGCCCAGCGGCGTCGGCGCGCGCGTGGCCAGCTCCGTCTGCCGGGCGGCGACGTCGACCATGTGATAGTGCAGCGCATGGAGCGTGGCGGCGGTGGGCGATGGCACCCAGGCGGTGTTGGCGCCGGCGCGGGGATGGCCGATCTTCTGCTCCAGCATCTCGGCCATGCGGTCCGGCGCCGCCCACATCCCCTTGCCGATCTGCGCCCGGCCGCGCAGCCCGCACGCGAGGCCGATATCGACATTGCGATCTTCGTAGGCGCGAATCCAGGCCGTGCCCCGCATGTCGCCCTTGCGGATCATCGGCCCGGCTTCCATCGAGGTGTGCATCTCGTCGCCGGTGCGGTCCAGGAACCCGGTGTTGATGAACACGAGCCGTTCCCGCGCGGCGGCGATGCAGGCCTTGAGGTTGGCGCTGGTTCGCCGTTCCTCGTCCATGATGCCCATTTTCACGGTGTTCGGTGCCACGCCGAGGATGGACTCCACCCGCGCGAAGAGCTCGCTCGCGAAGGCGACCTCCTCGGGCCCATGCATCTTCGGCTTGACGATGTAGACCGAACCCGCCCGGCTGTTACGAACCCGCCCGTCGCCGCGGAGATCGTGCAGCGCGATCAGGACGGTGATGGCGGCATCCAGCATGGTTTCCGGGATGTCCGCGCCGGTCGCGTCGCGGACCGCGTCCGTGTACATGTGGTGGCCCACATTGCGCACCAGCATGAGGCTGCGGCCGGGCAGGGTCAGCGTGCTGCCGTCCGGCGCGGTGTAGATGCGGTCGTGATTCAGCGCGCGCTCGACCGTGCGCCCGCCCTTCTCGAACGAAGCGGTGAGGGTGCCGCGCATCAGCCCGAGCCAGTTGCGATAGGCTTCGATCTTGTCGGCGGCGTCCACCGTCGCGACCGAGTCCTCGCAGTCCATGATCGTGGTGATGGCGGATTCGATCACCACATCGTCCAGCCCGGCCGGGTCGTCGCGGCCGATCGGCCGGGCGCGGTCGATATGAAGCTCCGCGTGCAGGCCGTGATGGCGCAGCAGCACAACGCGGGGCGCGCCGGCCTCACCCTGGAAACCCGCGAACTGTGCGGGGTCGGCGAGACCCGTCACGCCGCCGGCGCGGCTCACCGTCAGCCGGCCGCCGGCCACGGCATAGCCCGTCGCCTCGCGATGGCTGCCTTCGGCGAGCGGGAAACTCTCGTCCAGAAACTGCCGCGCGCGGGCGATCACCCGTTCGCCGCGGCTCTTGTTGTAGCCGCCGCCACGCGTCGCGCCGCCATCCTCGGGGATGGCGTCGGTGCCGTAGAGCGCATCGTAGAGGCTGCCCCAGCGCGCGTTGGCCGCATTCAGCGCGTAGCGCGCGTTGGTCACCGGCACCACCAGCTGCGGCCCGGCGATCGCGGCGATTTCGGCGTCGACATGCGCGGTGCCGATGCTCACCGCGTCCGGCTCGGGCTGGAGATAGCCGATCTCGCGCAGGAACCCCTCATAGGCGGCGGCATCGAACGGCTTGCCGCGCCGCTCGCGGTGCCACGCGTCGATCTGGGCTTGCAGCGAGTCGCGGGCCGCCAGCAGCGCCTGGTTCCGCGGGGCGAGATCGCGCACCAGCGCCCCGAAGCCGGTCCAGAAGGCCTCGGCCGAGACGCCGCTGCCAGGGATCGCCTCCTGGTTCACGAATTCCAGCAAGCTGGCGGCGACCATGAGACCGCCTACCTGGATCGACTGCTCCGACACGTTGCCCTCCATCGCGCTCGGCGCTCTCAATGTCCTTCAATCCCGCCCGTGTCGAGGCCGCGGCGGCATCCGTCAGCAGATTTCATCCGGTCATTGCCCGTGCTCATCGTTCGCCGCGGGCGCGCCAGGCCGCGAATTCGGCCCTCACGGCGGCGTCAGGCGGGTAGGTGCCCCGCAGGGCCGCCCCGGCCTCGATCCGCTCCAGCACGAAGCGCTCCAGCGCCTCCTGCTCGGCGCCGTCGGCCGCCACCGCGTCGGCCAGATCGGCCGGGATCACCACCACCCCGTCGGCGTCGCCGACGATGATGTCGCCGGGGAAAACCGCGACGCCGCCGCACGCGATCGGCTCCTGCAATGCCACCGCGTGGTGGCCGCACAGGCTGAGCGGCGCCGCCGGGCCGGCGCAGAACGCCGCGAACCCCATCGCCGCGATCGGCCCCGCGTCGCGCAGTGCCCCGTCGCACACCAGGCCGGCGACGCCGCGGCGCGCGAGGCGCGTGAGAAGGATATCGCCGGCCGCCGCCGCATCGGTCACGCCGCGGCAATCGATCACCAGAACATGCCCGGGCGGGGTCACTTCGATCGCCTTGCGCTGGGGGTGCTCCGGATCCGCCAGCGTCTCCAGCCGGTCGAGGTCCTCGCGCGCGGGGATGGTGCGCAGGGTGAAAGCCGGACCGACCAGCGTGGGCCCGGACGCGGCAAGCGGGCGCACGCCCCGCATCCAGGTATTGCGCAGGCCGCGCTTGAAGAGCTGGGTGGTGATCGTCGCGGTGCTGACCCCGCGCAGCCGGTCCAGGGTCTCGGGGTGGAGTGTCGCCATGTTTGCCTCCCGCATCGCTGCAGCGCAGAATGGTCTATTGACCACGGCCAAGGAGAGCTACCCATGAAGATCAGCGCGCGCAATGTCCTCAAGGGAACGATCGTCGAAGTCACCAAGGGCAGCACCACCGCCCATGTCCGCATCGATATCGGCGGCGCCGTGATCACGGCGGCGATCACCAACGAGGCGGTCGATGAGCTCGGGCTTCGCGTCGGCGGCGCCGCCACCGCCCTGATCAAGGCCTCCGACGTCCTGGTCGGCGTCGAGGGCTGAGCGGCCGGACCCGCGACAGAGAGGGAGCCGCACAACCGGCTTCCTCTGCCCGCGGTTTCGGGCTAGACCGTCCGCCAGCGGGACCCGTAGCTCAGCTGGATAGAGCGTCGCCCTCCGAAGGCGAAGGTCGCACGTTCGAATCGTGTCGGGTCCGCCAATCCTCTCGGCGCGGCGACTGGAACCGGGAGGCCGCCCGGGGTTCTCGGTGCCCGGTCGTGTCGAGCGGTCGTGTCATCCCCGCCGCAGCGCGGCGCGTAGCGCCGGCAGGGGCAGGGTGTTCACCACCTCGGTGGCCGTGATCCAGCCGCGCCGCGCCTGATCGACACCGTAGCGCAGCCATCCAAGCTCGGCGGGGCTGTGCGCGTCGGTGGAGATCGCGAGCTTGACCCCGATCTCCTTCGCCAACCGGCAATGCGCGCCGTTCAGGTCCAGGCGCTCGGGCTGGGCGTTCACTTCGAGGCAGCAGTTGCGCTCCCGGGCCGCACGCATCAGCCGTTCCATGTCCAGCGCATGGCCTGGACGCCGGCCGATCATCCGGCCGGTGGGATGGGCAAGAATCGTGACCAACCGGTTGTCCATCGCGCGCAGCACGCGCTCGGTCTGCCGCTGCGGCGGCAGGTCGAAATGCGAATGGATCGCCGCGACCACGAGATCGAGCCGCGAAAGAATATCGTCCGGAAGATCGAGGCGCCCATCCTCGAGGATATCCACCTCGGTGCCGGCGAGCACGGTGAAGTCGCGCAGAGTGGCGTTCAGCGCCGCGATCGCGGCGATCTGCCGCGCCAGGCGCTCGGGGTCGAGCCCGTGCGCCATGCCGAGGCTCCGGCTATGGTCGGTGACCGCGATGTAGGCATGCCCCAGGGCCTGCGCCGCCGCGGCCATCGCCGCCAGGCTCGCCCGTCCGTCAGTGGCATCGGTGTGCACGTGCAGATCGCCGCGGAGATCGGCGAGCGTGACCAGCCGCGGCAGCGCTCCCGCCGCAGCCGCCTCGATCTCGCCGCCGGCCTCGCGCAGTTCCGGTGGGATGCAGGTGAGCCCGAGCGCCCCGTAGAGCTCCGCCTCGGTCCGCCCGGCGAGGCGGCGGTGGCCCGAGAACAGGCCGTATTCGTTGAGCTTGAGCCCGCGCGCGAGGGCGCGTCGCCGCAATGCGATGCTGTGCGCGCGCGAGCCGGTGAAGTAGCACAGCGCGGCGCCGAAGCTCGCCGCCGGCACGACGCGCAGATCCACCTGCAACCCGCCGCGCAGCCGGATGGTCGCCCGGGTCGGGCCGCGCTCGATCACGCGGGCCACATCGGCATAGGCAACGAACCGGTCCATGACCGGTCCCGCGACGGCCGCTTCGGCGACGATATCGAGATCGCCGATGGTCTCCTGCCGTCGGCGCAGGCTGCCGGCGAGTTCGGCCTGCCCGATCCCAGGGGCGCCGCGCAGCCAGGCGAGGAGGGGCGTCGCCACCTGCTCGGCGAGGTCCAGCCGGGCACGGGGGCGCTGCAACGCGCCTTCGGCGAGTCCGCGCAGGATGGTCCTTTCGAGGCCGGGCCCGAACCCGGGCACGGTGCGCAGCGCCCCCGACCGGGCGGCGGCGGCCAATGTCTCGGGCGAGTCGATGCCGAGCGCGGTGTGCAGCGCGTGGACGCGCTTCGGGCCGAGGCCGGGCACGGCGAGCAGGGCGACGGTGCCAGGCGGCAATGCGCGCTCGAGCTCCGTCAGCAACGGCAGCTCGCCACCGCGCGCCAGGATGGCGATCTTGCCGGCGAGATCGGGACCGATGCCCGGCAGCGCGTCGAGATCCTCGCCGGCCGCCAGCATGTCGGCCGCCGCACGCGGCAAACCCTGGACGACCCGGGCGGCGCGGCGATAGGCTCGCACCCGGAACGGGTTGGCGCCCTCGATGTCGAGCAGATCGGCCAGTTTGTCGAGTTCCGCGGCGATTTCGGCGTTCACCAACGGCATCGGCGCCTCCGGCCGCAAGCGGCAGCATCGCCCGCTTTCCTCCGACCGGGGCCAAGGGGCCTTGATTTGGGTCAATGGGAGCGGGAGTGCCGGCCAGTATACAGGAGACGAGACGTATTCAGCGGCGTTCGCGCGCTACACGCAGCACGATCCGGCGGCCGTAGTCGATACGGGGAGAACGCCGGATACGCACTCGCGAGGAGGTTCGCCATGCAAGTCCCAGTGCAGATCACGTTCCGCCACATGGACCCGGATTCGTCGGCGCGGACCCAGGTGGAAGCGCGGCTGGCCGAACTCGAGCAGTTCTATGACCGGATGACCGCCTGCCACGTCGTGGTCGAAGCCGCGCACCGCCACCATCGGCAAGGCAAGCTGTTCCATGTCAGGATCGACCTCACGGTTCCGGGGCGGACGATCGCGGTCGGGCGCGACCCGGCCGAGCATCACGCTCACGAGGACGCGCAGGTCGCCATCCGCGATGCGTTCGACGCGGTGCGGCGGCGGCTGGAGGATCATGTCCGGCGCGCCCGCGGCGAGGAAAAGACCCACGCGCGGGCACAGATCGGCCGCATCACCCGGGTGTTCCCGGAGCGTGGCTATGCCTTCCTGACGACCGAGGATGGCGAAGAGGTCTATGTCCACGCCAACAGCGTCGCCGAGGGCGCGTTCGCCGCGCTGCATGCCGGCGACAAGGTCCGCTACGTTCTCGCGCCCGATCCGGGAGAGAAGGGCGCGCAGGCCAGCACCGTCGTGCCGCTGCCAGGCTGAGGCAACCGTTCGCTTGGCCGGCGAGCGCTGCGGCCGCCGATGACGGAGAGGAGCGATGGCGCCCGAAATCCACCGCGCGATGGATGCGCCGCTCGCGGACGGACTGCTGCTGACCGATCTCTATCAGCTGGCCATGCTCTCCGCCTACGCCGCCCACGACATGACCGAGATCGCCGTGTTCGAACTGTTCGTCCGGCGGCTGCCGCCGACGCGCGGCTTCCTGATGGCGGCCGGCCTCGAACAATTGGTCCGGTTCCTGGAGACGATGCGCCTGTCCGAGGATGAACTGGCCTGGCTGCGCGGGCTCGGTGAGTTTGCCCCGCGGTTCCTCGACCAACTCGCGGATCTGCGCTTCACCGGCGATCTCGATGCGATGCCGGAAGGCACGGTCTTCTTTGCCGACGAGCCGATCCTGCGCGTCACGGCGCCACTGCCGCAGGCGCAGCTGATCGAAACACGGCTGATCAACCTGGTGCATTTTCAGACCGTCATCGCTTCGAAGGCGGCGCGGATGGTGCTGGCCGCACCGGGGCGGCAACTGGTCGATTTCGGCCTGCGGCGGGCGCATGGCGCCGAGGCCGGGCTGCTGGCCGCGCGCGCCAGCTATCTCGCGGGCTTCGATGGCAGCGCCACGGTTCTGGCGCATCGTGCCTTCGGCATCCCGATGTTCGGCACCATGGCGCACGCCTTCGTGCAGGCGCACGAGAGCGAGCGGACGGCGCTGGAACGCTTCGCCCGCGCGCGGCCGCGTGCGCTGACGCTGCTGATCGATACCTACGACACGGAGCGCGCCGCCGCGCTGGTCGGGCGCCTGGCGCCGCGGCTGGCGGCGGAGGGGATCACGGTGGCGGCGGTGCGGATCGACAGCGGGGATCTGGGCGATCATGCGCGGCGGGTACGCGCGATCCTGGACGACGCCGGCCAGCGCCAGATCCGCATCTTCGCCAGCGGCGGCCTGGACGAGACGAGCTTGAAGACCCTCTGCGAGACCGGGGCGCCGATCGACGGCTTCGGCGTCGGCACCAGCCTCGCCACGTCGGCGGACGCGCCGGCGCTCGATTGCGCCTACAAGCTGCAGGAATACGCCGGTCGCGCCCGGCGCAAGCGCAGCGAAGGCAAGGCGACCTGGCCGGGCCCGAAGCAGGTGTGGCGTCGGAATTCGTCGGAGGGCCGTATCGCCGGCGATACCGTGGCGCTGCTTGGCGAGGCGGCCTCCGGTGAGCCGCTGATGCGGCCCGCCATGCGAGCGGGCCGCCGGGTGGGCGACTTTCCGACGCTCGGCCAGGCCCGTGCCCATGCCGCACGATCGCTGACGCGGCTCCCCGAACCGTTGCGCCGGCTGGAACCGGGCGAGGTCCAGGTCGTGATCAGCCGCGGCATCCGGGACTTGGCCGACGCGCTCGACCGCGCGGCGGACTCCGCCGACGCGCGCTGATCGCCGGGGGGCGGGCAGCGATGCGGGAGACCTCGCCGTGTCCGCCCTGAGCGGCCGCTCGCCAATGGACACGACCTGGCGGCAGCGGGAGACGGTGGCATTCCTCGCCGACCCGGCAAGCTATGGCGACGGAACCGACGCGGTGACGCAGGTCGCGACCCATTGCTCCATCGTGTTCCTGGTGGGTGAGCAGGCCTACAAACTCAAGCGGGCGATCCGTTTCGGTCTCGCCGACTACACGACCCGGGCGTTGCGCGCGCGGGCCTGCCGCGCCGAGCTGGCGCTGAACCGGCGGACGGCGCCTGAGCTTTATCGCGACGTGCGCGCCATCGTCCGGGGCGCAGGCGGGACGCTTCGCTTCGACGGGCCGGGCGAACTGGTCGACACCGTGGTGGTGATGCGCCGGTTCGCGCAAGCCGACCAGTTCGACCGGATGGCGGACGAGGGACGGCTGACGGTCGAGTTGCTCCGCGCGCTCGGGGATCTGGTGGCGCGGTTCCATCTGGCGGCACCGCCCAGCCGCGGCTTCGGCGGCGCGCACGGGCTGCGCGCCGCCGTCGAGGAAAACCATCGCGAACTGCTCAGGGTTGCAGCGCCGCTGCGCGCCGCGGCCCTGCCGGTGCTGCGCGGGCGCACCCTGGCCGCGCTGGCGAGTCTGGCGCCGGTGCTCGACCGCCGCCGCGACGCCGGCGAAGTGCGGCGCGGGCATGGCGATCTCCGCCTCGCCAATATCTGTCTGTTTCAAGGCCGGGTCACGCTGTTCGACTGCCTGGAGTTCGATGAGACCCTCGGGACCGTCGACAGACTCTACGACCTGGCGTTCCTGCTGATGGACCTGCATATGCGCGCCGCCGCGCTCGCCGCGCCCGTATGGATCAGCTACCAGGCGATCGCCGCGGATTCCGAGGCGCATCAGGTGCTAGCGCTGTTCCTGTCGATCCGCGCCGCGACGCGATGCTACGCGCTGGCCGGCAAGGCGATGCGCGAAACGTCTCCGGACCTCGCCGCCCGACGCATGGCCGACGCCCGGCGGCATCTCGCCGCGGCGCATCACTTCCTGCGCCGGCCACCGGCTTGGGTCTACCAGCCGGCGTAGGGTCGCGCGCGTCTTGGGCGCTGGCGCGCGCGCTTTGACCCATGTCAACGCCGCGCGCCGCTATCGTGGTAGACGGGAACAGGCACGGAAGGCTCACCATGCTGTTCATCGACCGGTTCGAGGCCGGCCGGCGGCTGGCTGCCAGGCTGGCGCATCTGCGCGGGCGGCCGGCGGTGGTGCTGGCACTGCCGCGCGGCGGGGTGCCGGTCGGCTACGAGATTGCGCGCGCGCTGGACGCGCCGCTCGACCTCGTCCTGGTGCGCAAGATCGGCGCACCGGGCCAGGCGGAACTGGCAATCGGCGCGGTGGCGGAGGGCGATCCGCCGGAAATGGTGGCCGAGGCGCGGCTCATTGCCGCTCTCGCCGTGCCGTCCAAGTATCTCGAAGCCGCGCAGCGCCGGGCGTTGGACGAAATCCGTCGCCGCCGTGCGGTGTATCTGCGCGGCCGCGCGCGCGCGCCGCTGCCGGGGCGGGTGGCGATCGTCGTCGATGACGGCATCGCCACCGGGGCCACCATGCTCGCCGCGGTGCGCGCGGTCCGCCGGCAGGCGCCACAACGCCTCGTGCTGGCGGTGCCCGTGGCGGCGCCGGAGAGCCTGCAGCGTCTGGGCGGCGAAGTCGACGAAGTGGTCTGTCTCGAGACACCGGTGGAGTTCGAAGCCGTGGGACAATTCTATCGTGCGTTTCCGCAGATGTCCGATCCTGAGGTGACGGATCTGCTGGATCGGGCGGCCGGCTTTGGCGGCGGGGCCGTGGCGGAGGATGCGCCGTGAGCGGCCGTCCGCTCGCGCTGTTCGGCATGCAGGCGAGCCGCGCCTACGCGGAAATGGTGGCCGCTGCGCTCGAAATTCCGCTCGCGCGCCATGAGGAGCGCGGCTTCGAGGACGGCGAACACAAGTCCCGCCCGCTGCAGGACGTGCGCGGCCACGATGCGTTCGTGATCCATGCCCTGCATGGCGATGCCGAACAGACCGCCGCCGAAAAACTGTGCCGGCTGCTGTTCTTCTGTGGTGCGCTCAAGGATGCCGGGGCCGAGCGCGTGACGGCGGTGACCCCGTATCTTTGCTATGCCCGCAAGGACCGCCGCACGAAGCCGAACGATCCGGTCACGACGCGCTACGTCGCCGCGCTGTTCGAAGCGGTGGGCATCGACCGGGTGATCGCGGTCGAGGTGCACAACGTGGCGGCGTTCGAAAACGCGTTCCGTGTGCCGACCTGGCATCTCGAAAGCGCGGTGCTGTTCGCGGCGCATTTCGCCGCGCTGCTCGGCGATGCGGACGTCGTGGCCGTCTCGCCGGACGCCGGCGGCGCGAAGCGGGCGGAGCAATTCCGCACTGCCCTGGAAGAACGGACCGGACGCGCGGTGGACAGCGCTTACATGGAGAAGTTCCGCAGTGCCGGCGTGGTCAGCGGCGGGCGGCTGGTGGGTGAGGTGCGCGGCCGGACGGCGGTGATCGTGGATGACCTGATCAGCACCGGGACCACGCTGGTGCGCGCCGCGCGCGCCTGCCGCGCCGCCGGCGCCGGCCGCGTTTTCGCCGCCGCGGCGCATGGGCTGTTCGTCGGCGGTGCGGCCGAGTTGCTGGACCTGCCGGAGCTGGAGCGCATCGTCACCCTCGACACCGTGCCGCCATTCCGGCTCGGCAGCGAGCAGGTGGACCGCCGGCTTACGGTGCTGCGCTCCGCCGCGCCGATCGCGCGGATGATCGCCGAGTGTCATCTCGCATCGTGACGCGCGCCGCGGCGCCGGTCGTCAGCCGCGCGCCGGTTTCAGCCGATAGCCGACGCCGGGTTCATTGACGATCACGTTGCCGGGACCGAGTTTGCGGCGAAGCTGCCAGATCGAGACGCGCAGGTAGTTGATGTCCTCCGCATGGGCCGGGCCCCACAGGGCAACGAGCAATTGCCGGTGCGTCAGCACCCGCCCGTCATGGCGCGCGAGCAGCGCGAGCAGCGCGAATTCGCGCCGGGTGAGCGGCACCTCCGCCCCGTCGCGCCGAACCTCGTGGCGGGCAAGGTCGATCTCGATCTCGCCGACATGGATCGTTTCCGGCTCGTCGGCCGCTGCCGCCCGGCGCCGGAGCGCGGCGCGCAGGCGGGCGAGCAGTTCGCCGAGGGCGAACGGCTTCTCCACGTAATCGTCGGCGCCGCTGTCGAGGGCCGCGATCTTCTCGGCCTCGCGTTCGCGTGCCGAGAGCACGATGACCGGGACCGCGCTGAAGTCACGCAGCCGCCGCAGCACCTCCTGCCCATCGAGGTCGGGCAGGCCGAGATCGAGCAGCACGAGATCCGGTGCGCCATTGGCGGCGAGACGCAGGCCCTCGGTGCCGCTCTCCGCACGCGCCACCTCATAGCCCGCTGCCGCCAGCGCCGGGCCGAGGAAGCGGTGGATCTGCTTCTCGTCGTCGATCACCAGGATGCGCGCCGCCGTACTCATGGCTCCTCCCGCGCTGCCGCGGGCAGGCGGAGCGTGATGACGGTGCCGGGAAACCCGTCCGGCGGCGCGTCTGGCCGCGGGCTCGCAGCCGCGATATGCCCGCCCATCGCCTCGATGAAGCCGCGCGCGATCGCAAGACCCAGGCCGGTGCCCGGCGCGACCCGATCGCCGCGCCGCGCGCGGTAGAAACTGTCGAAGACGTGCGGCAGATCCTCCGCGGCGATGCCAACTCCCTCATCGGTGATGCGCACGGCGACGTCGTCGCCCTCGCGCCGCGCCACCACCGAGACGAAACTGTTGGCCGGCGCGTATTTCAGGGCGTTGTCGAGGATGTTCGCCAGCACCTGCTCGAGCAGGACCGGATCGGCCAGCACCGGCGGCACCGCGGGCGGGATGTTGACCGAAATCAGCAGCCCGTCATCGAGCCGCGCGATCGCCGCCTCCACCACCTCCGTGAGGTCGGTGGCCACCAGCCGGGGCACGATCTCGCCGCTCTCCAGCCGGGTCATGTCGGTGATATTGGTGAGGAAGCGATGCATGCGCGTGGTGTCCTGCTCGATGCTTCCGAGCAGGTCGGCGCGGGTGGCGGGCTCCAGGTGATCCCAGGCGGTGCGCAGCGTCTCGGCGGCGCCGCGGATCGCGGTCAGCGGCGTGCGCAGGTCGTGCGACAGCGAGGAGAGCAGCGCCGTTCGCAGCCGCTGCGTTTCCGACTGGGCGGCACTGCGCGCGGCATCGCTGGCCAGGCGCAGCCGCTCGAGGGCGACCGCGCCGAGATCGGCGAGCGCGGCGATCGCCTGCAGTGCCGGTGCGGCGAGCCGGGCCTCGCCGGCGACGCCGATCACCCCGAGCGTGCCCCGTGCCGTGGTCAGCGGCTGGAACCGCCAGGCCGCCGCGGGCAAGGTCGCGGAGCCGGCGCCGGCCGGTTCGCCGCGCGTCAGCGCCCAGCGCGCCGCCGCCTCGGCTGCCGCATCGAGCGTGGCGCCGGCGGGCACCGCCGCCCGCAACGCCAGATCGCCGCTCTCGCCGGCCATCAGCACCAGCGCCTGGCCCGCCAGCCCGGCGCCCTGGCGCGCCAGCTCGGCGAGCAGTTCGGCCTCGGTTCGCGCCGCCCCGAGGGCCCGGCTGAACCCGCCGATGCGGCGCAGACTCTCGATCCGGCTCTGCGCCGCCTGCGCCTCCGCACGCACGCGGCCCGCCATCGCGCCGGTGACCGCGGCCACGATGAGAAACACGAACACGCCGATGACGTCTTTGGCATCGCTGATGGTCAGCACGTAGAGCGGCGGGATGAAGAAGAAATTCCAGCTGAAGAACCCGAGCACGGCGGCGAACAGGGCGACGCGCAGTCCATGCAGGCTCGCCGCCACCACCACGGCGGCGAGGAACAGCATGCCCATCGCCTCCTGCGGGATCGCCGCCACCAGTTCGCCGATGCCGATCACGGCGGCGACCAGCAGCGCGCTGGCGAGCCACGGCCAGACCCCGGCCGGCAGGTCCGGACGGGGCGTCTTCGGCCGTGCCGGGCTCACCGGGCGGGCGATGACGTGCACGGCGAAGGCCTCGGCGCGGCGGACCAGGCGTTGCGACAGGCCGCGCCCCGTCAGCCATCGCCACGGCGATGGCCAGTCGCGGCCGATGACGATCTGCGTCACGTTGTGCCGCTGCGCCGCTGCGAGCGCCAGCGCGATGGTGTCGGTGCCGGTGATGGTCTCGATGTCCGCGCCGAGCTGCTCGGCGAGCGAGAGCACGGTGCGCATGTCCGCAAGCCCGCCCGGCCGCTCGATGTGCAACACGAGCCACGGCGCGCGCAGCGCCTCCGCCAGCCGCGCCGCGTGGCGGATCACGGCCTCGGCATCGCCGCCGCCGGTGTTCGCGTCGGATCCGATCAGCGCCAGCACGCGTTCGCCGACCGGCCACGGGCCGGCGATCGCTTTGGCGCGCATGTAGCTGACGATGTCGGCATCCACGTGCTGCGCCGCGCGGCGCAGCGCCATTTCGCGCAGGGCGGCGAGGTTGCCCTCGCGGAAGAAGCCGCCGAGCGCGCGGCGCGCCGTCTCCGGCGGATAGACCCGCCCCTCGGCGAGACGGGCGCGCAGCTCCGCCGGGGGCAGGTCGATCACCTCGATGTCGGTGGCGAGGGCCAGCACGCGGTCAGGAATGGTCTCGGCCACGCGCACGCCGGTGATGCGCGCGATCGCGTCGTTCAGGCTCTCCAGGTGCTGGATGTTGAGCGTCGACCAGACATCGATGCCGGCCTCCAGCAGCTCGGCGGCGTCCTCCCATCGCTTGGCGTGGCGGCTGCCCGGAACATTGGTGTGCGCCAGCTCGTCGAGCAGGAGCAGCGCCGGATGGCGGGCAAGCGCGCCATCGAGATCGAATTCCTCGATCTCGCGGCCGCGATAGGCCAGACGCCGGCGGGGCAGGACCGGCAATTCGCCGATCTGCGCCTCGGTCTCGCGCCGGCCGTGCGTCTCGACGAGGCCGACCACGACGTCCGCCCCTTCGTCGCGCTTGCGCCGGCCGGCCGCCAGCATTTCCCAGGTCTTGCCGACGCCGGGGGCCATGCCGAGAAAGATCTTCAGCCGCCCCTTGCCCTCGCGCGACGCGGCGAAGATCAGCGCATCGGGGTCCGGGCGGCGATCATCATCCTCGCGCGTCATGCGCCTTTGTAGCGTCGGGCTACGGCGCGCGCACCTCGTCCAGCGCGCGGTTCAGTTCCAGCACGTTCACCCGCCTCTCGCCGATGAAGCCGAGGACGGGCAGCCTCGTATGCGCGGCGAGCACGGCGCGCACCGTTGCCTCGGGCCAATGCCGCGCGGCGGCGACGCGGGCGACCTGGCGGGTGGCATTTTCCGGGGAGATCTCCGGATCGAGGCCGGAGGCGGAGGTGGTGACGGCATCCGCCGGTACCGGTGCCGCGCCGGCCGCTGCGAGATCGGCTTTGACCCGATCGATCAGCGCCTTGGCCGTCGGCGCGAGATTGGAGCCAGCGGAATTGTCGGCCGCGTACGGGACCGGCACGGTCTTGGAAGAATCCTTGGGATCCGGCTCGGTCGTCGCCGACGGGCGGGGATGGAAATAGCGTGCCGCGGTGAAGTTCTGCCCGATCAGTGCCGAGCCGATGATTTTCCCATCCCGTGCGACCAGGCTGCCGCGGGCCTGGAAGGGAAAGGCCGCGGTGGCGAGCCCGGTGGTCGCCAACGGCAGCACCACCCCGGTGAGCAGGGTGAGCAGCACGACGAGAATCGCCGCGGGGCGGAGGTCACGGAGCATCGCTTGCTTCCTTCAGGCCAGCCCGGTGAGGGCGAGCAGCGTGTCGATGAGCTTGATGCCGGCGAACGGCGCGACGATGCCGCCGAGGCCGTAGACCAGCAGATTGCGCCGCAGCAGCGCCGAGGCGCCGATCGGGCGGAAGCGCACGCCGCGCAGCGCCAGCGGCACGAGGGCGACGATGATCAGCGCGTTGAAGATCACCGCGGCGAGGATCGCCGATTGCGGGGAGGCCAGGTGCATCACGTTGAGGGCCCCGAGTTCCGGGTAGGCGGCGACGAAGATGGCTGGCAGGATGGCGAAATATTTGGAGATGTCGTTGGCGATCGAGAACGTGGTCAGCGCGCCGCGGGTGATGAGGAGCTGCTTGCCGATTTCCACCACCTCGATCAGCTTGGTGGGATCGCTGTCGAGATCGACCATGTTGCCGGCTTCGCGCGCCGCCTGCGTGCCGGTCTGCATCGCCATCCCGACATCGGCCTGGGCCAGCGCCGGCGCGTCGTTGGTGCCGTCGCCGGCCATGGCCACGAGGCGCCCTTCCCCTTGGACCCGGCGGATATAGGTGAGCTTGTCCTGCGGTGTGGCCTCGGCGATGAAGTCGTCGACTCCCGCCTCGCTGGCGATGGCGGCGGCGGTGAGGCGGTTGTCGCCGGTGACCATCACGGTGCGGATCCCCATCCGCCGCAGCTCGGCGAACCGTTCGCGGATGCCGGACTTGACGATGTCCTTGAGTTCGATCGCGCCGAGCAACTGCCTGTCGCGGGCGACCGCGAGTGGCGTGCCGCCGGCGCGGGCGATGCGTTCGGCGGCGGCGGTGAACCCGGCCGGCGCCTCTGCCCCGCCCAGCCATTGGCGAACCGAATCGACGGCGCCCTTGCGCCAGGAATGGCCGTCGTGGTCGAGCCCCGACAGGCGCGTCTGCGCGGTGAAGGGCACGATCGTGGCGGTCTCGGGGCGCGTGGGCGCGATGGCATAGCGGTCGCGCGCGAAGGCGAGGATCGAGCGGCCCTCCGGCGTTTCGTCGCCGAGACTGGCGAGCACCACCGCTTCGGCCAGGTCGCGCTCGCTCACTCCCGGCGCTGGAATGAAGGCGGCGGCCATGCGGTTGCCGAGAGTGATGGTGCCGGTCTTGTCGAGGAGCAGCGTGTCGACGTCGCCGGCGGCCTCGACCGCGCGCCCGGAGGTCGCCATGACGTTGAAACGGACTAGCCGGTCCATCCCGGCGATGCCGATCGCCGAGAGCAGCCCGCCGATGGTCGTCGGGATCAGACAGACGAGGAGGGCGGCGAGCACCGGCACGCCCAGGGCCGTTCCCGAATAGTGCGCGAGCCCGACCAGCGTCACCACGGCGATCAGAAAAATGATGGTCAGGCCGGCGAGCAGGATGTCCAGCGCGATCTCGTTCGGTGTCTTGCGTCGCTCCGCGCCTTCGACCAGCCGGATCATGCGGTCGAGGAAAGTCGCGCCGGGTGCTGCAGTGATGCGCACCACCAGCCAGTCGGAGACGACCTGCGTGCCGCCGGTCACCGCGCTGCGATCGCCGCCGGCTTCGCGGATCACGGGCGCGGATTCGCCGGTGATGGCGCTTTCGTTCACGCTCGCCATGCCTTCGGCGACCTCGCCGTCGGACGGGATCAGGTCTCCGGCCTCGACCAGGACGTGATCGCCCACGGCTAGATCGTTCGCCCGCGTCGGCTCGAAGAGCGCGCGATCGGCGGGATTCAGCAGGCGTTTCGCCAGCGTTTCGGTGCGTGCCCGGCGCAGGCTGTCCGCCCGCGCCCGGCCACGGCCTTCCGCCACGGCCTCGGCGAAGGTCGCGAACAACACCGTCAGCCACAGGAACGCGGCGATGGCGAGGGCGAAACCCCCGGACCCGCCAGTGGCGATGGTGCGCAGACCCAGCACCGTGACCAGGGCCGAGATCGCTTCGGTGACGAAAATGACTGGATTGCGGACCAGTTGCCGCGGGTCGAGCTTGCGCACGGCATCGGCCATGGCGCGGGTGAGGATCGGGCCGTCCAACAAAGCGATCGCGGCGGCCTTCGCGTGCGTGGCCATCCCTTGCCTCCTTAGAGTGGGATGACATCGCCTTCGCTCCGCCATCCCACTCTAGCTCTCTGTTTGATCGCGTGATTCAGACCTACGGCGATTCCACCTTCGGTCATCACGCTCTAATAGGTCTTGCCGGCGAACAGGACGAAATGCTCGGCGAGCGGGCCGAGCGCGAGGGCCGGCATGAACTGCAGCCCGCCCAGGATCACGATCACACCGACGAGAAGCCCGACGAAGAGGGGGCCATGGGTCGGGAACGTGCCGCTCGAAGCCGGAACCTTCACCTTCGCCGCAAGCGAGCCGGCCAGCGCGAGCACCGGAACGAGGAAGGCGAAGCGGCCGAGCAGCATGGCGATGCCGAGCGTGGTGTCGAGCCAGGGCGTGTCCGCCGATAGTCCGGCGAAGGCGCTGCCGTTGTTGCCGGTGGCGGAGGTGAAGGCGTAGAGCATTTCCGAGAGGCCATGCGGGCCGGCATTGCCGAGTGAGGCGGCCACCTGCGGCAGAACCAGGGACAAGGCGGTGCCGCCCAGAATGGACAAGGGCAGGATCAGCACGGCGAGCATGGCCAGCTTGACTTCCTTCGCCTGGATCTTCTTGCCGAGATATTCCGGGGTACGCCCGACCATGAGCCCCGCGACAAAGACGGCGAGCAGGGCAAACACCAGCAGGCCATAGAGACCGGAGCCCACGCCACCGGGCACGATCTCGCCGAGCTGGATCAGGAACATCGGCACCATGCCGCCGAGCGGCATGAAGCTGTCCAGCATCGCGTTCACCGCACCGCACGAGGTTGCGGTGGTGATGACGTTGAACAGCACCGAGAGGGGGATGCCGAAGCGGATTTCCTTGCCTTCGAGATTGCCTTGAGGCGGGTCGACGCCGAGCGCCGTCAGCAGCGGATTGGCATGCGCTTCGGCCGCGTAGGCGCAGGCGACCGCGGCGACGACGAAAATCCCGATGACCGCCAGGAGCGCGTGGCCCTGGCGCGGATCGCCGACGATACGCCCGAAGGTGAAGGTGAGGCCGATGGGGATCAGGAACACCAGCAGCATTTCCAGAAGGCTCGACCAGGCGTTGGGATTCTCGAACGGATGCGCGCTGTTGGCGTTGAAGTAGCCGCCGCCGTTGGTGCCGAGCTCCTTGATCGCTTCCATCAGCGCCACCGGGCCCATCGAGATGGTCTGCTGCGCGCCCTCGAGCGTGGTGGCATCGGCGTGCGTGGCGAGGGTCTGCGGCACGCCGAGCGCGACCAGCGCGAGACCGGCGACGATGGCGATCGGCACCAGCACGTAGAGGACGATGCGTGTGAGATCGGCCCAGAAATTCCCCAGCGTCTCCATCCCGCCACGCGCGAACGCGCGCGCGAGCGCGACCGCGGCGGCGATGCCCGTGCCGGCGGAGACGAACATATGCGAGGTCAGGCCCCACATCTGGCTGCCAGGCGAGAGCGTGGTCTCCCCGCTATAGGCCTGCCAGTTGGTATTGGTAACGAAGCTCATCGCCGTGTTGAAGGCGAGGCGGGGCGACATGCCGGCGAGGTGGTCCGGATTGAGCGGCAGGACCCATTGCAGCCGCAGCATGGCGTAGAGCATCAGGAAATGCAGCGCGTTCAGGACCAGCAAAGCGGAGGCATAGGATTGCCAGCCCATGCCGCGCTCTGGATCGACGCCGGCGGCGGCATAGAGCACACGCTCCAGCGGCGCAAGGATCGGGTGAAGAAAGGTCCGCTCGCCTTCGACCGCACGGGCGATATGGAGCCCGACCGGCCAGGCGGCGAGGAGGATGAGGGCAAGCGTGAGCGCGACTTCGGCCCAGCCGCTGATGGTCATGGGCGTCTCCCTCAGATCAGATCTTCGGGTCGGATCAGGGCCCAGAGCAAATAGACGAGAAGCGCGAGCGATACGCCGCCGCCGAGAATGAGGTCCAGCATCGCTCAGATCCAGGCGCAGAGCGCCGCATAGCCGGCCATCAGCAGAATGCCGCCGGCGCCGAGCAGGATGAAGATCAGATCGAGCATGGTCCAATGTCCCGAGGCGTTCATGGGATCGGGACCATGGCCCGCCACGGCGTCAAGGCGCCATCCGCAATCGCGGGAGAAGCCATCAAGCGGAAATCAAAATCCGCCACCGGAGCGCGGATCAGCCGGTCCGAAATCGTGCGCCGAGGGCGGCCGGTGTGCCGGGATGCGGGCCGTCGGCCCGCATCCCGGCGGCCGATCGGTCAGCCGAAGGCGCAGCCGCTCTTCACGCCGAGGCGCTTGAGGATCGAGGCTGCCGGGCAGATGCCGGTGAAGCTCGATTGCAGCATGTTCAGACCGACGAAGGTCGTCAGCAGCAGGAAATAAGGGCTGACGAAATACGTCAGCGCAACGCTCAGCAAAACCATGAATCCGGCGAAACGCAGGACGGCAACATCAACGTTCATCGTGGTCACTCCTGTGATCGTGGCAGAGGGATAGTGGTTCGAGCTCAGGTGGTTTCCTTGAGCTTGGCGATATGAAGCTGATTCAGCATGAAGCGTTCGTAGAATGGCTCGTTGGTCCCGGTACGGATTTTGCGCATGAAGTATTTCTCGAAGCCGATCTTGGCAAGATGCACCCAGGTGCCGGACGAGGCCCAGTTCACATTACGCGGCGGAATCTGCGGCTGGGCGACGAACGCGACGCCGCCATCGCCGAAATCGGCGAGGCAGACGGCGTTCCATGTGGCGCGCGCGCCCGGCGTGCCGCCGCGCAGCAGCGTGCCGATGTTGTTGGCCGTCGCGGTGACCATCGACTCGATCATGAAGCCGGTCTTCGGCACGCCGACCGGGACCGGTGTCGGCCCGACCGGCGGAATGGCGATGCCGACGCCGATGCCGAACACGTTCGGATAGGTTGGATTGCGCTGATGCTCATCGACGATCACGAAGCCGCGCGGGTTCACCAGCTTGTCCAACCCGCGCACCGCCGCGACGCCGCGGAAGGCGGGCATCATCACCGAGTAGGCGAAGGGCAGCTCGTGCGTCTTGTGTACCGACCCGTCCTCGGCGATTTCCTCGACGAGCATCGCCCCCGCCCGCACCTCCTTGACGCGCGCGCTGGTGATGAACTTGATGTGCCGATCGCGGAACTCGCCTTCGAGCAGGTCCTTGGTGTTGCCCACGCCATCGAGGCCGAGATGGCCGACATAGGGCTCGGACGTGACGAAGGTCATCGGCACCCGGTCGCGCAGCCGCCGCTTGCGCAGCTCGGTCTCGACGATCATGGCGAACTCGTAGGCGGGGCCGAAACAGGAGGCACCCTGGACGGCGCCGAATATGGCCGGCCCCGGCTTCTTGCAGAATGCCTCGAAGGCGGTGTGCGCCCGCTCGGCGTGGGCCAGTTGACAGATTGATTCCGTGTGGCCCTCGGGACCGAACCCGGGAATCTCGTCGAAGGCGAGCTCCGGCCCGGTGGCGACGATCAGGTAATCATAGGCCACCGTCTCCCCGTTCTCGAGCTCGACCCGGTTCTCCGTCGGGTGGACCCGCCTGGCACCGACATCGATCATCCGGATCTTCTTGCGCCGGGTGACGTCGGTGAGGTCCACCTCGACATCGGCGCGCTGGCGCCAGCCTACCGCGACCCAGGGGTTGGAGGGTACAAACTGGTAGTGGTGCCCCTGGCCGATCAGCGTGACGCGATCGTCCTTGCGCGTGTGCAGCACCATTTCGAGGGCCATGGTCGTGCCGGACAGGCCGGCTCCGAGGACGACGATCTCAGCCATAGGGGGTCTCCTGTTCTTCGTCCGTTTCCTGCCGTTGCCGCTTCGCGGCTGACGCTTGACAATATATTCGAAGGTCCGTAGATACGCAACCATGAAAGTTGACCCGACGCTCATGGCTTCGGCGGCCGAGGAAGCCGGGGAGCTGCTCAAGGCGCTCGCCAACCGGCACCGGCTGATGATCCTGTGTCAGCTGGTGGACGGCGAGCGCTCGGTGGGCGATCTTGCCGGCCGGGTCGGGGTGCGGGATTCGACCGTCTCGCAACATCTGCAGCTCCTGCGCAAGGATGGGCTGGTACGGGCGCGGCGGGACGGGCAGACGATCTGGTATTCGGTCGCGAGCGAGCCGGCGCGGCAGGTGCTGCAGACCCTGTTCAACATCTACTGCGTGCCGGCCCCGCTGTGCGCTGAACCTAAGCCCGTGTTGCAGAAGGGAGAAATCTGATGCTGGGACGTTTGTTCGGCCGCCCGGCCCTCGCCGAGGTCACGCCACACGAGGTCCACGCGGCGCAGGCGCGCGGTGAGGTCCTGCTGATCGACGTCCGTGAGCCGCACGAGCACGCCCATGAGCGCCTGCCCGAGGCGCTGCCGATGCCGCTGTCGCGCTTCGACCCTGCCGCGCTGCCGCCCGCGGGCGAACGGACCATCGTCCTGCATTGCCTCGGGGGCCAGCGCTCCGCGACCGCCGCCGCGCGCTGCCACGCCGCGGGGCTGACCAAGGTCGTCAATCTGCGCGGTGGCCTGAACGCCTGGAAGGCCGCGTCGCTGCCGACCATCACCGGCCCCATTCATCCTCACCCCCGCGGCACGCACCGCTGAGCGTGCGCCGGCCGCCGCGCCTCGCCCGAACCCAAGTGAGGACCCCATCGATGCGACGCATGATGCTGGCCGCCGCGCTGCTCTCCGGCTTGCTCCGGGGGCTGGTTCCGGCAACCGCCTCGGCCGAGCAGGCCTTCACCGTGCGGGCGGAGCCGGTGGCCGATGAGAAGGCGGTGTTCGCCACCGTCGAGAGCCGCAACGTGGTACCGGCGCGGGCACGCATCGGCGGCACCGTCGTCGCCCTGACGGTGCGCGAGGGCGACGAGGTTGCCCAGGGCGCCGTCATCGCCCGCGTCGTCGACGAGAAGCTGCAGCTCCAGCTCAACTCGCTGGATGCGCAGATCTCCGGGCTGAAATCCCAGCTCGCCGAGGCGCAGACGGATCTTGCGCGGGCCGAGACGCTGGCGCGCCAGGGGGCGGTGTCCAAGCAGCAGCTCGATCAGGCCCGGACCGCGTCGGACGTCGCCACCAGCACGCTGCGCGCGCGCATCGCCGAACGCGCCGTGATCGTCCAGCAGATGACCGAGGGCGACGTTCTCGCCCCAACCGCCGGGCGCGTGCTCCAGGTGCCGCTCACCAAGGGGAGCGTCGTTCTGCCCGGCGAGCCATTGGCCAGGGTCGCCGAGCAGAACTTCATCCTGCGCCTGCGCGTGCCGGAGCGCGCGGCGCGCTTTCTCAAGGTGGGCGACAAGGTGCGCGTGGATGGCGCGGCACTCGGCCAGCCCGGGGACGAGTTTGGCGCCATCGTTCTGGTCTATCCGCAGATCGAGGAGGGCCGAGTGCTCGCCGATGTCACGGCGGAGGGTGTCGGCGCCTATTTCGTCGGCGAGCGCGTGCGCGTCTGGATCGATGTCGAGCGACGGCGCAGCGTCCGCATTCCGCGAACCTTCGTCTTCGAGCGAGGCGGGCTCAGCTATGTGCGCCGCCAAGTGGGCACCGTGGTGACCGAAGCGCCGATTCAGCTCGGGCGCGATCTGCCGACACCGGCGATGCCGGACGGTGTGGAAGTGCTCTCCGGTCTCGCCGACGGCGATGCGCTGGTGGCCCCATGAATCTCGGTTTCTCCGGGCGTCTGACGCAGGCGAGCGCGCGCTCCCCGCTGACGCCGCTGTTCCTGTTGGTCGCGCTCGCGGCCGGCCTGGTCGCGCTGCTCACCATCGCGCGCGAGGAAGATCCGCAGATCCACGTGCCGATGGTCGACATGATGGTCAACGCCAATGGTCTGAAGGCCGAGGATGCGGCCGAGCTGGTGACCAAGCCGCTGGAGACCATCGTCAAGGCGATCCCGGGCGTCGAGCATGTCTACAGCCAGACGCAGGACGACCAGGTGATGGTCACGGCGCGCTTCGTCGTCGGGACCGACGAGGACGCGGCCGTTCTCGCCGTCAACAACAAGATCAATGCCAATATCAACCGCATCCCGATCGGGATCGCGCCGCCGCTGATCGTCGGCCGCGGCATCAACGATGTCGCCGCGGTGGTGCTGACGCTCTCGCCAACGCCCGCTGCCGCGGCGCACTGGACCCAGGCGGATCTCGACCAGCTCGCGCGCAAGCTGCAGACGGATCTGTTGAAAGTCCCTGACATCGGGCTGTCCTACATCGTGGGCACCGATCCCGAGGAAATTCGGGTCGAACCGGATCCGGAGAAACTGTCGCTCTATGGGGTGACGCTCCAGCAGCTCATCGGCAAGGTCCGCGACGCCAATCGGTCCTTCGTCGCCGGGCAGATTCGCGACGCCGGCACGGTGCGGACGGTTGCCGCGGGGCAGACCCTGCTCGGGGTTCCCGATATCGGGTTGCTGATGGTCTCGACGCGCGACAATCGCCCAGTCTACCTGCGCGACGTCGCCCGTGTCGTGGTCGGGGCGGGGCCGGTGGAGAACCGGGTGTGGAACATCGAGCGCGAGAGCGACGGCAAATACACCCGCGCGCCGGCAGTGAGTCTCGCGCTCGCCAAACGCCCGGGTGCCAACGCGGTGGTGATGGCCGCCGAGGTGCGCCAGCGTCTCGCCTTGCTGCAAGGCCAGCTCGTACCCGCCGACATCCGCGTGAAGATCACGCGCGATTACGGGCGCACCGCGAACGACAAGGCCAATGAGCTGCTCTTCCACCTAGGCCTGGCGACGATCTCGATCGTCGTGCTGATCGCCCTCACCATTGGCTGGCGGGAGGCCGTGGTCACGCTGGTGGTGATTCCCACTACCATTCTGCTCACGCTGTTTGCCGCCAAGCTGATGGGCTACACCATCAATCGCGTGTCGCTTTTTGCGCTCATCTTCGCGATCGGCATTCTCGTCGACGACGCGATCGTCGTCGTCGAGAACATCGCCCGACACTGGGGCATGAATGACGGCCGCAGCCAGATGCGGGCGGCGATCGAGGCGGTCGCGGAGGTCGGCAACCCGACCGTCGTCGCGACATTGACCGTGGTCGCGGCCCTGCTGCCGATGTTGTTCGTGTCCGGGCTGATGGGGCCGTACATGGCGCCGATCCCGGCCAACGCCTCGGCGGCGATGCTGTTTTCGTTCTTCGTCGCCATGATCGTCGCGCCCTGGCTCATGCTGAAACTGGCACCGAGGCCCACGCCCGGTGTGGCGCATGCGGCGCATGGCGAAGGTGCGCTCGGGCGGATCTACCGGCGGATTGCCGCGCCGGTGATCAAGAACCGCGTCCGTGCCTGGACTTTTCTGCTCAGCGTGGGCGTTGCGACGATGGCCGTGTGCGCGCTGTTCTACACCGAGACCGTGACGGTCAAGCTGCTGCCGTTCGACAATAAGTCCGAGCTGACCGTGCTGGTCGATCTTCCCGCCGGCGCGAGCCTGGAGGATAGCGAACAGGCGCTGCTCGCCGCTGCCCATGTGACCGAGACGCTGCCGGAGGTCGAGTCGATCCAGATCTATGCCGGCACGGCGCAACCGTTCGACTTCAACGGCCTGGTGCGCCACTATTATGCGCGCGAGGGACAGGCGATGGGCGACCTGCACGTGGCGTTGCAGCCCAAGGATGCGCGGGCACGTTCCAGCCATGCCATTGCGCTCGATCTTCGCCAGCGCCTCGCCGCGGTGAAGCTGCCGTCGGGCGGGGTGTTGAAGGTGGTGGAGGTGCCACCCGGCCCGCCCGTGCTATCGACCCTGCTCGCCGAGGTCTATGGCGCCGACCAGGCGACGCGCCGCGCCGTCGCGGAGCAGTTGAAGGCGATCTTCCGCTCCGTGCCCTACATCGTCGATGTCGACGACAGCTATCGCCAGCGCCCGCCGCGGCTGCGGATCGCCATCGACCAGGAGCAGCTGGAATATTTCGGCGTCGAGCAGACCGATGTCTACGATACGATCCAGGCGCTGTTCGGCGGCGTGCCGGTTGGATATTCCTATCGCGGCGAGAACCGCTACCCGATCGACATCGTCGTCGGCTTGCCCAAGCGCGATGAGAGCTGGAACGAGCGTCTCGCCTCCACGCCGGTGCCGGCGAACACGCTGCCCGGAAGCAAGACGGTCGTGGAGCTCGGCCAGGTCGTCAAGGCGACGGCGACCAAGGGCTCGCGAATTCTCTTCCGACGCGACGGACACTATGCGGATATGGTCACGGCGGAGTTGGCCGGGCGCTTCGAGGCGCCGATCTATGGCATGCTGGCGGTGGACAAGCTCGTCGCCGAGCATGACTGGGGCAAGGTGCCGCGGCCGGTCGTATCCTTGCGGGGCCAGCCCGACGACGAGAGCCATCCAACCCTGCTGTGGGATGGGGAATGGGAAATCACCTATGTCACCTTCCGCGACATGGGTGCGGCGTTCGGTGTCGCGATGCTCGGCATCTACATCCTTGTGGTGGCGCAGTTCCGCAGCTTCAAGCTGCCGCTGGTGATCCTGACACCGATTCCGCTGACCCTCATCGGCATCGTGCTCGGCCATTGGGCCTTCGGCGCGCCGTTCACCGCGACCTCGATGATCGGCTTCATCGCATTGGCCGGGATCATCGTGCGCAACTCCATCCTGCTCGTCGATTTCATCCGCCATGACGCCGGACACGGCAAGACGTTGCGCGAGGTGCTGGCCGATGCCGGCGCGATCCGCTTCCGCCCGATCCTGCTCACCGCGCTTGCGGCGATGATCGGTGCCGCGACGATCCTGCTCGATCCGATCTTTCAAGGCCTCGCGATCTCGCTGCTGTTCGGGCTGGCGTCCTCGACCTTGCTCACGGTGCTGGTGATCCCGGCGATCTACGTGGTTCTGCGCCATCCGGACGCCATCTTTGGACATGCCGAGCCACCGCCGAAGCTGTGACACGATGCCAACCGAAGGAGCTCGTTGAATGTATCAGGATTGGCCCAAGATCGCGCAGGACATGACCGGGGTCGTGCGCGAGTTGCGTGGTGGCGCACCGGAAGTGATGAAGTCGTTTTCGGCCCTGGCGCGCGCCGCGCTGGACGGCACCGCCCTCGACGCCAAGACGAAGGAGCTGATCGCGCTCGGCATCTCGGTCGCGGTGCGATGCGATGCCTGCGTTGCATTCCATGCCGAGGCCGCGGTGAAACGGGGCGCGACACGCGAGGAGGTCTTGGAAGCGATGGGAATGGCGGTTTATATGGGAGCCGGCCCGTCGGTGATGTATGCCGCTCAGGCACTGGAGGCTTTCGAACAGTTCCGCGCCCGTGCGACCGCGGAGAAGGCGTGACGACATCGGGCGATAGTTGCGCCGATACAATGTGACGGTACCGTACTGCATCCAAGGAGAACGACATGGAGGAAGTCCAACCCCGCCGCAGCGCCCTGAAGGCGTTCGGCCTGTCCCTCGCGGCCGCCGCGGTGATGGCGGGCCGAGAGGCCGAAGCGGCGACGGCCGAGAGTCTGGTTCCGGAGGGCGCGCATGATTTGCGCGATCTGCAGGCGCGGCTGGCGCGCGCACCGCGCCGGCGCGATTACAAGAGCGTTCCGATGGTGCTCACCGACGCGAAAGACTGGGACCAGGAGGCGTTGGCGGAACTGATCGCCTACAAGGGCAAGTTCAAGCAGATCTGGGATAACGTCGCGCTCGACGGGCCGTGGCTCAATCTGATGCGCAACGCGCTCAACACGCAGATCTGGTCGTTCCGTCATCCCGGCTACCTCGCGGTGTCGGGCACCCACAGCCTTGCCCATCTCGCACTGTTCGATCAGGCGATGTGGGAGAAATACTCGCTGCCCAAGCTGGCGGGTGAGAAGTTCAAGACCAACACGCTCATCGTCGATCACTCAGAGGGCGTGGATCCGAAGGATTTCGAAAAGCCCGACGGTCTCTATGCGCCGGCCGAGACGACCATTCCGGTCCTGCAGCGCCGGGGTGTGGTGTTCCTCGCCTGCCACAACGCGATCTGGGAGATCAGCGAGCGGCTGATGAAGATGGATCTCAACCCCGACAAGCTCGCGCACGATGCCATGTGCGCGGAGCTGACGAATCACCTGATCCCCGGCTGCGTGCTGACGCCGGGCGTGGTCGGGACCGCGCTCGAGCTGCAGCTGGCCGGCTTCCAGTACGCGAAATGACCCGCTGGGTCTCGGGTCTGCAGCGCGGCCTCGCCGCCGCGCTGCTCCTCCTCGCAGGCGCCGCCGCGGCCTGTGCGCAGGGCGTCGTCTTCCCGCCATGGCAGCATGGCGCCAACAATGATGTCGCGGACAGGGGGTTGGAGTTCACCGTCCCGGAGATCGACAATCTGCCCGACTTCCACGGCAACCCGATGGATCCGAAGCTCGCGCTCTTCGTCGGCGGCAACTACTTCTTCGCCATGGCGCCGCTGGTCGCGGCCTTCGAGGCTGAGCATCCCGAGTTCAAAGGGCGCATCTACTACGAGACGATTCCGCCCGGGCTGCTGGTCAAGCAGATCGAGAGCGGCGGCGTCATCACCACCGGCAACATGACGTGGCGCGTGCAGGCGGATGCCTACCTGGCCGGGCTGCGGAAGGTGAAACAACTGATCGCGCAGGGGCTGCTGGTGGCGCCCGCGGTGCCCTACGTCACCAACCAGCTCGCCATTATGGTCCCGAAGGGCAACCCGGCCCATATCACGGGGCTTGCGGATCTGGGTCGTCCCGAGGTGCGTCTGGCAATGCCCAACCCGGAGTTCGAGGGCATCGCCCGGCAGATTCGCGCCGCGCTGGTGAAGGCCGGGGGCGAGGCGCTGGCGGAGACGGTCTATGGCGCCAAGGTCAAGGACGGCACCACCATCCTGACGCAGATCCACCACCGTCAAACGCCGCTGTGGCTGATGCAGGGCCGCGCCCAGGCCGGCGTCACCTGGCGGTCCGAGGCGATGTTCCAGGAGCAGGCCGGCAACCCGATCGAAGATGTGCAGATCCCGCCCGAGCATAACGCGACCGCGATCTATGCCGGCGCACTGGTGAAGGCTGCGCCCCATCCCGAGGCCGGAAAGTTGTGGCTGGACTTCATCCGATCGCCGCAGGCACTGGCGATTTTCGCCCGCTATGGCTTCGCCCCCTATCGCGGCGACGGCGATTGAAGGAGTGAATCCGACACCCGGACCGCGGGCGTCGGCTGAACCAGCGCCATAACGCCGGCGGCGGTTTCTACCTGACCGGTGCGATCGCGGGCAGATTCCGCGTGCATTGCCCGGCCAAGCGGACTAGGCTTTGGCGATGCAGAACCGAACGATGCAGGCGGAAGCGCGCGCGGTCCGTGCCTCGGTATGTCCGCATGACTGTCCTTCGACCTGCGCGCTGGAGGTCGAGGTGCTCGATGGCGCGCGGATCGGCGCCGTGCGCGGTGCGGAGACGAACTCCTACACGGCGGGGGTGATCTGCGCCAAGGTGGCGCGCTACGCCGAGCGCATCCACCACCCGGACCGGCTGACGCGTGCGCTCCTGCGCACCGGTCCCAAGGGTGCCGGCCAGTTCCGCGAGATCGGCTGGGACGAGGCGCTGGATCGGATTGCCGAGCAGTTCCTCGCCGTATCCGCCCGCCACGGCAGCGCGGCCGTATGGCCCTACTATTATGCCGGCACCATGGGCCTGGTGCAGCGCGACGGTATCAACCGCCTGCGCCACGTCATGCGCTATTCGCGCCAGCACACGACCATTTGCACGACGCTATGCGAAACCGGCTGGATCGCCGGCGCCGGCCGCTACACCGGCCCCGATCCGCGCGAGATGGCGAAATCGGACCTGATCGTGATCTGGGGTGGCAACCCGGTGGCGACGCAGGTCAATGTCATGACCCATGTCAGCCGGGCGCGGAAGGAGCGGGGGGCGAAGCTCGTCGTCGTCGATCCCTACCGCACCGGTACCGCGGCGGTGGCCGATATCCATCTCGCGCCGCGTCCGGCGACCGACGCCGCCCTCGCCTGCGCGGTGATGCATGTCGCTTTTCGCGATGGCTATGCCGATCGTGACTACATGGCGCGCTATACCGATTGCCCGGCGCAACTCGAGGCCCATCTGGCGACGCGCACGCCGGCATGGGCATCCGCGATCACCGGGCTCACCGTGGCCGAGATCGAGGCTTTCGCGAAGCTCTACGGCACCACGGCGCGCAGCTACATCCGCGTCGGCTACGGGTTCGGGCGGGTGCGCAATGGCGCCATCAACCTCCACGCCGTGACCTGCCTGCCCGGCGTGACGGGGGCCTGGCAGCACGAGGGCGGCGGCGCATTCTGGAACAACCGCGGCATCTATCACTGGGACAAGACCCTGATCGAGGGCCTGGACGCGCGCGACCGTAGCATCCGCGAGATGGACATGAGCCGCATCGGCGCCGTGCTCACCGGGGATCGGTCCGAACTCGGCGACGGGCCGCAGGTCCACGCGATGTTGATCCAGAACACCAATCCGGCGACGGTGGCGCCCGATTCCAACAAGGTCCGCCGCGGCTTTCTGCGCGAGGACCTGTTCGTCGCCGTGCATGAGCAGTTCATGACCGAGACGGCGAAGCTCGCGGACATCGTGCTGCCGGCGACCATGTTCATGGAGCACGACGATCTCTACCAGGCCGGCGGGCACAGCCACATCCAGATCGGCCCGAAGCTGATCGAGCCGCCGGGCGCATGCCGCTCCAACCACGAAGTGCTGCAGGGCCTCGCCACGCGGCTCGGCGCGCGCCATCGGGGCTTCGAGATGAGCGCGATGGAGCTGGTGGACGCGACGCTGCAGGCCTCCGGCTGGCCCGGCGCGGCCGAGGTGATGGCGCGGCGCTGGATCGATGCCCAGCCCAGCTTCGCCGACAGCCATTTTCTCAACGGCTTCGGCCACGCCGGCGGAAAATTCCGCTTCGCGCCGGACTGGGCCGCGCTCGGGCCCAACCATGCCGGCATGCCGAGCCTGCCCGACCACGCAGCCGTGATCGACGCCGCGACCGAGGACCGTCCGTTCCGCCTCATCGCGCCGCCGGCGCGGCAGTTTCTCAATACCAGCTTCACCGAGACGCCGACCTCCCGTCGGCGGGAGCAGCGTCCCGTGGCGCGCATCCACCCCGACGACGCCGCCCGTCACGGCCTCGTCGAGGGCGGCCGTGTGCGGCTCGGCAACGCGCGCGGCGAGGTGGTCCTGCCGGTGGTGCTGTTCGACGGCATGCAGCCCGGCGTCGTCGTCGTCGAAGGCATCTGGCCGGGCAGCGATTTCGAGGGCGGCATGGGCATCAACGTGCTGACCAGCGACGAGCCGGGCCTGCCCAACGGCGGCGCGGTGTTCCACGACACCGCCGTCTGGCTGCGCGCCGAAGCGGCGAACTTGGCGCTGGCGGCGGAGTAGCCGCTTCAGGTCCGCTCCAGCCGCCGGACCCCGTCGGGACCGGCCACCAACACCGCATCGGCGCGGCCGATGAACAGCCCCGTCTCGACGACGCCGACGATCTCGCGTAGCGCGCGCTCCAGCGAAGCCGGATCGGCGATCGCTCCGAAATCGCAGTCCAGGATCGCGTTGCCGCCATCCGTCGCATAAGGCGCGCCGGCGGCATCGCGGCGCAGTGCCGCGTGTCCGCCGAGCCGGGCGATTTTGCGCGCGGTCGCCTCCCAGCCGAAGCGCACCACCTCCACCGGCACCGGCAGGGCAAGCCGGTCGGCGAGCTTGGTCGCGTCCGCCATGATCAGCAGGCGCTTCGAGGCATCGGCGACGATCTTCTCGCGCAGCAGCGCCCCGCCCATGCCCTTGATCAGGTTGAGCGTGCCGAGCTCGACCTGATCGGCGCCATCGATGGTGATGTCGATCTCGGGATGGGCGGCGAAGTCGGTGAGCGGAATGCCGGTCCGGCGCGCCTGCGCGTCGCTGCGCTCGGAGGTCGGAATGGCGAGGATCGAGAGCCCCGCCCGAACCCGCTCGGCGAGCAGATCGATCATGAATGCCGCGGTCGAGCCGGTGCCGAGCCCGACCACCATGCCCGGGCGCACCTCCGCCACGGCGGCGGCGGCGGCGGCGGCCTTCTGCCGATCCTGTTCGGTCATCGCATTCGTCCTTCCCTGTCGGCGCGGGCTTGCGTGCCGGCGCGGTGCAGGCCAAACCTCTGGCCCAGCGCCGCGCCGGCGGCAAGGAGGGGGGCATGACCAATCCGTTGCGCCAATTGCTCGACCACGGCCAGTCGGTCTGGCTCGATTTCGTCAGCCGGCCCCTGCTCGAGAGCGGCGAGCTGGCGCGTCTGATCGACGCGGACGGGATTCGCGGCGTCACCTCCAATCCCAGCATTTTCGAGAAGGCGATCGGTCAGTCCACCGACTATGACGCCGATCTGGCGCGGCTCGTCGCCGAGGGCGACCGGCCGGTCGAGGCGCTGTTCGAGGCGCTCGCCATCGCCGACATCCGCCGCGGCGCCGATGCGCTGCGCGGCGTCTACGATGCCACCGCGGGGGCGGACGGGTTCATCAGCCTGGAGGTCTCGCCCTATCTCGCCATGGACACGGCGGGGACCATCGAGGAGGCCCGGGCGCTATGGCGGGCAGTGGGCCGGCCGAACCTGATGATCAAGGTCCCGGGCACCGCGCCCGGCGTGCCGGCCATCCGGACGCTGATCGCCGAGGGCATCAACGTCAACGTCACCTTGCTGTTTTCGGTCGACGCCTACGAAGCGGTGGCCGAGGCCTACATCGACGGGCTGGCAGCGCGGGGCGGGCCGCTGGCCGGCATCGCCAGCGTCGCCAGCTTCTTCGTCAGCCGCATCGACCAGTCGGTGGAGGCGATCGTCGCCCGGCGTCTGCCGGGCGCGACGGCGACGGAGGCGGCGGCCCTGCGCGGGCTCGCCGGCAAAGTGGCGATCGCGAATGCGAAGCTCGCCTATCGCCACTATCAGGGGCTGATCGCCTCGCCGCGCTGGCAGGCGCTCGCCGCCCGCGGGGCGCGGCCGCAGCGGTTGCTGTGGGCCTCCACCGGCACCAAGAGCAAGGATTTCCCGGACACGCTCTATGTCGATACGCTGATCGGGCCGGACACGGTGAACACCATGCCGCCGGCGACGCTCGCTTCGGTGCGCGACCATGGCCGGGTCGCCACCACCCTCACCGCCGGCCTCGACGAGGCCGACGCGGTGATCGCCGCGCTGGGGCAACTCGGGATTTCGCTGTCCGCCATCACCGCCGAGCTGGTGCAGGATGGCGTGCGCCGCTTCGCCGAGGATGCCGACAAGCTGTTCGCCGCCGTCGCCCGCCGCCGTGCCGAGGCGGTGGGGGCGGCGCCGATGCGTCTGGCCCCGCCCGTACCTGGACTTGCGGAGGCAGAAGAAGCGTGGCGGCGCGACGGCCGTATCCGCCGCCTCTGGGCCCGCGATGCCACGCTCTGGACCGGCGGAGACGAGGCGCGTTGGCTCGGCTGGCTCGATGCGCCGTTCCCGTCCGCCGCGCTCTCCGAGCGCCTCGCCGGCTTCGCCACGGGCATCGCGGCCGAGGGGATCACGGACGTGCTGCTGATCGGCATGGGCGGTTCCAGTCTCGGCGCGGAGGTCCTGGCCACGGCGCTGCCGGCCCGGCGGCGGCTTGTCGTCCTCGATTCCACCGATCCGGCGCAGATCCGCGCCGCGGAGGCGGGGATCGACCCAGCGCGGACGCTGGTCCTCGTCGCCAGCAAGTCCGGCGGCACGCTGGAGCCGGATCTCCTGATGCGCCATTTCCTCACCCGCATCCCCGCTTCCAGGTTCGTCGCCGTGACGGATCCGGGCTCGGCGCTGGAAGCCTTCGCGCGGCGCGAGGGGTTCGGCGACGTGTTCCTCGGCGATCCGGCGATCGGCGGGCGGTATTCGGTGCTGTCCGTCTTCGGCCTCGTGCCGGCAGCGGCGATCGGGCTCGATGTCGCCGCGCTGCTCGCCGGCGCCGCGCGCATGGCGCATGGCTGCGGGGCGATGGTGCCGCCGGCGGCGAATCCCGGCGTGCAGCTCGGCCTGGCGATGGGCCTGGCGGCGCGGGCCGGACGCGACAAGCTCACCATCACGGCCTCGCCCGGCCTGGCCGCCATGGGCGCCTGGCTGGAACAGTTGATCGCCGAATCGACGGGCAAGCAGGGCCGGGGGATCATTCCCATCGCCGACGAACCGCCGGTGGCGCCCGAGCGCTATGGCGCGGATCGGCTGTTCGTTTGCCTCGCGCTGCCCGGTGAGGCGGAGCCGGCGCGGGCCGCCCGGATCGAGGGCCTGCGTCAGCGCGGCCATCCGGTGATCGAACTGACCGTGCCCGCGCCGGAGGCGATCGGCGGCGAGTTCTTCCGCTGGGAAATCGCGACCGCGGTGGCGGGCGCGGTGCTCGGCATTCATCCGTTCGATCAGCCCGATGTCGAAGCGAGCAAGGTGAAGACGCGAGCGCTGACGGAGGCGATCGAGGCGGGCGGGGCGGTGCCGGCGGAGGCGCCGCTGGTGCGCGGCGGTGGCCTGGCCCTCTATGCCGACCCGGCCAATGCCGCCGCGCTCGGGCATCCGGCGACGGTCGCGGACGGACTACGGACGCATTTCGCCCGTCTTGGCGCCGGTGATTACGCCGCGCTGCTGGCCTACATCGCACGCTCGGGGCCGCACGAGGCGGCGTTGCGGCGGCTGCGCGAGCGCATCCTGGCCGCGCGCGGCGTCGCCACCGCGGCGGGCTTCGGCCCGCGGTTCCTGCACTCGACGGGACAGGCCTACAAAGGCGGACCGAACAGCGGCGTGTTTCTGCAGATCACCGGGTCCGGGCCCGATCTCGCGGTGCCGGGACGCCGGATCGGCTTCGGCGCCGTGCTGGCGGCGCAGGCGCGCGGGGATTTCGAGGTGCTCGCCGAGCGCGGCCGGCGCGCGTTACGGGTGGATCTCGGCACCGACATCGAGGCCGGCCTCGCCGCGCTCGATGCGGCGCTCGCCGCTGCGCTCGCCTGAGCGGTGACGGGGCCGGCGCGTCCGCCCGCGCGCCCGCCCGTGCGGGGCGGCATCGGGCTGCTGCTGCGGGGCTGCGAGTGGCTGGCCGCAATGCTCGTCGTCGTCGAGGTGGTGCTGCTGCTGGCCGGCGTGGTGTCGCGCTACGGGTTCGACGCGCCGCTGGTCTGGTCGGACGAGCTCGCGGGGGCGGTGTTCCTGTGGCTGGCCATGCTCGGCGCGGTGATCGCGCTGGCCCGCGGCGAGCATATGCGCCTCGGTGCCGTGGTGGCGCTGGCCGGGCCGCGGCTCGCCGCCCGGCTGCACGCGCTCGCGGCCGCGGTGGTGGCCGTGTTCGTTCTCGAGATCGTCGTTCCTGCCTACGACTATGCGCTCGAGCAGTGGCAGATCACGTCCCCGGCGCTGGAATTTCCCGATGGGCTGCGCGTGGCCGCGATCCTCGCCGCCGCGGTGCTGATGCTGGTGCTGGCCGCGCATCGTCTGTTCGTCGCTGCCGGGACGCGGGGCGGGCTGCTGGCGATGGCCGTGGTGGTGGCGCTGGCGCTGGCGCTGTTCCTGGCCCGTCCGTGGCTGATCGGGCTTGGCAACTGGAATCTCGTTCTCTTCTTCGTCGTCCTCGTCGCGGTCGCGGTCGGCATTGGCGTGCCGATCGCCTTTGCCTTCGGCACCGCGACGCTCTCCTATCTCGCGCTGGTGACGCACATCCCGCTCTCCATCGTGGTCAGCCGGATGGACAGCGGCATGACCGGGCTGGTGCTGCTGGCCGTGCCGCTGTTCGTATTTCTCGGCCTGCTGATCGAAATGACCGGGCTGGCGCGCGCGCTCATCGACTTCCTCTCCGCGCTGCTCGGCCATGTCCGCGGCGGGCTGTCCTATGTCCTGATCGCGGCGATGTATCTGGTCTCGGGCATTTCCGGCTCGAAGGCAGCGGACATGGCGGCGGTGGCGCCGGCGCTGTTTCCCGAGATGCGCGCGCGCGGCGCCGATCCGGGCCGGCTGGTGGCGCTGCTCGCCTCCTCGGGCGCGATGGCCGAGACGATCCCGCCGAGTCTGGTGCTGATCACCATCGGGTCCGTCACCGGGGTTTCGATCGCCGGCCTGTTCGATGGCGGGCTGCTCCCCGCTCTCGTCGGCGCCATCGGCCTCGCACTGGTGGTGTTCCTGCAGGCGCGGCGGGAGCCGGGTCCGCGCGTGGCGCGCGCGGGGCTGGGCCAGATCGCCCGCCGTTTTCTCATCGCCCTGCCGGCGCTCGCGCTGCCGTTCATGATCCGCGCCGCCGTCGTCGACGGCATCGCCACCGCGACCGAGGTCTCCACGCTCGGCGTGGCCTATGCCATCGTCATGGGTCTGTTCGTCTATCGCAGCTTCGACTGGCGCCGCCTGGGCGCGATCCTGGTCGAGACCGCCTCGCTCTCCGGGGCCATCCTGTTCATCATCGGCACGGCGACATCGATGGGCTGGGCGCTGACCCAGTCCGGGTTCGCGCGTGCGCTGGTGGCGGCGATGACGGGGATGCCGGGCGGCAAGGCCGGGTTCCTCGCCGTGTCCATCGTCGCCTTCGCCGTGCTCGGCTCGGTGCTGGAGGGAATTCCCGCCATCATCCTGTTCGGCCCGCTGCTGTTCCCCGCCGCCCGGGCGCTGCACGTGCACGAGGTGCACTATGCGATCGTCGTGGTGCTGGCGATGGGGCTGGGGCTGTTCGCGCCGCCGTTCGGCGTCGGCTTCTATGCCGCCTGCGCCATCGGCCGGGTTCCGCCCGACGAGGCGTTCGCGAAAATCTGGCCCTATCTCGCCATCCTGCTGGTCGCCGTCGTGCTGGTGGCCGCCTTTCCGTGGCTCGCCGTCTCTGGCTAGAGCGTGATGACCGTAGGCGGAATCGCCGTAGGTCTGAATCACGCGATCAAGCAGAGACTCTAACGCGTGATGACCGTAGGCGGAATCGCCGTAGGTCTGAATCACGCGATTAAACAAAGAGCTGGAGTGGGATGGCTGAGCGTAAGCGATGTCATCCCGCTCTAGCGGTCAGGCCCGCATCAGCGCCCGCACATGGGCCGCGGCGGAGGCGGCGAGGGCAGGGAGGTCGTAGCCGCCTTCGAGCACGGAGACGATGCGCCCCTTGGCGCTGGCATCCGCCTGCGCGATGAGCCGCGCCGTGACCCAGGCGAAATCCGATGTTTCGAGGCGCAGATGCGCCAGCGGGTCGGCCTTGTGGGCGTCGAAACCGGCGGAGATGATGAGCAGTTCGGGCGCGAAGTCGGCGAGGGCGGGCAGGATGCGCTCGTCCCAGGCGCGGCGGAAAACCGCGCCATCACTGCCCGGTGGCAGCGGCGCGTTGACGATGTTGCCGGCGATGCCCCGCTCCTCGGCCCGCCCCGTGCCGGGATAGGCCGGATGCTGGTGGCTCGAGGCGTAGAACAGGTCGGGATCGTTGGCGAACACCGCCTGCGTGCCGTTGCCGTGGTGGACATCGAAATCGACCACGGCCACGCGTCCGACGCGCCAGTGCTCGCGCGCGTGCAAGGCGGCGATGGCGGCGTTGGAGAACAGGCAGAACCCCATCGCCGCGCGCGGCTCGGCGTGATGGCCGGGCGGGCGCACCGCGGCAAAGGCGGCGCGGGCCCAGCCCTCCATCACCGCGTCCACGGCCGCGACGGCCCCGCCCGCGGCATGCAGCGCCGCCTCGGCGCTGCCGGCGCTCATCAGCGTGTCGGCGTCGAGCCCGACAGCCTCGCCTGCGGGCGGCACGATGGAAAGGATTGCCTCCGCATAGTCCGGTGGGTGGACACGTTCGAGCTCGGCGCGGGTCGCGCGCGGCGCTTGCTCGCGCAGCAGATCGGCGAATTCCGGAGCCTCCAGCGCGCGCAGCACGGCGCGCAGACGATCGGCGCATTCCGGGTGCCAGGGGCCGGTATCGTGCTCCAGGCAGGCGGGGTGGGTGAACAGAGCGACGCTCATCGGGCTCCCATCAGCCCGGGTCGGCGCGGCGGCGGATGAGGAAGCTGAACACGCCGCCCTCCTCGCTCCAGGCCAGCAGCGCGTGGCCGGTCTCGCGGCAGTAGGACTGGAAATCAGCGACGGCGGCGCGGTCCGTGGCGATCACCCGCAGCCGGTCCCCGGCGGCCAGGCCGCGCAGCGCCCGGTTGGCGCGCAGCACGGGCAGCGGGCAGCGAAGGTGCTTCACGTCGAGCAGCGTTTCACTCATGCTGCAAATATTGCTCCGCTCGCGGCGCCCGGGGCAAGGCCGCGGCGGTGCGCGCCGAATGGGGCCGCCACTCAGGAGATCGCGATGCACGCAACCCGAAACGATCTCCGGTCGAACGCGAAGATCACCGCGATCGGCCTGCTCAATGCGCGCCTCGCTGAGGCGATCGACCTCGCCCTGCTGACCAAGCAGGCGCACTGGAACATCCGCGGGCCGCGCTTCATCTCCCTGCACGAAATGCTCGACGGCTTCCGCACCGAGCTCGACCTGCATGTCGATACCATGGCCGAGCGTGTCGTCCAGCTCGGCGGCCGCGCCATGGGCACGCTGCAGGCGGTCGCCGGCGCCAGTCCGCTGGCCGCCTACCCGACCGAGATCCACAAGGAGCAGGACCACCTCGCGGCGCTGACCGAGCGCTACGCGCGGGTGGCCAATTCGGTCCGCCTTGCCATCGACGAGGCGGCCGAGGCAGGCGACGCCGATACGGCGGACATTTTCACCGGCTTCTCGCGCGCGCTCGACAAGGCGCTGTGGTTCCTTGAGGCGCATCTGACGGACTGAGCCTCGCCGGGTCAGCGTCGTTCCGGCCCGGCGTCGAGCAGGGCCAGATTCTGCTCGGCGAGATCGCCGACGGCGCTGTTCGGCGCCAATTCCATCGCCCGCTGCCAATCAGCCCGGGCGCCGGCGTCGTCGCCGGCGTGCTGGCGCAGGATGCCACGTTCGAGCAGTGCGTCGGCATAGTCGGGGTCGATCGCGAGCGCGCGGTCGATGTCGGTGCCGGCCCGGTCATAGGCTTCGAGATGGCGCCAGTCGCCGGCGCGCATCACCAGCGCCGCGATGCGCTGCGGGTCGATCGCGAGCGCCCGGTCGAGGTCGGCGATGGCCGCGTGGTAGTGCTCCAGCGCCGCCTGCGCGGTGGCGCGGTCGATGAGCAGATCGGGATCGTCCGGATCGAGCGCCAGCGCCTCCGCCGCACTCCCCAGCGCGCGGGCCGGCTCCTCGGCCAGCATCCACGCCTGCGCCGCCTGGTCGAAGATCATCGCCCGCGTGACCTCGGGCGCCCCGCTGTGCACGGCGAGGCGGTCGAGGATGGCGGCGCCGGCATCGGCGTCCCCCAGCGCGACCTCGGCCAGTCCGGCGCAATGCTCCGCGCCTTCACCGCCCCCCCCGCCGCCGGCGCGCCAGGTATCGGCGAAGCTGCGCGCGCCCTCCGGGTCGTTGGCGATCATCGCCAGGCACTTCTCGTAGTCGTCGCCAGCGGCGAGACGGGGCGGGGCCGGCGGCATGGGGAAATGCATCGTGTCGCGCGCGTCCGGTCCGTCGGCCTGGTCCGGGCCGCCAACGGTCGGTGCCAGGCGCCACCACGTCAGCCCGGCAGCAACCAGAAGCGCCAGCGCAGCCGCGGCGCCGAGCGTCGTCTGTCGTGGGTTCATCGGTAGGGAGGGTAGCGCATCCGCGCACGAGCGGAAACCATCGCTGCCGTATCACCATGGGCCTCGGCTGGATTTCCGGCTTCTTCCGTGCCATCCCTCGGTCGCTCCGTTCTCCCTCGTGCCCGAGAGGCCGCCCGCCGATGAGCATCGATCTCGACATCGCCCGCGCCGCGCGCCTTGCCCCGATCGCCGAGATCGCTGCGGCCGCCGGCATTCCGAGCGATGCGCTCGTGCCCTATGGGCGGCACATCGCCAAGATCGATCTCGACTTCATCCGCGCGACTGCTGGCCGGCCGGACGGGGCGCTGGTCCTGGTCGTCGGAACCAGCCCGACGCCGGCCGGCGAGGGCAAGACCACCACCTCCATCGGCCTTGGCGATGCGCTGAACGCGGCCGGGCGGCGGACGATGATCTGTCTGCGCGAACCCAGTCTCGGCCCGTGTTTCGGCCAGAAGGGCGGCGCAACCGGCGGCGGGCACGCGCAGGTGGCGCCGATGCAGGCGATCAATCTGCACTTCACCGGCGATTTCCATGCCATCACCGCGGCGAACAACCTGCTCGCCGCGATGATCGACAACCACCTGCACTGGGGCAATGCGCTCGGGCTCGATCCGCGGCGCATCAGCTGGCGCCGGGCGCTGGACCAGAATGATCGTGGTCTGCGCCAGATCGTGCTCGGGCTCGGCGGCCCGGCGAACGGGGCGCTGCGCGAGGACGGGTTCGACATCACCGCTGCCTCCGAGGTGATGGCGGTGCTGTGCCTCGCCCGCGACCTCGGCGATCTGCAGGGTCGGCTGGCGCGGATGGTGGTCGGCGCGCGGGCCGACGGCAGCCTGGTCACGGCGGGCGATCTGCGCGCCGACGGGGCCATGGCGGCGCTGCTGCGCGATGCGCTGCAGCCGAACCTCGTGCAGACCTTGGCGGGTTCGCCGGCGCTGGTGCATGGCGGCCCGTTCGCCAACATCGCCCATGGCTGCAACTCGGTGATGGCGACGCGGCTCGGCCTGAAGCTCGCCGATATCGTCGTCACCGAGGCCGGTTTCGGCGCCGACCTCGGGGGTGAGAAATTCCTCGACATCAAGGCGCCGGTGGCAGGGCTCGCGCCGGATTGCGCCGTCGTCGTCGCCACCGTGCGGGCGCTGAAAATGCAGGGTGGCGTGGCCAAGGCGGATCTCGACCGGCCGGACGCGGAGGCGGTGCGGCGCGGGCTCGCCAATCTCGAGCGTCATGTCGAGAACATGGGCAAGTTCGGCCTGCCGGTGGTGGTCGCGCTCAACCGCTTCGTCACCGACACCGCCGAGGAGATCGCGGCCGTGGTCGCACCGATGGCCGCGCGCGGAGTGGCCGTCGTGCCGTGCACGCACTGGGCGGACGGGCCGGACGGCGCGGCGGAGTTGGCGCGGACCGTGCTCGGCGTGATCGAGCGCCGCGCCGCCCGCTTCGCGCCGCTCTATCCGGCGGCGATGACGCTGGCGGACAAGATCCGCACCATCGCGCGCGAGATCTACCGCGCCGATTCCGTGATCCTGCCGGCGCCGGTCAAGCGCAGGCTGGAGGCGTTCGAGGCGGCCGGGTTCGGCGCCGCGCCGGTGTGCATCGCCAAGACGCAATACAGTTTCTCGGCCGATCCGAAGCGTCTCGGCGCCCCGGTCGGGCACGACCTGCCGGTGCGCGAGGTGCGGCTGGCGGCCGGGGCCGGGTTCGTGGTGGCGATCTGCGGCGAGATCATGACCATGCCCGGTCTGCCGCGACGCCCTGCCGCCGAGACCATCGGCCTCGACGAAACCGGGGTGATCACCGGGCTTTGAACGCTTGCCGGGGCGATACGCGATCGCCCCGGCGCTCGTCTCCCGATCAGTGTCTGGTCTCTGCGTTCAGTGATTCGCGCAGCCGGGGCAGCGAGACCTTACGGCAGTTTGACCTCGAACGCGGTGAACGGCGGCGGCGTCTGCTTCTTCTTCTCCGGATCGAAGAGATATTTCAGCGGCACGTCGAGCACGTAGACCACATGGCCGACCTGGGCCAGCGACACGGGCCCCTCGAAGCCGCTCTTGATCGTCTCGACCTTGGCGTTGTCGCCATCGATGGTGATCAGGTCGAGGAAGCCGCGGGTCTCGCCTTCGACCATCAGGAGCTGGTTCTTGCCGTAAGCGCGCAGCCCGTCGGAGTGATAGAGCGGGCGGGAGGTTTTCAGCTTGGTGATGGCGCCGGCGCTGCCGTCGGGATTGACCGCGATGCGGTAGAGTCCGTCGCCCTCGAAGATGTTGGCGTAGACATTGCCATCCGGCAGCACGGCGATGCCGTCGAGCTGCGGCCCGGCGACGTCCCAGCGCGCGTCATGCGCCCAGACCTCGAAGGCGCTGCCGCCGGGCTTGAGGCGCAGCACGTGGCCGGCCAGGGAATCGGTGACATAGGCGGACCCGTCGGGGCCGATGGCGAGATCGTTGCAGAGCGAGGTCTGCTTGAGCAGCATCGAGGGCGGCAGCGGGATGTTGCCCTTCGGCGCGCCGGTCTGCAGATCGAACAGCTTGAGCGCTCCGACCTTGTCTCCGGTCGCAATCACCACACCGAAGCCGGTGATGTCCGGCGAGCAGGCGAACAGCGTGTTGGTCTTTTCGTCGGTGAGCACGCCGAGGACGGCGTTGAGCCCGTTGGTGCCCGGCTTGATCCATTCGCTCGCCGTCGCCGCACCCGGCGCGGCGCGGAAAATCCGCCCCCCGGCCATGCTGGAGAAGAACAGCGTACCGTCGGCCGTGGCCGTCATGCTCTCGGGGAAGTCGGTGGTGCCCGGCACGACCACGTTGCCGGCCCACGCCGGCGCGGAGCCAGCGAGAAGGCCGAGGGCAAACAGCCCGGCGCGGCCCCACCCGGCGCGCTGATTCGATTTCGACACTGGCATGATTGTTCCTTCCTCCCTGTGCTCGTCACGGCGAGCGTTATGCGTGAACGCATATAGCGATCCGCGCACGCCGTGTCCAGCGCCTCGGCGGGTCGCTCAGCCGGCGATGGCTTCGAGCTGGCGGCCGCTCGTGCGTGGGCCGAACAGGCCGATGGAGAGCATCACCGCCGCCATCGCCACCGCGATCAGCCCGAACACCGCCGGCACGCCGCCTTCCTTGAGGAAGAACCCGATCAGGAAGCTGGCGAACACCGCCGAAAGGCGGCTCCACGAATAGACGAACCCGACCGCGCGGGCGCGGATGCGGGTGGGGAACAATTCACTCTGGTAGGCATGGAACGCGAAGGAAAAGATGTTCCCCGAGAGCGTCACCAGCACGCCGCAGGCGACGATCAGCGCCGCTGAGGGCGCGGCGGCGAAGCCCAGTCCGAACAGGCCGATGCCGCCGGCGGCCAGCACCACGAGCCATTTGCGCTCGACGCGGTCGGCGAACCGGTACGCGAGCACCGGGCCGATCGGGTTGGCGATGGCGATGAGAAACGAATAGAGCAGGGAGCCATGCAGGTTGATGCCCTTCTGGGCGATCAGCGTCGGCACCCAGTTGGCGAAGCCGTAATAACCGATGGTCTGGAAGGCCTGGAACACCACCATCATCAGGCTGCGGGCGCGGTAGGCGGGGGAGAAAATCTCGCTGAAGCGCCCCTGCACCGGCGGTTCGCTCGCGGCATCCGCCAGCGGCGGGGGCAGGGAAGCGCCGCCGAGATCCGCCCGCACCCGCGCCTCGATCGCATCCATCACCGCTTCCGCCTCGGCGATGCGGCCATGCTGGGCGAGCCAGCGGGGGCTCTCGGGCAGGCCGAGGCGGAGGAACCAGACGATGATCGCCCCGGCCGAGCCGATCAGGACGACGATCCGCCAGCCCTCGACGCCGAACGGCGCTGCCGGCACCAGCTGCCACGCCAGCAACGCCACCACCGGCACCACCGAGAACTGCACCGCCTGGCTGAACGCAAAGGCGCGGCCGCGAACCGCCATCGGCACGAGTTCGGCGATGTAGGTGTCGATGGTGACCAGCTCGACGCCGATGCCGATACCGGCGATGAAGCGCCAGAGATCGAGCCCGAGCGCGCTGGTCTGCAGCGCCATCACGGCCGTCGCGAGCGAATACCAGACCAGCGACAGCGTGAACACGGCGCGGCGGCCGAACCGGTCGGCCACGGCGCCGAATACGATCGTGCCGACGAACAGGCCGGCGAAGGTGGCGGCGACGAAGGTGGCGGGGCCGGCGAAAATCCCGATCCGCACGCCGGCGAGCAGACCGCTCTTGACCAGGCCGGGGACGATATAGCCGGTGAAGAAGAGGTCGTAGATTTCGAAGAAAGCGCCGATCGACAGCAATGTCACCAATCGCCAGACATGGCGCGTGGCGGGCAGGCGGTCCAGCCTTGCGGCAATCGCGGCGGCGTCACGGCTCATGAGGCTTTCTCCCGTCCCGGCGTTGCTCCCCCGGGCGCGCGACCGGCACGCCCGATCCTGGTTCGCATCGCGCGGCGTGCCTGTCCAGGCCCGCGTCCCGGGGGACGGGGCACGGGACGAGATTTCTGCTTGCGCCGCGGCGCATCGGGGACTACTTACGGTGCACGCAGCAACGCACGTGCCTCTGGCCCTTAGGGTTACGCAACGACGTCAAGCGTTCTGGCAATCGTCTGGTCGCTGGTTCGTTCGACCGTTTCGCAACTCCGCCCATCGCCGTTCAAAGGTGGGCGTTTATCAGGGGAGGCCGGGTGCGATGACACCGAAAATCGCCCGTTTCCTTGCGTCGCGTCAGCCGGCAACGCCGTGTCTGGTCGTGGACGTCGATCGCGTCGCGGAAAATTTCCGCGCGCTGCAGTCGGCGCTGCCGTTGGCGCGCATCTATTACGCCGTGAAAGCCAATCCGGCGCCGGCGGTACTGTCGCGCCTGGTCGGGCTCGGCAGCTTCTTCGATGCCGCCGGCATCGAGGAAGTGGAGGCGTGTCTGGCCGCCGGGGCCCCGGCGACGTCGATCAGCTTCGGCAACACCATCAAGAAGAGCTCGGCGATCGCGCGCGCCCACGAGGTGGGAGTGCCGATCTACGCCTTCGATTCGGCCGAGGAGCTGGCCAAGATCGCGCGCCACGCCCCGGGCCGTCGGGTCTATTGCCGGCTGTTGGTGGAAAACGCCGGCGCCGACTGGCCGCTCTCGCGCAAGTTCGGCACCACCATCGAGAGCGCGCGCGAACTCATGCTGCAGGCCGCGTCGCTCGGCCTCGATCCGTACGGCCTGTCGTTCCATGTCGGCAGCCAGCAGACCGACACCGCGGCGTATGAAGCGGCGATCGGACGCGTTGCCATGCTGTTCACGGATCTGCGTGAGCAGGGCGTCAATGTTCGCATGGTCAATCTCGGTGGCGGCTTCCCGGTTGCCTACCGCGACGAAGTGCCCGGCATCGACCGCTTCGGGCTCGCCATCGGCAACGCCATCGCGCGGCACTTCGGCAATGCGCTGCCGGAGATCGTCGTCGAGCCGGGGCGCTTCATCGTCGGCGATGCCGGCGTCGTCTCGGCCGAGGTCGTGCTGGTCAGTCGCCGCTCGAAGACCGATCCGGTGCGCTGGGTCTATCTCGATATCGGCCGCTTCGGCGGGCTGGCTGAGACCGAGGGCGAGGCGATCAAGTATCGCATCACCACGACCCATGACGGCGACGAGGAGGGGCCGGTTGCCATCGCCGGGCCGACCTGCGACGGCGCGGATATCCTCTACGAACGCGCCAACTACCGCCTGCCGTTGAGCCTCGCCTGCGGTGAGCGCATCGAACTGCACGCCACCGGCGCCTATGTCAGCGCCTATGCCAGCCAGGGTTTCAACGGCTTCGCGCCGCTGGCCGAGCACTACATCTGATCGCGACGCCGGACCTACTCCAGGTCCGGCCCCTCGATCCGACCCGCGCGCCGGACCTTATACCGGTCCGGCCCCTGATTATTCCCCGGTCAAGCGGCGCGGGCCTGACGCTCCATCGCCCGCAGCAGCGCCGTGCCGTCACCGTCGCGGACGAAGGTCAGGTTGATCGAACGGGGCGAGGTGCCGACGACGCGGGCCGGAAGGGTGAAGCCGAGTACTGCGAGCGTCACCTCCTGGCCTTCGCGGACGGCGTTGCCGCTGGCGCGCAGCCCGGCCCCATTGGCGGAGACATTGCCCAGCCAGGCCTCGATGCGTTGCTGGCCGGCGAGGAGTTCCGCGGAGACATTGGCCGGGGTGCGGCTTTCCTGGCGCCGGTCGGCATTGCGGATGCGGTCGATGAAGACGGCCGATTTCTCCTGCAGTTCACCCGCAGTGGCCTCCAGCCCGCTCGATGCGTCGGCGACGCTCCCGGCGCTCCGGGCGGTCTCCGCCGCGACCTCGGCGACGGTGCGGGCGCTGGCGGTGATGGTCTCGGTGCCCGCCGCGGCGTTCGCGACGCTGCGGCTGATCTCGTGGGTGACGGCGCTCTGCTCCTCGACGGCGCCGGCGATCCCCGCCGTGGCCTGCTGGATCTCGCCGACGGCGGTGCCGATCTCGGTCATCGCCTCGGCGATCTGGGCGACCACGTGCTGCACGGCGGTGACCTGCTGGCGGATGTCCTCGGTGGCCCGCGCGGTCTGGCCGGAGAGGCTCTTCACCTCGCCGGCGACGACGGCGAACCCTTTGCCCGCGTCCCCGGCGCGCGCCGCTTCGATGGTGGCGTTGAGCGCGAGCAGGTTGGTCTGTCCAGCGATCGTCTGGATCAGCCCGACCACCTCGCCGATGCGCCCGGCGGCCTGGTTGAGCTCGCGCACCACGCCATCGGCCCGCTCCACCGTGCCGACCGCCGCGGCGGTGATGCGCCCGGCCTGCTGCATCTGGCGGGTGATCTCGCCGATCGAGGCAGTGATCTCTTCGACCGCGCTGGCGACCGTCTGCATGTTCACGGACGATTGCTCGGCGCCGCCAGCGAGCGCGCTGGCCTCGCTGGTCCCGCGTTCGGCGTGCGAGAGCAGCGCCTGGCCGCCGCCGCGCAGCGTCTTCGCCTGGTCATGGACGTTGCGCAGGAACCCGCCGAGTACGGTATCGAAGCCTTCCGCCAGCTCGGCGAGGCGACGGTGGAAGCTGGCCTCGTTCTCCGCCATGTAGGTGCTGACGACGAGTTGCAGGTCCAGCAGCACGGCGCGGTCCAGCGCGCGCAGCGCCGGCTCGAGCCGGTTGGCGCCGCCGCCGAAGCGCCCGGAGAAACGGCGTGCGACGAGCGCGTGCAGATCCTCGAGCGTCACCAGATAGGCGCCGATATACCAGCGCGGTTCCAGCCCGATGCGGGCATGCGTCACCGCGATCCGCCGCACGGAGGCGGAGTAGCCGTCGTCATACTGACCGCTGAACAGCCGCGCCCAGTGCGCGGCCTGCGCCTTCTGGGCGCCGGCGACGTTCGCCTCGCCGGCGAACATCGCCTTCAGTGCCGGATTGGCGAGGATGTGGGTGTAGAGCCGGTCCAGCATCGCTGGCAGCTCCGGCTCGATCAGCGGCCAGAGCCCGCGCAGCGCCGCACAAGTTTCGGGATCGAGACGGAAGAACGCGAGATCTTCGGCGAACGTCGAGGCCATGTACGTGCTCCTGGATCGGGGTCGGTTCCCGACCCAGGAACGATGGCATCAATCGGTGAAAAAAACGTACCCTCGGCGCGCGCCGGGTCAGCCGATCAGGCGCAGCGCCGGGCGCTGGCCCTCGCCGAGGCGGGCGTAGAGGGCGAGATAGTCCTCGGCCATGCGGCGTGCGGTGAACCGGGCCTCGAACTGGGCGCGCACGCGGCCGCGGTCGAGCGCGCCGAGGCGGCCGAGGGCGGCCACCGCCTCGTTCTCGTTGCCGACGATGTAGCCGGAGACGCCGTCGTCCATGACTTCCGGTACCGAGCCGTAATTGTAGGCGATCACCGGCGTGCCGCAGGCCATCGCCTCGATCATGACGAGGCCGAACGGCTCCGGCCACTCGATCGGCATCAGCAGCGCCAGCGCCCCGGAGAGGAAGGCCGGCTTCTGCGCCTCGTTGATCTCACCGATCATCTCGACGCCGGGTTCGTCCAGCATCGGGCGGATCACGGCCTCGAAATAGGCGCGGTCCGCATTATCCACCTTGGCCGCGATCTTCAGCGGGATGCCGGCACGGCGCGCGATGCGGATGGCGCGGTCCGGACCCTTTTCCGGCGAGATGCGGCCAAGGAAAGCGAGGTAGGACGGGGTGACGTCCTGCGGCGTGAGCAGCCGCTCCGGCAGCCCGTGCAGGACGGTGGCGACGAAATTCGAGTGCGGCACCGGCAGACGCTGGGAGTTGGAAATCGACACCAGCGGAACCTCGGGGAAGGCGGCGGCGATCTGCTGGAACTCCGGCAGATCGAGCCGCCCGTGCATCGTGTTCACCCACGGTGTCTCCTGGCGGCTGAACAGCGGCCAGGGCAGGTAGTCGTTGTGGAAGTGCAGCACGTCGAACTCGCCGGCGTGGCGGCGCACCGTTTCCATCAGCAGGATGTGCGGCGCGATCGGGTCGCGGATCGCCGGGTCGAGGCGCAGCGCCTGCGGCCAGGCCGGATGGAGCTTCGCCGAGGTGATCGAATCGCCGCTGGCGAACAGCGTCACATCGTGGCCGAGCGCGACCAGCTCATCGGTCAGATAGGCGACCACGCGCTCCGTGCCGCCATAGAGCTTCGGGGGGACCGCCTCGTAGAGCGGCGAGATCTGGGCAATGCGCATGGCCGTGGATGGTCCTCGCTGGGGGCCCGCTTGGCGGGGCCGATGCGACCCATAAAGCGCGCGATGGCGGCGAATGTTGGGCAGGATCCGCCTTAGTGCCGCCGCAAATTCGGGGCTCTGTTCCGGTGCGGCCGGAGCCCCGTGGTGCGTCGGGCCAGCCGCGATACAGGAGCATGATCGCGATGTCCCGTCGGGCCCGTCCCGCGCTGCGCCTCGCCACCCCGGCCGACGATATCGTGCGCTTCGCCCGCCGTCCGCTGGGCTTCATTCTCGCCCAGGTGCTCCGCCACGCGCCGTCGCATGCAATCGTGCTCGGCTCGGTGGTTGCCGCCGTCGCCTTCTCGGTCGGCTCGCAATACGCGGTCAAGCATCTGGTGGACGTGCTGTCGACGCGCGACGCGGCCCATCTATGGGGCGCCTTTGCGCTGCTCGCCGGGCTGATCGGCGCCGACAACATGACCTGGCGCATCGGCGGCTGGACGGCCGCGCACGCGTTCGTCGCCGTCACCGGCGATGTCCGGCGGCTGCTCTTCGCGCACCTGCTCGGCCATGCGCCCTCGTATTTCGCCGAGCGCCTTCCGGGCACGCTCGCCGGGCGCATCACGGCGACGGCGAATGCGATCTACACCATCGAAAGCACCTTCACCTGGAACGTGCTGCCGCCCTGCCTCGCCGTGCTGCTCTCCATCGGCTTCCTCGCCGGGGTCGATCCTGTGATGGCGCTGGTGCTGGTGGGGATTTCGCTCGCGCTCGGGCTGGTGCTGATGCGCCTGGCCGCTGCCGGGCGGACGCTGCACCAGGGCTATGCCGCGGATGCCGCCGCGGTCGATGGCGAGCTGGTCGACGTCATCACCAACATTGCCGTCGTCCGGGCGTTCGGTGCGGCGCTGCGCGAGCGCGCCCGGTTCGGCGGGCGGGTGACGCGCGAGATGCATGCGCGCCGCGCCAGCCTGCGCTACCTGGAGAAGCTGCGGCTGCTGCACGCGGTGGCGACGGCGCTGCTGACCGCGGGCCTGCTCGTCTGGGTGCTGAGCCTGTGGCAGCGCGGGCTGGCGAGCACCGGCGATGTCGTGCTCGTCACCACCCTTGGCTTCACCATTCTGCATGGCACGCGCGATCTCGCGGTGGCGCTGGTCGATACGGTGCAGCACGTGGCGCGCCTCGAGGAGGCGCTGGCCACGCTGCTGATCGCGCATGAGCTGCCGGACGCGGTCGGCGCCCATGGCCTGCCGCCGGCGCGCGGCCGGGTCGAGTTCCGCGCCGTCGGCTTCGCCTATCCGGACGGCGCGCGGGTGCTGGACGGGTTCAACCTCCACATCGAGCCGGGCACGCGGGTCGGCCTCGTCGGCCGCTCCGGGTCCGGCAAGTCCACCGTGCTCGCCCTGCTGCAGCGCCAGCGCAGCATCCAGGCCGGGCAGATCCTGATCGACGGGGAGGACATCGCCGCGATCACGGAGGAGAGCCTGCGCGCGGCGATTGCGGTGGTGCCGCAGGATGTGATGCTGTTCCATCGCTCGGTGACCGAGAACATCCGCTATGGCCGGCCGGACGCCACCGACGCCGAGGTGATGGCGGCGGCGGAGGCAGCGCATTGTCTCGACTTCATCCGCGCCCTGCCGGAGGGGTTCGATACCCTCGTCGGCGACCGCGGCGTGAAGCTGTCCGGCGGCCAGCGTCAGCGGCTGGCGATCGCCCGGGCCTTCCTGCGCGACGCCCCGATCCTGCTGCTCGACGAGGCGACCTCGGCGCTCGACAGCGAATCGGAGCACGCGGTGCAGGATGCGCTGGACCGGCTGATGACCGGGCGGACGGTGATCGCCGTGGCGCACCGGCTGGCGACGCTGAAGAATTTCGACCGCATCGTGGTGATGCAGTCCGGGCACGTCATCCAGGACGGCGCTCCGGGGGCGCTGGAGGCGGTGGCCGGTCCCTATCGGGAGCTGCTGCGGCGGCAGGCGTTCCAGCTCGTCGAGGCCGCCGCCTGAGCGCGCGGACGTATCGGGCCGGAGCCCATTTGGCCGGGCCTTGACAATCAAGCCCCTGCATTGTGTGTAGCGGCCCTTGGCGTCTCCGGGCGCAGGGGTGTAGCTCAATTGGCTAGAGCGCCGGTCTCCAAAACCGGAGGTTGGGGGTTCGAGACCCTCCACCCCTGCCAGGACGCTTTTCGGCGGGGCAGTTCGTCCCGGCAACTCTCATCTGGGGATCAGGCAAGGCGTGGCGATCGATCCGACGAAATTCGTCCGCGAGGTGCGCAGCGAGGTGGCGAAGGTCACCTGGCCGACGCGGCGGGAGACGATGATCACCACCGGGCTGGTCTTCGCCATGGTGGCGCTGGCGGCGCTGTTCTTCCTGGCGATCGACCAGGTCGTGGCGCTGGGCGTGCGGGCCCTGTTCGCCGGCAGCGTCTGAGGTAAGAGGAACCGGCATGGCCAAGCGTTGGTACGTCGTTCACGTCTATTCCGGGTTCGAGAAGAAGATCGCGCAGCAGTTGAAAGAGCTGGCGGCGCAGAAGGGGCTGGCCGACGCGATCGACGAGGTTCTGGTCCCGGCCGAGGAAGTGCTGGAGATGCGCCGCGGCCAGAAGGTCAGTTCGGAGCGCAAATTCTTCCCCGGCTACGTCCTGGTGCGCATGGAGCTGACGGACGATACTTGGCATCTGGTGAAGGACACGCCCAAGGTCACCGGGTTTCTCGGCAGCAAGACCCGCCCCTCGCCGATCAGCGAGGCGGAGGCCGAGCGGATCATCAAGCAGAGCCGCGAGGGCGTGGAGCGGCCGCGTCCGGCGGTGCTGTTCGAGGTCGGCGAGCAGGTCCGCGTCGCCGACGGCCCGTTCACCAGCTTCAACGGCATGGTCGAGGAAGTGGACGAGGAGAAGGGCCGGCTCAAGGTCAGCGTTTCGATCTTCGGTCGCTCGACGCCGGTCGATCTCGAATTCAGCCAGGTCGAGAAGCAGTAGCCGACGGAATGTGGCTCTAGAGCACGGTCCGACCTGATGGAATCATCCGGTCGGACGGTCGTGCTCTAGAAGCCTATGAGTCTAGAGCAACTTATCTCCGATCTGATCGAGCCGGAACGGCTCAATCAGATTGGAGGTTGCTCTAGGCAGGTTCGTCGCGTCCGCGCTGGCGCCGTCCGAGCGCGAGCTCGGTGACGACGCCGTGCAGCGTGCGCAGCTCCTGCTCGGTCACTTCGCCGCGCTCGAAGAAATGGCGCAGGTTGCGCACCATGCCCGGGCGCTTGGGCAGGTTGCGCAGGAACCCGCAGGCATCGAGTTCCTCGATCAGGTGGCCGAGAAAATTCTCCAGCTCGCCCTTGGTCGCGATCCGGGTCTTGTGGGTCAGCAGCCGGCGCGGCTGGGTCGCGTCCGCCGCCAGCCACCATTCATAGGCCATCACCATCACCGCCTGCGCCAGGTTGAGTGACGCGAAGGCGGGATTGAGCGGGTAGCGCACCAGCGTGTCGGCGGCGGCGATGTCGTCATTGTCCAGGCCGGCCCGCTCGGGGCCGAACAGGATCGCGCAACCCAGTCCGCGCGCGCCGATCGCCCGCAGTTCCGAGGCCGCGCCGCGCGCGGTGAGCAGCGGCTTGATGATATGGCGCGGGCGCGGGCAGGTGGCGAACACGCGGTGCAGGTCCGCGACCGCGTCGGCGACGCTGTCATGGACCGTTGCCGCCTCCAGGATGCGGTCGGCGCCCGAGGCGGTGCGCCAGGCGCGCTCCTGCGGCCAGCCATCGCGCGGGGCGACGAGGCGGAGGTGGAACAGCCCGCCATTGGCCATGGCGCGCGCGACGGCGCCGATGTTTTCCGCCAGCTGCGGGCGGACGAGAACCACGACCGGGCTCGGATCGATCGGCCCGATCGGCGCGCCTGCGTCGCGTCCGGTCACATCATGTCCGCCGCCAGGTGGTGCCGCCGGCGCCGTCCTCGACGACGACGCCGAGAGCATCGAGTTCCTTGCGGATCTGGTCGGCGCGCGCGAAGTCCTTCGCCCGTCGCGCGGCGGTGCGTTCGGCGACGAGCGCGTCGATGCGGGGATCCTCGCCGCCGCTGCGGAACCACGCCGCCGGGTCCGCGGCGAGCAGGCCGAGCAGCGTGCCGGCGCCGCGCAGTTCGGCGCCGGCCGCCGGATCGCCCTGCATCGCCGCGTTCGCGAGCCGATGCATCTCGGCCAGCGCCAGCGGCGTGTTCAGATCATCGCACAGCGCCGCGAGGACCGACGCGGGGGGCGCGGCCGCCGCGCCGGCGCCGGATCGTTCCAGGCCGCGATAGAACCGGTCGAGATCGTGCCGCGCCTCGGCCAGCGAGGCGTCCGAGAAATCCAGCACGGCACGGTAATGCGTCTTCAGCAGGGCGAGCCGCACGGCTTCGTCGGGCGCCCGCGCGCGGGCATCCTGAACGGTGATGACGTTGCCCACGCTCTTGGACATCTTCTCGCCGTTCACCAGCAGCATGCCGTTATGCACCCAGTAGCGCGCGAACCGGCTGCCGGGGAATGCGCACAGGCTCTGGGCGCGCTCGTTCTCGTGGTGTGGGAACAGAAGGTCGCCGCCGCCGCCGTGGATGTCGAAACTTTCGCCGAGATATTGATGCGACATCGCGCTGCACTCGATATGCCAGCCCGGCCGGCCGCGTCCCCACGGGCTCGCCCAGCCAGGCAGATCGGGCGTGGAGGGTTTCCACAGCACGAAATCGCCGGCATCGCGCTTATAGGGCGCGACCTCGACGCGCGCGCCGGCGAGAAGCTCGTCGGGGCTGCGGCCGGAGAGGCGGCCATACTCGGCGAAGCTCGCCACCGAGAACAGCACGTGCCCATCCGCGGCGTAGGCGTGGCCGCCCGCGATCAGCCGTTCGATCAACGCGATCATGGCCGCGATGTGGCCGGTCGCGCGCGGCTCGACATCGGGCGGCAGGACGCCGAGTGCCGCCATGTCCGCCTCGTAGTCGGCGGTGGTGCGCGCGGTGATGGCCGCGATCGGCTCGCCGGATTCGGCGGCGCGGGCGTTGATCTTGTCGTCCACGTCGGTGATGTTGCGGACATAAGTGACGCGCGGATAGAGCCGGCGCAGCAGCCGCGCCAGCACGTCGAACACCACCGCGGGGCGGGCGTTGCCGATGTGTGGCCGGTCATAGACCGTCGGCCCGCAGACATAGACCCGCACATGGGAGGCATCCAGCGGCTCGAATCGTTCGCGCCGGCGGGAGAAGCTGTTGTGCAGGGTCAGGTCGGGCATGGCGCACTCCTTCGCCGGGGCCGCCGGCGCCCGCTTTCTCAACCAGGCTTTGAGGCAAATCAATGCCGCCGGCGGCCGGGTCGGCGAGGGTAGCGATCACACCTTGCTATTGCGAATTATTCGCAATAAACCCCCAGAGGGCTAGCACAGCATGGAGCGCAACCGCATGACGACGACCTCTTCGCAAGCCGCCGCGGCGCCGCCGGGAACGGGCTCGGCCATCCGCCATTTTCTCGCCGTCGCCGGCCCGGGCCTCGTCGTCATGCTCGCCGATACCGAGGTCGGCAGCGTCGTCACCGCGGCGCAGAGCGGGGTGCAATGGGGCTACCGGCTGCTTGGCCTGCAACTGGTGCTGATCCCGATCCTCTACGTCGTCCAGGAGCTGACGGTGCGGCTCGGCGTGTTCACGGGCCGCGGCCATGGCGAGCTGATCCGCGACACGTTCGGCCGGGCGTGGGCCTGGGTCTCGGTCGCCGGGCTCGCCGTCGCCGTGCTCGGCGCGCTGGTCACCGAGTTCTCCGGCGTCGCCGCGGTCGGCGAGCTGTTCGGCATCGCGCGGCCGGTGAGCCTGGCGCTCTCGGTGGTGGCGCTGCTCGCGGTGGTGCTCACCGGCTCTTATCGGCGGGTGGAGCGGGTGGCGATCATCCTCGGCCTGTTCGAACTCGCATTCTTCTTCGTCGCCTGGGCGGCGCACCCCGATCCGGCGGCGATGCTGCGCGAGTCGGTCAGCATTCCCTATGCCAACCGGGACTATCTCTATCTGGTCGCGGCCAATATCGGTGCCGTCATCATGCCGTGGATGATTTTCTACCAGCAGTCGGCGATTGCCGATAAGCGGCTGCGGGCCGAGCATTTCGTCGCCGCGCGGGTGGATACGGCGCTGGGCTCGGTGCTGACCCAACTGATCATGGCCGCGATCCTCGTCGCCGCCGCCGCCACCATCGGGCGCGCGGCACCGCAGGCCAGTCTGGCGACGGTGGGCGATATCAGCACCGCGCTCACGCCGTTCCTCGGCGCCACCATGGCGCGGGTGGTGTTCGGCCTGGGTGTGCTCGGCGCCGGCATGGTGGCTGCCGTCGTCGTCTCGCTCGCGCTCGCCTGGGGCATCGGCGAGGTCACCGGGTTCCGCCACTCGCTGGAGCAGCACCCGTCCCGGGCGCCCTGGTTCTACACCGCCTACGCGGGCTGCGCCGCCGCCGGCGCGGTGCTGGTGCTGGTCGTGCCGGACCTGGTGGCACTCAATATCGCCGTCGAGGCGATGAACGCGTTGCTGCTGCCGATCGTGCTCGGCTTCCTGATCGCCCTCGCCATGCGCGCGCTGCCGCCGCAGCGGCGCCTGCGCGGCCCGTACCTCTGGCTCGTCGTCGCCATCTCGGCGCTGACCTCGGTGCTCGGCGTGTTCGGCGCGGTGGCCGGGATGGGCGTGTTCTGAGCCGCGTTCAGCGGGCCGCCCGCTCCATCTCGCGCCGCGCCGTGGCGGCGGGGCCGGTCGGGGTCTCGACGTCGCTCCAGCGCAGAACGGTGCCGGCGGCGACGTCGCGGACCAGCGCCACCTGGTGCGCCAGCCCGATCGGCAGCGCGCCCAGCGCCAGGCTCCGTTCGGCGGGCAGCAGCTTGCCCCACACCGTGTAGCCGCCCTCGCCATCCAGCCGCTCCCCGGCACGCAGGGCGCGCTTGGCCACCGCGACCGCATCGCCGCGGAAGCCGGTCGGCTGGCCCGTCGGCTCGCCGCGCAGCGCGGCGCTGAGGATCGAGACGTTCAGCTCCAGCCCGATCAGGTGGTAGGGCTTGTACATCGCCGCGTAGCGCCCGCTGGGGTCGGTCCGCAGCCCGTACTGGCGGAAGCAGGCGGCGGCGTAGGGCGTCGGCGCCTCGATGACGACATAGACCCCCCAGCGCAGATCGCGGAACACCGGCCGGCCGTCGCGCTCGAGCGAGGAGACGACCTCGACCATGCCGGCGCGCTGGAGCACGCCACCCGCGGCGCGCGGGCGCAGCAGCAGCGGCAGATCATCGACGCCGCAGGCGGGAAAGCCGAGCCCGTCCTCGGGCACGTCGAGGCCGGTGGCGTTGGCGATCGCCGCCATCTCGATGGCGGATTTGGTGCCATCGAGGAAGGAGTTGAACATCTGCGGGTTCATCCCCGCCGCGCGCGCCTCCGCCGGCGTCAGGCCGTAATGGCTCCAGACGTCGTCGGGCGTGACGGCATGGTAGAGTGGCAGGTATTTCGTCCCCTTGCCGGCGGCGACCACGGTGAAGCCGCAGGCCCGGGCCCAGTCCACCAGCTCGGCGGTGAGCGCCGGCTGATCGCCATAGGCGAGCGAATACACCACGCCGGCGGCGCGCGCTTCGGCCGCGAGCAGCGGCCCGGCGAGCACGTCGGCCTCGACATTCACCATCACAATGTGCTTGCCGGCCGCGATCGCCGCGCGGGCGTGCAGGATGCCGGCGGTGGGGTTGCCGGTGGCTTCGACCACGACCTCGACATCATCGCGCGCGGCGAGGCCGGCGCCGTCCTCGACGAAGCGCGTCGCCGCGATGCGCGCCTCCGCCCAGCCGACCTCGCGGCAGGCGGCGCGCGCGCGCTCGGGGGCGAGATCGGCGATGGCGCTGACCTCCAGGCCCGGCGTGGTCGGCACCTGGGCCAGGAACATGGCGCCGAACTTGCCCGCGCCGATGAGGCCGACGCGCACCGGCCGGCCGGCCGCGTTCCGTTCGGCGAGAAGTCGGGACAGATTCATGCTGGCGTCCCTATTCGGCGGCGACGCGGTCGTGAAGGGCGTAGTCCAGCAGCGCGCCCGCCGCCACCGGCTCGATCGGCGCGAAATCGCGATGCGCGATCCAGGCCGGCCGCGTCGGCGTGCGGATGTAGTTGGAGACCGCGTTCAGGGTGAGATAGACGATCTTGCGCGGATACGGGGTGATGTTCCCGGCCGAGCCATGCACCAGATTGCCATGGAACATGAGCACGCCGCCCGGCGCGCCGGTCGGCGCGACGATGCCGCCGTCGGCGACGAGGCGGCGGACCGTGTCGTGGTCGAGCGTCCACAGCGGATAGGACGTCGTGGCGACGTCGTGGCCCGCGGCCAGCGTGCCGTGGCGATGGCTGCGCGGCACCAGCATCAGCGGCCCGTTGATCGGCATCACCGTATCGAGGAACACGGCGATGTTCATCGCCCGCGGCTCGGGCATGCCGTCGTCGCGCTGCCAGGTGCCGTAATCCTGGTGCCATTGCCAGACCTCGCCGTCGAACGCGGCTTTCGCGTTGATCTTGAACTGGTGCATGTAGAGCTTCTCGCCGAACACCTGTTCGACCGGCATGATCAGCCGCGGGTCGGCGCCGAGCAGGCGGAACGCCTCGTTGTAGGTGTGCGCGGCGAAGGCGGTGCGCGGCGCGCCCGATTTCTCGCGCCAGATTTCCGGCCGGTCGGAGCGGTAGAGCGTCTCCGCCTCCGCCCGCAGCGTGGCCACTTCCGCGGGGGCGAAGACCTCCGGCAGGAAGAGGAATCCCTCATGGTGGAACTGCGCGAGCTGCGCCGGTGTGAGCTGCATGGTGCGTCCCCCCGTCGATGAGCCGGTCTTTGACCGGGAGGATAGACCAGGACAGGGAGAATAGACCAGCGGGCGCGGCCGGGGGCGCTCGAGCGCGGCTATGGCTTGCGCGTCGCGGCGTTCAGCTGTCCCCGCCCCGCAGCGCGAGGGCGCGGGCATAGACCTCCCGGCGCGGCAGGCCGGTGCTGGCGGCGACCAGGGCGACGGCGTCCTTCAGCCGGTGCAACCCGAGGGCGGTGCTCAGTTCGGCGTCGAGATCCACCGCGCTCGCCGCCTCCGCCGGCGCCGGGCCGACGACGAGCGTCACCTCGCCGCGTGCCGGGTTCGCTGCGTAATGGGCGGCCAGGTCGGTGAGCGCGCCGCGGCGGACCTCCTCGAACCGCTTGGTCAGCTCGCGCGCCACCGCCGCCGGGCGCGGACCGAAGGTGGCGGCGAGGTCGGCCAGCGTGCCGGCGAGGCGATGCGGCGCCTCGTGCCAGATCAGGCTGGCCGAGAGCCCCGCCCGCTCGACCCCGCGCAGCTGCGCGAACGCCGCCTGACGTGCGGCGGCCCGGGGCGGGGGAAACCCCAGGAACAGGAACGGGTGGGGCGGCAGGCCGGAGAGCACCAGCGCGGTGAGCGCGGCATTCGCCCCCGGCACGGCGCCGACCGGCAACCCGGCCGCGATCGCCGCGCGCACCAGCCGGTAGCCGGGATCGGAGAGCAGCGGCGTGCCGGCGTCCGACACCAGGGCAAGGCGCTGGCCGGCGCCGAGCAGGGCGAGCAGGCGCGGCAGACTCTGTTCCTCGTTATGCTCGTGCAGCGCCCGGAGCCGGGCGTGGATGCCGAAGGCCGCGCACAGCCGCGCCGTCGTGCGGGTATCCTCGCACAGCACCAGGTCGGCGGCTTCGAGCACCGCGCGCGCCCGCGATGTCATGTCGCCAAGATTGCCGATCGGCGTGGAAACCAGCACAAGACCCTCGGGCAGGGAGTCGCGTCCCTGCCCCAGGTCACGAGACCCGAGGTCTGAAGGCCCGGGGGCAGGGGAGTCGTCATCGGATGGGCGTTCGGGCATGGCTGTTCCTGGTCTCGATGCTAGCACTCGCCGGCTGTGCGGTCTCCGGGCCGGCGCCGTCGGGCACGCCCTCCTTCTACGGCACCCCGACGCGGCTGAAGCCGGCCTCCGGGAGCGCAGCCGTGCCGGGGGAGACGGGGCCGATCGCCCTGCTGGTGCCGCTCTCGGGGCCGAACGCCGCGCGTGGGGCGGCGATGCGGCAGGCGGCTGAGCTGGCGCTCGGCGGCGGCGGCGGGCTCGATGTCCGCGATACCGGCGGCACGCCGGGCGGGGCCGCGGCCGCGGCGGGGCAGGCGATCAGCGCCGGCGCCCGGATCGTCCTCGGCCCGCTCACCGCCGCCGAGACCAGCGCCGTCGCGCCGGTCGCGCGCCGGGCGGGCGTGCCGGTGCTCGCCTTCACCAGCGATCCCGCCCAGGCCCGCCCGGGCGTGTGGACGCTCGGCCTGACGCCGGCCGAACAGGTGCGCCGCCTCGTCGTGGCTGCCCGCTCCGACGGCCGGTCGCGGTTCGCCGCCTTGCTGCCGGCCAACGAGTTCGGCCGCGCCATGCGCGAGGCGCTGCTGGCCGCGGCGGCCTCCAGCGGTGCCCCGGCGCCGGTGGTCCGGCTGCACGAGCCGGGGATGCGGGCGATGACGCCCGTGGTCAAGGAGCTCGCCGATTACGCCGGGCGCCGCGGCCCGCTGGACGCGAAGCTGCGCGCCGCGCGCGCGCGCCACGACGCCGAGGGCCGGCAGGAGGCGCGCGAACTGTCGCGCGCCTCGGTCCCGCCGCCACCGTTCGATGCCCTGCTGCTGGCCGACACCGGCGAGGAGCTCGACGAACTGTCCTCGCTGCTGGCCTATTACGACGTCGCCGCGCCGCAGGTGCGGTTTCTCGGCCCGGCGCTGTGGGCGGACCCGGCGACGCGTGCCGCCGCGACCCGCGCTCTGGCCGGCGGCTGGTACGCCGCGCCGGATCCGGACTATCGTGCCGGATTCGTCAGCGCCTATGAGGAGAAATTCGGCGCCGCGCCGCCCGGCCTGGCGGACCTCGCCTTCGATGCCGGGGCGATCGCGCGGGTGCTGGCTCAGGAGGGGCGGTTCTCGACCGAGTCGCTGACCCGCAGCAACGGGTTTGCCGGCGCCGACGGGCCGCTGGCGCTCACCGCGGATGGGCACGTGCATCGCGGCTTGGCCATTTTCGAGCTCAAGCGGGGCGGCAGCGCGCTCGTCGACAAGGCCCCGCGCACGCTCGCCGCGCCCGGCACCTGAACCGCGCGGAACCGCGATGCGTGCTGCCGGAATCGCTGCCGCCATCGGCGGGCCCTCAGTCCTCGCCCTGGCGCTGCTGGCCTTGCTGCACCGCCTGGCGGCCTGGCCCGCGGCGATCGCGATCGCCGTCGTCGCGGTTGCGGCGGTGGCGCTGGCGCTGCTGTGGGACGCCGATGTCGAGCGCCTGCTGGCGGCGGCGCGCAGCCTCGCCGCCGACGACGAGGCCGGGTTCCACGCCGCCGCCTCGCGGCTGTGGCTGCCGGGCCATGGTGGCCTGGTGCGGGCCGTGCTGCGGCTGGCGCGCGGCCTGGAGGGGCGCGCCGCCCGCGCCGCGCGCGAGATGCAGGGGATCGAGGCGATCATCGAGCGCCAGCCGGACCCGCTCATCCTGCTCGGCGCGGACCGTTCGGTGGAGCGCACCAACCCCGCCGCCCGCACCGTGCTCGGCGGCGACCTCGCCGCGCTGCTGCGTCAGCCGCCGTTGCGCGCGGCCATCGACCGGGCCGGGGCGGACGTGCCGGCCCAGCGCGTCGCCCTTGCCCTCTCGGTGCCGATCGCGCGCGAATTCGAGGCGACGGTGATCGGCCTGCCGGCGGACGAAGCCGGGCCGCGAACTTTGATCGCGCTCTCCGACCGCACGCGCGAACGGGCGGCCGAGCGCACGCGGGTCGATTTCGTTGCCAACGCCAGCCATGAGCTGCGCACGCCGCTGGCCAGCCTGATCGGCTTCATCGACACGCTGCGCGGACCGGCCGCCGACGACCCCGCGGCGCAGCAGCGGTTCCTCGGCATCATGGCCGAGCAGGCCGACCGCATGAACCGGCTCATCGACGATCTGCTCAACCTGTCGCGCGTGGAGCTGGTGGAACATCAGGCGCCGTCCGACCGGGTCGATCTCGCCGGCGTCGTGGAGCGCGTCGAGGCCGGGTTCGAGCCGCGGCTCGCCGCCCGGCGCATCCGCATCGAGCGGAGCCTCGATCCCGCCTGCCCGCCGGTGACCGGGGACGCGGATCAGCTCGCCCAGGTGCTGCAGAACCTGCTCGACAACGCGGTGAAATACGGCAACGAGGGCGGGCAGATCCGCCTCGCTCTGGCGCCGGCGAAGCCGGGCGGTGCCTGGCCGGCACGGCCGGGGGTCGTCCTGACGGTGAGCGACGATGGCCCCGGCATTGCGCGCGCGCACCTGCCGCGGCTGACCGAACGCTTCTACCGGGTGGACAAGGGGCGCTCGCGCGCGGCCGGCGGCACCGGATTGGGGCTCGCCATCGTCAAGCACATCGTCAACCGCCACCGCGGCCAGCTCGTGATCACCAGCGACGAAGGCAAGGGCGCGCGCTTCAGCATCTGGCTGCCGGCGGCACCCCCTATGCCCGCACCGTCACCGGCGGGCTGAGCGCGAACCGGGCGAGCACGGCGGCATCGGGGTCGCGGCCAAGACCGGGTCCATCCGGCATGTGCGCCCGGCCGCCCGGCGCCTGCACGAGTTCATGGTAAGGGCTGGCCTCGAGATCGAGGAACAGATGCTCGAACGGCGCGGTGGGGGCCAGCGCCGCCTGCAGATGCAGCGAGGCGAGGTAGCCGGCGCCGAAATAGGCGCAGTGCGGCACCATCCGCACGCCCTTGGCCTCGGCCAGGGCGGCGATGCGCAGCACCTCGGTGATGCCGCCGATCTTGGTCACGCTGGGCTGGGCGATGTCGAGCGCGCCGGCGGCGAACTGGGCGCGGAAATCATGCAGCCCGGCGGCGTTCTCCCCGGCGGCGATGGGGATGGCGCCCTCGCGGCGCACCCGCGCCAGTCCGGCATGGTCCTCCGGCGGCCAGACCGGCTCCTCCAGCCAGGCGAGGTCGAACGGACGCAGCCGCTTCGCCATGGTGATGGCGTCGGCCACCGTCCATGGGCAGTTGGTATCGAGCATCAGCGGCATCTCCGGCCCGATCGCCGCGCGCGCGGCGGCGACCTGCGGAATGTCGATCTCGTGCAGCTTGATGTGGCGATAGCCCTGCGCCGCCGCGCGCGCCGCCGCCTCGCCCACCAGCTTCGGTTCGGAATAGCGCAGCAAGCTGGCATAGGCGGCGAACCCGTCGGCCGGCGGCGCGGCGCCGAGCAGCTGGCAGAGCGGCAGGCCCGCTGCCTTGCCGGCGATGTCCCACAGCGCGATGTCGAGCGCCGAGAGCGCATAGGTCAGCGGCCCGTTGCGACCATAGAGATGGAAATGCTGCGCCAGCCGATGGTGCAGCCCGCGAATGTCGCGCGCATCCTGCCCGAGCGCCGCGGGTGCCAGCATGGTCTCGATGGCGACGCGCGTCGCCGGGCAGACGGCGTGGCCGAACCCCTCGCCCCAGCCTTCCAGCCCCTGGTCGGTGACGACGCGCCGGAAGAGACTGTCCAGCCGGCTCCAGCTGGCCGCGACGAATTCGCCCGTCGCCGCGCCCATGTCGGCGCGGACGCGGATCAGGTGCGTCTCGATGGCGATGATCTTCATGGATCCTCCCGATACGGGCGACCGAGGCCCGCTTTCGACCAGCATAGCGCCGGCTTGGCGGGACGGGCAGGGGCCTGGCGGGGGATGTCGTCGTTCGCTAGAGCAACCTCCGATCTGACTGAGCCGTTCCGGCTCGGGCAGATCGGAGATAAGTTGCTCTAGAGTCATATGTTTCTAGAGCACGACCGTCCGACCAGATGATTGCATCAGGTCGGACCGTGCTCTAGGCTCGGGTCGATGCGTCACGGGTCGCGATGAACGACGGGCCGAGCGGCGAGCGGGCTTGGTGGCACGGCAGCGCCGCCGACCTGTCGCACAATCAGGCAGCCGTGCTCGACCGGTTAGCCGGCGCACTGGTTGCGCATCACAGTCTCAACCGTCGCGAACAGCTCGATGCCTGGCGGACGGAGATCGGCTGGCTCACCGCAGGCCTCGCCGTCATGCCGCGCGCGCACGTGATCCTCGAATACGCGCTGCTGCGCCTTGGGCGGCGGATCGACGCCGTGGTCCTGCTCGGCGGCTTGGTCCTGGTGCTGGAGTTCAAGGTTACCGCGACCGGGAGCGGGCCCGCGGCACGGCGGCAGGTGGAAGACTACGCACTCGACCTGCAGGATTTCCACGCCGGCAGCCGCGCGCGGACGATCGTGCCGATCCTGGTGGTGCCCGACGGCGCGGGGCTGAGCCCGGATCAGCCGCTCATGCTCCCAGGCTCCGTTCTGCCGGTGATTGACGTCGCTGCTTCGAAGCTCGGTGCCTGCCTCGAACGGCTTGCGGCCGCCGATCGCGGCCCGCCGATCGACCCGCTGGCCTGGATCGCGGCGGCCTACCGCCCGGTGCCGACGATCATCGAGGCAGCGACGATGCTCTACGCGCGCCACGGCGTCGCCGAGATCGCCGCGGCGCGTGCCGATGCTGCCAATCTGACGCGCACGACCGCGGCGATCGCGGCCGCCATTACCGCAGCGGAGACGGAGCGACGGCATCTGATCGTCTTTGTCACCGGCATCCCGGGGTCCGGCAAGACGCTGTGCGGCCTGAACGTCGTCTTCGGTCGGCTGCGCCAAGCCGCCTATCTCTCTGGCAATCTGCCGCTGGTCCATGTGCTGCGCGCGGCTCTGGTGCGCGAAGCGCGCGAACAACAGGGCCGGGATCGCCGCGCCGCGGCGCAGGAGGCGGAGGCGGCGATCCAGCCGCTGCTCGGCTTTCTTCGGGACAACCGCGACCGAGCGGAGCCGCCGCACGAACGCGTCATCGTGTTCGACGAGGCGCAGCGTGCCTGGGATGCGGATTTCGGCCGACGCAAATTCGGCCTCGAGGACAGCGAGGCGGCGGTGTTTCTCGACATCATGGCCCGCCATGTGGATTGGGCCGTGATCGTCGCCCTGGTCGGCAGCGGCCAGGAGATCAATACGGGCGAGGCCGGGCTGGCGAGCTGGGGTGAGGCGCTGACCCGGCGCCCTCAATGGCGGGTGTGGTTGCCAGAGTCCGTCATCGGTGGCAGCGATCCGCGCCGGCGCCTGTTCGCGGCGTTGCCGGCGAACGCTCGACGCGAAGCGGCACTGCACCTTGACGTGCCCATTCGCTCGCTGCGCTCGGATGCCGCTGCGCCCTGGGTGGAGGCGCTGCTCGCCGGCGACGTCGCGCGGGCACGCCGGATCGCGGCGGAGGCGGGCGGCGTGCCGTTTCGGCTGACGCGCTCGCTTGACGCGCTGCGGCGGCATCTGCGCACAGAGGCACGCGGGACGCGCCGCGCGGGGCTGGTTTGCAGTGCCGACGCCAAGCGCCTGCGCGGCGAGGGATTATCCGCGGATTTCCCGCACCTCGATGCCGACGCCGTTGCCAACTGGTTCCTGAGGTCCTGGCCGGACGTGCGCGCGTCCGACGCGCTGGAACTGCCGGCGACGCAGTTCGCCTGCCAGGGGTTGGAACTCGACCATGTCGGACTCTGCTGGGGCGGCGATCTCATCCGCGATCCGAACGGACGCTGGCAAGTGCGCAAATTCCGCGGCTCCGCCTGGCAAATCGTCCGCGGGGCCGACGATATTGCGTGGCGGCTCAATACCTATCGGGTACTGCTAACGCGAGCGCGCTACGAGACCATCATCTATGTGCCCGGCGGTGACGCGGCCGATGCCACGCGCGCGCCGGAGACGTTCGACCGTCTCGGCGCCTATCTCGCCGACTGCGGCGCCGTATGGCTGGACCGAGTCGCGATGCCGGCTCGCGCGCATGGTACGGTCGAAACCCTGCTGTGAGCGGATTCCGGGCGCACGCGGATGTGCGAAGCGCAGGCCCGGAGCGAGATCTGCGCCACGCGGCGCAGACCATGCTCTCGTTTGCTGCCGGATCGTGGCGCGGATTTCCTTCAGGCCGCGAGCTGATCGGAAAGCGATTTCACCTCACGGACGGCGCTGTCGGTGTTGTGGATGGCCTCGGCAATCAGGCCCGACCCGCTGCGGATGCTTTCCACCGCCTGCGAGGCGGTCTGCATGTTGGAGGACATCTCGCGCGTCACCGCGTTCTGCTGCTCGACGGCCGCCGCCGTCGCCGCGGCGATTTCGTTGATCTTGCTGATCGTCTCGGAGATCAGGCGAATCGCCCCGACCGCCTGGCTGGTTGCGCCCTGCACGCTGGTGATCTGGGCGGCGACGTTCTCGGTCGCCCGGCGGGTCTGCTCGGCCAGCGCCTTCACTTCGTTGGCGACGACGGCGAACCCGCGTCCGGCCTCGCCGGCGCGGGCGGCCTCGATCGTCGCGTTCAGCGCCAGCAGATTGGTCTGCGCCGCGATGGTGGTGATCAGCTGGACGATCTGCTCGATCTCGTGCGTGGCCTGCGACAGCGTCTCGATCGACGTCGTGGTGGACCGCGCCTGCTCGACGGCTTGCCCCGTGATCGTCGAGGCCTCGGTCATGCGGCTGCTGATCTCGGTGATCGAGCTGGCGAGTTCCTCCGCGCCCGCGGCCACCGCCTGGACGTTGCCCGCGCTCTGCGCCGAGGCCGCAGCGGCGTTCGCCGCCTGCACCGTGGCGGTCGAGACCGCCTCGCCGATGGATTCGAGGTTGCGGTTGATATCGCGCGCGAGCCGCTCATTCTGCTGACGCTTGCCGATCAGGGTCGTGATGTCGGCGGCGAACTTCGCCACTTTCACGGGCTTGCCGAGAGCATCCAGAACGGGATTGTAGCTCGCCTGCAGCCAGACCTCGCGCCCGCCCTTGGCGATCCGCCGGAATTCGCCGGAGTGGTAGCGGCCGCTGCGCAGGATGGACCAGAATTGCGCGTAGTCCGGCTTATCGCGCTCGGCCGGCGTGATGAACAGACTGTGATGGCGGCCGATGAGTTCGGCTTCGGTGTATCCCATCACGTCGAGGAAATTCTGGTTCACGGACAGAATCTTGCCATCGAGATCGAACTGGATGACCGCCTGGGAACGGTTGATCGCCGAGATCTGCGCTTCGAAATCCGCCTGCTGTTCCACCCGGCGGCTGATGTCGGTGGCGAATTTCACCACCTTGACCACGCGCCCCTTCACCACCACCGGAACGTACGAGCCGCTCAGCCAGACGACGGTGCCATCCTTGCGCGCGCGCGGAAACTCGCCGGTGCGCGGATCGCCCTGCCGCAGCGCCCGCCAGAATTCCTGGTAGGCGTCGCTGTCGCGGCTCTCGCGGTAGAGAAACATGCTGTGGTGCCGGCCAACGATCTCATTCAGGGAATAGCCGACGGTGGCCAGGAACAGCGCGTTGGCGCCGGTGATGGTGCCGTCGGTCTTGAATTCGATCATGGCCTGGGCTCGGCCCAGCGCGTCGAGCTCGGCGCGCGCGACATTGGCAAAGCTTGGCAACTGCATCTCGGGTGGAACTCCTCGTAGCCGATCGTGACCCTTCCCGACACGTACCATCGCACCAGGCGGGCTAAGAAAGGATTACGTGGAATTCACCCGGTTGCGCCGGGTCGGTGATCGGGTTGCTTCAGGTGACGGTCTTGAGGAAGTCCGCCAGCTTCTGCGCCGCCGTCGCCTTGTCGGTGCGGTCGATCGCGGCCAGTTCGGCGGCGAGCCGGTCCATCGCGGCTTCGTAGATCTGGCGCTCCGAGAAGCTCTGGTCCGGCTGGGCGGCGTTCCGATGCAGGTCGCGCACCACTTCGGCGATGGCGACCGGATCGCCGGAATTGATTTTCGCTTCGTATTCCTGCGCCCGGCGCGACCACATGGTGCGCTTGATCCGCGCCTTGCCGCGCAGCACCGCCATCGCCTCGTCGAAGCCCTTGCGCGAGGCCAGCTTGCGCAGCCCGGCGCTGCGCGCCTTGGCAACCGGCACGCGCAGGGTCATGCGGTTTTCTTCGAAGGTGATGTGGATGAGTTCGAGCCGGTGGCCGGCGATTTCCTCCACCGCGATGCGCTGCACGATGCCGACGCCGTGGGTCGGATAGACGACATAGTCGCCGGCGACGTAGATCTCCGCCGCGCTCGGGGTGCGGCTGGGCGGGTGGCGCGGCCCGTCCGGCTGGTTCGCCGGCCGCGACGGCGCCGCCGGCTTCGCCGCCTGCTTCGGCTCCGCGGCCGGGCCGGGTTCGGCCGGGTTCGGCGCCTCCGCCGCCGGATTGGCTGCAATCGCCGGGTCGGCCGCGACAGCCGGGGCCGTCTCGGGCGGGCGAGCCTTGGTGCCGGGGCGTTTCGGCGACGGGTTGCCGGCCGGTCCGGGGGCCTGTGGCTCCGCGTGCGACTCAAGCGCGCCCGGCGCGTCGATCTTGGCTGATGCCGTCTGGTCCATCAAAAGCAATCATCCCCCGAATACCGGTCCCCGAATACCACTTATCGTCATGGCAGAACCGGAAGGCTCGCTGGCCCCGCGCTGTGTCGGAACAATGCAAGGCCGCGCGCTGCCGCACGCCCTGCAGCGTGCCGCCGCGCCGACACCCATGATCCGCTGACCGACATGAATGTATCACAGAGAACGGATTCGGTCACCGTGAACGTTTCGACATCATCCGGTAAAGCACGGCGTCACGGTCGGAACGGGCCCGGCCAGCGTGAAAACTAAACAATATTTTAAGTCTTCGGATCCAGAGGGTGTCATCCCCCTGGAGGCGCGTCACGGCGTGCCGGGCGCCGAGGAGAACAGGTCGCCCTTGCCGGGCTTGCCCTTCCATTCCTCCGCATCCGCCGGCGGTTCGCCCTTGCGGGTGATGTTCGGCCACGACTGCGCGTAGGTCCGGTTCAATTCCACCCACTGCGACGCCTTGTCGTCGCTGTCGGGCACGATCGCCTCGGCCGGGCATTCCGGCTCGCATACGCCGCAATCGATGCATTCGTCGGGATGGATCACCAGCATGTTCTCCCCGACATAGAAGCAATCCACCGGGCAGACTTCGACGCAATCCATGAATTTGCACCGAATGCAGTTCTCGGTGACCACGTAGGTCATCAACGGTCCCCTATCTATGCCCTCGGCTCCGGCCATCGGCGGAGCCCGCGCGGGCGCGTCGCGATCAGGAAATGATCAAGGCCCGCGATATGACGGCGAAAGCGGCACCGCGCAAGAGACCGGCGCCGCCGGCTCGTCGATCTTCGCATAGAGCCGCACCGCCGCCGTCGCCGGGCCGCGGCGCTCCGCCAGCGCCAGCACGCGGACGACGATGACTTCCCCCGGCAGCGGCACGGTCAATACGTCCCCGATGCGTACCCGCGCGTGGGCCTTCGCGGTCGGTATGCGATTGATGCGGATCAGACCTTCGCCGGCGAGGCGCGCGCAATCCGCCCGCGTGCGCCGGATCCGCGCGCACCAGAGCCAGCTGTCCAGCCGCTGACTGTCCTGGCGTTCGTCCGTCGCCACGGCGCCGCCGGCCTCAGCGGCGCAGCGCCGCGAGCGCGGCGAAGGGGCCGGAGGCTTCCGGCTGGCGCGGCCCGGGCGTCTGGGGCCCGGGCGTCTGGGGCCCGGGCGTCTGGGGCCCGGGCGTCTGGGGCCCGGGCGGGCGGGCGGGCCGGCGGCGCG
>JAJZVV010000050.1 GCA_021845595.1 Pseudomonadota bacterium | reverse complement strand
GACGGATGCGTTGGGATTGCAAGTCTCCCCGCCGCCAAGCGACCCGTCGCCTCGACTCGATCCCGCTCCTGACCTGGCGACTCGGGTTGAGACTGCAGAGACCGTGCTTCGCGCGATGTCCCTGACGCGCGATTTCGCGCGGCTCGTTCTGTTCGTGGGTCACGGCGCAAATGTCGTGAATAATCCTCACGCCAGCGCGCTGCATTGCGGAGCCTGCGGCGGGTATTCGGGTGAGGTCAACGCCAGGCTGCTCGCGTCGCTTCTGAACGATGCGGAGGTGAGAGGGGGACTCTCGCGGAATGGTATCGAGATTCCAGACGACACGCACTTCGTGGCGGCCCTGCACGATACCACGACTGACGACGTGACCCTCTATCTCGATGATCATCCCTCCGCCGCCCACAGGGGCGACCTCGAGCAGGCGAGACTCTGGCTCACATCGGCGGGCAAGATTGCGCGAACCGAGCGCGCCCTCCGCTTGCCCCGCGCCGCAAGCGATGCCTCTCTTCCCAAGAGGGGCCGCGACTGGTCCGAGACCCGGCCGGAATGGGCGCTCGCGGGATGCCAAGCCTTCATCGCCGCTCCGCGCCGGCGCACTGCCGGCAAAAGCCTGGGAGGCCGGGCCTTCCTGCATGATTACGACTGGAAGCAGGACAAGAGCTTCAGCGTTCTTGAGTTGATCTTGACAGCTCCGGTCGTCGTGGCGAGCTGGATCAGCTTGCAATATTATGGTTCGACCGTGGCGCCCGACGTGTTCGGGGGCGGCAACAAGCTCCTGCACAACGTCACCGGCGGGATCGGCGTGGTCGAGGGTAACGGCGGGCTCTTGCGCGTCGGCCTGCCTTGGCAATCGGTCCATGACGGCGAGCGTTACGCGCACGATCCGCTGCGTCTGTCGGTCTGCATCGAGGCGCCGCGTGAGGCGATGTCGGAGATCCTTGGCCGGCACGCTGACGTGCGGGCGCTGTTTGACAACGGCTGGCTACATCTGTTCGCCCTCGATGAGGCTGGGCGCATGGCCTGGCGCTATGCAGGCGATCTTCAGTGGTCGGCGATCGGAAACCTGGATGCTCCTGCCGCGTCGCAGCGTCTCAAGGTGTCGGTCTGACGCCATGCCTGGACAGCCCTCAGCGCGAATTCAGGTCTGGAGCCAAGATCATGACCCGGGCCATAAACCATCTCGCCACGTTGGAGTTGGATACTATTCACTGACGCCACGGGTACGCCGATGGCGTTCCACTCCTTCGGCGGCTGGAAGGTCTCGCTATGCGGCGACCACCACGTGCACGGCCGCGGAAGCGCGTGCTTTTACATCAAGCTCAAGATGGCCACGGCCCCGCAGGCCCACTGGCCTCCGTGTGCCAACGCCGAATTCGTGTTGCCGACGACCTCGTGACGCTGCCCTCGGCGTGGCGCAGCGCGGCCCGGATCGCCGACCCGGGCCGCCTTCGTTCAGCTGACCGCCCGCCAGCCTCCCGTCCGTGATGATTCGATGGCGGCATCGACGACTTTCTGCACCTCCCAAGCCTCGCGGAAATCCGGTCCCCGTCGGGCGCCGCCGGCGATCGCATCGAGAAACTCGGCCATTTCGATCGTCTTGAGATCGTTGAAGCCGAGTTGATGCCCGGGCGCCACGCAGAACTGCCCGTAAGGCGGGTGAGCCGGCCCGGTCTCGATCCGGGTGAAACCCGCCCGCGCCGAATCGCCCCCCGCGCGACAGAACAGCAGCTCGTTCAGCCGCTCCTGGGTAAACACCAGCCCCCCCTTCGAGCCGCTGATCTCGAAGCCGAGCTGCATCTTCCGCCCCGTCGCCACCCAGTTTGCCTCGATCGAGCCACCGTAGCCGCGCGCGAAGCGCAGAGTGAGCCGCGCGATATCGTCCACCAGAACTGGCCGCCGCTCCGCTGCCCCCGGTGCGACAGGGCGCGTCTTTACCGCAGTTTCAAGTGTTGCGTTCACTTCGGCGATCGGGCCCAGCAGGTAGCGCGCCATGCCGATGATGTGACTGCCGATATCGGCGATCGCGCCGGCCCCGTTGGACGGATCGGTGCGCCAGCTATGCGGCTGGTCCGGGTCGGCCATGTAATCCTCGGCGTGGATGCCGCGAAACCCGGTGATCTCGCCGAGTTCCCCGGCCTCGATCATCGCCCGTGCATGTTTCAGCAGTGGATTCTTGATGTAATTGAACCCGGCTTGGGTCACCACGCCGGCGGTCTCGGCGGCGCGCGTCATCTCCTCCGCCGTCGCCGCGTCCGGCGCGATCGGCTTCTCGCAGTGAACATGCTTGCCCGCCGCGATCGCTTCCAGTGCCATCTCCCGGTGGAACGCGTTCGGCGCGGTGATTGAGACGATCTCCACATCCGGCGCAGCCACCACCCGCCGCCAGTCGCTCTCATGCCGCGCGAAGCCGAACTGCGCCGCCGCCGCGGCTGCTGCCCCTGTATCGACATCGCAGACGACGCGCAGAGCGGGACGTAGCGCACCTGGCAGGATTCCGGCGGCGGCGCGCCAGGCTATCGCGTGCGCCTTGCCCATGAAGCCGGTGCCGATCAGACCGATGCCGATTTCCCGCATGGCTTCAGACCCGGACCGCGCGGCCGGTCAACGCCGATTCCAGCGCGCAATCGGCAAGCCGCAGCGCCTGCCGGCCGTCGCGTGCGGTCACCGGCATCGGCGCGCCGGCTTCGACTGCCGCGCGGAACATCTCGAACTCGGTGCGATAGGCGTCGGCATAGCGTTCGAGAAAGAAGTTCAGCAGCGGCTCGCGCGCGT
>JAJZVV010000005.1 GCA_021845595.1 Pseudomonadota bacterium | reverse complement strand
GCACACGCCCGCTGTCGCGCTCCGCCTTCTTCAGCCATTCGTTGAGCGTCTGCCCCATGCAGCCGATCTTGGCCGCAATCGAGACGATGGCCGCCCAGCGCGACGGGTGCTCGCGCTCGTGATCCAGAACCATCCGCACGGCGCGATCACGCACCTCGGGAGAACACTTGTTCGCCGTCTTGCTTGTCATCGCTCCACCCTCTCAGGAGTTGGAGCCCCCGACAAAAGCGGGGTGGTTCAAAACCCCGATTCTCAGGTCCGCTAAAGGTCCGCAAAAATCCGTTGCGCTTACGGTTTCGAGATGAACTGCCAGCTAACCGTTTGATTTTTATGGTGCCGACGGTCAGGATTGAACTGACGACCTACTGATTACGAATCAGTTGCTCTACCACTGAGCTACGTCGGCGCCGGCGGGATCGCGTGCGGCAACCAATAGCGGCGCGGGCGGCGGAAGGCAATGTGGGTCGGGCCGTCCACCGCTATAGTCGCAAAAAGCCGGGCTGATCCGGCGCCTCGGCCAAGTCTTCCTCGATGCTGACCACCTCGGCCAAGCGCGGCCCGCGGCGGCAGGCGCGCAGCAGTTCCTCCACAGCGGCGGCTTCGCCGGCGACCAGCGCCTCGACACTGCCGTCGGCGGCGTTGCGCACCCAGCCGGCAACGCCCAAAGCCGCCGCCCGGCGCACCATCCAGTCGCGAAAGCCGACGCCCTGCACCCGCCCGGTGATCCGCAACCGCTTGGCGCTCATCGGCTCAGCCCCGCGCGAGGGCCAGGAAGCGGCCGGCGAGGAGGGCCTCGGCCCGAACATTCTGCCGCCGCGCCGCCGCTTCGGCGTCCTCGCCCCAGAGTTCGGCCTGGAAGAGTTCATCGAGCGAGGCCAGCGCCACCGCGTCCTCGGCCAGCAGCGCCTGGTCTGCGACGGCGAGCCCGAGCACCAGGCTGCCGAGCGCGGGCACCAGCACCCCGAGCGCAGTGAGTGCCTCGGCCGTCTGGCGTTGCAGTGCCGCGCGCAGCGCCGCCAGGGACAGTTCGGGTTGAGCCAGCGGCATCACGCCGGCCGTCACGGATAGCGGCGCGTCGAGTGTCAGCGCCGCCCAGTCGAGCCAGGGCTGCCAAGCCCGCGCCTGGCGCTCGACCAGTTCCGCCGGGGCTTCGGCGCGGTAGCAGAGCAGGTCCGATGCACCATAAGCGGCCAACGCGGCTACGCTCGCGGCCTGATCCGGGGCCACGCGCGCCTGCGCGGTACCGGCCAGTCGGGTCAGAGGCAGATCGGCATAGGCGACCTCATCGCCGGCCGCCTGCCATTCCTCGGCGATGGCGGCGGCAAGCGGAGCCGCTGCAACCTGCAGCGGGGCGCCACCTTCCGGCAGACGCACCGGCCGACCGTCGAGCAAAATGCCGAAACCCGATGGCGAGGACGCGACCTCGGCGCGGGTCCAGAAGCGGCGCATCGCTCGCTCAGCCGCCGGTCAGGCGCCGCGGCGCGGCTGCGGGCGGCGCGGCGAAGCCAAGGATCCCGAACGTCTCCGCCATGTGCGGCGGCAGATCGGCCTCCACCTCCAGCAGGCCGCCCTCCGGATGGGGCAGGACCAGCCGGCGCGCATGCAGGTGCAGCATCTCGGGGAGCCCGGCGACGAGCGCAGTGTTGCGCCAGCCGCGCGCGTCGGTATTGCGCTGCTCGCCATAGGCGGCATCACCCAGGATGGGCGCGCCGAGCGCGGCACAATGCACACGCAGCTGATGCGTCCGGCCGGTGAGCGGGGTGAGTTCGAGCCAGGCCAGCTTGCGCGCCGCATGATCGAGGGTGCGGTAGTCGGTGATGGCGCGGGCAGCTTCGGCATCGCCCGGTTCGGCGAGGGCGGTGCGCGCGCCATGGCCCTCGGCTTTGCGGCGTACCAGCGGCCGGTCGATCCGGCCGGCTTCCGGCAGCGGTCTGCCACTGACGACGGCCCAGTAGGTCTTGCGCACCGCACGCCCGCGGAAGGCGGCCGCGAGCTTCGCCGCCACGCCGGGGCTGCGCGCAACCACCAGCACCCCGGTGGTATCGCGGTCGAGCCGGTGCACCAGCCGCGGCCGATGTTCACTGCCGAAGCGCAGCCCGTCGAGCCACGCATCGAGATGGCGGACGATGCCAGGGCCGCCCTGCACCGGCAGGCCAACCGGCTTGCCAAGCACGATCAGCTGCGCGTCACGATAAAGGATCATTCCCTCCAGCGTTCGCTGCGTCGCCGCATCGAGTGCCGGTGGACTGTCCGGGGCTGGACCCTCGGCGGGGGCGGGGATTGGCAGCGGCGGAATTCGCACCAGCTGCCCGGGCGCGAGCCGGGCACTCGCCTCGCTACGCCGCCCGTCCACCCGCACCTGGCCGGTGCGGCAGAGTTTCTCGATCGCGCCCTGCTTCAGCGCCGGAAAATGCCGTCGGAACCAGCGATCGAGCCGGATATCGGCCTCGTCCGCCGTGACCGCGCGCTGCTCCATGCTCACCGGCTCCGCTCCGCGCGCAGTTTCGCCCATGCTTCGAGCCGGCGCGCCACTTCGCGCTCGAAGCCACGCGCGCTGGGGCGATAGAAATTCTGCCGCTCCAGCCCGTCGGGGAAGTAATTCTGCCCGGAGAAACCCTCCTCGGCCGCATGGTCGTATTCGTAGCCGGCGCCATAGCCAAGCGTCTTCATCAGCCGAGTCGGCGCGTTGAGGATATGCGCCGGCGGCATCAGGCTGCCGGTAGCCTTCGCCGACCGGTTGGCGGCGCCGAGTGCAACGTAGAGCGCGTTCGATTTCGGCGCGGTGCCCAGGAACACCACCGCCTGGGCGATCGCCAGCTCGCCCTCCGGGCTGCCCAGCCGCTCATAAGCCTCCCATGCCGCCAGCGCCTGCACCAGCGCCTGGGGCTCGGCGATCCCGACATCCTCGACGGCGAAGCGCACGAGGCGGCGGGCGATGAAGCGCGGATCCTCGCCACCGGCAAGCATGCGCGCCAGCCAGTAGAGGCCTGCATCCGGGTCCGATCCACGCAGCGCCTTATGCAGCGCCGAGATCAGATTGTAATGCTCCTCACGGTCCTTGTCATAGAGCGCGGCGCGGCGGGCCAGCAGGGTGGCGACGGCGGCCGCGTCCAGCGGTGGCGTGTCCGCTGGCAGCGCCACGAGCTGCTCGGCCATGTTCAGCGCGTAGCGGCCGTCTCCGTCAGCCATCGCGCGCAGCGCCGCGCGCGCTTCGGGCAAGAGCGGCAGAGCGCGGCCCGTCGCCGCCTCGGCGCGGCGCAGGAGCTGCTCCAACGCAGCGTCGTCGAGCCGGCGCAACACCAGCACCTGGCAGCGCGAGAGCAGCGCGCCATTGAGCGCGAAGGACGGATTCTCGGTGGTGGCACCGACCAGCACCACGGTGCCGTCCTCAACCACGGGCAGGAACGCATCCTGCTGCGCGCGATTGAACCGATGCACTTCGTCGACGAAGAGCAGCGTGCCGCGGCCCGCGCGCCTGCGGGTTCTGGCCTCCTCGAACACGCGCTTGAGGTCGGCGACGCCGGAGAACACCGCCGAGAGCTGGACGAAATCCCGCCCCGCGGTCTCCGCGAGCAGTCGGGCGATCGTGGTCTTGCCGACGCCCGGCGGCCCCCAGAGGATCAGCGACGCCAAGGATCCGCGCTCCAGCATGCGCGTCAGCGTGCCCTCGGGCCCGAGCAGATGGTCCTGCCCGACGATCTCGGCGAGCGCGGCCGGGCGCAGCCGATCCGCCAAGGGCCCCAGGCTCGATTCCGAAGCCATCGACGGCCCCGGCCGCTTGGCCACCTTGAGTGGCGCCGCGGCGAACAGGTCGGCCGCGGCGTCAGGGCTGGGAGTGATGGGCACGACGTTGTTCTAGTGTTCCCGTTCGAACCTTCGCAAGCGAATTCCCGGGACACTAGCCTTTGATTTCAGTGCGCTGCCCAGCCGTGTAGGGCAGGCCTGCCGCACCGGGGGATCACGGAAGCCCGCTCCCGCCGGGCACGGCGCCCGAAGCGATCGGGCGCCCCCAAACCGCGCCCGCGTTGGGCGAGCGCGGGCCTAGGCCTTCACTCGGTCGCGGCGTCACTGTCCGGGGCCGGCTTGGGGCCGGAATCCTGGCCCTTGGCCAGCGGGTCGCGATCGACCAGTTCGATCACCGCCATGCTCGCGGCGTCGCCATAGCGGACACCGGCCTTGAGCACCCGGGTGTAGCCACCCGCACGCGCGCGATACCGCTCGGCCAAGGCGCCGAACAGCTTGGCGACGATGCGGTCGTCGCGCAGCTCCGCGTAGGCCTGGCGGCGCGCATGCATGCCACCGCGCTTGCCGAGCGTGATCAGCTTCTCGGCCACCGGGCGAAGTTCCTTGGCCTTCGGCAGCGTCGTCGTGATCTGCTCGTGTTTCAACAACGCCACCGCCATGTTGCGGAACATGGCCAGGCGATGGCTCGAGGTGACGCCGAGCTTACGACCGGCAACTCCGTGACGCATTGCGCTTTACTCCCTTGCCGCCGGTCAGAACGGCTCTTCCAGCCGCTTGGCCATGTCTTCCACGTTCTCCGGCGGCCAGCCCGGCACGGCCATTCCGAGCGAGAGACCCATGGTCGCCAGAACTTCCTTGATTTCGTTCAGCGATTTCCGCCCGAAGTTCGGCGTGCGCAGCATTTCCTGCTCGGATTTCTGCACCAGGTCGCCGATATAGACGATGTTGTCGTTCTTCAGGCAGTTGGCGCTGCGCACCGAGAGCTCGAGTTCGTCCACCTTGCGCAGCAGGTTGCGGTTGAACGGCAGATCCTCGTGCGGCATGTCCTCGCGCATCAGCTGCGGCTCTTCGAAATTGATGAAGAGCTGGAGCTGGTCCTGCAGGATGCGGGCGGCGAGCGCCACGGCATCCTCGGGCCCGACGGCGCCGTTGGTCTCGACGGTGAGGAGCAGCCGGTCGTAGTCGGTAACCTGGCCGACGCGCGTCGGCTCGACACGGTAGGCGACCCGCCGCACCGGGGAGTAGATGGCATCGACCGGGATCAGTCCGATCGGGCTGTCCTCCTCCCGATTGAGCGCCGCGGCGACATAGCCCTTGCCGAGATTGACCGTGAATTCCATCCCCAGCCGCACGCCATCGTCGAGCGTGCAGATCACCAGATCGGGGTTCATGATCTCGATGTCGTGCCCGGCCTCGATCTGCCGCGCCGTGACTTCGCCGGGCCCGACCGCGGTCAGCGACATGCGCTTCGGTCCCTCGCCGTGCATGCGCAGCGCCAGCTGCTTCACATTGAGCACGATGTCGGTGACGTCCTCGCGCACGCCGGGAACCGAGCTGAACTCGTGCAGCACGCCGTCGATCTTGATCGCCGTCACGGCCGCGCCCTGAAGCGAGGAGATCAGAATCCGCCGGATCGCGTTGCCGAGGGTCATGCCGAAGCCGCGCTCGAGCGGCTCGGCGACGATCGTCGCGACGCGCCCACGCTGCGCGCCGGTCTCCACGCCGAGCTTCTCCGGCTTGATCAGAGACTGCCAGTTTCTCTGGATGATCACGCTTTGCCTCTCGTCGATTGCATCAACCCGCCCGGACGGCCTCGCGCAGCGCGCTCAGACGCGCCGGCGCTTGCGGGGGCGGCAGCCGTTATGGGGGATGGGCGTGGTGTCGCGGATGGCCGTGATGGCGAAGCCCACCGACTGCAGCGCCCTGAGCGCGCTCTCCCGCCCCGAACCCGGCCCCGTCACCTGAATTTCGAGCGTTTCCATGCCGTGCTCACGCGCCTTGCGCCCCGCATCCTCCGCCGCGACCTGGGCCGCGTAGGGGGTGGACTTGCGGCTGCCCTTGAAACCCTGGCTGCCGGCCGAGGACCAGGCGATAGCGTTGCCCTGCGCGTCCGCGATCGTGATGATGGTATTATTGAACGTCGCCGCCACGTGGGCGACGCCGGACGAGATGTTCTTGCGCTCCTTCTTGCGAGGGCGCGTGCTGGCGGCCTGTTTCGCCATGATCGTCGATCCTGTTGCTGTTCTCGCGCTGGGCGGGGGCGGCGCGCCGCGCGGAGCGCGGCGTCGGCACTACTTCGTGACTTTCTTCTTGCCGGCGATCGGCACCGCCTTGCCCTTGCGCGTGCGCGCATTGGTATGGGTGCGCTGCCCGTGCACCGGCAGCCCCTTCCGGTGCCGCAAGCCGCGATAGCAGCCCAGATCCATCAGCCGCTTGATGTTCATCGCGACCTCACGCCGAAGGTCACCCTCGACGCGGTATTCGCGGTCGATCAACTCTCGGATGCGCAGCACCTCGTCATCCGAGAGCTGGTTCACGCGCCGCTCATCGGGGATGCCCAAGCGGCCGCAGATCTCCTGCGCCCGTGTCGGCCCGATACCAAAGATATACCGCAGGCTGATGGTCACCCGCTTGTTGCTCGGGATGTTCACGCCGGCAATGCGCGCCACGCTTTGTCACTCCTGAACGGCCCGCCGCGCGGCGAGCAAATCGGCCCGGACACTCCGAGACCCGGGCCGATATGTTGGGGCAGCCGGCACGCCGCCCGTTTGGGCCGCGGCCAAGGGCGCGGACTATAGCCACGCCCGACCCGGAGTCAACCGCCTGTTATCAATTTATCGCGAGCCTCCGGACGGGCCCAGCCCCGCCAGCACCGCCTCGACCTGGCGCGTCACCTCGTCGATCTCCGCCATGCCATCGACCCGAAACAACCGGCCTTGGGCGGCGTAGTGGGGCAGGATCGGCGCCGTCTGGCGGTGATACGCCGCGAGCCGCGCCGTCACCGTCTCGCGGTTGTCGTCCGCGCGACGGACGAACTCGTGCCCGCCACAGGCATCGCAGACACCGGCGACCCGCGGCGGATGGAACCGGTCGTGGTACCCAGCGCCGCATTTGGCACAGGTGAAGCGGCCGGCGATCCGCTCGATCAGCGCCGCGTCATCGACGGCCAGCTCGATCACCGCGCTGAGCGACAGCCCCTTCTCCTCGAGCAGCCGGTCCAGCGCCTGGGCCTGCGGCACGGTGCGGGGAAAGCCATCAAGAATAAAGCCGCGGGCGCAGTCCGGCCGCGTGATCCGCTCGCCGAGCATGGTGATGATCACCGCGTCCGGCACCAAGCCGCCCGACTCCATGATCGCCTTGGCCTCGCGCCCGATCGGACTGCCCGCGGCGACTTCGGCGCGCAGCATATCCCCGGTCGAGATCTGGGCGATCCCGTGGTGGTCTTGCAGACGCTTGGCCTGGGTGCCCTTGCCCGCGCCCGGCGGGCCGAGCAGGATCAGATCCAGCCGCGCGCTCATCGGCCCCTGCCTTTCACGCGTGCCTTGCGGATCAGCCCTTCATATTGATGCGCCAGCAGATGCGACTGGATCTGCGTAATGGTGTCGATCGTCACCGAAACCACGATCATCAGGCTGGTGCCGCCAAAATAGAAGGGCACGCCGTATTTGCTGATGAGGATCTCCGGCAGCAGGCACACGATGGCGAGGTAGATCGCGCCGATCACCGTGATGCGCGTGAGAACGTAGTCGAAATAGTCGGCCGTCGCGCTGCCGGGCCGAATGCCCGGGATGAAGCCGCCGTACTTCTTCAGATTGTCCGCGGTCTCCTGCGGATTGAACACCACCGCCGTGTAGAAGAAGGCGAAGAAAATGATGAGGAACGCATACAACGCGATGTAGAGCGGCTGCCCATGCGCCAGCGCAGCGGCGACGTAGCTCAGCCAGCCAGCGCCCGCATCGCGCGAAAACCCCGCGACCGTCGCCGGGATCAGCAGGATTGAGCTGGCGAAGATCGGCGGAATCACGCCCGACGTATTCACCTTGAGCGGCATGTGCGTGGAATCACCGCCGAAGAAGCGCGCGCCAACCTGGCGCTTCGGATACTGGATCACCACGCGCCGGTGTGCCCGTTCCATGAACACGATGAATGCCACGACGGCCACCGCGATCGCCAGGAAAGCGAGGATGAAAACGGGCGACAGCGCCCCCGTCCGGCCGAGCTCGAGCAGGCTTGCCAGCGCGTGCGGCAGGTTGGCGACGATGCCGGCGAAGATGATCAGGCTGGTGCCGTTGCCGACGCCGCGCGCGGTGATCTGCTCGCCCAGCCACATCAGGAACATGGTGCCGCCGACCAGGGTGATGACCGAGGACATGCGGAAGAACATCCCCGGATCCAGCACCGCGCCACCATTCGCCCCGCGCATGCTCTCCAGCCCGATGGCGATGCCATAAGCCTGGAAGGTGGCAATGACGACGGTGAGGTAGCGCGTGTATTGGTTCATCTTCTTGCGCCCGGCCTCACCCTCCTTCTTGAGGGCCTCGAGCGCCGGCAGCGCCGCCGTCATCAGCTGAACGATGATGCTGGCGCTGATATAGGGCATTATGTTGAGCGCGAACACCGTCATGCGCCGCAGGGCGCCGCCGGTGAACATGTCGAACATGCCAAGGATGCCGCCGCCATGCTGGGCCATCATCTGGCCCATCACCGAGGCGTCGACGCCGGGCAGCGGCACATAGGTGCCGACGCGATAGACGATCAGCGCGCCGAGCGTGAACCAGATCCGCTTCTTGAGCTCGGTGGCCTTGGAAAGCACCCCGAGGTTGAGGCTTGCCGCAAGCTGTTCGGCCGCCGAGGCCATGCGCCGGTCCCTCTTAAAAGCGCGGCGCCCGCCGGATTGGGCAGGCTCGCGCGCCCGAATGCCCTATTCTGGCCCGGCCCACCGGGTGCAGGCAAGCGCGGCTCAGTCCGCCGCCGCCGCCTTCGGCTGCGTGGTGGTGACGCTGCCGCCCAGCGTCTCGACCGCCGCCACCGCCGCGGCCGACGCCCCGGCGCAGGTGATGCGCACCGCCCGCGTCAGCGCGCCGCGCGCCAGCAACCGCACGCCGGCGATCTTGCCGCCGCGCACCAGGCCCGCTTGACGCAGCGCCGCCTCGTCGATCATCTGCGCGGCATCGATCCGGCCGGCAACGATCGCCGCCTCGAGCGTGCCGAGATTGACCGGCGCGTACTCTTTACGAAAAATATTGACGAAACCGCGCTTCGGCAGGCGCCGGTAGATCGGCAGCTGACCGCCCTCGAACCCGTTCAGCGCCACGCCCTCGCGCGCCTTCTGGCCCTTCACGCCCTTGCCCGAGGTCTTGCCCTTGCCGGACCCGATACCCCGGCCAAGCCGCTTCGAACGCACCCGCGCACCATGATTGTCGCGCACTTCATTCAGCTTCATCGTCAGCACCCCGGTCCTGGCGTCGTGCGCTCAGGACAGTTCTTCGATCTTCACCAGATGCGCCACCTTGCGGATCATTCCCCGCACCGAGGCGCTGTCCTCGAGTTCCCGCACGCGCCGCAGGCGGTTCAGGCCGAGGCCGATCAGTGTTTCCTTCTGCCCCGGCTTTCGGCCGAGCACCGAGGCGACCTGTGTCACCCGGATCCGTCGTCCCTCAGACATCTGCCGGCGCCTCCTGCGTCTGCGCCTGATCACGCCGGCCGAACAGGTCCGAGACCTTCTTGCCGCGGCGTGACGCCACCGAGCGCGGACTGGCGCAGCGCCCGAGCGCATCGAATGTTGCCTTGACCATGTTGTGCGGGTTGCGGCTGCCAAGGCTCTTGGCCACCACATCGGCGATGCCCAGCGTCTCGAACACGGCGCGGATCGGCCCGCCGGCGATGATCCCGGTTCCCGGCGCCGCCGCGCGCAGCACCACCGACCCGGCGCCATATTGGCCGTTCACGTCGTGGTGCAGGGTGCGGCCTTCCTTCATGGGCACGCGGATCATGCCGCGCTTGGCCCGGTCGGTCGCCTTGCGGATCGCCTCCGGCACCTCGCGCGCCTTTCCGGCGCCGAAGCCGACGCGGCCCTTCTGGTCGCCTACCACCACCAGGGCGGCGAACGAGAACCGTCGCCCACCCTTCACCACCTTGGCGACGCGGTTGATCGTGACGAGCTTGTCGAGAAGCTCATCGCCGTCGCGATCGCGCTCACGCTCGCGGCCGCGGCCTTCCCTCGGTTCCCGTGCCATCGGCCACTCCCCTAGAAGTCGAGCCCGCCCTCGCGGGCGGCATCGGCCAGCGCCTTGACGCGGCCGTGATAGAGATAGGCACCGCGGTCGAATACCACCGCCGTTACCCCCGCAGCCCGGGCACGCTCGGCGACCAATTTGCCGACCGCAGCCGCTGCCGCCTTGTCCGCCCCCGTGCGCAGCGCCTCGCGGAGCTCGCGGTCCAGCGTCGAAGCCGCGGCGAGCGTGCGCCCGGCTTCGTCGTCGATCACCTGGGCGTAGATATGCTCGCTCGACCGGAACACGGACAGCCGGGGCCGCCCCAGCGCCTTGCGCCGCAGCTGGAAGCGCAGCCGTTCGCGCCGCCGGTTGCGAAGATCCTGGTTCCCGCTCATCACTTCTTCTTGCCTTCCTTGCGCAGGATCGTCTCCGTGTCGTAGCGCACGCCTTTGCCCTTATAGGGCTCGGGCGGCCGATAGGCGCGAATCTCCGCCGCGACCTGCCCGACCTGCCGCTTGTCGACCCCCTCGATGGTGATGGTCGTCGGCTTCGGCGTGGTGATGCGGATCCCCGGCGGCACCGGGTATACGACGTCGTGAGAGAACCCCAGGTTGATCACCAGGTCGCCGCCCTGCACCGCAGCGCGGTAGCCGGTGCCGGTGATCTCCAGCGACTTGGCAAATCCGGTGGAAACGCCACGAACCATGTTCGCCACCAGCGCCCGCGTCGTGCCCCACATCATCCGCGCGTGGGTCTCGCCGGTCCGCGGCTGCACCGAGACCGCGCCGGCCTCGATCTTCGCCACCACCTGCGGCGTCAGCGCCAAGCTGAGCTCACCGAGCTTGCCCTTGGCCCGCAGAGTCGCGCCGTCGATCACCACATCCACCCCGGCCGGAATCTGCACCGGATATTTGCCTACGCGCGACATGCCCGCCGCCCCTCCTGCATCCGTTGCATCAGAACACGCGGCACAGCACTTCGCCGCCGACATTGGCCGCGCGCGCCTCCGCATCACTCAACACGCCACGCGGCGTGGAGAGGATGGAGATGCCGAGCCCGGCATAGACCCGTGGCAGCTCCTTGATCTTGGAGTAGACCCGCCGTCCCGGCTTGGAGACGCGGGTGATCTCCTTGATCACCGGCTCGCCCTCGTTGTACTTCAGCTCGATGCGCAGCTGCTCGATACCGGGACGCACTGCCTCGGTGCTGTAGCCGCGGATGAAGCCCTCGCGCTTCAGCGCTTCCAGGACATTCGCGCGCAGCCGCGACGCCGGGGCGACGCAGGCGCTATGGCGGGCACGCTGCGCATTGCGGATGCGCGTCAGCATGTCGCCCAGAGGATCGGAAAGTGCCATGCCGCCCTCTTACCAGCTCGCCTTGACCATGCCCGGAATCTGCCCGCTGCTCGCCAGCTCACGCAGCGCGATGCGGCACAGTTTGAACTTGCGGTAGTTGCCGCGCGAACGCCCGGTCAACTCGCACCGCAGCCGCACCCGCACCTTCGCTCCATTGCGCGGAAGCTCGGCCAGCTTGAGGCTCGCCTCGAAGCGATCCTCCACGGACCGGTCGCGGTCCATTACCACCGTCTTCAGCGCCGCCCGCTTGGCGCGGTCGCGGATCGCCATCCGCTCCCGGCGCTTGTTTCGGTTGACCGCAGAGATCTTGGCCATCCTGTCTCCGTCCTCCGGAACCTACCGGTGCTTCCCGGCGGTTTTCCAAAAACCCGTCACCGGGTGTTGCCGCGTTTGGCTCAGCTAATGAAAGGCAGCCCGAAACCGCGCAGAAGCGCTTTCGCCTCGGAGTCGTTCGTCGCGGTCGTGACCACCACGATGTCCATGCCACGGATCGATTCGACCTTGTCGTACGCGATCTCAGGGAACACGATCTGCTCCTTGAGACCCATCGCGAAGTTGCCGCGGCCATCGAACGCCTTGCCGCCGACGCCGCGGAAATCACGCACCCGCGGCAAAGTGATCGTGATCAGCCGGTCGAGGAATTCGTACATCCGATCCCGGCGCAACGTCACCTTGCAGCCAATTGGCAGGCCCTTGCGGATCTTGAAGCCGGCGATCGCCTTCTTCGCCAGCGTCTTGACCGGCTTCTGACCGCTGATCAGCGCCAGCTCCGCCACCGCCGCATCGAGCTTCTTCTGGTCCGCCGTGGCCTCGCCGACCCCCATGTTGATGACGATCTTCTCCAACCGGGGCACCTGCATGGGATTGCGGTAGCCGAACTCCTGCTGCAGCGCCGGCCGGACCTGCTCGCGGTACAGCGCCTGCAGTCTCGGCATATCGCGCGCTTCAGTCTCGCTCACCGCTGCCTCCTCAACTCTCGATCACGTTGCCGCTGCGCCGGGCGAGGCGCACCTTGCGCCCGTCCTCCAGCACCCGGAACCCGACCCGGGTCGGCTTGTCCGTCTGCGGGTCCACCAGCATCAGGTTCGACAGATGCACCGGGGCCTCCTGTTCGACGATGCCACCCGGCTGGCCCATGCCGCGCGGCTTCAGATGGCGCTTCGCAACGGCGACACCGCGCACCACGGCGCGGTTCTCCTTGGGGATCACGCGCAGCACTTCGCCACGCATCCCCTTGCTCGCCCCGGCAACCACCTCGACGCGGTCGCCCTTCCTGATCTTCGCGGCCATCGCCTTATAGAACCTCTGGTGCCAGAGAAATGATCTTCATGAACTTCCGCCCGCGCAGCTCGCGCACGACCGGGCCGAAGATGCGGGTGCCGATCGGCTCCTGCTGCTTGTTGATCAGCACGGCGGCATTGCGGTCGAACCGGATGACGCTGCCGTCGGGCCGGCGGACCGGGAACGCCACGCGCACGATCACGGCCTGATGCACGTCACCCTTCTTCACCTTGCCGCGCGGGATCGCCTCTTTCACCGAGACGACGATGACGTCACCAACCGATGCGGTCTTGCGCTTCGAGCCACCCAGAACCTTGATGCACATCACGCGACGCGCACCGGAATTATCGGCCACGTCGAGGTTGGTCTCAGGATAGATCACCCTCGCCTCCTCACGCCTGCGCGGCGGCGGGTGCGGCGGCCGCCTCGAGCGCCTGCCCGTTACGCTCGATCACCGCCCAGCTTTTCCGCTTGCTCACGGGTGGGCATTCGATGATCCGCACCAGGTCGCCGACATGGCACGCATTCGCTTCGTCGTGCGCCGCGTACTTCTTCGACCGTCGGATGAACTTCTTGTAGAGCGGATGCATGACGCGACGCTCGACGATGACCGTCACGGTCTTGTCCATCTTGTCGCTCACGACTCGCCCACTGAGGACGCGCTTCGGCATCACTCGTCTCCCTTCACGACCGGCCGCCGGCGGCGCCGGCAGGGCCAGCAGCCTTCTGATGCAGCACGGTCTTCACCCGCGCGATGTCACGCCGCACTTCACGAATGCGGCCCAGCTTCTCGAGCTGCCCGGTGGCACGCTGAAACCGCAGGTTGAAGCGCTCCTTCTGGAGCTCCACCAGCAGCGAGTCGAGCTCATCCGCGGTCTTGGCGCGAATATCGGCTGCCTTGGTCATCGGTCACGCATCCCCGATACGGGTGACAAACTTGGTCTTGATCGGCAGCTTGGCGGCGCCCAGCGTGAGCGCCTCGCGCGCCAGTTCCCCCGTGACGCCATCGATCTCGAACATGATCCGGCCCGGCTTCACCCGCGCGACCCAGAATTCCGGGCTGCCCTTGCCGGACCCCATGCGCACTTCGGCCGGCTTGCGCGAAACCGGCACGTCCGGGAAGATGCGGATCCACACCCGTCCGGCACGCTTCATCGCGCGCGTGATGGCGCGGCGGGCTGCCTCGATCTGGCGTGCCGTGATCCGCTCCGGCTCCATCGCCTTGAGCCCGAAGGCTCCGAAATTGAGCGCAGTTCCGCCCTTCGCATCGCCATGGATGCGGCCCTTGTGTGCCTTGCGGAAGTTCGTGCGCTTGGGCTGCAGCATCGTCGCGTGCTCCTACCGCTGCGGGGCCTGTTCGGCCGCCCGCTTGTCCTGCGCCAGCGGATCGCGCACGAGAATCTCACCCTTGAAGATCCACACCTTCACACCGCACGACCCATAGGTCGTGCGCGCCGTGGCGATGCCGAAATCCACATCGGCGCGCAGCGTATGCAGCGGCACGCGGCCCTCGCGATACCACTCGACGCGCGCGATCTCCGCACCGCCGAGACGTCCGCCGCAGTTGATGCGGATGCCTTGCGCGCCCAGGCGCATCGCCGACTGGACCGCCCGCTTCATGGCGCGGCGGAACGCAACGCGGCGCTCGAGCTGCTGCGCGATCGATTCGGCGACCAGCGTCGCATCGATTTCCGGCTTGCGGATCTCGACGATGTTCAGCGCCACATCGGCGCCCGCCATCGTCGTGAGATCCTTGCGAAGCGCGTCGATGTCCTGGCCCTTCTTGCCAATGACGACCCCCGGCCGGGCGGCATAGATCGTCACCCGCGGCTTCTTCGCCGGACGCTCGATGACGACGCGCGAGACCCCAGCGCCGGCAAGCTTACGGCGCAGATGCGCGCGCAGTCGCAGATCTTCGTGCAGCAGCCGGGCATAGTCACCGCCGGCATACCAGCGGCTATCCCAGGTGCGGTTGATGCCGAGCCGGAGCCCGAGCGGATTGACTTTCTGCCCCATGCTATGCGGCCTCCTGCTGTGCCGCCGCCGACTCGTCCTGGCTGCGTTCGGCGACGACGATCCGCAGATGGCTGAACCATTTCTCCACGCGGGCGGCCCGCCCCCGGCCACGCGCCTGGAAGCGGCGCATCACGGTCGAACGCCCTACTTCGGCCCGCGTCACCACCAGGCGATCCACATCGAGCTGGTGGTTGTTCTCCGCATTGGCGATGGCGCTCTCCAGGGCCTTGCGCACGTCGACGGCGATCCGTCGCTTGCTGAAGGTCAGCGCCGCGACGGCATCGGCTGCCGCCAGGTTGCGGATCATCGCCGCGATCAGGTTGAGCTTGCGCGGGCTCACGCGCAGATTGCGCAGCACTGCCTGCGCCTCCGTCTCGTCGAGGCCGCGCGGATGATTGGGCTTGCTCATCTCAGCCTCGCTTTGCCTTCTTGTCCGCCGAGTGACCGGTGAACGTGCGCGTCGGTGAGAACTCGCCGAACTTGTGCCCGACCATGTTCTCGCTCACCTGCACCGGGAGGAACTTGCGCCCGTTGTAAACGCCGAAGGTCAGGCCGACGAACTGCGGCAGGATGGTGGAGCGACGCGACCAGATCTTGATGATCTCGTTGCGCCCCGAACCACGCGCGGTCTCGGCCTTGTTGAGCAGGAAGCCGTCTACGAACGGCCCCTTCCAGACGGAACGAGGCATGCGCTCAGCCCTTCCCCTTGTTGCGGCGACGGATGATGAGCCGGTCGGTTCGCTTGTTGACGCGCGTCTTGTGGCCCTTGGTCGGCTTGCCCCACGGCGTCACCGGGTGACGACCGCCGGAGCTGCGCCCTTCGCCACCGCCGAGCGGATGATCGACCGGGTTCATGGCCACGCCGCGGTTGTGCGGCCGGCGACCGAGCCAACGGCTGCGGCCAGCCTTGCCGATATGCACGTTCGAATTGTCCGGGTTCGACACCGCGCCGATGCTGGCGATGCACTCCGCCCGCACGAGCCGCAACTCGCCCGACATCAGCTTGATCTGCGCGTAGCCGGAATCCTTACCAACGAGCTGGGCGTAGGTGCCCGCCGCGCGCGCCACCTTGCCGCCCGCACCCGGCTTCATCTCGACATTGTGCACGATGGTGCCGACGGGGATCACCGCCAGCGGCATCGCGTTGCCCGGCTTGATGTCTGCGCGCTTGCTGGCGATCACGCTGTCGCCCGCGCGCAGCCGCTGCGGCGCCAGGATATACGCGAGCTCACCATCGGCATATTTGATCAGCGCGATGAAGGCCGTGCGGTTCGGGTCGTATTCGAGCCGCTCGACCGTCCCCGGCACGTCGAACTTGCGCCGCTTGAAATCGACGAATCGGTATGTCCGCTTGTGTCCGCCGCCGCGGAACCGGGATGTGATGTGCCCGTGCTGGTTCCGCCCACCGCTGGAGGACTTGCCGCGCGTCAGCGCCTTGACCGGCTTGCCCTTCCACAACTCCTCGCGAGACACGAGAACCGTGCCGCGAAGGCTCGCCGTTACTGGCTTGAACTGTTTCAGTGCCATCGCCGTTTCCTCACGCGAGCCCGGTGGTCAGGTCGATGGTCTGGCCCTCGGCGAGCTCCACATAGGCCTTCTTCGAATCGCTCCGCTGCCCGGGCCGGCCGCGGAACCGCTTGGTCTTGCCCTTGGTCACGAGCGTGTTCACGCCCCGCACCGTGACGCCGAACAGGCCCTCGATCGCCGCTTTGATCTCCGGCTTCGTCGCCGACAGTGCGACGCGAAACACCATCTGATGTTTCTCGCTCAGCGCCGTGGACTTCTCGGTGACGACCGGGCCACGAATGACGTCGTACATCGCCGCGCGGGTCATTCGGCTGGCGCGGCGGCGCGCCGCGGCGGCCGATTTCTGTGGTGAGCTCATGCGCTCGCTCCGATCTCGCCCTGCCCGATACCCAGGCGGCTCTTCAGCCCTTCGACCCCGGCTGTCGTGATCGCCAGCACGTCGTGGCGGAGAATATCGTACACATTGGCGCCAACCGTGGGTAACACGTCGATGCCAGGGATGTTTCGCGCCGCGCGCAGGAAGCCGGCATCGACGGTGCTATCGACCACCAACGCCGAATCCCAACCAAGAGCCTTCAGCCGCTGCACCAGCGGGCGGGTCTTGCCATCGGCCGCAGCGGCATCGAGGATCACGAGTTTGCCTTCTGCGTGCTTCTGCGACAGGGCCGAGATCAGGCCAAGGCGACGCACCTGCTTGGGCAGGTCGTACTCGTGCGACCGCGTCACCGGACCATGGACAACGCCGCCGGTACGGAACTGCGGGGCCCGCAAGCTACCCTGACGCGCACGGCCGGTGCCCTTCTGGCGGTAGGGCTTCTTCGTCGTACCCGACACTTCGCCCATGCCCTTGGCCTTGTGCGTGCCAGCGCGACGCTTCGCCAACTGCCAATGCACGACGCGGGCGATGATATCCGCCCTGGGGTCGGCACCGAAAATCTGCTCCGGCAACTCCGCGGTGCCGGCCAGGCCGTTGTCAAGCGTCCTGATCTCGATCTGCATCGCTATCCCTCTCAGCCGGCCAGCGCGGCAGGAAATGGCGCATCTGCCGGGCGCGGGCGCTTGATCGCGTCGCGAACGAGCACATAGCCGCCCTTGGCGCCAGGAACTGCACCTTTGACCAGGATCAACCCGCGCTCGGCGTCGATTCCGGCGACCTGGAGATTGAGCGTCGTCACCCGCTCGTCGCCGAGATGGCCGGCCATCTTCTTGTTTTTGAAGGTGCGACCCGGGTCCTGACGGTTACCCGTGGACCCGTGACTGCGATGGCTGATGGAGACGCCGTGACTGGCTTCGAGGCCGCTGAAGTTCCAGCGCTTCATCACGCCGGCGAAGCTCTTGCCCTTGGTGGTACCACAGACATCGACCATCTGACCGACGACGAAATGCGCCGCCGACAGCGTCGCGCCCGGCTCCAGCGTCGCCTCGGGCGTTACGCGGAATTCGACGAGCCGCAGCTTCGGCTCGACCTTGGCGCGTGCAAAATGGCCGCGATTGGGCTTCGAGACGTTCTTCACCTTCGCCCGACCCCAGCCGAGCTGGACGGCGGTGTAGCCATCCTTCTCCGCCGTCCGCGCGGCGACCACCTGAACCTCGTCGAGATGCAGCACGGTCACCGGCACGTGTGTGCCGTCGTCTTGGAACAGCCGGGTCATTCCCAGCTTTCTGGCCAGCAGTCCGGTGCGCATGGGCTTCGCCTCAGATCTTGATCTCGACGTCCACGCCGGCCGCGAGGTCGAGCTTCATCAGCGCGTCCACGGTCTGCGGGGTCGGCTCGACGATGTCGAGCAAGCGACGGTGAGTCCGGATCTCGAACTGCTCACGGCTCTTCTTGTCGACATGCGGGGAGCGGTTGACGGTGAAGCGCTCGATATGCGTCGGCAGCGGAATCGGCCCGCGGACCCGCGCGCCCGTGCGCTTGGCTGTGTTCACGATCTCCTTCGTGCTGTTGTCCAGCACGCGGTGATCGTACGCCTTCAGGCGGATGCGGATATTCTGGTTGTCCATCGTCTATCCTGCGGGTCAGTGCGCCGATTCCGGGGCCGGTGTCAGGCGACGATCTTGGCAACCACGCCGGCGCCAACCGTCCGACCGCCCTCGCGGATCGCGAAGCGCAGCCCTTCGTCCATGGCGATCGGCGCGATCAGCTCGACGTCCATCGAGACGTTGTCACCCGGCATCACCATTTCCGTCCCATCCGGCAGCTTCACGATGCCGGTCACGTCCGTGGTGCGGAAATAGAATTGCGGCCGGTAGTTGGTGAAGAACGGGGTATGGCGACCGCCTTCTTCCTTGGTCAGAATATAGGCCTCGGCCTTGAACTGCGTGTGCGGGGTGATCGAGCCCGGGGCGGCGAGAACCTGCCCGCGCTCGACATCCTCGCGCTTCGTGCCGCGGAGCAGCGCGCCGATGTTGTCACCCGCCTCGCCCTGATCGAGCAGCTTGCGGAACATCTCGACGCCCGTCACCACCGTCTTCACCGTCGGCTTCAGCCCGACGATCTCGACTTCTTCGCCAACCTTGACCACACCGCGCTCGATGCGCCCCGTCACCACGGTGCCGCGACCGGAGATCGAGAACACGTCTTCGATCGGCATCAGGAACGGACGATCCTTCGGCCGCTCCGGCTGCGGGATGTAGGCGTCCACCGCCTCCATCAGCTTGAGCACGGCCTGCTCGCCCAGCTCGGGGTTGCGATCCTCGAGCGCGCACAGGGCGGAGCCCTTGATGATGGGGATATCGTCGCCGGGGAACTGGTAGGACGAGAGCAGCTCGCGCACCTCCATCTCCACCAGTTCGAGCAGCTCGGGGTCGTCGACCATGTCGACCTTGTTCATGAACACCACCAGCGCCGGCACGCCCACCTGGCGCGCGAGCAGGATGTGCTCACGGGTCTGCGGCATCGGCCCGTCGGCAGCGGAGACGACCAGGATCGCGCCGTCCATCTGCGCGGCGCCGGTGATCATGTTCTTCACGTAGTCGGCATGACCGGGGCAGTCCACGTGGGCGTAGTGGCGGTTCTGCGTCTCGTACTCCACGTGAGCGGTCGAGATCGTGATGCCGCGCGCGCGCTCCTCGGGAGCCTTGTCGATCTGGTCGTAGGCGGTGAAGGTCGCCCCGCCGGTCTTTGCCAGGACCTTCGTGATCGCCGCCGTCAGCGATGTCTTGCCGTGGTCCACATGGCCAATCGTGCCGATGTTGCAGTGCGGCTTGTTGCGCTGGAATTTCGCCTTGGCCATCGTCGTCTTCTCCGTTCCCGGGTCTCTGACGGTATTGCGTTGAGGTCTGCGTTCAGGACGCGCGGATTACCAGCGGTAGTGGCTGAAGGCCTTGTTGGCCTCGGCCATCCGATGGGTGTCCTCGCGCTTCTTCACCGCTGCGCCGCGATTGTTCACCGCGTCGAGCAGCTCGTTCGAAAGCCGTTCCTGCATCGTATGCTCGCCGCGCTTGCGCGCCGCGTCGATGATCCAGCGGATGGCGAGCGCCTGGCGGCGCTCCGCGCGCACTTCCACCGGCACCTGATAGGTCGCGCCACCGACACGGCGCGAGCGGACTTCCACGGCCGGCTTCACATTGTCCAGCGCCTCGTGGAACATGCGCACCGGGTCGGCCTGGCTGCCGCCACGCTTCTTCATCACGTCGAGTGCGTCGTAGACGATGCCCTCGGCGGTCGACTTCTTCCCGTCGAACATCAGCACGTTCATGAAGCGCGAAATTACGACGTCGCCGAACTTCGGGTCCGGGAGGATCTCGCGCTTCACGGCGCGACGGCGGCGGCTCATCGCTGATCTCCTGTCACTTGGGACGCTTGGCGCCGTAGAGCGAGCGGCGCTGGCGGCGCTTGGCGATGCCCTGGGTGTCGAGCACGCCGCGCAGGATGTGATAGCGCACGCCCGGAAGGTCCTTCACGCGGCCACCGCGGATCAGCACCACGCTGTGCTCTTGCAGATTGTGGCCCTCGCCGGGGATGTAGCTCACCACCTCGTAGCCATTGGTGAGACGGACCTTGGCCACCTTGCGCAAGGCCGAGTTCGGCTTCTTCGGCGTCGTGGTGTAGACGCGCGTGCAGACGCCGCGCTTCTGGGGGCACCCTTGCAGCGCCGGCACCTTGTTGCGGCGCGCGCTCGGCTCCCGCCCGTGGGCGATCAACTGGTTGATGGTCGGCATAGGCCTCGTCCGATCCCCTTAAACTGTCCGCTCCGGCACGCCACCGGCCATGGGCACACCCCGCACGGCGCGGCCTTTGCCACGCTGCGGGAAACATCACTGCCTGTGGCCTGGGCCCGCCGGGGAACTCCCGGTTAGCGGCACCACATGCGCCGAGCCTGCGATCAACCCCCACCCCGCCAAGGCAAAAGCGTGCCAGGGCCGGGTGGCTGAGGGCGCGGAACCTACGAGCCGCCCCATGACGAGTCAAGCGTCTCCAGCAGGTTTACGCATGCGGCGCGGCGCCTCCCCGTCGCGGTAGGCATCAGCGTTGAAAAACGCGCAAATTTGGCTAAAATCAGCGACTGGGCGGACGCCTCCTATCGTTCCTCTACCGCTCACCGGGCCGGCGACTCGCGCTCAATAGACCACCAAAATGGGGGACTTGCCGTGGCCTTCTCGGATCTCTCCGCGGTGCCGGAGGCACCGGCCGCCTGGGCGTTGCCGCAGGATTTCACTTGCGTTTTCAACTGGGAGTTCGGCCCCGAGCGCAGCCGCCTGCTGGGTCTCTACGAACGCGGCAAGACCATGCAATGGAACGCCAATGACCGCATCGACTGGACCCAGGCGCTCGATCCGGAAAACCCGCTGCAACTGCCGGCGGGCGCACTGCCGATCAATGCAGCCCCCTGCTATCAGCGCCTGCCCGCCCGCGAGCAGATGGAAATCCGCCGCCAGCACCAGGCCTGGAGCACCTCGCAATTCCTGCACGGCGAGCAAGGCGCGCTGATCTGCGCCGCCAAGATCGTGCAGCAAGTACCTGATATGGATGCGAAACTCTACGCCGCCACCCAGGTCACGGACGAGGCGCGCCATGTCGAGGTCTACAAGAAGCTGCTGGAGAAGTTCGGCGTCACCTACCCGATGACGCCGCCGCTGCGCAGCCTGCTCGAGCAGGTGCTGCGCGATTCGCGGTGGGACATGACCTATCTGGGCATGCAGATCGTCATCGAGGGCCTGGCCCTCGCCGCCTTCGCCCGCATCCGCGATGATGCCCAGAACCCGCTCGCCGCAGCGGTCAATGCCTATGTCATGGAGGACGAGGCACGCCACGTCGCCTTCGGCCGCCTCTCCCTGCGCGACTACTACCCCCAGCTCACGGAGGCCGAGCGCGATGAGCGGGAGGAGTTCCTCGTCGAGGCCTGTGCACTGATGCGCGACCGGTTCGACGCCATGGAACTCTGGCAGCATCTTGGCCTGCCGGTCGACGAGTGCGTCGAGCATCTGCACGCCTCCGGCGCCAGTGCCGCCTTCCGCACCCGGCTGTTCACACGCATCGTGCCGGCGGTGAAGGATATCGGCCTCTGGGGCGAGCGGCTACGGCGCGGTTTCGAGCGGCTGGACGTGCTCGAATTCGCCGATATCGATATCGAGGCGCTGCAGGAGAGCGACCTCGCGGCGGCTCGCGACGTCGAGGCCCGCCAGCGCTATGTCCGCTCCGTGGCCGCCGCCGCCGAATAGCCGGCCGGGCCAAGCATGAGGAGGTGACGATGTCCGAGCAAGAGCGCCGGCCGCTGCTCGACTACACTCTCATGGCGGACGAGCTGGCGTGGGTGAAGTCCGTCCATGCGGCGTTTGCCGCGCGGCTCGGGCGGGGTTCGGGCCGGAACGGCGGATCGGACCCCAAGGAAGCGCTGCGAGCGGTGCTGGGCGCGGCGGCGCATGCGCTCCCCGCCCCGATGGACCTGTCTGGGCCCGGCCCGTGGCGGAACGGCCGCAACCGCCATGGCCGCCTGGTCACCGCCGTCTTCCTTCGCACCGCGGAGTTGCACCGGCACGCGAGCAGCCGAACCGACCAGTTCCCGATGTATGTGATCGGCGATGCGGAGGCGTTCACCATCGCCGAGACTGGCCGGCCCATCCTCACCCCGGTCATCCCCGGCGCGCATTTCCACAACGCGCCGGGGGCGCCGCACGCTTTCGTGCCGCAGGTGGGTGCGCCGATCCCGGCGGATTGGGAGATCGCCTTCATCGCCATCACGCCGCGCAACATCCTGGAGGATACGCAGGGCGTCTCCGATGCGGTCCGGACGGCCTACCGCGAGGCCGTCGGACGGGAGCCACCGCTCGAAGCGTAGCGGCGGCCGGCGCGGCTGGGGCCGGCAGCACCGAGCCCCTTGCTGCACCGCCGCGCCGATGCCGCGAAGCGCTCCTACTTCACGAACCGCCGAAACTCGGGGCTCCGCTTCTCGTTGAAGGCGCGGACGCCTTCCTGGCTCTCGTCGGTGGCGTAATACATCGCCAGCGCCTGCATCCCCATGCCGCTGATGCCGCGGATGCTCTCCGTGTCGGCGTTGAAGGAGCGCTTGGCGATGGCGATCGCGGTCGGGCTGCGCGCCATGATCTCCGCGCACCAGCGCGCCACTTCGGCATCGAGCTGCTCGTGCGGGACGACAGCGTTGACGAGGCCCATGGCCAGCGCCTCGGCGGCGGTGTAGCGGCGGCAGAGATACCAGATCTCACGCGCCTTCTTCTCGCCGACGACGCGCGCGAGATACGCGGTCCCGAAACCCGGATCCACCGATCCGACCTTCGGGCCGACCTGGCCGAACTGCGCCCGGTCCGAGGCGATGGTCAGATCGCACAGCGTTGCCAGCACGTTGCCGCCCCCGATCGCGTAGCCCTGGACGCGAGCGATGACCGGCTTCGGCACATCGCGGATGAGCGACTGCAGCTCCTCGACCGGCAGGCCGATCATGCCGCGCCCATCGTATTTTCCGTCATGCGCCGACTGATCCCCGCCGGTGCAGAAGGCGCGATCGCCCGTGCCCGTGAGCACGATGACGCCGATCGACTTGTCCCAACCGGCCCGGTTCAGCGCGTGGATCAATTCCTCGCAGGTCCGGCCGCGAAACGCGTTCATCACCTGCGGCCGGTTGATGGCGATGGTGGCGACGCCGTCGGCGACGGTGAACAGAATATCCTCGTATTGCATGGTCGTTCCCTTCTCTCAGCCGGCGATGGCCAAGCCGCCCGGCAATGCGCGCTGGCGTGCGCTATCCATCAATGGTATGATACATCTCAAATAGTATGGCAAGGTATTGATGGACCAGCTCGCGGAAACGCCCGCGCCCGAGCGCGCCGATGCGGCGGCACGATTCGACATCGCCAACCGATTGTTCCTGCGCCTGTACCAGGCCTCGAACCTGCTGCACAAGACGGGCACCCGGGCGGTGAGCCGATACGGGGCGACGACACAGCAATGGGCGGTGCTCGGGGCGCTGTCACGCCCAGCGGTGCGCCCGCATGGCATGGCGGTGAAGGACCTGATCGGCTTCCTCATGGTCAGCCGGCAAAACCTGACGGCGGTGCTCGATCGGCTGGAGGCCGCCCGCCTGGTCGAGCGCATCCGCGACATGCGAGACGGCCGGCTGCGCTATGTCCGGCTCACCACCCTGGGCGAGCGGACCTGGACGGACATGCAGGCCAGCATCCGCACCTACTATGCGGATGCCCTGTCGGACCTCTCCAGCGCCGAATGCCTGCAGCTGTTCCGGCTGCTCGACCGGCTGCGCGACGGGCTCGCCCGGCTTCCCGGGCCCGAGTAACGCCGGAGCGACGCCACGGGCCCCGATGTGAGGGGAAGGCCGGCTACTTGGCGGGCAGCGCGCGCAGGGCGGTCGCGACGTCGGCGACCGCCTCGTCGGCCGCGGCGATGATCCGCCCCATGGAGAAGAAGCCATGGATCTGGCCCGGGAACCGCCGCATCGTCACACGGACGCCGGCCGCGACGAGGTTGCGGGCGTATTCTTCGCCCTCGTCGCACAGCGGATCGAACCCCGCGGTCAGCACCAGAGCGGGCGGCAGCCGGGCGAGGTCGGTCACCCGCAGCGGCGAAGCCCGCCAGTCATCGATGTCGGCGGGACTACGCAGATAGTGGTCGCGGAAATAGTCCATCAGCGGCCGCGTCAGGAAATACCCCTCGGCAAAGCGGCGATGGGAGTCGTGGCGCATGGCGAATTCGGTCGCCGGATAGACCAGCGCCTGCAAAGCGATCGGCGGCCGGTTCGGCGCCGACGCGGCGCGGTCGCGCGCGTCGATGGCGGTGACGATGGCGAGGTTGCCGCCGGCGGAATCGCCGCCCACCGCCAGCCTGGCCGGATCGATGCCCAGCCGTTCGGCCGCGCCGGCCACCCAATCGGTCGCCGCGATCGCGTCCTCGACCGCGGCGGGAAATTTATGTTCCGGCCCGAGCCGGTAATCGACCGAGACCACGACCGCGTCGGCGGCGTTGGCGATCTGGCGGCAGACCACGTCGTGACTCTCGATGTCGCCGATCACCCAGCCGCCGCCATGGAAATAGACCAGGCCGGGCACCGCGCCGGCCGGCGCGCCGGCGCCGCGATAGAGCCGCAGCTTGATCGGCCCCCCGGGGCCCTCGGCGGCGAGATCGCGCACCTCGCCGACATCGGGCGCCGCCGGCTGCAGCACTGGCCGGGCCGCTCGCTGGGCGGCGCGCGCCTCCTCCGGGGTCAGCGCCTCGTAGGGCGGCCGGCCCGAGCTCTTGATCAGGTCGAGGACGAACTGCGCTTGGGGGTCGATCGGCATGACGGTCCTTTCAGGCGGTCCAGGCGAGCGCCGCGTCGGCGACGGCGTCCGGGCGGTCGAGTTCGGCGAGGTGGCCGGCACCGTCGATGATGCGGATCTCGCTCGGTCCGCCGAGTGCAGCCGCGATGCGCTGGGCATAGGTTCGCGGCATCACCCGATCCGCCGCGCCCCAGAGCAGCAGGGTCGGCGCCGTGATCCGTCCCAGCCGCCGCTCCAGGCGCGTATTGCCGAGCGGCCAGAAGGCACGGGCGGCGGCCTCGTTGGCGCGGTTCTGGATGATCGGCCACTCGATCGAATTGGCGCCTTCGGGCAGCGCCTTGAGCTCGGCCCAGCGCGCCGGGTCGGCGCAGAACAGCGCGCCTTGATCGGCCGGGCGCACGGCCCACGGGTCGGCCGGCGGCTCGGCCTCGTCGAACAGGCCGAACGGGGCGATCAGCACCAGCCGGCGCACCGAACCCGGCCAGAGCGCGGCCATCTCGGCGGCGAAGGCGGCGCCGACGGAGCTGGCCACCAGGTCGGCCCCGTCCAGCCCGGCCTGCTGCAGCAGGTCATGCACCGCGAGCAGCCAGTCGAGATGGCTATCGAGGCTGCGGAAACCCTCGGCGCCCGGGAAGCCAGGCAGCGACGGGACGATGAGTTGCCGCTGCGCCGCGAGACGGTCGAGCACCGGCACCCAGCGCGGCAGGCCACCGAAACCGGCGAGGAACCCCAGCTTGCGCCCGGTGCCCTGGCGCCAGACGCGGCACGACGAAGCCGCGAGCTCCACGCTGAGCGTTTCGCGTTCGGTCATGACCGCCCCTTTCCGCTCGCCCCCGGCGCTATTCGGCAGCGAGGGCGCCGGGGTGGAAGGCGGACGGGGTCACCCGCGCCTCGCGCGCCATCGGCTGCGGCCACCAGCGATCCTCCCACTCGGCGAACAGACCCCTCATCCGCGGCATCACCGCCTCAGCGAACAGGCGCGTGTTGTACTGCGCCAATTCCTTGCCCATGTTGCCGAACTGCAGCAGCAGCATGAGATGGCCGACATTCAGCTCGGTCGCCACCTCGCTGAGCTGCGCCACCACCTCGTCGGGCGAGCCGACGATGACATAGCCGCGATCGACGATGTCCTCCATGTCGCGGGCGACGGACTGCATTCGCGTCCCCGTGGTCGAGCCGAGCACCGGGTTGGCGTTGGCCGCCTTCTGCACCTGGCTTTCCAGGCCGGCGCGCTGGGTCGCCTCGGTGACGTAGCCCGGCGGGGTCGCGAAGCGCGGATCGACATGCAGGCAGCGGCCGTAGAAATACTCCGCCGGCTGGCGATAGAGGTCCATCGCCTTGGCACGGGTTTCGGCCACGCCGATGAATTGCAGGAAGCCGGCGCGGTATGGATTGCGGTCCTTGCCGAGGCGCGCCATTTCGTCCCAGAAGCCCTGCATCGTCGCTCGTCCGGCCTTGTAGCCGTAGTACGACAGATAGCAGTAGACGTAGTCCATCTCGGCGCACCACTGCCAGGTCTCGACCGAGCCGCCGCCGGGAATCCAGATCGGCGGATGCGGTGTCTGCACCGGGCGCGGCCAGATATTGACGTAGCGCTGCTGGTTGAACCGGCCGTTGAAGGCGAAGGTTTCGCGCTCGGTCCAGGCGCGCACGACGAGATCATGCGCCTCCAGATACCGCTCGCGCAGCATGCTCGGGTTCTGGCCGTAGGCGTAGCACGTGTCCATCGGTGTGCCGACCGGGAAGCCGGCGATCAGCCGCCCGCCGGAGATGCAGTCGATCATGGCGAACTCCTCGGCCACCCGGGTCGGCGGGTTGTAGAGCGCGAGGGAGTTGCCGAGGACGCACAGCGCGGTGTCGGTGGTCCGGCGGGCGAGGGCGGTCGCGATCAGGTTGGGCGAGGGCATCAGGCCGTAGCCGTTGGAATGATGCTCGTTGACGCAGATCGCGTCGAACCCGCAGGACGCGGCGTATTCGAGCTCGTCCATGAAGTCGTTGTACATGACATGGGCGCGCTTCGGGTCGAACAGCGAGGAGTGGATATCGACCCAGACCGACGGATGCCGCTCGCGGAAATCGTCCGGCAGCTCGGTATACGGCATCAGGTGGAACCACATGAGTTTCATGGCCTGCCCCTCCCCCGCGCCGACCGCTCTCCACGGCGGCGTTGGCCCGGCCAGAACTCTGCGGAGCGCTCGAGGTCAAGTCAAGGCGGCGGCGCCCCGCTCGGCGCCTCGCTCGGCGCCTCGGGCGGCCTGCTTCAGTGGTCCGCCTCGCCAGGAAACGGCGCCAGCCCACCGTCCGGTGCCAATGGCGCCATGGGTGGGGTCATGGATGCCGGCATGGGCATGGGTGAAGGCGCCACGGCCTCCGCATTCACCGGCTGGGCGTCGACGAAACGCTCCCACACCGCGTGGATGGCCCGTTGCGTGTTCTCGTGGACGTAGATGCCGCCGCGCTGGTCGAACCCGAACAGGGCCGCCTGCGCATCGCCCCTCACGTGGCGGAAGGCCTCCTGGATCGCCTCGATGGCGGCGCCGAACCGGTCCGGGCTCGGCAGGCGCACGTGGCGGACAATGTCGGCGATGGCCGCGCGGTGCAGGTGCGGCGGCTGCGGCGCGCCCGGCGGCGCCTCGCGGCCGAGCTCGAAGAACAGTTGCAGGGTGAGGAAGTCGCCCTGGATGCGCCCGGCGATCGCTGCCGCCTCGGGCACGCTGAGGGCGGCGAGCGTCGCCGGCGTTTCGCGCTGCGGCGCGAATGCACCGGCCAGTTCGGCATCGATCAGACCCTTGATCCACTCCCGCACCTCCGGTGGCGCGGCGCGCACCTGCTCGGTGCTCAGAACCAGACCGACCATGATCGTTCTCCTCTCGCTCGGCCCCAAGCCTCAAGGACAGCCTCGGGGACAGCCGGCGCCCGCGCCTTGATCGAGGTCAAGGGCACGGCTTGCCAATTCCGCCGCGGGCGGCAGACTGCGGGCAGAGTGGAGACGCACCAGGAAGAAGGCAATGGGACAGGTCCAGAACAAGGTCGCGATCGTCACCGGCGGCGCCTCCGGCATCGGTGCCGCTTCGGCGCGGCTGCTCGCGCGCGAGGGCGCCAAGGTCGTGGTGACCGACATCGACACGGCAGGCGCCGCCGCCGTCGCCGCCGCGATCACGGCGGCGGGCGGAGAGGCGATTTCCCTGGCGCAGGATGTCACCGAGGAAGCGCGGTGGCCGGAGGTGATCGACGCCGCCGAGCACCGCTACGGCCGGCTGGACGTGATGGTCGCCAATGCCGGCATCGGTCTCCTGGTCCCGGCGATCGAGATGACGCTGGCCGACTGGCGGCGGCAGATCGCGGTGAACATGGACGGCGTTTTTCTCGCCGTGAAGCACGCCGTGCCGGCGATGCGGCGGGCCGGCGGCGGTTCGATCGTGATCATGTCCTCGGTCGCCGGCATCCGCGGCTCGGCCGGGCTCGCCGGCTATTGCGCCACCAAGGGCGGGGTGCGGCTGTTCGCCAAGGCGGTGGCGTTGGAATGCGCCGTTGCCGGCGATGACATCCGGGTCAACACCATCCATCCGGGCATCATCGACACGCCGATCTGGACGAAAATTCCGACCGGTGCCACCGGTGCCAGCCGCAACGCGCCGATCGACCCGCACGCGCTGGCGCGGGAAGTGCCGAGCGGGCGCGCCGGCACGGCCGAGGAGATCGCCGAGGGCGTGCTGTTCCTGGCCTCCGACGGCTCGCGCTACATGACCGGGTCGGAACTGGTCATCGACGGCGGCGTCACCGCCGGCGCGGCGCGGCGCTGGGCGGCGGCCGGGCGCGACGGATCATAGACCGGCCGATCCATCGGCCGCAGCCGGAGCTGGCCCGCCGCGAGCGCATCGAGCCGCTGGCCGGCCAGCGCCACATACGCCGCCGACAGGTCGCACCCGAAGCCGTTACGGCCATGCTTCAAAGCCGCGATCAGGCTGCTGCCGACGCCCATGTAGGGATCGAGCACGCTGTCCCCTGGCGCGGTCATCGCGAGCACCAGCCGCTCGACGAGCTCGACCGGAAACTGGCAGGGATGCGTGGTCTTCTCGACGTGATTGCTCTTCACGTTCGGAAAAATCCAGACATCGCCGGGGTTCTTGCCGAGCGGGTTGCCGGACAACTGGCCGACGCGCGGCCCCTTGAAGTGCTTCTTCTGCGGGTATTTGGACGGCACGCGGACCGCGTCGAGATTGAACGTATAGTCTTCGCGCTTGGTGAACCAGAGGATGGTCTCGTGCCGCCCCGACAGGCGCTTGGTGCAGTGCAGCCCGTGCTCGAAATGCCAGACGATACGGTTACGCAATTTCAGGCCGAACCGCTTGAACAGCGGGTAGAGCACGGCATCGAGCGGGAACACCTCGCCGTCCTGCACATGGTTGCCGACCTGCCAGCACAGCGACCCGCGCGGGTGCAGCAGGCGCACGCACTCGGTGATCACCGCTTCCTGCCCTCGTAGATAGGCATCGAGCGGCGCGCGCCGTTCGTATTCCTTGCCGATATTGTAGGGCGGCGAGGTGACGATCAGCTTCATCTGCCCGTCCGCCAGCTTCGGCATGAAGGCGAGATTGTCCTCGCAGGCGAGGACGGCGCGCGGAGCCATGCCGCTATCCGCGCCCACGGTCGCTCAGCAGCCGCTCGGCGAGCACGGCGGCGATGATGATCGAACCGATGGCGGTGCCCTGCCAGTAGGGCGAGACGTTGAGCAGGTTCAGCCCGTTGCGGATGAACACCATGATGAACACGCCGAACAGCGTGCCGATGATGGAGCCGCGGCCGCCGAACAGGCTGGCGCCGCCGATCACCACCGCGGCGATGGCGTCCAGTTCCAGCCCGTTGCCGCCGATCGGATCGATCGAGAGGATGCGCGAGGCGAGGAAGGTTGCCGCCACCGCGCTCATCAGCCCGGAGAAACCATAGGCGAGGATGCTCCACAGCCGGATGGAAAGCCCGGCGACGCGCGCCGCCTCGGCATTCGAGCCGATGGCATAGAGCGTGCGCCCGCCCTTCGCGCGGGTGAGGAACCACCACGCCGCGCCATAGGCGGCGAGCAGGATGGCGAAATTCACCGGCAGCCCGCCGATCGTGTCGGTGGACAGCCGGCCCAGCCCGGCCGGCAGCTCGCCCACCGAATTGGCGCCGCTGATCACATAGGCCATGCTGCGCCCGATCGACATCACGCCGAGCGTGACGACGAACGGCGCCAGCCGGCCGAAAATGATGATCGCTCCGCTCGCCAGGCCGGCCAGCGCGCCGGTGAGGAGCGCCAGCCCGACCGCGCCGGGCAGGCCCAGCGTCGGCAGCGTCAACCCCAGCACCATGCCGGTGACGCCGGCGAGCGAGCCCACCGAGAGGTCGATCCCGCCGATGAGGATCACCATGGTCTGGCCAAGCGCCACCATGCCGACCACCACCGACTGGTCCATGGCGTTGAGCAGATTGTTGGTGGTGAGAAAATACGGCGAGACCACGGAGAGCGCGGCCATCACGACGAGCGTGAGCAGCAGCATCCGCGCTTCGATCTGGGTGATGAGGCGACGCGCGAGGGAGCGGCGCGCGGGCGCGCCCGGAAGTGTCTCGGTCATGCTCATGCGGCGTCCGCGATCGTCAGGGTGGGAAGGGCCGTCGCCGCTTCGATGCGCGCCCGCACGGCGGCCGCGTCCGGAAGCGGCGCGCCGGGCGGCAGCGTCAGCCCGATCAGGCCGAGATCGTGCCCGCGCCGGCCACGGATCGGCACCAGCAGGCTGGCGCGGCCGTCGGCCTCGAAGACGAACCCCTCGGCGCGGGCGGCGAGCGCGACGGCGATGCGGGTCGCCGCGATCGGGGCGAAGCCGCCGGCGGCAAAGCCTGGGTCGGCGGCTTCGTCGTCGCCGACGCGGTCGAAGCAGAACAGCCGCTCGCCATCGAGCCCGATCCAGCAGCCGATGCCGCCATACGCGTCGCGCAGCGCGGCGAGCAGCGCGCGGGTGCGCGCGGCGGACGAGCGCGGCGCCGCGAACATGGCGAGATTCTCGATATCCACGAGATCGCCGGGGATCTCGGTGACGGTCACGCCGTCACTCAGAACCACGATGCGGTCGGCGAGTCCGATGACTTCCTCGAAATCCGAGGACACCACCACCACCGCCACACCCTCGGCGGCGATGCGGCGCAGCAGCGCGTAGATGCTCGCGCGCGTGCCGATATCGACGCCGCGCGTCGGCTCGTCGAGCAGCAGCAGCTTCGGGCCGAGCAGCAGCCAGCGCGCGAGGATGACTTTCTGCTGCATGCCGCCGGAGAAGGTGAGCATGGAGGCATCGAGCACGCGATGCGCCGGCAGGCCGAGCGTGTCCAGGAGCGCTCGCACGGTGCTGCTCCGCTGCTCGTAGCCGAGGCCGGGGCCACGATGGTCACCGAGATGGGCGAGCATGAGATTTTCGCGCACCGAGAAATCCGGCACGATCCCCTGCCCGCGCCGGTCCTCCGGGATCAGCCCGATACCGGCGCGGATCGCCGCCCGCGGCGATCGCGCGCGGAAGGCCTGGCCGTCGAGGTCGATGCGGCCGGCGGCGGCCGGGCGCAGGCCGAAAATCGTCTCCACCGTCTCCGAGCGCCCGGCGCCGACGAGCCCGGCGAGGCCCACGATCTCCCCCGCGCGCACGGTGAAGGAGACATCCCGCACCCGCGGCGGGGCGGCGAGATGGGAGACGCTCAGCACGACCTTCCCCGGCGCGTGGCCACTCCGCGCGCCGCTTGCATAGACGTCCGACAACTCCCGCCCGACCATCAGCCGCACCAGTTCGGGTGGAGCGATGTGGTCGGTCGCAACGCCGGCGGCGACGACGCGGCCTTCGCGCAGCACGGTGATGCGGTCGGTGACCGAGAAAATCTCCTCCAGCCGGTGCGAGACGAAGATCACCCCCCGGCCGCGCGCGGCCAGGGCGCGGATGATGCCGAACAGGATCTCGCTCTCCATCGGCGACAGCGAGGCGGTCGGCTCGTCGAAGATGATGACCCGGGAATCGATCGCCAGGGCCTTGAGGATTTCGACCATCTGACGCTGGCCGATGGACAATTCCCGGACCGGCACGTCGAGCGACAGTCCGCCCTCCTGGCCGAACTCCTCGATCAGGCGGCCGGCGTGCGCACGCATACCGCGCCAATCCAGCCGGCCGCGCTGGCCCAGGCGCGGCAGCATGATGTTTTCCAGCACCGAGAGATCGGGCGCGAGCGAGGTTTCCTGCGTCACCATGGCGATGCCGCTGCGGATCGCCTCGCGCGCGTTGGCATGGCGCAGCGGGCGGCCGTCGAGGCGGAGATCGCCGCGGTCGGGCTGGATGTGGCCGGAAATGACGCGTGAGAGCGTGCTCTTGCCGGCGCCGTTGGCGCCGACGAGCGCATGAACTTCGCCGGCGCCGAGGGTGAAATCGGCGCCGGCGAGAGCAATCGTCGCCCCGAAGCGCTTCCAGATGTCGGAAAGCGCCAGCAGGTCCGTCAACTCAGGTCATCTCGTTGCCGAACACCGTGGTACGGATCGTCGGCAGCAGCTTGTCGACATTCTCGCTGGTGACGACTTCGATCGGCACGATGATCGTCTTGTCCGGCTTGCCGCCGTCGAGATACGCGAGCAGCGACAGCGCCGAGCGCTCGCCCATCAGGTAGGGCTGCTGCATGCCGGAGGCGACGATCTTGCCTTCCTTCAGCAGTTTGACGAACTCGGGAATGCCGTCATAGGCGGCGACCAGCACCTGGCCCTCGCGCCGGGTGGCCTGCAGCGCGCGCAGCGCCCCGATGGTCGGCTGGTCGGTCTCGATGAACAGACCACGCATGTCCGGGTGGGCGGTGAGCATGTCCTGGACGAACTTGAAGGTCTCGTCGGCGGTGTAGGTCTGCATCTGCGACAGCGCCGCTTCGCGGATATGCGCCTCGGCCAGCGCCTTGCGGAATCCGGCGGTGCGCGCCTTGCCGTTGTTGCGGGCGAGCGAGATGGTGACGAGGCCGACGCTGCCCTTCTCCCAGCCCTTCGCCTTCATCGCCTTTGCAAAGGCAACACCGGTGCCATAGGCGCCCTCGGTGTTGTCCGAGATGATGAAGGAGACATATTCGCCGCTGGTGGTGCCGATATCGGCGATGACGACGGGGATGCCGGCGCGCTTGGCAGCATCGAGCACCGAAGGGCAGGTGGAGCTGTCGGTGGGCGAGATGATGATGCCGTCCACCTTGCGCGCGATCGCGTCCTGCGCGTTCTGCAACTGGGTCTGGGCGTTGTTGTGGCTGTCGTACGTCGTGGTCTTGAAGCCATGGCCGGCGCCGGTGTCGGCAATGCCCTTGGCGAGGATGCGCCAGAAGGGCAGGTCGAGCCCGGGGGTCAGATAGGCGATCTGCTTCTCCGCTGCCCGTGGCGCGCGCGGGAAGCCGGCGAGCGCGAGCGAGGCCGGCACGGCGCCGGCAGCGACCGCGCGGCGGCTGATCCGGGTCGAAAGCAAGCGAGTCATACGCACATCCTCCGTGTTTGGTCCCCGCCTCCCGGGACGGCGCGGAGCCTTGCGCGGGGCGGCGCGCCCGTCAAGGTGGATGAGGGCGCGAAATCCTGAGGCGCCGCCGCTCGGCGCCGGGCAGATTGGGCGCGCTCCGCTCCGCCCACGCTGCCCCAGGCGCGCCGGGCCCGAGCGCCGGCTCGACAATCCCGCCGTCGTCGGCCTAGCCTGTGGCTGACGCCGCCTCTGCTGCGGCTGATTTGGGGCGGCTGACCTTCATGTGGCGGGCGATCGGGCGGACGGTGGGGCAGATCGGGGAGCCCGTGTTCCTCGCTGTGCTGATCCGCAGCATCGGCTGGTCGGTGCTCGCGTTCCTCGCCCTCGTCGCAGCGCTCGTCTGGTCGACGGTAGCGCGGGTCGGCGAGAACCCGCAGGGGCTGGGGGCGGCGCTGCTGGTGTTCGCCGCCTCGGCCTACCTTATCTGGCTGCTGTTCGTGCCCCTCGTGGTGACGATCGCCGGGCTGTTCACCGAGCGCATCGCCCGTGCCGTCGAAGCGGCATGGTACCCGTCCCTCCCTCCCGCCTCGGCGGCGCCGCTCCCGGCCCAACTGTGGGACGGCGCGGCCCTCGGCATGCGCCTGGTCGCGGCACAACTGCTCGTGCTGGCCGTGCTCTGGGCGCTGCGGCTGACCTTCTGGGGCTGGCTGCCGGGCCTGACGACGCTGCTATGGCTCGCCGTTTCCGGCTGGGCGTTCGGCCGCGGCGCCTTCGTCAGCGTCGCCATGCGGCGGATGGCACGGGCAGAGGCGCTGGCGGCCTATCACGCCTGCCGCGGCGACGTGTTCGGCGTCGGGGTGCTCGCCTCGCTGGCCGCGCTGGTTCCGGTCCTCAATCTGGCCGCGCCCGTGCTCGGCATCGCGGCGATGGTGCATCTGCTGCACGACCCCCGCCTCGACCGCATCGGGACCAACGCCTGATAATAGTTGCTGCGTTTGCGATCATTTCTTAATCTTTCTCTCGCGCTCGGAGACCGCCGCGCGCGAAAGGGAGGTTTCACCATGCGTCTGCGCGCACCCGTCATCACCAGCCTTGGCATCGCCACCGCATTGACGATGGCGACCCCGCTCGCCCAGGCCGCGCCCTATACGGCGCTTTACGCGTTCGGCGACTCACTCTCCGATGCCGGCAACATCTATGCGGCAACCGGTGGGACGCAGCCTGTTTCGCCGCCCTACTCACAGGGCCGCTACACCAACGGGCCGGTCTGGGTGCAGGATCTCGGCGCCAGCCTCGGACTTGGGCCGATCACCCCGAGCCGGACCGGCGGCACCGATTATGCCTATGGCGGCGCGCAGACCGGTACCACCCCCGTCCACCCGGCCAACACGACGGACCTCCCCAGCCAGCTCGCGCAGTTCCAGGCGGCGGTGCCGCATCCGGTCGCCTCGGCGCTCTACACGCTGTGGATCGGCGCCAACGACCTGTTCACCATCCTCGGCACGCCGGGAATCACGCCGTCTGCCGCCATCGTCGATGCCAACGTGGCGGTCGCGAATGTCGCGGCGTTCGTCTCCGGGCTCGCCCAGGGCGGCGCCAAGACCTTGGTGCTCGTGACCGTTCCCGATCTCGGCAAGGTTCCGGATATCACCGCCCAAGGCGTCGCCGCGAGCGCTGCGGCATCTCAGCTTTCGGCCTATTTCGACCAGGCGCTGGTCAGGACCGTCGGCGGGATCGCCGCCGCTGACGGCATGACGCTCGACATCGTCAACAGCTACGCCGTGATCGACGCGGCCGTGGCGAACCCGTCGGCCTATGGCTACACCAACGTCACCGCGCCGTGCTGGACGGGCAGCTTCATCAGCGCCACGTCCGGTACGCTGTGCGCCAGCACCGAGGCCGCGCAGAACCGGTACCTGTTCTGGGACGGCGTGCACCCGACGGCGAGCGGCCACCAGATCATCGCCAACCTCGCCGCCCAGGAAGTGCCGGAGCCCGCCAGCATGAGCTTGCTGGCGCTCGGTCTCGCCGGGCTCGGCGCCGTGCGCCGCCGGCGGCGTTCATAGGCAGAGCAGCGCGACGCGGCCCGGCTCCCTCGGCGAGGGGCCGGGCCGTGTCGGCCGGTCAGTTCCGCGACTTGTCGACCAGCGCGTTCTTGGCGATCCACGGCATCATCGCACGCAGCTTCTCGCCCACCTGCTCCACCGGGTGCGCCATGGACGCACGACGCATCGCCTTGAAGTTGGTCTGGTTCACCTTGTTCTCCAGCATCCAGTCCCGCGCGAAGCGGCCGCTCTGGATGTCGGCGAGCACGCGCTTCATCTCTGCGCGCGTCGCATCGGTGATGATGCGCGGGCCGGAGACGTATTCGCCATACTCGGCGGTGTTGCTGATCGAGTAGTTCATGTTGGCGATGCCGCCCTCGTAGATCAGGTCGACGATCAGCTTCACCTCGTGCAGGCACTCGAAATAGGCCATCTCCGGCGCATAGCCGGCGCCGACGAGGGTTTCGAAGCCGGCCTTGATGAGTTCGACGAGGCCGCCGCACAGCACCACCTGCTCGCCGAACAGGTCGGTCTCGCACTCCTCCTTGAAGGTCGTCTCGATGATACCGGCGCGCCCGCCGCCGATCGCCGAGGCGTAGGACAGCGCGATTTCGAGCGCGTTGCCCGAAGGGTTCTGCGCCACCGCGACGAGGCACGGCACGCCGCCGCCGCGCTGATACTCGCTCCGCACCGTGTGCCCGGGCCCTTTCGGCGCGATCATGAAGACGTCGATGTCGGCGCGCGGCTCGATCAGGTTGAAATGCACGTTGAGCCCGTGGGCGAAGGCAAGCGCCGCGCCCGGCTTCATGTTCGGGCCGAGCTTCTCGCGGTAGAGATCGCCCTGCCCCTCGTCGGGCGTCAGCACCATCACCACGTCCGCCCACTTGGCGGCCTCGGCGGGATCGAGCACGCGCAGCCCGGCGGCCTCGGCCTTGGCGACGCCGGCGGACCCGGCCCGCAGCCCGACGACGACGTCCTTCGCGCCGGAATCCTTGAGGTTGTTGGCGTGGGCGTGGCCCTGGCTGCCATAACCGATCACGGCGATCTTCTTGGCCTTGATCAGGTTCACGTCAGCGTCGCGATCGTAATAGACGCGCATCGAAACAACTCTCCTATGGGTTCGCGGATCGGATTCAGATGGTGCGGGTGCCGCGGGCGATGGCGGCGACGCCGGTGCGCGAGACCTCGGCCAGCCCGAGGGGGCGCATCAGATCGAAAAACGCGTCGAGCTTGTCCGGATTGCCCGTCATCTCGAAGACGAAGCTTTCGGTGGTAGCATCGACGACGCGGGCGCGGAACGCATCGGCGAGCCTGAGCGCCTCGGCACGCTTCTCGGCAGCGCAGATCACCTTGATCAGCGCCATCTCGCGGGCCAGATGCGGCCCCTCCTGGGTGAGATCGGCGATGCGGTGCACCGGCACCAGGCGATCGAGCTGCGCCTTGATCTGCGCGATCACCATTTCGGTGCCGGAGGTGACGATGTTGATTCGGCTCTGGCCGCGATCACGGTCCACCGGCGCCACGGTCAGGCTCTCGATATTGTAGCCGCGCCCGGAGAACAATCCGATGACGCGGGCGAGCACGCCCGATTCGTTATCGACCAGCACGGAAATCGTCGCCGTGCGCGGGGTGGTGTCCTGCGGATTGGCCATCGGTTCAGACCAACACCAGGCCTTCGTCGGTGATGCCGGCGGCCCGCCCTTCCTGGTCGGGGCCAAGGATCATCTCGTTATGGGCGGCACCGGATGGGATCATCGGGAAGCAGTTCTCCTTCTGGTCGACGGCGATGTCGGCGATCACGGTGCGGTCGGTGGCGAGCATCTCGCGGATCACGTCGTCCAGCTCATCGACGGTCTTGGCCCGCAGGCCGACGGCGTGGAAACTCTGCGCCAGCTGCACGAAATCCGGCAGCGCGGCGGTATAGCTTTCCGAATAGCGGCCGCCATGCAGCAGCTCCTGCCACTGCCGCACCATCCCCATATACTCATTGTTGAGGATGAACACTTTCACCGGCAGCCGGTACTGGGACAGCGTGCTCATCTCCTGGATGTTCATCAGGATGCTCGCCTCGCCGGCGATGTCGATCACGAGCGCGTCGGGATGGGCGATCTGCACGCCCATCGCCGCCGGCAGCCCGTAACCCATGGTCCCGAGCCCGCCCGAGGTCATCCAATGGTTGGGCCGCTCGAAACGGAAATGCTGCGCGGCCCACATCTGGTGCTGGCCGACCTCGGTGGTGACGAACACCTCGCGTCCGCTCTCACGCGTGATGTCGTAGAGACGGCGGATGGCATGCTGCGGTTTGATGATCGAGCCCGCCGCCATCGCCTGACTGAAGCGCAGCGATTCCTTCGCCCGCCACGTGTCGATCTGGCGCCACCACGCGGTGAGCGCCTGGGAGTCGCTGCGCGCCGGGTCGCGCTGCCATTCGGCGAGCAGCGCGCTCAGCACCCGCCCGGCATCGCCGACGATGGCGACATCGACGGCGACATTCTTGTTGATGCTCGACGGATCGATGTCGGCGTGGATCTTCTTCGAACCGGGGCTGAACGCATTGAGCCGTCCGGTGACGCGATCGTCGAACCGCGCGCCGATCGCCAGCATGACGTCGCAGTCATGCATGGCAAGATTGGCCTCATAGGTCCCGTGCATCCCCAGCATGCCGAGGAAATGCGGGTCGGAGGCTGGAAAAGCGCCAAGCCCCATCAGCGTGTTGGTGCACGGAAAGCCCGTCTCGCGCACGAAACGGGTCAGCGTCGCCGACGCCGCCTCGCCGGCATTGATGACGCCACCGCCGGCATAGATGATCGGCCGCTTCGCCGCCTTCAGCAGCGCCACCGCCTCGGCGATGCGCGCCGGATCGGGATCCACCAGCGGGCGGTAGCTGCGATGCTCGGTCACCGGCGGGGGCGAATAGGGCGCGGCCCCGATGAGGACATCCTTGGGCAGATCGATCACGACCGGCCCTGGCCGGCCGCTGCGGGCGACGTAGAACGCTTCATGGACCACGCGGGCGAGATCGTCGGAGCGTTTGACGAGGTAGTTGTGCTTCGTCGCCGGCCGGGTGATGCCGGTCGTATCCGCCTCCTGGAAGGCGTCATTGCCGATCAGATGGGTCGGCACCTGCCCGGTCAGGCAGACCACCGGCACGCTGTCCATCAGCGCGTCGACCAGACCGGTCACGGCATTGGTGGCGCCCGGCCCGCTGGTCACCAGCACGACGCCGACGCGCCCGGTGGAACGCGCATAGCCCTCCGCGGCGTGCACCGCGGCCTGCTCGTGACGAACCAGGATGTGACGGATGGCGTTCTGGTTGAAAATCGCGTCGTAGATCGGCAGGACCGCGCCACCGGGGTAGCCGAACACGACCTCGACGCCCTGATCCTTGAGCGCCCGCAGCAGCACCTCCGCGCCCGACTGCAGCGCCTCTGCCCGCGCTGCCATCGCGGGTTCCCCGTCCTCGGCCGCCATCGCCCACCCTCCGCAAAGCGCCGCGTGCGTAGCGGCGCCGGGCACGTCTAGGCCGTGCGAGAGACTGTCGTCAATCCGGAGTCGCGCAGAAAATTGAGCAGATCAGCTATTCCTCTTTCCGAAAATTGCTCAACACCGTCAAAACGCGTAGTTATATTCCACACCAACGGCGCCAGCCGATGATGCCGGAACCAGGTCGCCTGCCGCCGCGTGTAGCGTCCCGTCGCCGCAACGGCCCGCGCGGCGGCCTCGGCGAGGGTGGTTTCGCCGCGCAGATGGGCGGAGAGTTCCGGCACGCCATGCGCGCGCATCGCCGGCAACGCGGGATCGAGCCCGGCCGAAACGAGCGCCCGCACTTCCTCGAGCGCGCCGGCGGCGAGCATCGCCGCGAACCGGTCCGCGATCGCCGCACGCAGTCCTGGTCGCGGCGGATCCAGCAGCACCGCGGCGAAGCGCCAGGGCGCGGGCGCGCCGCCGCTCGCCTGCCAGGCGGCCAGGCCGGTGCCGCTCGCCCGCCACACCTCCCAGGCGCGCGCCAGGCGCTGCGAGTCAGAGGGACGCAACCGCGCCGCCGTCGCGGGATCCGCGGTGGCGAGACGGGCGTGCAGCCCGTGCGGCCCGAGGCTGTCGAGCAGCGCCCGTGCCTCGGCCCGGATCGGCGCCGGAATCTCGGGCAGATCGGCAAGCCCATCGCTCAGCGCGCGAAAATAGAGCCCGCTCCCGCCGCAGAGGATCGGCAACCGCCCCGCCGCCCGCGCTGCCTCCATCGCCGCGAGCGCCGCCCCGCGCCACCAGAACACGCTGCCGGGTTCGGCGGCCGGGCGCACACCATAGAGCGCGTGCGGCACGCGCGCCTCCTCGGCCGCGGTCGGGCGCGCGGTGAGCACGCGCAAATCCCGGTAGACCTGCATGGAATCGGCATTGACCACGACGCCGCCGAGCCGTTCGGCCAGGGCCAGGGCAAGCGCGGACTTGCCGCTGGCCGTCGGGCCGGCGACGAGAACGGCTCCGGGCAGGGCGGTCCGCGCCGCGCGATCAGCCTCTTGCGCCATCCGTCCCCCACCGGCATGAAGCCCGCCCGGTTCACCCACGATCATGCCAGTCCCGCACCCCCACGTCCTCACCCTCGTCGCCGACCGCACGGCGGCCGTCCTCGACGATGCCATCATCGCCGATGTGCGCGATGTCATCGGCGGTGGGACGGCGGTGCTGCTCGCACCCGGCGAGGCCGCGGACATACCATGTGCCGCCCCGCCTGCCCCCGCCGCCGTCGCCGCCGCGCTCGCCGGCCGCCCGATCGACGCGCTGGCGGTGCCCGCCGCCAACCGGCGCAAGGCGCTGCTGGTCGCCGATATGGACAGTACCATCGTCACTGGCGAAACCCTCGACGAACTCGCCGACAAGGCCGGTCTCAAGGCCGAGATCGCCGCCATCACGCGGCGCAGCATGAACGGGGAGATCGATTTCGCCGAGGCGCTGCGCCAGCGCGTGGCGATGCTGCGCGGGCTGAAGCTGGCGGCCTTGGAGGAAACCTGGCGCGAGACGCGGCTCATGCCCGGCGCGCGCGAACTCGTCGCCACCATGCGCGCCCACGGCGCCCTCACCGCGCTGGTCTCCGGCGGCTTCACCTATTTCACCGGCCGCGTCGCGTCCCTCGCCGGGTTCGATCTGCACCGCGCCAACGCCCTGCTCGACGACGGCGAGACCCTCACCGGGCAGGTCGCCGAACCGATCCTCGACCGCAATGCCAAGCTCGCCACCCTGCGCGAACTGGCCGAGGCGCGTGGCCTGGACCTCGCGGCGACGCTGGCCGTGGGCGACGGCGCCAACGATCTCGACATGCTGCGCGCGGCCGGCCTCGGGGTCGCTTACCGGCCGAAACCGATTCTGGAGCAGGCCATCCCGGTCTGCGTCCGTCACACCTCGCTGCGCGCCCTGCTCTTCGTGCAGGGCTATCATCAGCGCCAGATCCGGGAAGCCTGACCCCCGCGCCGGCGGCGCGGGGGTTCGGGCGGATCAGCCCGGCTGGCGCTGCAGCGGCAGCGGCACCCAACGCAGCCCGTTGGCGCTCTGCACCAGCATCAACACCGATTTCCGGTTCTGCTCGCGCAGCCGATCGACCCGCTGCTTGACGTCCGCCGGGCTGTTCACCGGTTCCTGCTGCACCTCGACGATGACATCGCCTTGCTTCAGGCCACGCTGGGCGGCGCTGCCATCGGTCTCGACCTCGGTGATGACGACGCCCTTCTGGTCGGGATTGATCTGGAACTTCTCGCGCAGCTCGCCGGTCAGCGGCGCGATGGTCAGGCCCAGACCGGCGACGGCGACGGTGCGATCGGGCTCCGGCGTCTCGCTCGGCTTGGCCGCCGCCTCCTTCACGTCGTCGGGCATTTCCGCGATCACCGCCTCGAGCGTCTGCTCGTGGCCGTCGCGCCAGACGTCCAGCGCCACGGTCTGGCCGATCGTGGTCTCCGCCACGAGCCGCGGCAGGTTGCGCATCTCCTTCACGTCCTGATGGTTGAACTTGAGGATGATATCGCCGTTATGGATCTGCGCCTTGGCCGCCGGGCCGTCCTCCGTCACGCCCGCCACCATCGCCCCGGTCGCCTCGTGCAGGCCGAGGCTTTCGGCGATGTCGGGCGTCACCTGCTGGATGCGCACGCCGAGCCAGCCGCGCCGGGCGTGGCCGAACTTCACCAGCTGATCCACCGTGGTGCGCGCCAGGCTGGTCGGGATCGCGAAGCCGATGCCGATGGACCCACCGGAGGGCGAGTAGATGGCGGTGTTGATGCCGATCACCTGCCCATCCATGTTGAACAGTGGCCCGCCCGAGTTGCCGCGATTGATCGGCGCGTCGGTCTGGATGAAATCGTCATACGGACCCTGGCGGATGTCGCGCCCGCGGGCCGAGACGATGCCCGCGGTGACGGTGCCGCCGAGGCCGAACGGGTTGCCGATCGCCAGCACCCAGTCGCCGACGCGCATCTTGTCGGAATCGCCGAAGCTCAGCGCGTGCAGCGGCTTCTCCGGCTTGACCCGCAGCACGGCAACATCCACCCGGTCGTCGCGCCCGACGAGTGTCGCCTTCATCGACGTGCCGTCCTGGAGCGTGACGGTGATCTCGTCCGCGCCGTCGATCACGTGGTTGTTGGTGACGATGATGCCGTCAGCGTCGATGACGAAGCCCGAGCCGAGGCTCTGGGCCCGGTGCATCGGCGCCGGCGGCCCGCCATGATTGTTGCCGCCCGGACTGTTGCCACCGGGGCGGTTGCGCTCCATGAAATCGCGGAAGAACTGCTCGAACGGCGAGCCGGGCGGAAAGGCGGGAAGCTCCGGCCCCTCGCCGCGCGCCTGCACCTTCTGGGTGCTCGAAATATTCACCACGCCGGGCAGCAGTTCGGCGGCAAGGTCGGCAAAGCTCGCCGGCGCATCGCGCGCCGCGGCCGGGGCGGGGGCGAGCCACGGCGCCGCCGGCGCGACCAGCGTGAGCGCCGCCGCGAGAAGTGCGGCGCGTAGCGAACGGGGAAAGGCTCGATCCATGAAAGACATCCCTTTAGGGTTCCGCTGATCGGCGCGTCCTGGGCCGCCCCGCATCCACAGCGAGGCCCCGCTGGCAGCCGGAAGGGCCGTGACAGCGCCAGTCAGTCCGCGGCAACGCACTTCTGCCGGACCTGATTCTGGGGGCGTACGGGCCGCCGCGCAAGCGCGTGGCGCGGCTTTATCGTCCCGCTCCGCGTCCGCGCCGGGCGCAATCGATATCGGCCATCATTCGGGGGCGTGGCAGCGCGTCAGCGTGGCGCATCACGGCTGGTCCGTGCGCAGGATCCGCACCTGCCCGCCCTCGGCACTGCATTCCACCCGCTCGCCGGCGCGGCGGAACAGCAGCGTGCAGGGGGCGTCGCCCACCATCAGCCCGCGCACCCGCAGCAGATTGACCCCGTGCGGCAGCGCCGGCCGGTCGAGGCGGATCTCGCCACGCGCGCCATCGATGGCGAGCCCGAGCGCGGATTGGACCAGCATGAACGCGGACCCGGCCGCCCAGGCCTGCGGCAGGCAGGCCACGGGATAGCCGATCGGCGGCTCGCCCGGCGCGCGGGCGAAGCCGCAGAACAGCTCCGGCAGGCGCATGCCGAAGCGCACCGCCGCCTCGAACATCCGCTGCAGCAGCCGCAGCGCCAGCTCCCGCCCGCCATAGCGCGCCGCCCCGGCGGCGCAGAGCGCGGTATCGTGCGGCCAGATCGAGCCGTTGTGGTAGGACATCGGGTTGAACCGCGCCGCCTCGCGGGCAACGGTGCGGATGCCCCAGCCGGTATCGAACCCCGGCGTGCCGAGCTGGCCGATCACCCGCTGCGCCCGGTCCGGCGCCGGCAGGCCGCTCCAGAGGAGCTGCCCGGCATTCGAGGCGCGCACCCGGCAAGGCGCCCCGGCGCCGTCGATGGCGAGCGCGTAGCAGCCGAGATCCTCCATCCAGAACCGCGCTTCCACCGCTTCCCGCACCGCCTCCGCCCGCGCCGACCAGTGCGCCGACAACACCGCCTCGCCACGACGCGCCGCCAGCGCCGCCATTGCCCGCGAGGCGGCGTAGACATAGCCCTGGACCTCGACCAGCGCGATCGGCCCCTCGGCCAGGGTGCCGTCGGCGTGGAACACGGAATCCGAGCTGTCCTTCCACCCCTGGTTGGCCAGCCCGCTTGCCTCGCCGCGGGCGTAGTCCAGCAGCCCGTCGCCGTTGCTGTCGCCCTCGCCCTCGATCCAGCCCATCGCCGCCACCAGCGCCGGCCACAATTCCTCGACCAGGCCGTAATCGCCGGTGCGCTCGGCATGGGCGCCGGCGAGCACGACGAACAGCGGCGTCGTGTCCACCCCGCCATAATAGCGCGCGAACGGCAGCTCATCCTGCGCCGTCATCTCGCCCTTGCGCATCTCGTGCACGATCTTGCCCGGCGCGGCGTCGCGGAACCTCGAATGCTCGTGCGCCTGGTTGCGGGCCAGGAACCGCAGCACGCCGCGCGCCAGATCGGGATCGAGCCACAGCGTCTGCAGCGCGGTGATGATCGCGTCGCGCCCGAACGTGGTGGAGAACCAGGGGATGCCGGCATAGGGATAGGGGCCGGTGTCGAGTTCGGTCGTCAGCAGCGCCAGATCGGCGGCCGAGCGGTCGAGCCAGGCGGAGAACAGCGGCGCGCCGCTGCCGATCCGCGCCCCGCGCCGGCGCACGGTCCGCATCGACCGCCGCGCCGCCGCCGCGCCGGTACGGAACCGCGCCTCCGAGGGCGTCGCCTCGCTTGGCCCGACCTCCAGATGCAGCACCGCCGTCGCGTTGGGCGCCAGGTCCACGATGAACCGGGCCTCGCCCTGGTCGAGCCGCGCCGGCGCCGGGGCGAAGGCCACCACCGAGCGGCGCCAGACGCCGTCGAGCCCGGTGTAGGCGAGCACCACCCGGTCGGTGCCCACCACCGGCGGCGTCACCGTGCCGCGGGCCCGGCGGCGGGCGCCGCGCACCTCGAACATGTCGCGGAAATCGGCCCCGAACCCGATCTCCACCGGCACGCGCACGCCGCTCTGGCCGAAATTGGTCAGCGCGATCCGCTCGTAGAGCCGCCGCTGCCACAGGAACCGCCGGCGCTCGATGTGGATCACCCCCTCCGGCGTCGCCGCCTCGCCCCGCGCCAGCAGCTTGCGGTTGGTGAGGTGGGCGCTGAAGAACACGTTGTCCTGGCTCAGCGCCGCGCTCAGCCGCTCCGGCCGCCGCCCGCCCAGGCTCAGGCGCAGGCGCGAGAGCACCCGCGTGTCGTTGTCGAACAGCCCCTCGTTCGGCGCGCCGATGTCACCCCCGGCGCCGAACACCAGGAACGTATCGGCATGTTTCAGCGCCAGCGCCGCCGTCTGCGCCGCCTCCGCCGCATGGACCGCGTCGTTCATCCGTTCCTCCCATCGCACGGCCGGTTGGCACGGCGCCCAGTCTGCGCCATGGAACACTGCGTCACGGAAGGGTCATTGGCAACGCGCGCCACCAGCGGCGATTCCAAGCACCGTCAACACAGAGGAACCAGCATGCGGTATCGGATTCCAGCGCTGATGGCGGCGCTTCTGGCGGCCACGCCCGCGCCGGCCGCGCCGGTCGAGACCGGGCCGCGGCCGGGGCCGGACATCCTGCCCTTCCTCCATGCCGAAACGGACCCGCCCGCCCAAGCGGACCTGATCGCCGCACTGCGCCAGCGCGTGCGCTACGTGTTCGTCCTGTTCCAGGAAAACCGCTCGTTCGACTCCTATTTCGGCACCTTCCCCGGCGCCAACGGGCTCTACTCCGCCCCGGCCGAACGCACCCCGGGCTTCCGCCAGCCGATCCTCGGCACCGACGGCAGCCCCGGCACCATCTCCCCCTTCCGCATCGGCCCCGCCGAGCACGCCGCCGACCTCGACGACCCGACCCACAGCCGCCCCGCCCTGCTGGAAAAATTCGATTTCGACGGCGACCGCGCCCGGCTGGACCATTTCGCCCTGGTCGAGGAGCGCAAATACAGCCCCGCCGGCCCGCCCTCGCTCAAGGCTCGGCAGATGGCCGAAGTGGCGATGGCGCACGTCGATTGCGATACCATCCCCTTCCTCTGGACCTACGCCAACCGGTTCGTGCTCTACGACGCCATGTTCGAGCAGGTCCTCACCGCCTCGACCCCCAACGCCATCGCCGTCATCGCCGCCCAGACCGGCCTCACCCAATGGGCCCGCCACCCCGACCAGGCGACCCCCGGGCCGGACGGCAAGCGCGGCCCCGGCGTGCCGGTCGCCAGCGACGAAAGCCCCTTCTGGGGCTCGGCCGAGGACCACACCAGCCCGATGCCGCGCAACCCGAAATACAACCACGCCGGCATCCAGGTGAACCAGACCTACGCCAGCCTGCCCTTGAGCCTCGGCCGCGGCGAAGCCCCCGCGCTCGCCGCCGCGGACACGGACGCCGCCCGCGACCTCGCCGACCTCGGCGCCGACATCCCCGCACTCGGGCAGGCCGGCGGCGCCGCGGTGCCGTGGGGCTGGTACCAGGAAGGGTTCGACCGCGAACCCACGGACCCGCCGGGAACCCCGCCCGAAGGCACCCACCTCGCCTACGTCACCCACCACAACGGGGCGCAATATTTCGGCTACATCGCCAACAACCCGGCGATGCGCGCGCACCTGCACGGGCTCGGGGACTTCTTCGCCGACCTCGCCGCCACCCGGCTGCCCGCCTCCGGCGTGTTCTATGTCCGCGGCGGCTTCCTCGCCAATTCCGGCCAGGCGCCGGACGCCGCCTCCGCCCGCGCGCGGTTCCGCGGCGACGACGACCACCCCGGCTATGCCGATTCGGAACTCTCCGAAGCGCTGGTGGCGCGCGCCATCAACGCCATCGCCCGCAGCCCCTACTGGGCGCAGAGCGCGATCATCATCACCTACGACGAAAGCGGCGGGTTCTACGACCACGTGCCCCCGCCCGTCGCGGTGCGCGACCCGGCCGGCGCGCCCTTCTCGCCCGGCGCGCGCATCCCCCTCATCCTCGTCTCGCCCTTCGCCCGCGCCCACGCCATCGCCCACGAAACCGCCACCCACGCCTCGCTGGTGCGGTTGATCGACGACATCTTCGCCCTCACCCCGCTCGCCGCCCTGCCCGACGAACGCACCGCCCGCGAAGCCGCCGCGGCGAAAGGCCTCGCCGGCCTCGGCCCCGGCGACGAAACCGCCGGCAACCTGCTCTCCGGCTTCGACCCCGCCCGCCTCACCGGCACCGCCCCGCCCCTGCCGGCCAGCTACGCGGACCTGCCGGACGGCGTGGTGAACACGCTGCCGCACTACGGCGGCGCCGGCTGCAAAGCCATCGGCGTCACCCCGGAAGACGAAGCGCGCGGCCTCCGCCCCCCCGTGCCAGCGGACTTCAACCCGCGCCCGCTGAGCGCACCGGGGGGATGAGACGCAGGCGCCAGAGCGGATGGGGAACGGTCCGGGGCGCTGCCCCGGGCCCCGCCAAGGGCCGGGAGGCCCTTGGAACCCGGGACTTTCAGCTTTTTCGGATGACGGCGGAGCCGATTTTGGCCGGAGGGCTGACGGAATTGGTGAGGCGCGACGTTGACCAGCCGCTACGCGGCACGCAGCATGATTTCATTACGCGCTTCGCGCGGCCTTGATAGAGTAGGCTGGGAGCTCGCGGGGGTGCCGCTCAGCGCGCGCGGGCATAGAGAATCGAATGGGAAATGACAAACACAGCCAAGCAGTCAACCGACGACGTTTCGCATTATTATCAATACGTTCGCCAAGAGATCGAGCCCCTGGTACCGAACGACGTGAACTCGGTTCTCGAGATCGGTTGCGGCGCAGGGGCGACCATGGCTTGGCTGCGCTCGATTCGCCCGATCCGTTACGCCGCCGGCATCGAACTCTTCCCCGAGGCGGCGGAGATCGCCCGAAAAACGTTTGACGCCGTCGAGGTCGCTGACGTGGCTGCCGCGCGCTGCGAATTCGCGGAAGACCAGTTCGACGCCGTTATGGCTCTTGACGTCCTCGAGCATTTGCCAAATCCTGCCGCAGCTGTACAACGACTTCGGTCAAAAATCAAACCGGGCGGATTCTTCATTGCATCCGTTCCTAATGTCGCTCATTATAAGGTTTCACTGCCTCTGTTGTTCCGGGGAGCGTGGGACTATCAAGATGATGGCCTGCTCGACAGGACACATCTGCATTTCTTCACACAAAAGAGCGCAAACGCCCTTTTTACAGATGCAGGATTCACGGTTGCCAAGACAAGTATCGTCTGGAGAACGCCGAATATCTTCGGTCTAACGAACCATCCAAACCGCGAAATACGCTGGTATGCAAAACGATTCTCAGAGTCCCTCTTTCGCTGGCCGCGTCACCTTTTCGCCTTTCAATTCCTGATCGCGGCACGCCTCCCATAAGCGGAATCGGCTTGGAATTCCCGAGCATCACGGCAGGTATGGCCGTCGCTAGCCCACGTTGGGGGGTTTCGCGATGCGCTCTGCCAGGGTGCGAATCAATCCTATCAACTTCGTTCGCGTTCGGCGAACGAGCGCACCGACCAGCCCCGTCCGATACCCATCGCCCTCCACTTCTGAAAAGTCGGGCTGCTCCATTCGCCCGCTTGCCAGATCCCGCAGTGCGCACGCGGTCTCGACGAGATAGGCATGACCAAAATGCCGGTCCGGCTCGAGGTGCGCACCCTCGGCCCATTCGTTCCAGGCATTGACGAACACGATCCGCGCATCCGGATCCGGGTCACGCATTGCCTCGGCGCCAGCATGCCGCAACCAGCGCCCATAGAGCGCGGGCGTCGCCCCGAAGAACACCAGTCCGCGGTTCGTCTTGCGCGCCTCGTTGTCCCAGCCGAGGCAAACACCGCGAAACAGCTTGAACGGCGACGCGGCAAGGCTGCACGCATACGCCACCATGTCACGATAGGCGCGCACGCTGCCCCGATAGGCCGGATCGAGCAGCGGGAACGATTCGCGGCCACGCGGCAGAGGCAGACCGACTTTGTGCGGCGGGAATTCGGCTGCGGCATCGAATCCATGCTCGCGAGGGTCGAATCCGCGCCGCGTCGCTGCCTCGATATGCGCAGCCACGAGAAATGGATCGCCGAGCCCGCGCTCAGTCATGATCGCGCGCCAGCGTTGGGTCGTCGCTTTGGGGTCGGCAAAGAGTTCGTAGCGATAGACCATCAGGAGCGGGCGGCCAGCGATGCGGATGTAACGCGGATCCCGCACCGCCCGCTCGATCGACGCTATGAACGCCTCATCGTCCTGCTCGGTGTGGTTCTGCTCGATCAGGACGCCGGCCGGTCTGTCCTCCCAGGTCCGCGTCCACCGCTCGTTGGCCCAGTTGAGGCAGAACGAGATTTCGATTTCCGGGTGATCAAGCAGGATCTTCAGCGGCGTTTCGAGGATTGTTTGGCCGGAAAACCAGTAATAATGGATACAGAATCCCTCGATTCCATATCTTCTGGCCAGCTTCGCCTGCTCGTTGATAACGTCTGGCAGCCGTAGGTCGTAAAAGCCGAGGTCCGCCGGAAGATGCGGCTGGTAATGACCTTCAAATTGTGGCAACGCCTTTGTGACGTTCGTCCACTCTGTGAAGCCTTTGCCCCACCATTCATCGTTCTGTTCGACGGGATGGAATTGCGGAAGGTAGAAGGCGATCAATCGAACCGGGGCCTGCAGCCCTTCGATGCCGCCGTCGCCGGGGTGGAAGTGCTTGCCGGGCCCGGTATTGTAGCGGATCTGTTGCAGAAGGGTCGGCATTCGGCGCGCTCCAAGACGTTCGCATTCAACAAAGTGCCGATCGCAGCCAAGCGGCTCAAGGCCCCGGCGCGATCTCCGCCTGCACCGCCCGAAGCCAGGCGTGGCCGTCGCGCAGGTCCGGCTCCAGGTGATTGCCTTCGGCCCATTCGTTCCAGGATTTCAGGAACAATAGCCGGTGCTCCGGCGGCTGGTGCGCGATCGCGCCGAGGGCGTCGCGCAGGTGGCGCCCGAAGCGCTCCGGCGTCGCGCCGTCCAGAATCACGCCGTTGCCGCCCGAGCGCGGCGTGTTGTCCCAGGCATGGAGGACGCAGGGATGGGCGCGGTAGCCGGCGGCATCGCCGCGCACCTCGCGGTTCAGAACCTCGGCGAAGGCGCCGGTGATGGTCTCGTAGGGGTGGAAGGTCGGCAGGCCGCGCTTGATGTCCCGCCGCTGGCGCAGCCAGGCGAGCGGGCGGCGGCGGGAGATCCAGGGCCGGGAGCCGACCAGCGGCGCCACCACCTTGCCGTCGAACCCGTGCTCCAGCGGGTTCCAGGCGGCGATGTTGCAGAACCCGAGCAGGTGCAGCCCGGGCAGCCCCGCCTCCACCGCCAGGCGCCGCCACAGCGCCGTCGCCGCCCGCGCGTCCGGCAGTTTTTCCGGCTTGTAGAGGAGAAAGATCGGCCGGCCGTCGACGCGCATGTAGCGCGGGTCCCGGAACGCCGGCAGCAGGGCGGCGAAATGGGCGCGGTGGTCCGCCTCGCCCGGATAGGTCTGCTCGATCAGGATGCGGTTCGGCGCGCCGTGCCAGATGCCGCTCCAGGTCTCGTTCGCCCAGCACAGGCAGAACGGAAAATCCGGCGCGCCGGAGGCCAGCACCTCGTTGAACGGCCGCTCCAGGATGCGCCGGCCGGCGAACCAGTAATGGTAGTAGCAGAACCCCTCGACGCCGTAGCGTCGCGCCAGCTCCGCCTGGGCGGCGCGGCTCTCCGGCAGGCGCAGGTCGTAGAAGCCGAGATCCGCCGGCACGTGCGGCTGGTAGTGGCCGCGAAAGAGCGGCTTCGCCTTCGCCGTGTTGGTCCATTCGGTGAAGCCCTTGCCCCACCACTCGTCGTTCTCCGGCACCGGGTGGAACTGCGGCAGATAGAGCGCGATCGCGCGGGCCGGGGGGCTCACCGTCCGCCCCCCGTGCGCGGTGCGGCGGGATCGGTCATGATCGGGGCGGCAGAACGGGTGGGGTCAGGCATGGGGCTGTCCGGTGAGGGCGCGACGGGGCGGACGATCGGCGTCGTCGTGCCGAGCTACAATCGGGCCGGGCTGCTGCCCGAGACGCTGGATGCCATTCTCGGCCAGACCCGCCCGCCGGACGAGGTCATCGTCGTCGATGACGGCTCGGCCGACGACACGCCAGCGGTGCTGGCCCGCTACGCCCCGCGCGTGCGCGCCATCCGCATCGACAATTCCGGCGACCTCGTCGCCCGCAACACCGGGCTGCGCGCGGCGGGCAGCGACCTCGTCGCCTTCTGCGACAGCGACGATCTCTGGCGGCCGGGCTTCCTCGCCGCCATGGCGCGGCTGTGGCAGGCGGAGCCGCGCACGCTGGCCGCCTACGGCAATTTCGTCATCGTCCGCGAGGGCGTGTGGGGCGGGGAGGAGAAATTCGCCGCCGCCCCACCCGGGTTCTGGGACGGGCTGCGCGCCCTCGGCGAGGACATCGCTGTGTTCGATGCGCCGATCCTGCCCCGCGTCGTCGGGTTTCAGCCGTTCTTCCAGTCGTGCGTGGTTGCCGACCGCCGGTTCTTCCTCGCCATCGGCGGCTGGGACGAAGGCGTGAGCCGCCTCGTCGGCGGCGATTTCGCGACGACGCTGCGCCTGGCCGAGCACGCCCCATTCGGCATCGTGCGCGAGGCGCTGGTCGGCATCCGCAAGCACGGCGGCAATTTTTCCGCCGATGTGCAGAAGATGAACCTCGGCGACGCGCTGGTTCTGGAGCATGTGCTCGCCACCCGCCCCTCGCTCGCCCCGCACGCGGCGCTGATCCGTGCCTCGATCGCGCGGCGCCGAGGCGAGGCGCTGGCGACGGCCTTCGCCCGTGGCGATCTCGCCTCCGTGCGGCAGATTTTTGCGCTGCTGCCGGAAGAGGCGCGCGGCGGGGCTGTCGGCGTGAAAGCCGCCGTTGCCGCCCTGCCCGCCCCGCTCGGCCATGCCCTCGCCAAGCTGCTGCGCGCCGCCGGCACGGCGACGGCGCGAAAATCCTAACAAGCGGATTGCAAAGGCCCCGCCTTTGCCGGGGTCCCAGGGGCAGCGCCCCTGGCCTTCCTCCACCGTGCTCACCGCCCCGCCGCCAGCGCCGCCACCTGCTCCGGCAGCCACGCCGCGCCGGCGAGGAAGGCTTCCAGCCGCTGGCGCGCGGCGGCGCGGACCGAGAGCGGCGCGTCGCCGGGCGCGGTCTGATCCCCTTCCACCACCACCGCGACCAGCACGGGCAGGCTGGCGCTGCCGAACAGGCTGGCGCGCGCCTGCACCGCCCGCGCCCGCAGCCCGCCCGGTGCCGGCGCGCCGTTCAGCCACATCGTGCTCGCGGTCAGCCGGTAATGCTCCGCCCGCTCCGCCAGCCGCCAGCGCCGCGGCACCGCGTTCGCCACCGTGAACTGCCCGGTCTCCACCTCCGCGCCGCCTTCCTCGCCGGAGAGCCGGTGCTGCGCGGCGACGATGATGCCGGGATCGACCCGGGCGGGGAACACGTCCACCAGCACCGTCACCCCCTGCGCGGCGCAGACGGCCTGCAGCCGCAGAACCTCGCCCCCCGTCGCCGGGCCGGCGATGCAGCCCGGGCCGGGGGTGAAGGCGAGCGCCGGCGGCGGCGTCGCCTGGCTGTCGAACCAGGCCGAGAGCGCCGGGCCGGCGGCGGCGAGCAGCAGCACCAGGCCTGCCGCCATCCCGCCCCCGTGCGCCGCGATGGCCGGGCCGATGGCAGGCGCCGCGTCCGCCGCCATCGGCGCGCCATCCTCGCGGAACGGCAGGCCGAGCAGGATCAGCAGCAGGATGACGAGGGAGAAGAAGATCCAGCCATACAGCACATGGTCCGTCGCCGCCGCCTGGGCGCTGCCGAGCGCGTGGCCGAGCATCACGATGCCGAGCGCGCGGAACCCGTTGGCGATGATCGGCACCACGATCGAGGCGGCGATGAATGCCACCCGCCGCCACGGGCTGCGATACATCGTCAGCGCATAGAGCACGCCGAAGGCGATGGCGGCGATGAGGAAGCGCAGCCCGGCGCAGGCCTCGGCGATGACGAAGCTGCCTTCGGGAATCTCGATGGCGTAGCCGTCCGAATAGTTCGGGATGCCGAGCAGATCGAGGCCATGGACGGTGAAGGCGGCGGTGACGTCCTGCAGCCACGGCGTGAGGAAGGCGCCGAAGGGCACCAGGAAGAAGAGATACAGCAGCGGCGCGGCCATCGCGCGCCACAGGGCAGGGCCGAGCACGGCCAGCACCAGCAGTTCGACGAGCGCGATGAGGATGAGCTGGCGCCCTTCCATGATGCCCAGCCGCTCGGCGACGAGCCACGCCGCCGCCAGCGGCAGGGCGAGCAGCGCCGCCGCCGGCCAGGGCCGTGCCACCGCGCCCGCGAGCCGTCCGCGCCGCTCCCAGGCGAGGAAGCCGGCGATCGGCAGCACCAGGAAGCCGTGATTATAGGCGGTGGATTTCGCCCATACCTCCACCGCCGCCGACGCCTCGCGGTGGAACAGGGCGAGCAGCAGCGCGAGCCCGCCGAGGAGTGCCGGCAGCGCCGGGCGCAATCCGGCGCCGGCGACGGGGGTCGATGCGCTCATTGCGCCGGCTCCGCCCCGAGCAGGTGAAACAGCGGCGCCAGCGTGCGGCTCCAGTCATGCCCGGCTTCCACCGCCCGCCGCGCCGCCGCGCCGAGGCCGGGATGGGCCCCGGCGAGCACCGCGCGCACCGCGTCCGCCATCGCCTCGGCCCCATCCGCGACCAGCAGGTCGCGCCCCGGCACCGCGCGCAGCCCCTCGAAGGCCTGGGGCGAGGCGATCACCGGGCGGCCCATCGCCATCGCCTCCAGCACCTTGTTCTGCACCCCGCGCGCGATGCGCAGCGGCGCCACCACGGCGGCGGCGTGGGCGAGGTAGGGGCGCGTGTCCGGCACGCGGCCGGTGACGAGGACGGAGGGGCCGGCCAGCCGCCGCACCGGCTCGGCCGGGTTCGCGCCGACGATGGCGAACACCACGCCGCGATCGGCGAGCAGCGGCATCACCGCGCGGGCGAACCAGACCACGGCATCGACATTCGGCCGGTAGTCCATCGTGCCGGTGAAGACCAGGTGCGGCGCCGCGGTGGGAAACGGGTTGGCGGCGGGCCGGGCGGGGTCGAAGGCGGCGAGATCGACGCCGTTCTCCACCGCCAGCAGCCGCCCGCGGCTCTCCGGGGCCAGCGTGGCGAAGCGCTCGCATTCGTGGCCGGAGACGAGCAGCGTGCGCTCGAACGCCTGCGCCGCTTCGCGCTCGAAAGCGAGGAGGGTGCGCCCTTCGCGGGCATAGACGCCGCGCATCGGGAAGCGGGCGGTTTCGGCGTAGGCGGCGAATTTTTCCGAATCCACGTCCACCATGTCCAGCAGGCGGCGGGCGGGCCCGGGCGCGTGCATCACGTAGGGCGCCATGGACGAGGAGAAGGCGAGAATCGCGTCCACCGGCGCCTGCGCGAGCGTTTGCCGCACCCACCGGGCGAGCGGGGCCGAGCGGAAATAATCCAGGCTGAGCGGCCGGCCGGGGCGGAAGCGGGCCAGCGCGGCGAGCCGGGCGCGGCGCTTGTCGAGGCCGAAGGCGGCGACATCGGCGCACAGCGCCCGCAGCACCGGCAGGTGCGCCCAGTCCGCCGGATCGTCGATGAGACAGCCGAGATGGACGCGGTGGCTGGTCGCGAGATGGCGCAGCATGTGCCAGGCGCGGATTTTCTCGCCCTTGTCCGGCGGATAGGGGATCCGGTGGCAGAGAAACAGCAGCCCGGGCTTCTCCGGCGCGGCCGCGCGCGGCGGCGGCGGGATCGGGGCGATCGAGTTCACGCTAGCCGATCCCGCGCACGATGTGCGGCCCGATCAGGTTCGCCACCGGCAGCGGCAGGCGCTTCCAGGCGGCGATGAACAGCCGGTATTTCGGGTTGAGCGGGTTGTGGTCCGGCAGCGCCGCGCCGGGGCTCAGCTTGTAGCGATAGTGCAGCGGCGCCGGAGCGAAGCCCCAGTTCTTCTTGAAGGAGAAGGCGCCGGTGCCGAGCTTGCTGCGGCCGAAATCGAACAGCGCCAGACCGCGGGCCGCGGCGCGGCGCATGACCTCCCAATACATGAAATCGTTCCCCGCCCGCCCCCGCGCCGCCGCGGTGCCGCCGCCATAATAGGGCAGCACCTCGCCGCGGAAGTAGAAATTCATCACCGCCGCGACCGGCGTCTCGCCGTCGAGCACGGTGACGATGTCGGCCTGGTCCCGGAATGTCTCCATCAGCAGCTCGAAATAGCGCCGCGCGAAGACCGGGGTGCCGAGATTGCGCACCGATTCGGCGTAGATCCGCCACAGCCGCGACGGCGAGGAATCGAGCACTGACGTGAGCCCGTTCTGGATGCCCTTGCGCACCATCGCCCGCTGCTTGCGCGGGATCGCCGCCATGTTTGCCTCCTCGCCCGCCAGCAGCGGCTTGCGGAAGGTGACGTAGAGATCCGGGCGCGCCGTCCAGTCGGATTCCACGGGGTGAAGATGGCGGAACTCCACCGCCGCGGCGCCGGTCCGGCCGAGCAGGGTCTCGGCGTGCGCGGTCAGCGCGGCGGCGCTCTCGGCATCGGCCGCGACCGGGCCGCCATAGACGCAGAACGGCGAGGAGATCAGCGTGCGGCCGAACAGGCGCGAGGAGACCAGCGCCAGCGGCAGAACGCCGGTGATGGCGCCGTCGCGCTCCGTCAGCACATAGTGGGTGCTGTGGCCGAAGGCGCGCGCGATGACCCGGCGCCAGCCGGAGAGGTGAAAGAACGTGCCCTCCGGCATCGCGTTGACGAACGCATCCCAGGCCGGCTCGGCCGCCTCGTCCAGCGGCTTGCACACGACGCCCATACCGCCCTACTCCGCCGGCGCTTGGGCGAGCACGTCGGCGAAGGCGCGGTCCATCCGGTCCCAGGCGAAATCCCGCAACAGCCGGTCGAGCCGCGGCGCTGTGCGGGCAAGGTTGATGTAGTGGCGGAAGCGCGCGAGCGCGCCGACGCCGTGGACGCGCGGCTGGCCCGGGTCCACTTCCCACGGGTGGAAATAGAAGATGCCCGAGGCGGACTCGGTGTGATTGCGCCGGGCCAGGCCGAGGCGGAAGAGCCGGTAGGGCAGCAGACGGAAATAGCCACCGCCGGCGGCAGGCAGGTTGCGGCCGAACAGCCGCACCGTCGTCATCGGGATTTCCCACAGCGCGCCGCTGCCCGGCCGATAGGGGAAGCGCGGCGCGTCCGGCGTGCCATAGAGATCGTGGCGCACCGGGTAGACCGAGGAGGAATACCGGTAGCCCTCGGCCTCCAGCGCATCGAACGCCCATTGGTTGGTGCGGCCGATCGAGAAGGTGGGCGCGCGGTAGCCGGCGACCGCGGCGCCGCCGACATCCTCGAGCAGCCGGCGGGTGCGGCCGACATCGGCGCGGAACTGTGCCTCCGTGAAGCGGTCGGCGCGGACGTGGTCGTAGCCGTGGCTGGCGAGCTCGTGCCCGGCGGCGACGATGCGCCGGACCATCGCGCCATGGCGCTCGGCGATCCAACCCAGGGTGAAAAACGTGGCGCGGATGCCGGCCGCATCGAACTGGGCGAGGATGCGCTCGACATTGGCCTCGACGCGGCAGGGGATACTGTCCCACGTGGCGCGCGGGATCGCCGGGGACAGCGCCTGGACCTGGAAATAATCCTCGACGTCCACGGTCATGGCGTTGATCGGGCGGATCATGGCCGGCGCACGTCCGAGAGGGTGCCGAGCAGGTCGATGAAGCGCTGGAACACGCGCTCGCGCCGTGCCAGCGCGTGCTCCAGCGCGTCCATCCGATGGGCGAGATGCGCCAGCTCGAGCGCGCCTGCGGCCTGGGCCGACCCCGGCAGCGACGCGGAGCCCGGCATCGCCGGCCCTGGATGGCCGCTGCCGAGATCCTCCAGCAGCTCCCGGGCGGTCGTCTCGACCATCGCGGCACTGATCTCGGCGCGCTCCTCGAGCGCGCCATAGAGCAGCAGGCGCGAGCAGAGCCGGTTGATGCGACGGGGAATGCCGCCGGTGTGGCGAAAGACGAGCGGGAACACCTCGGGCTCGAAGGAGGGATTGCCCGCCCACCCCGCCGCGCGCAGCCGGAACTCGATGTAGGCGTGGGTCTCGTCCTCGTTCAACGGCCCGAGATGAAACGAGGCGAGCACCCGCTGGCGGAGCTGCTCCAGCTCCGGACTGGCCAGCATGCGGCGGAACTGCGGCTGCCCGAGCAGAATGGTCTGCAGCAGGGCATGTCCGTCATCGGTGATGTTGGAGAGCATGCGCAGCTCCTCCAGCCCGGCGACCGAAAGGCTCTGCACCTCGTCCACCACCAGCAGCGCCCGGCGCCCGGCGGCGCGATGGTCGCGCAGGATGGCCTCGATGCCGCGCAGCAGCGTCGCCTTGTCGCCGCCCTCGCCGGCGCCGAACGCCGCCGCGGTCAGACGCAGCAAATCATCACCGGAGACCTGCGAGGTGACGATCCGCGCGATGGTGTAGGTGGAACGATCCAGCTGCGACCACAGCCGCTCGACCAGCGTCGTCTTGCCGGCGCCGACCTCGCCGGTGACGATGATGAAGCCCTCCTGCTGCGACAGGCCGTAGATCAGGTGCGCGATGGCGCGGGCGTGGACGCTGCTGGAATAGAAAAACCGGCTGTCCGGCGTGAGCTGGAACGGCATCGCGTTGAAGCCGTAATATTCCGCGAACATGGGGCGCATCCGTCAGAAGGTCTTGTTCACGCTGAGCATGACCATATTCTGGAGTAGCCTCGTATTGGCTGAACGTTGTGAAAAATTGCTGAGCTGATACATCAAGGACCCGGAAATGGTGCGCGTGAGCTGGTCGGTGACGCCCAACGTCGCCGAAAAGACATCGGCATTGCCGTTGGGGACCAGCGGCGTGCCCTGGCCCTGCATGACCCCGGTATAGAGAACGCCATACGACACCGACGCGCTGGTGGTGATGTCCACGCTCACCGGCCGTGTCAGACTGAGCGTCGCGTAGCTGCCATTCTGCGAGAAGCCGGGAACGCCGACATACTGCGAGATCTCCTTCATCAGCATCTGCTGCAGCGACAGCGACACGGTCGCCCAATCGAACGTCGTCGTCTCCGTGACCGACAGGCTCTGCGTGCGGAAGATGCCCGGCATCAGGGCGTAGAACCCATTGGCGACGAGCAGCGGCGCGTTCGTCGTCGGGTCGAGCGAATTGCCCACCGGGTCGACCGTCGACCCCGCCGCGCCGCTCTGGATGGCGGTGGCGCCGGTGCTGATCGATTCCGAGTAGGTCGCATACAGCGTGCTGCGCGCGGTCAGCGCATAGGCAGCGGTCAGGAACGGCGCGTCGACGCCGTCCCGATGGCCATAGCCGGCGGTGATCTGGCTGCCCGGCGTCGGCGTATACTGGAACCCGACGCTCCAGACCGCATCCTCGATCCGCACCGGCGGCAGACCGCTATAGGCGATGTCCTCGTAGCCGATCTGGCCGAGGAGCGAGAGCCGCGGGGTGAGCTGATACCCCAGGGTCTGCAGCGCCAGATTGTTGTGCCCCGAAGGCGCCGCCCCGCTCGCCGTGTCCTGCTCGGCGAGGATCAGGGTCGAGGCGATGATCTGGCCGAAATCATCGCCGTTCTTGAACGCCACATATTCCTGCTGGCTGAGCGCGGTGGAGTTGTAGAACGAGTTCAGGCCCGGGGTCGCGGTGGCCGCCCCCCCGCCCGGGGTGGCGAAGGCGGTCCGCCCGAGCGAGTAGCCGATTTCGCCGGTGCCGAACGTGCCGAACTGATGGCGCAGGAACGGCGTGATGATGAAGCTCGTGATCTGCGTCATGTTCGCCGGGTTGGTCGTATTCACCGTGCCCGGCGCATAGCCGCCCGTGGCGGTGAGCTGGGTGGCGTAGCCGCGCAGATCGACAAACAAGGTCTCGGGAACCAGCGTCACCGTTGCGCTGGCGTTGAGGTTCTCGGCGATGTCGTTGCCCAGCCCGCCGGAGAAAAACATGAAATCCGGGTTGTAGGAGACGTTCGCCTGGACGGTCGGCGTGTTCGCGGTGATGGTCAGGGCCGGCGCGATATTGGTCATGACATAGGCCGCCGGACTTTGCGCCGGCGTGCCGCTGTTCGAGAACCACATTTCCTGCGCGCCGATCGAGGGCGTGAAGGTCCAGCCCCCGGCAGCGATCAGCGGGCCGGCGGTCAACTGGTCGATCTGCTGCCCGAGCGGGCCGACCCGGACGCCGACCGCCGTGCCGGGCAGGGTCGGGTTGCCGCCCAACAGGCTGCCCGGAGCACTACTGAGAAATGGCGCCGGGACCGATTGCGGCGAGGGAGCGGCGATGGTGTCCGACAGCGACCCGCCGCCGCTGTCCCCGCCGTCGGCGGTTTGAGCGAACGCCGCCGGGGCCGCTAACAGCATCAGACCGGCGGCGGCGAGCAGCCCCGCTCGCACCTGTGGGTGTCGAGACCCGACGACGCGCCGCGCCCGAAGGCGCGGCTGCTCAGGGATAGACCCCATAGGCCCCGTACGCGCCGAATGTGTGGCTCGCCGTCAACTGCACCTTGTTGAGAAGCAGAGTGACATTCTCGCAGGACTGCAGGAACTCGAGTGCCGATTCAACCTCGCTGCGCTGCGTCTTCTCCGCCTCGACGATCAACACCGTCTGGCCGACCAAGGGCGCCAGCATGCTGGGATCGCTGCTCGCCAGGCAGGGCGGCGCGTCGAGCACCACGACCCGGTCGGGAAAGGCCCGGGCGATGCGCTCGACCACCAGGCTGATCGGCCGCCCGGCGGCGATCTGGTCCCGATGATCGTCGCGGGTACCGATCGGCAGCACGGCAAGGCCGGGAATATCCGTCGGAACGACCATGTCCGCGACGGGCTGCGGCGCACCGGACGCGATATCGAGCACCCCCGGCCGCTCCAGCAGCCCGAGCCGTTCGCTCAGCGAATGCACCTTGCTGTCGCAATCCGCCAGCACCACCCCGCGCCCGCCCCAGCGCGCGATGCTCATCGCCAGGTTGAGCGAGGCAAAACTCTTGCCCTCGCCGGGCTTGGCGCTGGTGACCATGAGCAGATTGGCCAGCCCCCGCCTCGCCCCTTGCGGCGCCGCCAAAAGGCGCAGAATCTGCCCCTGCGCGATGCGGAACTCCTCGGAAACGCGGGTCCGGCCCTTCGCGAGTGACAGCATGCCCGCCTTCTCCAGCACGTCCATGCCGACCGTCCGCGGGTCCGGAGCCGGGCGACCCGAAGGCTCCTCCGTCGGGCGGAATGCCGCGGCCGGAGGGGGAATCAGCCCGTCGACCTTCGCCGACGGCGCGGATTCGGTCAAGCCGCCCGCGATCTCGGCCGGCGCCGGCTGGAACAGCAACTCCGAGCCGGCCAACCCGCCGCGCGCGCGCAGGCGCTCAGCCAGCCGCTCCGCCAAGTGACCCGGCCTGGTCTCGCCCGACTTCATGTCCATGCTCAAATCACTCGCGGAATGTGCAGCAATCCCGACATCAGGCCGCCATAGAGCGCCCCTAGCAGCACCAAACCGAGCGCGAAGACGGCGCTGCCAGCGAAATTGCGCGTGCGCTGCACCGGCCCGAGCAGCGAAATGCCGCCGACCACGGGCAGACCGAGATCGCGCAGATCTTCGACCGTGGGGAAGGAACGGTCGAGCTGAGCGAGCAGCAGCGCCAGGCCGGCCCCGGCCCCGAGGCCGACCAGAAGCACGCCGGAAAACAGCAGGCCGCGTTTGGGCGCCACCGGCACGCGCGGCATCTCGGGCGGATCGACGATCTGGAGTTTGATCTTGTCGGCTTCCCGATCAGCCGCCGCCGACAGCCGCATCTGCTCGCGCCGCTCGAGCAGCTGCTGGTAGTTCTGCTGCAGCACCGTGTAGTCGCGGTCGAGATTCTGGAATTCCGCCTGAACCAGCGGCTCCTTCTGCAACACCGCCTCGAGCCGGCTGCGGTCGCGGTCGGTCTCCGCGAGTTGCCGCTTGGTCGACGCCAGCGCTGCCTCCGCATCGACGAGCAGTACTTTGAGGTGCTCATAGACCGGATTGGGCACGCCGCCCCGCGCCTTCGCCGGCGCCGCCGGCGCCCCGTCCTCGGGCTTGGGCGCGGCGGCGCGCGGCGCTGCATGGGCCGGCGGCGGAGCCTTCTCCAGCATCTCGATGAATTTCTTCTGCGCGATCACATCCGGATATTGGTCCGTGAAGCGCAGACGAAGCTCCTCGAGATGACGCCGCGCCTGAACCAGTTCCGGATTCCCTCCGCCGCCAGCACCGCCGAGATTGGCCGCCTCGGCCGCCGAGACGGTGGGCGGCGTCGCGGCCAGCTCCTTGGCCAGCATGTCCCGCTTCGCCTGGGCATCCTGCAGCACGCCGCCGAGCTGCTCGATCTGGCTGCGCGCCATCTCCAGACGCGTCAGTCCGCCGTTGAGGTCGTTCGGCAACAGGTCCATGAATTTCGTGCGGAAGTCGGCGCGCCGCTTTTCCGCCGCGCGCAACTTGTCTTCATAGGCGCTGATCTGCTGGCCGAGAAACTGCTCGGCATTGTCCATCGACGTGCGGTTGGAACCCGTCGCCTTCTCGATGAAAATGGTGATGAGCGTCTGCACCACCTCGAGGGCCAGCTTCGGTTGCGGGTTGCGGTAGCTGATGGTGAACAGGTTGTGGGTCTGCGGGTTGATCGCGATCTGGGTCTGCAGCGCCTGCACCAGACGCTCGCGTTCGATCGGGCTGGATATCTGCAGCTCGAGGCTCGTGCGCGAAATCAATTTGTCGATGTTCGGCGCGCTGAGCAGAGTGCGCTGCAGCATCTCCACTTCGTTGAGCGTGCCGCTGTCGATGGCGAGGCCGCGCAGCAAGGGTGTCAGCACCGCATCGGCGTCGACGAACATCCGGGCCTTGGCTTCGAACTGGTTCGGGATCAGGTAGACCGCGAACCAGCCGCCCAGCGAGACGACCCAGGCCAGCGCCAGGGCGACCCAGCGATAGCGCCAGCCGGCGACCAGGTAGCGGTGGAGCAGAACGCGGATCTGGTCCACGGCGCGCCCTCAGAACCAGGTCTGCGGAATGATCAGCGTGTCACCCGGCTGCATTTCGACATTCTGCGAGATGTCGCCGCTCTTCACGAGCGAGTCGAGATGCACGTGGATGGTCTCCTCCTTGCCATCGGGCAGGCGGCGGATGATCACGGCGCGGTTGCCGGCAGCAAACTTGGTCAGCCCCTTGGTCGCGATCATCACGTCGAGCACGGTCATGTGATCGCGGTAGGGGATCGCGGCCGGATCGGTGGCTTCGCCGATGACGCGGATCTGCCGATCGAACGGTCCGACGAACGAGCGCACCATCACCGTCACGACGGGATCGCGCACATACTGCGCGAGCTTGCCCTCGAGCTCCTTGCTGAGCTGGGTCGGCGTCTTGCCGGCGGCAACGATGTCCGGGATCAGCGGCATTGAGATGCGGCCATCCGGCCGTACCGGCAGGCCGTTCACGGTCAGATCCGGAGCGTGATAGACAAAGATATCCAGCGAATCGCCCGGGCCGATCTGGTATTGCGCGCTCGCCTTCGCGCTCTCCGCGGTGACGGTCGAGGTCGGCGGCGCACCGCCCGCGCACCCTGCGAGCAGCGGTGCCAACACCCAGAACAGCCCCGCCCCAACGGCGCCCCGTATCACATTCACGATCTCTCTCCGCCCCGCTCGCTTGGACATGGTTTTCGTGTCCGGTCGATAAAGCCCTGGCCCGAATTGGCCCCTCGGCAGCATCCGCCGCCGGTGCCCATTGGTAGCATACCCCACAGGGGCGACGCGATCGAAGGTCCAACCTGGACCGCGTTTTGGTAGGCGCGGAAGGAATTGAACCCCCTCCTCTGCCATGTAATGGCAGCGCTCTGCCGATGAGCTACACGCCTGCAGACTTGCCTACGCCCGAGCCGACGGGACCCGGCGACACACCAACTTCAAGCCACCGCCCTGTGCAGCTCAACCGGCACGCTCCGGACGCGGGGGGGGCCGAACCCTCAGTCCACGCGGTGGACAGGATCGGTTCGTCCACAAACCCAGTCTAAATAGCCTTTTATTGACAGGGAGTAAAGACCGATGCGCGCGCCCCGCGCGCCGTTCAGGCTGCCGTCCCGAGACCGTCCGCAATGGACACGAGTGCGAGATCCCGCCCGTTTCGGCTTGACGGCGGGATCGCTCCGATGCTAGGGAACTGTCAACGAAAGATGTTTTTTTAGGCACATCCCTGGCTCCCGGTTTTTGGAATGCGTCATTTTGGGGCGGTAGCGTAGTCGGGTGGCCGTCTGGTCACGGTTCAGAAATCCGGCAATCCACGTGCGGGTTTTGTGGGTCTGTGGCAAGTGATGGGATGGCTTTGAGATCGTCATAAATATTTGCGGACGCTTTTCGTTCACTGAGTAGTGTACGCCGTTGAGGCGCTGGTGCGCTTTGGCGGTGACGTGTCCGTGTCCACGTGTTCGAGGGTCGGTTTGCGCCCCCTGCGCTCCGCGGCGCGACGGAAAGGCGGCGCACGTCAGGCGGAGATGCCTACAGCGGCGGCCGCCAGATCGGTCGGCGCCCAGGGGCGGCGGGCCGGACTTGATAAGAAGCTGCGGCGGGCAGCCGGGGCGAAGCGAGGAGAGCATGACCAGGCTTTTCGGCAGTCTGTTTCCGGTCGAGATGCTGGCGCTCTGGCTGGCGGATTCTTTGCTCTCCTTCATCGGCATCTACGTGCTTCTGCTGCCGAGCGGCGCCAGGGTAATGGAGGGCGCCGGGCTCCATCCCGCTACAGCGAACCCCGCCGCGGTGCTCGCGCTCACCATTGGCCTGACGTCGCTGGCGATCGGCCTCTATCGCCCCGAAATCTGCCTGCGGGCCCGCCGCCTCCTGGTCAACACAGTGGCGGCCGGCATCGCGGCCTTCCCCGCCATACTGGCTGCCAGCCTGGCCTTCGGCTTCGACATGGCGCATCTGATGGGCAGCGACCGGCTCGGCCTCGCGCGGGTTCTGATGGCGTGGCTGGCGTGCCTGCTCGCCACGCGCGCCGCATTCAGCGCCGCGTGCCATCGCGGCATGCTCGACCGGCCGATTCTGCTGATCGGCGGCGGAGCGCGCGCGGCGCGCGTGCGGGCGGCACTCGCGGGCGAAGCGCACGGGTTCTTTCGTCTGGCGGCCATCGTTCCGCCGGCGGATGCGGCGGTGGCTCTGGATGCCCGGATCAGCGGCAGCCGCCGGCGCATTTGGGGCGTCGTCGTCGCCGGCCCGGTCGATGGCGCGCTGCCGGACATGGAACTGCGGCGCTGGCGCGCGGCCGGCGTGCGTGTTCTGTCAGACACCGACTTCGAGGAACAACATCTCGGCCGGATCGACGTGGACGCGCTCCGACCCGGCGTGACCGCGCCTCCGTCTGGCGGACTCGACGCGCCTGTGCGCCCACCCGACCGCCCGATCGAAGCATGTCTGCGGCGGGCGTTCGACATCGCCATCAGCTTGGCGGTGCTCGCCCTTACCACGCCGCTACTGCTGCTGACCGCACTGGCGATCAAGCTGGATGACCCCGGGCCGGTGTTCTACCGCCAGGAACGCGTCGGGCTGAACGGACGCCCGTTCATGCTGCTGAAATTCCGCTCGATGCGGGTCGACGCCGAGGCCCGCAGCGGACCCACCTGGGCAGCGAACGACGACCCGCGCGTCACCCGTGTCGGCCGCTTCATCCGCCGCCTGCGCATCGACGAAGTGCCGCAGATATTCAACGTCCTCCAGGGCACGATGAGCTTCGTCGGGCCGCGGCCTGAGCGGCCGCATTTCGTTCGCCAACTCGAGGCAGCGCTCCCTGGCTACCGAAACCGCAGCGTGGTCAAGCCCGGCATCACCGGGTGGGCGCAGGTTAATTTCCCCTACGCCGCTTCGGTCGAGGACGCGCGGATGAAGCTCGGCTACGACCTCTACTACATCAAGCACCGCAGTCTTATGCTCGACCTCTCCATCCTTCTGGCCACCGTCCGCGTCATCCTGTTCCAGGAAGGCGCGCGCTGACGCGCGGCGCCGGGGGAGCCATCAACGTTTGGTCAATGCCCGGCCGATAGGCTTGGCAGCGCGCGGCCGTCATGGTCCGGCGCCACCGTCTTGGCATTGCCAGGTCAGTGCCCGCACTACCGGTCGGCGCTGGTTCGTGGAAAACTCGGCTTGGACCTGCCCCCGGCGCGATGCTGCGCTGCACACCGATTCAGGATCTGACGATGGCACACAGACCCCTTCGCCTGGCATCGATCGGCCTGCTCGCCGGCCTTGCGGTCACTGGCGGGGCGATCGGCCCGGCTTGGGCCGCGGACTACGTCGCCGAAGGACGCAAGCTCCTCGATCAGGGCAACGTCAAAGCGGCCCAGATTCAGCTCCGCAATGCCGTCAAGGCGGACGACAAGAACGCCGAGGCGCACTACTTCCTGGGCGTCGTCGATTTCCGCCTCGGTGATGCCGGTGCGACCGAGCGCGAGGCGCGCCGCGCCCTCGAACTCGGCTATGACAGCGACAAGGCCAACCCTCTGCTTGCCGAGAGCTACCTCGCGCAGAGCAAATTCCGCGAGCTGCTCGCCGAGTTCCCCCCCGGCAAGGGCGCGCCCGACGCCGCGGCACGAATCCTGGTCGCGCGAGGCTTGGCCCAGTTCAATCTCAAGCAGGCTGAGGCCGCGCGCGCCTCACTGGCCGAGGCCGAGAAGCTCGCCCCGGATTTGATGGAGGTGCTGCTCGCCGCGTCCAGGGTCGACGAATTGCAGGGCGACCGTGCCGCCGCAGAAATGGAGATCGATCACGCGCTGAAGGTCAAGCCACACTCGGCGGAGGCGCTGTTCCGCAAGGGCGAGCTGCAGGCAGCGCGGAACGACGTCGACGGTGCCATCAAAAGCTACGACGCGGCCATCGAGGCGGCGCCCGCCGGGCTCGGCCCACGTCTCGAGCGCGCCCGCCTCCGGATTCTCAAGGGCGAGGATGCCCTGGCGAAGACCGACGTCGATGCCGTTCTGGCCGCCGCCCCGACGAACCCCCAGGGCCTGTTCCTGCGCGCCGTGCTCCTGACCCGTGCTCACGACTTCAAGGCCGCCGACGAGGCAATGACGCGCGTCGGTGCGATGATGCCTGCCATTCCCCAAGCCTATCTCTACCAGGCGATCATCAAGGATGCGCTTGGCCAGTTCGAACAAGCCGACGATGTCGCCAGCCGCTATCTCGGCCGCTACCCGGCAGATCTCGTTGGCCGCAAGGTCTACGCCAAGATCCAACTCGAATTGCGCCGGCCGGAGAAGGCGATCGAGACGCTCGAACCCGTCGCCAAGGCGGAGGTGCCAGATCCAGGCACCTATGACCTGCTCGGGCGCGCCTACATGCTCGCCGGCCGTCCGGCCGACGCCGAGAAATCCTTCGAGAAGGCGGCCAAGCTGGCGCCGGGTGATGCCGGACTGCGCCAGCGACTCGGTGCTGCGCATCTCCAGAGCGGCGACCCGGCCGCCGCGGTGAAGGATCTCGAGGCCTCGCTGAAGCTGGCACCGAGCGAGGTCCAGGCCGGCGAGGCGCTGGTCCTCGCGGCCGTCGCCGCCGGCGAATACGACCGCGCCACTGCCGCGCTCGACGCGTTGCGCAAAGAACAGGGTGACAATGCCACCGTCGGCAACCTCACCGGACTGCTGAAGCTCGGCCAGAGCGATCTGACCGGCGCGCGCGCGGCCTTCGAGGCAGCGTTGCAGAAGAACCCGGACTCGGTCGCGATCAAGCTGAACCTTGTGCGGGTGTTATCGCTGCTGGGCGACCGCGCCGGCGCTGAGAAGCTGCTCACCGAAGTCGTCGCCAAGAACCCGACCAACGAAGCCGCGCTCAGCGCGCTCCTGAACGCCCAGCTTGCCGATCAGCGCAAGGCCGATGCCCTCGCCACCGCCGAGCGCGCCCACGCCGCGGCCCCGACCAACGAGCGCCTGACCGGCCTGCTCGCCGCGCTGTATATGCAGACCGGCACGCCGAACAAGGCGCTCGACCTGCTGGCGCAGTCGGCTCAGCAGACGCCGCTGGCCCCGGGCCTCCTCGTGCTTCAGGCGCGCGCGCAGATGGCGCTCGGCCAGACCAAAGAAGCGCGGGAGACCTACCAGCGGCTGGTCGCCAAACAGCCGCTCGATGTCGCGGCGCGCATGACCCTCGCCAGTCTGCTGGCAGCCGAGAAGCAGATGGACGACGCGCGCAACACGATCCTCGACGGCCTCAAGCTGCTGCCCGCGAATGCGCAGCTGATGCAGGCGCTGGTCGGCATCGACCTCAAGATGGGCGGCTTGCCGGCGGCCCTCCAAACCGCCGCCAACCTGCTCGAGAATCCCGCCCATCTGCCCGCCGCGCGCGCGCTGCCGGGCGAGATCTACATGGCGCAGAAGAATTACCCCGAGGCGGTGAAAGCCTTCGAAACCGCCCTCACCGCCGCACCCTCGACGCCGCTGCTGCTCGATCTCGCCGGCGCGCTCGCCGCGGGCGGGCATCCGGACGAATCCACCGCGCGGCTGCGCGACTGGCTCAAGCAGCATCCCGACGACGCCGATATCAGTCAGATCATCGCCGCATCCGATATCGGCGCCGGCCGCCTCGACGAAGCCGAGAAGCTGCTCACCCTGGTGCTGGCGAAGCGCCCCTCCGACCCGATTGCCCTGAACAACCTCGCCTGGCTCTACGGCCAGCGCGGTGATCCGCGTGCACAGAGCTTCGCCGAGCGGGCCTATTTCACCGCGCCCGGCCCCCAGACGGCGGATACGCTCGGTTGGATTCTGCTCAAGTCCGGCAAGTCCGACAGCGCCATTTCGTTGCTCCGGGTCGCGCATGGCCAGGCGCCCAACGACCCGGCGATCGCATTCCACCTAGCCACCGCCCTGAACGGAGCGGGCCACGAGGAGGAAGCGAAGAAGCTGCTAGAGCCGATCGTTTCCGGTACCGTGGCCTTTCCGGAGAAGGCCGCGGCCAAGACGCTGCTCGAGCAGCTTGCGGCGAAGAAAAATTAGACCACGGCCCCGGTCGAGTCACACGGGCGAGGCATGATCAGCGGCGCAAACCGGCCCGCCGGCCCGCTCGAGCGCGACCGGCCGATGGTTCAGCCGGACGGCGCGGTGCTTCGCCTGCTCACCTTCAGCACGCTGTTTCCAAACGCGGCGCGGCCGAACCACGGCGTCTTCGTGGAGAACAGGCTACGTCAGCTCGTGGCCTCCCATCCCGTCGCGGCGACGGTGATGGCGCCGGTCCCGTTCTTTCCGTTCCGCTCGGACCGCTTTGGTGCGTGGAGCGAGCACGCCCGCGCACCTCGGCGCGAGACGCGGCACGGCATCGTCGTTCATCACCCGCGCTACGGCCTGATCCCTCGCTTCGGCATGAACGTCGCCCCTTTCCTGCTCTATCGTGCCGCGCTCGCCGAAGCGCGGCGGCTGCTGGCAGAGGGCGAACGCTTCGACCTCATCGACGCGCACTATCTCTACCCCGACGGTGTCGCGGCCGAGTGGCTGGGCCGTGCTCTCGGCCTGCCCGTCGTCGTGACAGCGCGCGGCTCGGACGTCAGCCTGCTTCCGCGCCACGCCCTGCCTCGGCAGATGATCCAGGCCATGATGGGGCGCGTCGACGGCCTGATCGCGGTCAGCGCCGCGCTGCGAACGGCGATGATCGAACTCGGTGCAGCGCCCGAGCGCGTCACGGTGCTGCGCAACGGCGTCGACACGCGCCTGTTCCATCCGCTCGACCGCGGCCCGGCGCGGGCGGCGCTCGGCCTGACGCGCCCGACCCTTATTTCGGTCGGGCTGCTGATCGACCGCAAGGGCCACCACCGCGTCATCGAGGCGATAGCGAGCCTGCCCGGGTTCGATCTTCTGGTGGTCGGCGAGGGGCCGGAACGCCCGCGCCTGGAGGCGCTGATCGCCCGGCTCGGCCTGTCCGGCCGCGTACGCCTGCTCGGGGCCCGGCCGCATGCGGAACTCGCGGCCTGCTACGCGGCGGCCGATGCGCTGGTGCTGGCATCGAGCCGCGAGGGCTGGGCGAACGTGCTGCTGGAGGCGATGGCCTGCGGCACGCCCGTGATCGCCGCGCGCATTTGGGGCAATCCGGAGGTGGTGCAGGAGAAAGCGGCTGGCCTGATCTACGACGAGAACACCCCCGCCGGCGTCGCCGCCGGCGTCCGAGCCCTGTTCGCCGATCCGCCCGACCGCGCCGAAACCCGCGCCTATGCCGAGCGCTTCAGTTGGGATGCAACCAGTGCGGGACAGTTCCGGGTGTTCAACACAATCCTCGGGCGCTGAACGGACCGCTGCGGGGTGCCTTTACACGCGCGCGGGAACGAGGCGCGTCTCAGCATCGCAAAGTCCACGGAAAATGCGGGCCTTGCCGCGCCAGTCGGCTGCCTCGGCCGCTGCCGCACCTCCCACGATCAATCGTGCCCGCAGGGCGTCGTCATGACGCAGAGCTTGCATCGCGCCCGCGATCGCCGGCACCGAGGCCCCGTCTACCACCAAACCGTTCACCCCATCCCGCACCGCGTCGGTGCTGCCACCGTCGCGCCCGGCGATCACCGGAAGGCCACACCCGTTCGCCTCCAGGAACACCAACCCGAAGCCCTCGGTATCACCGTTCGCCAGCGCGCGATTGGGCATCACGAAAACATCGCCAAGGCGATAATGGTCCACCAGTTCGTCGTCCGGCACCTGGCCGGTGAAACGCACCCTTCCCTCGACCCCGGCATCGCCGGCGATCCGCTGCAGCGTCTCCGCATAGGGGCCGGTCCCGACAACGAGATAGCGCACCTGCGGGTCTTGCGCAGCGAGCGTGGCGAAGGCGCGTATCGCGTGGTCGATACCCTTCTTTTCCAGCAACCGGCAAACGGAGACAAAGACGAAGCATGATTCGAGCCGGTACTGCGCCACCAGCTTCGCATTGCGCGGCCCGGGCCTGAACCGCGCGGTATCGACGCCGTTCTCGATCAGATCGATCTTCTGTGCGGCCGATGGTCCAAGCAGATCACGCACGATGGTCTGGGTGAAATGGCTGACAACAATGATACGATCGGCAGCGTGCAGTGCCCGGCGGCGGCGGCGAAAATCTTCGTCGTAGGGGTCCTCCGTGGTAATCTCCTCGCCATGCACGTAGACGAGGCGGCGCACAAAGGGAAACAACCGCAACACGTCGAAGATCCAGCCACTGGCCAGCAACTCGCCGACGCAGACGGCGCGCACGTTGTCGCGCATGATGAGCCAGGCGAGAATGAGAGCGAGGCGGATGCGGATCCAGACATCGCCGGCAAGGAACGCAATTCGCCGCGATATTCCCCCACCAGCCACATCCGCGATCACCGTGCGCAGCAGTTTCAGGCGCAGCACGCGGTAGGGTGCCAGACGATCGTGCTCGCGCCAGCCGATCAGCGGGAGGCCATCCGAATAGTTGATCCGCGCCGCGAGGACTATGACCTCGCCGTCGGAAAAGCGCGCAAGATTATCGTAGACAACTGCGGATCCGCCACGCACCGGCGGAAAATTGTTGGCGATGAGGAGTATCTTGCGTGATCTCGGCATCGGTCGCGTAACGTCAAATAGCCGCCGGCGCGCGCGGCACCACGAGTGATGGCAGATCCAGCAGGCTCGTGAAACGGAAACGGTAGCGGCTCGCCATGCGGTCGAGAATCGCGGAGAGCCTGTCATAGAACCCGTGCAAATCACGCTTGCTGCGCACATACGGATTGCGGCCGGCAAGAAGCGAGGAGCTGTGAAAGCTCAGCGCAAGAATCGACTGCCCGCGCGCGGACAGGCCGCGCACCAGCCGCTCCATGGCCGCTGCATCGTTGCCCTCGGGCGAGAGCGTCACGCGCTCGGCAAAACGCACCCGGGGGAGCGCCGAGCCAATCCTCCACCGCGCGACCTCAGGCGACGACAACCAGCGATACGCAGCACCCGCCCCCGCCCCGCCCCAGCCGACGACGCTGCGGCAGAGCGGCACTTCCAGAAGGTCACGGTGCCGCCCGAACCAGAACAGGCCGTAGTCGTAGGCGGAGAAGTCGGGGCCACCCTCGAGCTCGAACGAGGTCCGTGGGGCGAGGCTGGTGTCGACCGTGAAGCCGTGATTTTCGAGCAATGTGGCCGTGTAGGCACTGAGCCCGTACCGGCCCGCGCGATAAGCCTTTGGCTCCTCGCCGAAGCGCTGGATGAAGCGTTGGCGGAGGGCCAGCAGCTTCTGCTCCTCCAAGTTGGGGTCGAGGTTGCCCGAGAAGGAACTTTCCAGGGTGTCGCCGCCGCCAATGGGCGGCGTGACCCAGGGATGGAGTTGGAGCCCGACACGGCACTGGCCCTTGGCCATCTGACGGTCCAGCAGACGCACGGCATCATCGTCGTCGAGAACTGGGTAGGTCAGCAGATAGGTCGGCACGATGCCGTAAGCGCCGAAAATCTCATGCAGCGTCGGGATGTTCTTCATGCACGCGGTGGAGAAGCTGGTGCCGCGGATCGGCGAGCCCCAGTCGAAATCCTCCTCGGCGTCGATCGCGACCACACACCAGGGCTGCGCATCCCGCGCCATGGCAGCGGCGCGGCGCGGGAACAGAAGCGAATCCGGGATCACCCGCCCGCCGATCGGGGCCACCCGCGCGGATGGCGCCAGCATGCTCACTACCGAACCTCCATCGGGACCGCCCTGCTCGCACAATAGGGCGCAAGGCTTAACGAATGCAGGTGGCCCCGGAGAGACTCACATCTGGCTGTAGCTGCCGTTGTGCCAGACATAGAACACGTAGTCGGCGCGGGTGACGTCGCCCTTCTTGTCGAAGCCGATATCGCCGAGCACGGTCGGCCACGGTCCGTCCGCCTTCATCGCCTCGGCGACCTTGCGCGGGTCGGTGCTGTGGACCTTCTCGGCCGCCGCCGCCCAGATCTGGATCGCGGCGTAGGTGTAGAGCACGTAGCCCTCGGGATCGATTTTCTTCGCCTTGAACTCGGCCACTACCGGCGCCGCGGTCGCGCGCGTGCGCGGGTCGGGCGGGAAGGTCATCAGCGTCGCCTCGCCGGTCGGGCCGGTGATGTCCCAGAATTCCTTGGTCACCAGCGCGTCGCCGCCGATCAGGGTCACCTTCATCCCCTGCTCCTTCGCCTGGCGGATGATCAGCCCGGCCTCGTTCTGGTAGCCGCCGAGATAGATGACGGTGATCCCGGCTTCCTTGAGCCGGCTGACCAGCGCGGAGTAGTCCCGCTCGCCGGGCACGTAGGCGGAGTAGAGCGCCTCCTTCATGCCCGCGGCGTTCATCGCCTTCAGCGTCTCGTCGGCCAGCCCCTTGCCGTAGGCGGAGTTGTCGTGCAGCACCGCCACCTTCGCACCCTTGAAGTGCTCGGCGATATATTTTCCGGCCACCGCGCCCTGCTGGTCATCGCGGCCGCAGACGCGGAACGTGTTCCAGCTGCCGTGATCGGTATAGGCGGGGTTGGTCGAGGCCGGAGAGATCTGCAGCACGCCCTCCTCGGTGTAGACCTTGCTCGCCGGGATCGAGCTCGACGAGCAGAAATGCCCGATCACCGCTTTCACCCCGCGCTCGACGAGCGCGTTGGCGACCGAGACCGCCTGCTTCGGGTCGCAGGCGTCGTCGCCGACCTCGAGCACCAGCTTCTGACCGAGCACGCCACCCTTGGCGTTGATGTCGGCCACCGCCTGCTCCGCCCCCTCCTTGAGCTGGACGCCGAAGGTCGCGTTCGAGCCGGTGATCGGGCCGGCCACGCCGATGCGGATTTGCGCGCCGGCCGATCCCACCCACGCCAACCCAGCCAGCAGCGCCAGCGCCGCAATGCCCCCTCGCCTCATCCGCGTTCTCCTCGAATGTCGTTCGTTGTCATGCGCACCTGCCCCGCGCCGAGCGCAAGACTAGGCGCCACGCCCCAGCGTGGGAAGAGCTTCACGCGCTGCCTTCGAGGTAAGCCGAGCGCACCTCCGGCCGGCGCAGCAGCTCCATGCCGCTGCCTTCCATGGTGATCGCGCCGTTCACCAGCACATAGCCGCGGTGCGCCAGCTTGAGCGCCTGGAACGCGTTCTGCTCCACCAGCAGCACGGTCAGCCCCTGGTCGCGGTTGAGGGCGCGGATGGCGGCGAAAATCTGCCGCACGATCATCGGCGCGAGGCCGAGGCTCGGCTCGTCGAGCAGCAGCAGGCGCGGGCGCGACATCAGCGCGCGCGCGATCGCCAGCATCTGCTGCTCGCCACCGGAGAGCGTGCCGCCGCGCTGGCCGATCCGCTCGGCCAGGCGCGGGAACAGCGCCAGCACGCGTTCGAACGCACCGGCTGCCTCCGGCGCCGATTGCGCGCCCATCAGCAGATTCTCGCGCACCGTCATGCGCGGAAAAATCCGCCTTCCCTCGGGGGCGTGAGCGATGGCGCGGCGCATGATCAGGTGCGTCGGCAACGCGGTGATATCGTCTCCGGCATAGGTGATCCGGCCGGCGCGGGCGCGGGGATTGCCGCAGATCGTCATCATCAGCGTGGATTTTCCGGCCCCGTTCGCCCCGATCAGGGTGACGATCTCGCCCTCGCGCACGACGAGATCGACCGATTTCAGCGCTTGGACCGCGCCATAGAACGTGCTGACCCCGGCAAGCGTGAGCAGCGCGTCGCTCATGCGCCACTCTCCGCCTCGTCCTCGTCTTCGTCGCCAAGATAGGCGCTGATCACGGCCGGGTCGGCGCGGACCGCGGCCGGCGTGCCGTCGCTGATCTTGCGGCCGTGGTCGAGCACGATGATGTGGTCGGAGATGCGCATGACCAGGCCCATGTCGTGCTCGATCAGCAGCAGCGAGCAGCCCGAGGCCCGGATATCATGCAGCAGCGCCGCGAGCGCCTCGGTCTCGCGCGGGTTGAGCCCGGCTGCCGGCTCGTCGAGACAAAGCAGCACCGGCTCGGTGCACATCGCCCGCGCGATCTCCAGCCGCCGCTGGGCGCCGTAAGGCAGCGCCCCGGCCGGGTCGTCGGCGCGCTCGATCAGCCCGATCCGGTCGAGCCAGAGCCGTGCCCGCTCGATCGCCGCGCGCTCGGCGGCGCGGTAGCCACGGGTGCCGAGCAGGGCCAGCAGGCCGAACCCGCTCGCCGCCATCAGCCGGTTGTGCTGCGCCACCAGGAGGTTTTCCAGCACCGTCATGCCAGCGAACAGGCGGATATTCTGGAACGTGCGCGCCACGCGGGCGCGCGAGGCGACGCGTTCGCCGCCGAGGCGTTCGAGCGCGATTCGCGCGCCGTCCGCCCGGGTGAGCCAAAGCCTCCCGGCGCTGGGGCGGTAAAACCCGGTGATGCAGTTGAAGACCGTGGTCTTGCCGGCGCCGTTGGGGCCGATCACGGCGGTGATCTCGCCCGCGCGCGCAGCGAAGCCGACATCATCGACGGCGGTCAGGCCGCCGAAGCGCATCGTCAGACCATCGACCGCGAGCAGCGGCGCGGCGTGCTCCGTCATCCCCGCCCCTGCGCCACCATGTCGGCGCCGATCATCCGTGGCGTGCCGAGTGCCACCGAGGGGGTCCGCGTCGAGACCAGGCCGCGCGGGCGCAGCACCATCATCACCACCAGCGCCAAGCCGAAAACCAGCATGCGATAGTCGGCGAACTCGCGGAACAGTTCGGCGCCCCCGATCATCACGATCGCCGCCAGCGCCACGCCGAGCTGGCTGCCGAGCCCGCCGAGCACGACGATCGCGAGCACGGTGGCGCTCTCCATGAAGGTGAAGCTCTCGGGGCTGACGAAGCCCTGCCGGGTGGCGAAGAAGGCGCCGGCAAAGCCGCCGAACAGCGCGCCGACGGCGAAGGCGGTCAGCTTGGTGCGCGTGATGTTGATGCCGAGCGAGCGGCAGGCGATCTCGTCCTCGCGCAGCGCCTCCCAGGCACGACCCAGCGGCAGGCGGCGCAGGCGCAGCGAGACCAGGTTGGTGAAGAACGCGAGCCCGAGGATCACATAATAGAGAAAAACGATGCGCTGCATCGGCGATGATGTGAGATGGAAGAAGCCGGCAAAACTGCCCGGCTCGTCACCGCCGAAACGCAGCCCGAAAAGGGTCGGGCGCGGAATGCCGGAAATCCCGTTCGGCCCGCCGGTGAGCGAGACCCAGTTGAGCAGCACGACGCGGATGATCTCGCCGAACGCCAGCGTGACGATGGCGAGGTAGTCGCCGCGCAGGCGCAGCACCGGAAACCCGAGCGTGACGCCCCAGAGCGCGGCGAGCAGCCCGGCCATCGGCAGGCAGGTCCAGAACCCGAGCCCGGTGAACTGGGCGATCAGCGCATAGGCATAGGCGCCGACGGCATAAAAGGCGACGTAGCCGAGGTCGAGCAGGCCGGCGAGGCCGACGACGATGTTCAGCCCCCAGCCGAGCATGACGTAGGTGAGCACCAGGATGGCGAGATCGACATAGTAGCGCCCGACCAGCGCCGGCCAGATCAGCGCCAGCGCGATCAGCGCCGGCGCCAGCCACGCGCCGAGCCGCGCGGTCGTCGCGGCCAGACGCGGACGAACGGCGGCGCGCCCCGGCGCGGGGCGCAGCCGGTCACGGAGATGCACGCCGAGCCGGCCGAAGAACACCAGCCCGACCAGCACGCCAACCAGCCCCGGCTGCGGCGCCAGCGCCAGCCCGCCCTCGCCGGGCACGGTGCGCAACCCGACGATCGGGGCGAACAGGCCAAGCGCGACCAGAGCCGACAGCGCGGCCTCGCGCAGGGCGGTCATACTTTTTCCACGTCCGCCCGCCCCAGCAGGCCGGTGGGCATGAAGATCAGCGCCACGGCGAGGATGGAGAACGCCGCCACGTCCTTGTACTGAACGCTGAAATAGGCCGACCAAATGGTCTCGATCAGGCCGATCAGCAGTCCGCCCAGCACCGCACCCGGAAGCGAGCCGACGCCGCCGAGCACGGCCGCCGTGAACGCCTTCACGCCGGCGATGAAGCCGACGAAGAAGTCGATCGAGCCGTAGTAGAGCAGGAACAGCAGCCCGGCGACCGCGGCGAGCGCGGCCCCGATGACGAAGGTGAGGCTGATTGTGCGGTCGGTATCGATGCCGAGCAGCGCGGCCATTTTGAGGTCCTGCTCGCAGGCACGCATGGCGCGCCCGAGCGGCGTTTTCGTCACCAGCCAGGTGAACAGCGCGAGCACCGCCAGCGTGACCACGACGATCACCACCTGCATCCAGCCGAGCTGGACCGCGAAGCTGCCCTCGGTCATCAGCGTCAACCCGCCGGGGACGACCGGGGCCAGCGGCTTCACCCGCGCGCCCTGCACCACCTGGACATAGTTCTCCAGCGCGATCGACATGCCGATCGCGCTGATCAGCGGCGCCAGGCGGAACGATCCGCGCAGCGGCCGGTAGGCGAGCCGCTCGATCGCCCAGCCATAGAGCGCCGAAATCGCCACCGCGCCGAGCAGGGTCAGCCCCAATGCGAGCGGAACCGCCGAGACGCCGAGTGCGGCCAATCCAAGCAGGCTGACCAGCGAGACGAACGCACCGATCATGAACACGTCGCCATGGGCGAAATTGATCATGCCGATGATGCCGTAGACCATGGTGTAGCCGACGGCGATGAGCCCGTAGATCATGCCGAGCGTGACGCCATTGATGAGCTGCTGCAGCGCGTAGGCCACCGGCGCGTCTTCTCCTTCATGGCTCCCATGCGGGATAAGCATGCCCTGGCCACCGGCGCAAGCCTCGGTGACGGCAGACGGAAGGTTTGCTAGAGGCCCGGGACCGTCACGTCGCGGAGGAGACAGCGTGGATCGGGCGCAGCGCGTCGCCGTGGGCAGCATTCCCGTGAGCCTCGCGGCTTTGGCGATGAAGACCGCCGGCTGGTGGCTGACCGGGAGCAGCGCGATCTTCTCGGACGCGCTGGAGACCCTGGTCAACGTCGCCGCGGCGGTGCTGACCCTCGCGGCCCTGCGGCTGGCGGTGAAGCCGGCGGACGAGAACCACCCGTTCGGCCACGCCAAGGCCGAGTTCTTCGCCGCCGTCATCGAAGGCGGCCTGATCGTCGGCGCCGCCGCCATCATCCTGCAGGAGGCGTGGCATGTCTGGCGGCACGCCGAGCCGCTCACGTTCTCCCCGGCGGGAATCGGGCTGACGCTGGCGGGGGCGGTGGTGAACGGCCTGTGGGCCGTGTTTCTGCTCCGCGCCGGCCGCGAGACGCGCTCCCCGGCGCTGGCGGCCGACGGACGGCATCTTATGGCGGACGTGCTGACCTCGCTCGGGGTGGTGGCCGGCATCGGGCTCGTCTTCGCCACCGGCCTCTCCGACCTCGATCCCCTCCTCGCCGCCCTGGTGGCCGTCTATATCCTCGGCTCGGGCTTCCACCTCATCCGCGAATCCGTCGGCGGGCTGATGGACGAGGCCACCGATCCGGTGATGCTCGCCCGCATCCGCTCCATCGTCGCCGAACAGGCCGTGGGAGCGATCGAGGCCCATGACCTGCGCACTCGCCGGGCCGGACGCACCACGTTCCTCGAATTCCACCTCGTCGTTCCGGGCGCGATGTCGGTGGCCGATGCGCACGTCATCTGCGACCGCATCGAGGGCGCCCTGAAAACGGATCTTCGCGGCCTGGTGCCGACCATCCATGTCGAGCCCGAAGGCAAGGCCAAGCACCACGGCGTGGTCGTGATTTAATCGCGCTAACTCCGCGCCCTACGCATTTCCCTCGGGGCCGGAGCCGCCGTCGTAGCCGGATTCATGCGGCCGCGGCCAGCGATGGTGCAGCCACAGCCAGGCTTCCGGGCGGTCGCGAATCCAGCGTTCGAGCGTGGCGTTCACCGCGCGCGTCAGGCTGGCGATGTCGGCCGCCCGGTCGCCGGTTCCGGGCAGGTCCAGCGGCGCTTCGACGATGATGCGCAGCCGCGCCGGGCCGAGCCGCACGACCTGGGCGGGGATCACCGGGCAGCGGAAGCGCAGCGCCAGGGCGGCGAGCGCGGGCGCCGTCATGGCCGTGCGGCCGAAGAACGGCACCGGGATGCCATCGTTCATTTTCTGGTCCATCAGCATCGCGACGCGCCCGCCGGCGGCCAGATGGGCCAGGGTCTGGCGTGCGCCGGCGGCGCCCTTGGGGTAGCGCGGCATGGCCACGCCGGCAGCGCTGGCGCGCAGGTCCGCGATGATGGCATCGATCAGCGGGTTCTTGGCAGCGCGATAGACGCTGGCGAAGGCCACGCCATACGCCGCCGCCGCCGGCGGCAGCAGCTCCCAGTTGCCGATATGGCCCGAGAAGAAAATCGCCGGCCCGCCGCGCGCGGCCAGGGCGCGGAGCACTTCGGCGCCGGCGATCTCCCATCCCGGCCCGGCGGGGCACTCCTTCAGGGCGGTCAAGTGCGGGAATTCCGCCACCGTGCGGCCGAGATTGTCCCACATGCGGCGGATCACGCACCGGCGCGCGGCGGCGTCGAGTTCGGGCAAGGCGTGGCGGAGATTGGTCTCGGCGACGCGCGAGACCGGCAGCAGCGGACCCAGCGTCCGCGCCACGGCCCCGCCGAGATCGGAGGCCGCCGTCACCGGCAGCGCGCGCACCAGCGCGAGCGCGGCCCGGACCAGGGTCGCTTCCAGGCGATGCGCGAGCGTCATGCGAGCCAGCGATCGAGCGCGGCCTCGATCGCCGCCGGTTCGGCCCAAGCCAGACCGACCCCGGCGACGGCGATACGGGCGCGGACCGCTTGGGGCAGGCGCACCGCATCTTTCGGCGTCGTCACCGGCCGCGCACCGAGCCGGGCCGCCGCCGCCTCCAGCCCGGCCAGCTCGCGGGCGCGGAAGCGATGATGATCGGGAAAGCCGTGCCGCGCGGCCAGCACGGCGCCGGCCTGTTCCAGCGTGGCGTAGAATTTCTCCGGGAAGGCGATGCCGGCGAACGCGAGGACACGGACCCCGGCCAACGCGCGCGCCGCCGCATCCGCCACCAGGGTTGCGCGGAGGACCGGCAGGCCGGACGGGAGCCGCGCCAGCGCCCCGGTGGCATCCTCGCCGATCAGCACTGCCGCCGTGGCCCGCGCCGCCGCCACCTCGGCCGGCTCGCGCAGGGGCCCGGCCGGCAGCACCCGGCCATTGCCGAACCCCCGCGCGCCGTCGATCACCAGCAGGCTCGCCGTCTTGACCAGCGCCGGGTTCTGCAGCCCGTCGTCCATCACCAGCACCTCCGCGCCGGCGGCGATGGCGGCGCGCGCGCTCGCCGCCCGGTCGGCGCCGATCCAGGTCGGCGCCAGGCCGGCGAGCAGGAGGGGCTCGTCACCGACCATCCGCGCCGGATCGCGCGCCGGGTCGACGCGATGCGGCCCGGCGATCGTGCCGCCATGACCGCGGCTGAGAAAGTGAACGGCCAGGCCCCGGGCGCCGAGGCGCCGGCCAAGGTCGAGCGCCAGGGTGGTCTTGCCGGCGCCGCCGATGGTGGCGTTGCCGCAGCAGATCACCGGCACCGGCGCGCGCGAGCCCGGACGCGCCAGCCGCCGAGCGGTGCAGCGCGCGACGATGGCCGCGACCGGGGCCAGCAGATGCGGCCAAGGGCCCCGTCCGGTCTGCCAGAAGGCCGGGGCGATCATCGCGCGCCCCGCGCCAGCGCGAGCAAAGCCGCGGCGCACTGATCCGGCAACGCCGCCCAGCGCGTCGCCACCGCCCGCGCCGCCTCGCCGAGCGCCGCGCGCCGAGGCGAATCGTCGAGCAGCGGCGCGAGCCAGCCGGGCAGTGCCGCGGCACCAGGAAGCCGCGCGATCGCCCCCGCGGCCTCGAGCGTGGCCACCGCCTCGGTGAAATTCTCCCCGTGCGGACCGATCGCCAGGGCGCAGCCGAGGCGGGCGGCTTCGAGCGGATTCTGCCCGCCGCGGGGCACCAGGCTGCCGCCGATGAAGGCGAGCCCGGCCAAGCGGTAGAACAGCCCGAGTTCGCCCAGCGTGTCGGCGACATGGATGCCGCCGGCCGGCGGTGCCGCCCCCTCCGCACGCCGCGTCACCGCCAGCCCGGCGGTGGCGGCGAGTGCGGCGATGGTCGCGCCACGCTCGGGATGGCGCGGGACGATGACCGTCACCAGCCCGGGAAACCGCCCCGCCAGCGCCGCGTGCGCGGCCAGTGCCGCCTCGTCCTCGCCCGGATGCAGGCTGGCGGCGAGCCAGCGCGGGCGCGCCCCGAGCGCGGCGTCGAGGCGGGCAAGCTCGGCCGGGTCGGCGGGCAGAGGCTGGGCGGCGAATTTCAGGTCGCCCGGCGCCTCGATGCGCGTGGCGCCGAGGGCAGCGAGGCGCGCGGCGTCCTCGGCCGAACGCGCCAGCACGAGCGCGAAGCCGCCGAGCAGCGCCCGCGCCAGGCCGGGCGCCCGGCGCCAGGCGGCGAAACTGCGGGCCGAAAGCCGGGCGTTGAGCAGAACGGTCGGGACGCCGGCAGCGCGGCAGGCGGCGAGCAGGTTGGGCCACAGCTCGCTCTCGACGAAACAGGCCAGGTCCGGCCGCCAGTGAGCGACGAAACGCCGCGTCCAGGCGGGCACGTCGAGCGGGACGAAGCGGTGCAGCACCCGCTGATCCAGACCGAGTTCGGGCAGGCGCCGCGCCAGCAGCGCCGCCGAGGTGACGGTGCCGGTGGTGAGCAGCAGGGTTGCCCGCGGCGCGCGCGCGGCGAGCCGTTCGACCACGGGCAGGATCGAGACCGTCTCCCCGACGCTGGCCGCGTGCAGCCAGATCAGCATTCCGGGCGGGCGCGGCGTCGCGTCGATGCCGCGCCGCTCGCCCAGCCGGGCGGGGATTTCCTTGCCTCGCCGTGCCCGCCGGCGCAGCAGCAGGCGCAGCGCCGGGGCGGCGAGCGTCGCAGCCCCGGCCCACACCGCGCGAGGGAGACAGCCCGCGCTCAGCGTGCGCACAGACGATCCGCCTCCGCCGCCACCGCGTTCAGCGCCGCCTCGATCACCGCCAGCGCGTCCTGCCAGCCGCCTTCGGGCACCGTGACCGGCTCGCCGCAGACGAGGACACCGCGGCCGAACGGCAGCGGCACCACCATCCGGTCCCAGGAGCCGAGCGTCAGCCGCCAGCGCGTCTGCGCCGCGCAGGGCAGGACCGGCGTCGCCGCCATCTCCGCGACCTGCACCACGCCCGGCGCGGCGCGGCGGGCGGGACCGCGCGGGCCGTCCGGGGTGATGACGATCTGCCCGCCGGCCCGCAGCACGGCTTCCATGCGCCGCAGCGCCGCCGCGCCGCCGCGCGAGGTCGAGCCATGCAGAACGCCGACGCCGAAGCGACGGACGATGGCGCCGATGAAGCGGCCGTCGCGGTGGCGGCTGACCAGGACATGGATCGGGCTCTGCCCGGGTGGCCGCGCCCGGCGTGCCCGCAGCCAGAGCATGGGCATCAACGCCAGGCGCTCGTGCCAGAACGCGGCGACCACCGGCGCGCCGGCGGCGAAGGGCGCGAAATGCTCGGCTCCGTGCAATTGCCAGCGTGTCGAACGGAGCGCGAAGGCGAGATAGAGCCCCAGCAGCCATGCGCCGGCGCCCTGAACCGACGGGTGACGGGCCAGATGCTTCAACATGGCGCATCGAACGCGAGGATGCTCATGACGGTCCCGGCGGTAGCATGCGCCGCACCGCCTCGCCAGCCTGACGCACCGGATCCTCGCCCGAGCAGGCCCGCCCGGGGGATGCGGGCCTGTCCGTGCGCCCGCGGCGCCGCAGAGCGGTCAGGCGGGGCGAACCGTCCCCGTGCCGCGCCGCCGGACCGCCGCCAGGCCGGCGATGCCGCCGGCGAGCAGCAGCAGCGAAGCGGGTTCCGGCGTCGCCAGCAGCCCGTCGGTGTTGCCAGCGCCATCGACATAGAAGCCGACGATCTGGCCCAGGTCGTTGATGCCATTGAAGGTCGTCGTGCCGAGACCCAGCGGATCGTCGAGCACCGTCCAGGTATTCGTGTTGGTGTTCAGGATGATGCCGTGCAACGCGCCGCTGGCGGTCGTTTCGACGCCGACGGCATCGCCGAGATTGTTGAGCCCGAGCAGCATGGTCGAGACAGCGCCGGGCGCATCATAGGTCGAGTAGACGCCGCCGTTGTCGAGAAAGCCGTGGGTCACGTTCGCGGCATCGGTGAAGAACCCGGCGACCATGCCGGCATTGTTGATCGCCGCGGCGGTGGTGCTGACGCCGAGCGGGTCGCTGATCGGAGAAAAGCTCGCCGTCCCGATGGTGTAGGTATAGCCGTGGGCGTTGCCGGCCGAATCGACGTAGAATCCGACCGCGACATTGTGGTCGTTGACGCCGAGGAGCTGATTCACCGCCGGCGTGCCGTTGGTCAATGGATCATTGACGGTGGTGAACGTGCCACCGACCTTGACGAACCCGTTGTTGACATCGCCGGTGCCGAGATTGGTTGGCGACCAGAACCCGACGGTCACACCGGCATTGTTCAGCCCCGTCACCTGCGTCTGCACCGAGCCGGGGAAATTCTCATTGACGAAGCTCGTCGGTCCGTAGGGCGGTGTGACGGTGTAGCCCTTATTCGGATGCCCGGCCGCGCCGCTGCCGAAATACCCGGCGATGGTCCCGGCGTTGTTGATGCCGAGCAGCTGGTTGAAGGTGGGATCGCTGCTGTTGTCGATGGTCTGGAACGTGTAGCCGCCGGTCGGTCCGGCGGCTGCTGGCCGCGGCGCCATCATGGCCGCCATGGCCAGAGCCGCGATGGCGAGCCCGGCGCGATCGGTCAGTCGTGTGTGACGGAACATCATCCCCACTCCCTGTTTCCCCATCGTCCCGGCACTCGCGGTTTTCCGCGATCGGGACAGAGAGGAGCGTGGGGAGAAGTCCGGGACTGGCGAGTCACTTTCGTGTGAATGCTCGCCTGACGTGTGAACGGGAGAGTCGAATGCTCGGAGTCGACAAAAATCCCGCGCGGGCAACCGTTGATGATGAGTGTGTTACTGTCCCCCCAATCATGATCGTCTGGTCGTCAGGGTGCCGGACCGGCAAGGGCACGGGCGATCGCCAGGGCCCGGTCGATCAGGGTCGCGTTGGCTTCCGGCGTCAGGAAGCCGCTGTGGGCGGCGAGGGTGACATTGTCCATGCGGGTCAGCGGGTGGTCCGGGGCCAGTGGCTCGTGGGCGTAGACATCCAGCGCCGCATGTCCGAGCCGGCCTTCCGCCAGCGCCGCGAGCATCGCCGCCTCATCGACGAGGGCGCCGCGGGCGGTGTTGACCAGAATCGTGCCGGGCCGCACCTTGGCGAGGCGGGCGGCATCGAGAAACCCGCGCGTCTCGTCGGTCAGCAGCAGGTGCAGCGAGAGCACGTGGCTTTCAGCGAGCAGCGTGTCGAGATCGGTGAAGGTACCATGCCCCCCGGTGCGCGGCGAACGGTTCCAGGCGAGCACGCGCATGCCGCTGCCGGTGGCGATGCGTGCCACTTCCGCGCCGATCCCCCCATAACCGATGACACCGAGTGTCTTGCCGGTGAGCTGGACGCCGCGCTCGCGCCGCCACTCGCCCGCGCGCACCGCGCGATCCATCCGCGCCAGCCCGCGCGCCGCCGCCCACATCAGCGCGATCGCCTGCTCGGCGACCGCCGTGTCCCCATAGCCCTTGATGGTGTGGACCGCGATGCCGCGGGCGGCGAGTTCCTCGGGCGTCATGTAGCTGCGCGCCCCGGTGCCGAGGAAGATCACGTGCCGCAGCGCCGGACAGGCGGCGAGGGCCGCGGTTGGCAGGGCGGAGTGGTCGTCGAGGATGAAATCATAGCCGGCGAGAAGGCGCGGCAGATCCTCCGGAGCGACGCGGCTCTGGCGGTTGACGGTGATGGGCGGATCCCCGGCCCGGCGCAGTGCGGCGAGAAGCTCGGCCATTTCGTCATCGGCATCCAGGAACAGCCCGCGCATGTCGTCTCTCTCCCGTTCGCCGCGATGCTGGCGGCGCGGCGGCGGCACGGCAAGCGCGATCGGGGCTGAGAGGTGGCGTTTCGCGCGCCGCCGGCGCCCTTGGCCCCGGATCTGACGCCGCCGGCGCAGGAGCCGCCGCGGCGCTGGCCACGGCGGCTGCGCTGGGGGCTGCGCTGGGGGCTGATCGGCGCGATCTGGGGCACGCTCGCGATCGCCGTCGTGCTGCTGTGGTTTCTGCGCGACCTGCCCCGGCCCGAAACGGCGCTGGAGGCGGTGCGCCGGCCGAGCCTGACGCTGCTGGACCGCTCCGGCCACCCGTTCGCCCATTTCGGCGACCTCGTCGGCGACGTGGTGCATCTCGCGGATCTGCCCCCGGCCCTGGCCAATGCCGTCGTGGCGACGGAGGATCGCCGCTTCTGGCAGCATGACGGGCTCGACCCGATCGGCCTCGGCCGCGCCGTGCTGGTCGATCTGCGGGCCGGGCACGTGGTCCAGGGCGGCTCGACCATCACCCAGCAGGTCGCGAAGACGCTGTTCCTGAGCAATGCCCGCACGCTGCGGCGCAAGCTCCAGGAGCTGCTGTTGACCCTGTGGCTGGAGAGGCACTTCACCAAGCGCGAGATTCTCGAGATCTGGCTCAACCGGGTCTATTTCGGCGCCGGCGCCTGGGGGGTAGACGCCGCCGCGCGGGTCTATTTCAACAGCTCCGCGCGGCGTCTCGAGCTGTGGCAGGCGGCGATGCTGGCCGGCCTGCCGCGCGCGCCGTCACGGTTCAATCCGCTCGTCAATCAAGCCGCCGCCGCGGCGCGGACCCGCGAGGTGCTGGCGGCGATGGTGGCGAACGGGTCGCTCTCCGCTGCCGACGCGGCGCGGGCCGGCGCCGCCATCCGCCCCGGCACCGCGGCCGGCGGCCAGGCCGGCTGGTTCGCCGACTGGGCCGGCGAGCAGGCGCGCCCGCTGCTGGCCGCGGGCGAAGACGCGGTCCTGCACACGACGCTCGATGCCAGGCTGCAGCAGGCGGTGGAGGCGCGGCTCGCGGCGCTTCTGGCCGGGCCAGGGGTGGTCGCCGACGCCAGCGAAGGGGCGGTGGTGGTGCTGGACGCCGCCACCGGCGCGGTGCGGGCGATGGTCGGGGGGCGGCAGTTTGCCCCCGGCGCGTTCAACCGGGCGACGCTCGCCCGTCGCCAGCCGGGCTCGGCCTTCAAGCCCTTCGTCTGGCTCACCGCGCTCGAGCATGGCGCCGGGCCGGACGACACGGTGCTGGATGGCCCGATCCGCATCGGCGATTGGCAGCCGGCGGATTTCGAGCCGCATTATCTGGGACCGATCACGCTGGAGGAGGCGCTGGCCCAGTCGGCGAACACGGCTGCCGTGCGGCTGCTGCTGCGCTCCGGCGGCGCGGCCGCGGTCATCGCCACCGCGCGCCGGCTCGGCATCATCTCCCGCCTGCCCGACGAGGCATCGCTCGCGCTCGGCACCGGCGAGGTCGGGCTGCTGGAGCTGACCGCCGCCTACGCCCCGTTCTTCAACGGCGGGCTGCGCGTGGCGCCTGGCGGGATCGCCGCCATCGCCGATGGCGCGGGGCAGCGGCCGATGCCGCCGCCTCCGGCCGTGCGCGTAATGTCCGCTGGCGAGGCGGCGATGATGGCGCGCATGCTGGAGGCCGTCGTCACGCGCGGCACCGGGCGCGCGGCGGCGGTCACCGGCCGTGTCGTCGGCGGCAAGACGGGTACGACGCAGGATTTCCGCGATGCCTGGTTCATCGGCGGCGCCGCGGGCGTGCTGGTCGGCGTCTGGCTCGGCAATGACGACGGCACCCCGATGCGCGGCGTCGCCGGTGGTACGCTGCCGGCACGCCTGTTCCGTGAGATCGTGCTGGCCATCCACCCGCCGGCGTGATGGCGCTTGCGCCGGCGCGGGCGCATCCAACATGGAGACGGCATGAGGGGAGAGTGCGGATGAACGGCGTGATCGAGCGCGCCACACTCGGTGGCGGCTGCTTCTGGTGCCTGGACGCGGTGTTCCGCCCGATCATCGGCGTTGCCGAGGTCGTCTCCGGCTACGCCGGGGGCATCACCGACGATCCCGACTATGAGCAGGTCTGCTCCGGGCGCACGGGCCATGCCGAGGTGGTGCAGCTGGGGTTCGACCCCGAAATCATCGGCTACGATGACGTCCTGCGAATATTCTTCGCCACCCACGACCCGACGACGATGAACCGGCAGGGCCACGACGTCGGCACCCAATATCGCTCGATCATCCTGACCCACTCGGATGAACAGCGGCGGACCGCCGAAGGCATCATCGCCGAGACCACGGCGGCCGGGCTGTGGCCGGGCCGTATCGTCACGGAGATCGAGCCGCTGCGGGTGTTCTACCCGGCCGAGCCGTACCATCAGGACTATTTCGCCAACAACCCGGCGGCCGGCTACTGCCGCGTGGTGATCGCGCCGAAACTCGCCAAGTTCCGCCGCGACTTCGCGGCGCGGCTGCGCCCGCCGAGCTGACGCCGCCGCCGCGCCCGCGCGTCAGGCCAGGTTGGTGCCGCGGATTGCTTCGCACACCGCTCGCGTCACCGCCGCGGTCGTTGCCGTGCCGCCGAGGTCGGGGGTGAGGATGCCGGCGGCGCAGACCTGCTCCACGGCCGCCATCAGCGCCGAGGCCGCCCGCGCCTCGCCGAGATGCTCCAGCATCAGCGCCGCGCTCCAGAAACTCGCCACCGGGTTGGCGATGCCCTTGCCGGTGATGTCGAACGCCGAGCCGTGGATCGGCTCGAACATCGAGGGGAAGCGCCGCTCGGGATCGACATTGCCGGTCGGCGCGACGCCGAGCGAGCCGGCCAGGGCGGCGGCGAGGTCGGAGAGAATGTCGGCGTGAAGGTTGGTCGCCACCACCGTGTCGATGCTGCGTGGCCGGCGCACCATGCGCATGGTCATCGCATCGACGAGTTCCTTGTCCCAGGTGACGTCGGCGAACTCGGCGGCGACCTCGGCGGCGATCTCGTCCCACATCACCATGCCGTGGCGCTGCGCGTTCGATTTCGTCACCACGGTGAGATGCCCACGGCGGGCGCGCGCGGCGCCGAAGGCGAAGCGCATGATGCGCTCCACCCCCTTGCGGGTGAAGATTGCCACCTCGGTGGCGACCTCCTCGGGGAAGCCGCGATGCGAGCGGCCGCCTTGGCCAGCATATTCGCCCTCGGAGTTTTCGCGCACGATCAGCCAGTCGAGATCGGCGGGCCCGACGCCGGCCAGCGGGCTCTTCACCCCGGGCAGGATGCGGGTGGGGCGGACATTCGCATACTGGTCGAAACCCTGGCAGATCGGCAGGCGCAGCCCCCAGAGCGTGACATGGTCCGGCACGTCCGGCGCGCCGACGGCGCCGAAATAGATCGCGTCGGCCGAGCGCAGCTGCCTGAGCCCGTCGGCCGGCATCAGCACGCCGTGGCGCTTGTAGTAGTCTGTTCCCCAATCGTAATGGTCGATGACGAGATTGAAGCCGCCGTCGCGGGCGGCGAGCGCGTCCAGGACTTCGAGCCCGGCGCTGATCACTTCCGGGCCGATGCCGTCGGCGGGAATGGCGGCGATACGATAATGGCGCATGGCGGTTCAGCCCAGACCGTGGGAACGGAAGAAGGCGAGCATCCGCGCCCAGCCATCCTCGGCGTCGGCCTTGCGGTAGCTCGGTCGGTAATCGGCGTGGAACCCGTGCGGCGCGTCCGGATAGATGACGAGCTCCACGGTCTTGCCACCCGCCTTGGCCCGGGCCGCGGCGGCCTCCACGTCGGCGGGCTTGATCGAGGCGTCCTGCGCGCCATAGAGGCCGAGCAAGGGGCATTTCAACTCGGCCGCGACGTCCGTGGCGGTGCGCGGCTGGATCGGCGAGGTCGCCGACAGCACCGGACCATACCAGGCGACCGCCGCCTTCAGGGCCGCATTGTGCGCGGCATAGAGCCAAGTGTCGCGCCCGCCGCGGCAGAAGCCGGTCACGCCGAGCCTCGCGGGATCGCCACCATGCGCCGCTGCCCAGGCCGCCGCGGCATCGAGATCGGCGAGCACGCGGTCGTCCGGCGCCTTGGCGATGACCTCGCGGATGATCGTCGGCACATCGGTGAATTTCGACAGATCGGCGATGCGGGCGTAGAGCTCCGGCGCGACCGCGAAATAGCCCTGGTGCGCAAGACGGCGGCAGACATCCTTGATGTGCTCGTGCACGCCGAAGATTTCCTCGATCACCAGGATGATCGGGAACGGGCCTGAACCGGCTGGGCGTGCGTAATAGGCGGGCAGTTCGCCCGCATCGGTGGCAATCCGGCTCTCGCCGGCATCAAGCCCGGTGGTATCGGTGTGGATCATCTGCGCCTCGGCGCCGTGCGCAGTCGCCAGCGTGAGGCCGGTGATCAGACCGGAGGCGACAAAGCCCCGACGCGCCAGCGGATAGGCCGCCAGGCCGCGCACATCGTCAGCTCCATCCATGAGGGTTCTCCTGCTCCGCGACCATTCCGAGGCGCTGCACCATGCCGCGTGGTCAAGGCGAAGGCAATGCTCGACAGAAGGCGATGGCACGCGGGTTGCTTTGAGATAAACTTCGTGGTCGTGGGACGGCGTTAACCTTTTCGCCCCAACCTTGTCCGCACTTGTCAGGGAGGGCGTTCACGGCAAACCTGTTCGGGGAACTCCCATGGTCCAGCTCGTGATCCTGCTCTGTTCACTCTCCCAGCCGGCGATCTGCCGCGAGCAGCGCCCGGTGTACGATCCTCCGCTCAGCCTGATGGCCTGCATGGTCGGCGGCCAGCGCGCCGCCGCCGAATTCCTTGCCGAACACCCCTCGTGGGAGCTGCAGGGCTGGCGTTGCGAGGTCGGGGCCGCGGAGCGGCGCGACGCTTGAGGCGCACTGAGCGCCGTCGCGCCTGAACCTAGGCAGTTCCGGGGATCCAATTGCAGAGGCCGGGGCCTCACGTCGCGGCTCGGGGTGAGACGGCGGCGGACTTCCAGACGGGCGACCTCCCGCGCTCGACGTTGCACAGCTGACCCGCGTCGCGGCACGCGCCCTAGAGCACGGTCCGATCGGATGGAATCATCCGATCGGACGGTCGTGCTCTAGAAACCACATGATTAGAGCAACTTTGCCCGATCAGACTGACCGCGAAGCGGTTCAGTCTGATCGGACGTTGCTCTAGCGCCATCCGGCCCGGTCTGGCAGGGTGACTAAGCGCAAGCGCATGCTTGATCACAGGCGAAACGGAGTCGACCATGCGAGCAACGATTCAGGGTGTTCTGGCGGCCGGACTGCTCCTTGCCCTGGCGAACCCAGGCGCTCACGCCGCCGATCTCGCGGACGGCAAGGCGCTCGCGGAGAAATGGTGCAGTCACTGCCATTTGACCGGCCCCGGCCAGAAGCGGGCCCGCGACACCGCGCCGACCTTCACCTCCATCGCCCGCATGCCGTCGACAACGGAAATGTCGCTCAAGGCGTTTCTGCAGACGCCCCATGTCCGCATGCCGGACTACCAACTGACGCGCGCCGAGATCGACGATCTCACCGCCTATATCCTGAGCCTGCGCAGCCACTGAGGGCCGGACGGGGTCTGGCCGGCGCCGAGATCAGGCCGTTTCGTTGAGCTCGACGCCGACGCGGTTGGCCGCGCGAATGATGTGGACGTGCATGAAATACCGCGCCCCTTCGGGATCGCGCTTTTCCATGGCGTGGATGATGTTCTCGTGCTCCGAAACGGGCTCCCACAGCCGCGCGTGATGGGCGAGCGGTAGACGCTGGCTCTCCAGCAGGACGGCGCCGTAATTGGCGTAGAGATCGGTGAGCACGCGGTTGCGGGAATGCTTCATAACTAGGCGGTGAAACGCGAAATCGAGCTGCGAACTGGCTAGCAGATCGCCATCGCGGACGGCGGCCTTGAACGCCTCGAGCGACTCCTGAAGCTGCCGCAGTTCCTCGTCACTCTGCGCCGTGCTGGCCAGGCGCGCGGCCTCGCCCTCCGTAATGAAGCGGAACTGATAGACTTCGTGCGGCGCATAGCGGCTGGCGAAGCGCCATGATGGCGCTGCTGCGGACGTGGCCTCGCTCAGCACGAACGTGCCGCGCCGCGGCTCGGTCTTCAGCATGCCGAGGGTGCCGAGCACGGAGAGCGCTTCGCGCAGCGAGGCGCGGCTCACATTGAGTCGCTGCGACAGCGACCGTTGCGGCGGGAGAGGCGCCCCGCGCTTGAGTTCGCCGGTGCGGATCATCTCCTGAATGCGCCGCACCGTGTTTTGCGATACCGGAACGTCCACCGCCCTTCCTCCTCATCATGGTTGCGCCCGGCGGCCGCCGAGGCCATCGCGTCATTTGGTCCGACCAAAACTACGTGAACGCTCGTCGCGTCGACAAGAGTGCTCTGACTGGAGGCATGATGTGAAGAAATCGCCAGCAAGGCAAGCCCCCTCACGGGCGCTACGCCTCAAATGCCCTGCATTTCATCACCGAACTCATCACCCGGTCCGTCATGGCCCCGGTGGTCCGATCAGCGCCTGCCAGCGCGCGGCGCCCGGGTTCACCCCGCCGCCGGCGCCAAAAACGCCCGTGACCGCGGTCGTTTTGTTCGCCTATGATTCCTGCAGCCCCCGCCGGGGGAACGCCAAGGGGGGTGTCGATGCACGAGGCGCTGGAACATCACGAGCACGCGGAGCATGCCGCGCATGGGGGCAGCAAGCGGGCCGCCCTGCTGGTCGCTGTACTCGCTGCTCTGCTCGCAATCTGCGAGGAGGGGGCGAAGAACTCGGAAATCCGCGTCCAGGAGAATTCCATCGCGGCGGCGGATGCTTGGTCCCAGTATCAGGCCAAATCGGTTCGTGCCACGATCTCGCGCGACCTCGCGGAGCTGCTGGCGACGCTGGATCCGCCGCAGAGCGCGGAGGCCGCCAGCAAGCGCGCCGAGGTCATCAAGCAATTGCGCGCCGATGAAGCGCATTACGAGCACGCCCCGGGCGACAGCAAGGATGTGATCTCCGTCCGCGCCCACAGCTTCGAGGCGGCGCGCGATTACGCCCTCGAGCAGACCCACACGTTCGACAAGGGCACGGCGGCGTTCGAGCTCGGCATCGTGCTGGCCACCGCCTCGGCGATCACCGTCTCCGGCCCGCTATTCATCGGCGCGGTCGGGGTCGGGGTGGCCGGGGCGGTGCTCGGCCTGCTCGGCCTACTGGCCCCCGGCCTCGCCGCCTTCTGAGGCTGGCCCGGCGATCATCGCGGCCGCAATCGCTGGGCCGGGCGGAAAGCCGCAGCCGATTGCCGCGGCGGGAACGCGCGGTGAACCGCGGCACCACCACAGCGACTGACCGGAGTGCAACGCCGCAGCCCGCGCCGCGAGCGGCGCCGGCCAGGCGGCGTCATCGCACGCGCCCGGCTCGGGGTCGGCCGGAGGGCCGAGCGCGCGCAGATCGTCGTCGAGCCGCTCGGGGTCGGCCCCGTCGGCCAGCGCGCCGAGGGCCAACGCCTCGATGCGCAGGGCCCATGCCGCCAGCGGCATGCCGCCCGCCCGGGCCGGGCCGAGTATGGAGAAGGGAAAAGCGCGCCCGACACGGTCGACACTCGGGATCAACACTCCGAAGCCGCGGCCGGGCGCGAGGAGCCCTGGGCCGAGCGCGAAATGCCAGACCGGCGCTTCGTACCAGGCGTCGCGCCAGCCACCCCCGAGCCGCGCGCGCGGCTCGGAGACGAGGCTATCGAGCCACTCATCCCAGGCGGGCGCGAATCGCGGCGGAATGCGGCGCACGAGAAAATCCCCGCGCGCCGGCAGCTTGCCGGAAAAGCCCGGCGCGTCATCGCCGGCGGTTTGCATGGGTGCGCCGGGCCTAGCCAACGCCGCGCGCCAGGGCGAGAAGATGCGTACGGTAAGCGACGGCGCTACGCTCGTGCAGGCGTGTCTGCCATGGGAAGTCGGGCTCTTCGGCCAGCAGGGCCAGGTCGGCGGCGGCGCGCGGATGGGCGCCGCCGAGCAGAGTGCGCAGGAACGCCTCGCCGCCGCCGGCATGGTCGCCGCGCTGCGAGTGCCCGCCGATCCAGGTCTCCAGCGGCGTCGCCCGGGTCGACCAGTCATAGGGCGTGGCGAGCAGGACCCTCCCGCCCGGCCGCACCACGGCGGCGAGGCCGGCGAGCAGCCGCGGCGGGTCGGCGACGCAGTCGAGCAGATTCAGCGCTGCGGCGAGGTCGGCCGTGGCGGCGGTGAGGGGCAGGGCGAGCGCGTCGCAGGCCCAGAAATCGACCCGCTCGGCACCGGGCAGCGCCACCGGAAAGCGCCGCTGGTCGTAGACGATGCCGATCCGACGGCGTGGATAGGCGACGCGGCCGCCGGCCGCACGCCGCGCCAGCCGCAGCAGGCCGAGATGGAGATCGACGCCCAGCACCAGGCCGTCCGCATAGCGCGCCGCGAGGTCGAAACTGGTGCGGCCGGCGCCGCAGCCAAGGTCGAGCACCCGCGTCACCCGCTGCGGCGCGCCGAGCGCGAGCAGGCGATCGAGACAGCGCCGTGCCGCGCCCGGCACGGGGCCAGCGGCGGAGGGCGGCGCCTCGGCAGGGTCGAGATCGGCGTAGCCGTCCCAGGCGTAGGTGGAGACAACTTGCCGCGCCGCGTCAAACCAGCTGTCCGGCCCGAGCGCATCTCCGATCAGGCTTTCGAGATCGGCATCGAGGTCTTCGCGGAGCAGGAGTTCCACGCCGCGCTCGGCAAGAAGCCGGCGCAGATCGGGAACGATGAGCGGAATGCCGTCGATGATCGGATATTCGTGCCGGCAGCCGGGCTCGCTGCAATGCAGGATGCCAGCGCGAACGTCGTCGTCGACCGCGTCATGGACGGCGGCCAGACGCAGCGGCTGCTCGCCGCGCCCGGCGCTGGCGCAGACGGGACAAATCGGGGCGAAGGCGTGGAAGTGGCGCCGGCGCAACCGCTGGCCTCAGCCGCCGATGAGCACGGTCGGGCAGCCGGGTGGCACGATATTCCCGGTCGGCGACGGGATCGGCGCGATGCACGCGGCATGATTGGTGGTGTCGCCAACCCGAGCCGCCGGCTGCCCGCCGATCGTCACCGTCGCGGATCCCTTGGCGATCACCCCCGGGCCGCCGGGGACGCATCCCGGCAGGGTGCAGGGCTTGGTCATGTCCCCGACGCGGGCCGCCGGCTGCCCGCCGATCGTCACCGTCGGGGCTCCCGGTGGCACGAGCGCAAGGGGCAGCGCCGGGTGAGGCGCCGGTGTCGGAACCAGCGCCGCCGGGTGGATCGGCGCATGGCAATGCGGCGCCGTCTGCAAGACCTGGTCGCCGATCCGTGCCGCAGGCTGGCCCATGCTGCTCCTCCGTCGGATCCATCATAGCGGTCGTGATCGGTGCTGGACAACACGCCAGGGTTTAGGCGACACTTCGTTTCGGGGGGCAGTGGCCCGGTATGGCCGTTCGTCCGCGAGAGGGCGCTCGTCCGCAACAATGGGCATGGGGCAGTGAGGTCGAATTCGAGCGTCGACGACACGGCACGGTCGGAGCGGGGCGGCGTCTGCTTCGCCGAAGCCGTGTGCCTCGTGACCGCGTAGCCCAGTCATGGCGCCGATGGACGCCGGCGAATTTCTTGTGGACATCCCGGGCGGTGAGCCGACGGGCGCGAACCTCGAGTTCGACGCCGATTTCGGCGCGCTGGAGCGGGCGGCGCAAGGCAAGCCGGAGCAGCAATATGGCGGCACCATCATCCCCGCCGAGCCACCGGACTGGAAAGCGGTCGAGGAGCTGGGCGTTGGCCTGACGGAGCGGACGCGGGACCTCCGGGTGCTCGTGCTGCTGGCGCTCGCGCGGCTGCATCTCCGCGGCCTGCCGGCGTTCGCCGAGGTGGTGGGCGGCATCAGAGCGCTGCTGGAGACGCGCTGGGAGCAGATCCACCCGCAGCTCGACCCCGAGGACGACAACGACCCCACTCTACGCGCCAATGCCCTGCTGCGTCTGGCCGATCCCGCGATGGTGCTACGCCCGGTGCGCGATCTGCCGCTGGCGAACGGCGCGCGGGTCGGCCGCGTCGCGTGGCGCGACATCGCGATCGCCAACGGCGCGCTGGAACCGGACGACGGGCGCGAGCGTCTGAGCGAGACGCAACTGCGCGGCGCCTTCGCCGAGACGAACCAGGCGGTTCTCGACTCGGTTCGCGCCGCGGCGCGGACGCTGGCGGATGATCTGACCGCCATTCCGGCCGCTTTCGATGCCCACGCCGGCTTCGGAACCGGGCCCGACTTCGAGGACGTGGTCAAGCTTCTGCGCGAGATCGGCCGCGATCTCGACCGCTACAGCCCGGCCGCCGGGGCAGACGCGGCGGCGGAGCCGAGCATCGGGCCAGAGGCCTCGGCCCCCGAAAGCGCAGCGCCCGCCGCGAACGCGTCGGCAGCTGCGCACATGCCGGGCACAGCGGGACCGGTTCGGGCGCTGTCGCTCGCCTCCATCAGTTCGCGCGACGAGGCTTTGCACCTGCTCGGCCTCGTTCAGGCCTATTACGAACAGTACGAGCCCGCCAGCCCGTTGGCCTTGCTGATGGATCGCGCCCGTCGGTTGGCCGAGATGAACTTTCTCGACATTCTGCGTGACATTGCCCCCGATGCGCTCGGACAGGCGCAGATGGTCACCGGAGCGCGCGAATGAGCGGGATCCCAGACCGCAACCACCGCAACCCAAGATAAGCGAGGCAGGCCGTGGCCAAAGCGAGCAGCCAGAAATTCATTGCGCGCAATCGCGCGCCCCGCGTGCAGATCGAGTACGACGTCGAGACCTACGGCGCCGAAAAGAAGGTCCAGTTGCCGTTCGTCGTCGGCGTCATGTCCGATCTGTCGGGTAAGCCGACCGATCCGCTGCCGGCGGTCGCCGACCGGAAGATGCTCGAGATCGACGTCGACAATTTCGACGACCGGCTGAAATCGATGAAGCCCCGGGTCGCGTTCACCGTGCCCAACACGCTGACCGGAGAAGGCAACCTCGCCGTCGACATCACGTTCGAGAGCATGGAGGATTTCTCCCCGGCAGCCGTCGCGCGCAAGGTCGATGCGCTGAACAAGCTGCTCGAGGCGCGCACGCAATTGTCCAATCTGCTCACCTATATGGACGGCAAGACCGGCGCGGAGGAACTGATCGCCAAAGTCCTGCAGGACCCCGCATTGCTCCAGAGCCTAGCCGCCGCGCCAAAGCCGGAGGCTCCGGCGAAAACCGAGGAATAGACCCATGTCCGGAACCCAGGCGGCCGCCCAGGCAGCCAGCACGACAACGACCGAGCCCGCCAGTGAGTTCGCCGCGCTGCTTACGCGCGAGTTCAAGCCGAAGAGCGATCGCGCGCGCGAAGCCGTCAGCGCCGCGGTGCAGACATTGGCGCAGCAGGCGCTCGCGAACACGGCGCTGGTCTCCTCGGATGCGCTGGTCTCGATCGAAGCGATGATCGCCGCGATCGATGCCAAGCTGACCGAGCAGATCAATCTCGTCATCCACCACGAGGACTTCCAGACCCTCGAATCGGCCTGGCGTGGTCTGCATTATCTGGTGAACAACACCGAGACAGACGAGATGCTGAAGATCAAGGTCTTCAACATCTCAAAGAAGGAAATGGGGCGCACGCTCAAAAAATTCCGCGGGACGGCCTGGGACCAGAGCCCGGTGTTCAAGAAGATCTACGAGGAGGAGTACGGCCAGTTTGGCGGCGAGCCGTTCGGGCTGCTCGTCGGTGATTACTATTTCGATCACAGCCCGATGGATACGCAGCTGCTCGGCGATATCGCCCAGATCGCGGCCGGCGCCCATGCGCCGTTCATCGCTGCCGCGGCAGCGTCGGTGATGCAGATGGAAAGCTGGAACGAGCTCGCCAATCCGCGCGATCTCACCAAGATTTTCCAGACGCCGGAATATGCCGCCTGGCGCTCGCTGCGCGAGAGCGAAGATGCGCGGTATCTCGGCCTGGCGATGCCCCGCTTCCTGGCGCGGCTGCCCTATGGCGCCAAGACCGAGCCGGTCGACGCGTTCGCCTTCGAGGAGGACACGGCGGGCGCGGAGAGCGAGAAATATACCTGGTGCAACGCCGCCTTTGCGATGGCGACGAACATCACCCGGGCGTTCAAGCTCTATGGCTGGACCACCCGCATCCGTGGCGTCGAGAGCGGTGGCGCGGTGGAAGGGCTGCCGACGCACACGTTCCCGACCGACGATGGCGGCGTGGCGATGAAGTGCCCGACCGAGATCGCGATCAGCGATCGGCGCGAGGCCGAGCTCGCCAAGAACGGCTTCATGCCGCTCATCCATAAGAAGAACTCGGACTTCGCCGCGTTCATCGGCGCGCAGTCGCTGCAAAAGCCGCAGGAATACGACGATCCTGCGGCAACGGCGAACGCCAACCTTGCGGCTCGCCTGCCCTATCTCTTCGCCAGCTGCCGGTTCGCGCACTATCTGAAGTGCATGGTGCGCGACAAGATCGGCAGCACGATGTCGAAGGCGCAACTGCAGGACTGGCTGCAGAACTGGCTGAACAACTATATCGACGGCGCCCCGGATACCTCGCCCGAAGACTGGAAGGCGACTCACCCGCTGGCCGAAGGGCGTGTCGAGGTCGAGGAGAACGAGGAGAATCCGGGCTACTATAGCGCCAAATTCTTCCTGAAGCCGCACTACCAGCTCGAGGGCCTCACCGTCTCGATGCGCCTTGTTTCCCGCATGCCGAAATAATCAGCAAAGAACAATCTGCCTACCCGATCTGCTCCACAGAAGAAGGATGAGCCGCCATGGCGATCGACTCGTATATGATTTTCGTTCCGTACAATGGTCCGCCGCTTTCTGCCGAAAGCCAGGTCGACTGGTCCAAAAATAACGAACCGCTTGTCCTGGATGTCAGATCATACGGAACGGCGGGCCAGGTCTTCGAGATCGACGACTACAAGTTCGATATCGAGAACACGCTGAACATCGGCAGCCAATCGACTGGCGCCGGCGCCGGCAGGATCACCTTCAAGGAATTCTCGATCACTCGCAAGATCGACAAGTCCTCGCCGACGTTCTTCCAGATGGCCTGCTCGGGAACGAGCTTCAAGCTGGTCTATCTCTGCCTGCGCAAGAGCTCGGGCGGCGAGACCGCAGGTCGCATCTTCCTGCGTTTCGACTTCAAGCTGGTCGCGGTCCAGACGATTTCCTGGTCACACGACGACGAATCGCCGAAGGAGGAAGTGACCTTTCAATATGGCGGACTGCAGATCCGTTACAGCCAGCAGGACGCCAGCGGGAACATGCAGGCGCCCATCGCCCAGGGCTGGAACAGGATCAAGAACATCGCCGATACCACCTCGACCCCGATCTGACCGGCCGGGTGCCGCGCGATGGAAGCCCGCGAGCTGCTCCGCTCAGGCGACGTTGACGCGGCGCTGGCGCAACTGAAACAGGAAGTGCGCAAGGCGCCACGCGATGGGCGTCTGCGCACATTCCTGTTCCAACTCTTCTGCGTCTCCGGCGAGTGGGAGCGGGCGCTCAACCAGCTTGCCACCGCGGCAGAACTCGATCCGGCGGCCTTGCCGATGGCGCAAGCCTACCGGGCCGCGATTCGCTGCGAGGTGCTGCGCGAGCAGGTGTTCGCCGGCCGGCGCACGCCAACCGTGTTCGGCGAGCCGGAAGCGTGGATGTCCCTGCTGGTCGAGGCGAACCGCCGGCTGGCGGCGGGGGCTCTGGCAGAAGCCGAAAGCCTGCGCGATGCCGCCTTCGCCGATGCGCCTGCCAGCGGCGGGCGCATCGTCAGCGGCGCCGACGACGCGGAACGGGGCTTCGACTGGATCGCTGACGCCGACTCCAGACTCGGGCCGATGCTGGAGGCGATCGTCGAGGGGAAATACTACTGGGTGCCATTCCATCGGCTGCGGACCCTCACGATCGAGCCGCCGGCGGATCTCCGCGACCAGATCTGGATGCCGGCCCATTTCGTCTGGGCGAACGGCGGCGAGGCCGTCGGCTTCGTGCCGACCCGCTATCCCGGGTCGCAGCAGGCCTCCGCCCCCCTGGCGCTCGCGCGGCGCACTGAGTGGACAGAGCGCGGCGGATTCGCCCTCGGGCTCGGCCAGCGCATGTTCGCCACCGACGCGGAGGAAGTGGCGCTGATGGATCTCCGTCGGCTCGAGATCGTGGCGGAACAGGGCTGAGCGGCATGGCCGAGCCTGGCAGCCGCGAGCGTCTCCAGCCGTCCCTTCTCGACCGGCTCACCGACCAGGCGCCGGAGAGCCGGCGCGAGTCCCTGGACCAGCAGACGCTGGGCTTGGCGCAACTTCGCCAGGCCGTGCTGCGGGATCTCGCCTGGCTGCTCAACACCACCAATCTCGCCGCCACCGAACCGCTGGAACCGGCGCCCCGCGTCGCCCGGTCGGTGCTCAATTACGGCATCCCCGGCTTCGCTGGCCTCGTCGGGGCCGATGGCCGGACCGGCGCGCTGGAGGCGGCCTTGCGCGAGGCGATCCTGGCCTATGAGCCGCGCATCCGCGCCGAGACCCTGAAGGTCCGTACGCGCCCGAGTGCCGCGGACGCGCCCGTTCCGGCACTCGTCTTCGAAATCGCCGGCGAACTCTGGGCCCAGCCGGTGCCGCAGCAGCTCTTTCTCGAAACTGCGATCGAACTCGAGACACGGCTCGCCTCGGTCACCGAGGCGCGGATGCGCGCCTGATGGATCCGCGCCTGCTCCGCCTTTACGAGTCCGAGCTCGCCTTCGTGCGCGACATGGGGACCGAATTCGCGCGCGAGTTCCCGAAAATCGCCGCGCGGCTCGATCTCGGCTCGATCGAGGTTGCGGACCCGTATGTCGAGCGGCTGCTCGAGGGCTTCGCCTTCCTGACCGCGCGGGTTCAGCTCAAGTTGGAATCCGAATTCCCGACCTTCACGCAGTCCCTGCTGCAGATGGTCTATCCGCACTATTTCGCGCCCGTCCCGTCGATGGCCGTTGTGCGGTTCACGCCGGATGTCACACTGCGTGCGGCGCCGACGGGCGTCGTGATCCCGGCGGGTAGCGAGCTGCGCAGCCTGCTTGGGACCGAGGAGCAGACGAATTGTGAATTCCGCACCGGCCACGCGGTACAGCTGCTTCCAATCGAACTGGCAGAGGCGGAATACATCGCGTCCCCCGCCGCCGTCGCGGCACTCGGCCTGCCAGAGCAGCACGGCGTCAAGGCGGCGATCCGGCTGCGGTTGCGCGGCACCGGCGAGGCGCCGATCGCCAAGCTCGCCCTCAACCATCTACCCGTCTTCCTTGGCGGCCCGGAAGGCGCGCGCGCGCGGCTCTACGAGCAGCTTCTGGCCAATGTGGTCGGGATATTCCTGCGTCCTGCCCAGCGCCCCCTGCCCTGGCAGGAGCGTCTGCCACCGTCCTCGCTCCGCGCGCTCGGCCTGGACGAAAGCGAGGCGCTGCTGCCGCGGCCGCCGCAGTCGTTCGACGGCTACCGGCTGCTGCAGGAATATTACGCCATGCCGGAACGGCTGCTGTTCGTCGAATTCGGCGGCCTCGCATCGGCGGCGCGGCGCTGCCAGGGCAGCGAACTCGACATCGTGCTGCTTCTGAGCCGCGCCGATCCGGCGCTCGCCAGCGGCTTCGGCCCGGACCATCTGCAGCTGTTCTGCGCGCCCGCCATCAATCTCTTCGCGCGCCGCGGCGACCGTATCAATCTCACCGAGCGCGACGCGGAACATCTCATCATCCCCGATCGCATGCGCCCGCTGGATTTCGAGGTCTTCGCGGTCCAGAGCGTCGAGGGCTACGCCACCGACGGCAGTCCGCCGCAGCGCTTCCTGCCCTTCTACGCCGCCAACGATCTCAGCCGGAATCCGGGGCACCGCAGCTACTATCTGCTTCGTCGCGAACCGCGGCTGCTGTCGTCGCGGAGCCGGCGCAGCGGGCCGCGCTCCAGCTATATCGGCCACGAAACTTTCATTTCCCTCGTCGATGCCGAGCAGGCGCCCTATCGGCAGGAGCTGCGCCAGCTCGGGCTCGATCTCCTGTGCACCAATCGGGACCTGCCTCTGGCCATGCCGGTTGGAAAGCAGCGGACGGATTTCACCCTGGGCGGCAACGCGCCGGTCGCCGCCGTGCGCTGCATCGTCGGACCGACCGCGCCGCGCCCGGCACGCGGCGACGGCGACATCGCCTGGCGCTTCCTGTCCCATCTCGCGCTGAATTATCTGAGTCTGGTCGATACCGATGCCCTGCGGGGCGCGGCGGCGCTGCGCGAGTTGCTGCGGCTCTATGTGCCATCGGGCAATTCCGTCGCTGCCCGCCAGTTGGAAGGGCTGGTCTCCGCCGCATCGCACCCGGTCGTGCGCCGCATTCCCGGCGCCGGTCCGATCGCGGTCGGCCGCGGCGTCGAGGTGACGCTGACCATCGACGAGGCTCCGTTCGGCGGTCCGGCGGGCATCCTGCTCGCGGCGGTGCTCGAACGGTTCTTCGCGAAGTATGTTTCCATCAACACCTTCACCGAGACCGTGCTGCGCAGCCCGGAGCGGGGCGAGGTGATCCGGTGGCCGATGCGGCTCGGCTTGCGGCCGGTGCTGTAGCGATGGACGGGCAAGAGACGGCCGGCGAGACGCGCCCGGGGCCGAACGCGCAGGTGGCGCGGCTGGCCGCGACGCCGCACGCATTCGGCTTCTACGCCGCGATGCGCCTGCTGGAAGCCCGCTTTCGCGATCGCCCCCGATTCGGGCAGAGCGCGCGACCTGCCGCCGACGCGGTGCGACTTGCGCAGGAACCCTCGGTGGAATTCACGCCGGCGACGCTCGCCGATTTCATTCCGGGGGAACCGGACTCCCCCGCGCGGCTGTCGGTGCATTTTCTCGGTCTGTTCGGGCCCGACGGTGCTTTGCCGCTGCATCTGACGGAATATGCGCGCAACCGGCGGCGCAATCACCACGACCCGACCTTCCAGCGCTTTGCCGACATCTTCCATCACCGCGCGCTGTCCCTGTTCTACCGCGCCTGGGCGAATGCACGCCCGACGGTCAGCTTCGACCGTCCGGAGCAGGACCGGTTCGCGCTCTATGTCGGTGCGCTGATCGGCCTCGGCATGGACTCGCTGCGCGATCGTGATGCCATGCCGGACCTCACGAAGCTTCACTTCGCCGGTCATCTCGTCAACCAGACCCGCCACGCCGAGGGACTCGCATCGATCCTCTCGGCATTTTTCGCCATGCCGGTCCACATCGAGTGCTTCGTCGGCGCCTGGCTGTCCCTTGCCCCGGCCGATCGGATGCGGCTCGGATCATCCGCCGAGAACGGCGCGCTCGGACGCTCCGCGCTCGTCGGCGGGCGGGTGTGGACCCGCCAGCACAAATTTCGCGTCGTGTTCGGGCCGCTATCCTTCACGGAGTATCAGCGGCTGCTCCCCGGCGGGGAGAGCCTCCACCGGCTGATCCCCATCGTGCGCAACTACGCTGGGGATACGCTGATCTGGGATGTCAATCTCATCCTCCGCGGCGAGGAGGTCCCGCCGACACGGCTCGGCCAGGCGGGTCGGCTGGGATGGACCAGCTGGCTGATGCCGCGCCGCGGCCACAGCGATGCCGCCGACCTGTTTCTCGATGTGAGCGCCGACAGTTTGGCGCACCGGATCGACGCCACCACGCCACACACACCGCGAGCGGCTCCGAGCGAGCCGGTTGCGCAAGCGGAGCCAGTCGCATGACCGAAATCAGCCGCGCTGCCCTGTTCGGCAAGCTCAACCCGGTGGGCTATCGCGCCATCGAGGGCGCCACGGTCTTCTGCAAGCTGCGCGGTAACCCCTACGTCGAACTCGTGCACTGGCTGCACCAGATTCTTCTCGCGCAGGATTCCGATGTGCATCGCATCCTGCGCCATTTCGAGCTCGACGGCGCTCGCGTCGCCGCCGACATCACCGCCGCGCTGGACCGGCTGCCGCGCGGCGCCACCTCGATCTCGGATCTCTCGCCCCAGATCGAGGAGGCGGTGGAGCGCGGCTGGGTCTTCGCGACCTTGATGTTCGGCGAGGCGCAGGTGCGCACGGGCCATCTCCTGCTCGGCTGCCTGCGCACTTCCACCCTGCGCAATGCGCTCCTCGCCATCAGCCGCCAGTTCGACCGCGTGAAGGCGGAGGCGCTCGCCGACGATTTCGCTTCGCTGCTCGCGGGGTCGCCGGAGGCCGTGCTGACGGCTGCGGACGGCACCCGCGTCGGCGCGCCCGGCGAGGCGAGCGCGGCAATCGCCCCGGCCGCGATGGGCAAGCAGGAGGCCCTGGCGCAATTTTCCATCGACCTCACCGAGCGTGCGCGCAAGGGCGAGATCGATCCGATCGTCGGCCGCGACGGCGAGATTCGTCAGGTCGTGGACGTGCTGATGCGCCGGCGCCAGAACAACCCGATCCTCACCGGCGAGGCTGGCGTCGGCAAGACGGCGGTCGTTGAGGGATTCGCGCTGCGCATCGTCGCGGGCGATGTTCCGCCGATGCTGAAGGATGTCAGTCTGCGCGTTCTCGATGTCGGCCTGCTGCAGGCCGGCGCGAGCATGAAGGGCGAATTCGAGAACCGGCTGCGTCAAGTCATCGAGGAGGTACAATCCTCGCCCAAGCCGATCATTCTCTTCATTGACGAAGCGCACACGCTGATCGGGGCCGGCGGTGCGGCCGGCACCGGCGATGCGGCGAACCTGCTCAAGCCGGCGCTGGCGCGCGGCACGCTGCGCACCATCGCAGCCACGACCTGGGCGGAATACAAGAAGTATTTCGAGAAGGACCCGGCGCTCACCCGGCGCTTCCAGGTCGTGCAAGTGGATGAGCCGGATGAGGAAAAGGCGATCCTGATGATGCGCGGCATCGCCTCGCCGTTGGAGAAGCATCACCGCGTCCAGATTCTCGACGAAGCGATCGAGGCGGCGGTGCGGCTGTCGCACCGTTACATCCCGGCGCGGCAATTGCCGGACAAGTCCGTCTCTCTGCTCGACACCGCGTCCGCCCGCGTCGCCGTCAGCCAGCACGCCGTACCGCCGGCCGTCGACGATTGCCGGCGGCGGATCCAGGCGCTGGAGACCGAACTCGAGATCATCGCCCGCGAGCAGGCGATCGGCATCGACGCGACCGCGCGGGCGGACTCGGCCAACAGCGCACTCGCCACCGAGCGCACCCGCCTCTCCGGCCTGGAGCAGCGTTGGGGCGCGGAAAAAGATCTGGTGGACCGGGTGCTCGCGCTGCGTGGCGCTCTGCGCGAGACCGCCGGCGCGGTGGAGGGCGCGGCGCCGGACCGCGATGGGCAACTCGCCGAACTGAAGACACTGCAGGCCGAACTCGCCACGCATCAGGGCGAAACGCCGCTGATCCTGCCGAGCGTGGACGCACAGGCCGTTGCCGCCGTGGTTGGCGACTGGACCGGCATCCCGGTGGGGCGGATGGTCAAGAACGAGGTTCAGGCCGTGCTCAATCTGGGCGAGACCCTCGCTCGGCGCGTGATCGGCCAGGACCATGCGCTGGGCATGATCGCGCGGCGGGTGCAGACCGCGCGCGCCGGGCTCGACAATCCATCCAAGCCGATCGGCGTGTTCATGCTCTGCGGCCCATCCGGGGTCGGCAAGACGGAGACGGCACTGGCTCTGGCGGAATCGCTCTATGGCGGCGAACAGAATCTGATCACTATCAACATGAGCGAGTTCCAGGAAGCCCATACCGTCTCGACGCTGAAAGGCGCGCCGCCGGGCTATGTCGGCTATGGCGAAGGCGGTGTGCTGACGGAGGCGGTGCGGCGCAAGCCGTACTCCGTCGTGCTGTTGGACGAAGTCGAGAAGGCGCACCCGGATGTGCATGAGATTTTCTTCCAGGTGTTCGACAAGGGCGTGATGGAAGACGGCGAAGGGCGCGTCATCGATTTCAAGAACACGCTGATCCTGCTGACATCGAATGTCGGCACCGACCTGATCATGTCGATGTGCGCCGATCCGGAACTGATCCCGGAACCCGAGGAGATCGCCAAGGCGCTACGCGCGCCACTCCTGAAGGTCTTTCCCCCGGCGCTGCTCGGCCGACTGATCGTGATCCCCTATTATCCGCTGAGCGACACGGTGATGGCCGACATCATCCGCCTCCAGCTGGGCCGGATCGCCAGCCGGATCGCCGAGCATCACAAAGTTCCGTTCAGCTACGACGAGGACGTGGTCAATCTGATCGCCAGCCGCTGCACCGAGCCCGAGAGCGGCGGCCGAATGATCGACGCGATTCTGACCAACACGATGCTGCCCGCGATCAGCGGCGCCTTCCTCACGCGCATGCTGGAGGGCAGCCCGATCGCGCGCGTCCGGGTCGGCGCCCGGGAGGGCGAGTTCACCTATGGGTTCGATTGACCTCGCCGCGCCCGGTCCTCTGGATGACACCGATGCCGTGCCGGGCGAACGCCAGCGACAGATCGCCTACCGCCGCCGCATTGGCAGCGGCCGCGGTGCCGGCCCGTGCCCGTGCTGCGATGCCCTCGAAAATCACCGCGAATCGGAACAGCGCGAAGGCGAGGTGGAATGGCTGCAAGCGGTCACCCGTGCCGGTGCGGCGGGCGCGGTAATACCAGTCGAGGTAGGTGTTTTCGCCAGGAATCGACAACGATGCGAGATCGAGCCCGAGCAGTCCGCCATATTCCTCCGGCCGGCTGTGCCAGGCGAGGGCGCTGAACGCGAGGTCGGCGAGCGGGTGGCCGAGGGTGGAAAGTTCCCAGTCGAGTACCGCCACGAGCCGCGGCGCGGTGGGATGGAACATCAGGTTGCCCATGCGATAATCGCCGTGGCAGAGCACCGTTTCCTCGCCGGCGGGAATATGCTCCGGCAGCCAGGCGGCCAGCTCGGCAAGGTCGGGGATGTCGCGGAACCGTGCCGCGTCCCACTGTTTCGTCCAGCGCCCGATCTGGCGCGCAAAGTAATTGCCCGGGCGGCCGAAATCCTCCAGCCCGGCAGCTCGCCAGTCGATATCGTGCAGGGCGGCGAGAGTTTCGGCCATGGCGCGCAGCATCGGCCCACGCTCGCTCGGCGCCGCAGCAGCCAGCGCGGTATCGTGGAAGACCCGTCCTTCCAGCCGTTCCATGACATAGAACGCGGTGCCAACGACATCCGGCTCAGCATGGAACAGAAGCACCATCGGCACCGGCACCGCGGAGCCGGCGAGCGCGCTGAGCACGCGGAATTCGCGGTCGACCGCGTGCGCCGAGGGCAGCAGCGTTCCCGCCGGACGCTTGCGCAGGACCAGCCGCCGTTCGGGATAGGTGACGAAAAAGGTCGGGTTGGACTGCCCGCCGCCGACGCGTTCGAGCATCATCGGGCCGGCGAGGCCGAGCGCATCGCGCAGGAAGGCGTCCAGCCGCGCCGGGTCGAACTCGCCGGCGGCCGCGCCGGCCGAGTCGCTTTCCGCCGCATCGCCTTCCGCCATGAAGCCCCTCCTCGTTGCCATACCCGGCGCCCTGCGTGGACAAGCCGCTGCTTCCGCTGATAGATGCGCAGGTCCCACCCTATCAAGCCCCGCGGGCAGGCCAAGCATGCAGGTTCCTTCGGCTGCGATCCTCTGCGTCGGCGATGTGATGCTCGACCGCTACCATTATGGCGAGGTCGAGCGCATTTCGCCGGAGGCCCCGGTGCCGGTGCTGCGGCTGCGGAGCACGCGCACCATGCTCGGCGGCGCCGGCAACGTCGCTCATAACATCGCCGCCCTCGGCGGGCGGGCACGGCTGGTCGGACTGATCGGCGATGACGAAACCGGCCGGCTGTTCGCCGAGCGGATCGCGGCCAGCGGGGGCATCGAGCCCGCTTTGGTCACGAGCCGGCACCGCCCGACGATCTGCAAAACACGCTTTCTCGCCGCCCAGCAGCAGGTGGTTCGCGCGGATGAGGAGAGCGCGCTGGCTTTGCAGCCGGAGGAGGAGGCGGCACTGATCGCGGCGCTGCGGATGGCGATCGGCGGCGCCGCGGCACTGATCCTCTCCGACTATGGCAAGGGCGTGCTGAGCCCGGCGGTGATCGGTGCGGCCATGGCCGGGGCGCGCGACGCCGGCATCCCGGTGTTCGTCGATCCAAAAACGGAGGATTTCCGCCGCTACCGCGGCGCCACCTGCATTACGCCGAACCTCAAGGAACTGGCGGCTGCGGCCCGCCTGCCGGTGGTCGGCGAGGCCGGCATCATCGCCGCCGCCCGCGCGGTGATGGCCCACGCCGAGGCCAAAGCCATCCTCGCCACCCGGTCGGCCCAGGGCATGATCCTGGTCGAGGCCGATGGCGCCGTCCATTCGGTGCCGGCGCGTGCGCGCGAGGTGTTCGACGTCTCCGGCGCGGGCGACACCGTCATCGCCACGCTGGCACTTGCCCATGCCGGGGGTCTGAGCCTGCCACAGGCGATGCATATCGCCAACGCCGCCGCCGGGGTGGTGGTGAGCAAGGTCGGCACCGCGACGGTCGAGCCGGCGGAACTGGCCCGAGAACTCGCCGAGACCGACCAGGACGAGCCGCCGCCGGCGCTGCGCAGCCTGGCCGAAACCGAAGTGGCGGTGGCGCGCTGGAAGCGGCAGGGGCTCAGCGTCGGTTTCACCAACGGCTGCTTCGATATTCTGCACGCCGGCCACGTCGCGCTGCTCGCCGCGGCGCGGGCCCAGTGCGACCGGCTAGTGGTTGCGTTGAACACCGACGCCTCAGTCGCCCGACTGAAAGGGCCGGCCCGTCCGATCAATGGTCTAGCCGACCGCTCCGCCGTCCTTGGTGCCATCCGGCACGTCGATTGCCTCGTTGCCTTCGACGAGGACACCCCGCTGGACCTGATTCGCCGTCTGCTGCCGGACGTGCTCGTCAAGGGCGCCGACTATAGCATCGACGAGGTGGTCGGCGCCGACGTCGTTCAGCAGGCCGGCGGGCGCGTGTTTCTCTGCGAGCTCCTGGCCGAGCGTTCGACGACACGCCTGGTCGAGCGCATCACCAGCCGCGCATAGCGCAAAACCGTCGCCCTTCAGGGGAGGGCCTGGACGGCCTTCAGAACCGCGGCAGCGTGGCCATCGACCTTGACCTTGCGCCAGACCCGGGCGACGCGGCCGGCGGCATCGATCAGGAACGTGCTGCGCTCGAGCCCCATCGAGGTGCGGCCGTACATCGTCTTCTCGACCCAGACGCCATAGGCCTTGGCGACCGCGGCGTCGGCGTCGGAGGCAAGCGGAAAACCCAGCCCGAATTTGGCCGCGAAGCGCTCCAGTGCCGGCACGGCGTCGCGGGAGATGCCGATCACCGTGACACCGATGCCGCCGAGCTGGCCGAGTGCTTCCTGGAAACCGCAGGCCTCGCGCGTGCAGCCCGGCGTGTCTGCCTTCGGATAGAAATAGACCACGACAGGTTTGCCATGCAGCGCCGCCAAACTGGCGGTGCGCCCGCCGGTCGCCGGCAGGGTGAAGTCCGGCGCCGGATCGCCCACCTCGATGCCGCGCTGCCCGCCGCCCTCCGTCGCGTCCCTGCCCATCATTCTCGCGCTCCCCGAATCCCCTGATCCGGGGAGAGTTCGTGCTGCCGTTGGCCGCGTCAAGCCCGGCGCGGGTGCGTCAGCCGGGTTGGGACTGGCCGGCTCGCTGCTCGGCGATCTTGGCCTTCATCGCCTTTTGCAGCTTCTCGAAGCCGCGCACCTCGATCTGGCGAACCCGCTCGCGCGAAATGCCGTACTGCTTGGACAGGTCCTCGAGCGTCGTCGGGTTGTCGCGCAGGCGCCGCTCGATGAGGATGTGGCGCTCGCGATCATTGAGCGTGGTCAAGGCCTTGGCGAGGAGGGACTGGCGCCCGGTGAGTTCCTCGCGCTCGGCGATGGCCGTTTCCTGGCTTTCGGTCTCATCCACCAGCCAATCCTGCCACTCGCCTTCGCTGTCGCTGCGCACCGGCGCGTTCAGGCTATGGTCGGGCGCGGCGAGGCGGCGGTTCATGCTGACCACGTCCTGCTCCGGCACATCCAGCAGCCGCGCGATCTCGGAGACCTGTTCCGGCTGCAGATCACCTTCCTCGATCGCCTGCATCTGCCCTTTGAGCCGGCGCAGGTTGAAGAACAGCTTCTTCTGCGCGGCCGTTGTGCCCATCTTCACCAGCGACCAGTTGTGCAGGATATACTCCTGGATGGCGGCGCGGATCCACCACATCGCGTAGGTTGCCAGCCGGAAGCCGCGATCGGGGTCGAAGCGCTTGACCGCCTGCATCATGCCGACATTGCCCTCGCTGATGAGTTCACCGAGCGGCAGCCCATAGCCGCGATAACCCATGGCGATCTTGGCGACGAGGCGCAGATGCGAGGTGACCAGCCGGTGCGCGGCCTCGGTATCCTCCGCATCCCGCCAGCGGCGGGAAAGCGCCAGTTCCTCCTCGGGCGTCAGCATGGGAAACTTGCGGATGTCCTGGAGATAGCGCGTTAGGTTCCCCTCGGAGGGGGCGGAAATGACGGCAGAGGCCATCCGGGCGGCTCCTTATCGTCTCAGCGGCATACGTCCTGACCGAGTGCGGCTCAGGATAGCGGCCGGTTACACGGTTCTACCAGACAGGGCGCTTTAATTCGCGTTCACGCCCCGGACATCGTCCCTCACGGAGGCGACGAGATTTCGCGCGAGGCCGCGCGGTAGCGGCTCATCCACGGGATCAAGCGTGGGGTTCATACCGTACCGCGACGGTACGGTCAAGATTTTGCAAGGAGCCGGGCGCCTCGGACCAGGGTTCGTGCCATGCAACGGGGCGCCGGCGGGCTGGTCTCCTCATTCGGACGCCGCCATGCTACGCGCTGGGTCAGAGCCGAAGAGACGTAGAACGGAGAGGACGACCATGAACGAGACGCGGATGCTCGAGGGGAAAGTGGCGGTGGTCACGGGTGCCGGCGGCGGCATCGGGCGCGAGATCGCGCTGGCCATGGCGCTGGCCGGCGCGCGCATCGTCATCAACGACATCGGCGCCTCGCTGAGCGGGGAGGGCGCCTCGGCCAGCCCCGCCGAACAGACGCGCCAGATCATCCTCCAGCGCGGCGGCGAGGCGGTGATCAGTACCGACTCGGTGGCCGACTGGGCGTCCGCCCAACGCATCATCGCCGCCGCGCTCGATGCCTTCGGCCGCGTCGATATCGTCGTCAACAATGCCGGCATCCTGCGCGACGTGATCTTCCACAAGATGTCGCCCGAGGACTGGTTGGCCGTGATCAACGTCCATCTCAACGGCAGTTTTTTTACCTCGCGCGCCGCGGCGGAGCATTTCCGCCGCCAGGAGAGCGGCGCCTACGTGCATATGACCAGCACGTCGGGGCTGATCGGCAATTTCGGCCAGGCCAATTACGCCGCAGCCAAACTCGGCATCACGGCGCTGTCGAAATCGATCGCGCTCGACATGAAGCGCTACAATGTCCGCTCCAACTGCATCGCGCCCTTCGCCTGGAGCCGGATGACCAGCTCGATCCCGGCCGAAACCCCGGAGCAGGCGGCCCGCGTCGCCAAGATCCAGCAGATGACGCCAGACAAGAACGCGCCGATGGCCGTGTTCCTGGCCTCCGAAGCCGCGCGGGAGGTGACCGGGCAGGTGTTCGCCACCCGTCACAACGAGATTTTCCTGATGAGCCAGAGCCGGCCGATCCGCGGTATCCATCGCGCCGAAGGCTGGACCCCGGCGCTGATCGCCGAGCACGCCTGGCCGGCCCTGAAGGACGCAAAGCAGCCGCTCGACCGCAGCGGCGAGGTGTTCTCGTGGGATCCGGTCTGATCCGGCATCACCCTACTCCGGCGCGGCGCGCCAGCGCTCCAGCGTGAACGGGCGCGCCATGTCCGGGAATGTCAGCAGCCGCTCGAGCGGCGGCGCGGCGAGATGGGGGTCGTGCGAAGGGGCGCGCCAGGCGCAGAGCGTGGGATCGATCTCAGGCGGCAGCAGGCGGAACGGCGGCGGATAGCAGCCGACGAGGCGGAAGCGCGCCGGCGGCCGCGGCGCGTATTCCGCCAGGATCAGCGCGTCGAAGGCGGCAAGGTCCGCCCCGCTCGTGACGGCACCGATCCCGGTCGGAGGGGCGAGATAGAGATCCCCCGGGATGCGCAGCGAGCCGCTCCCCACGACTTGCGCGCCGAGACGCGCCAGCGCGATCGAGGCCCGCGCCCCAGAGACCCAGTTCGACAATTCGACGCGGAGCAAGGGTGACGTCAGCAATCCGCTGGCCATGACCGCGACGGCGGCGATGACCACCAGGGACCGGCTTCGGCCGCCCGACTCGCTGGCCATGATGTGCACCAGCCCGAGCCCGACCAGCGGGACCAGGAGCGCGATCATTGGGAACAGGAACCGAAATTCCTTGTGTCCCACCGGCCAATAGGTCGCGAGCACGGCAAGCGCGGTCAGCGCCGTGAGCGGGAGGCGGCGCGCGCCGAGCACGGCGAGGGCGAGGATGACCGGCGTTGCCCACAGCCAGTCTCCGAACAGGACCGCGGGGTAGAATCCCGGCCCCAGGGTACCGAACGTCGAGCCGATGCCGTGCACGCCGTTGAGCAGACCATTGAGCCAGAAGCTGCGGAAGGCCTGGCCCCAGGTAACCCAGTCCAAAAGCCCGGCGAGGGCGACCGGCATCGCTCCCGCGGCCAGCCCGACCAGCCAGCGGCGGGAATCGGTTCGGCACAACCCAATCCCCGCCACCGCGACCGCCGGCGCCAGAGGATTGCGCAGCACGAAGGCGAGACCGAGCAGGGCGCCAGCCTGCGCGACCCGCCTCAGCCCTCCTGTGCCTGAGGGTTCAATGAGGCAGAGGGCGGCGACCAGGGCGTAGGCGGAGAATGTGCCCTCCAGCGGGTGCGGCGCCATCAGCCACAGGTCGGGCCAAAGCGCGGCCGTGGCGCCGCATATCCATGCCCCGCGCTCGCCATGGAAGCGCTGCCCCCAACGGATCGCGCAGACAACGACGACGAGCGAGGTGGCGCACAGCAGCGCACGGATCACGCCGAGGCCTAATGCAGGCGCAGGGTCGATCCATTGCGCCAGACGCATGGGCCCGGCGAGCAGGAGCGGGATCAGCCAGTTCCTCAGCCCGATTCGGAACTCCCACGGCACCACCCCGACGCCGAACACCAGCCGGTGCGCCTGTCCGAAATACTGGTAGACCTCGTCGGCGGCGATCGTATTCGGAAAGAGGAGGCCGACGGCGGACCGCAGCGCAAACGCCAGCGGTAGCAGCGTCGAGACCGGTGACAGGCCGCGGAGCAGACGCCTTCCGTGCGCCGGGGAGGCGTTCTGGCGTCCGACCCGGGCAACGGCACGGGATGTCCGCTCGCGCCCGCCCATGTCGAGCAGGGCTCGCACGTCGCCGGGAAGCGCGGGCTCGATCGGATCGCTCGCGAATGGCATTACGGAACGCCCCTCACCTTCGCCGGTCGCCGGCCAGGTACCCTGCCCACATCTACGCCGGCGGGATTACCGAACGATTGACGGCCCAGCGGCCAGGCCGCGCGGGTCAACGCTTCCGCAATGTGTCGGCACCATCCTCGCCGCGCCCCCGGACCAGAGGAGTGTGGCCAATTGTCTCAGCCAGCACGCCCCGCGCTGCCGCGCCCGGCCCGTTGGACCGAACCCTCGTTGGTCTGGTGGCTCGCGCTCGCAGCGCTCCTGGCCACGCTGGTGATGCCGCTCGCCACCGTACAAGTGCCGCCGGTGCTCGACTACCCGAACCATCTGACGCGCGCCTATCTGCTCGCGTCCGGCCTGCTGACGTCGCCGGGTGCCGACCCGGACCTGGCACGGTTCTATGCGCCCCACTGGGCGGTCATTCCGAACCTCGCCACCGACCTGGTGCTGCTCCCGTTGCTGCCGTGGCTCGGTCTCCATGTCGCCGGACGCGTCATGCTGGGGCTCAGCCTCGTGCTGCCGGTGCTGGGGTGCGCCGCCTATCACCGCGCCGCCTTCCGCACCCGCTCCTACTGGCCGTTCACCGCCGGCCTGATCGCCACGGGAACCGTGTTCCAGCTCGGCCTGTCGGCATTCCTCATCGCCGCCGGCATGGCCTTGATCTTCGCGGCGGGATGGCTCCGGCTCGCCGCCCGGCCCAGCCAACGCGCGCTGTTCGGCATGCTGGCGACCACGGTCCTGTTCTTTTTGCATCTCGTCGGCGTGGGGTTCTTCGCCGTTCTGATCGGCGCCGCGGAGGCCGGCGCGCTCTGGCCGCTGCGCCGGGCCCCGTCTCGGATGGCGCGATCCGCCGCCGGGCGGATGCTGGTGCTGATCGCCGCGCTCGCGCCGGCGCTGGCACTTTTGCGCCTCGCCCCGGCCGAGGCCATTGGCGGCGCGGTCCGCTGGCATCGGCCGGCGTGGAAGGCCTTCGCCGCCGTCGCCCCCTTCATGGCGTTCGACTGCGCACTCGATTGGGCCAGTGCCGCCCTGTTCCTGGCCCTGATCTACGCGCTGCTGCGTGACGGGGCCTTACGTCCGGCCGCGCCGGCGTTGCCCGCGCTCCTGGCGCTGGGCATCATCGGCGCCCTGGCGCCGTTCGCGATCCACGAAACGACGTTCGTTGACCTGCGCGTGCTGACCCTGGCGGCGCTCATGCTGTCCGCGGGGCTTGGGCCGGCCGGGGCGCCGCCGATCGGATCGCAGCCGAACGAGCCCTTGCCCTTCGCGCGCCTGCATCGAGCGGCGACTTTGCTCGTCGTCGCCTTGCTGGCTCTCCGCGCCGGAGAGACGGCGCTCGCCTGGGAGCGTCATGGCACCAACCTGAGCGCCTTTCGCCGCACCATCGCACCCGTCCCGGCGGGCAGCCTCGTCCTCGTCGTGCGCGTCTCGGCGCAGGACAGTCCCGAATACTGGGATGCCCAGCCGCTCGCCCGCCGCGCCCGCCCGATGCCGCTCGACCTGCATCTGCCCGCGCTGCTGGTCCTGGAGCGCCACGCGTTCTGGCCGCTGCTGTTCGCCGATCCGGCCAAGCAGCCGCTGGTCGTTCGCCCGCCCTTCCAGGATCTCGCGCTGCCCTCGGGTGTGCCGCCCGACTGGCACGATCTCGCGACCGGCCGGGTCGGGCCCGGGGAGAGCCCCGCGCCCTACCTCGCCGACTGGCCGCGTCGGTTCGATTATGTTCTGGTGCTCGATGCCGGCGGCGCCGGGCGGCTGGACGTAGCGTTTCCCGGCCGGCTCGATCTGGTTCATGCCGAGGACATCGCCGCGCTCTACCGCGTCCGCCGTCCGGGTGCGGCCGAGGCTCAGCTGCGATAGCTGCCGTTGATGTCGATGTAGCCGTGGGTCAGATCGCAGGTCCAGGCGGTGGCCCGGCCGCGGCCGAGGCCAAGATCGACCTCGATATGGATCTCGCGGCCGCGCATATGGGCCACGACGGGCGCTTCGTCATATCCCTCGACGACCCCGCCATCCCGCGCCATCCACACGCCGCCGATGGCAATGCCCAGCCGATCCCGATCCGCCGGCTCGCCGGCCTTGCCGACCGCCATGACGATGCGGCCCCAGTTGGCGTCCTCGCCGGCGATGGCGGTCTTCACCAGCGGTGAATTGGCGATGGCCATGGCGACACGATGGGCCGAGCGGGTGGAGACCGCGCCGGTGACGTCGATACGGACCAGCTTCTGTGCTCCTTCGCCGTCCCGCACCACCATCAGCGCCAGGTCGAACAGCACTTCCGCGAGCTTGGCGCGGAAATCGCGCAGGATCGCCCCGCCGTCGGCGGGCACCCGGGGATGCCGCGCCCGGCCGGTGGCGAAAACGAGCACCGTGTCGCTGGTCGAGGTGTCGGAATCGACCGTGGTGCGGTTGAAGCTGGCACCGACGCCGCGGACCAGCCCCGACTGCAGCGCCGCAGCCGGGATTTTTGCGTCGGTGAAGACAAAGCAGAGCATGGTGGCCAGGTCGGGCGCGATCATGCCGCTGCCCTTGGCGATGCCGGTGATCCGCACCTCGGCCCCGCCGATGCGCGCCACGCGGGTGGCGGCCTTGGGGAACGTGTCCGTGGTCATGATTGCCCGCGCCGCGTCCGGCCAGGCATCGGCGTTCAGCGACCCATGCAGCCCCGGCAGTGCCGCCGCCAGACGCTGATGTGGCAGGATTTCACCGATCACTCCGGTGGAGGCGAGAAAAATCTCTCGCGCCTTGCAGCCCAGCAGACCAGCGGCGGCTTCCGCGGTCGCCCGCGCTGCCTCGGCCCCGGCGCGGCCGGTAAAAACATTGGCGTTCCCGGCGTTGACCACCAGGCCGCGGGCGCGACCGGCTTTGAGCGCCGCCCGGCACCAGTCTACCGGGGCGCCCGGACAGCGATTGCGGGTGAACACCCCCGCAACCGTGGTGCCCGGGTCCAGCTCCGCCAACATCATGTCGGTCCGGCCCTGGTAGCGGATCCCTGCCGCCGCCACCGCCAGCCGTACCCCGGCGATCGCCGGCAGCGCCGGGAGCGGCTGAGCGAGGGGCGACAGCGCGGGTGACATCGAAGCCCCTATTTCGCCGGCGGCGCCGGCGGTTCGGCTGTGTCCGTCGCGCGCAAGGGCGAGCCGTCCAGATTGAACTTCTCCACCTTGACCCCCGCCAGCGCCTCGTGGATCGTCTTCTGCACGCCCTCCTGGATCATTTTCTGGCGCAGCTCGTCATGCATCTGGGCGAAGGTCGGCGCCGGATCCTGCTTGACCTCCAGCACCTGAATGACGTGCCAGCCGTACTGGGTATGCACCGGCTTGTCGCTGACCTGGTTCGGCTGCAGGGCGAAGGCGGCGGCGCTGAACTCGGGCAGCATGTCGCCCTTCTTGAAGAAGCCGAGATCGCCGCCCTGGGCACCGCCCGGGTCCGTGCTGTATTTCTTCGCCAACGCCGCGAAGTCGCCGCCAGCCTTGAGTTCGGCGATCACCTTCTCTGCCTCCGCCTCGCTGGCGACGAGGATGTGACGGGCGTGGACCTCGGTTTCGCCGGGCTTGCCGGCGTAATCCTTCTCGTAGCGGGCGCGGATGGCGGCCTCGCTGATCGACGGGCCCAGGCTGCGGCCGACCAGGGCGTTGCCGAGCGCGGTATTGGCGGCGGACTCCATCTGCCGGGCCACGGCGGGGTCCTTGTCCAGCCCTTCCTTGCGCGCGGCGAGCACCAGGGCCTCGCGGTCGATGAGCTGGTCCAGCAGCATCGGGTAGAGCACATTGCGCGGCATGCTGCGCAGCTCCGGCGGCATTTCCCGAGCGATTTCCTGCAGATCGCTCATATGCAGCGCGCGCCCGCCGACCCGGGCGATGACCGTGTCCGGCCGCGCCTCGGCCCCCGCGCCGCCCGAAGCGGCGGCGCCCGGCGCGGTTTCCGCCGGTGGGGTGTCGGTGGCGGGTTGCGCCTGCCCGGTCAAGGGCAGGCAGAGCAGCGCCGCCACGGCGGCGCCAGGAATGAGCTTGAGCAGCATTGAGAAATCCTGATCCAGAGGGGGGCGCATTGTATGACCGAAGGGCCGGCGCCTCGCAAGGATGCGCCCGAGGGAGCGCGTTCGCGTTGACCGGCGGCTGCGCGCAGCCTATCTGAACCGCAAACGTATCCGGCCGGATCGATCCGGTCCCTCAGTCAACGCCGGTCCGACGCCACTCGGCGCGGCCTCGTCCGCGGAAGGCACGCATGTTCGCCCGCATCGCCCGCTCGCTCTTCGGCACCGCCAACGACCGCTCGCTCAAGGGGTATCAGCGGCGCGTGCCCGAGATCAATGCGCTCGAGCCGGCAATGCAGCAACTCTCGGCCGAGGCGCTGTCGGCGCAGACGGACCTGTTCCGCTCCCGCCTGGCCCAGGGTGCGAGCCTCGACGATCTGCTGCCTGAAGCGTTTGCCACCGTGCGTGAGGCGGCACGGCGGGTGCTCGGTCTGCGTCATTTCGATGTCCAGCTGATCGGCGGCATGGTGCTGCATGATGGCAAGATCTCGGAAATGAAGACCGGCGAGGGCAAGACGCTGGTGGCCACGCTCCCGGTCTATCTCAACGCCCTGGCGGGGCGGGGCGTGCACGTGGTGACGGTGAACGACTACCTCGCCCGGCGCGACGCCGAGTGGATGGGTGCCATCTATCGCTATCTCGGCCTCAGCGTCGGCATCATCGTCCACGGGCTCGATGATTCCGAGCGGCGCGCCGCCTATGCGGCGGACATCACCTACGGCACAAACAACGAATTCGGCTTCGACTATCTGCGCGACAACATGAAATACCGGCTGGAGGACATGGTCCAGCGGGATTTCTTCTATGCGATCGTCGACGAGGTCGACAGTATTCTGATCGACGAGGCCCGCACCCCGCTGATCATCTCCGGCCCGGCGGAAGATTCCTCCGATCTCTATCGGCAGGTCGATCTCGTCGTGCGCGAACTGGTCAAGGATCCGTCGACCTTCGACAAGGACGAGAAGCAGCGGACGGTCTCTCTCACCGAGCCCGGCTCGGAGCAGGTGGAGGACATGCTGCGCGCGGCCGGTATCATCACCGAGGGCAATCTCTACGATGTCTTCAACGTCTCGGTGGTGCACCACGTGCAGCAATCGCTGCGCTCGCACACGCTGTTCCAGCGCGACGTGGACTACATCGTGCGCCAGGACAAGGTCGTCATCATCGACGAATTCACCGGCCGGATGATGGAGGGGCGCCGCTTCTCGGAGGGGCTGCACCAGGCGCTGGAGGCGAAGGAGGGCGTCAGCGTCCAGCAGGAAAATCAGACGCTGGCCTCGATCACCTTCCAGAATTACTTCCGTCTCTATCCGAAGCTCGCTGGCATGACCGGAACGGCGATGACCGAGGCGGACGAGTTCGGCGAAATCTACAAGCTCGATGTCGTCGAGATCCCGACCAACGTCGTCTGCGTGCGTGACGACCAGGACGACGAAGTCTATCGCACCGCCGAGGAAAAATACAACGCGGTGGCGACGCTGATCGCGGAGTGCAGCACGCGTGGTCAGCCGGTTCTGGTGGGCACCGTCAGCATCGAAAAAAGCGAGCACCTGAGTGAGATCCTCAAGCGCCGCAAGATCGCCCACGCGGTGCTGAACGCGCGCTATCACGAGCAGGAGGCGGAGATCGTGGCCCAGGCCGGTGCGCCGGGCGCGGTGACGATCGCCACCAACATGGCCGGCCGCGGTACCGATATCAAACTCGGCGGCAATCTCGAGGTTCGGTTGCGGCGCGAACTCGCCGGCATCACCGATACCGAGGAGCGGAGCGCGCGCGAAGCGGTGATCCGCGATGAAATCGCACGCGCCCACGAGGCGGTGAAAACGGCGGGCGGCCTGTTCGTGGTTGGCACCGAACGCCACGAAAGCCGGCGCATCGACAACCAGCTGCGCGGCCGCTCCGGCCGTCAGGGCGACCCCGGCGCGTCGCGGTTCTTCCTGTCGCTCGAAGATGATCTGATGCGCATCTTCGGCTCCGACCGCATGGGCGGAATGCTGCAGCGGCTGGGGCTGAAGGATGGCGAGGCGATCGTCCACCCGTGGATCAACAAGGCGCTGGAGAAGGCGCAGAAGAAAGTCGAAGCCCGCAACTTCGATATGCGCAAGAACGTGCTGCGCTACGACGACGTCATGAACGACCAGCGCAAGGAGGTCTACGCCCAGCGCAAGGAGTTCATGCTCGCCGCGGACGTCGCCGAGACCGTGAGCGAGATGCGCGCGGAGGTCATAGGCGCGCTGATCGCCCGCCGCATTCCGGAGCGCGGCTTCGCCGAGCAGTGGGATACCGAAGGTCTGGCGGACGACGTGCGCCGGATCCTCAACCTCGATCTTCCGATCGCCGAATGGGGGCGCGAGGAAGGCATCGACGAACGCGGGCTGCGCGAGCGGGTCGAGCGGGCGGGCGATGCGACCATGGCGGCGAAGGCGGCGAATTTCGGCCCCGAATTGCTGCGCTTCATCGAGAAATCGCTGCTGCTGCAAGTGCTCGACCAGGTCTGGAAGGAGCATCTGCTGGCGCTCGACCATCTGCGCCAGGGCATCGGCCTGCGCGCCTACGGCCAGCGCGACCCGCTGAATGAATACAAGCGCGAGGCCTTCGCGCTGTTCAATGCCATGCTCGACGACCTGAAAGAACGGGTGACTTCGCTGCTCGCCCGCGTCGAGCTTGCCCCCGATGCGCCCGCGGCCCCAGCCTTCCCGCCGCCGCCACCGATGGTCGAGAGCCACCCGGATCCGGACGCGATGGGCGGAGCGGCGGCGGGGATGGCGGCGGCCGGCCTCGACGTGGCCGAGATCGCGGCGCCGTCGCGCAGCCTCGTGGTCGACCCGTCGGATCCAACCACCTGGGTGGCGACGCCGCGCAACGCCGCCTGTCCGTGCGGATCAGGCAGGAAGTTCAAGCACTGCCACGGCAGGCCGGCGTAGCCGACCCCCGGGGATCGGGGGCGGCTTTCGCCGCCTCAGCCCCGGCTCTCGAAAAACTCACGAACTTTGGCGAAGAATCCCTCGCTCTCGGGGCTGCCCTTGGCGTGACTCTTCGCCTCGCTATCGAACTCTTCGAGAAGTTCGCGCTGGCGGCGGCTGAGATGGCGGGGCGTCTCAACGGCGACCTGGATATACATGTCACCGCGTTCGGTCCGGCGCAGCACGGAAAACCCCTTGCTGCGCAGGCGAAACTGGTCCCCGGTCTGCGTGCCGGCGGGGATCTTCACTTTGGCGCGCGAGCCATCGATCGCCGGCACCTCCACCTCCCCGCCGAGCGCGGCCAGTGTCATGCGCACCGGCACGCGCACGAAGACATTGGCGCCATCGCGCTGGAAAATCGGGTGCGGGCGGATGGCGACATGGACGTAGAGGTCGCCCGGTGGGGCCCCATTGGCGCCGGCCTCGCCCTCGCCGGCGAGGCGGATCCGCGTCCCGTCCTCGACGCCGGCGGGGATCGAGACCTGCAAGCCACGCTCACGGGCGACCGTGCCGCTGCCATGGCAGACGCGGCAGGGATTGCGGATCACCCGCCCGGCGCCGCCGCAGGTCGCGCAGGTCCGCTCGATGAGGAAGAATCCTTGCTGCGCACGCACCTTGCCGGCGCCGTTGCAGGTCGGGCAGGTATCGGTGCCGCGGCTGCGATCCTCCGCGCCGCTGCCGAGGCACGCATCGCAAACCACGCGCGTGGCGATGCGCACCTGCACCTTGGTGCCTGAGAAGGCCTCCGCGAGATCGATCTCGACGCCCTGGCGCAGGTCGGCCCCCGCCCGCGGGCCCCGGCCACCGCGGCGGCCGCCGGTGAATTCGCCGAACATCTGATCGAAAATGTCGCCAAGCCCGCTGCCGGAAAAGTCGAACCCGCCGGCGCTGGCGCCGCCGCCATTCTCGAAGGCGGCATGGCCGAAGCGGTCGTAGGCGGCGCGCTTCTGGTCATCGCGCAGCACGTCGTAGGCTTCGCTGATCTCCTTGAACCGCGCTTCGGCCTCGTGGTCGCCCGGATTGCGGTCCGGGTGGTACTGCATGGCCAGCTTGCGGTAGGCCTTTTTCAGATCATCGGCACCGACGTCCCGCGGCACGCCGAGCAATGCGTAATAGTCCTGCTTCGCCATTTCCGTCCTCTCGCGCCGCGGCCTCGCGTTTCGCGCCCCCAATCGCCCCGTTGATGGGCGGCCATGCGAACGCGCCCGGCTCCCTCGGGATCCGGGCGCGTCACATCATGCACGGACTGCCCTGCGGATCAGTTGGATTTCTTCTTCTTCTCGTCCACTTCCTCGAACTCGGCATCCACGACCTTGTCGTCCGTGCCCGGAGCAGCAGCTTCCGGCGAGGGTCCGCCCTCCGGCTGCTGGGCGCGATACATGGCCTCGCCGATCTTCATCGCCACTTGGCTGAGCCGGTCGGTCGCCTGCTTCAGCGCGTCCGGATCCTGCCCCTCCATGGCCGAACGCACTCCGGCGAGCGCCGCTTCCGCCTCGCTCTTGTCGGGAGCGGCGATCTTGGCCTCGTTCTCCTTGAGCGTCTTCTCGACCTGATGGACAAGCGCGTCGGCATGGTTGCGCGCCTCGACGAACTCACGCCGCCGCTTGTCCGCCTCGGCATTGGCCTCGGCTTCGCGGACCATGCGCTGGATATCCGCTTCCGAAAGCCCGCCTGACGCCTGGATGCGGATCTGCTGCTCCTTCCCGGTGGCCTTGTCCTTGGCCGAGACCGAGACGATGCCGTTGGCGTCGATGTCGAACGTCACCTCGATCTGCGGCACGCCGCGCGGGGCCGGCGGAATGCCGGTGAGATCGAAATTGCCCAGCAGCTTGTTGTCCGCGGCCATCTCGCGCTCGCCCTGGAAGACCTTGATGGTCACGGCGGTCTGCCCGTCATCGGCGGTGGAGAAGGTCTGCGACTTCTTGGTCGGGATCGTCGTATTGCGCTCGATCAGCCGGGTGAACACGCCGCCGAGCGTCTCGATGCCGAGCGAAAGCGGGGTGACGTCGAGCAGCAGGACATCCTTGACGTCGCCCTTGAGCACACCGGCCTGGATCGACGCGCCGATCGCCACCACCTCGTCGGGGTTGACGTTGCGGGCGGGCTCGCGGCCGAAGAACTGCTTTACCGTATCGATCACCTTCGGCATGCGGGTCATGCCGCCGACGAGGATCACATCGGCGATCTCGCCGGCGCTGACGCCCGCATCCTTGAGTGCGGCACGGCACGGCTCGAGCGTTTTCTGGATCAGGTCATCGACCAGGCTCTCGAGCTTGGCGCGGGTTAGCTTCATCACGAGATGCTTCGGACCCGAGGCATCGGCGGTGATGAAGGGCAGATTGATCTCGGTCTCCTTCGACGACGACAGCTCGATCTTTGCTTTCTCGGCGGCTTCCTTGAGCCGCTGCAGCGCCAGCTTGTCACGCCGCAGGTCGATCCCCTGCTCGCGCTGGAACTCGGCCGCCAGATAGTCGATGACGCGGGCGTCGAAATCCTCGCCACCGAGGAACGTGTCGCCGTTGGTCGACTTCACCTCGAAGACGCCGTCGCCGATCTCGAGGATCGAAATGTCGAAGGTGCCGCCGCCGAGGTCGTAGACCGCCACGGTGCCGGTCTTTTTCTTGTCCATGCCGTAGGCGAGCGCAGCCGCCGTCGGCTCGTTGATGATCCGCAGAACCTCGAGCCCGGCGATCTTGCCGGCGTCCTTGGTCGCCTGGCGCTGGGCGTCGTTGAAGTAGGCCGGGACCGTGATCACGGCCTGGGCGACCGGCTCGCCGAGATAGGCCTCGGCGGTCTCCTTCATCTTGGTCAAGATGAAGGCGCTGACCTGGCTCGGCGAGTAGCGCTGGCCGCGGGCCTCGACCCAGGCATCGCCGTTGTCGCCGCGGGCGATGGTATAGGGCACCAGCGCCTTGTCGCGGCCGACCACCGGGTCGTCGAACCGGCGGCCGATCAGCCGCTTCACGGCGTAGAGCGTGTTGGACGGATTGGTCACCGCCTGGCGCTTGGCCGACTGGCCGACGAGGCGTTCGCCGTTGTCGGCGAAGGCCACCATGCTGGGCGTGGTACGTGCGCCCTCGCTGTTCTCGATCACCCGGACGTCCTTGCCCTCAAGGATGGCGACGCAGGAGTTCGTGGTGCCGAGGTCGATGCCGATGACTTTACTCATGAATTGCTCCTTCGCGGCGGACCGGGGCGGCCCGAGGCACCGCCCGTGTCCCCCAAGAGTGGAATGATCGCACAGGATGTATTGAGGCACCCCCCCCTGAGCAAGGGTGGCTTAGCCGAAATCCGCACGGCCGTGCATCGCCGGCGAGCGCGGGTCCCGCCGTCAGGCGGTCGTATCGATGCGCGGCGCGGGCTCGGGAAGCTCCGCTGGCGGCGCCTTCGCCACCACGACCATGGCCGGCTTGAGCAGCCGGCCGTTCAGGGTCCAGGCGGCGGTCCACGCCTGCAGCACCGTGCCCGGCGGATGCTGGTCGGTCTCCTGCTCGCTCATCGCCTGATGGAGATTGGGGTCGAAAAGGCTGCCGGTGGGATCGCCACCCTTGATGCCATGGCGGTCCAGCACGCCGAGAAAGTTGCGCTCGATGCCGTCGAGCCCCTCGCGCAGGCGGCCGATGATCGCCGGCTCGCCCGGCTCCGGCTGCGGCAGGCTGGCCAGCCCGCGACGGAGATTTTCCGCCGCCTCGACGATGTCGGTGGCGAATTTCTGCACCGCATAAAGGCGGGTCTCGTCGACCTCGCGCTTGGCGCGGGCGCGGATGTTCGCGTTCTCGGCCTCGGCGCGCATCCAGCGGTCGCGCAGCTCGTCGCGTTCGGCCTCCAGTTCGGTGATCCGCTGGGAGGCGGCCTGCATGAGCTGCTCGGGGGATGTGCCTTCGGCGTCGGATGTGTCCATGGTCATTCCGCGGTCCGTGTTGATCCCGCCAGCAGGTAGGACGCCGGGCCGGCGCCGGCAAGTCAGGAGTCCGCCGGGCTGGACAGCGCGCCCCGCCTGCCTTCCCATGGCGCCGGGCCCGCCTGGCGGAACGGTAGACGCAGCGGACTTAAAATCCGCGGCCGACGGCGTGGGGGTTCGAGTCCCCCGGCGGGCAGGTCGGCCCGGTTCACCCCAGCAGGTGGTGCGCGACCTGCGTCGATCCCTCATGGATCATGCGCAGCGCCACGAACACGACCACCGCGAGCCCGGCCCAGGCGATCCAGCGATGGCGCTCCAGCAGCGCGGCGATCAGCCTCGCCGCCAGCGCCATGAGCAGAACCGACAGCGTCAGCCCCGTCGCCAGCACCCAGAGATGCGCCCGCGCCGCACCGGCGACCGCGAGCACATTGTCCAAGCTCATGGAAATATCGGCCAGGACGATCTGAGCCATGGCCTCGCGCAGCGATTTCCGCGCCGCCGGAGCGTCCTCATGCGGCGCGCCGCCGCGCCGCAGCTCGCGCCAGAAGCGCCACGACACCCAGAGCAGCAGGAGCCCGCCGGCCAGGGTGAGCCCGATGATGGCGAGAAGCTGCAGGGCGACAGCACCGAGGCCGATGCGGATGAGTGCGGCGGCGGCGACGCCGGCCACCAGCGCCGTGCGCTGCTGGGCCCTGGGCAACCCGGCCACGGCCATGCCGACCACGACCGCATTGTCCCCGGCGAGTGCGAGGTCGATGAGCACGACCTGCGCCAATGCCAGCAGCGCGGGCAGCAGCGCGTGCGTGTCCATGGCCGGCGTTCTGGGTTGCGGCGGCCGGGCTTGTCAACCGGTTCCGCCACGGTCTAGCTCCCTCTCGAACCCGCCCCCGTGGGGCACGCCAAACGGGACATGCCGCCGATGGTGCCGCGCTACAGCCGCCCCGAGATGGACGCGATCTGGGCTCCCGCCAACCGGTTTCGCATCTGGTTCGAGATCGAGGCCCTCGCCGCCGAAGCCATGGCCGGGCTCGGCCTCGTTCCCGCCGAGGCGGCCCGCGCCATCCGCGAGCGCGGCGCGCCCGTCGTCGCGGCGATCGGTCCTGAGGACCTCGCACGGATCGACGCCATCGAGCGCGAGACCCGCCACGACGTCATCGCGTTCCTGACCTGGCTGGCCGAGGCCATCGGGGCGGAGAGCCGCTTCGTCCATCTCGGCATGACCTCCTCGGACGTGCTGGACACCTGCCTCGCGGTCCAGCTCACCCAGGCGACCGACCTGCTCGCCGCCGATCTCGACGCGCTGCTCGCGGCGTTGCGCCGGCGGGCGTTCGAACACAAGGCCACGCTGACCATCGGGCGCAGCCATGGCATCCACGCCGAGCCGACGACCTTCGGCGTGAAGCTCGCCGGGCACTACGCCGAATTCGCCCGCAACCGCGCCCGGCTCACCGCGGCGCGCGCCGAGATCGCCACCTGCGCCATCAGCGGTGCGGTCGGCACCTTCGCCCATGTCGATCCGCGCGTGGAGGAATTCGTCGCCGCACGCCTCGGCCTGACGCCCGAGCCGGTTTCCACCCAGATCATCCCGCGCGATCGCCACGCCACATATTTCTGTATCCTCGGCGTCATCGCCAGCGGCATCGAACGACTGGCCACGGAGGTGCGGCATCTGCAGCGCAGCGAGGTGCGCGAGGCCGAGGAGTTCTTCCATCCCGGCCAGAAGGGCTCCAGCGCCATGCCGCACAAGCGCAATCCGGTGCTGAGCGAGAATCTCTCCGGTCTGGCGCGCGTCATCCGCGCGGCGGTGGCGCCGGCGTTGGAGAACGTCGTCCTCTGGCATGAGCGCGACATCTCCCATTCGTCAGTGGAGCGCGTCATCGCTCCGGACGCGACGATCGCGCTCGATTTCGCGCTGACGCGCCTGACCGGCATGATGGACAAGCTCGTCGTCCATCCCGAGCGGATGCGGGCCAATCTGGAGAGCCTCGGCGGCGTCGTGCACAGCGGCGAGGTGCTGCTGGCTTTGGCGCGGTCCGGCATCCTGCGCGAGGATGCCTATCGCATCGTCCAGCGCAACGCGATGGCGACCTGGGAGGGGCTGGGGGCGCCGGGGGCCAAGGATTTCCGTGCCCATCTCGACGCCGATCCGGACATCGCCGGGCGCATTCCCGCCGCGGTGCTGGATGCGGCCATGGACCCGGCGGCGCATCTGCGCGAGATCGACCAGATTTTCCTCCGCGTTTTCGGCGAGCCCGGCCCGCCGGTCGCGGCGGGCTGAGCGCGGCCGGGGGCGCCGATGTGCACCGTCGTCCTGCTGCTGCGCCCGGGAGCCGACTGGCCGGTGCTGATCGCGGCCAACCGCGACGAGATGCTCGACCGGGCGTGGGATCCCCCCGCCGCGCACTGGCCCGAGCGGCCCGGGATCGTCGGCGGTCGCGACCGTCTGGCCGGCGGCACCTGGATGGCGCTCAACCGGCACGGGGTCGTGGCGACCGTGCTGAACCGCCAGGGCAGCCTCGGCCCCCGCGCCGACAAGGAAAGCCGCGGCGAACTGCCGCTGATCGCGCTGGCCGAACCGACCGCGGCGGCGGCGGCGGCGGCGATCGGCGCGCTCGACGCCGGGCGCTGGCGGCGCTTCAACATGGTGGTGGCCGACGCGGCGGGCGCTTTCTTCGTGCGCGGCCTCGGCGAAGGCCATCCACATGTCGAGCGCCTCGCGCCTGGTCTCGTGATGGTGACGGCGCACAACCCCAACGATCAGGAGAGCCCCCGCGTCGCGCGCCATCTGCCGCGCTTCGTCGCCGCTCCGCCGCCGCAGCCGCCGGCCGACTGGGCGAGTTGGACCGCAATTCTGGCCAACCGCTCGGGGCCGCCGGAGAGCCAGCTCACGATCGCCCCGCGTGGCGGGTTCGGCACCGTCTGTGCCGCGCTCCTGGCGCTGCGCCCGGATGGCGCGCCGGTGTGGCTGTTCGCGCCGGGCGCCGCGGACCAGGCCGCATTCACCCCCGTGGCGCCGCCGGCGTGAATGGGTAGGGCGTGGCCAAAGCGCCGGGGCGTTGCTATACCCACCGCCGACACCGCCTGAACCCCCGCCCGCCGAGGGCGGCGCCGGATGCGGCCGCTTTCCGCCGTTCCGAGGCCCGAGGAAACCCGCCATGGCCCGCCGCCGACAGCTGTATGAAGGCAAAGCGAAAATTCTGTTCGAGGGACCCGAGCCGGGAACCCTCGTGCAGTATTTCAAGGACGACGCCACCGCGTTCAACGCCCAGAAGAAGGGCGTCATCACCGGCAAGGGCGTGCTCAACAACCGCATCAGCGAATATCTGATGCTCCGGCTCGGCGAGATCGGCATCCCGACGCATTTCGTCCGCCGGCTCAACATGCGCGAGCAGCTGGTCCGCGAAGTCGAGATCATCCCGATCGAGGTGGTGATCCGCAACATCGCCGCCGGCTCGCTCTCGACCCGACTCGGCATTCCCGAGGGCACCCGCCTGCCGCGATCGATCCTGGAATATTACTACAAGAACGATGCGCTCAATGACCCGATGGTGGGCGAGGAGCACATCACCGCCTTCGGGTGGGCGCACACCCAGGACATCGACGACATCGTCGCCCTCAGCCTGCGCATCAACGACTTCCTCACCGGCCTCTTCCTCGGCGTCGGCATTTCGCTGGTCGATCTCAAGCTGGAATTCGGCCGGCTGTGGGAGAACGACGAGATGCGCATCGTGCTCGCCGACGAGATCAGCCCGGACAATTGCCGGCTGTGGGACATCAAGACCAACGAGAAGATGGACAAGGACCGTTTCCGTCGCGACCTCGGCAAGGTCGAGGAGGCGTACCAGGAGGTCGCCAAGCGCCTCGGCATCCTGCCCGAGGCGGGGATGCGCGACCTCAAGGGTCCCGAGACGATGCAGTGAGAGGATAGCCAGCCAGTGAAGGTGACGGTGACGGTGATGCTGAAGGACGGCGTGCTGGATCCCCAGGGCAAGGCGATCGGTCACGCGCTGGCGGGGCTCGGCTTCGCCGGCATCGGCGAGGTCCGGGCCGGCAAGATCATCGAGCTCGATCTGGCGGAGACGGACCCGGCACGGGCGCGTGCCGCCGCCGAGACGATGGCGCGCAAGCTCCTGGCCAATACCGTGATCGAGCGCTTCGACATCGCGGTGGGCGGGGCATGATGCGCTATCTTCTCCCGCTGGCCGTGATCGCCACGGCCGCGCTCGCCCCGGCGCCTGGCCAAGCCGCCTTCATCAAGCGTGATGTGCTGGTGCGCAGCTGCGCAACGGGCGCTGCCACCCAGCGCGCCGACTGCGAATCCTACATCGCCGGCGTGACCGACTCGATGCTCGCCGGTGGCGCGGCGGGACGGACCGTGTGCCTGCCCGAGCGCATCGAGCTGCGCGCGCTGCGAGACGCGGTCGTCGGCTATCTCGAGTCGCACCGCCAGGGCGGCGATGGCCCGGCCGCGGTGGCGGTGCGCGAAGCGCTCCGGGCGCTGTTCCCGTGCCCGGCGCGATGAGGGCCGGCATCGTCGTCTTCCCCGGCATCAACCGCGAGCGCGACATGGCGATCGCGCTCGAACGGGCCGCCGGGCATGCGCCGCGGATGATCTGGCACCGCGAGACCGATCTCGCCGGCCTCGACCTCGTCGTCATCCCCGGCGGCTTCAGCTTCGGCGACTATCTGCGCTGCGGCGCCATGGCCGCCCAGTCGCCGGTGATGGCCGCGGTGCGCGCCCACGCCGCGCGCGGTGGCTACGTGCTCGGCGTCTGCAACGGCTTCCAGATCCTCTCCGAGGCCGGAATGCTGCCCGGCGCCTTGCTGCGCAATGCCGGCCTGCGCTTTCTCTCGCGCGACTGCCATCTGCGTGTCGAACGCGCCGACACGGCGTTCACGCGCCGCTACCAGCAAGGCGAAGTGTTCCGGGCACCGATGGCCCATGGCGACGGCAACTACTTCGCCGACGACGCGACGCTCGACCGGCTGGAGGGCGAAGGTCTGGTCGCGTTCCGCTACGCCACGCCGGCAGGACAGGTCACGCAAGCCGCCAACCCGAACGGCAGCGCCCGCGCGATCGCCGGACTCTACAGCCCGAATCTGCGCGTTCTCGGGCTGATGCCGCACCCGGAAGACCTGGTCGACCCGCTGCTCGGCGGCGAGGACGGCAAGCCCCTCTTCGCCAGCCTGGCGGAGGCGTTCGCGGCATGACCGAGGTTTCCGCCGACCTTGCCCGCCAGTTCGGGCTCAACGACGAGGAATACGCCCGCGTGCTGGCCATCCTCGGGCGGACGCCGAGCCTGACCGAGCTCGGCATCTTCTCGGTCATGTGGTCCGAGCATTGCTCCTACAAATCGTCCCGCGTCTGGCTGAAGCAGTTGCCGACCGCGGCGCCGTGGGTGATCCACGGCCCGGGCGAGAACGCCGGCGTCGTCGATATCGGCGAGGGGCTGGCGGCGATTTTCAAGATGGAGAGCCACAACCACCCGAGCTTCATCGAGCCCTACCAGGGCGCGGCGACCGGGGTCGGCGGCATCCTTCGCGACGTCTTCACCATGGGCGCGCGGCCCGTGGCCAACCTCAACGCGCTGCGCTTCGGCAGCCCCGAGAACCCGGTGACCCGCCGCGTCGTCGATGGCGTGGTGCGCGGCATCGGCGGCTACGGCAACTGCGTCGGCGTGCCCACCGTCGGCGGCGAGATCAATTTCCACCCCGCCTATGACGGCAACCCGCTGGTCAATGCCATGACCGTCGGCATCGCGCCGGCCGACCGGATCTTCCTCTCCGCCGCCGCGGGCATCGGCAACCCGGTGGTCTATGTCGGCTCCAAGACCGGGCGGGACGGCATCCACGGCGCCACCATGGCCAGCGCCGAGTTCGGCGAGGATGCCGAGGCCAAGCGGCCGACGGTGCAGGTCGGCGATCCCTTCACCGAGAAGCTGCTCATCGAGGCCTGCCTGGAGCTGATGGCCACCGATGCCATCGTCGCCATCCAGGACATGGGCGCCGCGGGGCTCACGTCGTCATCGGTCGAAATGGCCGGCAAGGGCGGCGTCGGCATCGCGCTCGATCTGGACGCGGTGCCGCAGCGCGAGACCGCCATGAGCGCGTACGAAATGATGCTGTCGGAGAGCCAGGAGCGCATGCTCATCGTGCTTCGCCCCGGCCGCGAGGCGATGGCGCGGGCGATCTTCGAGAAGTGGGAGCTGGATTTCGCCGTCATCGGCCATCTCACCGAGACCGGGCGGATCACCGTCCGCCATCGCGGCGCGGTCGAGGCCGACATCCCGCTCGCCCCGCTCGCCGATCAGGCGCCGCTCTATCACCGGCCGACCGAGTTCACGCCGCCGCCGCCGCCGCTGGAACCCGTCGCCGACCCGATCGGGCTCGGCCCGGCGCTGCTGCGCCTGATCGCCGGCCCCGATCTCTGTTCGCGGGCCTGGGTCTGGGACCAGTATGACGCGACGGTCGGCGGCCAGACGGTGAAGCGCCCCGGCGCCGCCGATGCCGCCGTGGTGCGGATCGACGGGCACAGGCGGGCGCTGGCGCTGACGACCGACTGCACACCGCGCTACTGCGCCGCCGATCCGCGCGCGGGCGGGGCTCAGGCGGTGGCCGAGGCCTGGCGCAACCTGACCGCAGTCGGCGCCACGCCGCTCGCCATCACCGACAATATGAACTTCGGCAACCCCGAGAAGCCGGCGATCATGGGTCAGTTCGCCGCCGCGATCGAGGGCATGGCGGCGGCCTGCCGCGCGCTGGATTTCCCGGTCGTCTCCGGCAATGTCAGCCTTTACAACGAGACCGCCGGCAGCCCGATCCTGCCGACGCCGGCGATCGGCGGGCTCGGCGTGCTCGAGGATGCCGCCGATGCTGTCGGCCTGGCGCTGGCGCCGGAGCTTGACCTCGTGCTGATCGGGCACACGGCGGGCTGGCTCGGCCAGTCGCTGTGGCTGCGCGAGATCGCCGGCCGCGAGGACGGACCGCCGCCGCCGGTCGATCTCGCTGCCGAGCGAAGCGCCGGCGATTTCGTCCGCGCCCGCATCCTGGCCGGCGACATCCGCGCCTGCCACGATGTTTCCGACGGTGGCCTGCTGGTCGCGCTGGCCGAGATGGCGCTAGCGGGGAACACCGGCGCGCGGCTCGCCGCCGGCCCCGCGATCCCGCCGCACGCGTTCTGGTTCGGCGAGGATCAGGGCCGCTACGTCGCCGCCGTCCCGGACGGGGAGGCGCTGCTCGCCGCTGCCGCGGCCGCCGGGGTTCCGGCACTGCGCCTCGGGCGCAGCGGCGGGGCAGGTTTGACACTCCCGGACGGGCTCGCCATATCGCTGGTTGAGTTGCGCGCGGCGCACGAGCGGTTCTTCCCGGACTGGATGGGCAGTCCGGGGGCCGAACCCGATCCCGGAGGATAGACGATGGCGATGTCGGTGGGCGAGATCGAGGCGCTGATCAAGGCGGCGCTGCCGGATGCCACCGTGACCATCGAGGATCTGGCCGGGGACGGGGACCACTACGCCGCGTCCATCGTCAGCGAGCAATTCCGCGGCAAGAGCCGCGTGCAGCAGCACCAGCTGGTCTATGCCGCGCTGCGCGGCCGCATGGGCGGCGCCCTGCACGCGCTTGCCCTGCAAACCTCCGCCCCGGACTGAAGGAGTTCCCGATGAGCCAAGACGTCGCCGACCGCATCCAGGCCGAGATCACCGAACACCCGGTGATGCTCTACATGAAGGGGACTGCGATGTTCCCGCAGTGCGGTTTTTCCGCGCGCGTGGTGCAGATCCTCAACCACATGGGCGTGCCCTTCCACACCGCGAACGTGCTGGAAGACGCCGAGCTGCGCGACGGCATCAAGCAGTTCTCGAACTGGCCGACCATCCCGCAGCTCTATGTCAAGGGTGAGTTCGTCGGCGGCTGCGACATCGTCACCGAAATGTTCCAGTCGGGCGAACTCGCCGGCCTGCTGCGCGACAAGGGCGTCCCCGAGTCCAACGCCGCCTGACGACGCCGTCTGGTCAGGCAGGCAGCCGGGCGCGGGTCAGCCCGGCCGCGATCGCCTCCACATCCTCGGCGGCGGCGCTGCCCGGGTGGCGTGTCAGCATCGGCACCTGCCGTCGGATGGCGTCGCGCACCCGCTCGTCGCGGCGGATCACGCCGGCGAGCGGTGGCGAGCGGTGGAGAAAGGCCTCGCAGGCGCGGGCGAGCGTGGCGAAGGTCTTTTCCCCGGCGGCGCGCGTCGGCGCCTGATTGACGACGAGTCGGGCATCGCCGTCGCCACGGTCCGCCGCGTGCAGTTTCAGGACCGCATAGGCGTCGGTGAGGCTGGTCGGCTCGTCGGTCGCGAGCACGAGCAGAATGTCGGCCGCCGCGGCCATGCGCCGGACGGCGCGATCCAGTCCGGCGCCGAGATCGAGCACGATCGTGTCGTATCGGATGGCTGCCGCGCGCAGCTCGGCGAGCATGCGCTCGATCGTCGCCGGATCGAGGGCGGCGAGCGCGCCGGAGCCGGAGCGGCCGGCCAGAATATCGAATCCGCCGGCGGCAAAGCGCGCCGTCGCCTCCGCCAGCGCCGCCCGTCCGGCGACGACGGCGCCGAGATCGCGCTCCGGCAGAAGGCCGAGCTGGATATCGACGTTGGCCAGCCCGAGATCGCCGTCGAACAGCAGCACGCGCTCGCCGGCGCGGGCCAGCGCGTGGGCCAGCGTGATGGCAAACCAGGTCTTGCCGACCCCGCCCTTGCCCGACGCGACTGCGACCACGCGGCCCCGGGCCGCGCTCGGGGCAGGATCGCGTTCAGGTGTCATCGTGGCATCTCTCCGGGCTGGACATTGGCAGGGGCGGTCTGGATGAGGCGGGCGGCGAGGTAGGCCGGGCTCAGCCCGACCAGGCTGTCGGCCGCGCCTGGGCCTGTGCCCGCTTCGGTCATCGTCAGGGAGGCCGCGTCCGCGGCGGCGAGCAGGCCGCCGATGCGGCGCGCGATGTCGAGCCGCGTGGCGATCAGCATCGTCGCGCCCAGGCCGCCGAAGGCGCCGGCGAGGTCGGCGCACTCGGCGGCATCCATGCCAGCCGGCAGAACCAGGGCGATGCGGGCGGTCGCCGTCGCCGCCAGGGCGGCGAGTTCGTCCCGCTGGGCCGGATCGAAAGGGTCGATGCCGGGCGCGTCGATCAGCACCGGCGCGCCGGGCGGGCGGCGGGCGAGGGCACGCCCGAGCGACAGCGGGTGGTCCGCGGCGAGCAGCGTCAGCCCGAGCAGGCGGGTGAAAGCGGCGAGTTGCTCCACTGCGCCGGCCCGCCTGCCATCGGCGGTGATCACCAGTGGCGACGTACGGGCAAGAACGAGCCGGGTCGCCAGGCGCGCAACCGTCAGCGTCTTGCCCGCACCGGGCGGGCCGACCAGCAGCAGCGGCGGTGCCCCCGGCGCGAGTTCGAGTTCGCCGAAGCGGAGTTCGCCGGCGAGCGCGCTCGCCAGGGCCGCTTCGTGATCGTGCTGGCCGACCTGCGCCGCCGCCCCGAGGCATCCGGCGAGGCGCCCGGTGAGACGTCCGGTGAGACGTCCGGTGAGACGTCCGGTGAGACGCCCGGTGAGACGTTCGGCGAGGCGGGGCGGCACGCCATGATAGGCCAGTGCAGCTGCGTGCACCGGGTTCGGGGGTGGCGGCGCGGCGACCGCGAGCGGCGGCGGCGCGTCATCCTCCAGCGCCGCGGTGACCTCGACCCCGTCGCCGAGCCGCCTCGTCGCCAGGATCAGCGCGTCCGGGCCAAGCTCCAGGCGCACCTGAGCCATGGCCTCGGTCATACCGGACGCGTGAAACATCTTCAGACGCATGCGCGCAGGCTAGGGGCAACCGGTTGCGATCGCGTGAATCCGGATCGTATGCTCGGTGGCGCGGCGCGGCGCCGCATCAGGCCTGGCGAGAGAGCCGACTCGCGCCGGACGAGGGGCCACGCAACCAAGGACAGCGACCATGACCGACCAGACGATCAGCCGATTTCCGATCCCCGACATCGCTACCCTGCCCGAGGATATCCGCGCGCGGATCCTTGCCGTCCAGGAGAAGTCGGGCTTCGTGCCCAACGTCTTCCTCGCCCTCGCCTACCGGCCGGACGAATTTCGCGCCTTCTTCGCCTACCATGACGCGCTGATGGAGCGGCCCGGCGGGCTGACCAAGGCCGAGCGGGAAATGATCGTGGTCGCCACCTCGGCCGCCAACCAGTGCCATTATTGCGTCATCGCCCACGGCGCCATCCTGCGTATCCGGGCCAAGAGCAAGACCATCGCCGATCAGGTCGCCACCAACTGGCGCCGCGCCGAGATCACGCCGCGTCAGCGCGCAATGCTCGAGTATGCGGTCAAGGTCGCGGTCGCCTCGGCCGAGATCGGGCCCGCCGACCACGCGGCGCTCGACGAGGCGGGGTTCGAGCCGGAAGAGACGTGGGACATCGCCGCCATCGCGGCCTTTTTCGCCATGTCCAACCGGCTTGCCAATGCGATGGAGATCCGTCCGAACGCCGAGTTCTACGCCCTGGGGCGCTGAATCTCGTCGCGAAAACCGGCCAGGTCGGTCGCGACGCGGCCGGCCAGTTCGTCCCACGCGCGCGGGGCCGTCTGGCGATAGAGGCGCATCGTCGGGTACCACGGCGTGTCCGGCCGGTTCAGCAGCCACCGCCAGTCCGGCGCGAACGGCAGCAAAGTCCAGACCGGGCGCGCCATCGCGCCGGCGAGATGCACGACCGAGGTGTCGACGGCAATGACCAGGTCGACACAGGCCAGAACGGCCATGGTGTCGGCGAAGGTTTCGAGCGAGGGGCCGAGATTGAGCAGCGGCGCCGCCCCGAAATAGGCGCCGATGCCGCTCCGCGCCGGCCCTTTCTGCAGCGAGACGAACGCGACGCCCGGCACGGCGAGGATGGGCGCGAGCCGCTCCAGCGTGGTCGAGCGGTTGCGGTCGTTGTTGTGCGCCGGCCGCCCCGCCCACGCCAGCGCGACCCGCGGCAGACCCGACGGCAGGAGCCGATCCAACCGCCCCGCCCAGTGCAGGATGCGCGCCGGGTCGGCGTGGAGATACGGCACCGTGCCGGGGATGTTCTCCACCCGTGTGCCGGCCAGGCGCGGCAGGCCGGAGAGCGGGCAATAGGCGTCGAAGCTCGGCACGTCCTCCCAGCGGTCGTGGATGCTGGCGAGCTGGGGAAACTGCGCCAGGACCGGCCGCATCTCCGCGCTGCATGCCGCGACCATGTCGGGCCAGCGCGCGGCGGCCCAGGGGATGTAGCGAGCGAACTGGATCACGTCGCCGAAGCCCTGATCGCCGATCAGCAGCAGCCGGCCATCGCTGCGGCGCTCGCCGTCCCATTGCGCCACCTCGCCCTTGGGCAGCATCCGGCCGGCCTGGGGCAGCTTGAAGCGCCACTCGTACTCCTCCCAGCCCTGGTCCAACCGCCCGCGCAGCAGCAGCACCTCGGCGCGCTCGAAATGGGCGTCCGGCAGTTCCGGGCTGAGTTCGAGCGCCCGGTCCGAACAGGCAAGCCCTTCCTCGAGCTCGAGCAGGTCATAGTGAATGATGGCGAGGTTGGCGTATGCGTGGGCATCGTCGGGAGCGAGGGCGATGGCGCGCAGCCCCGCCTCACGCCCCTCTTCGAGCCGGCCGAGGGCACGGTAGATGGCGCAGATATTGCGGTGATAGAGCGCCATGTCTGGCGCCAGCGCGATGGAGCGCTCCATCAGCGCCCGCGCCTCGCCCTCACGGCCGCGGCGGAAGGCGACGATGCCGGAAAGATGCAGCGCGTGCGGATGCTCCGGCGCCTGCCGCAGTGCCGCCGCCAGCCGGGCTTCGGCGGCGTCCAGACGGCCCGCCTGCTCGTCGGCGCTGGCCTCGGCGAGCAGCGGGGCGAGCGGGTCCTGTGTTTCGCTCATGTCGGCGCCTCGATGCGGTAGCCGAGACGGGCGATCACCGGTTCGAGCAGCGGCACGACCGGCGCCAGCGCGCTCAGGTAGCGCCGGTAGCGGAACACGGAGCGGTCGTAGAGCGGTTCGGTCACCTGCGCGTAGCTGGCGGTGCGGGCGTGGCGCGGGTTGGCGTGGAACTCGAGGCAGGCCGGGTCGAAGGGGGCGCCGATGTGGGCGAGCACGCGGCGCATCGACGCCTGCGGATCGGCGATGAGATCCTCGTAGCGGAGCGGCAGGTAGCGCAGGGTCATCTCGGCGCGATAATGCGCGACGAGGTCCATCGTGAGCGCGTAGTGCCGCGCCACGCCTTCGAGCTCGAAGGCACAGAAGAACCCGTGCGTGAGCTGGTTGGCGAACACCGAGAGCACGACATCGAGCGGATGGCGCAGCACATGGATCAGCGGCGCATCGGGGAAGAGCAGCCCGATGAGGCCGAGATGCGTCTCGTTCAGCGGCATCTTGTCGGTGAACCATGTCGGGCGCGACGCTTCGCCGTCCCGATCGTCGCCGGGCGGGGCAGCGCCGAGCTCGCGCGCGCCGTCGAGATAGAGCGTGCGCAGCCGGTCGAGCGCGGTGCGCTGCTCGGCCATCCACAGCTCGCACAGCGCCTCGGGATAGGCGAGCGGGCTGTTGAGCAGGCGTGGGATGGCCTGGGTGAGGTCATGGATGATCGGCAGCTCGTCGCCGGCCGAAATGTCGGCGTGGCAGGACAGCATCTGCTCGACCAGCGTCGTGCCGGATCGCGGAAAGCCGAGCACGAAGATCGGCTGGGGGCCGGCTGGCGCGGGACGGGCGCGGGGGATGAAGGCCAGCCGGTCCGCGGTGAAGAAGCCGCGCAGCCGCCGCGCCTGCTCCGCCGCCTGCTCGGCGAGATAGCCGTGGCCGAGCGCGGCGCGGGCCTTGGCCTTGCCCGCGGTGAAGGCGGCGAACGCCTCGTCCGGGCGCCCGAGCTGGTCGAGCAGACGCCCTTTTTCCACCCACTCGTTGGCGCCGAGCTCCTGGCCGCCGTGGTCCCCGAGGCGGTCGATCTCGGCCAGCGCCGCCTCCGGCCGTCCTTCCCGCGCGGTGAGGATGGCGCTCATCATGCGCACGCCGGGATCCTCCGGCGCCAGGTTCGCCGCGTGCCCGAGCAGCTCGCGCGCCCGGTCTAGTCGCCGGTCGGCTTCCTCCAGCCGCGCCCAGCCGAGCCACGTCTGGTAGAGATTCGGGTCGCGTGCCGTGGCCTGCTCGTAGACGGCACGCGACTCCGCCGCCCGTCCCTGGGATTTCAGGTTCCAGGCGAGATTCGCCAGCAAGCCCGCGTCCGGCTGCGCGACCAGGGTCAGCACCTGGCGATAATGATGCTCGCCGGCGTGCGGGCGGCCGATCTCGGTCAGGACCAGGCCGAGCAGGTTATGCGCTTGCGCCTCGCGCGGGGCGATGCGCAGGCCGTTGCGGGCATGGGTCTCCGCCTCGGCGGCGCGACCGGTGCGGAGCAGCAGCAGCGCGAGATCGTTGGTGGCCCAGAAATTATTGGGATTGATCGCGACGATGCGGCGCAGCAGCACCTCCTCGGCGCCCGCTCGGCCCTGGCGTGCCCGCAGCGTGGCGAGCAGGCGCAGCGCCTCCTCGAAGCCCGGTGCCAGTTCGAGCAGCGCCAGCAGCGCCGCCTCGGCCCGCTCCGGCTGCGCCGCAAGCGCTGCCTGCGCCTCGGCCAGCAACGGCCGCACCGGCTCGCACGCCCCCGGCGGGCTGAGTGTGGCGAGGTCGAGGCCGCAGCAGCGCAGATGTCGCAGCCCGCTGCCGCAGGCGCAGGCTCTCAGATCCATGCCGGCTCCGTTCCGGTGAGCAGGTCCGCCGCCCGCGGTGCCTCCGCCGGCAGCGCATACGTCTGTAGGGCGGGCGCCTGTAGCGCGGGTGATTGTCGCGCGGCGACGGCCCCGCCATCAAGCCCGAGGCGGCGGCTCAGCCCAACCCTTCGCGGCCCATCTCGAGGAACTTCTCCCGCCGCCGCGCCTTCAGCGCGACCGGGTCCAGCGCGAGCAAGCCCGGCAGCTCCGCGGCGATCGCCCGGCCGACCGCGGCGATCGCCGTCTCCGGAGCGCGGTGGGCACCGCCGAGCGGCTCGCCGACCACGGCATCGACCAGACGCAGCCGCTTCAGATCGTCCGCGGTCAGCCGCAGCGCCTCGGCGGCCGCGCCGGCCTGCGCGGCGTCGCGCCACAGAATGGAAGCGCAGCCTTCCGGCGAGATCACCGAATAGATCGCGTGCTCCAGCATCAGCACCCGATCGCCGGCGGCGAGCGCGATGGCGCCGCCCGAACCGCCCTCGCCGACGATCACCGCGATGACTGGCACGGGCGCCTCGAGGCAGGCCTCGATCGAGCGGGCGATCGCCTCCGCCTGGCCGCGGGCCTCGGCCTCGATGCCGGGAAACGCGCCGGAGGTATCGACGAAGCTCAGGACCGGCAGCGCGAAGCGCCCGGCGAGCTCGATCAGGCGGCGCGCCTTGCGGTAGCCCTCCGGGCGCGCCATGCCGAAATTATGCTTCACCCGGCTCTCGGTGTCCGCGCCCTTCTCGGTGCCGAGCACGACCACGGACCGGCCTTCGAATCGGCCGAGCCCGCCGAGCACGGCGGCATCGTCGGCGAAGGCGCGATCGCCGGCGAGCGGGGTGTAGTCGGCGATCAGGGCGCGCAGATAGTCCGAGGCCTTGGGCCGCTCGGGATGGCGCGCCACCTGTGTCTTCTGCCAGGCGGACAGCTTCGCGTAGGTCAGGCGAAGCTGCTTGTCCGCCTTCTCGGTCAGCCGGGCGACCTCCTCGGCGATATTGATGCCGTTCGGCTCCGACATGCGGCGGAGCTCGTCGATCTTGCCCTCGAGTTCGGCGATCGGCTTCTCGAAGTCCAGGAAATGGCGCATGGCGCGGCGCTTTAGCACAGATCCGCCGTCCCGCCAGTGGCCTGATCGCCGGGGCCGGCTGCGGCGCCGAGCGGTATCGACGCTGCACCGCTGGCGCTGCATTCTGGTCGCCGCGGCGCTGCCTGCCGGCGACCGTCCAGGGACCATCCCGATGCGCCTCACACGCTATACCGACTACAGCCTGCGCTGTCTGATGTATCTCGGACTGCATGGGCCCGGACTGACATCGATTCATGAGATCGCCACGGCCTACGGGATCTCGGAGCATCATCTGACCAAGGTGGTCCACGAACTCGGGCGCTCCGGCGTGGTGGAAACCGTGCGCGGACGCGGCGGCGGCATCCGCCTGGCGCGGGCGCCGGCGGAGATCGGGATCGGCGCCATGGTCCGCGCCACGGAGGAGAGCTTCGCGCTGGTCGATTGTTTCAGCGCCGAACGCTGCGCGATTGCCGGACCATGCCGGCTCGCTCCGGCCTTGGGCGAGGCGCTCGACGCGTTCCTGGCCGTGCTCGACCGCTATACCTTGGCGGACCTGCTGCGCGGTGAAGAGGCGGGGCTGGCACGCGCGCTCGGGTTGCCGGTGCCCGCCGCCAGCGGGTGATGCGTCTCCAGCACGCGGCGCAGCCGCTCGGGCTCGACGTGGGTATAGATCTGGGTGGTGGCGATGTCGGCGTGGCCGAGGAGCAGTTGCAGGCTGCGCAGATCGGCCCCGCCCGCGAGCATGTGAGTGGCGAAGCAGTGCCGCAGAACGTGGGGCGATACGCGCGCGGGGTCGAGCCCGGCGGCGGCGGCCAGCCGGGCGAGCATGAGCGCAAACCCCCGGCGGGTCATCGCCCGGCGCGGATCGCGACCGGGAAAAAGGAACCGGCTCGAAGCCCCGCGAACCGCGAGCCACGCCGCCGCAGCCTCGCGCGCTGACCCCGAAAGCGGCACCAGCCGCTCTCGGCCGCCTTTGCCGCGAATCGTCAGGACCGGTGCCGATGCGGTGACCGACGCGGCCGTCAGGGCGAGCAGTTCGCTCACCCGGAGCCCGCCGGCATAGAGAATCTCCAGCGCCGCCCGCGCCTGTGCTCCCGGCCCGGCCGGCCAGCGCTCGGTCGCCGCCAGCAGGGCGGCAACCTCCGTTTCGGTGAGGAATTTGGGCAGCGCGGGCTTCAGCCGCGGCGCGTCGAGCTGTGCCGTCGGATCGTCCGCGCGGCGTTCCTCGCGGAGCAGGAAGCGGAAGAACTGCCGCAGCGCCGAGAGCCGGCGCGCCTGTGTGCGCGCCGCCAGCCCCCGTCCGACCAGCGCGGACAGATAGGCACGCAGCAGCGCCGCATCGGCGCTTGCCGGCGCCGTGCCGCGGGCGGCGGCGAAGCCGGTGAAATCCTCCAGATCCGCTTCGTAGGCCGCCAGCGTATTCGGCGCTGCCCCGCGCTCGGCGGCGAGCATTTCCAGGAACGCCTCGACGTGCCGGTCCATGGCAGAGGTCAATGACCCTTGAAGCGATCGTTGGTCAGCAGCTTCTCCACCGCCTGCGGGTGCGGGTGCGGCGGGAATGCGCCGAGAACCAGCACACCAATCGCGGCGGCGATCAGACCCAGCAGAACGACGACGAGGAGCGTGGTGCGCATGCGACTTGCTTGTCCGAAGCTGTGGCGGTTTTGCTAGACCAGATTGGGCCGGCGGGAAACCGGCCGCGTCCGCCCCGGTGCAATACTGCGAGATTTCAAGCGGTTTGCCTCGGCGGGGTCAGTGCTCTAGCTTCCTCGCTCATGACCAGCCCGACGCCTACGCCAGCCCCGCACGCCGCCCGCCCATCGCCCGCCGAGCCGCCGCTGCGGGAGCTTTCCACGTCCGCCCCGGCGCTGAAGGGCAGAAGCATCGTCCTGGTCGGCCTGATGGGTGCCGGGAAGACCTCGATCGGCCGACGCCTGGCCGCGCGGCTCGGCATGCCGTTCCGTGACGCCGATACCGAGATCGAACTCGCGGCGGGGTGCACCGTCGGCGAAATCTTCGAGCGTTATGGCGAGCGTGCCTTCCGGGACGGCGAACGCCGCGTCATTCGCCGCTTGCTCGGGGCCGAGCCGATCGTGCTGGCTTCCGGCGGCGGGGCCTTCATGGATGCGTCGACGCGGGCCACGATGCGCCAGGAAGCGGTCTCGGTCTGGCTGCGCTGCCCGCTGCCGGTGCTCACCCATCGCGTCGCCGGCCGCAGCCATCGGCCGCTGCTCGCCGGCGGCGACCCGGAGGCGGTGTTGGCGGGGCTGATGGCGGCACGCGATCCGGTCTATGCCGAGGCCGACATCATCGTCGATTGTGGCGAGGACAGCGTGGACACGACCACGGGGCGCGTGCTGTCGGCGATCCTCGCCTGGAGCGAACCGCGGCGGGTGCGCGTCACCCTCGCTGCGCACCAGTATGACGTCGTCGTCGGCGAAGGCCTGCTCGCCCGCGCCGGTGCCGTGCTGGCGCCGGTGCTGCCGCAGAAGCGGGCGGTCATCGTCACCGACAGGGCGGTGGCGCCGCTACACCTGGAGACACTGCGCGCGGGTCTCGCCGCCACCGGCATCGACATCGCGACCGAAATCGTCGTCGAGGCCGGTGAGACGGCGAAGACGGTGGAAACCTACGCCAGCATCGTCGACCAGAGTCTCGCAGCCGGCATCGAGCGCCGGACCGCGGTGATCGCTCTCGGCGGTGGCGTCGTCGGCGACCTCGCCGGCTTCGCCGCCGCCACCACGCTGCGCGGTCTGCCCTTCGTTCAGATCCCGACCACCCTGCTCGCCCAGGTCGATTCGAGCGTCGGCGGCAAGACCGGGGTGAATACGCGCCACGGCAAGAACCTGCTCGGCGCCTTCCACCAGCCGCTCGCGGTGATCGCCGACACTGCCGTGTTGAGGACGTTGCCGGTGCGCGAACTGCGCGCGGGATACGCCGAGATCGCCAAGGCCGGGCTGATCGGCGACGAAGGGTTCTTCGCCTGGTGCGAACGGCACGGCGCCGGCGTCGTCGGCGGCGATGCGGTGCTGCAGGCGGAGGCGGTGCTGCGAGCCGTCGCCTTCAAGGCCGCAGTGGTAGGCGAGGACGAGCGCGAGGAGCGGCCCAACGACGGCCGCGCCCTGCTCAATCTGGGCCACACGTTCGCCCACGCGCTCGAGGCCGAATTCGGCTACGGCACGCTGCTGCATGGCGAGGCCGTGGCGGTCGGGCTCGGGCTCGCCTTCCGGCTCTCGGCCCGGCTCGGCCACTGCGCAGCTTCGGATGCGGACCGCGTCGTCGCGCATGTCACCTCGGTCGGATTGCCGGCGGAACTGGCTGTGCTGAACCGGCGCCTCTCGGCAGCGCGACTGCTGGCCCACATGCGGCGGGACAAGAAGCTGCGCGACGGGCGGCTGACCTTCGTGCTCGCGCGCGGCATCGGCGCCGCGTTCACCAGCCGGGAGGTGCCGGAAGCCGAGGTGGCGGCGCTGCTGCGGGCCGAGGGGTGCGCGGACTGAGGGCCCGCCGCGCCGCCGGCTCAGGCCGGCAGCGGCTCCGCCTCGAGCAGGCGCTCGGCGGGAAAAACGACGGCCACGCGCGTGCCGATGCGGGCAGCGGTCTCGATCATCAGCCGTCCACCATGGGCCTCCACCAGGGCGCGCGCCAGTGCCAGGCCCAGACCGATGCCGCGGGTATCGGCGCTGGCCGGGCCACCGGCCGGGTCGAGCGGGGCCAGACCGGCCCCCTCGTCCTCGATGACCAGCGCCACGCCCCCGGGCTGGTGTTCGGCGAGGATGTCGATCCAATCGCCATCGCTGGAAAAGCGCGCGGCGTTCACCAGGAGCCGCATCAGCACGTGGCGCAGCGCGCGGCGGTCGGCGCGCAGCCGCAGCCCGGCGAGGCATGGGGCAACCCGCCAGTTGCGCCGGCTGCTGCCAAGCGTCGCGGCGACGGCGGCAACGGCGTCGGCGACGAGTTCCCCGAGCGGGATGGTCTCCTCCCGGAGCACACGCGGGGCGCCGGCGGGCACGCCATGATCCTCGAGATCGTCAGCGAGGGCGAGGAGTTGCGACGACAGGGCGAGGATCGCGCTGCCCTGGGCCACGGTTGGCGTCTGCGCCACCGGCTCGGCACAGGCTCGCAGGGTCAGCATGGCCTGCCGCAATTCGCCCGCGGCGAGCCGTAGCAGACGCGTCGTCCCGGCGGCGCTGGCGCGTGCCGCATCCCGTTCGGCCCCGCAGCGCGCCAAGGCACGGCCCGCGACGCGCAGCCGCAGCAGCAGCACGCAGGTGACGGCCGAAAGGGCTACAACCGCGAGGGCGGTCAGCGCAGTGACGAAGCCTCCGCCTATCGACATGGCGCGATGGTACGCCGGACTTCGGAAAGTCCCGGTTAACGGCCGGCGTGTGCTGGCCTGGCCGCAGGGGAGGCGCGGTTCAGCCGGTCAGGCGCTCTTGCGGGCCTGAGCGCGCTCAAGCCGGCGCTTGATCGTCTGGACCTCGGCACTCAGGCGACGGTCCGGCGTGCCGAGCAGGAACGCATCGATCCCGCCGCGGCGCTCGATGGTGCGGATCGCGCGCGTCGAGATGCGCAGGCGGATGCGCTGGCCGAGAATGTCCGAGAGCAGCGCGGCCTCCTGCAGGTTGGGCAGGAAGCGGCGGCGGGTCTTGTTGTTGGCGTGGCTGACATTGTTGCCCGTCAGCACGCCCTTCCCGGTGATCTGGCAGCGGCGCGACATCGTCGATCAATCCTTGGCTCGGTAGAAAGGTCTGGAGCAGAGGTCCGGTGCCGATTTCAGGCCGGGCCGGCTGCTCGAAGCGCGTTCGGCAAGCGCCGGCTTATGGCGAAAGCGGGAAGCGGCGTCAAGCGCCGCCGGGCTCCTCGCGGCGCAGATGCCCGGCCTCGACGCTGGCCACGGCCTTGCCCAGGATCTGGACGATCGCGGCGTCGTCCAGCGCCCGCGACAGCACTTCCAGCGCCCCGCCGAGTAGCGCCGAGGCTACGGCGAGTTCGTCGAGATGCTGGCCGAGCATGTGTTCGATCGCCTTCTCGACCACGGCACCAGCACGGCCGAGGTCGCGCGGAATCTCATCGGTCTCGGGCTGGGCGGATGCGGGCTGCGGCTCGGCTTGCATGGGTATCTCCTCTGATCGTCTCGTCGTCACGTCACGCCATCTCACGTGACCGACGCCAGCGGGCCGGGAGCCTCCTCGGCCTGGCGAGCCCACAGATGGGCATAGAGACCGCCATGTGCCAACAGCCGCGCGTGCGTGCCGCGTTCGACCACGGTCCCCTCGGCCAGGACGAGAATCTCGTCGGCGTCGACCACGGTGGACAGGCGATGGGCGATCACCAGGGTGGTCCGGTCGCGGGCGACGGCGCGCAATGCGGCCTGGATCTCCTGCTCGGTATGGGTGTCGAGCGCGCTGGTCGCCTCGTCGAGGATCAGGATCGGCGGATCCTTGAGCAGGGTGCGCGCGATCGCCACGCGCTGCTTCTCGCCGCCGGACAGTTTGAGCCCCCGCTCGCCGACGCGGGTGGCGTAGCCGTCCGGCAGGCTGGCGACGAAATCATGGATCTGCGCTTGGCGCGCCGCCGCCTCGATCTCCGCCTGGCTGGCATCGGGGCGGCCATAGGCGATGTTGTAGCGGATGGAGTCGTTGAACAGCACGGTATCCTGCGGCACCACCCCGAGCGCGCCGCGCAGGCTGGCCTGGGTGACGTCGCGGATGTCCGCGCCATCGATCAGGATACGCCCGCCATCAACGTCGTAGAACCGGAACAGCAGCCGCGTGATGGTGGACTTGCCGGCACCGGTCGGCCCGACGATGGCCAGCCGCCCGCCTGGCGGGATGCGGAAGCTGACCCCCTTGAGGATCGGTCGGTCCGGCCGATAGCCGAATTCCACCGAATCGAACCGAACCTCGCGCGCCGCGCCTTCCCCCGCCGGGGGCAAGGGGCGGGCATCGGCGCGGTCCGCGATCTCGGCACGCACGGCGATCAGGCGGAACATCGATTCCATGTCCACCAGCCCCTGCTTGATTTCGCGATAGACAAAGCCGAGGAAATTCAGCGGCTGGTAGAGCTGCATGAGGTAGGTATTGACCAGCACGAACTGGCCCACCGTCATCGTGCCGGCGCGCACCCCGGCGGCCGCCATGAGCATGACCGCGACGAGCCCGGCGGCGATGATCGCGGCCTGGCCGAGATTGAGCATGTTCAGCGTCACCATCGAGCGGACCGCGGCATGCTCGTAGCGGGCGAGGGAGGCATCAAAGCGCCGCGATTCGAGCCCCTCGTTGCCGAAATATTTGACGGTCTCGAAGTTCAACAGGCTGTCGATGGCCCGTGTCTGGGCCTCGCTGTCCATTTCGTTCATCGTCCGGCGGAAACGCACCCGCCAGTTGGTGAAGATCAGGGTGAAGGCGAGATAGAGCCCGACCGCGGCGAAGGTGACGGTGGCGAAGCGCCAGTCAAACAGCCGCCAGAGGATCGCCGTGACAAGGCCGACCTCGAGCAGGGTGGGCAGGATGTTGAACACGGCCAGCCGCAGCACCTGTTCGATGCCGCGGGTGCCGCGTTCGATGGCACGGGCGAGCCCCCCGGTCTGGCGGTCGAGATGGAAGCGCAGCGACAGCCCGTGCAGATGGGTGAAAGTGCTGAGCGCCACCCGGCGGACCGCCCGCTGCTGCACGGCGGCGAAGACCGCATCGCGCAACTCGCCGAACCCGGCCGCCCCGGTGCGCAGCAGCCCGTAGCCGATGACGAGGCCGATCGGGATCGCGGTGAGCGCCGCCGCGCCCTTCGGCGCCAGCACATCGACGATCCGCCCGTAGACGATCGGCACGAGGACGGTCGCCACCTTGGCGAGAACCAGAAAAAACGCGGCAACGACCAGCCGCACATGCGCCGCGTGATCGCCCTCCGGCCAGAGATAGGGCAGCAACGAGCGCAAGGTGGCCCACCCGCCCCGCCCCGGATTGCCGCCACCACCCCGTGCGCCACCGGGCTTCGTCTCGATCGCTCGTTCCGCCGTCATCCCGCTCCCCGTGCCCGCTCTTCTGAGCTGCCCCCTGCTATGTGGCGCAGAGCGGACCGGTTGGAAACGGACCGCGGGTCAGGACTGCTGTGCGGTCGGGCAGGAGGAGATGCCGAGAATCGAGTAGGCCGGGCAAGTACGCATCAGCCCGGTCGCCAGCGGAATGATCCCGATCAGGCCCCACAGCGTCTTCGGACCGACGAAAACCAGTGCCAACAGGGCAACCCCGACGACGATGCGGATGACGCGGTCGATGGTCCCGACATTATGTGCGAACATGGCTGCCTCCTTGCGCTATGATGCCGATATGGGAACGATCGCGCCCGGCGGCAACGCGGCGGGCACGCGCAGGTGGCCGCGGTTTTCGCTTGCGCTCGGCACGCGGGCCGTATTCAAATCGCCCGAGCAATTGATGAGTATTTCCGTCCGTGGGCGCGCCAGACCACGCCCACGAACGGATCGCAACGGAACAACGGATGGCGACCGCTCTCAACGCCCTGTTCGAGATTCTTAGTTTCACCTCGATCATGGTGCTGATCGTACTTGGCTTGGGCATCATCGCCAGCATGATGGGCATTTTTAATTTCGCCCACGGCGAGTTCGTTTTGCTCGGGGCGTATTTCACGTGGTTCGGCCACGCTCACGGGGCGCCAGTCTGGCTGGCGATGGTGCTTGCTCCGTTCGCCGTCGGGGTGATCGGCTTCGCACTGGAGCGGTTGGTCATCAGGCGTTTCTACGACCGGCCGGTGATGGCCATGCTTGGCACCTATGCCCTCGCCGTGGTCATGCGCGAAACGGTGCGCGGCCTCATCGGCGGTCTCTATCTCAATGTCCCGGCACCGCTGGTCGGCTCGGTCTCCCTTGGCGGGCTGGAGTTCGCCCAGTGGCGGCTCGCCATCATCGCCATCACGCTGCTGGTGATCCTTTGCAGCTGGACACTTCTGGCGATGACCAGCTTCGGGCTCCGCGTGCGTGCTTCGCTCGAGAACCCGGCCCTCGCGCGCGCCTCCGGTATCTCGACCAAGGCGATCTACGCCATCACCTTCACCTTCGGCGCCGCGCTCGCCGGCTTGGCCGGCGCGCTGGTCGTGCCGATCTTCTCGCTGTTCGCCGATCTCGGGTTGCGCTTCCTCATCCAGGGCTTTCTCGGTGTGATGCTGGGCGGCGTGGGCAGCTTCGTCGGTCCGATCCTCGGCGCCGGCGTCGTCGGTTCGGCGAGCGCAGCGCTGCCCTGGGTCATCTCCCCGGTGGTCGCCGACGTGCTCGTGTTCGTCGCGGCGATCGGTGTGATGAAGCTGCTGCCGAATGGCATACTCGCCGGGCGGCGCGTGTGAGTCGCGCGACGACGGGGGAGCGCCGGCAGAATGGCCGCAACAGACAACAACCGGGAACAGGAGACCGTGATGAGGGACGAGGCCACCGACGAAAGTATGTCAAGCCAGCTGGGACGCCGCCGGCTTCTGCGGAGCACCGCCTGGATGTCCGCCGCCGTTGCCACCGGGACCGGAAGCTGGGTGATCCCCGGACGCACGGCGCATGCCGCCGAGCCGATCCGCGTCGGCATTGCCACTGACCTCACCGGCGCAATCGGCTTCGCTGGCAATTCGGATCTCAATGTTGCCAAGATGTGCGCCGACATCATCAACAAGGGCGGCGGCCTTCTGGGCCGACCGGTGCAGCTCTATGTCGAGGACACTGCCTCGAACGAGGCGGTCGCGGTCGGCAACGTGCGCAAGCTGATCCAGCGTGACCATGTCGATGTGGTACTCGGCGGCATCACCAGTTCCATGCGAAACGCCATCAAGGGCCCGATCGTTTCGCGCGGGCATACCCTTTACATCTACCCGCAGCTTTATGAAGGCCAGGAGTGTGAGGAGTATATCTACTGCACGGGCCCAACGCCGGCGCAGCAATGCGACGATCTGATTCCATGGCTGATCGCGCATGGCGGCAAGCGCTTCGCGCTTCCCTCCGCGAACTATATCTGGCCGCACTTGCTCAACGCCTACGCGCGGAAGTCGGTGGAAAAGCATGGTGGCGAGGTGATCTTCGAGGAATATTACCCGCTCGACCAGATCGACTACGGCGCCACCGTCAACCGCATCATGTCGGACAAGGTGGACGTGGTCTTCAACACCGTCATCCCGCCCGGCGTAGGGCCGTTCTTCAAGCAGCTCTATGAAGCAGGCTTCCTCAAGCGCGGCGGCCGGCTGTGCTGCGTCTACTATGACGAGAACGATCTCAACATCAATGCGTCGCACGAGATCGAAGGCCTGGCCAGTTGTCTCGACTATTTCCGCGCCGTCGACGCGCTCGACCCGGCCAGCGCGCGGATCCAGCAGATGTATGATGGCATGTTCGCAGGCAACAAATACTTGATGGCAGCTGGCAGCGCTGCGACCGGAATGTATCGCGGCATGATGCTTTGGGCAGCGGCGGTGAAGGAAGCCGGGCGACTTGACCGCGACGCCGTCGCCCACGCGCTCGATCACGCCAAGATCGCCGAGGGCCCGGGCGGACCCGCCGAAATGGTCCCCGGAAAGCGCCATTGCCGGATGCGCATGTATATCGCCACCGCAAAGAACGGCCAGTTCCAGATCGAGGCGAAGAGCAACGGGCTCGTCGATCCGCAGGAGTGCTGAACGGCGGCAGGACCGGCCCCGCCCCGCTGAACGCCGGCGCGCCCACCGCGCCGGCGTTTCGGCGGCGGTTGCCGCTAGTCGAATGGGCGGTGTTCGGCACTTTCGCCGTGCTGCCGTTCCTGCTCGCCGACTTTCTCACCGTCTTTGCCTCGCGCCTGATGATCCTCGCGCTGCTCGCGATCAGCTTCGACCTGGTCTATGGCTTTGCCGGGATCATGAGCTTCGGCCAGGCCCTGTTCTTCGGCGCAGCGGGCTACTCCGTGGCACTGTTGGCGCGCGATCTCGGCGTCAGTTCCGTGCTCGTGGTTCTGCCTGCCGCGCTCGGCGTCGGGCTGGCCTTGTCCTGGCTTGTATCGAGCTTCCTGTTGCTCGGGCGCCACCCGCCAAGCGTCACGTTCGTCGCGCTCGGCACCCTCACGGCCGCCTTCGCCGCCGAGGAGCTGGCGCGCTCGTGGTATTATCTCGGCGGCCAGAACGGCATTCCCGGGGTTCCTCCGCTAACGCTCGGGCACTTCGAATTCAGCGACCTCGCATTCTATTATCTCGTCTTCGCGCTGTTCGCGGCGGTGTATCTCCTGTGCCGCGCCTTGGTGCGCTCGCAATTCGGGCTGGCACTCGCCGGCATCCGCGACCAGGAGCAGCGATTGGGTTTTTTCGGGTACCGGGTCGATACCTTCAAGACCATCGTCTTCACCATCGCTGGTGCCATAGCCGGTCTCGCTGGTGGCCTTTACGCCTATCATGAGGGTTTCGTCTGGCCGAGCATGATGGGCGTCGTGCTCTCGACGCAGATTGTGCTCTACTGCCTGTTCGGTGGCGTTGGCACGCTCATCGGTGCTGTGCTCGGCGTCATCGCCATCGAAAGCGCCACGTACGCACTCTCAGAACAACTGCCGACGATCTGGCCGGTGGTCCTCGGGGTCATTCTGCTGGTGGTGATCCTGTTCCGCCCGACCGGACTGATCGGGCTCGTCGTCTCCGAGCGCGAAAGGACTGGCGATTTCGGCCGGCCCGGTTCCGTCGCGCCCCGTGGAGCACCGTCCGATGCTGCTTGAGGCGAGCGGGGTCGGCAAAAGCTTCGGCCAGTTGCGCGCGCTCGATGGCGTCGATCTCGCGGTGTCCGCGGATGAGATTCACGGCCTGATCGGCCCGAACGGGTCGGGCAAGAGCACGCTGCTCAAATGCATCGCCGGCGCGGAACGCCCAAGCCAAGGCCGCGTGCTGTTCGCGGGCCGCGACATCACTGCGTTGCCCCCGTCGGAACGGGCCCGCGCAGGGATGAGCATCAAATTCCAGATCACCAGCGTGATGCCGGCGCTCTCAGTCTATGACAACGTGCTGCTGGCGCTGCAGGCGCATGACCGGCTGCGTGATCTGCTCACTTCGCGCACGCGCCGGGGTCTCGACACGCAGATCACCGAGATGCTCGCCGCGTTTCGCCTTGATCGCCGCGCCGCCGCGCTCGCCGGCGAACTTTCGCATGGCGAGCAGCAATGGTTGGAGATCGCCATGGCGCTCGCGACAGCGCCGCGACTGCTACTCCTCGACGAGCCGACCGCGGGCATGAGCCTGGAGGAGCGTCGGGTCACGGGGACGCTGCTGCGGCCGATCAAGGCACGCTGCGCTATCGTCATCGTGGAGCACGACCTCGACTTCATCCGGGATATCTGCGACGTGCTGACGGTCCTCGACCAGGGCCGCGTGATCGCATCCGGCAGCGTGGCGGAGATCCAGGCGAACGCTTCAGTCCAGGAGGTCTACCTGACCCGTGTCTGAGCCCGCACTGCTCGACATCCAGGGGCTTTCGGTCGGCTATGGCCGAAGCCGGGTGCTGTTCGAAATCGGCCTGAGCGTGCCACGCACCGGCGCGCTCGCCGTGCTCGGGCGCAATGGCGTGGGCAAGACGACATTGATGAAGGCGATCATCGGTGAGTTGCCGGCGCTCGGCGGCCGTATCACCTTCGCCGGCGAGGATGTCACCGCATTGCCGCCGGAGCGACGGGTGCGGCGTGGGCTGGGCCATGTGCCGCAGGAGCATGCCGTCTTCGCCCGACTTTCGGTGCGCGAGAATCTGGCCGTGGGTGCGCTCGGCGGCGGCACTGCCGAAGGCATGGCTGCGATGCTGGAGATGTTTCCCAAACTCGCGCAGCGGCTCGACCAGCCCGCCGGCACCCTCTCCGGCGGAGAACGGAAGATGCTCGCCATCGCCCGCGCGCTCTTGCTCAGACCACGATTGCTGCTTCTCGACGAGCCGACCGAGGGGGTATGGATCGGCGTCATCGAGGAGATCGCCGAACGGCTGAAGGCGCTGAGCAAGACGATGGCGATCGTCATCGTCGAGCAGCATCTCGAACTCGCTCTGGGCCTCGCCGAAACCGTCTGCGTGCTCGACCGGGGCCGCGTCGCCCTGCAGGGCGCCTCCGACGAGATCCGCAGCGATCCGCGGCTGCTGCACTATCTCGCACCATGATGCCGCCCTGCGCGGCCGGTCGACGCCCGGGTTGAGCCGCCTATTCCTGCGACGTGTGCAGATAGGCGAGGATGTCGGTGAACTGCGCCTCCGTGAGCACGCCGGTCCAGTTGGGCATGCCCTTGGCCGGGCGCCCGGTATGGACGGTGGTCATGAACACCTGATCCATCTCGTCGCCGTAACGTCGCTTGAGCAGGTGCAGGTTCTGGCGTGTGACCGGCGCGCGCGCGTCGGGGCCGTGGCAGTGCGAGCAATAGGTATTGATGATCTCGCGCCCTTCCTTCGCATCGCCCGCCGCGTCGGCGATCGTGCGCAGGTCGGTGTCGGCGTGCGCGGGCAGTGCGAGGTAGCGGACGTGGCGCCAAGCGGGGCGCCAAGCGGGGCGCGCCGGCGGCTCGGCGGCAGTCAGCGTCCGCGGCGGCGCCTGAGGCAGCCCGTAGGCCGCCACCAGCGAGGCCTGCAGCGGCCCGAGCCGGGCGAGTGCTGCGTCCACGGCATCGCGCAGATCAGCATGGCGAGCGTCGAACCCGATCGCGGCGTCGAATTCCATCCCCGGGCCGGCCAGCGGCGTCACCGTGAACCGGTCGCCATACAGCGTATGATTGAGGAACCCCGCGCTCGGCCCCCATATGATGGCGGCATCGGCCTGGTGCGCCGCGAGGCTGGCCATCGCCTCATCGGGGGTCATCCGGGTGAGCGTCTGCACCCGCTCGCGGTCGGCGAGCAGGCTCTGCGGCGGCGAGGCGAATTGCACCAGCACGCGGCGCCGGTCGAGATCGCTCAGCCGGTCGACGGTGAGGCCCGGCGGGCTCACCAGCGCGTAGCCTTCATGCAGGATCGGCGCCGAGAAAACCACGCGCTTGCCCATCCAGCCCTCGACGCGCGGCAGGGCGAAGAAGGCATCGCACTTGCCGCCCAGCAATTCCTCGCGGGCGGCGTGGCGGGCGAACTGCATCACGTACCAGACCGGCTCCAGGCGTCGGCCCGTCTGCTCGGCAATCGCCTTGGCGAGATCGACGAAGAGGCCGCGGTCGGCTTCGCCTGGGTGGCGCGCGGCCTGGCTGAACGGCATGTCATCGGGGTCCAGACAGGCGCGCAGCACGGGACGTGGATCCATAGCGGGCGGCTGCGCGACCGCCGGCAAGGTCGTGATCAACGCACCGAGCAGGCCACACAAGGCAACGGCGCGGGTGATCGTGATGCTCATGTCAGGCAACTCCAGCCGCGGGCACATCCGTTTGCGAAGTCCGGAAGGCCGCGCCGCGGCCCTCCGGATCGGCGTGGTCAGAGGGTGAAGACGAACAGGGCGCCGCCTTCCGGGGTCTCCAGCATCTTCTTGCCGATATCCCCGAGGAAGGCCGGGATCGCGGCGGTGCGGCCAACGACGATGGCGATATATTCCTTGCCATCGACGCTGAACGAGATCGGCCCGGCGCCGATGCCGGAGCCGAGATTCTTCGTCCACAGGACCTTGCCGTCATGGGCGTCGAAGGCGCGGAAATTGCCCTGCATGTCACCGGCGAAGACGAGGCCGCCGGCGGTGGCGAGCGTGCCGCCGTTGAACGGCAGCGGTTCCTTGAAGCTCCACGCCGCCTTCTGCTTCACCGGGTCCCACGCCAGCAGAGCGCCGAGATAGCCGCCCGGGCCCGGCTTGGTCGGGAATTCGGCGCCGAGATAGAAGACACCGCGGTGATAGTTCACGTCGCTCACCGACCAGTCCATGCAGACGTTGTTGGAGGGGATGTAAACCAGGCCGGTCTGCGGGCTGTAGGACATCGGCTGCCAGTTCTTGCCGCCGATGAGGTTGGGGCAGACGTCCGTCACCGGATGACCGGGGCCGGGGCGCTTTTCCGCCACTTCCACCGGGGTTGCGGTTGCCGTGTCGATCTTCTCGGCCCAGTTCGTCGGCACGTATTTCTCCGCCGAGATCACTTTGCCGGTCTCGCGATTGACGACGTAGAAGAAGCCGTTGCGGTCGGCCTTCATGTAGACCGGCGTGCTGGCGCCATGCAGCTTGAGGTCGGCCAGGACGAGCTCATTGACGCCGTCATAGTCCCACGCGTCTTCGGGCGTGGACTGCACGTACCATTTGATGCGCCCGGTATCGGCATCGAGCGCGAGCGTGCTCGAGGTGTAGAGGTTGCGCAGCTTGCCGTAGTCGCCGTTGCCGGTCGAGCGCGCGGCGGAGTTCCACGGGCCGGGATTGCTGGTGCCCCAGAACACGGTGTTGGACTTGGCGTCGTAGGAGCCGACGAGCCACGGCACGCCGCCGCCATGCTGCCAGCTATCGCCCTTCCAGGAATCGTTGCCCGCCTCATCGGGGCCCGGCACGGTCCAGGTCTTCCACACCGGCTTGCCGGTGGCGGCATCATAGGCGGAAAGGTAGCCGCGCGCGCCGTATTCGCCGCCACCGAAGCCGGTGATGACGAGATTTTTCACCACCAGCGGCGGTGAGGTGATCACCGAGCCCTGCTTGTAGTCGACGACGTCCGCCGCCCACAGCTCCTTGCCGGAATTCGCGTCCAGTGCGATCAGCTTGCCGTCGAGGCGGCCGACGAAGAGCCTGCCGTCGCTATAGGCGACGCCGCGGCTGTTCACGTCGCAGCAGGCGAACTGCAACACGTCGTCCGGCACATCGGGCTCGTAGCGCCACTTGATGGCGCCGGTCTTGGCGTCGATCGCAAAAACATGCTTCGGGCCCCAGGACGTCGAAACGAACATCGTGTCGCCGATGACCAGCGGTGTCATCTCGTTCGAGCGCAGCGAGCCGAGCTGGAGCGTGTAGGCCAGCTTCAGGGTGCCGACATTTTTGACGCTGATCTGCGACAATTGGCTGAAACGGTCGTTGGTGTAGTCATGGCCATACATCGGCCAATCAGCAACCTTTCTGGTCTCGCCGGCGAGTGAACTTCCTGCCGCAGAAGCAATCATCGCGGCTCCGAACGCGGCATATTTGATTGTGGACTTCATAGTCTCAATCGACCTCCCTGGCTGTGCATTTACGGGTTCGGCACGCAAGCAGTGAATTCCATACTCTCAGTCGTTGTCATTGTAAATCTTGGCGTCGTCACTGTGGCCCTGCCGTCATCCGCGGCGCGTCCAGCAGCGCTTGTTCCCCTTCGGAGAACAGCGACGAGCGCGTCAGGAAGCGCCGGCCGGTCGGGCCTTCGAGGGAGAACATGCCGCCGCGGCCCTCCACCACGTCGATGATCAAACGCGTGTGCCGCCAATATTCGAACTGCGCCCGGCCCATGTAGAACGGGCAGCCGCCGATCTCGCCGAGCAGCACGTCCGAACCGCCGACGAGGAAGCTGCCCTCCGGGAAGCACATCGGCGCGCTGCCGTCGCAGCAGCCGCCCGATTGGTGAAACATCAACGCCCCGTGGCGCGCGCGCAGCTCGTCGATGAGGGCAAGCGCCGCCGCGCTCGCCGTCACCCGACGCAGATCAAGCGGTTCGTCCAGCATCTGCGGTTCCCCCCGCCATGGCGGCGGCGCCTCTGGCCGAGACCAGAACGCGCCCCCACTGTGACGCGCTCTCAGAAGAAGCCAAGCGCGTTCGGACTGTAGCTGACCAGCAGATTCTTGGTCTGTTGGTAGTGATCGAGCATCATTTTGTGCGTCTCGCGGCCGATGCCGGACTGCTTGTAACCGCCGAACGCGGCGTGCGCCGGGTAGGCGTGGTAGCAATTGGTCCAGACGCGTCCGGCCTTGATCCCGCGGCCCATGCGGTAGGCGGTGCCGGAGTCGCGTGTCCAGACGCCCGAGCCGAGGCCGTAGAGCGTGTCGTTGGCGATCGCAAGCGCTTCGGCCTCGTCCTTGAACGTGGTGACCGAGACGACCGGGCCGAAAATCTCCTCCTGGAAGATGCGCATGCGGTTATGCCCGGCGAAGACGGTCGGCTGCACATAGTAGCCCTCGGCCAACTCACCGCCGAACACCGCCCGCTCGCCACCGGTGAGGCAGCGCGCGCCCTCCTGGCGTCCGATATCCATATAGGAGAGGATTTTCTGCAGCTGTTCGGTCGAAGCCTGGGCGCCGATCATCGTCTCGGTGTCGAGCGGATTGCCCTGACGCACCGCGCGCACCCGCGCGACCGCGCGTTCCATGAACTTGTCGTAGATCGATTCCTGGATCAGCGCCCGTGACGGGCAGGTGCAGACCTCGCCCTGGTTCAAGGCGAACATGGTGAAGCCTTCGAGCGCCTTGTCGAAGAACGCGTCGTCGGCCGCCATGACGTCGGCGAAGAACACGTTGGGCGATTTGCCGCCGAGTTCCAGTGTCACCGGGATCAGGTTCTGGCTGGCATATTGCATGATGAGCCGGCCCGTCGTCGTCTCGCCGGTGAAGGCGATCTTGGCGATGCGCGGCGAGGAAGCGAGCGGCTTGCCGGCCTCCAGCCCGAACCCGTTGACGACATTGAGCACGCCGGCCGGCAGCAGGTCGCCGATCAGTTCCATCAGCACGAGGATGCTGGCCGGGGTCTGCTCCGCCGGCTTCAGCACCACGGCGTTCCCTGCCGCCAGCGCCGGCGCCAGCTTCCACACCGCCATCAGCAGCGGGAAGTTCCACGGGATGATCTGGCCGACGACGCCGAGCGGTTCGTGGAAATGGTAGGCGACGGTGTCGGCGTCGATTTCGCCGAGAGAGCCTTCCTGGGCACGGATGGCGCCGGCGAAATAGCGGAAATGGTCGATGGCGAGCGGCAGGTCGGCGGCCAGGGTTTCACGGATCGGCTTGCCGTTGTCCCAGGTCTCGGCCAGAGCGAGACTCTCGAGATTGGCCTCCATGCGGTCGGCGATGCGGTTGAGGATGTTGGCGCGTTCCGCTACCGATGTGCGGCCCCAAGCCGGGGCAGCGGCGTGCGCGGCGTCGAGGGCGAGATCGATGTCCTCGGCCGTGGAGCGCGCGACCTCGCAAAACACCTTGCCGGTCACCGGTGTCGGGTTGGCGAAATATTCGCCCCGCACCGGCGCCTTCCAGGCGCCACCGATGAAATTGTCATAGCGCGGCTTGAAGCTGAATTTGGCGGCTGGGCTGCCAGGTGCGGCATAGAGCATTTGGACCTCCTCTGGGCGGCGACCGGCGGGCGGACGATCCGCGCTCCGGCTTCACCACCCACCTTCCGCAAGCCCTATGCCAACCGTCTCTTGCTGCTAGCAAATTGATTTCGAACAATATCTGTTCCGGCGTGTCCGGCCTGTATCGGTGCCGAGGGAACCATGTGGGACAAAAGGAAACACCTCGTCACGATGCTGACGCATTTACTTGTCGCTCAGATGACGCACTGGTAGAGGGAAATCACCGACAAGCCGCACGAACCGGTGAACAGCCTGGAGGGAACCGATCATGCTGCCCGCTTCGGGCCCGATGGAGAACGCGCTCGCCCGTGCCCGCCGCCAGTTGCTGGAACGCGGCGCCGTCCCCGTCGGACTGCTCAGCGACCTGACCCTTCGCTCCTGGCAGCGCAGCCTCAGTGCCGGTCTCGCCCCACGCGGGCGGGTCGAGCCGCGCGGCCCGGCCTCGGCGGCCCTGCGCGAAATCGTCGAGCGCGAGCAGCAATTCATCGCCTTCGCCCGCCCGGTGATGGACTACGTCTTCGGCCAGGTGCGCGGCAGCGGCAGCATTGTCATTCTCGCCTGCGGCAACGGGATGGTGGTGAACTCGCTCGGCGATCCGACCTTCCTCGACAAGGCCGCGCGGGTTGCGCTGCAGCCCGGCCATTCCTGGCACGAAGCCGAACGCGGCACGAACGCCATCGGTACCGCGCTCGCGGAGGCCGTGCCGGTCACCGTGCATGGCGAGGAGCACTTCCTGGAGCACAACGGGTTCCTGACCTGCACTGCCGCGCCGGTGCACGACCCGGTCGGGACGCTGATCGGTGTCATCGACGTCTCCGGCGAGTGCGCCAGCCGCTCGCCGCACACCGAGGCGACGGTGCGCATGGCCGCGCACATGATCGAAAACCAGCTCTTTCAGGCCCGCCATCGCGGCGCGTTTCGCGTCAACCTGCACGCCAGCCGGGAGGGGATCGGAACGCTGGCAGAGATCGGCCTGGCGCTGGATGAGGGGGGGCGGATCATCGGGGTCAATCATGCCGCGCGGGCTCTGCTCGGCCCGGACCGCCTCAGCCGCGGGCCGGTCGCGCTCGAACGCGTGCTCGGGCTGCGCCTGCCGGACCTGATCGAACGCGCCAACGGGGGCGGAGAGTTGATCAGTCTGGTGCTACCGGGAGGACGGCGGCTGCACGCCGAGCTGCATCGGCCGGCCGCACCGCCGCGCCGCCGCGCCGCGCTGGTCGCCGAGGGCGATGCGCTCGCCGCACTGGACACCGGCGACGCTGCGCTACGCGAGGTGCTGAGCCGCGCCCGGCGGCTCGCGGCCAAGCCGGTGCCGCTGCTGCTCCGCGGCGAGTCCGGCACCGGCAAAGACGTGCTGGCGCGCGCCATCCATGCGTCCGGCCCGCGCCGCTCCGGGCCGTTCGTAGCGATGAACTGCGCTGCTCTGCCGGAAAGCCTGATCGAGGCCGAATTGTTCGGATACCGCGCTGGCGCGTTCACCGGCGCGGCGCGCGAGGGCAACCCCGGCCGGCTGCGCGAGGCCCATGGTGGGACGCTGTTCCTCGACGAGATCGGCGACATGCCGCTGGCGCTCCAGGCGCGGCTGCTGCGCGTCCTGGAGAATCGCGAGGTCGTGCCGCTCGGCGGCGGGCGGGCGGTGGCGCTGGATTTCGCGTTGATGTCGGCGACGCACCGCGACCTCGCCGCCGAGGTCGCGGCGGGACGTTTCCGCGCCGATCTCTATTATCGGCTCAGCGGGGTCAGCCTGCGGCTGCCCGCCCTGCGCGCGCGCCAGGACCTGCCAGCTCTGATCGAACGCCTGCTGGCCCGAATCGCGCCGGAGCGCGCCATCGGGGTCGAACCGGACCTGCTCGCGGCTTTCGCGACCTATGCCTGGCCGGGCAATATTCGCGAACTCGCGCATGTGCTCAGCGGGGCGGCGGCGCTGATGGAGCCGTTCGAGCACCAGATCGGCTTCGTGCATCTCTGTCCGGATCTCGCCGCGCAACTGCGCGGTGGCACGGACCGGGTGCGCGCGCCGACGACCACGCCAGGGCAAACCCTGCGTGGGCTCGCCCACGACGCGGTACGGCACGCCTTCGACGACTCCGGCGGCAATGTCTCCGAAGCGGCGCGGCGGCTGGCGATCAGCCGCAAGACGCTTTACCGCAAACTGCGCGAGGCCGAACGGCGGGCCTGACGGCGGTCAGGCGCCGGCCCGGCCGAGCAGGAGCGCGGCGTCGATCGCCTCGACCAGGCTTTTCGCGTCGGCGATGCCGCGCCCGGCGATGTCGAAGGCGGTGCCGTGATCGACCGAGGTGCGGATGATCGGCAGGCCGAGGGTGATGTTCACCCCGCTCAGTGCCTCCCACCGGCCGGTCGCCGCGTCCACCGAGAAGCCGAGGAGCTTGACGGGGATATGCCCCTGATCGTGATACATCGCCACGACGGCGTCGAACTGTCCTGCGCGTAGCTTGACGAACACGGTATCGCCCGGCACCGGCCCGCTCACGCGGAAGCCGCGCGCCACGCAGGCGGCGATCGTCGGCGCCGAAACGTCGATGTCCTCACGCCCGAACAGCCCGCCCTCGCCCGCATGCGGGTTGAGCGCCGCGACGGCGATGTGCGGCGTGGCGACGCCCATGCGCCGCAGCGCCGCGTCGGTCAGCTCGATCACCCTGGTCAGCCGTTCCGGGGTCAGGCGGCGCGGCACGTCGGCGAGCGCGACATGGGTGGTGACATGGCTCACCCGCATAGGCCCGTGCGCCAGCAGCATCACCGACCCGGTGACGCCGGTGAGCGCCGCGAGCAGTTCGGTATGGCCGGCATAGTGATAGCCGGCGAGGTTCAGGGCCTCCTTGTTCAATGGCGCGGTGACCAGCGCCGCCACGCGCCCGGCCTCGGCCAGGCGCACCGCACGCTCGATGGCGAGATAGGCGAACCGCCCGGCCGCCGCGCTGATCTCGCCCCAGCGAATCGGCGCGCTGTCCGGTGCGACCGGCAGGAGGCTCAGCGCGGGCCAGTCCCCGGCTTCGTCGGCAGTCGGGATCGCCGGTGCGCCGCACAGGGCACAGGCAGCATCGAGCGCTGCCCGGCTGCCGAGGATCAGCAGACGCAGCTCGCCGGAGGCCAGCCGGGGCGCCAGCGCGGTGGCTGCCTTGACGATGATCTCGGGGCCCACCCCCGCCGGATCGCCCATGGTGAGGGCCAGAGTCGTCGGGCTCAAATCAGGCTCTCCTCGAGCAACTGTCGCAGCAGGTCCGGCGCGCCGAAGGCTCCGGACTTCGAGACGATGCGCACACTCTGCCACGCGCCGTCGCCCGGACGCGAGACCGGTACGCCGGGCCGCATCTGCCCGAGCACCAAAAGGTGCGACGCGCCGAGCACGCGCACGACGTCGCGCAGCGTCTCGCCGCCGGCGACGACGAGCGTGCGCAGGTCCGGCATGGGCGTCAGCGCGGTTTCGATCATTGCCGCAATCCGGCCTGCCGCCTCGTCGCGGGCGAGGCCGGGCGGCAGGGCGAAGCTCGCCAGCGCCACGCCGTCGGCGGCCAGCCGAGCCCGCAGCGTCGCGCCGCCACTCGTCGAGAGCGCGACGTGGTGCGCAGCGCAGAGGGCGAGCTGGGCGCGCATCGCGACGTGATCGGAGCCGAACAGCCCGAGCAGCGGCCGGGCGAGAGCGGCCGGCGGCGCAGCGGCAGCGCCAGCCAGTGCGGCGGCCAGCCCGGCCGTGCCGCACCACAGCACCGGCCCACCCGCCGCGCGACCGGCGGCGACGATGCGCGCCAGATCGTCGTCGGTCTCGGCATCCCAGAGACTGACCCCGTCGGGGGCTGGGTCGCCGGGGCGCGCGTGACGAACCGGGTGACCGAGCGCGGCGAGCGCGGCGGCGAGGTCGGTTGCGACCGGCGTCCACCCTTGCGGCCCACGCGCGAACTGGCGCCCCGACCGCGTCACCCGCCCCTGGGCGGGAAAGGCCGGCGCGATCACCGCCGCGCGGAAGGGGCTGGCGGACAGGCACGCCGCGATCTCCATCGCCTCGTGCCCGCGCAGCAGGCTGTCGATTTTCTTGAAAGCGATCCCGGCACCGGCGAACAGGCCGGCGCGGGCGCGGACGGCGGCCGCAGCAGCCTCGCCGCTCCGCTCCCGTGTGCCGGTGTCGAGCGCGCATGAGGGGGGCGGCAGCAACGGCGGATCGAGAAAGCACGTGATCGGGCCGAGGCGCGGCACGAATTGCGCCGCGCTGTCCAGCGCGCCGGTCAGATCGTCGGCCAGCAGCCGCAGCGTTTCTTCTGCCATCCCGCGCACGCCTTGTGGACCGGCCAAGGAGGGAGAAGAATGGAACCGAGCGCGGAAAGCAACCGCGAGCGACGGGAGGCAGAGCATGAACGGTTCATCCGGGCGCGACCCAGCCGGTATCGCCATCGCCTATGGCCGTGGCCACCTGCCGCTGCGCCTGCCCGCCCATGCCGCGGCCACGGTCATCCGCAAGCGCACCCTGGCGAAGCTGCCCGATTCCCGGGCCGCCATCGCCGCCGCGCTGGACCGCCCCGTCGCCGCCGCGCCGCTGGGCGAGCTGGCACGCGGCAAGGCCAGCGCCTGCATCCTGATTTGCGACATCACCCGCCCGGTGCCGAACCATCTGTTCCTGCGGCCGATGATCGAGACCATGGTCTCGGCCGGCATCCCGCTGGCGGCCATCACGGTGCTGGTCGCGACCGGGCTGCACCGGCCCAACGAAGGCGCGGAACTCGCCGAGCTGGTCGGCGACCCCTGGGTGCTGGCCAATGTCCGCGTGGAAAACCATTTCGCCCGCAACGACGCCGACCATATCGATCTCGGCGTGACGGCCAAGCGTGGCGTGCCGGTGAAGATCGACCGCCGGTTCGTCGCGGCCGACCTGCGCATCGCCACCGGTCTCGTCGAGCCGCATTTCATGGCCGGCTATTCCGGCGGGCGGAAGGTCGTCGCTCCCGGTGTGGCGCACCAGGACACGATCCGCACCTTCCATTCCGCGCGCTTCATGGAAGATCCCCTCGCCGTGCAGTGCAACCTCGAGGGCAACCCGCTGCACGAGGAACAGCTCGACATCGTGCGCCGCATCGGCCCGATCTACGCCCTCAACACCGTCCAGGACGAGGACCGCGACCTGGCATTCGTTTCCTTCGGCGAGATCATCGAGAGCCACCTCGCCGCGGTGCGCTTCGCCGCTGCCTCCTGCGAGGTGCCCGTCGAGCGGCGCTACCAGACCGTCGTCACCTCCGCCGCCGGCTATCCGCTCGACAAGACCTACTACCAGACGGTCAAGGGCATGGTGACGCCGCTGGACATTCTGGCCCCCGGCGGGCGGCTGATCATCGCCTCGGAATGTTCAGAGGGCTTCGGCTCGGCCGAGTTCCGCGAGGCGCAGGCAAGGCTGGTCGCACTCGGGCCCGATGCCTTCCTCGCCGGGCTGATGGTCAAGCGCTTCGCCGACATCGACGAGTGGCAGACCGAGATGCAGCTCAAGTCGATGCGCCGCGGCACGGTCCAGCTCTACACCACCGGCCTCGGCGAGGAGGAACGGCGCATCACCGGCGTCGCCATGATCGCCTCGATGGAGGCTGCCGTGGCGGCGTCCATTCAGGCCAGCGGCGACGCGGCGGTGGCGGTGATCCCGGAAGGCCCCTATGTCGTGCCGATCCACGCCGGCTGAGCGGTGAGCACGATGATCCTCGTGTGCGGCGAGGGGCTGATCGATTTCCTGCCCGCGCGGAGCGAGGCGGGGCATGCGTGCTACCGGCCGATGGTCGGCGGCTCCCCGCTCAATGTTGCCGTCGGGCTCGGCCGGCTGGGCGTCGCGACCGGCTTCGCCGGCGGGATCTCGACCGATTTCTTCGGCGACATGCTGGCCGGCGCACTCACCGAAGCCGGCGTCGACCTGAGCGCGGCCGCGCGGCTCGACCGGCCGAGCACGCTGGCCTTCGCCAGCCTCGATACCGCCGAGCCGCGCTATGCGTTCTACGACGCGGCGGCGGCGGACCGGCATTTCGTTCCCGCCGCCCTGCCCGCTGCTGCCACGGTGCTGCATACCGGCTCGCTCGCCCTGGTACGCGAACCCTCGGCGGCCGGCGTGGAGGCGCTGATCGGGGCGGCGCGGGCAGGCGGGCGCCTGGTGAGCCTCGATCCGAACATCCGCCCCGACCATATCCCCGACGAAGCCGCGCACCGCGCCCGGCTGGCGCGCTGCTTCGCGATCGCCGACCTGGTGAAGCTGAGCCTCGCCGACCTCGCCTGGATCGCGCCAGGGCAGACCGCCGAAGCATTCGCGGCCGGGCTGCTCCGCCAGGGCGTCGGGCTGGTCGCGGTCACGCGCGGCGGCGAGGGCGCCAGTGCCTTCAACGCGTCCAGCCGCCTCGACCGCCCGACGCGCGCGGTGCGCGTGGTGGATACGGTTGGCGCCGGCGATGCGTTCATGTCCGGCCTCCTCGCCGGCCTCTCCGAAGCCGGATGCCTGACGCCGAAGGCTCTGCGTGGCGCCGGCGAGGCGGCGATCGGCCACGCCCTGGCCCTCGCCCTGCTGGCGGGCGCCCACACCTGCACCCGGCCCGGCGCCGATCCGCCCTGGCGTCGGGAGCTGGACCTGAAGGCCGCCCCGCCCGGCTGACGGCGCCAGAGTGCGCTCGCACCAGGCACGACCGCGGCCTATCGTATGGAGCGTGATCCCGCCGTCATCTGGCGCGGATCACGCCCGGTGTCTCAGAGCGAGGCCAGCACCGCTTCGGCGCGGCTGACGTCGAACCCGCCCGGCGGCTCGACCGCGAGCTTCGTGACCTTGCCATTCTCGGTGACCATGGCGAAGCGCTGGCTGCGCACGCCAAGCCCGCGCGCGACCAGATCGAGCTCGAGGCCGAGCGCCTTGGTGAAGACTCCCGAGCCATCCGCCAGCATGACGATCTTGTCGCCCACATTCTGGTCCTTCGCCCAGGCGCCCATGACGAACGGGTCGTTCACGGCCATGCAGACGATGCGGTCGACGCCTTTGGCGCGCAGATCGGCGATGTGCTCGACGAACCCGGGCAGGTGCTTCGCGCTGCAGGTCGGCGTGAAGGCGCCGGGTACGGCAAAGGTCACGACCTTGCCGGTGCCGAAAATCTCGTCCGTGCTAACTTCCTTCGGCCCGTCCGCCGCCGCCGCCATCAGCTTCATCGACGGGATCTGGTCACCGACCTTGATCGTCATGGGAACACGCTCCTCACTCGGTTTGTCGCCACCCCCCCCGGGGGCCAGGCTGGAAGGGAAGGAGTCTAGAGCAGAATGGCGCCGGTGAAAACGCGGGCCGGCGCCTTGCCTGGGCGTGGCTTGCGCGCCGAGGGGCACGCACCCAAATCTCCCATCATGAGCCAGCGTCCAACCGGGCCCGCGCCCGGGTTCCTCACCGGCCAGGTGCTCATCGCCATGCCGGGCATGACCGATCCCCGCTTCGCCCAAAGCGTCGTTTTCGTGTGCGCGCACACCGAGGAAGGGGCGATGGGCATTGTCGTCAACGCCCCGCTCGCGGAGCCGAGCTTCGACGACCTGCTGCGCCAGTTGAAGGTCGAACCGGTGCCCCCGGCGCGGCGCATCCGGCTATGCGCCGGCGGTCCGGTCGACCATGGCCGCGGCTTCGTGCTGCACACCGCGGACTGGACCGGGGAAGGCAGCCTGCAAGTGGACGGGGCACTGGCGCTGACGGCCAGTCTCGATGTGCTGAAGGCGATCGCCGAGGGTGGCGGTCCGCGTGCAGGGGTTCTCGCGCTCGGCTATGCCGGCTGGGGGGCGGGCCAGCTCGACCAGGAACTGCAGCAGAATGCGTGGCTCTCGGCCCCGGCCGACGAGGCGGTGCTTTTCGACGCCGAGCATCCCACCAAATGGCGCCGCGCGCTGGCCAAATTGAAAGTAGACCCGCTGCTGCTATCGAGCGCGGCCGGCCACGCCTGAGGCAGGGCAAAGGGCCGACGCGCGCCGAGCCGGTGCGTGCGGATCAAGATATGGATGGGTCGTGAGAACCTTACGGTGCTTGGCTGTTCTGGCTCTGTCTTTCGTCTCGCTCCTGGTCGAGGCCGGCGCCGCGCGCGCTGCGGGGGGCGGTTCGCTGGTCTCGCTCGGCGTGAGCAACGTCCCCTTCGACAGCACGGATTCCTGCCTGCCGGGCTGGCCCTGCCACGTGATTGGCTCCGGCACCAACCCGACGACGACGCTGGGTCCGCAGGCCTGCAAGGACTGGCCCGACTTTCCGCTATGCAACTCACACGCGGGCGATAGCAGGCCGGGGGAAACGACAGGCGGCAATCAGCCCCGTAGGTCCGGCCAATGAGGGCGTGGTGCGGTTTGACAACTTTTGTTCAGGAGGGCGTGCGCAATGAATAGCCACTTCGCTGGCTTGTCTCTGGTGCTCGCGGTGATGGTGCTTCCGGCTGCGCCGGCCTTCGCGGGCGGCGGTTTCGGCGGCGGCCACGGCGGCGCGCCGTCGATCGGCTCCATGGGCCAGAGCAACGTGCCCTTCGACAGCACGGATTCCTGCCTGCCGGGCTGGCCCTGCCACATACTCGGCACGGCGACCAACCCAACCACGAAGGTCGGTCCGCAGGGCTGCAAGGACTGGCCGGATTTCCCGCTGTGCAAGCAGCAGGCAGCCCAGAGCGCAACCCCCGCCGCGACGAAAAGCCAGCAAGCGCCGGCGCGCTGAGCGCTTATACGAGCCGGCCCCCAACCCTGCGCGCAGACCGCGCTGCCGAAGCCTTGTGAGAGGCAAGGCTTCGGCCGGTCGGCCCTACCAGGCGAATTCGGGGACGGTGGCTATCGGCGCCAGACCGGCGGCGCGGGCGGCGGCCTCGGCCGCCTCGGGCCGGCCGCGCACCTCGTTGTGGATTCCACCGAGGACCCAGCAGGACTCGATGCCCACGCTGGCAGCGCCGGCGATGTCGGTACGCAGCGCATCGCCGACCGCCAGCACCCGCGCCTTCGGCACCGCGAGCCGCTCCAGCACCGGCGCGTAGATGGCGGGGTCCGGCTTGCCGATCCAGCGCACACGCCCGCCCAGAGCCTCATAGCGTTGCGCCAGCCGGCCCGCGCAGAGCGCGACGATGCCGCCGCGGATCACCTCGAGATCGGGATTGGCGCAGACCATCGGCAGGCCGCGCGCCACGGCTATCTGCAGCGCCGGCTCGTACTCGCCGAGATCCGTCAGGCTGCGGGTCTCGTCGGGGCCGGTATTGACGACGAAATCCGCGCTCTCGGGGTCCGCCACGTCAGTGTAGGGCAAACCCTCGAAGACATTGCGGTCACGCGGCGGGCCGAGATGGTAGAGACGCTGCCCGAGGCCGGCGACGAACGGGTCGCTGCGGTCGCGCAGCGCGAGCCAGGTGGCCTCGCCGCTGGTCAGGAGGTCGGTATAGAGATCGTCGGCGATGCCCATCTCGCGCATCGCTGCCTGCGCCACCGCCGACCTGCGCGGCGCGTTGGACAGCAGCACCACCCGCCGCTTTGCCGCGCGGAGCCGTTCCAGGCAGTCGACGGCGCCGGGATAGGGCGTGACGCCGTCGTGGATCACGCCCCAGAGATCGAGGATGAAGCCGTCATAGCGCTGGGCGAGCGCGGCGAAGCCACTCAAATGCTGCATCATTGGGGCAAGGGAACCTTCACTGTCCGGCTGGCATCGGCGCCAACCGCTTCGTCGATGCCGCGAAAGCCCTCGGCGCGCAGGAGCGCCGCGAGCTCAGCGGCGAGGTGGGGGATCAGCGCCGGGCCGGCATAGGCGAAGCCGGTGTAGAGCTGCACCAGGCTGGCCCCGGCGCGGATCATCGCCAGCGCATCCGCCCCGCTCGCGACACCGCCGCAGCCGACCAGAACCAGACGCCCGCCGGCGCGCGCACGGACGCGGGCGAGGAGAGCGCAGGCCCGGGGTAAGAGCGGCCGGCCGGACAGGCCGCCCGCCTCGCCGGCGTGGCGGGATCGGAGCCCGGGGGGCCGAGCGGTGCTGGTGTTGGCAATGATCAGCCCGGCGACGCCCGCGGCCAGCGCCGTCTCGACCACTGCGTCCAGCCCCGCATCCTCGAGATCGGGCGCGATCTTGACGAGAACGGGCCGCGGTGCCGGCAGCGCGGCGATGATCGCGGCCAGCAGGCCGGCGAGCGGCGCGCGCCCCTGCAATGCCCGCAGCCCCGGCGTGTTCGGCGAGGAGACGTTGATCGTCAGGTAATCGGCCGATGGCGCGAGCGCCGCGGCCAGGGCGGCGTAGTCGCGCTCGGGGTCGGCGCTCTCCTTGTTGAGGCCGATATTCACCCCGAGCGGTACCGGGTGCGGCCCAAGCCGGCCGAGCCGGGCCCGCACCACCTCGAGGCCGGCGCCGTTGAAGCCCATACGATTGATGATGGCGCCATCCTCGGGCAGGCGGAACAGGCGCGGGCGCGGATTGCCCGGCTGCGGGCGCAAGGTCACCGTCCCGGCCTCGACGAACCCGAAGCCGAGCCGCATCAGCGGCCGGAGCGCGACCGCATCCTTGTCGAACCCGGCGGCGAGCCCGATCGGGTTGCGGAAATCGAGGCCCCAGAGCCGCTGGCCGAGAATCGGGTCGGCCGCGGCCGCGCCGTGCCCGACGAGGCCCAGCCGCAGCGCAGTCAAGGCAAGCCCATGCGCGCGCTCGGGGTCGAGCCGGCGCAGCAGGCGCATCGCGAGGGGGCCGAGAGCCGACATCATCGCCGTTCTTCCTGCCGCAGTGCGCGGCGGATGGGAAGTCTTTCGCGTCCGGCGTCCTTGCCGTGCGGACCGGCGGCGCCAAAATGCGAGCGTGATGTGGAGCGAGCCCTATCTGGAGACGTGCTGCCGATCGGCGCTCCATCGGCTGGTGATGGCGGGCGCCGCGGGCCGCCCGGCGGGATCGTCGCGGGGGCAGCCGGGGGAGCCGAAGGACGGGCCCTGCCTGGCCCGGCTCGCCGCGGACGGGCTGGCGCGGCAGCGGCAGGATCATCGCTTCGAGCCGACCGCAGCCGGGCACGCCCGCTATGCGCGCGAAGTGCTGCGGCGGGCCGGCTGACGGCCAGGGGGGTGCGGGTCGGGGCGGAATTCGGTTGACCGCCGCGTGGCCGTCTCATAACCAAACCGAATAGGCGGGAGGGCCGCGATGTACACGCAAGGATTGCAGCAGGCCGACGCGGCCGATCGTTCGCCCCGCCCCGCCGAGGGTGGGACGGCGGAGGATGCGACCTTGCTGGCGCAGTTCCAGAGCCGCATCGACCGCGAAGAGCGGATCGAGGCGAACGACTGGATGCCGGCCGCCTACCGCAAGACGCTGACCCGCCAGATCAGCCAACACGCCCACTCCGAGATCGTCGGCATGCTGCCCGAGGGCAACTGGATCACGCGCGCGCCAAGCCTCAGGCGCAAGGCGACGCTCCTGGCCAAGGTCCAGGACGAAGGCGGGCACGGGCTCTACCTCTACGCGGCCGCCGAGACACTCGGCCGCAGCCGCGAGGAGATGGTCGACGACCTGCTGGCCGGGCGGGCCAAATACTCCTCGATCTTCAATTATCCGACCCTGACCTGGGCGGATATCGGCGCCATCGGCTGGCTGGTGGACGGCGCCGCCATCATGAACCAGATCCCGCTCTGTCGCTGCTCCTATGGTCCATACGCGCGGGCCATGATCCGTGTCTGCAAGGAGGAGAGCTTCCACCAGCGCCAAGGCTACGAGATCATGCTGACGCTTTGTCGTGGCACGACGGAGCAGAAGGCGATGGCGCAGGACGCGCTGAACCGTTGGTGGTGGCCGTGCCTGATGATGTTCGGCCCGCCGGACAGCGAGAGCGCGCACGGCGATCAGTCCACGCAATGGAAGATCAAGCGCTTCTCGAACGATGAGCTGCGCCAGAAATTCGTCGATGCCACGGTGCCGCAGGCGCATTTTCTTGGTCTCACGATCCCCGATGCCGAACTGCGCTTCGAACCGGCCCCCGACCAGCCGGCTACCGGCGAGCCACGCGGGCACTGGCGGTTCGGGCCGATCCCGTGGGAGGAATTCCGCCAGGTTCTGGCCGGCAACGGCCCCTGCAACGAGGAACGTCTCGCCGCGCGCCGGCGGGCGCACGAGAATGGCGCCTGGGTGCGCGAAGCCGCCGCCGCCCATGCGGCGAAAGCCGCGCGGGCTCGGGTCGCGGCCTGAGAGACAGCACGATGGATCAGACCAAGACACAGCCGGTGCCGCTCTGGGAAGTCTTCATTCGCAGCCGCAATGGGTTGGCGCACAAGCATGTCGGTTCGCTGCACGCGGCCGACGCGGCCCTGGCCATGCAGGCGGCGCGCGATCTCTACACCCGGCGTGGCGAGGGACTCTCGATCTGGATTGTGCCGTCGAAGGCCATCATCGCGTCCGATCCGGCCGACCGGGACATGCTGTTCGAGCCGGCGCTGACAAAGCCGTACCGGCACCCGACCTTCTATGATGTGCCGGACGACGTCGGCCACATGTGATCGTCACCATGGCGACCAGCTCGATCGCGGTGAATGAGACGCCGCACACGCTCTATGTCCTGCGCCGTGCGGACGACGCGCTCGTGCTCGGCCATCGCCTCTCGGAATGGGTCGGACATGCGCCGACCCTCGAAGAGGAAATGGCGCTGGCGAATCTCGGCCTCGATCTCATCGGCCAGGCGCGCGCGCTCTACACGCACGCCGCAGCGCTGGAAGCGGCGGGCAACGATGAGGACCGGCTGGCCTATCGCCGCGACGCGCCTCAGTACCGGAATCTTCTGCTGGTGGAGCTGCCGAACGGCAACTTCGCGCACACCATCGTCCGGCAGTTCCTCTATGCCAGCTTCGCCGATGCCTACTGGCGCGCCATGCAGACCAGCGCGGATGCGACGCTCGCCGCGATCGCGGCGAAAGCGGAGAAGGAAACCCGCTATCATCTGCGCCACGCCAGCGACTGGATGATCCGCCTCGGCGACGGCACCGCGGAGAGCCGTGCCCGTTCCCAGGCGGCGCTGGACCGGCTCTGGCCCTATAGCGGCGAGATGTTCGAATGCGATGCGGCGGAGCGCGGACTCGTCAACGCCGGCGTCGCCGTCGATCCGGCGTCGCTGCGCGCCGAGTGGGATGCGCGCGTGACTGCCGCACTGGCCCAGGCCACGCTCGCGCGCCCCGCCGGCGCCTGGATGCAGACCGGCGGACGCAGCGGACGGCATACCGAGCATCTCGGCCGGCTCCTGGCCGAGATGCAGCATCTGCAGCGAACCTACCCGGGCGCCCAATGGTGACGGGCGACAGCGATCGGGCCCTGCGCGCGCGCGCATTGTGCGCAGTGGAAACCGTATGCGATCCGGAGATTCCTGTTCTGACCATTGCCGATCTCGGTGTGCTGCGGGATGTCACGGTGCGCAACGGCGCCGTCGAAGTGACGATCACGCCGACGTACTCCGGCTGCCCGGCGATGGACGTGATCCGCATCGAGATCGAACTCGCCCTCGCGCGCGCCGGCATCAACGATGCGCGGGTGCGAAGCGTGCTCGCTCCGGCCTGGACGACCGACTGGATGACCGAAGCCGGCCGGCGCAAGCTGCGTGACTACGGCATCGCCCCGCCAACGCCCGGCGCCGGCCGTGGCGCGCTGTTCGGTTCGGGCCCGGTCGCGTGCCCGCGATGCGGCTCGATGGATACCGCGCAGATTGCCGAATTCGGCTCGACGTCGTGCAAATCGCTATGGCGATGCCAGGCCTGCCGCGAGCCGTTCGACGCCTTCAAGTGTCATTAGCGGCGCCGGTTTTCATGTCCTCCCCACCTCCCCGCTTCCACAAGCTGCGCGTCGCGGATGTCCGGCGTGAGACCGCCGATGCGGTGTCGATTGCCTTCGAGGTTCCACCGCCCCTGAGCGAGACGTTCCGTTTCGAGGCCGGCCAGTACCTGACGCTGCGGCGCCTGTTCGAGGGCGAGGAGGTGCGTCGCTCCTATTCCATCTGCGCCGGGCCGGATGACGGCGCGTTGCGCATCGCCGTCAAGCGCATCGATGGCGGCCGGTTCTCGAGTTGGGCGAATGACGAGATCCGCCCCGGGGACGTGATCGACGTCATGAGCCCGACGGGCCGGTTCGGCATCGCCTGCGTGCCCGCGGCCGCACGCGTGCATGTCGGCTTCGCCGCCGGATCCGGGATCACGCCGATCCTCTCCATCACCCGCGCCCTGCTTGCCCGCGAGCCCGCCAGCCGGGTCTTCTTGTTCTACGGCAACCGCTCGACCGCGGAGATTCTCTTCCGCGAGGAGCTCGAGGCGCTGAAGGACCGATACATGGATCGGCTCTCGGTGTTCCACGTGCTCTCGCGCGAGCAGCAGGATGTGGCCGTGCTGAACGGCCGCCTCGATGCGGCGAAAGTGCGGCTGCTGCTGCGCCACGTCGTTCCGGCCAGCAGCGTCGACCACGTCTTTCTCTGTGGCCCGACCGAGATGAGCGAGGAAATCGCGGCCACCCTGCTCGAACTCGGGCTGGCACCGAGCCAGATCCATACCGAGCGCTTCGTTTCGGCGCTCGACGGCGTGCCACGCCGCCGTCCGCAGCCCGCCCCGGCGGGAACGCCCTTCGCCACCGCCAGCGTGATCGCCGACGGCACCCGGTCGGAGATTCCGGTGGCCGAGGGCGAAGCGATCCTCGACGCCGCGCTACGCGCCGGACTCGATCTGCCCTACGCCTGCAAGGGCGGCATGTGCAGCACCTGCCGCGCGCGCGTGCTCGATGGCACGGTGCGCATGACGACGAATTTCGCGCTGGAGCCTTGGGAAGTCGAGGCGGGCTACGCCCTCACCTGCCAGGCGCAGCCGACCAGCCGGCACGTCGTCATCGACTACGATCACGTCTGAGCCGGCTCGCGCGGACGCCGGTCGATCACGCGCTTCACCTTGCCCAGCGAGCGCTCCAGCGTGCCCGGCGGCTCGACGACGACGTCGGCGGAAATCCCGATCGTGTTCTTGATCTCATGCGCGACCAGCCGGCTCTCGTCCCGCAGCCCGGCGCCGTCCCAATGCTCGGGGCGGGACTCGGCGTGAACGATCATGCGGTCGAGCCGTCCCTCGCGGGTCAGTTCGAGCTGGAAATGCCCGCCGCACCACGGGTGCGTCAGCAGCAGTTCCTCGATCTGGGTCGGGAACACATTGACCCCGCGCAGGATCACCATGTCGTCCGAGCGGCCGGTCACTTTCTCCATGCGGCGGAAGCCCGGCCGCGCGGTGCCGGGCAACAGGCGGGTTAGATCGCGGGTGCGGTAGCGGATCACCGGCATCGCCTGCTTGGTCAGCGAGGTGAACACCAACTCCCCGCGCTCGCCCTCCGCCAGCACCGCGCCGGTATCGGGGTCGATGACCTCGGGATAGAAATGGTCCTCCCAGACATGCAGGCCGTCCTTGGTTTCGACGCATTCCTGGGCGACACCCGGGCCCATCACCTCGGACAGGCCATAGATGTCCACCGCGTCGATATCAAAACTGGCCTCGATCTCCTGGCGCATCGCGTTGGTCCAGGGCTCGGCGCCGAACAGCCCGAACCGGAGCGAACTGCCGCGCGGATCGCGCCCCTGACGGGCGAACTCATCGAGGATCGCCAGCATGTAGCTCGGGGTCACGGCGATGATCTCCGGGCAAAGATCGGCGATCATGTGCACCTGACGCTCGGTCATGCCGCCGGAGATCGGAATGACGGTGCAGCCCAGCCGCTCCGCGCCCGCATGCAGGCCGAGCCCGCCGGTGAAAAGCCCGTAGCCATAGGCATTGTGCAGCTTCATCCCTGGCCGCGCCCCGGCGGCGTGGAGCGAGCGGGCGACGAGGTCGGCCCAGACATCGAGATCCGCCTGGGTATAGGCGACGACCGTGGGCTTGCCGGTGGTGCCCGAGGAGGCATGCAGGCGGGCGACACGGGCCGGCGGGACGGCGAGCAGCCCGTAGGGATAGGTGCCGCGGAACGTGGCCTTGGTCGTGAACGGAAACTGCGCCAGATCGGCGAGATCACGGAAATCCCCCGGCCGGACGCCGGCGGCGTCGAAGCTGGCCCGATAATAGGGCACGTTGTCGTAGGCGTGCTGCAACGACCAGGCCAGGCGCTGGCGCTGCAGCGCGGCGATCTCGTCGCGTGAGGCACGCTCGATCGGGTCGAACACGGCATCGTCGCGGCTGGTGACCCTGGACATGATTTCTGCTCCCTTCGTCGCCGCCCTCAGTCGGCCTGATGGCGGATGATATACCCATTACCGGGAGAGTTTGCGGAATTTCCCGTCCATGCCGCCGCCGAGGACACTTGGTTCGACCGCCCGCGGCTGGATGACGATTGACCCGGTCGGTGCCTATGCCTACCTGGATGGTTACGCCCATAGATTTGGCGATGCCCATGGACCAGCCTGCGAAACCCCGGCCATCCCGTCAACCGCTGCGGCCCGCCGCCGGGGCGCCTGGGCTCGACCCGCGCGCGGCAGCGGTGCTGCGCGAGATCGTCGAGCAGTATGTCGAGACCGGGGAACCGGTCGGCAGCCGCACCCTCTCGCGCCGCCTGCCGATCGCACTGTCGCCGGCGACGATCCGCAACGTCATGGCTGATCTCACCGACTCGGGGCTGCTGTTCGCGCCGCACACCTCGGCCGGCCGGCTGCCGACGGATCTGGGGCTGCGCCTGTTCGTCGACGGCCTGCTCCAGTTCGGCGAACTCGGCGAGGAGGAGCGCACTGCGATCAGCGCCGCGCTGGAGGCGAAGGGGCGCAGCCTGGAGGATACGCTGGCGGAGGCATCGTCCATGCTCTCCGGCCTGTCCGCCGCCGCCGGCCTCGTGCTGGCGCCGAAATCCGAAGGACCGCTGAGGCATATCGAATTCGTCGCCCTCGGCGCCAATCGGGCGCTGGTGATTCTGGTCGGCGCCGATGGCCAGGTCGAGAACCGGGTGATCGAGACCCCGCCCGGCGTGCCACCCTCGGCGCTGGTGCAGGCCGGCAACTACCTCAATGCCCGCCTCTCGGGGCGAGGGCTTGGCGAACTGCACGCGCTGGTGGCGAACGAGATCGCCGCCAATCGGACCGAACTCGATGCGCTGGCCACCCAGGTCGTCGAGGCCGGGCTGGCGACGTGGACCGGGGAAGGCCGCGGCGGATCGCTGATCGTGCGCGGTCAGGCTCGCCTTCTGGCCGATGTCACCCAGATCGAGGCGCTCTCGACGATCCAGCTCCTGTTCGAGCGGCTCGAACGGCAGGAGACGATGCTGCGCCTGCTCGAACTGGCGGAGAGTTCGGACGGGGTGCGCATCTTCATCGGCGCCGAGAGCGGTGCGTTCGGTGCCGCCGGGCTGACGACCGTGGTCGCGCCGGCGCGCAATGCGGCCAACCGCATCGTCGGCGCGATTGGGGTGATAGGCCCGACGCGGATCAATTATGGGCGGATCATCCCCGTGGTGGACTACACGGCGCGGGTCATCGGCCGGCTGCTCGGCTAGAGCACGGTCCGACCTGATGGAATCATCTGGTCGGACGGTCGTGCTCTAGAAACCTATGAGTCTAGAGCAACTTTGCCCGACCAGACCGACCGCGAAGCGGTTCAGTCTGGTCGGACGTTGCTCTAGGGCTGCGGCCTGGACACCGCGAGGCTGGCGGGTAGTGTGCTCGCATCTCACGTCGAGGGAGGACTGCCCGATGATCGTCGATATGCGCATCTACACCTGCCACCCTGGCCGCCTGAACGACTGGGTCGCGCTCTACAAGGAGCATGGCTGGCCGTTGCAGCAGAAATATCTCGGCCGCTGCGTCGGCTGGTATGTCACCGCGGAGGGCCCGTTGAACACGCTGGTCCATCTCTGGGCCTATGAGGACCAGGGCGACCGCGAGCGGCGGCGCAATGCGATGATGGCCGATCCGGGATGGCAGGACTTCCTGCGCCGGTCCCGCGAGTCCGGTGCGCTGGTGGCGCAGGAGAACCGGTTCCTCCGTCCAACCGATTTCTCGCCGATCCAGTAGGCGATGGCCGAGCCGAGGGCGCGGGGTTATTTCGGCATCGGTGTCGAGGGCGTCTCGAAATCGGCGAATTTCGGCGCCCTCCTGCGCACCGCCCACGCCTTCGGCGCCGGCTTCTGCTTCTCGATCGGGGCCGGCTTCGACGCCCGCGCCGCGCGCGCGGCCGATACCGCCGGCACGCCGGAGAGTCTGCCGACCTGGCGCTTCGACGACATCGACAGCTTCCGCCTGCCGCAAGGCTGCGTCCTCGTCGGGGTCGAGCTCATCGACACGGCGGTGGCGCTGCCGTCGTTTCGCCATCCGCTGAGCGCCGCCTATGTGCTGGGCCCGGAGCGCTCGGGACTGTCTCCGCCGCTTCTGGCTCGCTGCCGGCATGTGGTACGGATCCCGACCCGGTTCGCCCTCAACGTCGCCGTCGCCGGCGCGCTGGTGCTGTATGATCGCCTGCTGCAGCACGGCCGGTTCGCGGAACGGCCGGTGGGCACCGCCCTCGCGCCGGTGGCGCCGGCAACGCCGCCGGCCCGCGGCGGGCATGGCGACCCGGTGTTCCGCCGGACCATCCCGCCCTGGCTCGGAAGCAACGGGGAAGGCTGAACGCCTCGCTCCGCCGCTTGCCGCGCTGCGGTCCAGCCCGTATCAGTCTCGGCCATGCGGTTCGTTCTGGTCCTGATGGGTTTCATCCTGGCGGCACTGGCGCCGGCGGGCGCGGCGCACACGCCAACGCACGTGGCCGCAGCGCCGCGTGCGGACCAGCCGCGGCCCCTCGGCCATTTCGAGGACTGGACCGCCGCGACCCATCTCGAGGGTGGACATACGGTCTGCTACGCGTTCACCCGCGTCCGCAATTCCAGCCTGAAAATCCCCGGCCGCGGCGAGGTCGTGCTGACGGTGACGGAGCGCCCGACCGGGCGCGACATGGTCGCGATCAGCGCCGGCTATCCCTATGGGGCCGGCGCGGTCGTTCGCGTGCAGATCGAGCGCGCCGCATTCGAATTCTACACCGCCCAGCGCTCCGCCTTCGCCCGCGACGGGCACGCCGTGGTGGCGGCGATGCGCCATCGGCGCGACCTCGTCGCCCACGGGCCGGCACCGCACGCGGGCCAGGTCGGCGACAGTTTCAGCCTGCGCGGGTTCGATCTCGCCTACGCTGCCATCGTCAAGGCATGCCCCGCGAAATGACCCACTCCGGCGCCGACCTGACGGAAGCCGAACGCGACCGCATCCTCGCGAAAGCGGCGCTCTTCGCCCCGCCCGAGCCGGTGCTGGCGGACGGGCGGCGCGATCTCGTCGGCCTGAGCCGGGCGGAGCTTGCGGCCGAGCTGGCCGCCATCGGCGCCCCGGCGTTCCGCGCGCGCCAGATCTGGCATTGGGTCTACCATCGCGGCGAGACCGATTTCGCGCGCTTCACCACGATCGCCCGGCCGATGCAGGAACGGCTGGCCGAGCGCTTCGTCATCGGCCGGCCGGACGTGGCGGCGATGCAACAGAGCGCCGACGGCACGCGCAAATTCCTCTTCCGCTTCCGCGATGGCCAGGAAGCGGAGACGGTCTACATCCCGGACCGCGACGAGCCGCGCGGCGCGGCGTGCCTGTCCTCGCAGATCGGCTGCACCCTCTCGTGCCGCTTCTGCCACACCGGCACGCAGCGCCTGGCGCGCAATCTCGGCACCGCCGAAATCGTCGGCCAGTTCATGGCCTTGCGCGATGCCTTCGGGGAATGGCCAAGCCCGCACGACGAAACGCCGCGGCTCTTGTCCAACATCGTGCTGATGGGCATGGGCGAGCCGCTCTACAACTACGAGAACGTCGCGCGTGCCATGGCGATCGTGATGGACAACGAAGGCATCGCGCTGTCGCGCCGACGCATCACGCTGTCCACCTCGGGCGTGGTGCCGATGATGGATCGGGCCGGTGCCGAACTCGGCGTCAATCTCGCCGTGTCGCTGCATGCCGTGCGCGACGATTTGCGCGACGAGTTGGTGCCGCTCAATCGCAAATACCCGATCGCGGACCTGATCGCCGCCTGCCGCCGCTACCCTGGCGCGTCCAATGCGCGGCGCATCACCTTCGAATATGTCATGCTGCGCGGCATCAACGACAGCGCCGCGGAGGCCCACGAGCTGGTGCGGCTGATCGCTGGCATCCCGGCCAAGGTCAACCTGATCCCGTTCAACCCCTGGCCCGGGAGCGCCTACGCGCCGAGCACGCCGGCGGCACTGCGACGCTTTGCCGAGATCGTCATGAATGCCGGTTTCGCCGCCCCGGTGCGTGCGCCGCGCGGCCGCGACATCCTCGCCGCCTGCGGCCAGCTCCGCACCGAGGCCGCCAGCCGACCCCATCGCCGGCCGGCCGCGTGATCCCAAGGCGTGCCCTTGTCGGCACCCTCGCCCTCGCGGCCTGCGCGCACGGCGTGCCGGAGCGGCCGCGCGTCGAGTTCACCCTGGTCGCCGCCCCGGGCCTGACCCGGGCGCTCGCGGTACGGGTCTATCAGCTCGTCGCCACCGAGCACTTTCTTGCCGCGCCGCCGCCGGCGCTGCTCGGGCACGAGCAGGCCACGCTCGGCACGGATGACCTGGGCATGGAGGAGATTCTGCTGCGCCCGGGCGAGACCCGTCACCTCCAGCGGACCTGGCGCGAGCAGGCCAAATATGTCGGCGTCGCGGTGCTCTTCGACGCCCCCGCCAGCCTCTGGCGTGACGTCGCTGCGCTGGCCCATGATGGACCGAGCCGGCTCCGGCTCGACGTCGAGCCCGGCCGGTCGCGGCTTCGCGGCCTGCGACAGGGCGAAAAAAGCGTCTGAGTCGGCGCGGAAATCCGGTCTATGATCGGAGCGTGCCAAGCGCCTGGTCAATGGTCGCGACCGGCTCGGGGGGGTGGGGATGAGCCAGACGCCGATCGAAGCCGATCAGTGCGCCAGCGGGCGATTTCGCTCCTGGGCCGCGACCCATGTCGGCACGACCCGGCGCAACAACGAGGATTGCTACCTCAACCGGCCAGACCTCGGCCTGTGGGCGGTGGCCGACGGGGCTGGCGGGCACCAAGCGGGCGAGGTTGCCTCGCAGACCGTGGTGGCAGCGCTGGCGGCGATCCCGGCCGGCCTGGCACCGGCGGATATGCTTGCCCAGGTTCGTCTCCAGCTCGGCGAGGCGCATGCGGCGCTGCGGGAGGAGGCGGCACGGCGGGGCCCCACAGCCATGCTGGCCTCCACCGTCGTCGTCCTTCTCGCGGGTCCGGAACATTTCGCCTGCCTCTGGGCCGGCGATTCGCGGGCCTATCGCCTGCGGGACGGGACGTTCGAGCAGATCACCCACGACCACAGCCTGGTGCAGGAACTGGTCGATAGCGGGGCGATCAGCGCCACCGAGGCCGAGCGGCACCCGCATGCCAATGTCATCACGCGCGCCGTCGGCGCCGACGCCGAGGCGCTCGACCTCGACAAGGTGAGCGACCGGCTGCAGCCGGGCGACCGCTTTCTGCTATGCAGCGACGGGCTGTGCAAGACCCTCGCCGAAGCCAGCCTCGCAGCGCTCCTGGGCGCCGACGGGCCGACGCCGCCACCCACGGCGCTCGTGGAGGAAGCCCTCGGCGCCGGCGTCACCGACAACGTAACCGCTGTAGTCCTTGAGATTCTCGACGCTTGAGATGTTGCTTCACCACCATGTTACGATGGCCTGAACCGAACAGGAGACGACCCATGCGCTTCCGCACCGCTCTTGCCTTGCCGGCGGGTCTTGCCGCAGCCCTGCTGCTCGCGCCGCTGTCCGCAGGGGCTCAGAGCAATCCATCCGCCGATCAGATCATCCAGTCGCTGAAGCCTTCGGGGGCGCTGAACGGGCAGACCCGCGGCATCAAGCCGGTCTCGCCCGGGCAACCCGCCGCGGCGCCGACCCCGAACACATCGACCCGCGTGGCCAAGACCGAGGCGGCCGGTCCCTCGGTCAACCTCAGCGTGCAGTTCGCCAACGGCTCGGCGGACCTGACGCCGGAGGCGCGGAAGACGCTCGACGAACTCGGCCGCGCCCTGGCCAGTCAGGATTTGGCGAGCTATCGGTTCCGCATCGAGGGCCATACCGACAATGTCGGCTCGCGCAGCTACAACAAGGCGCTTTCCGAGCGCCGCGCCGAGGCCGTGGTCGCCTATCTCGCGAGCAAGTTCGGGCTCGACAAGGCGCGTCTGCAGCCGGTCGGGATGGGCGAGGACGGACCGCTGGTCGCCACGCCCCCGCAGACGCCGGAACCGCGCAACCGGCGCGTCCAGGTCGTGAATATCGGGGCATAGCGCTCCGGCCGGGCGGGCGACGGATGGCGGCCGAGGACGACCCCGACCGTACCGTCGTGGTGCCACGCGCGCCGAAGCGCCCGCCCCCTTGGCGGCGGCTGGCGCTCGTGGCGCTCGCCTTGCTGACCGGGTTCGGCTGGACGCTGTTCCGTCTGCTGCAGCCGTCGCAACCGCCGCCCATTGCACCGCCGCCCCGCCCCGCCGGAGCGGCGGCGGTGTTCGTGCCCCTGCCCGCGCCACGGCCCGCGCCGGAGTTCGCGTTCGTCACTGCCGGCGAGGCGGCCATCGCCGCCGATGTGCCGGAGCATCTGCGCCTGTTCCGCTTCGCCCCAGACCCACGCGTCATCGTGCTGGATTTCGCCTCCCTCACCGAGCAGGGGCAGATGCTCAACCGCGTGGCGGCGCTGGTCGAGAAGGCGAATCTCCCGCGCGAGCGCGTGCTCTCCGATGCCGAACTCGCCGCCGCCATCGCCGCGGGCGGCGATACGCCGGAGACGTTCTACTATGGCCACGACTACCGTGCCGCCGACCTGGCGCGCTTCTTCGCCCTTGCCGACCGCGACCAGGTGGCGCTCAACGCCCAGGAAGCCCGGCTGCGCCGGCTCATCACCACGCTCGGCTGGACCGCGGAGGGTGCGGTGGGCGCACTGATCTCGATCCCGCGCGCCGGCGCCGACGCGACGATCAGCGGGGAGGCCCGCGCCACCATCCTGCATCACGAACTCGCCCACGCCGCCTACTTCACCGACGCCGCCTATGCCGCCTATGCGCGGCAATTCTGGCTCGACGCGCTGGACGCGCGCGACCGCGACGATTTTCGGCATTTCCTCGGCCAGGCCGGATACGACACCGGCCTCGAGGATCTGATGATGAACGAGATGCAGGCCTATCTCATGCACACGCCGGACCCGCAATTCTTCACGCCCGCCGCGGTCGGCGAGACCACGGACCGGATCGCGGTGCTGCGCCTGCGGTTCTGGCGCGGCATGCCGGGAGGCTGGCTGCGCGATGCGACCCCGGTTCCGCCGGGGGTACCAGCGCCGCAACCGGCGGTCCAGCACATTGGCCAGCCGGCGCGGGCCAACCGTCGGCGCGGCATACCGGCGTGTCAGCGAACCTCCGCCGAGGGGAGAAACCGAACCCCGGCGGCGAGCAGACGCGCGCGCGCCGATGCGATCGTGGTGCCGCCGCCGCTCTCGGGCAGACCAATGCCGCGGCAGGCGTCCTCGACGACGACGACCTCGTAGCCGAGGCGCGCGGCGTCCTCGGCCGAGTAGGCAACGCAGAAATCGGTCGCCAGCCCGGCGAAGAAAATGCGGGTGAACCCACGGACCCGGAGCCAGCCGTCGAGGCCCGTCGGCGTCGTCCGGTCGTTCTCGAAAAAGGCCGAATAGCTGTCGATCTCGCGGCGGAAGCCCTTGCGGATGATGGCTTCGATGCGTGCCTGGTCCAGTGCCGGGTGCAGCGCCGCGCCGTCGCTGCCCTGGAGCGCATGGTCCGGCCACAGGGTCTGCGCGCCATAATCGACCGCGATCGTCTCGAATGCGGCACGACCGGGATGGGCGGAAGCGAACGAGCGATGACCCGCTGGGTGCCAGTCCTGGGTGGCGAAAGCGTGCAGCAGGGGGCCGGCGAGCAGGCCCGCGATCGGTCCGAGCACCGCGTCCCCCTCCGGCACCGCGAGCCGGCCGCCGGGCATGAAATCCGGCTGAACGTCGATCAGCCCGAGGATGTCCCGCGCGGGGTCGAGGATCACGGGCGGCATCACGGGTCCTCCTTCGGCGCCGGCCGCGCCGATGCGCGACGGCCGCAGCCGCGATGTTGCCAGCCGGGCGGAGGCAGGGCAACGTCGTGGCCATTCCCGATCGGCTCCAGAGCGAGGCAAGGACCAGGCACATGAGCGAGACCCAGGCGAGCGGCGTGAAACCGAAGAAATCCGTAGCCCTTTCCGGGATTGCGGCCGGCAATACCGCACTCTGCACCGTGGGTCGCACCGGCAGCGATCTGCATTATCGCGGATATGACATTCTCGACGTCGCCGAGCAGTGCGAGTTCGAGGAAATCGCCTACCTCCTCGTCCATGGCCGCCTGCCGAACCGCGCCGAACTCGCCGCCTACAAGACGAAGCTCAAGGCGCTGCGCGGGCTGCCACACGCCGTGCGCGCCGTGCTGGAGGCACTCCCGGCGGCGACGCACCCGATGGACGTGATGCGCAGCGGCTGCTCCGCCCTGGGCTGCGTCCTGCCCGAAAAGGAAGACCACAACGCTCCCGGCGCGCGCGACATCGCCGATCGGCTGATGGCCTCCTTCGGCTCGATGCTGCTCTACTGGTACCATTATTCCCACAATGGCCGGCGCATCGACGTCGAGACCGACGACGATTCCATCGGCGGGCATTTCCTGCACCTGCTGCACGGGCGCGCGCCGAGCGAGTTGTGGGTGAAGGCGATGCACGTCTCGCTGGTCCTCTACGCCGAGCATGAGTTCAATGCGTCGACCTTCACGGCGCGGGTCGTCGCCGGCACGGGTTCGGACATGTATTCGGCGATCACCGGCGGGATCGGCGCGCTGCGCGGCCCGAAGCATGGTGGCGCCAACGAGGTCGCGCTCGAGATCCAACAGCGCTACGCCGACGCCGACGTCGCCGAGACGGACATTCGGGCCCGCGTTGCCAACAAGGAGGTGGTGATCGGCTTCGGCCACCCGGTCTATACGATCGCCGATCCGCGCAACAAGGTGATCAAGGAGGTCGCGCGCCGCCTGTCGGCGGCCGCGGGCTCGATGACCATGTTCTCGATCGCCGAGCGTATCGAGCAGGTGATGGGCGAGACCAAGAAGATGTTCGCCAATCTCGATTGGTTCAGCGCGGTCAGCTACCACATGATGGGGGTGCCGACGGCGATGTTCACGCCGCTGTTCGTCATCTCCCGCACCTCGGGCTGGAGCGCGCACGTCATGGAACAGCGCGTGGACGGCAAGATCATCCGCCCGTCGGCCAACTATGTCGGCCCGGAGAATCTCACCTTCGTTCCGCTCAACGCGCGCGGTTGAGGAAGCTCGTCATGCCCTATCTGGTCGGATCGGATCTACCGCTCGAGTCGGCGGGCGTGCGCTTCCGGACGCTGCTCGCCGAACCCCCCATTCTGCAAATTCCCGGTGCGCATAACGGGCTTGCCGCCGCGCAGGCCAGACGCGCCGGCTTCAAGGCGCTCTATCTGTCGGGCGCGGCGATGAGCGCGTCGATGGGTCTGCCAGACCTCGGCGTCATCACCGTCGACGATGTCGGCTTCTTCATCCGCCAGGTCGTGCGCGCCTCCGGCCTGCCGGTGCTCGTGGACGGCGACACCGGCTATGGCGAGGCGCTGAATGTCATGCACATGGTGCGCAGCTTCGAGGAAGCCGGCGCCGCCGCGGTGCATCTCGAGGACCAGCTGCTGCCGAAGAAATGCGGCCATCTGAACGACAAGAAGCTCGCCGACCCGCACGACATGGCGGCCAAGGTCGCGGCGGCGGCAAAGGCGCGGCGGCATCTCTTCATCATCGCGCGGACCGATGCGGCCGCGAGCGAGGGCATCGATGGCGCCGTGGCGCGCGCAAATCTATACCTCGAAGCTGGGGCCGACGCGATCTTCCCCGAGGCGCTCATCACCGCCGACATGTTCCGCGAATTCGCCGCGCGGGTGAAGGCGCCGCTCCTCGCCAACATGACCGAGTTCGGCCGCACCCCGTTCTTCACGGCGACCGAGTTCGCCGAAATGGGCTATCGCATGGTGATCTGGCCGGTCAGTTCCCTGCGGGTCGCGGCCAAGGCGCAGGCGCTGCTCTACGACGCCATTCGCCGCGACGGCGGCGCCCACCGGATGCTCGACGCCATGCAGACGCGCGCCGAACTCTACGAAACGATCGGCTATGCCGATTACGAGGCGCTGGATGCATCGATCGTCCGCACCGTCGTGCCGACGGCGATGCCGCAACGCACCGGCTGAGCGCGCACGCCGGCCCGTAGTCGCTCCGGGCCGGCGTGCGTCCGCAGCGTTCAGCTGGGGATGATCCAGGGAATGACGTATTGCTGGATCGCCACCAGGATACCGAGCGCGATGGTGAGCACGACGCTGTGGGTGAACGTGCGGGCGAACACGACGCCCTCGTGTCCCTTCAAGTCGGTCGTGGAGACGCCGGTGGAGATGTTCTGCGGCGAGATCATCTTGCCCATCACCCCGCCCGAGGAGTTGGTCGCCGCGAACAGCACGGGATTGAGATTGAGCTGATTGGCAGCCACTGCTTGCAGGTTGCCGAACAGCGCATTGCCGGAGGTGTCACTGCCCGACAGGAAGACCGCGATCCAGCCGAGGAAAGGCGAGACCAGGGGGAAGAATACCCCGACCGAAGCGACCCCGAGCCCGAGCGTGTAGGCCATGCCAGAGTAATTGAGCAGGAAGGCGAGGCCGACGATCAGCATCACGGTCAGGATGGCGATGCGGATCTGGACGAACGTGTCGACCACGGCGCGGCCCAGCCGGGCAGGGCCGCAACCCAGCGCCAGCGCGGCGATCAGCACGCTGAGCAGGATGGCCGTGCCGGTGCCGAGCGGCTGGAACAGCCACACGGCCGCGTAGGCCTTCTTGTAGAGCGTGATGAACACCGCATTGTGCAGCCCCGGCCACTTCACCGCGACCTGGCCGATCGCCGCGATTTTCAGGTGTGTCCAGACGATGACGATGCCGGCGACCAGCACCCAGGGAATCCAGCCCTGCCACGAGGGCGGCACGCCGGTCCGCTCCAGCGTATGGATGTCGGCCTTGATCGCATATTCGGGGTCCGGTGCCGGCTGCCACACCCGCAGGAACCCGATGGTGCAGATCAGCGAGGTCAGCGACGAGACCACGTCGGTCAGCGCGTAGTCGAGGAAGTTCGCCGTGAAAAACTGGGCGAAACCGAAACTCGCGCCGGCGACGATGAGGACCGGGAACAGGGCGCGCACCGACCGCATCCCGCCATAGGCGGCCATGACGTAGCAGGGGAGGAACAAAGCAAAAAGCGGCAGCTGCCGCCCGACCATGGCACCGAGTGCCGTTGCCTTCAGCCCGGTCACGGCGCCGAGCACGGTGATCGGCACGCCCAGGGCCCCGAAGGCCACCGGGGCAGTGTTGAAAATCAGCGTGTAGACGAGTGCCTCGACCGGCGGATAGCCGACCATGATGAGCAGCGATGAGGTGATCGCGACCGGCACGCCGAACCCGGCAACGCCTTCGAGCAAGGCGCCGAAGCAGAAGCCGATCACCACCAGAACGATGCGGCGGTCGTTCGGCAGATGATCCAGCACCCAGTTGCGGAAACTGTCGAACCGGCCGGTGGCGACGGCGACGTTGTAGAGCAGCAGGGCGGTGAAGACGATCCACATGACCGGCAGCAGCGCGAACACCATGCCATTGGCGACGCTGTCGAGCGCGAGTCCGACCGGCAGCTGCCAGACACCGATGGCGAGCACCAGCCCGACGACGAGCCCGCCGAGCGAGGCCTGCCAAGCCGGGCGGCGCAGAATACCGAGCATGACTAACGCCGTGGCGATCGGCAAAACGGCGACGATGAATGAGGCCGGAAGGCTGTCGGCCACCGGCGTGAGCAATTGCTGAAACATGGTCCTCCCACATACTCATTGGCCGGCGCGGCAGCAGCCGAGCCGGCAGTGGCCAAACTGCCGCCATCCACGCGTGGGCGAGACTAGGTAAGCCCGCCTTCAGCGCATAGGGGGATTATCGCGCTGGCAGAAATTCTGTGGCAAATCGGTCACGATCGACGTGCGATGGCGTGCAGCATCTGCTCGGCCCGTTCCAGGTCCGGCTCGGTCGTGATTTTGAACGCCGCCTCGCTGCCCGTCACCAGCGCGACCGCCATTCCGGCACGTTCGGCGAGTTGCGCATCGTCGGTGAGGTCCAGCCCGGCAGCGGCGCGGTGCGCGGACAGCAAGGCGGCAAACCGGAACCCTTGCGGCGTCTGGGCCCGCCAGAGGTCGCCACGGTCGACCGTGGCCACAACCAGACCGCCGGCGCCGCGCTTCAGCGTATCGACGACGGGAAGCGCGGCGATCGCGCCCGGCGTTCGGTCGAGCTGCTCAAGCACCGCATCGATCGTTGCCGCCGCCACGAACGGCCGCACGGCGTCATGGATCAGCACCGTCGCCGGCGCTAGCGGGGCCAGCGCCTCGAGGCCGCGGCGCACGGAGTCCTGGCGCGTGGCGCCCCCTGGAACCGGCGCGGCGATCTCCAACCCCGCCGTCGCGTCCGCGAACAAGGCGGCGTCGTCGGGGTGGATGACAACCCGCACGGCCCCGATGCGAGGATGGGCAAGGAAGGCAAGCAGCGTGCGACGCAGCACGGCCGCACCGGCGAGCTGGCGATATTGCTTCGGGATCGAGCCCCCGAAACGATGGCCGCGCCCGGCGGCAACAATGAGGGCGGCGTTCAGCGCATTGGGTGCATGGGGGGGGACGGGCATGCCAATCATCCAGGACGGTCGAGCCTCCCGATACAGGCTTTCCGGCCCGGGAAGAATGTCCGGAAAAAACTTCCCGCATGTCGGCCGGGCATTGCGGCCGGAAAGAATTTCCCATAGGTTGCCGCCATGCAAATCTCTGTGGATGAGTTGATCGACCGGCTGGGCGGCGCGGAGGCGGCGGCGAAACGCCTCGGGGTGGGCACGGAAGCGGTGCGCAAATGGCGAACGGCGCAGTCCATTCCGGCGAAGCACTGGCCTGCCCTGCTCGCCGCCACGGGCCTTGACCTCGCCGATCTCCCCGGCGCACCGCAACGGAGCCATGCCATGCGCTCAGCGCACCCGACGGACAGCGTCGTTCCGGCCGGCGCCACCGCCGCTCTCGTGCTGGCCGATGGCAGTATCTTTTGGGGCCGCGGCTTCGGCGCGCACACGGCCATGCCCGGACCCGTGGGCGAGGTCTGCTTCACGACCGGCATGACCGGCTACCAGGAATCCCTGACCGATCCCTCCTTCGCCGGCCAGATCATCACCTTCACGTTCCCCCATATCGGCAATGTCGGCGCCAATGGCGAGGATCTCGAGGCAACCAGCATCGCCGCGCGTGGCCTGGTGGTGAAGCAGGACATCACCGAACCGTCCAACTGGCGCGCCGCCAGCGGTCTGGGGGCCTGGCTCCGCACCAAGGGCGTGGCGGGGATCGCCGGGGTGGATACACGCGCCCTGACGCTCGCAATCCGTGACGGCGGCGCCCCCTCGGGCGTGGTGTGTTTCCCCGCGGACGGGCGCTTCGATCTCGCCGCGGCACGCGCGGCCGCCGCCGCATGGCCGGGTCTGGAGGGCATGGACCTCGCTCGCGAGGTCTCGTGCACGCAGAGCTACGCCTGGGACGAGACCGTGTGGGCCTGGCCCAGCGGCTATGGCCGGCAGGCGGCGCCTCTGCGCCATGTCGTCGCGGTCGATTACGGCGCCAAGCGCAACATTCTGCGCTGCCTGGCCAATGCCGGCTGCCGCGTCACCGTCGTCCCGGCAACGGCGACGGCCGACGACATTCTGCGTCACCGGCCGGACGGCGTGTTTCTCTCCAATGGTCCGGGCGACCCGGCGGCCACGGCGGCCTATGCGGTGCCCGCGATTCGCGGTGTGCTGGAGGCGCGGGTGCCGCTGTTCGGCATCTGCCTCGGGCATCAATTGCTGGCGCTGGCGCTCGGCGCGCGCACGTTCAAAATGGCGCGCGGCCACCGCGGCGCCAATCAGCCGGTCAAGGATCTCGCCACCGGGCGGGTGGAGATCACGAGCCAGAATCACGGGTTCGCGGTCGACCCCGAGACCCTGCCGGAGGGCGTGCGCGTGAGCCATGTCAGCCTGTTCGACGGCAGCAACGAGGGCCTCGCCTGCACCGATCGCCCGGCCTTCAGCGTGCAATATCATCCCGAGGCAAGCCCGGGGCCATCGGACAGTCATTACCTGTTCGATCGCTTCGTTGCCCTGATCGACGGCCGGAAAGGCTGAGCCCATGCCAAAGCGCGACGATATCCGCTCGGTTCTGATCATCGGCGCGGGCCCGATCGTCATCGGTCAGGCCTGCGAGTTCGACTATTCCGGCGCCCAGGCGTGCAAGGCGCTGCGCGAGGAAGGGCTGCGCGTCGTGCTGGTGAATTCGAACCCGGCCACGATCATGACCGACCCGGGGCTCGCCGATGCCACCTATATCGAGCCCATCACGCCCGAGATCATCGAGAAGATCATCGCGCGCGAAAAGCCGGACGCGCTGCTGCCGACGATGGGCGGACAGACCGCGCTGAATGCGGCGATGCAGCTCGCGCGCGGCGGCATCCTGGAAAAATACGGCGTCGAGCTGATCGGCGCGCGCGAGGACGTGATCGACCGGGCCGAAGACCGGCTGAAATTCCGTGATGCCATGGCGGCGATCGGCATCGAGAGTCCGCGCAGCGCGATCGCCCACACGCTCGAGGAGGCGCGTGCCGCGCTCGCCCTCGTCGGGTTGCCGGCCGTGATCCGCCCATCCTTCACCCTGGGCGGCACCGGCGGCGGCATCGCTTACAATCGCGAGGAATTCGAGCAGATCACCGCCGGCGGTCTGGCCGCCTCGCCGACCACCGAGGTGCTGATCGAGGAGAGCGTGCTCGGCTGGAAAGAGTTCGAGATGGAGGTGGTGCGCGACAAGGCCGATAACTGCATCATCATCTGCTCGATCGAGAACATCGACCCGATGGGTGTCCACACCGGCGATTCCGTCACGGTGGCACCGGCCTTGACGCTGACCGACAAGGAATATCAGCGCATGCGCGATGCCTCCATCGCCTGCCTGCGCGCGATCGGCGTCGATACCGGGGGGTCGAACGTCCAGTTCGCGGTCGACCCGGCCACCGGGCGGATGCTGATCATCGAGATGAACCCGCGCGTATCGCGATCGTCAGCGCTGGCATCGAAAGCCACGGGCTTCCCGATCGCGAAGATCGCCGCCAAACTCGCCATCGGCTACACGCTCGACGAACTGGTCAACGATATCACGCGCGTGACCCCGGCCAGTTTCGAGCCGACCATCGACTATGTGGTGGTGAAAATCCCCCGCTTCACGTTCGAGAAATTTCCTGGCACGCCGGCGCTGCTGTCGACCAGCATGAAATCGGTGGGCGAGGCGATGGCGATCGGGCGCAGCTTCGCGGAAGCCCTGCAAAAGGGTCTGCGGAGCATGGAGACGGGCCTCGCCGGCCTCGACGCGATCGACCCACCCGGCGACGGCACGGCCGATGCCTTCCGCGCCGCGCTCTCCGCCCCGCGTCCGGAGCGGCTGCTGATGGCCGCCCAGGCGCTGCGCGCCGGGCTCACCGTGGACGACGTCCACAACGCCTGCCGTTTCGACCCCTGGTTCCTGCGCCAGCTCGCCGACATCGTCGCCGCCGAGCACGCAGTCGCCGCGCACGGCCTGCCCGCTGAGCCGATCGCGCTGCGGCGCCTGAAGGCACTCGGGTTTGCGGATTCGCGCCTCGCCCAGCTCAGCCGTCGCAGCGAGAGCGACGTCGCTGCGCTGCGCCTGCGCCTCGGCGTCCGGCCCGTCTACAAGCGCATCGATACCAGCGGCGGGGAGTTCGCCTCCACGACGTCCTACATGTATTCGACCTACGAGGGCAGCTACGGCGAGCCCGTCTGCGAGGCGGCGCCGACCGATCGGCGCAAGGTGGTCATTCTCGGCGGCGGCCCGAACCGCATCGGCCAGGGTATCGAATTCGACTATTGCTGCGTCCACGCCGCCTATGCCCTGCGCGAGGCCGGGTTCGAGACCATCATGGTCAATTGCAATCCCGAAACGGTGAGCACGGACTACGACACCTCCGATCGCCTTTATTTCGAGCCGCTGACCGCCGAGGATGTGATCGCGCTGATCCGCCGCGAGCAGGAGCGTGGCACGCTGCTCGGCTGTATCGTGCAGTACGGCGGCCAGACGCCGCTCAAGCTTTCGCAGGCGCTGGCCCGTGAAAACATCCCGATCCTCGGGACTTCGGCCGAAGCGATCGACATTGCCGAGGATCGCGAGCGGTTTCAGGTTCTCCTCCGCCGGCTCGGCCTGCTGCAGCCGGAGAACGGCACCGCGCGCTCGCTGGCGGAGGCGGAGACGATCGCCGAACGAATCGGTTTCCCGGTGGTGATCCGGCCGAGCTACGTGCTCGGGGGGCGCGCGATGGAGATCGTCCATGACCGCGCCGGGCTGGCCCGCTACATGCGCGAGGCGGTGCGGGTCTCGGGCGATAATCCGGTGTTGATCGACCGCTACCTCGCCGATGCCATCGAGGTCGATGTCGACTGCATCGCCGACGGCCGCAGCGTCTATGTCGCCGGGGTGATGGAGCACATCGAGGAGGCCGGCATCCATTCCGGCGATTCGGCCTGCGCGTTGCCACCCTATTCGCTGCCGCCTTCCGTGGTCACGGAACTCAAGGCCGAGACCGAGGCGCTGGCCAGGGGCCTCGGCGTCGTCGGGCTGATGAACGTCCAGTACGCGATCCAGGGCGACGCGATCTATGTGCTGGAGGTCAACCCACGCGCTTCGCGCACCGTGCCGTTCGTGGCCAAGGCGACCGGCACGCCGGTGGCCAAGATCGGTGCGCTGGTGATGGCCGGAGCCGATCTCGCCGCCTTGGCGCCGGACGACCAGGCCGTTGCGCCGCACGTCGCGGTGAAGGAAGCCGTATTCCCGTTCGCGCGCTTTCCCAACGTCGATGTTCTGCTCGGGCCCGAGATGAAATCGACCGGCGAGGTGATGGGCCTGGATGCGAGCTTCGAGCGTGCCTTCGCGAAGGCCCAGCTCGGCGCCGGGGTCCGCCTGCCGCAAACGGGCACGGCCTTCCTCTCGGTCAAGGACGCGGACAAGCGCGCCGTGGTCGGCCTCGCCCGCCGCCTGCTGGAGATGGGCTTCGCCGTGCTTGCCACCCGCGGCACGGCGGCACGCCTGGCGGAGGCCGGGCTCAGCGTGCGGGTGGTCAACAAGGTCCTCGAGGGACGGCCGCACTGCGTCGACGCCATCTTGTCGGGCGAGGTGCAGTTGGTGATCAACACCGCCTCGGGCGCGCAGTCGGTCGCGGACAGCTTCGCCATCCGCCGAACCGCACTGACCCACGGGGTGCCGCATTTCACCACGCTGGCCGGAGCCCGGGCGGCGGTGCACGCCATCGCGGCGCTGCGGGCCGGGACGCTTGAAGTAGCCCCGCTGCAGGCGTATTTTCACCGACCGTTCTGATCGCCGCCGCGGGGCCCGGTCTTGCCCGGCCCCGGGGGCGATGCGTTGCATCCAGTCCAGGAAACGAGGGCCGCGCCGTGCAGAAATTCCCCATGACCGCCCAGGGTCTGCAGCGGCTGGAGGACGAGCTTCGCCGCCTCAAGAGCAATGAGCGCCCGGCGGTGATCCGTGCCATCGCCGAGGCGCGCGGCCACGGCGATCTCAGCGAGAATGCGGAATACCACGCCGCGCGCGAGCGGCAATCCTTCATCGAGGGGCGGATCGGCGAACTCGAGGAGATCGTCTCGGCCGCCGAGGTGATCGATCCGTCGTTGCTGTCCGGCGAGCATGTGAAGTTCGGCGCCGTGGTCGAACTGCTCGACGAGGAGACCGAAAAGGAATCGACCTACCAGATCGTCGGCGTGCACGAGGCGGACATCAAGTCCGGACGGTTGTCCGTGTCATCACCGCTAGCCAAGGCGCTGATCGGCAAGCGGCCGGGTGACACCGTCTCGGTGCCGGCGCCCGGTGGAGATCGGGTCTACGAGATTCTCAGCGTCCGCTATTCTTGAGCCGGCCAGTGATCACACTGGCCGACGTCCAGGCCGCCGCGACCCGCATCGCGGGCAGCGTGCTGCGGACCCCGTCACTGCCTAGCGCCTCGGTCTCGCGCGCCTGCGGTGCCGATGTCGTGCTCAAGCTCGACAACCTGCAGGCGACCGGAGCCTTCAAGGAGCGCGGCGCGGCCAATCGCCTGGCACTGCTCACCGCCGCCGAGCGCGCCGCCGGCGTTGTCGCCATGTCCGCCGGCAACCATGCCCAGGCGGTGGCGCGCCATGCCGGGCTGAGCGGCACCGCCGCCATCATCGTCATGCCGCGCTTCACCCCGGCAACGAAAGTGACCCGCACCGCTTCGTGGGGGGCCGAGGTGGTGCTGCATGGCGAAACCCTGGCAGAAGCGGCGGCACATGCGAACCATCTGGCGGCGGAACGCGGCATGGTCTTCGTCCATCCCTATGACGACCCGCAGGTGATGTCCGGACAGGGCACGCTGGCGCTCGAGTTGCTGGAGGATGCGCCGGGGCTAGACGTGCTGCTGGTGCCCGTCGGCGGCGGCGGTCTGTTCGCCGGCTGCCTGGCCGCCGCCGAGGCCCATCCTGGCGTCGAGGTCATCGGGGTCGAGGTCGCCGCCTACGCGGCCATGGCCCAGCGCCTTGCCGGCCAGCCCGTCACGGTCGGCGGCCCGACGATCGCGGAGGGCATCGCCGTGCGCGACATCGGCGAAGCCCCACTCGCCGTGGTCCGCGCCCATGGCGCCGAGGTTCTCGTCGTCCCCGAACGCGCCGTCGAGCAGGCGATCGCGCTGCTGGCAGAAGGTGCGAAACTGGTGGCGGAGGGAGCCGGGGCGGCTGCGCTCGCGGGCCTGCTCGCCTATCCCGGCCGCTTCGCCGGCAAGCGGGTGGGCATCCCGGTCTGCGGCGGCAATATCGATGCGCGCATTCTCGCCAACGTGCTGCTGCGCAATCTGCTGCGCGACGGGCGATTGTTGCGGCTTCGCATGGAAATTCCCGACCGACCCGGCGTGCTCGCCGATATCGCCGGGCGCATCGGCACGGCGGGCGGCAACATCATCGAAGTCTCGCACCATCGGCTGTTCGCCTCGCCCTCGGTGCAATCGGCGGAACTCGAGCTGATGATCGAGGCCCGCGACGCGACCCACGGCGCCGCCATCGCCGCCTCGCTCGCCGAACACTACGCGGTCCGCCTGCTTTCCGGTGAGCGGGCCGAAGATTGAACGAGACAGGGGAGGACACAGCGTGACCGACAGCAACCGTTTCGCTGGACAGACCGCGATCATCACCGGTGGCGCCTCCGGGATCGGTCTCGCGTGCGCCGAGCGCCTCGCCGCGGAGGGCGCGCGCGTCGCGCTTTGGGACGCCAGCGAGGCGGGGCTGCACGCCGCGCGCACGCGCCTCGGCGGCGAGGCACTGACGACGGTCCTCGACGTCACCGACGCCGAGGCGGTCGCAAGCGCCGCCGACGCGGCCTTCGCACATTTCGGCCGCATCGACATCCTCGTCGCCAGCGCCGGCATCTCCGGCCCGAACGCGACCGTACTGGACTACAGCGTTGCCGACTGGCGCCGCGTGATCGATATCAATCTCCATGGTGTCTTCTACTGCAATCGCGCCGTCGTTTCGCACATGCAGCGGCATGATTACGGCCGCATCGTCAACATCGCCTCCATCGCAGGCAAGGAAGGCAATCCGAACGCAGCGGCCTATTCGGCATCCAAGGCGGCCGTGATCGGTCTCACCAAGTCGCTCGGCAAGGAGCTCGCCAGGACCGGCATTCGTGTCAACTGCGTGACACCCGCGGCGGTCCGCACCGCCATCTTCGAGCAGATGACCCAGGCGCATATCGATTTCATGCTGTCGAAAATTCCCCTCGGCCGGTTCGGCGAAGTCGAGGAAATCGCTGCCATGGTCGCCTGGCTCGCCAGCCGCGAATGCAGCTTCTCCACCGGTGCGGTGTTCGACCTCTCGGGCGGCCGCGCTACCTACTGAGGACGGCTGAGCCCGCAGGCCGCCGTCACGCAATCTTCTCTGACAGGGCGTCGCTGACCGCGTAAGAGCAGGGCCGCAACGCAACCAACCGCGCGCGATTCGCGTCGAGCACGGCAGGGCCAGCGGAGAGGTCATGAACGCGCCGGTCTCGCGGACCAGCTATCGCAGCGTCTTCATCTCTGACACTCATCTCGGCACCCGCGGTGCCCGCTGCGACTTCCTCGCTGATTTTCTTCGCCGCATGAGTTGTCAGCAGCTCTATCTCGTCGGCGACATCATCGATGGCTGGCGACTGCGGAAATCCTGGTACTGGGACGGAATGCACGACGAGGTGCTCCGTCTGGTGCTGCGGCATGCGCGCAACGGCACCGAGATCACCTATGTTCCGGGCAATCACGACGAAGCGTTCCGCGCTTGGCTCCATCATGGGCTCGAGGTTGCCGGCATCCGCATGGCCGCCGAGGCAACGCATGTCACGGCGGACGGCCAGCGTCTGCTGGTCATGCACGGCGACGAGTTCGATCATGTCGTGCGCTATGCCCGCTTCCTGGCGGTTCTCGGCGATGGTGCCTATGTCGCGGCGCTCGTGGTCAATCGCTGGTTCAACCTTGCCCGCCGCCGGCTCGGCTATCCCTACTGGTCGATCTCGGTGTGGCTCAAGCGGCGGGTCAAGGAGGCGGTGAAGGCGATCGACCGGTTCGAGTACGCACTCGCCGCCGAGGCCCGCCGCCGCGGCTTCGACGGCGTCGTCTGCGGCCATATCCACCACGCCGAAATGCGCAAAGTCGACGACGTGCTCTACATCAATAGCGGCGATTGGGTGGAGAGCTGCACCGCGCTGGTCGAACACCACGACGGCCGGCTCGAGCTGATCGACTGGGCCGCCATGGCCAATCTCTCCTTCTATTCGCGCCGGGCGACGCGGATTACCGAAGCTGCCTGACGGATCGCGCATGCTATCGCTTCCGGCGGCGGCGGGCGCGCGCGTGCTCATCGTGACCGATGCCTGGGCGCCCCAGGTCAATGGCGTCGTCCGCACGCTCGCCGCGCTGGCATCGGAACTCGGCAGACTCGGCCACACGGTCGAGGTCATCGGGCCGGACCGTTTCCGCACGGTGCCCTGTCCGACCTATCCCGACATAAGACTGTCACTGGCGCCTGGGCATCGTCTCGCGCGCATGATCGAAGCCTTCACACCCGACGCCCTGCATATTGCCACCGAAGGCCCGCTCGGCTGGGCGGCCTCGCGCTGGGCGCGCCGGCGCGGCTTTGCCTACACCACGGCGTTTCACACCCGTTTCCCCGAATATATCCAGGCCCGCACCCGCTTGCCGACCGGCCCACTCTACGCGTGGCTGCGCCGCTTCCATGGCCGCAGCGCCGGGACCATGGTGGCGACGGAGAGCTTGCGCGCCGAACTCGCCGCGCGCGGCTTCAACCGGCTGGTTTCGTGGTCGCGCGGGGTCGATCTCGCGCTGTTCACGCCCGAGCCGGCGGAGGCGTGGTCGCTCCCGCGCCCGATTTTCCTGTATGTCGGCCGGGTCGCCGTGGAAAAGAACATCGAGGCCTTCCTCGCGCTCGATCTGCCAGGCTCCAAGGTGGTCGTCGGCGATGGACCGCAGCGCGCCGCGCTGGCCGCGCGCTATCCGGCCGTTCATTTTCTCGGCGCGCGCCACGGCCCCGCGCTGGCGCGCGCCTATGCCGGGGCGGACGTGCTGGTCTTCCCGTCGCGCACCGACACGTTCGGCCTCGTTCTCATCGAAGCGCTGGCCTGCGGCACGCCGGTCGCCGCCTATCCGGTGACGGGGCCGAAGGACGTGCTCGCCGGTGCCGAGGGCTGCATCGGCGCGCTGGCCGAAGACCTCGCCGTCGCTGCGACGTCCGCGCTGGCGGCGGACCGCGCCGCCTGCCGCCGCCATGCCGAGCGCTTCAGCTGGCGCGCCTCGGCCGAGGCGTTCCTGACGAACCTGCTGCCGATGCGCTGAGGGCCGCCGCGGCTCGCTCGCGCTCGATGAGGGCCTGCTTGCGCGCCACGCCCCAGCGATACCCGGCGAGATCGCCGCTGGCCGCGACGACCCGGTGGCAGGGCACCGCGACCGCCAGCCGGTTCGCCGCGCAGGCCCCGGCAACCGCGCGCACAGCGTGCGGCCGTCCCACGCGCCGGGCCAGTTCCGTGTAGGTGACGGTGGTGCCGGGCGGGATCCCCTGCAGCGCCTGCCAGACCTGGCGCTGGAACACGGTCCCGCGGATGTCGAGCGGCAAGGCAGGCGCCGGCGCGCCGGCAGGATCGTCCACCAGGCGCACGACGGTGGCCAGGGCAGCGGCGAAATCCGGCCCGGCCGGCTCGCTCCGGGCGCCGGGGAAGCGGCTCCGCAACTCGGCGACGAGCGCCGGCACCGCATCGCCGAGCAGAATCGCGCACAGGCCGCGGTCGGTTGCGGCCGCCAGCACCGAGCCCAGCGCACAGGCGCCGGCGGCATAGACGATGCGCTCGCCCGCGCCGCCAGCGCGGTAGGCGCCGGGGGTCATGCCGAGCAGCGCCGGCGCCGCGGCATAGAACCGTCCCGAGGAACCGAACCCCGCCGCATACAGCGTCTCGGTGATGCTCACCCGTCGCGCGAGGCCGGTCCGAACCCGGCGCTGGCGCTCCGCTTCGGCATACGCCTTCGGCGTCAGTCCGGCGACGCGGCGGAACAGGCGATGGAAGTGATGCGTGCTGAGACCGGCCGCGGCGGCCAGCTCGGCCAGCGGCGGCGGCGTCTCGGCGGCCTCGATATGCCGGCAGGCGGCTGCGATCAGCGCGGCCTCGCGCTCCGCGCGCGCCGGCAGGTCCGGCCGGCAGCGCTTGCAGGGGCGGAAGCCGGCACGAATCGCGGCCGCCGCATCGGCATGGAAGGCGACGTTCTCCGGCCGGGGCAGCCGCGCCGCGCAGGAGGGCCGACAAAACACGCCGGTGGTGGCGACGGAATAGACGAAGCGGCCGTCGGCCGCCCGGTCGCGGCGGCAGACGGAAACCCATCGGGCGTCGGTGGCGGCCGGAGCCAGGTCTGGCATGACGGGAACTCCCTGCTGGATCACGCCGGCGCACCCTGCCAGCGGACCCGGGGCCGCGCACTCCGAAGCTTGCGCCCGCATCAACTTGATGGCTGGGCGGGCAGATGCAGCACCGCGCGCAGTCCGGGGTCATTGGAACCGAGGCTCAGGACCCCGCCATGGAGCTGTGCAACCGCCTGCACCAACGCCAGGCCAAGCCCCGCCCCCGGGGTGCTGCGCGCCGTCTCGCCGCGGTAGAAGCGCTCGGTCACCCGGGCGCGTTCGGGCTCGGGGATGCCCGGGCCCTGATCGGAAACCTCGATTTCGGCCGCGGGTCCGGCGCGTCCCTCGAGCCGGATCACGCCGCCGCTCGGCGAGAATTTCATCGCATTGTCGAGCAGGTTCGCCACCGCCTGCTGCAGCATGTCGCGGTCGCCGTAGACCGGGAGTTGGTCGGGACAGGCGAGTTCGAGCCGCAGCCCGCGCTCCTCGGCGACGGCACCGTAGAGTTCGGCGAGATCCGCGAGCAGCGGCGCAAGATCGATCGCAACGAACGCCGACCGCCGGGCGCCTGCCTCGATTTCAGCAATCCGCAGGATCGCCTGGAAGACGGCGACCACACCGTCGAGGTCCAGCTGCGCGCGCTCGATCGCGGCGCGCAGGTCGGATTCGGTGGCCGCGTGCAATGCCGCGTCTTCGAGCTTGGCGCGGGCGCGGGTGATCGGCGTGCGCAGATCATGCGCGATGGCGTTGGACACCTGGCGCACGCCATCCATCAGCCGGCTGATGCGCGCGAGCATGTCGTTTATGGTTTCGGCGAGCCGGTCGAACTCGTCGCCACGGCCCGTGATGGGCACGCGGCGCGAAAGATCCCCGGCGCTGATGGCCTCGGTGGTCTGCGAGATGTCGGCCAGCGCGCCGCGCAGCACGCTCCGGACCACGATCGCACCGGCCGCGCCAAGCCCGGCGACGACGACCAGCGCCCACAGCAGCGCGTCGGTGAGGAGGGCCCGCATCTTGGCCCGCGATTCGACATCGCGTCCGACGAGGAGATGGACACCGCCGACCAGGTCGAACCGGTGCACCCGCGCGAGTGAGCGGATACCATCGCGCTCGATCGGCAGCTCGAACCGCTCGGAGGCCATGGTGACGCCGCTGGGCCAGCGGTCGAGATTGCCGGCGATGCGGTGGAAGCCGGCGTCGACGACGAGATAGATGGCGTCGTCATCGACATTCTCGGCCAGACGGTCGCGGATGGTCAGGACGAGTGCCGGCAGGCCGCCTTGCTGCCACTGCTCCGAGAGCCCTTGGGCATCGGCGCGAATTGCCGCGTCCACCTGCCGCTGAAGCAGTCCCGCCGTCGCCCACCAGATGAAGAGCGCCAGCGCCAGGGCGCTGACCCCGAACAGGCCGGCATAGAGCAGCGCAAAGCGCACGCCGGCGGAATGCAGCAGGCGCTGGGGACGCCGAACGGGGCCCGGCTGTGCCGCGCCCGGATTGGCCTCGCCGTCGGCGCCGGCCGACTCCCGCTCCGCCTGGTCGAGGGCGAGCGCCCCGTCGCTCATGGCCGATGCGCTCACCCGCCTTCGGCGCGCAGCATATAGCCGGCGTTGCGCACCGTGTGGATGAGCGCGGTGCCGAAGGGCTTGTCCACCTTCTGGCGCAGGCGCGAGACGTGAACGTCGATCACGTTGGTCTGCGGGTCGAAATGATAGTCCCAGACGCCCTCCAGCAGCATGGTGCGGGTCACGACCTGGCCGGCGTGGCGCATGAGATATTCGAGCAGCCGGAATTCGCGCGGCTGCAGATCGATCTTCTGCCCGGCGCGCCGGACGGTGCGGGAGAGCAGATCCATCTCCAGGTCGGCGACGACGACGCGGGTCTGCGGCCCCTCGCCCTTGCTCCGCCGACTCAGTGCCTCGACGCGGGCGAGCAGTTCGGCGAAGGCGAAGGGCTTGGTGAGGTAGTCGTCGCCGCCGGCCTTCAGCCCGCGCACGCGCTCGTCGACCTGCGCCAGCGCCGAGAGGAACAGCACCGGCGTCTGGTTGTTCTGAGTGCGCAAGGTCTCCAGCAGGCGGATGCCGTCGATGCCGCCGGGCAGCATGCGGTCGAGGATGATGGCATCGAAATTCTCGCTCGCGGCGAGGAACAGCCCGTCGCGGCCGTTGGCCGCGTGCTCGACCACATGGCCTGCCTCGCGCAGCCCCTTGAGCACGAAGCCGGCCACGTCCTTGTCGTCTTCCACCAGCAGAATGCGCATCGGCTCCGTCCTGGTTCCCCGGCCCGCCAGGGGCCGATGCATCATCATACCTGAGCGCCGCCGAGGGGCCAGAGCTCAGACTCCTTCGCAACATTCAGCATGCGGCATCGTGCCGATTTGCTGTTGTGCGCTGATTCTCCCGCGCCTCGCACGCGCGCGCCGCCACCCGATCATGCGCGCCGCTCGGGGGTCGACCCCAGGTCGGCTCGGTTTGTAGATCAATTTTTAAATCTAGGCCGTTCAATCTCACTTCGTCTCATGGAGTGAGTCATTGATGTCTGCGACCCTGCCCCCCCCAAGCCCGCCCAGCACGCCTCCGACCGCGCCCAGCCTGCCCACGCTCCCGGGGCTGACGCTGCCCACGGGAACGGGCAGCACGTCCTCGTCCGGCTCCTCTGGCTCCTCCTCTGGATCCTCGACGCCCCCGAGCCTCTCGGGGCTCCCGACGATTCCAACCCTGCCGTCGATTCCCGGCGTTCCGTCGGTACCCAGTGTTCCATCGGTGCCTAGCGTTCCCACGGTTCCGACCATTCCGACCGTTCCGTCGGTACCCACTCTGCCGTCGAGCTCCGGCGGTTCGACCTCGGGAACCGGCTCAGGAACCTCGTCCGGCTCGTCATCGTCGTCCACGCCGAGTTCGGCGCCCCTGGCCCCGACCGACCCGTCGCCGCCTACAGCGCCCACTCTGCCCAACCTCCCCGGTCTCTCCAGCCTGCTGGCCGCGGCATCAGGGAACTCGTCCTCGTCCGGGGGCTCGACCAGCGTACCGGGCAGCGGCAGCACGACACCGCCCACCCCGCCGACCGAGGATCTGACGGGCTACCCCAACCCCGAGGGGCCGACTGCCTCGCCGTTCGCCAACCAGATTTTGAGTGCCTACGCGAATCTTCTGGCGGGACACGGTGACGCGAGCCAGGGCAGCGTCGATCCGGCCAGCCTCGGCTACACCACCATCACCGCGCCGCCGGCCAATGGGCCGATCGTTCTCTCGACCAGCACGCCACTCTTCGACGACCAGGCCGCTGCGCCGACGACCGTCATCGGCGGCGACGGCGCCAACCAGGTGATCCGCTCCGGCACCGGCAACCTGACCTTCTGGGCCGGCAAGGGCGGCGGCGCGATTCTCGCCGGGGGCGCCTTCACCACCTCGGGCCCCGCGCCGATGACCGACAATGTCATCGGCACGCCGCTGACGGGCGGCGGGGACTGGGCGATCTCCACCGGCCCCGGGCACGACACCATCGCCGCCGCCTCAGGCAACGATTCGATCTCCACCCAGACCGGGTCGAGCCAGATTTTCCTGGGCTCGGGCAACGATGTCGTCGTCTCGGGCGGAGACGACACGATCAGCGGCGGCACCGGCACCGCGACCATCAACGCCAGCACCTCCGGCGACGAGGTTTTCGCCGGCGGGGCTACTGCGCTGAACTTCCTCAACGCCGGCGGGGCGAGCACGCTGATCGGCGGCTCCGGCGACGCCACCGTTTATGGCGGCACGGGCCAGGTGACGCTGTTCGGTGGCGTGTCCGGGCAAGACCTGTTCTTCGCCGGGCAGCGCGGCGACAACACCCTGGTTGCCGGCGCCGGCGCGGCGACCCTGGGCGGTGCCGGTGGCGGTAATGTCTTCGTCGCCGGCAGCGGCGGCGATCTCATTGCCGTCGGCCCCGGTCGCAACACGGTCTTCGGTGGCGCCGGCGCCGATACCATCTTCGGCGGCAGCGGTTCCAACCTGATCATCGGCGGGAGCGGCACGGCGCTGATCAACACCGGCGCCGGCGGCGACGCCGTGTTCGCCGGCAGCGGCCGGACCACCGTGTTCGGCGGCGCCGGCAATGACACGATCAGCACCGGCCGCGGCAGCACGGTGGTGATCGCCGGGTCCGGAGCCGACCAGATCATCGCTGGCTCCGGCCAGGCAACGCTGCAGGCCGGCAGCGGCCCGGACCTCTTCGTCTTCGTCAACGGCATGAGCGGCGGCAGCGATCTCATCACCGGCTCCACCCCCGGCCTCGACCATCTCGTCCTCGATGGCTACGGCGCCAATGCGGCCGCGGCAGCCATGGCCGGCGCGACGATGGGGCCGGGCGGCACGCAACTGCACCTGGCCGACGGCACCACGATCACGCTCGCGGGGCTCAGCCAGATTTCGCGCAGCTATTTCTCCTGATGGGCACGGCGCCGATCGCAGCGGATTAGGCTATCCTGCGTCTCGGCCGGCGCCGCGCCGGCAGGGAGGCCGCATGTCCGTTCACTCATCACCGGTCGCGTCCGAACCGCGGGGCGAGCTGGCCTCGCGCATCGTCGCCATGCCGGCCAACATCAACCCCTCGGGGGACATATTCGGCGGCTGGATCATGTCGGTGATGGACGTGTCCGGCGGCATCACCGCCGCGCGCATCGCCGCCGGACGGGTGGTGACCGTGGCCGTCTCGCGCATGGTCTTCATGCAACCGGTCAAGGTCGGCGACGTCGTCTGCTGCTACACCGCGCTCAATCGCACCGGGCGCAGTTCCATTACCCTCGATGTCGAAGTCTGGGTGCTCCGCCATGGCCAGGAGCCGCGGTTCAAAGTCACCGAGGCGGAGATCGTTTATGTCGCGGTCGATGCCGCCGGGCGGCCGCGCCCAGTGTCGGCCGAGACTGCGCCCCGCTGAACCGCTCAGCCCGGCACTTCGGGCGGCGGCTCCTCCAAAGGGGGCGGCTCCGCCGCGGGAGGGGTGGCCGCCGGCGCATGGGGCAGCCAGCCGGCGGCACGCTCGGCGCGCGTCAGCGCCGCGTCGAGCGCCGCCATGGTCGCCGCCAGATCCTCGCTGTCGTCTCGCCGCCAAGCCCGCACCGTCCAGAGCCAGACCGCGAGCAAGCCCTTGGCACGCAGCAGGCCGAGCGGCCCGCGCACCGACGCGCCCGCGGCCTCCAGCAGCCAGCGCATGCTGTTGAGGCTGGCGGTTCCGAGCAACACGGCCAGCCCCGGCTCGAACGGGACCGCCCGCAGCAACGCCAGGACCCCGGCGCGATGGGCCTGCAGCACGTCGATCCGGCGCATCAGCATGTCGAACAGCCGATCGCGGACCGAGCCGGCCTCGCCGGCGCCGCCCGTCAGCGCCGCCGCGTCCGCATAGCGGCCGAAGCTCAGCAGGAGCACGGCGCGATCCGGAAAGCGCAGCCGCGCGCGGGCGAGCGGCAGCCCGGCGTCCTGGGCCGCGCCCGCGACGCTGAGATGCCGCCAGCCATCGCGGCCGAGGCGGGCGAAGGCGGCGCCGATGAGGGCGCGATCGAATTCGCTATCGTCCATGGCACCATCCTCGCCGGCTGCGCCCGGCCTTCATGACGCCAGTTCCCGCGACCGCTCGGTGGCCGCGGCGATGGCCTGCGAGACCAGCGCCGGCCAGGCGGTTTCGGCCATCAGCACCCCGAGCGCGCGCTCGGTGGTGCCGTTCGGGCTCGTCACCGACCGGCGCAGCGCCGCCGCATCCTCGCCGCTCGCCGCCATCAGCGCCCCGGCGCCAGCAACCGTGCGCCGCGCCAGCAGCCGCGCGAGGGACGGCGCGAGCCCCTGCTCGATCGCCGCCCGCTCCATCAGTTCGGCGAGCAGGAACACGTAGGCCGGGCCACTGCCGGAGACCGCCGTGACGGCATCGAGATCGGCTTCCGCTTCGACCCAGGCGACCGCACCGCCCGCGGCGAGCAGCGCATCGCAGAGCGCCTGCCCGGCAGCATCGACGCCGGGGCCGGCGCAGGCAACGCTGACCCCCTGGCCGATCGCCGCCGGGGTATTCGGCATCGCCCGCACCACCGCCGCCGCCCCGCCGAGCAGGTCGCGCATGCCGGCGATGGTCCGGCCGGCCATGATCGAGAGAAACACGGCACGGCCGGCAAACCGGCGGCAGGCAGGCAGGGTCGTGGCCGCCATCTGCGGCTTGACGGCAAGCACCACCGCGCCGGGAACGAAATCGCCCGGCACCTCGTCGAGACCGCCATAGACCGCGATCCCGGGTGCCGCGACGCCCGGCAGCGCAGGATCGACGACCACCGCCTGCGCCAAGCCGCGCGCCCGCCAGCCGGCGAGCAGCGCGCCGCCCATGCGCCCGCAACCGAGCAGCAGGACCGGCGGGAGCGCGGGCGCCGCGCTCATCGGGCCTCGCTCACGCCTCGCCGACGCAGTCAAGCATCGCCGCCTGCAGCGCGTCGGCCGGCGCCTTGCCACCCCAGAGCACGAACTGGAACGCGGGGAAGAAGCGCTCGCACTCGGTGATGGCGATGTCCACCATGTCCTCGAGACTTTCCGAGGAGGCGCTCCCCGCGCCGCGCAGCAACACCGCATGACGGAAAACCGGCATGCCGTCGTCGCTGTCCATGCTGAAATGGCCGATCCACAGCCGCTCATTGGCCAGCGCCAGGAGCTCGTACAGAGCGCTGCGCCGGCGCTCGGGGACTTTCAGGTCGAAAGCGCAGGTGAAATGCATCGCACTGATCTCGTGCGACCAGCTGAAATAGAGCCCGTAGTCGCACCATTTGCCCGGCGCCTCGGCGGCCATTTCAGATTCGCTGCGCCGGTCGAACGCCCAGTCGTTGGCGGCGATGATCTGCTCGACCGTGTCTAGGGGATTGGCGGCCCGTTCCGGACTGGAAGCGGTGAGGAGGGTCATGATGGGTCTCCCGTGAAGAGGAAGGCCGTGCGACAGGCCGGGAACCGAATCGGAGGCCGGAATCCGACCCCATCGCGGCAACCACCCTAATGGTCGGCACCATAGCGCTGCAAGCTTTGCTGCATCGCAGCATCGCGGCGCTCGGCGCGGCTCCGCCCGCGCCTCGGAGCGCGGGCGATCTCAGAGCTCTGGCGGGACCTCGTCGGCCGCCGGCTCCAACCGCGCGACGCGGGCCTCAAGGGCGGCCAGCCGGGTGCGCAAGGCCGCGAGCTCGTGCTCGGCCTGCTCCTGCCCGGCGCGCGCGTTGGCGGCCAGCTCGGCCAGCGCCTCGATCTCGTCGCGACGCACAACCTCCAGCCGGCGGAGCGCCTCGTCGATGCGCGCCCGCGCCAGCGCCTCGGCCTCGTCGCGCAGGCCGAGCAGGGCCGAGACGGCACCTCCCGCGACCCCGGCCAGATCGTCAAACAACCGCGTGCGCTCACTCATTGGCTTATCCTCTCGTCGGGGCTCGGCCGCCACGCTTTCGCGCCGACGCCGCAGCCCGTATAACCCGCCGCCATGATCCTGATCACCGGCGGCGCCGGATTCATCGGCTCCAACCTTCACGCGGCCTTGGCCGCCCGCGGGCTCGAGGCCGTCGTTGTCGACCGGCTGCGCAGCGACGGCAAGTGGCGCAACCTCGCTCGGCATCCGCCCGACGCCATCGTCGCACCGGACGAGCTGGACGGATTCCTCGCCACCCGCCCGCCGATAGAGATGGTGTTCCATCTCGGCGCTGTCAGCCAGACCACCGCGCGCGACGGCGATCTCGTCTGGGCCAGCAACGTCGCGCTGTCGCAGCGGCTGTGGGAGTGGTGCGCGGCCCACGCGGTGCGCTTCGTCTATGCCTCCTCGGCCGCCACCTACGGCGATGGTGCCGCCGGGTTCGACGACGAGTCCTCGCTGGCCTATCTGCGCCGCCTGCGCCCCCATAACCTCTACGGCTGGAGCAAACTCGCGTTCGACCTCTGGGTCGCGCGCCGCCGCGACGAGCGCGCCCGGCTGCCGCCGCAATGGGCCGGACTCAAGTTTTTCAATGTCTACGGCCCGAACGAGTACCATAAGGGGTCGATGATTTCGGTCGTCAAGGTCAAGTACGACGAGGTGGCCGCCGGCAATGCGCCGCGCCTGTTCCGGTCCGACCGGCCGGGTCTGGCGGACGGGGAGCAGCGGCGCGACTTCATCTGGGTCGGCGACGTGGTCGCCGTGCTGCTCTGGCTGCTGGACACGCCGGCGGCGCAAGGGCTGTTCAATGTCGGCACCGGCACCGCGCGGACCTATCTCGATCTCGCCCACGCCGTCTGCCGGGCGATGGATCGCGCCGAAGCGGTAAGCTTCGTCGACATGCCCGAGGCCCTGCGCGGCCAGTATCAGTCGTTCACCGAGGCGCGGCTCGACCGGCTGCGCGCGGCCGGCTATGGCGCGGCGTTCACCCCGCTCGAGGAAGGCGTGCGCCGCTACATCCAGGACCATCTCCGGGCCGATCCCTACCGATGATCCCGGTTTTGCTGTTTCCCCAGTTCGATCCAGTGCTGGTGCACCTCGGACCGCTGGCGATCCGCTGGTATGCGCTGGCCTATATCGTTGGGCTGGTGCTCGGCTGGCGGCTGCTTCGCCGCCTCGTGCTGGCCCCGCCGGCGGTGGCGAGCCAGGAGCAGGTGGACGATTTCCTCACCTGGGCGACGCTCGGCGTCGTGTTCGGCGGGCGGCTCGGCTACGTCCTGTTCTACCAGCCGCACTATTTCCTGGCCCATCCGCTCGAGATCGTCGCCGTCTGGCAGGGCGGGATGAGCTTCCATGGCGGCGCGCTCGGCGTCACCACGGCCGTCATCCTGTTCGCGCGGCGCGAGCGCCTGCCCCTGCTCGGGTTCGCCGACCGACTGGCGGTCTGTGTGCCGATCGGGCTCGGGCTCGGACGGATCGCGAACTTCATCAATGGCGAGCTGTGGGGCCGCCCGGCGCCGGAGTGGCTGCCCTGGGCGATGGTCTTCCCCGCCGCCGGTCCCGTGCCACGCCACCCGAGCCAGCTCTACCAGGCCGGGCTTGAGGGCATCGCGCTCTTCGTCCTGCTGTACGGCCTCGCGAGCAGCGCCGGCGTGCGGGCCAGGCCCGGGCTGCTGAGCGGCGCATTCCTCGCCGCCTATGCGATGGCGCGGATCAGCGGCGAGTTCTTCCGCCAGCCGGACGCCTTCCTTGGCTATCTCTGGGCCGGCGCGACCATGGGCCAGCTGCTGAGCCTGCCGATGCTGGTGGCGGGCCTTGCGCTGATGCTGCACGCGGCGCGCCGTGCGCCCATGGCGGCCTGATGGACCGGCTCGATCACTTCATGGCGCGGGCCAATGCCGGGTACTACGCCACGCACGATCCCTATTCAGACTTCACGACCGCGCCCGAGATCAGCCAGGTCTTCGGCGAACTGCTCGGGCTCTGGGCGGCGGTCGTGTGGGAGCAGATGGCGCGGCCCGTTCCCGTGGTTCTAGCCGAGGCCGGCCCCGGTCGCGGCACGCTGATGGCGGACGCGCTGCGTGCGCTGCGGCAGGCCGCGCCGGATTTCGCCGCGGCATTGCGCCTCGTTCTGATCGAGTCCTCGCCACGGTTGCGGGCGCTGCAGGCCGAACGCCTGCCGGACGCAACCTGGATCGACAGCGTCGCGGACCTGCCTCCGTCGCCCTTCATTCTCTTCGCCAACGAGTTCCTCGACGCCCTGCCGATCCGCCACTTCGTTCGTCGCGGCACAGGGTGGACGGAGCGCTTCGTCGGGGACGGACGGTTTCATGAGCGTCCAGCCGCCGCCCCACCCAACCTGCCGCCGGCGGCAGAGGGTCAGGTGATGGAGATCGGCGAGGCGGCGCGCTCGGTGGCCGCGGCCCTCGCGGGGCGCGTAGTAGCGCACGGCGGCGCGGCGCTGATCATCGATTATGGCCCGGCCAGCTTCGCGCCGGGCGAGAGCCTGCAGGCGCTGCGCGGACGGCAGCCGGCCGATCCGCTGGCGCGGCCGGGAGAGGCGGACCTCACCGCCCATGTCGATTTCGGCGCCATGGCCGATGCGGCCACCGCCGCCGGCGCCGCCGTTCATGGTCCGCTGGCGCAGGGGAAGTTCCTCACCCGCCTCGGCCTCTACCCGCGCAGCCACGCCCTGGCGCGCGGTGCCGGTCCGGCCCGGGCGGCGGCGCTGATCGAGGCGGCGCAGCGGCTGGCCGAGCCCGACCGCATGGGCAGCCTGTTCAAGGCGCTCGCCCTGTGCCCACCGGCGCTGCCCACCCCGCCGGGGTTCGAGCCGTGACCGCCCCCGCTCCCCTCACCTGCCCCGACCTGCCGGCACCGCATGGTTTCTTCACCCGCCACGGCGGCATCTCGCTCGGGCCCTATGCCAGCCTCAACTGCAGCCTTTCGGGCGCCGACGATCCTGCCGCCGTCCGCGAAAACCGCGCCCGCGCTGCCCGTGCCGTCGGCACCGACCCGGACACACTCGTCGGGCTCACGCAGGTGCATGGGATCGAGGTCGTGACGGTGGACGCGCCATGGGCCGCCGGCGCCGGGCCGCGGGCGGACGCGATGGTCTGCCGGACGCCTGGTGTCGCCCTCGGCATCGTGACCGCTGATTGCGCGCCGGTCGTCTTCGCCGACGCCAGCGCCGGTGTGATCGGGGCGGCCCATGCCGGCTGGCGCGGCGCCGTCGCCGGCGTGCTGGAGGCAACGGTGGCGGCGATGGTCGGCCTCGGTGCCGAACGCGCCCGGATCGTCGCCGCCATCGGGCCGTGCATCGGCCAGGACTCCTACGAGGTCGGCGCCGATCTCCACGCCGCGGTGCTGGCAGCCGGCGCCGACGGCGAGGCATTCCTGCGGCCCGGGCGGCCGGGACACTGGCAGTTCGACCTGCGCGGATACTGCGCGGCGCGGCTCGCCCATGCGGGCGTCGGCGCGTGCCGGGCCGCCGCCGCCGATACCTGCGCCGAGCCGGACCGTTTCTTCAGCCATCGCCGGCGCACCCTCACGGGAGGCGGGCCGATCGGCCATCAGATTTCGATCGTCGCGGGATGAGGGGCATGGGGCGCGACATGCGGGCGGGCAGCGCCCTGCTGGGGCTTTTCGTCCTTGGCGGGTGCGCCGCCGCGCCGCAGCCCTTTGCCGGCCACCCCGGTGCGCTGGGCGGCCGGCTGGCCGCACCGCCGCCGGCGCGGCTCGACGTGGTGGCACCAGCGCCCGACGTGATGGCCGGCCCTGCGGCGGTGGACCTCGCCACGGCGGTCGCCACCGCCCTGGTCGCCGCCGAAGTGCCGGCGGTGGCGCAGCCGGCGCGCGCCGGGGATTGGCGATTGATGATCGGCGCCGAACCCGGCGCCATGGGCATCGTGCCGCGGTTCACCGTGCTCGACCCGGCCGGCGCGGCGCAGGGCGAGGTGCGCGGCGCGCCGGTCGCGCCAGCGGTATGGCAGGCGGGCGCGTCAACGACGCTGACGGCGGCCGCGAGCGAGGCGGCGCCCAAGATCGCTGAACTCCTGACCAGCATCGACGCGGCCCGGAAGCAGAGCGATCCGAACAGCCTCTACAACCGTCCGGCCCGGGTGGCGGTGCTCGGGGTCCGCGGCGCGCCGGGCGATGGCAACAACGCCCTCGCGCTGCAACTCCGCCGGCAACTGCCCACGCTCGGCGAGCAGGTGCAGGAGAGTGCGGAGGGGGCCGATTTCATCGTCTCCGGCGAGGTTCGGACCGGCACGACCCCCGACGGAAGCCAGCGGGTCGAGATCCAGTGGGCCGTGAACGATGCGGCCGGGCACGATCTCGGCCGTGTCATCCAGGTGAACGACGTGCCGGCAGGCTCGATCGGGCCGCACTGGGGGGATGTCGCGCTGGTCGTCGCGCAGCAGGCGGCGGCGGGGATCAAGGACATGATCCTCAAGCAGACCGGCGGGCGCACTCCGCCCGATCCCGCCAAGGCACCATGAGTCGCACGCGGATCGGTTGGACACGGTCCCGTCGCATTGTTAGAACGCATCCGCCCGGACGGCGGCTCCCCGCCGCGCTGGCGATCGGGGACGCACGCGCATGAAGCCCGCCGCATGAAGATCATCGCCTGCAACAGCAACCGGGCGCTGGCCGAAGCGGTCGCCGCCGCGCTCAACCTGCCGCTGACCCGCGCCTCGGTGCGCCGGTTCGCGGACATGGAAGTGTTCGTCGAGATCCAGGAGAACGTCCGCGGCGAAGACGTGTTCGTGGTCCAGTCGACCTCCTACCCGGCCAACGACAATCTGATGGAGCTTCTGATCACGCTGGATGCGCTGCGCCGCGGCTCGGCGCGGCGGGCGACGGCGGTGATCCCCTATTTCGGCTATGCCCGCCAGGATCGGAAATCCGGCCCGCGCACGCCGATCAGCGCCAAGCTGGTCGCCAACCTGATCGCCGAGGCCGGCGCCAACCGGGTGCTGACCATGGACCTCCATGCCGGGCAGATCCAGGGCTTCTTCGACATCCCCGTGGACAATCTTTACGCCGCGCCCCTGTTCGCGCGCGACATCCAGGAGCGCTTCGCCGGCCGCGACATCATGATCGTCTCACCCGATGTCGGTGGCGTGGTCCGCGCGCGCGCGCTGGCGACGCGGCTGAACTGCGATCTCGCCATCATCGACAAGCGCCGCGAGCGCGCCGGGGTCTCCGAAGTGATGAACGTGATCGGCGACGTCTCCGGGCGGGATTGCATTCTCGCCGATGACATCGTCGATTCCGGCGGCACGCTGTGCAACGCCGCCGAAGCGCTCATCGCGCGCGGGGCGACCTCGGCGAGCGTCTATGTCACCCACGGCGTGCTCTCGGGCGGGGCGGTCGCGCGCATCGCGTCCAGCCCGATCAAGATGATGACAGCCACCGACAGCATCCTCGCCACCGAGGCGGTGCGGGTGGCGCAGAATATACGCCAGCTCACCATCGCGCCGCTGCTCGCCGAGGCGATGCGCCGGATCAGCGACGAATCCTCGGTGAGCTCGCTGTTCGACTGAGCCATTCAAGGGGGGACGTGACCATGAAGCTCTTCTATTCGCCGGGGGCGTGTTCGATCGGCATCCACGTGCTGCTCGAGGAGATCGGCAAACCGTACGAGACCCAACTCGTCAAGCTGCGCGAGGGCGCACAGTTCGCGGCCGAATACACCTCCGTCAATCCGAAATCCAAGGTGCCGGCGCTGCAGCGCGACGATGGCTCCATCCTCACCGAATATCCGGCCATCGCCTATTGGCTCGCGCGCACCAACCCCGAGGCGCGGCTGTGGCCCGACGACGTCGAGAGCCAGGTCCGGGCTCTGGAAATGATGGATTACCTGATCGCGACCACGCACATGCATGGGTTCTCGCGTCTGTTCCGCCCGGTCGGCTTCGCCCCGAGCGAGGGTGACGCGGAGACGGTGCGCGCGCGCGGGCTGGAGATTTTCGGCAACGGGCTGGCCCTGCTCGACCGGACGCTGGCCGGCAATGAGTATGTGACCGGCGCCTTCTCCATCGCCGATACCGTCGCCTTCTACATCGAATTCTGGGCCACGGCACGCAATGTGCCGCTGCCGGCGAACTGTGCCGCCCACTACGCGCGCATGCTCGCCCGCCCCTCGGTACAGCGGGTGATGCAGCAGGAGGGGCTGGCCTGACCGTGCTGGCGGCGCCGGCGTTCTGGTTCCTCCGCCACGGTGAGACCGACTGGAATGCCCGCAACCTGTCGCAAGGCAGCGTCGATATCCCCCTGAATGGCACCGGCATCGCGCAGGCGCACCGGGCGGCGGCGGCGCTCGTCGGGGTGGGTATTGCCTCGATCGTGAGCTCCCCCCTCGGCCGCGCCCGCGCCACCGCGGACATCGTCGCCGCGACGCTGGCTCTGCCGACGCTGATCGAACCGGACCTGCGCGAGGTTGCCTTCGGCGTGCAGGAGGGTCAGGACATGGGGGCCTGGTTCGCCGACTGGATCCATGGCCGGTCCACCCCTGAGGGTGCCGAGCCGTTCGCAGCCCTGCGCGCGCGCGCGGTCACGGCTCTCGGACGCGCCTTGGCCCGTCCGGCGCCGGTGCTGGTGGTGGCGCATGGCGCGCTGTTCCGTGCGCTGCGCGCCGAAATGGGGCTGTCGCCGGAAGTCCGGACACCGAACGGCGAACCGCTCTTCTGCCGCCCGCCGGCGGCGGGGGACAGTGCGTGGACCTTGCTCGCGGACTCGAAAGTGTCGGAGCGCTAGGATCTGTCAGCGCTTCATTGCAGCGCTGACAGATTCTAGCTCCTTGTTGACGCGTCTGTTTATCCGCCTCCGGCGATTCCGCCTGCGGCGGACAGACGCTAGAGCAATTTCAGGCTGACTGGAATCAGGGGCTTCCGGCGCGGGGTTGATCTGTGATTCATAGGGTTCCGGAGTCGTAAGCCGGAGGTTCGGATGCCCTGGGTTCGCGGAAAGGCC
>JAJZVV010000004.1 GCA_021845595.1 Pseudomonadota bacterium | reverse complement strand
CCGCGTCGTTCTGGCATTCTCATGGATGTCCATCCGGGGCTCCGGGCTGTGGGGTGTTGGCCTCGCAACCACAGCTTCTCAGCCCAGCCCCGGAGGGACAACCTCCATAGCAGCGACATCTAGAGCAACGTCCGACCAGACTGAACCGCTTCGCGGTCGGTCTGGTCGGGCAAAGTTGCTCTAGCCATTATGGTTTCTAGAGCACGACCGTCCGACCAGATGATTCCATCAGGTCGGACCGTGCTCTAAGAGCCGGCCGCGGGGTTCCGCGGCCGGCTTTTTTGCGCCTGGTGAGCCGCCTAACCCGCCACCACGCGGGTCCAAGGGTGGCGCCGGCGCAGATCGTCCACCAGCATCTCCTTGTTGCGCTGCAGGTCGGTCGCGGTACGCAGCATCGAGGCCTCATGCACGCGATAAAGGCCGAGACGCTCCGGCACATTCGTCCCGAACAGGCCCCGCTCGGCTAGCCGGCACCAGAAATCATAATCCTCCCAGCCGAAGCGGACATGGTCGTAGCCCCCGACCGTGCTCCAGGCAGCGCGACTGATCATCGCCTGGGCGTCGATATAATTGCCGGCGACGAGGCGCGCCGGATCGTACGGCTCAGTACCGAACACATCAGTCTGCCCACCGAACCGCTCCAGCCTTGGGTAGGCGTATGCGGCGCCGCTCTCGCGCAGAGCCGCGAGGCAGTGCGCCGCGCATTCCGGGAGGAGCAGATTGTCGGCGTCCACCGGCAGCACGAATTCACTTGCCGCGAGCGCAAAGCCGACATTGCGCGTGAGGCCGAGCCCGCTGTTGGCGCGGTTGCTGACCAGCAGCGCACGGCCGAAGCGGGCCTCGTTCGCGGCGAGCCAGCGTTCAGCGACCGCGAGCGAGTCATCGGTGGAACGGTCGTCCACGACGATCAGATCAAGCTCTGCGAGCGTCTGCGCCTTCACCGAGTCCAAGGTCTCGGTGACAAAGCCAGCATAGTTGTAAAGTGGAATCACGACGGTGACCGCAGACGGACTGTGCCGGTCGTAGGTGCGGGCGATGTCGTGCTCCGGCACCCGCGGCGGCGGAGGCATCGGCGCGGCGGCGCGGGCGAGGTCGAGCGCGAAGGCACGCGCCGCGCGGCGACCGCGATAGAGCGTCTGCTCCAGGACCGAGGCCCAGCGCTCGGTCTGCGCCTCCGGACCGAACCGACCGATGCAGTCGATCTCCGCCGCCCGGGCCAGCCGCGCGCGCAAGTCCCCGTCATCAGCCAAGCGGCTGATGGCGCTGTGCCAACCATCCTCGTCCGCCGCCAGCAATCCGGTTTCACCGTCACGGACGGCGGCGCGGAATGGCGCCGTGGGGGAACAGACCGAAGCGACGCCGGCCAGCGCGGCCTCGAAGAACTTGAGTTCGCTTTTGGCCTCGCAGAACGGATTGCCAACCTCGAGCGGGGCCAGATTCACGTCGAAACGCGCGATCTCGGCCGGCAGGTCCGCGACCGGCACATATTCGCGCCACTCGATCTGCCCCTCGAGGCCCGACAGAGCGGGGAACTCGTGCACGTCCAGGCAATCCGTCGTCTCGCGACGGAACAGCACCAGGCGGCCATCGGGCCGCGCCCGCAAGAAGCGTGCGACCGGACCGGCGATGATGGCGAAATCCTTCTGATGGGTTCGGCTGCCCCCGGCATAGCCCAAGCGGACCAGGCCATCCGACGGCTTCGCGGCACGCACGCGGGCAGCGAGGTTGGCGCGGGCGCGGGTTGCGTCATCGAAGCCGTTGGGCAGCACGAAAACGGGCTTGCCCCAACGGTGCATGTGGTCAGCCAGCACCTGCGTCGTTGCCGAGCAGAAATCGGCGGCCACCATGCTCTGCTGGACCCGCCGGTAGAAGCCCGCGACCTCGGCCTCGCTCAACCGCTGCGAGCGAATTCCGTCGATCACCTCGGTCCGCGCCAGCGCCGGATCGACCATGAGGTCGTCGACATCGAACAGGATCGTCCGCCCGGCGGACCGCGCCGCGTCAACGGCTGCCGCCACGGCCTCGCTCCATTCGGTTCGCCACAGCACGAGCAGGTGTGCGGAGGTGACGAGATCGGGTGACGAGGCCGCTTCGTCGATCGTCCTCACTTCAGCCAGTGCGCCCAGCCTTCGGACCGATTCAGCCTGCCGCAGGACGCGATAGGCATGTCCAGGCGTGTGCGGCTCGCCCGAGACGAAGAGCACCCGGGCCCGGCGCTCCGGCAAGCTCCATCGCGGCGCCGACGACGCGGGCGCCAACGGCGTCGCACGAAGGGGCCGGCCTTCGGCGCGGCCGAAGCGTTCATAATGGTCGAGCGCGTTCAGGCCCGATGCGGCGACATCCTCGTGCAGGGCGAGGTAGGCTTGAACCGAGAACCGCGGGCCGGGATCGCGCCCCTCGGCGGCACCGAAGCGGACATAATGCTCCGCGGCGTCCATATCCAGAGCTCTGACGTCCGCGTACCGGCTCACGTACCAAGCCGGATCGAACAGCTCGCTGGCGCGCACGACCGCCAGCAGCGCCGCCTCCGCCTCGGTCGGCTGCCAGCGCCGCCGCAGCCGGCGGCGTAGCCGAGCCCGCAGCCCCGGCGGCGGCGCGCTGGCCACCCGGGCGCGTCCCTCGGCCTGCTCTCGCTGGATGTGCGCCTGCTCGAGGGAGGTCTCGGTCCGGTCGAGCAACGCCCGCAGCGCTTCCCGCTCGGCCTCGCCGGCGGCGACCTGCCACTCGCTGAGCGCGAGCGCCGCCCGCGCCCGCTCGGCGGCCGCCGGAGCCGTCCGCTCTGTCGCCTCCTGCAGCCGGTCGAGCTCGGCTTGGCGAGCAGTCGCCTCGGCGTGCATTCGGCCGATCGTCTCTTCCGTCCATCGGCGCTGCGCTTCGATCTGCCGCGGCATATGCAGATAGGGGTCAATCAGCCCATCGCGGATGAAAAGCGAATCGGCCAGCTCCGGCAGGTCGGAATCCGCCGCGACGACGAGCAGATAGGTGGCGCGCGCGAGACCGGCGGAAGCCTCTATCCGGTCCGGGCCGCGCTGCTCGAAGGTCATCGGTCGCACGCTGCGCGCGGCGGGGCCGCCCGGCATCGGCCCGTCGGCCAGCAGTGCCGTGCCGAGCATGGGGCGCTGGGCGAAGGTGGCCATGTGGCGGAAGTGCCGGGCGATGAGCGTGCGCAGCTCGTCCCGGGTCAGCTCATGCACGTGGTAAGGGTTGGGCGGAGCGCTTGCGGGGGAGGTGATGTCCCGATCCGGGGTGCTCAGGATGAGCATACCTCCCGGGCGCAGCACACGTTTGATCTCGGTGAGGAAGGTCTCGTGATCGTAGAAATGTTCGATGGTCTCGAAGGACGTTACGAGATCGACCGAGGCCGTGGCGAGCGGGATGGCGCAGGCATCGCCGCGCAGAAAGCGGAGATTATCGCGCGGATAGGCGCGAGCGGCGTGGGCGACGGCGTCGGCATCGATCTCCACGCCGATCACGCGCTGCGCCACCTGGGCGAGCAGGGCCGCGCCGTAGCCCTCGCCGGAGGCGACATCCAGCACCTCCTTGCCGCGGGCGAGGTGACGGGCGAGGAAATACCGATGCAGGTGCTCGATCTCGCCTTGCCCGCACTCGGCCGAGGTGAGCCTCTCGCCGGTATAGGGCAGCGCGATTGCCGGCGTCGCCAGCGGGAAAATCTCACCCAAATCACTCTCCTGCGGGAAGGGAATCGGCGTGCGGCCAGCCGGTCGGGCACAGCAATGCATTAACGAGATCCGTGCCATAGGGCGCAAGTGAGCCCGCCCCGGTGCTCTGACATGTTCGGATCGATCACCATGCGTCAGAGCACCAGTTTGATTTTGTGGCCGGATGCCAACACCCGGAGGCGGGTGTTGGTATCCGGCCACTAGCCTAGTCGCGCCGTTTGCGCGAACATGATGCATCCCATGCCTGACGTGGTGGAGGAAACATGTCCCGAGCTGTCATTGGCCGTCGTCTCGCCGGCGCTACCGCCCTCGGTCTCGCCGCGTTGGCCTGCGGCGCCGCGCGCGCCGAGGAGCCGATCCGGATCGGTGTGATCGCGGAGAATTCCGCCATCGGGGGCATCGCCATCACCAACGGCGCCAGGCTCGCCGCCGAAGAGATCAACGCCGCCGGCGGCATCAACGGACGCAAGGTCGAGATCGTCGACTATGACGATCACAACTCCGCCACCGACGCGGTGCGCGCGTTCCAGCGCGCCGTCTCCGAGGATCATGTCGTGGCCGTGATCGCGAGCTACATGAGCGAGGTCGCGCTTGCGCTGGAGCCCTGGGCGGCGCGTCTGAAAGTACCTTTCATCACCCCCGGCGCGGCCAGCAACGAGATCACGCGGCGTATCCACGACGACTACGCGCACAACAAATATAGCTTTCACGGCTATCTGACCTCGACCGAGATCGCCGACACGGTCTGTGCCTCCTCGCACGACCTGCTGGTCACCAAGCTGCACATGAAGACAACGGTGATCATGAGCGAGGACGCGGCATGGACGAAGCCCTATGATGGCGAGCTTGCCACCTGTCTTCCCGCGGCGGGCTTCAGTGTGCTCGATCATATCCGCTTCTCGCCCGACACGACCGATTTCACGCCGCTCTTCAATCAGATCGAGGCCAAGCACCCGGACGTGATCACCACTGGCATCTCCCATGTCGGCGTGCAGCCGACGGTGCAGTGGGCGAGCCAGCAGGTGCCGGTGCCAATGGCCGGGATCAGTTCGCAGGCGACCACCGACACGTTCTGGCGGGACACCAACGGCGCCGCGCAGGGCGTGATCCTGGAGGAACCCGCCGCGCCGGACATCGCCGTGACGCCGAAGACCATTCCCTTCGCCCAGGCCTATATCAAGCGCTTCGGTGTCAGTCCGGGCTACGCCGGATACACGGCTGCCGACGATGTCCACATCATCGCCGAGGCCGTCGGCCGCGCCGGTGGTGCCGAGGCGGAGAAGCTTGTCGAGGCGATGGAAAAGACCGACTACGTCGGCAATATCGGCCGGGTGCAGTTCTATGGCCGGGACGATGCCTTCACCCACGGTCTGCGCTACGGGCCAGGTTTCATCACCGGGATCGTCGTGCAGTGGCAGAACGGCAAGCAGGTACCGCTCTGGCCCACGGATATCGCCGCGGGGACCATGACCTTCCCCGCCTTCATCAAGACGCCGGATCAGCACGCCAGCAACTGACCCTATCGCGCCCGCCTCCGCTCATCGCCCGCCCGACACCGCGGCGGACAAGGGGAACGAATGCTCGGCCTGCAGATCCTGCTCGACGGTTTCGCCATCAGTTCGCTCTACGGGCTCGGCGCTATCGGTTTCACCCTGATCTTCGGGGTCTCCGGCGTCCTGAACCTCTCGCACGGCGGCCTGATGCTGATCGCCGCCGTCGCCGCCTGGTATGTCGCGGGCGATCTGCATGCCGGGCAGTATCTCGGCGCTCTCGCGGGGCTGCTTGCCGGCACGGCGTCGGCGCTGGTGACCTATCTCGTCGTCGTTCGCCCCATCCAGCGGTCGCGCGTGATCCCACGTGATGAGACGGAGATTTTCGTCCTCACCGGCACTCTGCTCTGGGGCATCATGATCCAGGAAGCGGTGGCCTACCTGTTCTCCGACAACCCGCTCACCGTTCCGGCGCTGATCGGCGGCGTGGCGAGCATCGGCGGCGTGCGCCTGCCGTACAACGAGATGCTGGTGGCGGCCGTGTCCTGGCTCTCCATCGGGCTGCTCTGGCTGCTGGTGAACCGCACCCGCATGGGCAAGACCTTGCTCGCCTGCGCGATCAATCCGCGGGGTCTGACGCTGCTCGGCTTCGAGCTCTCGCGCATCTACTTCGCGGTCTGGGTCATATACGGGCTGCTGGTGTCGGCAGCGGGCGTGCTGCTGGCGAGTTTTCTTGGCACCAGCTCGGGCAATATCGGCAATCTGACGGCGAGCGCCTTTTCCATCGTCGTGCTCGGCGGGCTCGGCAGCGTCTCGGGCTCGCTGATCGCGGCTTACGTCGTCGGCTATCTGGAGACGGTCACCGCCTATCTGATCTCGCCCGAGATCCGTACGATCCCGGCGCTCCTCCTGCTGGTGCTGGTCCTCTATTTGCGCCCGCAGGGCCTGCTCGGGCGGCGGTGAAAGGCGGGCCGATGAACTGGCGTCCTCTCGCACTTCTGCTGGCGGCGATCGTGCTCGCCGCGCTGCCTTTCGGTGTCTCCGGCTATGCGCTCGGCGTTCTGACGCTGGCCTATTATTTCGGCGTGTTCTCGATGTCGTGGGATCTGCTGTTCGGCTTTGCCGGGGAGGTCAATTTCGGCCCGACCTTCCTTATCGGGGTCGGCGCCTACAGCGCCGGCCTGCTGAACGTGCATGGTTGGCCGATCCCGCTCAGCGTCGCCGCCGGCGCGGCCGCGTCGGTCATCGCCGGGCTGCTGCTCGCTCTGCCAGCGCTGCGGCTGCGCGGACCCTATTTCGGCTTGGTGACCCTGGTGGCCGTGCTGCTGCTGCAGCAGGTGATCGTGATTTTCGCGGGGACCACCGGTGGGGAGATCGGGCTGTCGCTGCCCGATGTCCTCTCCGTCGATGCCCGGACGAATTACTGGTACGGCTTCGGCTTCATGGTGGTGAGTGCCGCGCTGCTGACCGGGCTCGCCCGCTCACCCGTGGGGTTGATCCTGCAGGCCGCCGGGCAGGATCCGATCGAGGCGCAGGCACTCGGCTTCAACGTCGCCAAGCACAAGCTCGCGGCCTTCTCGGTCAGCGCCCTGTTCTCCGGGCTTTCGGGCGCACTGATGGTCTTCTATCTCGGCACCGCTTCCGTCGGCACGGTCGTCGACGTGGCCATCGCGGTGCAGGTGATCATTGCCGTCGTGCTCGGCGGCCGGCGCACCATCCTGGGCGGGATGATCGGCTCGATGTTCCTCATCATCGCCGGCGAGATTCTGCGCCCCCTGGGCCAGCTCAGCACGCTCGTCGTCTCGGCGATCGCGCTCGCCGTGATCCTGTTCTTTCCCGATGGGCTGCTCGGGGTCTTGATCCGACGGGGAGAGCGCGCATGACACCGCGGCTCGTCGTCGAGGGTCTGACCAAGCGGTTCGGTGGTCTGGTCGCGGTCCGCGATCTCGGCTTCGAGATCAAGGCGGGAGAGATTCTCGGCCTGATCGGACCGAACGGGTCGGGCAAATCGACCGCCATGAAGCTGATCATGGGCATCGAGCGGCCCAATCAGGGCAGCGTCCGGCTCGATGGCGCCGAGATGGCCGGGCTACCGGCCCACCGGATCGCTCGCGCCGGGGTCGGGCTGGTGTTCCAGCATTCGCGCCCGCTGCACCGGCAGACCATTCTCGAGAATATCAAGCTCGCCCTGCTCCCCGACAGCTTGTTCCGCTTGGCGGCCGACCATTCCGCCACCGCGCGGGCGCGCGAGATCGGCGCGCGCGTCGGCCTCGGTGCGGTGCTGGACCGCTATCCGCAGACGCTGCCTTTTGCCGACCTGCGGCGGTTGGAGCTGGCCCGGGCGATCGCGCGCGATCCCAAGCTGGTCCTGGTGGACGAGCCCTTCGCCGGGCTCACGCCGACGGAGCTCGCGGATTTTTCCGCCCTCATCGCCGGGTTCCGCGAGGAGGGCCGCGCCGTGCTGCTCGTCGATCACAATGTCAAAGGTGTCGCCGCCCTGGTGGACCGGGTCGTCGCGCTCTATCTCGGCGAGCGCATTGCCAGCGGAACGGCCGCGGAGGTGATGCGCGATGCCAAGGTGCGCGCCGTCTATCTCGGCGGGTCGATCGAGGCCCATGCGCGGGAGAGCCGTGGCACGGAAGCGGCGCCGCTGCTGGAAGTCGAAGCCGCCAGCGTGTTCTACGGCAAGGCACAGGCGCTCCAGGAGGTCTCGCTCTCGGTCCGCGCCGGCGAGTTCGTCTCCCTCGTCGGCCTGAACGGGGCTGGCAAGACGACGCTGTTCAATGCCGTCTCCGGTCTCGTTCCCTATCAGGGCCGCATCGTCTGGGACGGGCGCCCTCTCGGCGGCATGACCGCCGCTGCCGTTGCGCGTGCGGGCATCGTGCAGTGCCCGGAAACGCGTGAGCTGTTCGGCGAGATGAGCGTGCAGGAGAATCTCGATCTCGGCGGCCAGCATCAGCCGGTGGGTGAGACCCGCGATCGGCTCGCCGGTCTGTTCGATCTGTTTCCCATCCTGAAAGAGCGACGCACCCAGGCGGCGCGCACGCTCTCGGGTGGCGAGCAGCAGATGCTGGCCATCGCGCGCGCGCTGATGATGAACCCGCGCCTGCTCATCCTCGACGAGCCGACGCTCGGTCTCGCGCCGGTTATCCTCGAGCAGCTCTCGAAGGCGCTGGAGCGGCTGCGCGAGACCAGCGATATCACCGTCCTGCTCGGCGAGCAGAACGTGACCTTCGCCCTGTCGCATGCCGACAGGGTGTATGTGCTCGAGCATGCCCGGATCATCTGGCAGGGCCCGCCGTCCCGCTTCGCCGCGGAGGCCGGCGCGGGCTATCTCTGAGGCGGAGCGCCTGGCTTGCTCAGAAGCTCCGCCAGCGCCGGCTCGATGGCCTCGGCCATGCGCGCCTGGCCCTGGGCATTCGGATGCAGGGCCGGACGCGGCGGAGACAATGCCGGGTCGAGGAACAGCGCGCTGTCGAGCTGGCCGTCGTGGAGAAAAACCCCGCCGACATCGAGGAAGCGCACCATCCTGTCCCCGGCATAGCGCGCGGCGAGGGCGGCATTGACCAGTTTGGTCTCGCGCGCCACCCACGCGCCGCGATCGGCGGGAAGAATTCCGAGCAGCAAAATCCGCGTGCGCGGCAAATGACGGCGCAACGCGGCGACGTCGGCGACGATCCCGGCCTCGGTATCGGCCGCCGACCAGTGCAGCCGTCCGAAATTGTTGGCGCCGATCAGGACGACCGCGACCGCCGGGGTGATGCCATCGGCCTCGCCATGTTCGATGCGCCACAGCAGGCTTGCGGTGGTATCGCCGGTGAAGCCGAGATTGATGGCGTGGCGCTGACCGTAGAAGTGCTGCCACACCGGAGCGAAGTCCGCGCGCTCATAGTCCTGGGTGATGGAGTCGCCATAGAACGCGAGATCAACCGGGCCGCGGTGCAGCTCCGCCGACTTGCGCTCGAATCGCTCGCGCCACCACGGCAGGTCGAGCCGCGCGATGGGCGTGGCGGCGAGCACCGTACGGGTCGGCGGCTGGCTCGCCGCCGGCCCGACGGCGCCGACCGAAAGCGCGCTCAGGAGGATGGCCGCGGCGCGCCGCATTAAGCCAGGCGAAGCCAGATTGCGGCGCCGATACCGGCAGCGATGCAATACCAGGCGAAGGGCAGCAGCGCCCAATCGTCGTGGCGGCGGAAATAGCGCATCAGAAAGGCCGTCGCTGCGAAGGCGGTCGCCCCGGAGACCAATGCTGCCAGTGCCGCCAGGGTGAAGGTGCCTGGCGTGACCTCGGCGTGCAGCAATTTCGGCACTTCGAGCAGCGTCGCGCCAAGGATGATCGGGGTGGCGATGAGGAAGGAGAAGTGCGCCGAGCCGGCGTGATCGACGCCGCGCAAGAGGCCGCCCACCATGCTCGCACCCGAGCGCGAGATGCCGGGGACGAGCGCGGTCGCCTGGCACAGGCCGATGACAATCGCGTCGACGATCGTCAGCCCGGAGAGTGCGCGATGGCCGCGCCGGCGCAATCGCTCGCCGAGCAGCAGCAACAGCCCGTTCAGCACGAGCATGGCGGCGGCGATCAGCGGCGAGGCGAACAGCGTGCGGAGTTTGTGCTCCAGCACGACCCCGATGAGGCCTGCCGGGATCGTCGCGATGACGATCAGCCCGAGCATGCGCCGGCTCTGGCGAACCTGCGGCGCGGCCGCGAAGCCGAGCGCGCCGAGCGCGAGAAGAATCCAATCACGCCAGAAATAGAGCAGCAGCGCCGCGGCGGTGCCGAGATGCAGCATGACGAGGAAGGGCAGAAAGGACGGATCATGCTGATCGAGATGCCAGCCGAGCACGGCCGGCAGGACGACGGCGTGGCCGAGGCTGCTGACCGGGAACAGCTCGGTGGCACCTTGCAGCACGGCGATGCCGATCGCTTCGAGGGCGTTCATCGACTGGGTTCTCCAGGCCAGGGGCGGAAGGACCGGCTCCGCACGGAGCCGCCGCCGGCACCGGATTCCCTCGGCGGCACGGCAGGCTGAGTATGAGTGTCTGCCGGGCGGCGCTCAAGCCTGCCGCGCCGGGGGGCTAAAATCGGTTTCAACGATGCCGCCGCATCTTGCCGGAGGCCGGGGCGTGTCCCACCCTGAGCGCTGAATGATCGGGGGGATCATGCGGCGAAGCTGGGTCGCGGTTCTGATTCTGGCCGTGCTGCTCGGCGGAGCGGTTGCATTCTATCGCTTGGCGTTGCCTGGCCTGTCCTCCGCCCGTGGCGAGCCGCCGGCGCTCGAAGTGCGCCTCGCCCGCTGGGCACTCGCGGCGAGCGTGCCGGCGGCCGACCAGGCGCGACGCAATCCGCTGGGCGACGACCCGGCCGAGATCGCGGCCGGCGCCGATCTGTTTCGCCGGAAATGCGAATCGTGCCACGGGTTCGACGGCAGCGGCCGGACCGAGATCGCGGCCGGCGAATACCCGAGGCCCCCCGCGCTCGACGCGGCCACGGCGTCTTTGACCGACGGAGAGGTATTTTATCACATCGCGAACGGCATCCGGAACACCGGCATGCCGGCCTGGTCTCTGCCAGAGCGGCAGATCTGGCAGATCGTGAGCTTCATACGACATTTGCCGCGGATCGCCGGACCGACCACGGGCCTGCCAGCGGGCCCGCGCGACGCGCATTTCACGGGCTCCGCCGCCTGCCAGCGCTGCCATGCGGAAATCTATGCGCGCTGGGAGACGTCGCGCATGGCGAATGTCGTCCGTGACCCGCGTCGCCATCCCGACGCGATCATCCCCGATCTGGCAAAATCGGACCCGCTGGTCGACTTCACCCGCGATGACATTGCTCTGGTCTACGGTAGCCGGTGGAAGCAGCGCTATTTCAAGAAAATCGGCGACGACTACTACGTTCTCGGCGCGCAATGGGACGTGACGCATCGCCTATGGCGGCGCTACTTCGTGCCGAACGACGCCGACTGGTGGGCGCCGCTCTACCCGCCGGACAATATGCAGCGCCCGACCGGCTCGCTGTGCGACGGCTGCCATTCGGTCAATTACGATATCCGGACGAAAACGGTGACCGAGTGGAACGTCGGCTGCGAGAAATGCCACGGCCCCGGCAGCGCCCATGTGGCTGCGCCGGTGCGCGGCACCGTCATCAACCCGGCGCGGCTCGGCTATGTCCAGGCCAATGATGTCTGCATCCAGTGCCACTCCCAGGGCCGGCCGCCGGCGAACCCGATCGAGGGCCATTTCTTCGACTGGCCGGTGGGCTTCCAGGTCGGGCTCAACCTAGCGGACTTCTGGGGGTTGGAGGATCGGACTCCAGGAAAGACGAGTTTCACCCATTTCGCCGACGGCACCGCCCACAAGAACCGTATGCAGGGCAATGATTTCGTTCAGAGCCTGATGTATACGCGCGGCGTCACCTGCTTCTCCTGCCATGACCCGCACGGATCGAAGAATCGCGCCAGTCTGCGAGAGCCGCCGGAGACGATCTGCCTCACCTGCCACGGCCCGAACACCGCCAACGGGCCGCGTGCCGCCACCATCGAGGCCCACACCCATCATGCCGCGACCAGCCCCGGCAGTGCCTGCGTGAACTGCCACATGCCGGCGATCGAACAGACCATCGCCGATGTGAATGTCCACGCCCACACGTTCCGCTTCATCACGCCCGCCGAAACGCGCAGTCTTGGCGTCCCGAACCCTTGCACCCTCTGCCACCGGGACAAAACCCCCGATTGGGCCATGGCGGTGATGCGCACCTGGGCGGACCGCTCGCCCTGGCGCATGGAGCCGTAGAGCGGGCGGTCGTCGCTCACCCAGCCGGTCGTGGTGGTCGCCGGCTCACTGCACCAGGGTGGGGATCATGTCGTGCTCGCGGATCGCGCTCGCCGCGGTCTCGATCGTCGGGGCCACCCCGAGGGGCCGACCATCCGCGGCGTGGATAGCGAAGGCGGGCCCAGCATCGGCGAGCACCGGGCGGATATAGGCGAGCTGGGTGACGCCGAGCTCGGCGAGCTGGCTCGCGCTGATGTGGCGAATGTCGAAGCCACCGTCCGCGGCGCCCGACTGGGCGGGGGCGGGAGCGGGGTTGGTCTGCATGTCAACTCTCCGTTCTGATCCTGTTGGGCCGGATCGCTCCGGCATGGCGGCGCCCGCCATCAGTCACGCTCGGCGCGGCCATTGACGACATCCTTGCGGCCGGCGCCGGTGCCCTTGCTGATCGCGATCGTGCGCACACGGGTTTCGGGCTGCGGACGCGCCAGATCGATGTGCAGCAGGCCGCTATCCAGCCAGGCGCCCTTCACCTCGATGCCTTCGGCCAGCACGAAACTGCGCTGGAACTGGCGCGCGGCGATGCCGCGATGAAGGAATACGCGTCCGGCGCAGTCGTCGGTCTGCTTGCCGCGGATCACCAGCTGGTTGTCCTCCTGCGTGATCTGCAGGTCGTCCATGGTGAAGCCGGCGACGGCGAGGGTGATGCGCAGGCCGGTCGGGCTGATCTGCTCGATATTGTAGGGCGGGTAGCCGTCCGACGAGGATTTCGACGCCCGCTCGAGCATCTGCTCGAGATGGTCGAAACCCAGGAACAGCGGTGAGCCAAACATGCGGGTGCTCAAGGCAGCCTCCTCATGATGAGCGAAGCAGGTGCCAAGGCCCATGAAGGCGCCTCGGCTAACGCTATGTTGTCAGCGTCGGGCTCGCTTGCAAGGCCCCCGGGCCAGGCCCCGAGGCGGGCTGTTGAAGCGGGGCGGGGAGACCGCTACATGCGGCGGATGGATGGAGCTGACGTCCCCCTGCTGCCGATCGTGCTGGCCCCGGACCCGGTGCTGAAGGCGCGTGCCCGGCCGGTTCGCGATGCCGATGCCGAGACCGTGCGCGCCCTGCTGCCCCGCATGTTCGCGACCATGTATCGCGCGCCGGGGATCGGGCTGGCCGCGCCGCAAGTGTCGGTCGGGCTTCGCGTCGCCGTGGTGGACCTGATGGAGGGGGATAAGCCGGCACCGATCGCGCTGATCAACCCTCAGGTCGCCGCCGCCAGCGCCGAGCTCGCCACGCGCGAGGAGGGCTGTCTCTCGCTGCCCGGCCATTATGCCGATGTGACACGCCCCGCCCGCGTCAAGGTGCGCTATCTCGACCTTTACGGCATGGGCCAGGAGATCGAGGCCGAGGGCCTGCTCGCGGCCTGCCTGCAGCACGAGATCGACCATCTCGATGGGGTGCTGTTCGTCGATCACCTCTCGGCGCTCAAGCGCAACATGATCCTGCGGCGGATGCTGAAGGAGCGGCGGCAGAAGGAAACCGCCTGAGCGCCGCGCGGTGCGGTCGTTCTTGACACTGATCAATGCCGCGCCAGTTGGATTACAGTAGAATGACCGGATGAGCGGAAGGAGCGCGACCATGGCCCTTCGCCTCGCCTTCATGGGCAGCCCGGATTTCGCCGCGCCGATCCTCGCGGCGCTGCAGGGAGCCGGCCATGCGGTCGTCGCGGTCTACACGCAGAAGCCTCGTCCGGCGGGGCGCGGCCATGCAATGCAGCGTTCCGCCGTGCATCGTGAGGCCGAGCGGTTGGGCCTGATGGTCCGCACGCCGGACCGGCTGAGCGGCGAGGAAGAGGCCGCCGCCTTCGCCGCACTCGATCTCGATGCCGCCGTGGTCGCGGCCTATGGGCTACTGCTGCCGAAGCCCTTTCTGGATGCGCCCCGTCGCGGGTGCCTCAACGTTCACGCCAGCCTGCTGCCCCGATGGCGAGGGGCCGCGCCGATCCAGGCCGCGATCATGGCCGGAGACGCACAGACGGGCGTCAGCATCATGCGCATGGACGAGGGTCTCGATACCGGCCCCGTGCTGCTCGCCGAGGTCGTGCCGATCGGTCCCGAAACGACCACGGCAGCCCTTCATCCTGTGCTCTCAACCCTCGGCGCTCGCCTCATGCTGCGGGCACTGGCGGAGAACCCGCCGGCACGGCCGCAACCGCGGGATGGCGTGACCTACGCGCGCAAGCTCACGCGCGCGGACGGCCGGATGGACTGGTGGTTGCCCGCCGCGTATCTCGCAAGGCAGTTGCGCGCGCTGACACCCTGGCCTGGTTGCTGGACGAGCCTCGGCGGCGTGACGCTGAAAGTGCATGCGGCCCATGTCGTCGCGGCAAAGGACCTCCCGGCGGAGGGGGGGCCTGGGGTGACCCTCGATGGCGTGCTGACGGTTGCCTGCGGCGAGGCGGCGTTGCGTCTGACCCGGGTGCAGCTGCCCGGACGCGCCGCCATGGATGCCGCCGAATTCCTGCGCGGCCACGCCGTGCCGGCCGGCACCAAGCTCGGCTGAGCGCGGCTGGCGGATGATGCCGGACGACGCCTCCGCCGCCACGCCGGCGCAGAGCTGGGCGCTGCTGATCGAGTATGATGGTGCCGGGTTCGTCGGCTGGCAGCGCCAGCGCGACGGTTTGTCGATCCAGGAGACGGTCGAGCGAGCGGCAAGCCGGCTTGCCGGTGGGATGCACGTGGCCTCCATCGTCGCCGGGCGCACCGATGCGGGCGTCCACGCCGCCGGCCAGGTGGCGCAGATCCTGCTGCCCCCACGCGCGGCACCGCTCCCCGCCGAGCGGTTGCGCGCGGCGCTCAATCACCATCTGCGTCCGCACCGGATCGCCATTCTGATGGCCGCGCCCGTGCCGCCGGGGTGGAACGCGCGCTTTTCCGCCATCGGCCGCGAATACCGCTACGTCATCCTGGACCGTCCCGCCCGCCCGGCGCTGGCGGAGGGGCGGGTCTGGCACGTGGCGCAGCGGCTCGATGCGGCTTCGATGGTGGAGGCGGCGCGGGCTCTCCTCGGCCGGCACGATTTCTCCTCGTTCCGTGCCAGCGCCTGCCAGGCGAAGAGCCCGATCCGCACCCTCGATCGGCTGGACGTGTGCCGTGTGGGCGACGGCATCGAGATCTCGGCGGCGGCGCGCAGCTTCCTGCATCACCAAGTGCGCAACATGGTCGGCACCCTGGCGCTTGTCGGTGCGGGAAAGTGGCGCCCGGCGGATGTGAGCGCGGCGCTGGCGGCCTGCGATCGCCGCGCCGCGGGGCCGACCGCGCCGCCTCAGGGCCTGTTCCTCAGCCGGGTCCGCTACCCCGAGGATCCTTTCGCCGCCGGTGCCGACGCGCCGGCGCCGACATAGACCACCCGCCAGATCGTGCCGGAGGCGTCGTCGCTGATCAGCAGCGACCCGTCGATCGCCACGGCGACATCCGCCGGTCGGCCCCAGACCGTGTCGTCCGAGACGACGAACCCGGTCAGGAAATCCTCGTATTCCCCCGTCGGGACACCGTCGCGCAGCAGCAGGCGGATGACTTTCGAGCCGGTGCGGCGGCTGCGGTTGTAGGAACCGTGCAAGGCGATGAACGCATCGCCGCGATACTCGGCGGGGAACTGCCCGGCCTCATAGAAGCTGAGTCCGAGAGGAGCCGAATGGGCCTGCAGCAGCACGTCCGGCATCGCCGTCCGCTCGGCGAGATCGGGCCGTTCGCCGCGGTGGCGCGGATCCTCGCGCCCACCGAGAAACGTGAACGGCCAGCCGTAGAACGCGCCATCGGCGAGGCGGGTGACGAAATCGGGCACGGCGTCGTCGCCGAACTCGTCGCGTTCGTCGTTGGTGCACCAGAGGGCCCTGGTCTGCGGCTGGATGGCGAGCCCGATGCAATTGCGCAGGCCGGTGGCGTAGGGACGGGTCTGGCGGGTCTCGACATCCATCACCACCACCTGCGCGCGACCCTCCTCGAGGCCCCAAGTCGCCCCGAGCCCGTGCTCCGCCTCGAAGGTGGCGATCTCCTCGGCGGAGCGCTGGGAGAGACCCTCGGCGTCATTGGAGCGCGAGCCGATGGCGATGAAGAGCCGGTGCCCATGCGGCGAGAACGCCAGTTCGCGCGTCCAATGCCCCTCGATCGGCAGGGACGCGATCACGGGCTCGGCCGGGCCCATCGCGCTCATCACGCCGCCGCGATAGGGGAAGCGGACCAGCGCGTCCGTGGCGGCGACATAGACATACGAGGGCGTTCCGTCGGGCGGGTAGAACCCCATGCCGGACGGCAGCGTAAGTCCTTCGGCAAATATCGCTTCGCCGGCCGCGTTGCCGTCCGGGCCGGGGCGGAGCACATGGATGCGCCCGGCATGACTCTCGGCCACGAACACATCCCCGTTCGGCGCGACGCGCAGGTTGCGCGGCCCCTCCAGGCCGGTGGCGAAAACCTGCACGGCAAAGCCGGCGGGCACCGTCGGCCAGGCGCCTTCGGGCCGTGCCACGATTCCGGGCAGGTTGACGGTGGAGGGCGAGGAGAACGGCGCCGGCAGCGCCTCGGGCGTGACCACGTGGCGCATGCCGGGCACTTCGTCGCGCCAGTCGAGCGACGATCCCGCGGCGAAAGGGCTATGCCCGTCGTCGAGCACCGCCGGTGAGACATTCTCCGCCGCCTTTGCCGGGGAAGCGAGCAGCGCGACCGCGAGTCCGGCCGCGATCATCCCGCCGCACCTCGGTCGAGACGTTCCATCGGGCATGGCCATGTGTCAGCCTCCTCGATGATGCATAGCAACACCGCGCGCTCGTGCCGGCTTGCGGGCTGCGACCGGGCGACGTGTGCGTCGCAACAATGACAGGTTCGCGGCCGGCGTGTCAGTAGATTCGAACGCGGGTCGCGCTTTCGAATCCACACCATCGTACGCAACGCTGATCTTCGGTGAGGGCAGGGGCTACTCGAGGCTGCGCAGCGTCCCGGCATAGAGGACCGGGCCGGTGGGCTGGCCGCTCGGCGAGCCGCCGACCGGCTCCAGGCTCACCATGAGCTGCGTGCTGGCCGCGGCGATGCGCGGCACCGTCAGTCGCGGGGCGCCGCTGCGCGGAATGACGCCGAGCGAGACCGGCTTCGTGGCGCCCGGCGGCAGGGCCCAGAGCTCGAGATCGGATGTCGCGGCCACCTGCACCGGGGCGAGCGGATGCAGCACCAGGCTGCCGTCGGGGCGCGTCTCGGCGAGAAAGGTCGGCGCCGGGCCGCCGGCCGGGCCGAGCGTCGCGACATAGACCGGCGCGGGCGGCCGCAGCACGAAGAGCCCGGCGAACGCAGCGGCCAGCGCCAGCGCGCCGGCCGTCGTCGCGCGCCAGAAATGGACGCTTCGCCAGAGGTTTCCCCGAGGCCTGGCCGGCGGCAGCGACCCCGCCGTCCTGGCCGTCGGGGCGATCGCCTGCTCGAGCCGCGACCACAATTCGGGCGGCGGCGCAACCGGCGGCACCAGCGTGACCAGGGGCGCCAGGCGACGCTCCCAGGCAGCGATCGCCTCGGTGAGGGCGGCATCCCGGCCGGCGCGCTCGGCGAGCATGCGCATCTCGGCCTCGTCGAGGCAGCCGAGCGCATATTCCGCCGCCAGCACTTCCAGCTCGTCGGGGCGATCGCTCACGGCTCCAGGCACCTCCGCAGGCTGAGCAGGGCACGGCGGATCCAGGATTTCACCGTCCCGAGCGGCGCGCCGAGCCGCGTCGCCAGGTCGGCGTGGGTCAGCCCGTCGACGAACGCCATCACGATGAGGCGTCGCCGCTCGGGCTCGAGTGCTTCGAGGCACCGCTGCAGCGCCGCGCCCTCGGCCGAGCGGAGCAGTCCGGCGAGGGCGTCGGGGGTCTCGTCCTCGGTTTCCGGCGGCTCCAGTCCCGGCACCTCGCGCGCGGTGCGGCGGACGAGGTCGAGGGCACGGTAGCGCACCAGGGTGACGAGCCAGGCTTCCGCCGCGCCGCGCGACGGGTCGAACCGGGCGGCATTCTGCCAGACCTGCAGCAGCGCTTCCTGCACCGCGTCGGCGGCGAGCGCCGGGGAGCGCGTGAGGCGGAGCGCGACGCCGTAGAGCCGCGCCGCCTCGCGGTCGTAGAGGCGCCGGAATGCCGCGCGATCGCCGCCGGCGCAGGCGCGCAGCAACGCGGCGAGTTCAGCGGCAGGCTGCGTGTCCGGCACGACGGTTTCCTGCTCCCGCGACAGTCTTTCCGGTCCGCGCCATCCGCGTTCCCGGCGGGGTGAACCGACAGCGTAGCGGGGCTGGCCATGACCGGCCAGAGCCACGGCGGCAAGCGGCATCGTGATCAACTCCTGGCGCTCACCCAACCCTACGCCGTCCGCGGCGCGCTGGATGCCAGGAGCACCGTGCTGCGGTGGTGTGTTACACCGCGCGGCGCTGGCGTCGGGGTGTCGGGGCCGTGTCCGCCGGGGCTTCCTCGGGCGAGGTCAGGGCCTGCAGCAGGGCGGCGCGCAGGGCGGCGAGCTTGCGCTCGTTGCTCACCTTCAGGCCGAATACGTCCTTGACGTAGAACACGTCGACGGCCCGCACACCGTAGGTGGTGACATGCGCCGACGCGATTTGCAGCCCCTGGGCGCTGATCGCGGCGGTGACGTCGTGCAGCAGGCCGGGCCGGTCCCGCCCGTTCACTTCCAGCACCGTATGCGTGTTGGAGGCGTGATTATCGAGCACGACGCGCGGCGGCACATGGATGGCGCGCATGCGGCTCCCCGCCGCGGCGCGCGCGATGCGGCGGATTTCGGTGGCCAGGCGAAGCTTGCCGGAGAGAGCCTGCTCGGTCACCGCCGCCAGCCGCGCCAGCCGGTGCGGGGCGTCGAAGGCGCCGCCGGCCGCATCCTGGATCCAGAATGTATCCAGCGCCATGCCGTTGGTCATGGTGTGGATGCGGGCATCGACGATCGAGGCGCCGGCAACGGCGAGCGCGCCGGCGATGCGGCTGAACAGCCCGGCATGGTCGGCGGTGTAGATCGTGACCTCGGTGACCGCGCGGGCCGGCAAAGGTTGGGTCTCGATCATCAGTGGCATGTCGCGCTGCTCGGCCTCGCGTACCAGGCGCGCGTGCCTTGCATGGGTCGGCGGGTCGAAGGAGAGCCAGTAGCCGGGATAGCCGAGGGCGAGGAAATGCTCGATCGCCTCCCGCGGCCAGTCGGCGAGCAGCGTCGAGACGGCCTCGCGCGCGCGCGCGACCCTCGCGTCGCGTTCGGTGGTGGCGAGCCCGCCCTCCAGCACCTCGGCGACACGGGCGTAGAGCTCCCGCAGCAGCGTCGCCTTCCAGCCGTTCCAGACCTTCGACGAGACCGCGCGCATGTCGGCGACCGTCAGGATCAGCAGCAGCTTGAGGCGCTCGGGGGATTGGATGGTGTCGGCGAGGTCGAGGATGGTCTTGGGGTCGTCGATGTCGCGCTTGAACGCGGTCTGGCTGAGCAGGAGATGGTGCAGCACGAGCCAGGAGACCATCTCGGTCTCCTCCGCCGCGAGGCCGAGCGCGGGACCGACGCTGAGCGCGATCTCCGCGCCGAGCTCGGAATGATCGCCGCCGCGGCCCTTGGCGATGTCATGCAGCATGGCCGCGACATAGAGCGCCCGGCGCGACTGGACATGGTCGACCAGCCCAGTCGCCACCGGCGCGATCTCGGCCAGATCGCCCTGTTCGAGCAGGTTGAGGATGCGGATGACCTCGATCGTGTGCTCGTCGACGGTGAAGACATGGTAGGTGTCGAACTGCATCTGCCCGACGATGCGGCCCCAGTCGGGCAGGAAGCGGCCGAGGAAGCCGGTCTCGTTGAGGATCGACAGCCAGCGCGCGCCGTCGGGCCGCGGCGGCGTGCCGCGCCCATGGCCAGGTGCGCAGCCGCACAAGAGGTCGAGGAACAGCGCCGCGGCCTCGGGGTCGTGGCGCAGCAGCACGGCGGCGCGCTCGTTGCGGATCAGCCCGCGCAGCGCCAGCGGGTGCAATTCCAGGTCACGATCGCGCGCCAGCTTCAGGATGCGCAGCATGCGCACCGGGTCGGCGGTGAATTCGGGATCACCGGCGGCGAGCAGCTTGCCGTCCGCGAGCACGAAGCCCTCGGCGAGAAGGGCGCGGTCGGTCTCCGCGGCCACCGCCGGCGGGCCGAGCGCCGCGCGCAGCAAAGCCGGTTCGAGCAGACGGCCGACGCGCAGCACTTCCCGCGCGGTGAGGAAATAGTGCCGCATGAAGCGTTCGACGCCGTCCTGCCGTCCGTGGCGCGTGTAGCCCATGCGCGCCCCGATGACCGGCTGGAGGTCGAAGGTGAGCCGGTCCTCGGCGCGGCCGGCGACGTAGTGGATGTGGAAGCGCAGGGTCCAGAGGAAGTCGGCGGCGCGTCGCGCCAGCCGCGCCTCGTGCTCGGTGATCAGCCCGCCGCCCGGGCCCGAGGGGTCGGCGAGCTGGCCGATATCGGTGATGCCGAAGGCGTCACGCGCCATCCAGTAGAGCGTCTGCAGGTCGCGCAGGCCGCCGCGGCCTTCCTTGATGTTGGGTTCGACGACGAACGGCGTCTCGCCATAGCGTGCGTGGCGGGCGGCACGCTCGGCCTGCTTGGCGGCGATGAATTCGCTGCTGCCATCGGCCCGGAACGCGGTGAACCGCTCCTGGAAGCGGGTGAACAGCGGCGCCGGACCAGCGATCAGACGGGCATCGAGCAACGTCGTCCGGATCGTCGTGTCCGCCGCGGCGGCGGTCAGGCACTGCTCGACGGTCCGCGTCGCGTGCCCCACCTTGAGGCCGAGATCCCACAGGAAATACAGCATGTATTCGACCAGGCCGAGGGTCTCGCCGTCGGCGTCCGGGCCGGTGAGGAACAGCAGGTCGATGTCGCTGAACGGCGCCAGCACGCGCCGTCCATAGCCGCCGGTGGCGACCAGCGCCGGCAGCGAGGCCGGGCCGATTTCGCTGCAGGCATGGTCGAACAGGGCGACGAGCAGCCCGTCGATGCGCAGCGCGAGCTGGCGGGCCGCCTGCAGCCCGCCCAACTGACCATCCTCGAACGGTTTGCGCAGCTCGCTCTGGATGCGGGCCAGTTGGCGGCGGAAGATATCGAGTGCCGCCTCGCGCGGCACGCGTCGGCGCCGGTCGGTCGTGCCGCCGGGCGCCGCATCGTTGGGGGCGTGCGATACGTGATCGCGCCCCCCGCGAACCGCTTGTGCGCCGGCATCGTCGCGCCCGTTCCCGCTCGCCCCTGCCAACCGCGCCAGGCTCCTGGTGATCTCGGCGGCAGTGGTGGCGGGCGTGTCGGAGTTGAATGAAGAAAATGTCATGGCTCAATCTTGGCGGCATCCGACGGCGCTGTCACGCGAAGTTGATCATGGAGCCGATAGAGCGCCTCGATCGCGTCCCGTGGGGTCATCTGGTCGGGCCGCAACGCTGCCAGGGCGGCCAGCGCCGGGTGCTCGGCCGGCGTGGCCGGCGGCGGGGTCTCGGGCGCGACGGCGGCTGGGACGGCGCGGGCGAAGAGCGGGAGCTCCGCCGCCTCGGTCAGCGCGGCGCCGCGCTCTTCGAGCCGCGCCAGCAGCGCCGTGGCGCGCCGCACCACCGGGGCCGGCACGCCGGCGAGCCGGGCGACATGCACGCCCCAGCTGCGCCCGCCCGCGCCGGCCGCGACCTCGTGCAGGAACACGACCTCGCCCTTCCATTCGCGGACCCGCATCGTGTGGGGTGCGAGCATCGGCAGTTCCCCCTGCAGGCGCGCGAGTTCGTGGAAATGGGTGGCGAACAGCGTGCGCGCGCGCACCGTGGAGTGCAGCGCCTCCAGCACCGCCCAGGCGATGGCCAGCCCGTCCAGCGTCGCGGTGCCGCGGCCGATCTCGTCGACGACCACCAGCGAGCGTGGCCCCGCCTGGTGCAGGATCGCCGCGGTCTCGGTCATTTCGACCATGAAGGTGCTGCGGCCGCGGGCGAGATCGTCGGCGGCGCCGACGCGGCTGAACAGCCGGTCGACGACCCCGATCTCGGCCGACCGCGCGGGCACCGGCAGCCCTGCCTGGGCAAGCACGACGATCAGCGCGTTCTGGCGCAGGAAGGTGGATTTTCCGGCCATGTTGGGCCCGGTGAGCAGCAGCACCCGCCGCTCCGGCGCGAGGTCGCAATCGTTCGGCACGAACGCGGCACGACCGGCGAGCGCGGCTTCGACGACGGGATGGCGGCCGGCCTCGATGCGAAAGGCGAGCGCATCGTTCACGCGCGGACGGCACCAGGCGCCGCCTTCGGCGAGCCGGGCGGCTGATTGCAGCACGTCGAGCGTCGCCAGCGCCGCCGCCGCGGCGGTCAGGCCCGTCGCCGCCTCCAGGGCTCCGCCACGCAGATGCTCGATCACCATGCGTTCGCGCGCCGCCGCCCGCGCCTCGGCGGCGGCGATACGCTCGCCGAGCGCCGCCAGCTCGGCCGAACCGAACCGCGCCCCAGCGGCGAGGCTCTGGCGCAGGACCAGCTCCCGGTGCTCACGCAGCCGTTCGACGGCAGCGGCCGGAACCTCGATGACATAGCCGAGCTGGGCATGATGGCGGAGCTTGAGGCTGGCGACGCCATAGCGCTGGGCATAGTCCAGTTGCAGCCCGGCGATGATCTGCCGCGCCTCGTCGCGCAGATGCCGTTCCGCGTCCAGTTCGGCGTCGAACCCGGGGCCGATCACGCCGCCTTCGTCGAGACGGGCCGGCAGGCGCGGGGCGAGCGCAGCGGCCAGCGCGGCGCGCAGCGTTTCGGCCACGTCGAGCGTCTGCCGCGCCGTCGCGAGCAGGGGAATGTCCGTCTCGGCCAGCGCGCGTGCCGCGGCGCGGGCGGCGCCGAGCCCGTCCCGCAACGCCGCCAGGTCGCGCGGCAGAAACCGGCCGAGAGCGAGGCGCGCCAGTGCCCGAGCCATGTCGGGCACGCCACGCAGCGCCGCGCGCAGGGCGGCGAGCGCGGCCGGATGGTCGATCAGCCAGGTCCACGCATCCTGACGGGCGGCGATGGCGTCGGCGTCGGTCAGTGGCCCGTCGAGCCACGCCGCGAGCAGCCGCGCGCCCGGCGCGCTCAGCGTGTGCTGGACCACGCCCAGCAGACAATGCCGCGGCTCGCCGTCGCGGGCACGGGTGATTTCCAGGCTGGTCCGCGTCGCCGCGTCGATCGCGAGCGTGCCGGCGAGCCCGTGTGGGCGCGGCGGAGCGAGCAGCGGCAGGGCGCCGGCCTGGGTGGCGCGGACATAGTCGAGCGCGCGGGCGGCGGCGACGGCTTCGGCGTCGCTGAAACTGCCGAAGACATCGATGCTGGCGACCGCGAACGCTTCGGCCAGGCGCAGCCGGGCGGCGCCCAGCGCCGGCGCCGGCGGCGTCGGCGCCCGCCGCTCCGCCCACTCCGCCAGGGCCGGCCCGTCGGCGTCGGCCAGGATCTCGGCCGGATCGAGGCGGGCCAGCAGTGCGGGCAGGACGGTTTCGGTCAGCGTCTCGGTCTCGAACGTGCCGGTCGAAATGTCGAGCCACGCGGCGCCGAGCGTTTCGCCCCCGGCGGCCAGCGCCAGCAGCCGGTTGGGCCGGGCGGCATCGAGGAGCGTGTCCTCGACGAGCGTTCCCGGCGTGATCAGCCGCACCACCTCGCGCCGGATCGGTGTCTTCGTCCCCCGCGCGCGGGCCGCCTCCGGCGTCTCCATCTGCTCGACGATGGCGACACGAAAGCCGCGCCGGATGAGGCGGGCGAGGTAGAGCTCGGCAGTGGCGACCGGCACGCCGCACATCGGGATCGGCGCGCCGGCGTGCTCGCCGCGGCTGGTGAGCTGGATGTCGAGCGCGGCGGCGGCGGCCTCGGCATCGGCGAAGAAGAGTTCGAAGAAATCGCCCATGCGAAAGAACAGCAGCGCCTCCGGGTGCGCCGCCTTGCTGGCGAACCACTGGCGCATCACCGGGCTCGCGTCGGCTGGAGGTTCGGGGCGATCTTGCGCGGGCGTCATCGACCCGAGATGTAGCCGCCCCGCCACCACGGCGCGAGATATCTCCGGGCGCGGCGCTTCCCTTGGCCGGCGCCAGGGACCAATATCGCTCGGCTTGCGATTTCCGGGGAGGAACGTCCATGGCCGATGGCACCACAGGAACGAGAACGGCGCGCATTTCCGCCGAAGAGGCGCTGGCGCTGCACGCCATGGGCCGGCCCGGCAAGCTCGAGATCCGCATCACCAAGTCTTTGGCCACGGCGCGCGACCTCAGCCTCGCCTATTCCCCCGGCGTCGCCGAGCCCTGCCTGCGCATCCAGCGGGATCCGAACCTCGCCTACGAGTACACCACGCGCGGCAACATGGTGGCGGTCGTCTCCAACGGCACCGCCGTCCTCGGCCTGGGCAATCTCGGCGCGCTCGCCGCCAAGCCGGTGATGGAGGGCAAGATCGCGCTGTTCAAGCGCTTCGCCGACGTCGACGGCATCGATCTCGAGATCGCCACCGAGGATGTCGACGAGTTCGTCAACTGCGTGCGCTTCCTCGGTCCCGGGTTCGGCGGCATCAATCTGGAGGACATCAAGGCCCCCGAGTGCTTCGTCATCGAGCAGCGGCTGCGCGAGCTGATGGACATCCCCGTTTTCCACGACGATCAGCATGGCACCGCCATCGTCGCCGCCGCCGGGCTGATCAATGCCTGCTACCTCACCGGGCGGGAGCTGCGCGAGACCAAGCTGGTGGTCAACGGCGCCGGCTCGGCCGGCATCGCCTGCGTCGAGCTGCTCAAGGCGATGGGCATGCGCGCGCAGAACGTGATCCTGTGCGACACCAAGGGCGTCGTCTACCAGGGCCGGACCGACGGCATGAACCAGTGGAAATCCGCCCACGCGGCGCCGACCGACAAACGCACGCTGGCCGAGGCGGTGGAGGGGGCGGACGTGTTCTTCGGCCTCTCGGTGAAGGGCGCGCTGTCGCCCGCCATGGTCCGATCGATGGCCGGCAAGCCGATCATTTTCGCCATGGCCAATCCCGACCCCGAAATCACGCCGGAGGCGGCGCGAGAGGTCAGTCCGGAGGCGATCATCGCCACCGGGCGCAGCGACTATCCCAACCAGGTCAACAACGTTCTCGGATTTCCCTATATTTTTCGCGGCGCGCTGGATGTGCGCGCGCACACCATCAATGACGCGATGAAGATCGCCGCGGCCGAGGCGCTGGCCAAGCTGGCGCGCGAGGACGTGCCCGACGAGGTCCATGTCGCCTCGGCGGGCAAGCGGCTTTCGTTCGGGCCGGACTACATCATTCCCAACGCGTTCGACCCGCGCCTGATCGCGCGCATCCCTCCGGCGGTGGCGCGGGCGGCGATGGAGTCCGGCGTCGCCCGCCGGCCGCTGGCGGATCTGCGCCGCTATGCGCGCGAGCTCTCCGGCCGCCTCGATCCGACCGCCAATGCGCTCGACGCCATCATGGAGAGCGTGCGCGCGCAGCCCCGCCGCGTCGTCTTCGCCGAGGGCGAGGAGGAGAAGGTGGTGCGCGCCGCGGTTGCGTTCCGCAATGCCGGCTATGGCACGCCGGTGCTGATCGGGCGCGAGCAGCGCGTCGCCGCCACCATGGGCGCGCTCGGGCTGGGCGAGGTGGATGGGATCGAGATCCACAATGCGCGCCTGTCCGGCGCCAACCGCAGCTATGCCGAGTTCCTTTACGGGCGGCTGCAGCGCAAGGGCTTCCTGCTGCGCGACTGCCAGCGCATGGTCAACCAGGACCGCAACGTCTTCGCCGCCTGCATGGTGGCGACCGGGGATGCGGACGCGATGGTCACCGGGCTGACGCGCTCCACCGCGGTCTGCCTCGAGGATATCGGCCACGCCGTGGATCCGCGGCCGGGGCGGATCGCCTTCGGGCTGACGCTGATGTTCGGCGCGCCGGCGGGGGCGATCTTCGTCGCTGACACGCTGATCCATGAGCGCCCCACCCCGGAGCAACTGGTCGACATCACGCTGGGCTCGGTCGCTGCCGCGCGCAGCCTCGGCCATGAGCCCCGCGTCGCGCTGGTCTCCCATTCCACCTTCGGCAACCCGATGCACCCGACGGGCCAGAACATCCGCGATGCCGTCGCGCTGCTGGAGGAGCGCGGGGTGGATTTCGAGTTCGATGGCGACATGAGCCCCGATGTCGCCCTCGACCCGGCGCTGCGCGCGCTCTACCCGTTCTGCCGGCTGACCGGCCCGGCCAACATCCTGGTGATGCCCGGACTGCATTCGGCCCATATCGCATCGCGCCTGATCGCGCGCCTGGGCGTGGCGAGCACGGTCGGACCGCTTCTGCTCGGGCTCGCGCACCCGGTCCAGCTCGTCGGCATGGACGCGTCGTTGAGCCAGATCGTCGATATCGCCGGGCTGGCCGCCTACCAGGCGAACCTGCGGCCGTGAGCGCGCTGGCCGCCCCCGGGGCGGGCTCGCGTTCTCCCGGACTAGCCCGTGACTTGCCGGCTTCGCCGCGGCAGGCCATTTTCGCCCCATGCGCGATTTCTCCGACCTGACCGAACGCGACGTCCTCGCTCTTGCCATCAGCAACGAGGAGGAGGACAGCCGCATCTATGCCGACTACGCCGAGGCGCTGCGGGCCGAGTATCCCGGCAGCGCCAATCTGTTCGCCGACATGGCGCGGGAGGAGAACGAACACCGGCGGCGCCTGATCGAGCTCTATCAGCAGAAGTTCGGCGAGCATATTCCGCTGATCCGCCGGCAGGATGTGCGCGGGTTCGTTCAGCGCAGCCCGGTATGGCAGATGAAGGAGCTGCGGCTCGAAGCGGTGCGGCGGCAGGCGCAGCTGATGGAGGCGGAGACGCTGCGCTTCTACCGCCAGGCGGCCGAGCGCAGTACGGATGCCTCGATCCGCAAGCTGCTCGGCGACCTGGCGGAGGCCGAACTCGTCCACGAGCACGTCGCCGACGAACTGATGGAAAAGAACGTGCCCGAGACGGTGCGGGCCGAGGAGGACGAGGCCGCCCGGCGGCTGTTCCTGCTGCGCGTGGTCCAGCCCGGGCTTGCGGGCCTGATGGATGGTTCGGTCTCGACCCTCGCACCCCTGTTCGCCGCGGCCTTCGCCACCGGGCGGTCCCTCGATGCGCTGCTGGTCGGGCTCGCCGCCTCACTCGGCGCCGGCATCTCGATGGGTTTCGCCGAGGCGCTCTCCGACAATGGCAGCCTCACCGGGCGGGGCGCGCCGCTGCTGCGCGGGCTGATCACCGGCCTGATGACGACGCTCGGGGGCCTCGGCCATTCACTACCCTATCTCATTCCCAATTTCTGGACGGCGACGACGGTCGCGATCGCGGTGGTGGTAGCGGAATTGGCGGCGATAAGCTGGATTCGCTGGCGCTACATGGATACACCTCCCGTCGCCGCTGCTTTCCAGGTGATGTTTGGCGGCGCGCTGGTCTTTGCCACCGGCATCCTCATCGGCAACAGTTGAAGGGCAGCGCATGGACCGGGTTCCCGCCGCACTACAGGAAACGAGCCCCATCACGCCGGACCCGCGCTATGACCGGGTGACGATCGCGTTGCACTGGCTGACGGTGCTGCTCGTCGTCACGCTCTGGCTGCTGGCGCAGGTCTGGGACCTGGCGCCGAAGGGCTCGGCGGCGCGGCACGCGATGCAGGCGCTGCACGTCTCGTTCGGCCTCGTCCTCGTCGCCACTCTGACGCTGCGCGTGGTGTGGCGCGCCGGTCCGGGCCGACGCCTGCCGCCGGCTGATGCCGGGCTGCTGCAGATGGCGGCGAAGGCGGTGCATTGGGGGCTCTACGCGCTGCTGGGCGCGCAGGCGGGGCTTGGCGTTTTCGGCCGCTGGTTCAGCAAGGATCCGCTCGCTTTCTTCTGGCTATTCGCCATCCCGTCGCCCTTCGCACGCGACAAGGCGCTGGAGGACGGGCTGATCTCGATCCACGACACGATCGCCACGATCATCCTGATCGTCGCCGGGCTGCACGCCGCGGCGGCGCTCTGGCACCATTACGTGCGCCGCGACGGCGTCCTGCGGCGTATGCTGCCCTGACCGGGCCGCTCCGCTACAGCCCCGCGTCTGCCGCCACGAGGATCCGGCCACCATCCAGCCGGGCCGGTACCGCTTCCAGCGACCGGCCACGGCAGGGTCCGCTCAGGCACAGCCCGTCGGCGATGGCGAAGGTGGCGCCGTGGGTCGAACAGACGATGTGGCTGCCGTCGGCGCTGAGGAAGCGGTCCGGCATCCAGTCGAGCGGCACGCCGAGGTGGGGGCAGGCGTTGACATAGACGACGACATCCTCGCCCCGGCGGATGGCGAACAGACCGACGAAGCCGCCCGGCGCCGGAGCGAAGCCGCGCGAGGCGCCGTCCGGGATCTCCTCGATCCGGCAGAGTTCGCGCAGCGGCGGGTCCGGTGCGGGCACGGCCCCTTCACGCGCGGGCCGAATAGCCGCCGTCGACCGGCAGCGCCGTGCCGGTCACGAAGCCGGAGGCGGCGCTGGCCAGGAACACCGCTGCCCCGGCGAGATCCTCGGGCTCGCCCCAGCGCCCCGCCGGCGTGCGGGCCACCACCTGGTCGGAGAGCCCGGGCACCTGGGCGCGGGCGGTGGCGGTCAGCGCGGTGTCGATCCAGCCGGGCAGGATGGCGTTGACCTGGATATTGTCCCCGGCCCAGGCGGTGGCCAGCGCCTTCGTCATTTGCACCAGCCCGCCCTTGGAGGCCGCGTAGGGCACCGCGTACGGCGCGCCGAACAGCGACATCATCGAGCCGATATTGATGATCTTGCCGCCGCCGCTCTGCTTCATCGCCGGATGGCAGGCCTGGGCACAGAAGAAGGCGCTGGTCAGGTTGGTATCCAGCACCGACCGCCATTCCGCCTCGGCATAATCCTGCGGCGCCTTGCGGATGGCGATGCCGGCATTGTTCACCAAGATGTCCAGCCGGCCGAACCGTTCCACCGTCTCGGCGGCGACGCGGCGGCAGGCTTCCAGGCTGGTGACGTCGGCGGCGAGGAACAGATGCTCGCCGGCACCGAGCGAGGCGACGGCCGCCGTGCCCTTGATGCTGTCACGCGCCACCAGGACGACGCGCGCGCCGGCCTCCGCCAGACCACGGGCAATGCCGAGGCCGATGCCGCCATTGCCGCCGGTGACGATGCCGACTCGGCCGGAAAGATCGAACAGCCCCACGAGTCACCTCCCCTGTCTGCAGGCCTGGTTTCCAGGCCGCCCATCCTCCGGTCTCGCGTGCGGTCCGGCAAGACCTCGCTATACTCGCGTCTCGGGTAGGAGGGCGATATGGCGCAATCGGCGGAGACGGGCTTGCGGCACGCGGCGGAGGCCCGGCGCGTTCTCGCCCTGGCGGGACTTGCCGACGCGGCGCTCGAGCGCGCGCTCCTCACCGTGCCGCGGGCGGCGTTCGGCATCGAGATGGCGGAGCCCGACGCTGCCGACGGCGATGCCGCCGCTGCGGCGCGGGCCACCATGGTGCACGCGCTGGGCGCCCAGCCCGGCGAGCACATCGTCCATATCGGCGCCGGCTCCGGCTATGTCACCGCGATTCTGGCCGAAATGGTGGGCGTTACGGGGCGGGTCACCGCGATCGAGATCGACCCCGCCCGCGCCGAGGCGGCCCGCGCGCGGCTCGTGCCGTGGGCCAATGTCACCGTCCTCTGCACCGACGGCGCGGACTGGCCGCAGGAGCCGGTCGAACGGGTGTTCGTCAGCGTCGTGGTCACGCATCCGGCGACGGCGTGGCTCAGCTTTCTCGTCGTCGGCGGACGGCTCGTGTTTCCCTTCGGTCCGCCGCCGGATGGGGCGGCGGCCGCCGTCAGCCCCCGCGCCGTGGCGGTGCTGGCGGTGGAGCGCCGGCCGCGCGGCTATGCCGCCCATTGCATCGCGAGCACGCCCTCCACGCGTGCTGCCGGCCGGCTTGCCGCCGCGGGCGGCGCTGCCAACCCGCTCCGCCGCGCCTTCGGCCGCGGCGGACTCGCCCATATCCGTAGCCTCCGCCTGGACGCGACGCCCGAAACGCCCCGGCTTTGGCTGTTCTCGCCGGAGTGGAGCCTGTCCTACGATCCGCCACCGGCTGCCTGAGCCGGACGCCGCGTGGGGTCCTTGGACCCGATCCGGGTTTGCAAGCGGGCGCGGCTGCGGCAGTAATGGGCCATGCGCAGACTCTGCCTGCTCGGCCTAGGTGCGTTTCTGGTCCCGCTCTGCCTGCCCGGTCCCGGGCTAGGCGCGGAGGCGGCTGCCGGGATGGCGCCGCAGCTGGACCTGACCTACGCGATCTATGCCGCCGGCCTGCACACGGCCGATCTCACCGCGCGCCTCACCCTCGCACCGGACCAGTACCGCGTGCGAATGCATTTCGCGACCACCGGGCTCTACGCGATTTTCGCGGGCGGCCATACCGATACCGAAGTCGAGGGGCGTTTCGCCAAGGGCCAGGTGCAGCCGCTGCGCTTCGAGAGCGTCGGGCACTGGAGCAGCATGCTGCGCGAAACCGTGCTCGACTACACGGAGGGCGCGGCGCATCTGCATCCACACGTGCGCGTGCTCGCCCCGCCCGAGACCGATCTGCGCCTGCCGGTGCCGGAATCCCTGCGGGTCGATCGGGTGGACTCGGTCAGCGCCATCCTTCTTCTGCTGCATCGCGTCAACGAGGGCGAGGGCTGCGCCGGCGATATCGGCACCTTCGACGGCCACATATCCGCCGTGATCAGCGCCCGCGACGCCGGCAAGGATGTGGTGCCGGTTTCCGGCCGCTCGCCCTACGCCGGCACCGCGCAGCGCTGCGATTTCGAGGGCCACGCAGTGGGCGGGTTCCTGCGCGCCGACGATGCCGAGGAGGCGAACCGGCATCGCCACGGCACCGCTTGGCTCGCGGTCCCGTTCCCCGGCGCGCCGATCCTGCCGATCCGGCTCAGCTTCGAGACCGCCTGGATCGGCAGCGCGTCGATGTATCTGACCACGGTCACGCCGCTTGGCGCGGACCGACCGCCGCCCGCGGACGAGGCGACCCGCGAGGCGCGGGCGCTATCCGGGGGCGAGGCGCGGGCGCCTACGCCGCCACCAGTCTCCGCACGATTGCCGGTAGCGCGCTGAACCGCTCCGCCACTGCGTCGGCGCTGGTGCCGAGCGATGCAGGTCCATAGCCCCAGGCGGCGAAGACCACCTTGATCCCGGCGCGTCGCGCGGCTTCGATGTCGTTGGCGTGGTCGCCGACCATCACGGCACAATCGGGTTCGCCGCCGGCTGCGGCGAGCGTGGCGAGGAGATGGGCGGGGTCCGGCTTGCGGACGGGGAAGCTGTCGCCGCCGCCGATCGCCGCGAAGCGTTCGCCGAGCCCGAGCGCGGCGAGCAGGGAGCGGGCCGCCGCCTGCGGCTTGTTGGTGCAGACCGCCAATCGCCAGCCGGCCTGCGCCAGCGCCGCGAGGCTCGGCACGACATCGGGGAACAGCCGCGTGGCGACGGCGAGGTTCGCCGCGTAGTCGGCGCCGACGGCCTCGAGCGCGCCCGGATCGAAACGCTGTCCGCGCGCGGCCAGGGCGCGCTCGACCAGCGCTGGCAGCCCGTCACCCACCATCGACGTCACCGCGCCGAGCGTGAGCGGGGCGAGGGCGCGCGTGGTCAGCATGCGGTTCACCGCGGCGGCGAGGTCGGGGACGGAATCCACCAGGGTTCCGTCGAGGTCGAGCAGCAGCGTGGGGTTCATTTTCTCTTCCGATCTGGCCCATAGTATACCTGGAATCCGCAGGATTCCGGGTAGACCGCGCGTGGGGTTGGCGGGGCGGCCACGCGCAAACCAACGAGATATCCGGCTTCCGGAGGAAGACGGGTATATGAGGGTATGCATATGCGCTCACCGACGCGAGAGTCCGCCGTGCCCCAGCGCCACCCCGCCACCGCCGTGATCCTCGCCGCCGGGCTCGGGACGCGCATGAAATCCACCCTGCCCAAGGCGTTGCACCGGATCGGCGGGCGGCCGATGCTGGCGCATCTGATCGCCAGTTGCGCCGCGGTGTTCGAGCGCATCGTGGTGGTCGCGGGGCCGGACATGCCCGGCCTCGCCGCCGCCGCCGCGCCCTGGCCCGTGGTGGTGCAGGCGGAGCGGCTTGGTACCGCGCACGCCGCGCGCATGGCGGAGTCCCTCTTCGGCGAGGGCGAGGTCGCCGTGCTCTACGCCGATAACCCGCTGATCCGCACCGCGACCCTGCAGCGGCTGCTCGATCGCCGCCGCGCCGGCGATGTCGGCCTGGCCCTGCTGGCCATGCGCCCGCCCGAGGCGGGCCGCTATGGTCGGGTCCTGGAGCGGGGCGGGTTCGTCGAACGCATCGTCGAGTTCGATGATGCGACGGAGGCGGAGCGCGCGGTCGGGCTGTGCAACGCCGGCGTGCTCTGCGCCGACGCGGCGGCGATGCGGCGCTGGCTCGGGCAGGTGCGCGCGGAGAATGCCAAGGGTGAGTTCTATCTCACCGACATCGTCGGGCTGGCGGTCGCCGAGGGTGCGCGGGTGGCCGCGGTCGAGGCGGATTTCGCCGAGCTGCGGGGGGTGAATTCGCGCGCCGAACTGGCGCAGGCCGAGGCGGTGTTGCAATCCTGGCTGCGCGAGGCGGCGCTGGAGGCAGGGGTCGGCATGACCGCGCCGGAAACGGTGTTTCTCGCCGCCGACACGCGCCTCGCCGCGGATGTGCAGATCGGACCCTATGTCGTCTTCGGCCCCGGGGTGACGGTGGAGGCGGGGGCGGAGATCCGTGCCTTCTCGCACCTCGAATCCTGCCATGTCGGAAAGCGTGCCATCGTCGGTCCGTACGCCCGCATCCGCCCCGGCAGCGTACTGGAGGACGGCGCGCATGTCGGGAATTTCGTCGAGCTGAAGGCAACGCGTCTGGGCGCCGGGGCCAAGGCCAACCATCTCACCTATCTGGGTGACGCCGAGATCGGCGCCGGGGCGAATATCGGTGCTGGTACCATCACCTGCAATTACGACGGCCAGGCCAAGCACCGCACGGTGATCGGGGCGGGCAGTTTCATTGGCTCGGACACCGCCCTCGTCGCCCCGGTGGTGGTCGGCGCGCGGGCGGTGACCGCGGCGGGCAGCGTCATCGTCGCCGACGTGCCGGACGATGCCCTGGCGATCGCGCGCGGGCGGCAGGTGAACAAGCCGCAGCGTGCGGCGCTGCTGCGCGCGGTGCGGAAGAAGGAGAGCGTCTAGCATGTGCGGCATTGTCGGCGTCATCGGCGCGCGTGCGGCGGTTCCGCTTCTGCTGGAGGGGCTGCGGCGGCTGGAATACCGCGGCTACGACAGCGCCGGGGTGGCGACCTTGGTGAACGGCCATATCGAGCGGCGCCGGGCCGAGGGCAAGCTGGTCAATCTCGCCGCGGCGCTGGACCGCGCGCCGGTCGATGGCACCACCGGCATCGGCCACACGCGCTGGGCGACGCATGGTGCGCCGACCGAGACCAATGCCCATCCGCATGGCACCGCCCGCGTCGCCGTTGTGCACAACGGCATCATCGAAAATCACGCCGACCTGCGCGCCGAACTCGAGGCGGCGGGCCAGAGGTTCGAGACCGAGACGGATACCGAGGCCGTCGCCCAGCTTCTCGATCTCTATCTCAAGCAGGGCATGGCGCCGGAAGAGGCCGCCGCCGCGGCGTTCGGACGGCTGGAGGGCGCATATGCGCTGGCGCTGGTGTTCGCCGGCCATCCCGAACTGATCATCGGCGCCCGCCATGGCGCGCCGCTGGCCGTGGGGTTCGGCGCCGAGGAGATGTATCTCGGCTCGGACGCGCTGGCGCTGGCGCCGCTGACCCAGCGCATCGCCTATCTCGAGGATGGCGACTGGGCGGTGCTCAGCCGCACCGGCGCGCGGTTCTTCGATGCCGGCGGTGCCGAGGTGCAGCGTGCGATCAAGCTCACCGCCTATTCCGGCGCGGCGATCGGCAAGGGCAACTACCGCCATTTCATGGAGAAGGAGCTGCACGAGCACCCTGCGGTGATCGGCGACTCGCTTCACCGGATGGTGAGCCCGGCCACCCGGGCGGTGGCGCTGCCGGAGCTGCCGTTCGACTTCGCCGCCGTGCCGCGGGTGGCGATGAGCGCGTGCGGGTCGGCCTTCTATGCCGGGCTCGTCGGGCGCTACTGGTTCGAGAGCCTCGCCCGCCTTCCGGTCGATGCCGACGTCGCGAGCGAGTTCCGCTATCGCGCGCCGCCGCTGCCGCCCGGCGGGCTCGGCCTGCTCGTCAGCCAGTCCGGCGAGACCGCCGACACGCTCGCGGCGCTGCGCTTCATGCGCGAGGCCGACCAGAAGGTGCTCTCGATCGTCAATGTCGCCGAAAGCAGCATGGCGCGGGAATCCGATGCGATTCTGCAGACGGTGGCGGGGCCGGAGATTGGCGTGGCCAGCACCAAGGCCTTCACCGCCCAGCTCGCCGTGCTCGCCTGTCTCGCGCTCGCCGCCGGCCGGGCGCGTGGCGCGCTCTCGGCCGCGCAGGAGGCGGCGCTGACCGGCGCGCTGCTCGAGGTTCCCGGCCGCGCGGCGGAGGTGCTGGACGGGCAGGGCGCGATCGTCCATCTCGCCGAGCGGATCGCAGAGGCGCGCGACGTGCTCTATCTCGGCCGCGGCGCCTGTTTTCCGATCGCCCTCGAAGGCGCGCTGAAGCTCAAGGAAATCAGCTACATCCATGCCGAGGGCTATGCCGCCGGCGAGATGAAGCACGGGCCGATCGCGCTCATCGACCGCGCCGTGCCGGTGATCGCCATCGCGCCCTCCGGCCCGCTGTTCGAGAAGACCGTCTCCAACCTCCAGGAGGCGGCGGCGCGCGGCGGGCAGGTGATCGCTTTCAGCGACGCCGAGGGCGCCGCCAAGCTGAAGGGCATCGCCAGCGAAACGGTGGTGCTGCCCCGCGTCGATCCGTTCGTCGCCCCGATGCTCTACGCCATTCCGGTCCAGCTGCTGGCCTATCACGTCGCCGTGCTCAAGGGCACGGATGTCGATCAGCCGCGCAACCTGGCGAAGTCGGTGACGGTGGAATAGACGGCGAGGCGGGGCGGTCGGCTACCGCGCTCCCGGGTCGCGCCCCTTGGGCGGATGTGCCCGCAGCACGTCCTCGTTGATGTCCGCGCCCCAGCCGATCCCGGTCGGCACCAGCAGGGCGCCGGCGTCGACGCGAAGCGGGTGGGTGAGCAGCGCCGATTTCCACGGCACGTCCTCGATGTCGATTTCCATCACCCGCAGATTGGGCACCGCGGCGCAGAACGCCGCGCTCATCAGCGTGCCGAGGTCGCCGTTGAAGTTATGCGGCGCGACGTTGACCTCGTACGTGTCCGCGAGGGCGGCGATTTTCATCGATTCGAGGATGCCGTTCCAGGTCACGTCGATGATCGCGACATCGACCGACTGCTGTTCGAGGAAGGGGCGGAACTGGCGGCGGTGGAAGAGGGATTCGCACGAGGCGATGGGCATCGGCGCGGCGCGGCGGATGGTGGCGAGCGCGGCGGGGTCGAGGCTGTCGATTTCCAGCCAGGCAAGGTCCACGTCGGCCAGGGCGCGGGCGAGGCGGATATAGCCCTCGGTCTTGTAGTTGAAGTTGAGGTCCAGATGCAGGTTCATCCGCGGCCCGCCGCCTTCGCGGAAGGCCTGCATCTGATCGACCACGGCGGCGATGAGGTCTGGATCCGCGTTCAGTTCGGGATGGCCGGGCGAGGAGTTGAAGCCCGGCATGTGCACGGCCTGCGGCTCGGCATCGAGACGGAACGGATTGGTTTTCAACCCCTTGAACCCGGCTGCGGCGATCTCCCTGGCGTGGCGGACGATATCGCCGCGGGTACGGATCGGCGTTCCGCCGGTCCATTCCTGGACCCGGTCCGGCCAGCGGACGCGGGCATAGCCGCAATGGGACCAATAGAGCGGAATGCGGTTGCGGACCGGCCCGCCGAGCAGGTCGTGGACGGCGATGCCGAGCGACTTCGCCTTGATGTCGACCAGCGCGTTCTCGATCGCCGCGATCGCCTGCTGCGCGATGCCGCCGGGAACCTGCCGGATGACGCCATGGAGCCAGGCGGTGATCGCCTCCACCGGGCGCGGATCCCGCCCGATGAGCAGATTGCCAAGGCCATGGATCGTCCCGGTCAGGCCGGCGGTGCCAAAACGTTCCTGGTATTCGGACCAGCCGACGAGGCCGGAATCGGTGGTGATCTTGAGAAAGGAGAAGTGCCGCCAGCCGGCGTCACAATGCAGATCCTCGATGCGGGCGATGCGCACGGCGGTTCCCTCCGATTTTCCGCCAGTCTACGCCGTCCGGTGCGCCACGGAAGGGCCAGCGTGCAGCTGGCCCCGCCGATGGCGGTCAGAACGAGCGCGGCAGACCGAGCACGTGCTCGGCAACGTAGGAGAGGATCAGGTTCGTCGAGATCGGCGCGACCTGGTAGAGCCGGGTCTCGCGGAACTTGCGTTCCACGTCGTATTCGTGGGCAAAGCCGAAGCCGCCATGGAACTGCAGGCAGGCATTGGCCGCTTCCCAGGCCGCCTTGGCGGCGAGGTATTTCGCCATGTTCGCCTGCGCCCCCGCCGGCTCGTGCGCGTCGAAGCGGCGGCACGCCTCGAAGCGCATCAGATTGGCCGCTTCGAGCTCGATATAGGCCTCCGCGATGGGAAACTGCACGCCCTGGTTCTGCCCGATCGGGCGATCGAACACGACGCGCTCCTTCACATAGGGCACGACCTTGTCGATGAACCAGTAGCCGTCGCCGATGCATTCGGCGGCGATCAGCACGCGTTCGGCGTTGAGGCCGTCGAGAATGTAGCGGAAACCGAGACCTTCCTCGCCGATCAGGTTCTCGGCGGGGATTTCCAGGTTGTCGAAGAACAGCTCGTTGGTCTCGTGGTTCACCATGTTCGGGATCGGCCGCACCGTCAGCCCGTTGCCGACCGCCTCACGCAGATCGACGATGAAGATCGATAGGCCCTCGGACTTCCGCCGGACTTCCGAAAGCGGGGTGGTGCGGGCCAGCAGGATCATCAGGTCCGAATGCTGGACGCGCGAGATCCACACTTTCTGGCCGTTGACGATGTAGCGGTCACCTTTTCGGACGGCGACGGTCTTGATGCGGGTCGTGTCGGTGCCCGTGCTGGGCTCGGTGACGCCCATGGATTGGAGGCGGAGTTCCCCGGCGGCGATGGGCGGCAGGTAGCGGCGCTTCTGCGCTTCCGAGCCGTGGCGCAGCAGCGTGCCCATATTGTACATCTGGCCGTGGCAGGCGCCGGAGTTGCCGCCGGAGCGGTTGATCTCCTCCATGATCACCGATGCCTCGGCCAGGCCCAGACCCGATCCGCCGTAGGTTTCCGGGATCAGCGCTGCGAGCCAGCCGGCCTTGGTCAGCGCATCGACGAAGGCTTCGGGATAGGCGTGCTCGCGGTCGATGCGGCGATGGTATTCCGGAGGAAAGGTCGCGCACAGGGCGCGGACTGCGCCGCGGAGTTCCTCGTGGGGGTCGGTCGCAGTGAGCATGGTCGTTCTCCCTTGTCGTCTAATGGCATCCATGCCGGGGCGCTACTCGCCCAGCCGCAACCACGGATGTCGAGTCATCATGTCCTTGATGACGGTGCCGGCGCGCGGGTTGGTCTGCACGCGCAGCATCGACTTGCCGTGGACGCGGTAACGGCACAGAATCTCCGGCACGAACAGGCCGGCGATGCCATGTTCGACGAACTTGCACCAGAGGTCGTAGTCCTCCCACCCGAATTTCATGATCGTATAGCCGCCGACCCGCGCCCAGGCCGTCTTGGCGATCAGCGCCATCGCGTCCACGTAGTTGTGTCGCTGGAACCGGTCCGGGTCCCACACATCGGCATCGCCGAGGCGCTGTTCGTCCTCGAACAGTTCGAGCTGGGAATAGGCGACCCCATACTCGCCGCTGCGAATCGCTTCGAGGAGACGGGCGATGGCGCGCGGGTAGATGGCGTTGTCGGCGTCGAGGACGAAGACATGTTCCGCCTGTGCAGCGGCGAAGGCGGTGTTGCGCGCGATCGACAGGCCCTGGTTGACGGTGTGGCGCAGCAGCGCGACCCGCTCGAACCGGTCATGATGAGCGGCGAGCCACGCCTTGGCAACCGATGCGGAATCGTCCGTTGAGCAATCATCCACGATGATCAATTCGAGGCGGCGCTGCGTCTGCGCCACCACCGAGCGCAGGCATTCCTCGAGATAGTGGCCATAGTTGAACAGGGTAACGACGACGCTGACGAGCACGCCCTCGGCGTCCGCCCCCGGCGGCTGCTCGCGCGCGAACAGCGTCGCGGCCGGCGCCCCCGCGCCGCCGGCGGCCATGCCCGAGGTGTCAGCGGTCATGGCTGGTGAGGAACCCGGCCAGCCGCGCGCCCATCGCCGCGCGCGAGGCCTCGTTCGCCAGCACGGCCCTCGCGTTGTCCAGGATGCGCCGGGCCATCGTCTGCCCGGCGGGCGCGTGCAGGAGCCAGTCCAGCAGGGCGGGGATCTCGGCGATCGGGGCTTCGAGATAGTGCGTGCCCGGTCGAAACAGGGGATGCGGCAGGCAGGTCTCGCTGACCACGAGCGCGCCGTTCCACATCCCCTGCACGACGATGCGGTGCCACTCGAAATACGCCGCTTCGTCCTGGTGGATGTTGAGCACGATCCGGGTGCGCCCGTAGATATATCGGTTGAGCGCCGGGCGGGGATCGGTTTCGCCGGCGGCGACCAGCGGCATCCCGTGGCCGCGGACATTGTGGATGAAGCAGGGATGCGCGGCGAGGAAGCCGGCGTTGGCGGCGAGGAACGCCTCCCGGCGGTGGCTTTCCGCTCCGATATAGGCGATGGCGATTGGGCGTGCCGACCAGGGATCGGAGTCCGGGTTGAAGTCGTGCGCCGCCGCCGGCAAGGCGCGGACCAGCGGGTGCCGGGCGATCGCGGCCTCGGCCTCGACCGGCGGGTTCACCGCATGGCCCGGGAAGTAGAACAGCGCCGGCAGGCCCGAGGAGCGGAACACGTCCCAGGCCTGCTGGTTGCTCTCGATCACGCCACGGCTGGCGAGGACATAGGGCAGGCCGGCGCGAAACCATCGCGTGCCGGGTTGCTCGGTCGCATAGAGAATGGTTGAGGCGACGATGTCGTCGCGGGCCCAGCCGCGGCCCTCGCCGAGCAGGAAGAATTCGTGCGGCGCAACGATGATGCAGTCCCGCTTGCGGGCCGCGGGGTCGCTGCGCTCGTCGCCGCGCACGACATGCGCTCCGGCGCCGGCGAGGTCGGCGGCGAGCAGATCGGCGATCTCGCGCATGAAGAAATTGCCGAGAGAGCTGACATGGATGCCGATCTCGCGGCCGCAAAGATCGGCCGGGCCGGGCTCGCCGGCCATGGCGCCGACGTCGCCGAGCGCCTCGACGCGACGGCGGATGGTATCCGGGTGCGCAAACGGACGACGCTCCCACACGCCGTCGCGAACGAAATGCTCGAGCGGGTCGACGCCGCTGGCCGCGAGGTCCGGATGCAGGGCGCGGTAGTCGGACGCCGAGAACAGGGGGAAGGCGCGCAGCCGGCGGGTGAGAGCGGCTCTCGCCGCCATTCCCGGCGCCGTTCCGTCGAAAAAGAGCGTCGATTCGGGCAGCGCGGGTGCCGGCCGCGGCGTGCGGAGCAGACGGTTGCGCAGCCATTGCCGCTGGGCTGGCGGGATCGGCAGGCGCCGATAGACGGTTCGCAGCAGACTCAAGCATCCACTCCATGCCGGCCCCGGCGGGGGCCATTCCATATCGGCCGCGCCGGCCGGGCGCCGGCCATTTTGCAATGACCTCTTTACAACACCATCTCTGTGCAACGGCTCTCTGCAACCATCGTGCCATGCACGCTGAAGGCGAACAGACGCTGGCGGCGCACCGCCCAGGCGTCTAGCCTTGGGCGCCGCCGGCTGTCCAGATGATGCGAGACTTTGGCGACGTCATGGCGAAGGCGGCGGGCCGGCGGTTGCCGCGGCGCCGAGGCAGGTCTAAGAGCGGCGCCGTTGAATGTTGCCATGGGCGTTCTTCGCGTCCGACGCCCGGCTCCGGCCGGGCGTCCGCCGCGGCGGGCCGCCCGGTTCGCTCCAGGGGATCGCCATGCCTCTCATCGCCGAACGCCTCGACCGGATCAGTCCCAGCCAGACCATCGCCATCTCGACCAAGGCGCGGGCGCTGAAGGCGGCCGGGCGGGACATCATCAGCCTTTCGGCGGGCGAGCCCGACTTCGATACGCCCCAGAACGTGAAGGACGCCGCGATCCGCGCCATCCAGGCCGGAGACACGAAATACACCGACGTCGCCGGCACGCCGGCGCTGCGCCGGGCGGTGGCGGACAAATTCCGCCGCGACAGCGGCCTCGACTACCGGCCCGAGGAGATCATCGTCTCCACCGGTGGCAAGCAGGTGATTTTCAACGCCATGCTGGCGACGCTGAATGCCGGCGACGAGGTCATCATTCCGGCGCCGTGCTGGGTCAGCTATCCCGACATCGTCGCGCTCGCCGATGGCAAGCCGGTGCTCGTTCCGTGTGGCGAGAACACCGGCTTCAAGCTGCGCGCCGAACAGCTCGAAGCGGCGATCACGCCGCGGACGAAATGGTTCTTCCTCAACAGCCCGTGCAACCCGACCGGCGCGGCCTATTCCGCCGCGGATCTGGCACCCATCTGTGCGGTGCTGATGCGCCATCCGGACATCTGGGTCTTCACCGACGATATCTACGAAAAGCTGGTCTATGACGGGTTCCGCCCGGCCACGGTCGTCGAGGTCGAGCCCCGGCTGCGCGCGCGCACCGTGACGATGAACGGCTGCAGCAAGGCCTACGCCATGACCGGCTGGCGCATCGGCTTCGCCGGCGCGCCAGTGGACCTGATCAAGGCGATGGACAAGCTGCAGAGCCAGTCCACCTCCAACACCTCCAGCATCGGCCAGGCCGCTGCGGTCGAGGCGCTCGATGGTCCGCAGGATTCGATCCCGGCGATGGTCGCCGTCTATCAGGCGCGTCGGGATCTCGTCGTCGAGATGCTGAACGCCGCGCCCGGCATCCGCTGCCACAAGCCGGAGGGCGCCTTCTACGTCTACCCCTCGATCGCCGGCTGCCTCGGCAAGACCTCGCGCGGCGGCACATTGATCCGCGACGACGAGGCTTTCGTGACGGCGCTGCTCGAGGAGGAGGGGGTGGCCGCGGTACACGGCGCGGCGTTCATGTATCCGGGCTATTTCCGCATCAGCTATGCCACTTCGACGGAGGCCCTGCGCGAGGCGTGCGGGCGCATCCAGCGCTTCTGCCAGGGGCTCGCCTGAACCGCATGCCGGGCTTCGCGCCCCGGCTCGCGCGGGTCGACGTCGCGCCGACGATCGCCATGAACCAGCGCGCCCGGGCGATGCGGGCGGCGGGCATCGAGGTGATTTCGCTGGCGATCGGCGAGCCGGATTTCCCGACGCCGCCGCACGCCATCGCGGCGGCGCACGAGGCCGCGTTGCGCGGGGAGACGAAATATCCCCCCATCGATGGCACGGTGGCGCTGAAGCGGGCGGTGGCGGGAAAGTTCCAACGCGAAAACGGACTGGACTACGCGCCCGATCAGATCATGGTCGCCAATGGCGGCAAGCAGATCATCTACAACGCACTGATGGCCACCGTCGGCGCCGGCGACGAGGTGGTGATCCCGGCGCCGTACTGGTCCGCTTACGCGCTGGTGACGCAACTCGCCGGCGGCGTCCCGGTGTTCGTGAGCTGCCCGCAGAATGCCGGCTTCCGACTGCGCCCGGAGGATCTCGCGGCCGCGATCACGCCGCGCACGCGCTGGCTGATTCTCAATTTCCCGAACAATCCGACCGGTGCGGCCTGTTCGCGGGCGGAGATGGCCGCGCTCGGGGAGGTCATGCTGGCGCACCCCGAGGTCTGGATCCTGTGCGACGACATGTACGAGCACCTGATCTATGACGGGTTCGACTATGTGACCATGGCCGCCGCCGAGCCGCGCCTGGTGGATCGCACGCTGACCGTGAGCGGCGTCTCCAAGACCTACGCGATGACCGGATGGCGCGTCGGGTTCTGCGGCGGTCCGCCGGCGCTCGTGCGGGCGATGGTCAATATGCAGAGCCAGGCCACCTCCGGGGTCGCCGGTCCGGCCCAGGCGGCGGCGGCGGCGGCGCTGGATGGCCCGCAGGATCTCGTCGCCGAGCGTGCCGCCATCTATCGCAGCCGGCGCGACCAGGTGGTGGCGGCGCTGAACCTCGCCCCCGGCCTCGCCTGCCATCGGCCCGAGGGCGCGTTCTATGTCTACCCGTCCGTCGCCGGCTGTCTCGGCAAGACCACGGCTGGCGGGCGCCGCCTCGCCACCGACGAGGATTTCGCCATGGCGCTCCTGGAGGAGCAGCACGTCGCCGTGGTCCATGGCGCTGCGTTCGGCATGAGCCCCTATGTCCGCCTCAGCTACGCCGCCGATGAAACGACGCTGGCCGAGGCGTGCCGGCGCATCGGCGAATTCTGTCGTGCCCTGAGCTGACGCCGGCCGGGCTGGGCCGTCAGGCGAAGAACTTGCCGAGCCAGTCCAGCGTCTCCGCCGGCGCTTCCTCGGGGATGTAGTGGCCGCAATCGATCGCACCGCCGGTGACCTCCGCGGTGCAATAGCTGCGCCAGATGGCGAGCGGATCGTACCACTGCCCCACCTTGTTGCGCGCGCCCCACAGCACCAGCATCGGACAGGTCACTTTCCGCCCGGCGCCGCGGCTTTCGCGGTCATGAACCAGATCGATCGTCGCCGCGGCGCGGTAATCCTCGCACATGCCCATCACCGCGCCGGGGTCGCGCGCGGCTGCGAGGTATTCCGACAGTGCATCGGGGCTGAAGAAGGCCGGCGGGGTCGTGTCGCGCCCGGTGTGGGCGGCGAACCAGATCTCCGGCGCGGCGTTGATCAGTACTTCCGGGAACGGATGCTTCTGGGCGAACCAGAACCAGTGATAATAGCCCATCGCGAAGTTCATGTCGGCGCGCTCGAAATGTTCGATCGTCGGGACGATGTCGAGCACCGCCAGCCGCTCGACCCGCTCCGGGAAGTCGAGCGCGAGGCGGTGAGCGACCCGAGCGCCCCGGTCGTGGCTGCCGATGCGGAAGCGGGTGAAGCCGAGTGCCGCCATCACCGCGACCATGTCGGCCGCCATTTCGCGCTTCGCGTAGGCCGCGTGGTCGGGCGATGCGGCGGGCTTGAGGCTCCGGCCGTAGCCCCGCAGGTCCGGGCAGACGACGGCGAAGCGCTCGCCGAGCGCCGGCGCCACGTGGTGCCACATGGCGCTGGTCTGCGGGTTGCCATGCAGCAGCAGCAGCGGCGGGCGGCCGGCGCCGCCATGGTCGAGATTGTGCCGCAGGCGCACCCGCCCGGCCGGTGTTGCGATGGTCGTGTCGGTGAAGCCCTCGAAGAACATGTGCGTCGATCCTCCCCTCTCCGATCTATACCATCCTCGCCATGCCAGGGAGTGCGATCATCGTGAGCGAGCCCGAGCCGAGCCTCGACCCCGATGGCTGGACTGACCTGCGCGCACTCGGGCACCGCATGCTGGACGACATGTTCGACCACATCGCCGGCCTGCGCGCCGGCCCGGTCTGGCAGCCGATGCCAGCAGAGGCACGCGCGGCCCTGCAGGGCGAGCTGCCGCGCGCGGGCGAGGATCTCGCGGCCGTCTACGAGGAGTTCCGCGCCCTCGTGCTGCCGTATGCCACCGGCAACCCGCATCCCGGTTTCATGGGCTGGGTGCATGGCGGCGGCACCGCCGTCGGCATGCTCGCGGAGCTGCTGGCCGGCGGGCTGAATGCCAATCTCGGCGGGCGCGATCACGCGCCGATCCTGGTCGAGCGGCAGGTGATCGCCTGGACCGCTTCGCTGCTCGGCCTGCCAGCGAGCAGCACCGGTCTGCTCCTCACCGGCAGTTCGATGGCCAACCTCGTCGGGGTTCTGCTCGCCCGCACCGCCGCCCTCGGCCCCGAGGTCCGTCGCCACGGGCTCGGCGGCGCGAGGCTCGCCGGCTACGCCTCCACCGCGGCCCATGGCTGCATCCCGCGCGCCTTCGAGATCGCCGGGCTCGGCCGGGACGCGCTGCGCCTGGTGCCGACGGACGCAGCGGGCCGGATCGACTGTGCCGCGCTGGCCGAGCAGATCGCGCGCGACCGCGCTGGCGGAATGCTGCCCTTTCTCGTCATTGGCACCGCCGGCAGCGTCGATATCGGGGCCACCGATGACCTCGCCCGGCTGGCCGCGCTCGCCCAAGCTCAACGTCTGTGGTTCCACGTCGATGGCGCGTTCGGTGCCCTCGCGGCCTGCGCCCCGGCGCTGCGGCCGCTGCTCGACGGCATCGAGGCGGCGGACTCGGTGGCGCTCGACTTCCATAAATGGGCGCAGGTGCCCTACGACGCCGGCTGCATTCTGGTACGCGAGCCTGCGGCGGCGCTGGCTACCTTCGCCCAGAGCCTCGCCTATCTCCAGCCGTCCGCGAGGGGGCTGGCCGGCGGCGCGCCCTGGCCCTGCGATATCGGGCCCGACCTCTCGCGCGGGTTCCGCGCGCTCAAGGTCTGGATGACGCTGCGTGCCTACGGCACCGAGCGGATCGGGGCGGTGATCGCGCATTGTTGCGCCGTGGCGCGGGCGCTGGCGGCGCGGGTCGATGCCGAGCCGGCGCTCGAGCGGCTGGCGCCCGTGCCACTCAACATTGTATGCTTTCGCCATCGGGCGCCCGATGGGTGGGACGTCGACCGCTTCAATGCCGAAATCGTGGCGGACGTCCAGGAATCGGGGCGCGCGGCCCCCTCGACGACGATTCTGGGCGGGCAGCTCGCCATCCGGGCCGCGATCGTCAACCACCGCACCCGGGTGGCGGACGCCGATGCGTTGGTGGATTCGGTGCTGGAGACGGGGGCGTTGCGGCTTGCCGGCACGCCCCTTGCACGCGATCGCATGTGAAGACATGGCGGCGCCGGCGGGCCTGGGCTAAACTGGCCGTGCGAACCATGGTCGAGGGGGAGCGGATGACGGAAATCGGGCGGCGGCAGGCTTCGCTGGCGGATCGGAGCAGCTACCGATTCTGGACCGACGAGCGCGCGCGCTACTCCGATACCGACCGGCAGGGGCACGTGAACAACGCCGTCTTCGCAACCTTCTGCGAAAGCGGGCGGGTGGCCTTTCTGTATGGGAATGGCGGGCTTGCGCCGCCCGGCTACGGCTTCGTCATCGCCCGGCTCGAGCTGGATTTTCGCGCCGAGCTGGGCTGGGGCGATCGCGTCGAGATCGGCACGACGCTGCTGGGGCTCGGTCGCAGTTCGTTCACCCTTGGCCAGGGCCTGTTCCGGGGCGATCGCTGCGCGGCGACGGCCGAGAGCGTGATGGTGCTGATGGACGAGACGACCCGCCGCGCCAGCCATTTGCCCGAGACCCTGCGCCGCCGCCTGGCCGAACTGGCCGACGAGGCGATGGACTGAGCCGCGCATGCGCCCGTGTTGACGAACCGGTCATGGTCTCGTGCTAGAGGTTCGAATCGTTGCCCGGTGACGCAACGAGGGGGTGGGCGTCTCGTGGAGCCCGGTCGCGTGCGCGGTCGGCGTGTTTTCCTGGAGATGGCGCGATTTTCGGATGACTTGATGGCGAGAAAACCGGATTGTCCAAGGCATGAAAATCGCAGTTCGGGCGGACGGCGATCCGTCCGGTCCGTCGCCATGGTGATCGCGTCATGCCGGTGATCGTTATTCTCGATGACCGGGTCACCAACCGGAATATCTTCTCGCGCCTTGCAGCCTCGCTGGAAGACGGCCTGACCGTGCAGGCCTTCGGCGATCCGCAGGGGGCGCTGGACTGGACGGCGGAGCACACGCCGGATCTCATCATCACCGACTACAAGATGCCCGGCATGGACGGTGCCGAGTTCACCCGCCGGCTGCGCGCCGGCCCCGGTGGCGCGGATGTGCCGGTCATCGTCATCACCGTCTACGAGGATCGCAGCTTCCGCCTGCGCGCGCTGGAAGCCGGAGCGACCGACTTCCTGCAAAGTCCGGTGGATCATCAGGAATTCCTGGTGCGCGCGCGGAATCTGCTCAAGCTCGGCCGCCAGCAGCAGATCATCCGCAGCCGGGCGATGATGCTGGAGCGGGAACTCAAGGACAGCGAGCGCTCGCGCGAGGCCGAGTTGCGCGACAGCCGTGAGCGCTTGGCGCAGGTGATCGACACCGTCCCGGCCATGATCAGTGCGGTCGACGCGGCGGGTCGCTGCCAGTTCGTCAACGCCTACCAGGCCGAAGTTCTCGGCATCGACCCGCTGCGGTGTGTCGGCAAGGATGCCACCACGATGTTCGGCCCGGCGCATCGGGAGCGCAGCCAGGCGCTCGACCGCATGGTCTTCGAGTCCGGCCGTGCCCTGCCGAGCTTCGAGGAGGAGGTGATCGATCGCGCGGGACGGGCGCGGGTCTTCCTCACCACCAAATCGCCCCTGCGCGATGCCGCCCAGGTCGTCGCGAGCGTGCTGACGACCTCGCTGGATATCACCGAGCGCAAGCAGGCCGAAAGCCGCCTGCGCCATCTCGCGCACCACGACGTTCTGACGAACCTGCCCAATCGCACCCTGCTGCGCAACCGGTTGCAGCGCGAACTGGCGCGTGGACGCCGCGGCGACCATATGTTTGCCCTTCTGTTCCTCGATCTGGATCGGTTCAAGGGCATGAACGACGTGCTCGGACACCATCTGGGCGATCGTCTCCTGCAGGCGGTGGCGAAGCGGTTGCGTGAGACGGCGCGCGACTGCGATACGGTCGCCCGCCTCGGCGGCGATGAGTTCGCGATCCTGCAGACCCAGCTATCGCGGCGCGAGGATGCGGAAAACCTGGCGCAGCGGGTGATCGAGACCCTCGCCGAACCGTTTCACTGCGAGGGGCAGGAGCTGGGCCTGACGGCGAGCGTCGGCATCACGCTTCATCCGGCCGACGCGAACGGCGTCGATGAGTTGCTGCGCAATGCCGACATGGCCATGTATCGGGCCAAGGAAGAGGGCGGCAATACATTCCGCTTCTATGTCGCCGACATGAATCGCCGCGCCTTCGAGGCGGTGCGCCTGGAGGCGGACTTGCGCGCCGGTATCGCGCGCGAGCAGTTCGTCCTGCACTATCAGCCTCAGATGAATCTGCGCACCGGCCGGATCATCGGTGTGGAGGCACTGCTGCGCTGGAACCGGCCGGGCATCGGGCTGGTGCGGCCGGGCGAATTCCTGCCGCTGGCGGAGGAGAACGGGCTTATCGTACCCCTCAACGCCTGGGTTCTGCGCGAGGCCTGCGCCCAGGCCGCGCGCTGGCAACGGCTCGGGTTGCCGCCGCTCCGCTGTTCTGTTAATCTTTCCCCGGTACAATTCCGAAAGCAGGACGTCATTGCTCTCGTCGTTGCCGCGATCGAGGAGACCGGTCTCGATCCGACGCTCCTGGACCTGGAGCTGACGGAGAATATCCTGATGGAAAATGCCGAGTCGGTGGCCGCTACGCTGCGCGAACTACAGGCACTGGGCATCGGGCTGTCGATCGATGATTTCGGAACCGGGTATTCTTCTCTCAGCTACATCAAGAATTTCCCGATCACGAGAATCAAGATCGATCAGTCTTTCATCAGACACCTGAAAACAGATCCGTCGGATACGACGATCGTTCGGGCGATCATAGGTCTTGGGCATAATCTCAATCTCGACGTGATTGCAGAAGGTGTGGAGACGGTCGAGCAATTCACCCAGCTTGCCGCCGACGGCTGCGACGAAATCCAGGGTTACTATCTCAGTCCCCCGGTGCCGGCCGAGGAGCTTCGCCGGCTCGTCGAGCAGGGCACGAGCTTGCCCTTGCCGGCGGCGGCCGGGATCGGCTGAGGGATTTCGGCGGCGCGTCGATGCCAGCGCCCCTGGATCAGCCGGAGCTGAACGGTCCGAACTCCCGCGGTCTGCTCCGGCGGCTGCGTGCCATGATGAGCGCCGCCTTTGCCGCCGATGAACTGGAGGCGATCGACCGCGAGCCGGAGATCATCCGCAATCGCCTGATCTTCAGCCTGCTTATCCTTGGCTATGTCACGCTGTTCGTGCCCGGCCACACCCGCGCGACGGCGCTGGTCGCCTATATCTACGCCGCGCTCGGCCTGGTCGTCTTCGCCGATCGGAAGCTCCGCCCGGTGCGCTCGACTGGGCGGCGACTGTTCGCGATGGGGCTCGACATCGGCGCCCTTTCGGTCGAGCTGCACATCGGTGGCGCCGAACTGGCGGTGCTCTATCCCATTTATCTTTGGATTATATTCGGCAACGGCTTCCGCTACGGCGTGGCCCATCTCTTCGCCGCGACCACTATCGGCTTCATCGGCTTTGCCGCCGTCGTCGCAACGACCCCGGTCTGGCAGGGCGCGCTGGCGGTCTCGCTCGGTCTGCTCGGCGGCCAGGTGGTCCTGCCGGTCTACGCCTCGACGCTGATCCGCAAGCTCTCGGAGGCCAAGCGCGAGGCGGAAAAAGCCAATCAGGCCAAGAGCCTGTTCCTGGCCAGCGTCAGCCACGAACTGCGCACGCCGCTCAACGCGATCATCGGCATGGCCCATCTGCTCGCCGATACCTCGATCAATGCCGAGCAGCGCGACATGGTCCGCACGGTTCGCGCCGCGGCGACCTCGCTGCTGGGCCTGATCAACGGCCTGCTCGATTTCTCGCGCATCGAGGCCGGCCGGATGCCGGTCAACGTGGTCGATTTCCCGCTGCTCGACCTGCTTGCCGAGATCCGCGGCCTGGTCACCGCCCAGGCGCGCAGCAAGCAGCTGGACGTCGCTCTTCATGTGACGGCGCGGACACCGCTGGCGCTGCGCGGCGATCGGCGGCACCTGCACGAAATCCTGCTCAACTTGGCGGGCAATGCGGTCAAGTTCACCGCCGAGGGCGGCATCGTCGTGGCCGTCGACGCAGTGGAGGCGGGGCCTGGGCGGGCGCGGTTGACCTTCGAGGTGACCGACACCGGGATCGGCATCGCGCCGGAGGCGCGCGAGCGCATCTTCGAGAGCTTCACCCAGGCCGACAGTTCCATCGTCGACCGGTTTGGCGGCACCGGGCTCGGTCTGGCGATCTGCAAGCGTCTGGTCGGTCTGCTCGGTGGCGAAATCGGTCTCGACAGCGCCATCGGCGTCGGCAGCACCTTCTGGTTCACGGTCCCGTTCGAGGTCCTGGCGGAGCCGGACACGGCGCTCGCCGGGATGCACATCGGCCTGCTCGGCGTCGGCCCGCAGCGCGCTGCGATCGAACAGGCCCTCGCTGGCGAGGGGGCGAGCATCGAGCCGGCCGAGACGATGGCGGAGGCGCTCCGCCAGGCGGAGGCGGCGCGGATGCGCGGCGCGGGCTGCGTCGTCATGGTTGCCCCGCAGGGACTTCCCGGCGGCGAGGAGGCACCGGCGCCGGGCCTGTTTGCCGCCCAGGCGGCGCTTGCGGTGCCGCTCGTCCGGGTCGGCGAGACCAGGCCCGCCGGGCTGCCGGCGCTGGCCGAACGGCGACGCTTCGTCAGTGCGTTGCCGCTCCCCGTCGACGCGACCAGCCTCCGGCGGGTCCTGAGCATCGCCTTGGCCGGGGCGAATGGCGGAGCATCGTTGTCGCCGCCGGGGGTGGCCGAGGATCCGCCCGAACCGGGCCGCCAGCTGAGCGTGCTGGTCGCCGACGACAACCGCACCAATCAGAAGGTGACCGCGAAAATCCTCGAGCGCGCCGGGCACCGGGTGCACCTCGTCGACAACGGCGAAATGGCGCTCGACGCGCTCGAGGCCGAACCATTCGACGTCGTGCTGATGGACGTCAACATGCCGGTGATGAGCGGCATCGAGGCGACCAAGCTCTATCGGTTCACGGCTCTCGACCAGCCGCGCGTGCCGATCGTGGCGCTGACGGCGGACGCGACCCCCGAGGCCGCCAAGCGTTGCGCCGACGCAGGTATGGACGCGTGCCTGACCAAGCCGATCGAACCGGCGGTCCTGCTCGCGACCATCGCCTCTCTGGCAGGGGGGGAAGCCGCTCCTCCGCCAGGCGGAGAGGTGCGCGAAATCGCGTCGCACCCACGCTTCCGCCCCGCCGCGCCCGGCCCGATCGACGAGCGCATGCTGAAAGATCTCGAAGCCCTCGGTGGCAGCGCCTTCCTCGCCGATCTGATCGACCAGTTCCTGGTCGATGCCGAGGCGCTCTTGGGCGAGATGGCGGCCGCGGTGGCGGCAGGGGACGTGCAGCAGTTCCGCTCGGAAGCCCATGCGCTCAGGAGTTGTGCCGCGAATATCGGGGCGAAGGCGCTGTTCGAACTCTGCCTTGCCTGGCGCATGATCCGCGCGCAGGAACTCGCCGCCGACGGCGCGGACCATATGCGACGGCTGCGCGCCGAATTCGAGCGCATCCGCACCGCGCTGCTGCGGCATCGGGCCGGGCTGCAGCTGGTCGGGCAGCGCTGAGATCGGCGTTCGGCGACCCCCCTTCAGGCTACGGGCGCCTCCAGGGCAGCGGCCAGGCGCGCGAAACAGTCCGCAAACGCAGCGCGCTCGCCGATCGCCTGGCCCAGAAGCGCGTCGATCGCCGGGGCAAGGCGGATCGCCTCGTCGACGGCCTTGTCCCCACCGACGCGGTAGGCGCCGAGCCGGACGAGATCGGCAACTTCCTCATTTAGCGCAAGGATGGCCCGTGCCCGCCGGATGATGTCGTTTTCGGCGTCGCTGTTGCAGCCGGGCATGGTTCGCGACAGCGAGCGGAGCACATCGATGGCCGGATAGCGGCCGCGCTCGGCGATCCGTCGGTCGAGCACGACATGCCCGTCCAGGATGCCCCGGACGGCGTCGGCGACCGGCTCATTGTGGTCGTCGCCCTCGACCAGAACGGTGAAGATCGCGGAAATTTGCCCGGCCGGGCGACCCGGCATTTCCTCCCCCGGTCCGGCGCGTTCGAGCAGGCGGGGCAGCTCGGCAAAGACGCTGGGCGGGTAGCCGCGCGTCGCCGGCGGTTCGCCCGCGGAGAGGCCGATCTCGCGGAGCGCGAGGCAGAACCGGGTGACACTGTCCATCAGCATCAGCACCGACTGGCCATGGTCGCGGAAATGCTCTGCCACGGCCATCGCCGTGTAGGCCGCCTCGCGGCGCATCACCGGCGAGGTGTCCGACGTCGCAACCACGACCACCGAGCGGGCGAGGCCGGCGGCGCCGAGATCGGACTCGATGAACTCGCGCACCTCGCGTCCCCGTTCGCCGACCAGAGCGATCACCGCGACGTCGCAATCGACATGGCGCGCGAGCATGGCGAGCAGGGTGGATTTGCCGATGCCCGAGCCGGCGAACAGTCCGAGCCGCTGCCCGCGCCGGCAGGTGACGAAAAGATTCATCGCCCGGACGCCGAGATCGATGCGTTCGCCGAGCCGCGCCCGGCGTGTCGGCGCCAGCGGCGCGGGGCGGACCAGGCAGGGGCGCGTGCCAGCGGGGAGCGGGCCGTGTCCGTCGAGGGGCTGGCCGAGCGGGTCGATGACGCGACCGAGCCAACCATCCGAAACATGCAGGGCGCTGCCAGTGGCGGGGCGCGGCACCGCGCCGGCCGGAAGCACGCCACGACACATCGCCGGGCTGCCCGGACCGAGACCTTCGAGCGAGCCGAACGCCATCACCGTGCCATTGCCGGCGCGGAACCCGATGACCTCGCCGGCGACGCCGCCGCCGTCCCGGCGCTGCAGCTGCAGACGATTGCCGATGGTGACATGGCTCGCAAGGCCGCGAATTTCGGCGGCGAGCCCGGCGACCCCGGTGATGCGTCCGGTGAGCTCATAGCCGGCGAGCGGCATCACCCCGGCGCGAGCGGTATCGAGTCTCATTTTGAGCGTTTGCTGTTTTTTCATGCCTTCCGGATCTTGTCACACGACAGGTAGCGGGTGATTCGGAGCCGATTGCGCGTTTTGCGCCTCTGCATACGGAAAAATGCACCCGAAAGGTGAAAATTCTCTGGCGTGATGCACGCATAGGTGGTAGTTTGTGTGCATCAAGGCTGGAGGTGTTGAGATGCGCGTTCTGCTCGTCGAGGATGATCTCACGGTTTCGCGGTCTGTCTCATTGTTGCTTCGTTCGAACGGCGCCGTGGTGGATCAGGTGGACACCGGCGAGGAAGCGCTGGATCTTGTCCGCCATTATGATTACGACATCGTGTTGCTCGACCTCGCCCTCCCCGATATCGAGGGTTTCGAGGTGGTCCGCCGGATGCGGGCCGCGCGCATCGAGACGCCGGTTCTGATCCTCTCCGGCACGTCCCGTCCGCAGGCCAAGGTCAAGGGCTTCGGCCTCGGCGCCGACGATTTCCTGTCCAAGCCATTCGACAAGGCGGAGCTGACCGCCCGGATCCAGGCGATCATCCGCCGCAGCAAGGGCTTCAGCCATTCGGAGATCCGCGTCGGCAAGCTGGTGCTCAATCTGGACAGTCGCAACGCGACCGTCGACGACCAGCGCATCCACCTGACCAGCAAGGAATATTCGATCCTGGAGCTGCTGGTGCTGCGGCGGGGCTTCGTCCTCACCAAGGAGGCGTTCCTCAACCACCTCTATGGCGGGATCGACGAGCCCGAGATCAAGATCATCGATGTGTTCATCTGCAAGCTGCGCAAGAAGATGGCGCAGGCTGGGGTCGGCAACATGATCGCGACCGTCTGGGGCCGCGGCTACATGCTGCGTGACCCGGCCGAGAGCCCGCACGTCCCCGAGCGCATCGAGGAGCCGATGCTCGCCGCCGTCGGCGCCTGAGGGGCGGCATCGCCCGGGCCGCCCCCCCGCCGCGCATGGTGGGACCAGCCCGCGGCGCCGTCCCGCCTCGTTCAGCCGCGCTGGATCAGCTCGATCTTGTAGCCATCCGGGTCTTCGATGAAGGCGATGATCGTCGTGCCGAACTTCACCGGCCCGGCTTCCCGCACGATGGTGACGCCCTCGGCGCGCAGCCTCTCGCAGGTCGCCGCGACGTCACGGACGCCGATGGCGAGATGGCCGAACCCGGTGCCGAGCTCGTAGCCCTCATCCTTGCCCCAGTTGTAGGTCAGCTCGAGCACGGTATGGCTCTCCTCCGGCCCGTAGCCGAGGAAGGCCAGCGTGTATTTTCCCTCCGGCACCTCACGTCGGCGCAACTCCTTCATGCCGAGCAGCCGCGTGTAGAAATCGATGCTGGCTTCCAGCCGCTTCACGCGCAGCATGGTGTGCAGATAGCGTCCGGTCTCGGCGGTCATCCGCGTGCTCCTTTCTAAGAAGATGGGCTCCGTTCGATCGGGTCCGGTCCGAGTCCGAGCAGGAACAGCTTGGCTGCCTCGGCCGTGGCGATCATGGATGCGCGGTCGGCAAGCAGCGTACCGCCAGCCTCGAACGCGATGCCGCGCAGCCCCGCCGCACGCGCCGCCCGCACCGACTCGACGCCGAGCGTCGGCAGATCGGCGCGGCGATCTTGTCCCGGCTTGACGAGTTTGACCAGGACCCCGCCGGGGCCGGGCCGGGCCAGGGCGCCGCAGCGGGCCAGCATCGCATCGGTGCCTTCGATGGCCTCGACCGCCAGCACGATACCCTGCTGGACGACGCAGGCCTGGCCGACATCGGCCGTTCCCAGCGCCTGGACCACCTCGCGGCCGCGCGCGATGTCCGCCAGCGCCTGGGCGTCCGGGCCGACGCTGGTCAGCAATCCAGGCGGCGCCAGGGCCTCGGTGAACACCTCGTGCGCGCCGATGACGCGGAACCCCTCATCGGCGAGGACGCGGACGATGGCGGCCAGCAGGCCGTCATCGCCGCCGAACGCGGCTCGGCCGATCCGCCCGAGCAGCCGCGCGCCCTCTGCGTCCGGGCGCAGATCCAAAAGCGAAGGCCGCCGCACCGGCCCGACGAGGACGATCTCGGTGCATCCGGCGCCGCGCAGCAGCTGCAGGATCCGCCCGGCGGCGCCGATCCGGGCGACGGCATGCGGGTAAGCGGCGAGAACCGCCGGATCGGCGAAGCCATCGAGCCCGACCAGGAACACCTCGCGGCCCGAGGCGAGGGCCGCGGCGGCGACGCGTCCCGGCAAGGCCCCTCCGCCGGCGATGATGCCGAGCGCCATGCCGCCCTCAAGCCGCGCGCGCCATCACTCCGACGGGTCGAGGTCGGAGAGGGTGCGGATCAGGCCGCGCTGGCTGGGCGCATCGATGAAGGCGAGCAGTTCGGCCACCAGCGCGTCGCCGCCATATTCGGCCCGCACGCGCGCCAGCCGCTCGGCGAAGACGCCGCCGTCATCGCGGAACAGGCTGCGGAAGGCGGCGCGCAGGCGGTTGATTGCGTCGCGCTCGTGCCCGCGGCGCTTCAGCCCGACGAGATTGAGACCGGCCAGGCGGGCGCGATTGCCGATCACGCTGCCGAACGGAATGATATCGCTTTCGACGCCGGACATGCCGCCGACCATGGCGCCGCGGCCGACGCGCACGAATTGATGCAGCGCCGCTGCCCCGCCGATCACCGCCGCCTCGCCGATCTCGACATGGCCGCCCATGACGACGTTGTTGGCGATGATCACGCGGTCGCCGATGAGGCAATCATGCGCCACATGCACCACCGCCATCAGCAGGCAGTCGGCGCCGACGCGGGTGACGCCGCTGCCGGTGACGGTGCCGCGATGGATGGTGCAGTGCTCGCGCACATGCGTCCGCGGGCCGATTTCGGTGCGCGTCGGCTCGCCGCGGTATTTGAGATCCTGCGGCGGCAGCCCGACCGTGCAGAAGGGCCAGAGCTTGGCCTCCGCGCCGATCCGCGTGTGCCCGTCCACCACCACGTGGGATACCAGCTCGGCGCCGTCGTCGATGACGACGTCGGGGCCGACCTGGCACCACGGCCCGATGCGCGCGCCGTCCCCGATCGTGGCGCCGCTCGCCACGATCGCTCGCGGATGGATCTCGGTCACGATCCCCGTTGGTCCATGATCATCGCGGAATAGGTCGCTTCCGCCACCGCAACCCCGTCGACCCTCGCGACCGCGTGGAATTTCCAGACATTGCCGCGGTTGCGCTGCTTCTGGACGTGGACCCGGACCTGATCTCCCGGCACCACCGGGCGGCGGAACTTGGCGCCCTCGACCGACATGAAATACACCAATTTGCCGGCCGCGTCCGGGCCGAGCGTCTCGACCACCAGGACTGCCGCGGTCTGCGCCATGCTCTCGATGATGAGAACCCCGGGCATCACCGGATGGCCGGGGAAATGGCCCTGGAAGAAAGCCTCGTTCACCGAGACGTTCTTGACCCCGACCGCCGACACGTTGGCGACGAGTTCCACGACCCGGTCGATCAGCAGAAACGGGTAGCGATGGGGGATCGCCTGCATGATGCGCGCGATGTCCGCCGTCCCGGAAACTTCCGCCGCGTCGGGCCGCGGCTTGTCGATCGTCCCGCTTGTCTCGGTGGTCCCGGTATTTCCGTGTGTCATTGCGTCCATCGAGGCTCAGTCTTGGTCGTTGGTGCCACCGGCGGCGTCATTCGGCCCCTCGCTTCTGCCGCGCGCGGCTGGCCGCGCCAGCTTCCGCAGCGCCGCGACCTGGCGGAAAAACTCCCGGATGGGCTGCGCCGGACTGCCGACGACATCCGCCCCCTCCGCAACATCGGACATCACCCCCGCCTGCGCCCCGATGCGAGCCTTTCGACCGATCCGCAGATGGCCGGTCAGCCCCGCCTGACCGCCGGCAACGACGAAGTCCCCGAGTTCTGTGGACCCTGAAATGCCAGCCTGGGCCACGAGTATGCAGTTCCGACCGACGCGGACGTTGTGCCCGATCTGTACCAGGTTGTCGAGGCGGGATCCCGCGCCGATCACGGTGTCCTGTGCCGAGCCACGGTCGATCGTCGTGTTGGCGCCGATCTCGACATCGTCCTCGATGATCACCCGGCCAAGCTGCGGGACGGTGAGGAAGCCCGTTTCCGTGACGGCGAACCCGAAGCCGTCCTGGCCGATGCGCGCCCCGGGATAGAGGAACACCCGGGCGCCGATCAGGGCATGGCTGATGCTGACCAGCGCGCCGATCCGGCTGTCGGGCCCGATCACGACGCCGTCCCCGATCACCGCGCCTGGACCGATCCGGCAGCGCGGCCCGATCTCGGCGCCGGCGCCGACGACGACGAGCGGCCCGATCTCGGCGGTCGGGTCGATCCCGGCGGCGGGATCGATCACCGCGCTCGGATGGCGCCCGGGGCGCAGCGGCGGCGGCGGGTGGAACAGGGCCGCGACCCGCGCCCACGCGGCATATGGCTCCTTCGTCAGAATCGGCGCGCAGCCGGCCGGCACGCGAGACGCGAGCTCGGGATGGATGATGACAGCGCCCGCCCGCGTCGTCTCCAGCAGCGGCGCGTAGCGCCGATTGTCGAGAAAGCTCACCGAACGCGGTCCGGCCCTTTGCAACGGGGCGACGGACTCGAATTCGGCGGCGGCGGGCGCGTCCTCCGCCAGGGTCGCGCCCGCCGCCGCCGCCAGCGCGGCGAGGCGGTGCGGCCCGGTGCGGGCGAAGAACCGGGAATCCCCGGCGATAGGCTCGACCGCCATCGTCCCGATCAGGGCTTCGGTTTCGCCGCGGCGTCGGGGGCAGGCGCTGGCGCCGGCGCTGGCTTGGGCTCCGGGTTCGCCGCCGGCGGCGCCGCAGCCGCGGCCTTCTCGGCGGCCTGCTTAGACAATTCGGCGGTCGGCTCCTGCCCATCGGGCGGAATCACGACCTTGGGCAGAGCGGCGTTGATCTGCTTCGTGACGTCGGCCGTGATATCGAGCTCGTTGATATTGAGCGCGACCTGCGCGCGGTGCAGCACCAGGTTCATGCCATGCGCCTCGGCGACCTGGCGGATCACGAGAACGAGGGTCCGTTCGATCTGCGCCAGCGAATACTGGGCGCCATCCTGGATGATCTTGCCGCGCTCACGGAAGGTGCGCTGTGCGGTGGTGATGCGTTCCTGCAGCTGGCGCTCACGCGTGCGGATCTGCTCGGGGCTCAGCTTCGCGCGCTCGTTGACCAGCGACTCCTGCATGTCGCGCCAGGCCGCCTGTTCCTTCTGCGCGTCCTGATTGAGCTTGTCCCGGCGCTGGCCGAAGACCCGCTCGATTTCCTGCGCCGCGGTGGAGCTGCGCATGACATCCGGTACCGCGAGCACGCCGACCACCACGGTGGGCGGGGGTGCCACCTTGGCCATCGGCGGCAAGGTGGGTGGTGGCGGTAGCGGCACTTGCGGTGGCGGCTGCTGGGCCGCTTCCGCGCCCGCCGCCGCACCGACGGCCGCCCCGGGAGCCTGGCCGGTGGGGAGCGCCGGCGCGCCGGCGGGGGCTGCCGGGCCTATCGGCTTGGCCGCGTGCGGCGCCGTCGGCGCCGGTTGCTGACCCTGGCCGGGCATGAACCAGTCCTCGGCCAGGGCCGGGGAGGCCGCGAGCAGGGTCAAGCCCAACAGGGCGGGAAGGCGGACGGAAGGCGGGAAAATGCGCACTTAGAACCTCGTGCCAAAGCCGATGCGGAAAATCTCGGTCTGATCGTAGTTCCTTTTGACGATCGGGTCGGCGATGTCCAGGTTGATCAGGCCGAACGGGCTGTTCCAGGTGATGCCGAAGCCGGCGCCGACGCGGATCGAGCCGTCGTTGGCGTAGAGCTGATGCCCGGGTATCTCCCTCAGGCCCTGCAAACTGCCGAGATCGGCGAACACGCGCCCCGAAACGCCGAGATCCGGCGGCACCGGCAGCGGGAAGCGCAGTTCGGTCGATTGCGTCCACATCAGATCGCCGCCGAGGCTGTCGCCGGTGAACGGATCGTGCGGGCCGACGCCGCCATCGAGAAAGCCGCGCAGATTATAGCCGCCAAGGAAGAACCGGTCGACGATGTAGGACTGGCCGCTGTGCGCCAGATAGGCGCCGCTGCCCGAGATGGCGATGCCCCAGTCGCCGTTGCCGGTGAGGCGGTCGAGCGGGATCAGATACTGGCCATCGAGCGAGAAGCGCTCGAAATTGGCGTTGCCGCCGAGCCCGGCATAGTCGGTGCCGAGACGGGTGACGAACCCGGTGTGCGGATTCGTCGCGCTGTCGCGATAGTCGAGCGTGATCACCTGGCCGATCTGCGACAGGCTCGAAACGAATTGCTGGCTCTGAATGTAGAAGCTCGCGTAATTCGCGACATTGTAGATCTGCCGCTCGGCGAGCTGGTAGCTCCAGGACTGGCGCAGATGGTCGGAAATCTGATAGCCGACAGTTTCGCTGAACCCGACGCGGCGTTCGTTGAAGGCGGCGATGAAATAGTCGTTCAGGTTCGAATAGAAGATGTCGCTGCTCGAGACCAGGTTGCGGTCGAACAGGTACGGGTTGGTGAAGTTCAGGTCCACGGACGTCTCGTAAAGCGCGATCACACCGGTGATGCCGGCATCGTTGCCGCTGCCGAGGATGTTCTTCTCGGTCAGGCCGAGGTTGAGCAGCGGACCGATATCCGTCGAGTAGCCGCCGCCGAGCTGGAACTGGCCCGTCGCCTTGTCCTCGACGACCGCGTTCACCACCGAGCGGTCGGGCGCCGAGCCGGGGGTGGTGGTGATGTCCACCTTGCCGAAATAGCCGAGATCCTGGAGCGCCTGCTTGGTGCTCTTGATCTGATCCTGATTGAGCGGATCGCCCTCGGCGAAGGAGAATTGACGCCGCACGACACGGTCCTGCGTGCGCGTGTTGCCAGTGATGTCGATCCGCTCGACATAGACGCGCGGCCCGTGCGCGACGACGAAGCGCAGGTCGATGAGCTTCTTCTCGGTATTGCGCTTTATCTCCGGCTTGACGTCGACGAACGTGATGCCGCGATTCATCGCGTCCTTCTTGATCGCCTCGATCGAACTCTCGATGAGGTCGCCATTGTAGACGTCGCCCGATCGTATCTTGACGCTGTCGCGCAGCAGCTTGCCATCGAGCGAGCGGATCTCGGAATCGATCGTGACGTTTCCGACGCGGTAGCGCTCGCCCTCGGAGAGCGTGAAGGTGAGGAAGAACGATCGCCGGTCGGGTGACAGCTCGGCGTTGGCGGAGATCACCTTGAAGTCGGCATAGCCATTGCGCAGGTAGAACCGGCGCAGCTGCTCGCGGTCGTAGGCGACGCGCGCGGGATCGTAGCTGTCGCTGCTGGTGAGGAAATTCCACCACACTTCCTGCCGGCTGGTGATCACGTCGCGCAGTGCGCCCTCGCTGAACACGTGGTTGCCGACGAAGGTGATGCGGCTGATGAGGGTGTGTTCGCCCTCCTTGATGTTGAACACCACATTGACGCGGTTGTCGGCGAGGCGGATCACCTTGGGCGTGATGGTCGCGCCGAAATAGCCGTGATGGGCGTAGACATCGAGCAGATGCTGACGGTCGGTCTCGGCCTGCGCGGCGGTGTAGACGGCACGGGCACGCAGCTGCGTTTCCTTGGCCAGATCGTCGTCGGAAATCTCGCTGTTGCCCTCGAAGGCGACGCGATCGACGATCGGGTTCTCGCTCACATGCACCAGCAGGGCCTGGCCGTCGCGTTTGAGCGATACGTCGGAGAACAGCCCGGTGGCGTAGAGCGCCTTCAGGCTGCGGTCCATCAGCCCCTCGCTGAACGCATCGCCCGGACGCAGCAGCATGTAGGACTCGATCGTTCCGGCCTCGATCCGTTTGTTGCCTTCGACGCGGACCGAATCGATGAGATCGGCAGGATTGACCGGCGCGGCACGTTCCGGCGCGCGCGCCGGGGCGGCCTTGGCCGGCGCCGGCGCCGCCGCTGGCGACGCTGCTGCGGGGGGCGGGGGCGGGGGCGCGGGGGCTGGCGCCGGCTCCGGCCCGAGATTAGGCGGCCCGGACGGCTCGGGGCCGGGCTGCTGGCCCGACGCCACCTCCGCCACCGCGACCAGGCAGGCCAGCCCGATCATCGCACCACGCAGACGCGCCAAAGCCCTTCTCCCACCTCGACCCTGCCGGCCCGCAGCCTGAGCCCGTTCGGCTTCCGATCAGCAGATCACCCGATCGGTCGGTTACCCGATCAATCCAGCGATCCAGCGGAACAGCCCGAAATGGCTGAGATCGTTCCACGTTGCAAACACGAACACCCCGACCAGGACGGCAAATCCGGCGCGCAACCCGATTTCCTGTGCGCGCGCCGGAATCGGCCGGCCCAGCAAGACCTCGGCCAGATAGAACAGGAGATGCCCGCCGTCCAGGACCGGAACCGGGAAGAGGTTGATCAGCCCGAGATTGACCGAGAGAAGGGCGATGAACGACACGAGGCTGGAAACGCCCAGGCGTGCGACCTGGCCCGACAGCTCGGCAATGCGCAGCGGCCCGCCGAGATCGTCCGCGCCGCGTTGGCCGCGCAGCATCTGCCAGAGACTGACCGCGGTGTCCCGGGCGATCTGCCAAGTCTCCTCCGCGCCTGCCGCGAGGGCTGCGGGCGGCGACAGGCGCTCGAGAACGGCGGCGCCGCCGGTGATGCCGAGCAGGCCGATGCGGCTGCCGTTCTGCTCGCGGCTGCCGGTCGTCACCGCCAGCGGAATCTCCTTGCCGCCGCGCTGCACGCTCAGCGCCAGCACGGTATCGGGGCGGGCCTGGACGATGCGCTGGATGTCCTGGAACCGGCTGATTTCGGTGCCGTTGATGGCGAGGATGCGGTCCCCCGGGGCGAGACCGCCGCGCGCGGCGGCCGAGTTGGGTGCCACTTCACCGACCACCGGCAATGCGACCGGGCGCCCGGCGGTGGCGAAGAGGGCGGCGAACAGCACGATGGCGAGCAGGAAGTTTGCCACCGGCCCGGCGGCGACAACGATGGCGCGCGACAGCACCGGCTTGTCGTGGAAGGTGCGGCCGGCCTGCAGCGGCTCGTCGCTCGCGGTCGCTTCGGTTCCGCCGGCGAGCCCCTGGCCGTGCAGCTTGACGAAGCCGCCGAGCGGCAGCCAGCCGAGCTTCCAGACCGTGCCACGCCGGTCGGTCCAGCGCGCCAGCGGATGGCCGAACCCGATGGCGAAGGTCTCGACATGCACCCCACGCCAGCGGGCGGCGAGGTAGTGACCGAGTTCGTGCACGAACACCAGAACCCCGAGCACGATGGCAAAGGCGATCGCGGTGCGGGCGGCGTCCGGGAAATGCAGCAGCATGGTCTCCGATCCCTTGGGTGGCAGCGCGTATCAGGCGGCGCGGGCGATGATCTGCGCGGCGGCGCGCCGCGCGGCCTGGTCGAGTGCGATCACCGTGTCCAGATCGTCCAGCGGCGGGGCGCCGAGCCGCGTCAGCACCCGTTCGGCGGTCGCGGCGATGTCCAGAAAGCCGATGCGCCGGGCAAGAAAGGCCTCGACCGCGACCTCGTTGGCCGCGCTCAGGATGGTGGGGCCGCCGCCGCCGGCCTGCAAGGCCTCGCGGGCCAGACGCAAGGCGGGAAAGCGCACCGGATCGGGCGGCGCGAATTCCAGCCGGCCGAGCTGCGCGAGATCCAGCCGGGGTGCCGGCGTCGCCATACGCTCCGGCCAGGCGAGGGTATGGGCGATCGGCACACGCATGTCCGGTGAGCCGAGCTGGGCCAGCACGCTGCCGTCGCGGTAGCAGACCATGCCGTGGATCACCGATTGCGGATGGACCAGGATGTCCACCTGCTCCGGGGCGAGCGCGAACAGGCGCACCGCCTCGATCAGTTCCAGCCCCTTGTTCATCAGCGTTGCCGAATCGATGCTGATCTTGGCGCCCATCGACCAGACCGGATGGCGCAGTGCCGCCTCCGGCGTGGCCGCTGCCATGTCCTCGAGGCTCGCGCTGCGGAACGGACCGCCGGAGGCGGTGAGTACGATGCGCTCGACGGCCGCGCGATTGCCGTCGGCGAGCGACTGGAAGATCGCATTGTGCTCGGAGTCGACCGGCAGCAGTTGGGCGCCGGCCGCCTGCACGGCGCGCAGCATCACGTCCCCGGCGGAGACGAGCGCCTCCTTGTTGGCCAGGGCGACGGCGCGGCCGCGGCGGATCGCGGCCAGCGTCGCCGGCAGCCCGGCCGCCCCGGTGATGGCGGCCATGGTCCAGTCCGCGTCCATCGCCGCCGCGTCCACCACCGCCTCGGGGCCGGCGGCGCAGGCGATGCCGCTGCCCGCGAGCGCGTCCCGCAGCGTGGGATAGGCATCTTTGTCGTTGACCACGGCCAGCTCGGCGCGCAGAGCGCGCGCCTGCTCGGCGAGCAACGCGGCGTTGCGCCCCCCCACCAGGGCCCGGACGCGAAAACGGTCCGGCGCGTGCAGCAGGGACACGGTCTGGGTGCCGACGCTGCCGGTACTGCCCAGCACGGTGACGCTTCTCAACTCCACAGCAAGGCTCCCCGGCCGGTCCAGAGTGACAGCAAGGCGGCCACCGGCGCCGCCGCCAGCAGCGCGTCCAGCCGATCGAGCAGACCGCCATGGCCGGGGATCAGCCAGCCCGAATCCTTCACCCCGACATGGCGCTTGATGGCACTTTCGAGAAGATCGCCGGCCTGGGCCACGACCCCGAGCCCACCCGCGATCAGCGCCGCGCGTGGCACGGAGGCGCTCGCGTCCGGCAGCGCGGTCCGCGCCAGGGCAGCAAAGGCGAGCCCGAACAGACAGGCGGCGGCCAGCCCGCCGAGCGCCCCGGCCCAGGTCTTCCCCGGCGAGATCGCGGGCGCCAGCTTAGGCCCGCCGATCAGGCGGCCGGCCGCATAGGCGCCGCTGTCGCTGGCCCAGACCAGCAGCACCACGAACAGCGTGTTCGCCCGCCCGATCAACCCCGCGGCGCTCTGATCGCTGCGCAGCCAGAGCAGGGCCAGCATCGCCAGCCCGATATAGAACGCGCCGGCGGCCAGCCGCAGCGCGTGGGCGCCCGGCCGTGCGAACCACCAGGCCAGCGCCCCCCCAGAGCCGAGCAGCCCGAACGCCAGCCCCGGATGCTCCACCGCGCCCTCGAGCGTGGCCAGGGCCAACCCGCCCATCAGCGCCACCGCTGCCGCGCTGGCCGGGCGCTGGCCCGCGAGGGCGGCCCACTCGGCGCCCAGCCCGACGGCGCCGAGGCCGATGAGCAGAATCCAGGGGGCGGCGCCGAACCACAGGCAGAGCAGGGCCGTGGGGCCGAGAATGGCCGCAGAGAGCAGGCGCAACCCGAGTTCTGGCGTTGCCGGCCTCGCGCCGCTCGGGGATTCAGACGGGCCGGGCGCCAAAACGCCGCTCCCGCCGTGCATAGTCGGCCAGCGCCTCGGCGAAATGCTGGGCGCCGAAATCCGGCCAGAGCACGTCGAGGAAGACCAGCTCCGCATAGGCCGCCTGCCACAGCAGGAAATTCGACAGCCGGCGCTCGCCGCTGGTGCGCAGGATGAGGTCCGGGTCCGGGGTTCCGGCGGTGAAGAGCTTCTCCGCGAAGCCGGCCTCGTCGAGCGCGGCCGGGTCCAGCGTGCCGGCCAGCGCCGCTTCGGCGACGCGGCGCGCGGCGGCGACGATCTCGCTGCGCCCGCCATAGGAGAGCGCCACCGTCACATTGAGCCGCGCATTGCCGGCGGTGAGCCGCTCGGCATCGACGAAGGCGGCCTGGATGTCGGCGGCGAAGCGGCGGCGCTCGCCGATTACCCGCAGGCGCACGCCATTGGCGGCCAGCTCGGTGACCTCGTTGCGGAGATAATGGCGCAGCAGGCCGGTGAGGTCGGTGATCTCGCCCTCGGGGCGGCGCCAGTTCTCGCTGCTGAAGGCGTAGAGGGTGAGCCACTGCACGCCATGCTGCAGGGCCGCCTCGATGGTCCGCCGCACCGCCTGCGCCCCGGCGCGATGCCCGGCGACGCGCGGCAGGCCACGCGCCGCGGCCCAGCGCCCGTTGCCATCCATGATGATGGCGACGTGCGCCGGCAGGGTTCCGCAGGGCGAATCGGCGCGAGGCCGCAGATCAGGCGCGCTGGCAATCAGAGGCGACATGTGCTGGGCAACCCCGCTGAACGGCTCAGACCTGGCGGATATCTTTTTCCTTTTCCACCAGCAGCTCATCAACCTTCTTGATATGCTGGTCCGTCAGTTTCTGAATCTCGTCGGCCCAGTCCTTGGCGTCGTCCTCGCTGATCTGATGCTTTTTCTCGACCGCCTTGATCTGCTCCATGCCATCGCGCCGCACCGCGCGCACGGCGACCCGCGCCGCCTCGGCATAGCGTCCGGCCGCCTTGGCGAGCTCGGCACGGCGCTCGGTGGTGAGCTGGGGGATCGGCACCCGCACGAGCTGGCCGTCGGCGGCGGGATTGAGCCCGAGCCCGGCATCGCGGATCGCCTTCTCCACCGCCGAGACCAGGGCGCGGTCCCAGACCTGGACCGTGATCATGCGCGGTTCGGGCACGTTGACCGTGCCGACTTGGCCGAGCGGCATCGAGGCGCCGTAGGCCTGCACATGAACCGGCTCGAGCAGCGCCGGGCTTGCCCGCCCGGTGCGCAGCCCGCCGAATTCGCGACGCAGCGCCTCCAGCGCCCCGTCCATGCGGTGCGAGATATCCTGTTTCAGAGCGTTGAGATCGGCCACCAAAGCGCGTGTCTCCCTTCGTTCAGGGATGCTCGGAAATTCGCGTGAACCGGCCCCGCCCGCGCATCACATCGGCGAAGGCGCCGGCGGCATGGACGTTGAAGACCAGGATCGGCAGGCCGTTCTCCCGCGCCAGGCTGATCGCGGCCGCATCCATCACCGCGAGTTCGTTGGCCAGGACATCGAGATAGGTCAGGCTCTGGTAGCGCGCGGCGTCATGGACCTTGCGCGGGTCGGCGGAATAGACCCCGTCCACCTGCGTGCCCTTGAGCAGGGCGTCGCATTTCATCTCGGCGGCGCGCAGAGCCGCTGCGGTGTCGGTGGTGAAGAACGGGTTGCCGGTGCCGGCGGCGAAGATCACGACCCGGCCTTTTTCCATGTGCCGCTCGGCGCGGCGCCGGATATAGGGCTCGCACACGCTCGACATCGGGATCGCCGACTGCACCCGCGTCGGCACCGCGAGCTTCTCGAGCGCGCTCTGCACCGCGAGTGCGTTCATCACCGTTGCCAGCATGCCCATATAGTCGGCTTGCGCCCGGTCCATGCCCGAAGCGGCGGCGGACACGCCCCGGAAGATGTTGCCGCCGCCGATGACGACGCTGACCTGCACCCCCATGGCCACGACGGCGCCGATATCGGCGGCGATGCGCTGAACCATGTCATTGTCCAGCCCGTAGTCGCGCTGCCCCATCAGCGCTTCGCCAGAGACCTTCAGCAGCACGCGACGGTAGATCGGCTGGTCGGTCATGCAGCTCCTGCAGGGCTGGGGCGACGGCGGCGAGACGAAACTAGCGGGGCGCGGATGGGCGAACAAGCGCCACCCATCCGCGCAAACGGCAGCAAGCGCTGGCGTCAGCCGGCGAGCCCCGCCGCGGCCGCCACCTCGGCCGCGAAGTCCCCGCCGGCCACCTTGTCGATGCCCTCGCCCAGCTGGAAGCGGGCGAACCCGGCGAGCTTCGCGCCCGCCTTCTGCAGCACCGCGCGCACCCGGCTCTCGCCGTCATGCACCCAGATCTGCTCGAGCAGCACGACTTCCTCGTAGTATTTGCGGATCCGGCCCTCGACCATCTTCTCGATGATCGCTTCCGGCTTGCCCGAGGCCCGGGCCTGCTCGGCGAGCACGCTGCGCTCGCGCGCCAGGGCGGCGGGATCGACGGCGTCGATCTCCAAAGCCTCGGGGCGGGCGGCGGCGATGTGCATGCCGACCTGCCGGCCGAGCGTCTCCAGGCTGGCGATCTCGCTGTTGCCCTCGATCGCCACCAGCACGCCGATCTTGCCCAGGCCGGGCTTCAGCGCCGAATGGACGTAGGTCGCCACCGCGCCGTGCGGCACCGAGAGCACGCGGGCGCGCCGGATCGCCATGTGCTCGCCGATGGTGGCGACCAGATGGGTCAACTCCTCCCCGACGCTGCGCCCGGTGCCCGGATAGGGGGCCGCGGCGATCGCCTCCAGGTTCTCCCCGACATGCAGCGCCACCTGCGCGACGTGCATGACGAAGGACTGAAAGGTCTCATTGCGGGCGACGAAATCGGTCTCGGCGTTGACCTCGACCATCGCCGCCTTGGCCGGGGCGGAGAGCACGCCGATCAGCCCTTCCGCGGCGACCCGGCCGGACCGCTTGGCGGCAGCCGCGAGGCCCTTCTTGCGCAGCCAGTCGACCGCGGCTTCCAGCTCTCCGCCATTCTCCGACAGGGCGCGCTTGCAGTCCATCATGCCTGCGCCGGTCTTGTCGCGCAGTTCCTTGACCAGTGACGCCGTGATTTCGGCCATCGTCGATCTCCCAGATTGCGGGCGCGGCCTCGGTTGGACCGATCGGCCCCCGAGGTGCTCAGGCCCGAATGACGCTCAAGCCTCGGGCAGGGCTGCCGCGGGCAGTTCCTCGGCCGCGCCGATATCCTGGCCGGAGGCCGCCATCTCCGCGCTGATGCCATCGAGCACCGAGGCCACCGCGAGGTCGCAATAGAGGCTGATGGCGCGGATGGCGTCATCATTGCCCGGGATCGGGTAGGTGACGCCCTCGGGGTCCGAATTGCTGTCGAGCACGGCGGCGACCGGGATGCCGAGCTTGACTGCCTCGGCGACCGCCAGCTTCTCCTTGTTGGTGTCGATGATGAACAGGATGTCCGGCAGCCCGCCCATTTCCTTGATGCCGCCGAGCGCCTGCTCCAGCTTCTCCTTCTGGCGGCTGAGCTGGAGGATTTCCTTCTTGGTCAAGCCCCTGACCTCGCCGCCGAGCATCTCGTCGATCTGGCGCAGGCGCTTGATGCTGCCGGTGATGGTCTTCCAGTTGGTCAGCGTGCCGCCGAGCCAGCGATGGTTGACGTAGTACTGCCCGCAGCGGCGCGCCGCGTCCGCCACTGCGTCCGCCGCCGCGCGCTTGGTGCCGACGAACAGCACCCGCCCGCCGGCCGCGGTGATGTCGCGCAGGGCCCGCAGCGCGCGGTCCAGCAGCGGCATGGTCTGTTCCAGGTCGATGATGTGGACCTGGTTGCGCACGCCGAAGAGGAACGGCGCCATGCGCGGGTTCCAGCGGCGTGTATGGTGGCCGAAATGCACCCCTGATTCGAGCAGTTGGCGCAGCGAATAGTCGGGCATCGCCATGATGCGTGTCCTTTCCGTCCGTCCGGTTGACCCTCCGCGCGGCCGGCCGCCGATCAGACGGCACCGGACCCGGGGCATCGCCCCAGGAAAGTCGCCACGCGTGTGAATTGGCGCCGGACGCTGTCCGGCACCGCGCGGGGATATGACCGAGAGCGCGCCCCGACGCAAGCCCGGATGCGTGTCAGGGGGCTTGATCCGCCGCGCTTGGATGGCGCGCGCCGCGGGCCTCGGCCAGCAGGCACAGTTCCTCGAACAGCAGCGCGGCGCCGTGGAAGGCGGTGAGGCCGGAGGGGTCGAAGGGTGGGGCGACCTCGACCAGGTCGGCGCCGACGAAGTCGAGGCCGCGCAGGCCGCGCAGGAGCCGCAGCGCCTCGATCATGGCGATGCCACCGGCCTCCGGCGTGCCGGTGCCGGGGGCGAAGACCGGGTCCAGCGCGTCGATGTCGAAGCTGAGATAGGCCGGGCCGGCGCCGATGATCCGCCGTGCCTCGGCGAGCGCGAAGCGCCAGCCGCGATCGTGGAACTCGTCCATGTCGAGCACGCGCATGCCCTGCGCGCGGCTGAAGCCCCAGAGGGCCGGGTCGTTGGTGGTGCCGCGGATGCCGATCTGGATCACCCGCGCCGGGTCGAGCAGCCCCTCCTCCACGGCGCGGCGGAACGGGGCGCCGTGATGGAACCGCGAGCCCATATAATCGTCCCCGGTGTCGCAATGCGCGTCGACATGAACGAGCCCGATGGCGCCCCCGGCGGCGACGGCGCGCAGGATCGGCAGCGAGACCGAGTGGTCGCCGCCGACGGCGAGCGGCGTCACGCCGGCGGCGACCACGGCGGCGAAAAATTCCGTGATCTCGGCCTGCGCGCCCTCGAGCGCGTAGGGCTGCTCGATCCAGGCATCGCCGAGGTCGCGCACGCGGGCCAGCGCGAAGGGGTCGACCCCGGTGTTGCCATTGATTCGCCGCAGCAGAGTGGATTGCTCGCGCACCGCGCGGGGCCCGTGGCGGGCGCCGGAGCGGTTGGTGACGCCGAGATCGAACGGCACGCCGATGAGCCCGATCTCCGCCTCCGCCAGGTTCTGGGTCGGCGGGGCACGGAAGAAGCTGGCGATGCCGGTGAAGCGCGGCTGGCGCTGCGGGTCGTCGAGGTCGTGGTAGCGATGCGTCTGCTTGATCGGCAAGGCAGCCTCCCACCTCGGACTGGCCTTGCGGCCGCGTTTCGGGTCAATACATCGAATCCAGCGCCAGGAGGGAGTGACGAGGCGATGAAACGCGACGTGACGCTGACGGCCCTGTTCGCGCTCGGTCTGGTGACGGCGGGTTGCGCCTCGCACCATACCGGCGAAACGGTCGGGCGGAAGCTCGACCAGATCGAGGGCAATGTCGGCCAGGCGGTCGGCACCGCGGCCGAGAAGACCGGGCAGAAGCTGGACGAGGCGGGCCAGAAGATCCAGCAGAAGCTGGCGCCCTCGAACTGAAGCCTTCTGCACCCTAAGAGTAGGACAGCCGCATGAACCCGACGCAAGGCGCCGCCAAGGTGCCGGAGGTGACGCTCGGCTTCTGGATCATCAAGATCCTGGCGACGACGCTGGGCGAGACCGGCGGCGATGCGCTCTCGATGACCATGGACCTGGGCTACGCGCTCAGCAGCGTGATCTTCTTCGCCCTGTTCGCCGTAACCGTCGCCGCGCAGATCGGCGCGCGCTCGTTCAACCGTTTCCTCTATTGGGTGGTGATCGTGGCGACGACCACGGTGGGCACGACGATGGCCGATTTCGCCGACCGCTCGCTCGGCATCGGCTATGTCGGCGGCTCGCTGGTGCTGCTGGCCATCCTGCTGACGGTACTGGGCCTGTGGTGGTTCACCCAGGGCTCCATCGCCGTCGCCACCGTCTCGACGCCGAAGATCGAGGCCTTCTACTGGGCCACGATCCTGTTCTCGAACACGCTCGGCACCGCGCTCGGCGATTTCTTCGCCGACGATTCCGGGCTCGGCTACGAGGGCGCGGCGGTGGTCTTCGCCATCGGCCTGGGGCTGGTGGCGCTCGCCTATTACCGGTTCAATCTCTCGGCGGCGCTGGCCTTCTGGGCCGGGTTCATCCTCACCCGTCCGCTGGGTGCGACGGTCGGGGACACGCTGACCAAGCCTTTCGCCGATGGCGGGCTGCATCTCAGCCGGATCACCTCATCCGCGGTCATCGCTGCCCTGATTGCGGTCGGGGTGCTGCTCAGCGGGCGGCGCGCCGGCTCCCATCCCGCGCGGCCGGCGGGGAATGCTTAGCTGCTCCTCGGGTTTTGCCGCCCGAGCGTGATGCGCCGGCCGGCGCCCTCGGGCAGGGGGCGGCCCTGCCAGGGCGCGGCGGCGGCGGCGAGCGCGGCGGCCCGATCGGGCGGGAAGGGCGCGACGCGGCGGCTGGCCATGTCGACATGCAGGCCCAGCAGTTCGTTGGCGGCGATCGGCGCGCCGTCCGCCTCGCGCACCATTTCGTGGACGACGTGCAGCCGCTTGGCGTCCGTCCCGACGAGCCAGCTGCGCACCCGCGCCGCCTCGCCGGCGTGCAGTTCCTGGCGATAGAGCAGATGGGCCTCGGCGGCGAAGATCGTGCCGTTGGTCGCGGCGCTGTAGGCCTCGCCGATGCCGAGCGCGTCGAACAGCGCGTCGGTGCCGTGGTCGAATATGACCATGTAGTAGGCGAGGTTCATGTGCCCGTTGCGGTCGATCCAGTCGGCGCGGACGGTCTCGACATGCTCGGCGAGCGGGGCGGGCGGTGCGGCGTCGGTCATAGCCTGTTCCTGAAGGGTGATCCGCGCCGGATGGCGCCCGGACCACACTATCAAGCCAAGGCGCTGCCATATACCGAACTTTCGGAATGCGTGTCAGAGCAGTGGCACGGCGCCAATGGAACGGGGGAGTGCGCCCGGGCGCACTCCCCCGCATTGCAGCGTCGGGCCGGGAGGATCAGCCGAGCTGCTCGCCGTGCAGCACCACGTCCAGCCCCTCGACTTCCTGCTCGGCGGTGACGCGCAGGCCGACGATGAGATCGACCACCTTGAGGATGATCAGGGTCATGATGCCGCTATAGACCAGGGTCACCACCACGGCCTCGGCCTGGATACCGAGCTGGTGCAGGCCGCCCACCGTGCCCTCCGCGGCGGCGTCGGTGGCCGAGAGCGGGCCGTAGGCGAACACGCCGGTGAGCAGCGCGCCGATGATACCGCCGACGCCGTGCACGCCGAACGCATCCAGGCTGTCGTCATAGCCCAGCATGTGCTTGAGCGAGGTCGCCGACCAGAAGCAGACCACGCCGGCGGCGACGCCGATGATGATCGAGGCGCCCGGCAGCACGAAGCCGGAGGCCGGGGTGATGGCGACCAGGCCGGCGACCGCGCCAGAGACCGCGCCCAGCACCGAAGGCTTACCCTTCGCCGCCCATTCGGCGAACATCCAGCCCAGCGCTGCGGCGGCGGTGGCGATCTGCGTCACCGCCATCGCCATGCCGGCGCGGCCGTTGGCGCCCACGGCGGAACCGGCGTTGAAGCCGAACCAGCCGACCCAGAGCAGCGAGGCGCCGATGACGGCGTAGCCGACATTGTACGGTGCGAGGTTGTCGCGCCCGAACCCGACGCGCTTGCCCAGCATCAGCGCGCACATCAGCCCGGCGATGCCGGCGTTGATGTGGACCACGGTGCCGCCGGCAAAGTCGATCGCGCCCAGCGCCGCGACCCAGCCGGTGGCGCTCCACACCCAGTGCGCGATCGGGCTGTAGACCAGCAGCGACCACAGCACCATGAACACGCACATGGCGGAGAATTTCATGCGATCGGCAAAGGCGCCGGCGATCAGCGCCGGGGTGATGATCGCGAAGGTCATCTGGAACATCATGTAGACGGTCTCGGGAATGGTGTACGGCGTGGCGCCGTCCGTTCCCGCACCGAGCACGAAGCCGACATCCGCGCCCTTGACGATGTGCGCCTCGATGCCCTTGAGCAGTAGCCGCGACAGATCGCCGACATAGGGATTGCCGTTGGTGAAGGCGAGGCTGTAGCCGGCCACCATCCAGGTGATCGTCACCAGGCAGGTGATGGCGAAGGACTGCATCATGGTGGCGAGTACGTTCTTCTTGCGCACCATGCCGGCATAGAACAGCGCCAGCCCGGGAATGGTCATCAGCAGCACCAGCGCGGTGCTGGCGAGCATCCAGGCGGTATCACCGGTATCGATCTTCGGTGGCGCGGTCTCGGCGGCGAAGGCAGGGCCGGCGGCAAACAGCAGGGCCACGGCGAGCGCGGCGAGGGACAAGCGACGCGGCAGCATCCGGGCCGCGGAACGGGCAAGCGACATCATTCTGACTTTCTCTTTCGTAATTCTTCCTGGGATGACGGGCAGCGGACGGGCGATCAGATCGCGGCGGCGTCGGCCTCGCCGGTGCGGATGCGCAATGCGCGTTCGACATCGAGGACGAAAATCTTGCCGTCGCCGATCTTGCCGGTCTGCGCCGCCTTGGCGATCGCCTCCATCACCTGCTCGGCCATGCTCGCCGGGACGACGACCTCGATCTTGACCTTGGGCAGGAAGCTGACCTGGTATTCCGCGCCACGGTAGATCTCGGTCTGGCCCTTCTGCCGGCCGAAGCCCTTGACCTCCGTGACCGTCAGCCCCTGGACGCCGAGCGGCGTCAGCGCCTCGCGCACATCATCGAGCTTGAACGGCTTGATGATGGCCATGATGAGTTTCATGACGTGGTCCTTCTGCTCTCTCCGGCGTGCCCGTGACGCCAACGACCGAAATGATCCAAGAACCGTGCCACGCGGGCTGGGTCCGCCAAGCCCGGTCCAGGAGCCGGGGCCACGCCGCCGGGCGCCTTGCGCAGCGGCACGATCTGCTCAAGTACTGTGCAACGAAGCAGCCAGGAGTGTGCGAGGATGGAACCGGCGGAACTGGAGGTTGCGGTCTGCGTCGTCGGTGCCGGCCCGGTCGGTGGCACGCTGGCGGCGCTGCTCGCCACGCGCGGGGTGCGGACCGCGCTCATCGACCGTGCCGCGCTGCCGCCGATGGAGCACCCGGATTTCGATGGGCGCGCCTACGCCATCGCCGCCGGCTCCCGCGGCGTGCTGGAGGCGGCGGGGGTATGGGCGCGTCTGCCGGACCTGCCCGGCCCGATCACCGCGATCCGGGTCTCCGACGGCAAGCTCGGCCGCCCCGCCTCCCGGCTGCGGCTGCATTTCGACGTCGCGGAGGCCGGGCTTGAGCCGAGGCCCGGGCTGGAGGCGTTCGGGTGGATGGTCGAGGCGCGCAGCCTGCGCCGGGCGCTGAACGCGCATCTGCACGCGCTGCCGGCGCTCAGCGTCTTCGCCCCGGCCGAGGTCACGGTGCGCCGCACCAACGACGAGGCGGTCGTCCAGATCGCCGGCGGCCCGCGCCTGTCCTGCCGCCTGGTCATTGCCGCGGACGGGCGAGAGAGCAGGCTGCGCGCCGAGGCCGGCATCCGCATCACCCGGCTCCGCTATGGGCAGACCGCGCTGGTCGGCGCCATCGCCCATGAGCGCGCGCATCACGGCGTCGCCGTCGAGCATTTCCTGCCCGCCGGCCCCTTCGCCCAGCTGCCGATGAGCCCGACCGACGGCGAGGCGAATGTCTCGGCGATCGTCTGGACCGAGCGCGATGCCGACGCCGAGCGGCTGAAGCGGCTCGACGACGACCACTACGGGCGCGAGATCGCCCGCCGTCTCGGCGGCCATCTCGGGCGGATTCGCCCGATCGGGCGGCGCTGGAGCTATCAGCTCAGCGCCCTCTACGCCCACCGCTTCACCGCCACACGCCTCGCCCTGGCCGGCGATGCCGCGCACGGCATCCATCCCATCGCCGGCCAGGGCCTCAATCTCGGCTTCCGCGACGTCGCCGCCCTCGCCGATGGCATCGCCGGCGCGGTCGCGCGCGGCGCCGATCCGGGGGGGGCGGACGTGCTCCTGCGCTATCAGCGCGCCCGCCGCCCTGATACGATGCTGATGCTCGCCGCCACCGACGCGCTGGACCGGCTGTTCAGCACCGACAATCCACTGCTGCGCACGGCACGCGATCTCGGTATCGCTGCGGTGGACCGGATGCCGCCGCTGAAGCGGCTGTTCGCCCGCCAAGCGATGGGGCTGATGGCCATGGCCCATCCGGCGGACTGAGGGCCAAGCGCCGTTTTCCCACAGGAGTTCTACATGCGAACCCGCTTCCTCGCCGCCGCGCTGGCGCTGAGCGCGATCCCCGCCTTCGCCCAGACCGGTTCTCCCCCGGCGGATCAGGGCCAGCCGGTCGGCACCGGCGGACAGGCCATGCCGCTCTCGGCCAAGCCGAGCAACCTGGCCGGCCAAGGTGCCGCGTCCGAGCTTTCGCCGCGCCTGCCGTCCGCACCGGAGAGCGCCGACGCCGCCCAGCTGCTCGCCATCGCCCGGAGCGCGATCGCCTCCGGCCAGACCGGTGCGGCGCAGGAAGCGCTGGAGCGGGCCGAGACGCGCGCCCTCGACCGCTCCGTGCCGCCGTCCCAGGCGCATACGCCGAGCGCCGATCCGGTGGTCGCGGCGCTCAGCGCCGCGCTCGCCGCCCTCGGTGCCGGCGATACCGCGGCGGCACAGCGCCAGATCGATGCCGCCGAGAAGGCGCTCGCCGCACCCGCCGCACGCTGAGCGGCGGCGTCAGCGCTCGATCGGGTAAGTGGCCGGCGCGGTGGTGATGAAGCCCGGGCGCGTTTCCGGCAGGGTCAGGAGCGCCGCCAGGGTCGCCGCCGCGCCGGCGGCAGCGAGTACGGCGAAGCCGGCGCCGATGCCGAAGGCGTCCGCGACCGTCCCGGCGAGGGTGCTGCTCACCGCTCCGCCGAGCCCGCCGGCGAGCCCGACCAGCCCCATGCCGAGATTGAACCGCCCGGTTCCCTCGGTGATATCGGCGATGATCAGCGGTGCCAGAACGGCGAAGGCGGTGGAGCTGATCCCGTCCAGCACCTGGAGCGGCACGACCACGAACGGATCCCCGACCAGCGCGAACAGCAACGCGCGCACCGGCAGCGCCAGGAAGCCCAGGGCCAGCAGCGGCCGGCGGCCGAAGCGATCGGCGGCGCAGCCGTACCAGGGCGACAGCGCGGCGACGACGGCCTGGGGCACCATCAACGCGGCGGCGATGATCAGCGTCGCATCCATCCCGGCGCGGCGTGTCATCTCGCCACCGACCAGTTGCAGCATCGCCGCATTCGCCAGCTGATAGAGCGCGGCGCAGGTCGCGATGCCGAGCAGGCGCGGGTCCGCCAGCAGGTGATGCGGCGGGCGGCTGGGCGCGCTGGCCGCCCGCGCCAGCGGCAGCCGCTGGCGCATCGGGTGGATGCGGTCGATCAGCAGCAGGGCCGGCAGCCCGAGCAGCGCGGCAAACAGGAACACCGCGCGATCCGAGGCATAGGTGCCGACGATGCCCATCGCCGCTGCCGCGGTGCCATAGCCGAGCGAGGTCCAGCGTGCGTTGCGCCCCAGCCGCTCCGCAACCTCGTGGCGGCTGACGAGGGCGACGCTGATCGCGGCGATCGCCGGCACCTGCACCGAACTGGCCAGTGAGTGCAGCACCTGGCCGGTCAGCACCGGCAGCGGCGCCGGCCAGAACGCCAGCGCCAGGGCGCTCAGGCTGATGGCGAAGACGGCGAGCGCGAGCGGATGCTGCTTACGCTGCGCATAATCCACGATCGCGCCGCCGGGGACCTGGCTCACCAGCCCGGCGATGGCGCCGACGCTGAGGGCGATGCCGATCTCGCTCTGGGTCCAGCGATGCTCGGTGAGATAGACCGCGATGAAGGGGCCGAACCCCGCCTGCATCGCGGCAATGAAGAAATTCAGCCAGTCCAGCGCCGGAATGGCGACGCTGCGCGCCGGGGCGGCCGGCGCGGGGATGGGGCATTTTGGCGCGGAAGTCGCCACGGCCGGACTAGGGTTTGACCGGTGCGGCCGGCCCGGGCGGCGGGCTTGGGGCAGCCCGCGGCTTGGCGACCGCCGACATGCCGCCGGTCTCGCGATATTCCGGCGCGTCGCGAATCTGGTCCGGTGTCAGGTCGCAGTCGATCACCGCCTCGCCATCCTTGCCCGGATTGAAGTGCAGCGCTTCCCAGACCACCGCGACGCGGCGGTTGCCGACACCGAGGAAGCCGCCGAAATCGATCACCGCCGCGCGCGGGCGCCCCGACTGGTCGACGACGACATCGACGATGCGACCCATCTCCTTGCCGTCGGCGCCATGGACGGTCTCGCCGAGCACGCCGGCGACGCTGCCTGCCGGCATCTGCAGCATGCCCGGGGTGGGCGATGCGGCCGACCCGTCCCCCGCCGGGGGCTCGCCGGCGAAGGCCGGCGGCATCAGCAGCGCCAGGGCGAGAATCGCCGTTCTCATGGGGGCACCTCGCGGAGCGCAGCCGGTCTGGCGCCGGTGAGGTCGAGCAGTTGCCAGGCCGAGGTGCGGAAAACATGCGCGGGCGAGCCGGCCGCCGCCCAGAGCGGATCGAGCGCCAGCAGGTCTTCGTCCAGCCAGGCCAGCGGCGGCGTGAGATGGCCGATGGGCGCGACGCCGCCGATCGCGAACCCGGTGACCGCGCGTACCCAGGCGGCGTCCGGCCGCTCGACCGCGGCCCCGGCCAGCGCCGCCAGCTTCGCCGGGTCCACCCGGTTGATCCCGGAGGCCAGCACCAGCACCGGCTGGCCGCCGACCCGGAAGATCAGCGACTTGATGATCTGCGCCACCGTGCAGCCCATGGCGGCAGCGGCCTCCGCGGCGGTGCGGGTGCTCGCCGGGGCGGCGATGATGGTGTCGGCGTGGCCCGCGGCCTGCAGCGCCTGGCGCACGCGCTCGACCGACCCTCCCGCGCGCGCTGCGGACGTTTCCGTTTCCCTGGACACGCCCTGATCATGCCGGGTTTCCCCGGCCGGACGCAATCACGCCGCCGCGTCGCCCCGGGTGCTGAGCCGCACGCGGGCGCCGAGCGGCAGCCGGGCGGTGAGCCGGAACGGCGCCGTGGCGCTGCTCTGCGTGAACAGAGCGAGGGATTCGACGCGGCGCGGCTGCGCCAGGGCCGGCGCGAAATGCGCCTCCGCCGCCGCCTGCCAGGGGCCACGATCGTCTCCGGCGAGCCGGCGGGTCAGCGTCATGTGGAAGCGCCAGGTGTCGAACACGTCCGGGTAGCCCCAGCGCGCCAGCAGCCGCGCCTGCTGCGCGGTCAGGCCGCTCTGCTGGCGGCGGGCGAGCTCGGTTTCGTCGGACGGGGCGCGGAAATGATCGAGCCCGGCCACCGCGGCATCGGCGAGGGCGCGTAGCGGCGGCGAGACCGCCGTGGCCGGGCACAGCGCGAGGAAGCCGTCGAGATCGGTGACCGCCAGTTTCGGCAGCGGGAACGGCGCGAGCGAAGCGGCCAGCGCCCGGGCGACCATTTCCACCGCCGCCCAGCTGGTGCCGGGGACCAGGCGCATCGGCGGTTTCAGCGTCGCGTGGAAGCCGTAGTGCCGCGGTGCTGCGGTGACCTCGCCGATGTCCGGCAGCGGCGGTTGGGCAAGGTCCTGGCCGGTGGCCGGGTCTCGTCCCAGCCAGCTCGAGCCGGCCTGCCACAGCGGATCGTCCGGCTCGGGCGCATAGTAGAGCGCGACCCGGAACGGTACGGTCACGACGCCAGCCCGGCCAGGGTCAGGCGCAGCGCCGCCAGTCCGGCGCCGGTTTCGGCGCTGGTGACGAGAATCTCGGGATGGGCCGCGGCGTGGGCGCGGGCCAGGGCGGTGGCCTCGGCCTGTTTGGCGGCGAGCGCGTCCGGCTTGGGGGCATCCGCCTTGGTCAGGACGAGCTGGTAGGTCACCGCCGCCTTGTCGAGCAGGTCCATCACCGCGTGGTCGGAGGGCTTCAGCTCGATCCGCGAATCGAGCAGCAGCAGCACGCGGCGCAGGGTCGGGCGGCCACGCAGATAGTCGAACATCATTCCCTGCCAGTCCGCCTGCAGCGCTTTCGGCGCCTCGGCGTAGCCGTAGCCCGGCATGTCCACGAGGGTGAGGCGGCCGCCGAGGTCGAAGAAATTGAGCTGGCGCGTCCGCCCGGGCCGGGTGGAGACGCGGGCGAGGGCGCGCCGGCCGACCAGGGCGTTGAGCAGGGAGGATTTGCCGACATTGGAACGGCCGGCGAAGGCGACCTCGGCCGGGCCGGCCGGCGGCAGCTGGGCCAGCGTCTGGGCGGCGTGGAAGAAACTGCAGGGTGCCGCGAACAGGCGCTCGGCCGCGTCCGTCTCGGTGCTCACGTCCTCGCCATGCGCGGCTGGCCGAGCCGCGTGTTGCGCATGATCAGCCATTGCTGCGCGATGGAAAGGAGGTTGTTCCAGGTCCAGTAGATCACCAGCCCAGCCGGAAAACGCGCCAGCATGAAGGTGAAGATCAACGGCATGAACTGGAACATTCGTGCCTGCACCGGGTCCGGCGGAGCCGGGTTCAGCCGCTGCTGGAGGAACATGCTCACCCCCATCACCAGCGGCCAGAGGCCGAGATGCAGGAAGGGGGAAAGCACTGTCGGGTCGAAGGGCACGAGGCCGAACAGGTTGAACAGGTTGGTCGGATCCTGCGCCGAAAGATCGTGGATCCAGCCGAAGAACGGCGCCTGGCGCATCTCGATGGTGACGAAGATCACCTTGTAGAGCGAGAAGAATACCGGCACCTGGATCAGCATCGGCAGGCAGCCGGAGGCCGGGTTGACGCCCTCGGCTTTGTAGAGCGCCATCATTTCCTGCTGCTGGCGCGCCGGATCGTCCTTGAAGCGCTCGCGCAGCGCCTGCATCTTCGGCCCGAGCAGGCGCATCTTGCTCATCGACTTGTAGGACTTGTTGGCGAGCGGGAAGAACAGTCCCTTGGCGAACACGGTGAAGATGAGGATGGCGACGCCGAAATTGCCGGTCAGCCGGTAGAGCCAGTCCAGAGCGTAGAAAATCGGCTTGGTGAGGAAATAGAACCAGCCGAAATCCACCGCCTTGTCGAAATGCGGGATGGCATATTCGCGCTCGTAGCGGTCGAGCAGATGGACTTCCTTGGCCCCCGCAAACACCCGCGCGCGGCTGCTGGTGTCCGCGCCCGGGGCGATCGTGGCTGCCGTCTCCGGGATGAAATCGACCTGGTAGCCGTCGCCGGTGGGCAGCTTCACCGAGCGGAAACTGGCGGTCTCGGCCTGTTTCTGGTCCGGGATCAGCGCCACCAGCCAGTATTTGTCGGTGATGCCGGCCCAGCCGCCGGTGGAGGCGGCGGAGAAGGCAAGCCCCGCGTTCTTGGCGCCTTCGCTCTTGGCGTTGGCGTAGGTCAGCTCCTTGAGCCGCCCGTCGAGCACGCCGAGCAGGCCTTCGTGGAGGATGTAATAGCCCGCGGTGGTCGGCGTGTAGTCGCGGCGGATGCGCGTCCACGGCGAGAGCGTCACCGCGGCGCCGGAGGCGTTGCGCACGCGCCGCTCGACGCTGAACATGTAGTGCGCGTCGATGCCGAGCACGATCTCGAAGGTCAGCCCGGCGCCGTTGTTCCAGCTCAGCGTCACCGGCGACTGCGGCGTCAGGGCCGTCGCCGAAGCGGTCCAGAGCGTGTCGTTGTCCGGCAGCTTCACGCCGCTTCCGGGCGCCGCGCTCCAGCCGAACTGAACGGCGTAAGGCTCGGCGCTGCCGGCGGGGGCGAGCAGCCGCACGCGCGGGCTGTCGGCGGCGGTGGTCTCGCGGTAGTCGCGCAGCACGAGATCGTCCAGCCGCGCGCCGAGCAGGCTGATGCTGCCGGTGACGCTCGGCGCGTCGATGGTGAGCCTCGGGGCGGCGCGCGCGGCTGCGGCCGCCTCCGCCGGCGGCGCGGGTGCTGGCGCCGTGGCGGCGGGCAGGGCCGCGGTCTCGGCCAGCGGCTCCGGCGGCGGCGGGGGGACGACGCGCGCCGAGATCAGTTGGAAGCCGATCAGGATCGCGATCGAGATACCGATCGCGAGAAACATCCGTCGCTGGTCCATCAGCCTGCGTTCCGGCCCGGTCTATGGTGGAAAAACGGTCGCGAGATCGTCGGCACCGGGTCGAAGCCGCCGGCATTCCATGGGTTGCAGCGCAGGATGCGCCAGATCGCCAGGCCGGCGCCGCGCAGCGCGCCGTGGCGCGCCAGCGCCTCGAGGGCATAGTCGCTGCAGCTCGGGTGGAAGCGGCACTGCGCGCCGATCAGCGGGCGGATGGCGAGCTGATAGCCCCGTACCGCCCCGCGCAGCAGATGCGCGAGCGGGCTCACGGCCGCTCCGCCGGGTGTGCCCGCGCCAGCGCATCGCGCAGGTCCTGCATCAGCGCGGCGAATGTCCGCACCCGCGTCGCGGCCCGGCCCACCAGCACGAGATCGACCCCGGCCGTCGGCGTCTCCGCCAGCACCAGCCGCGCCGCCTCGCGCAAGCGCCGGCGCGTGCGATTGCGCACCACCGCGTTGCCGATTTTTTTCGTCACGGTGAACCCGATCCGCGCCGGCTCGCCGTCGGCGCGCGCGAGCGCCTGCAGCACCAGTCCCGGCTGCGCGATCTTGCGGCCCTTGCCTCCGACGCGGAGGAACTCGGCGCGGCGCTTGAGGCGCGCGGGCGCCGCGTTCATGGCGTGGTTCCGCGCTCAGGCCGAGAGCCGCTTGCGTCCCTTGGCACGGCGGGCGGCCAGAACCTTGCGGCCGCCAACCGTCGCCATACGGGCGCGGAAGCCGTGCCGGCGCTTGCGGACAAGCTTCGACGGTTGATAGGTGCGCTTCACTCTATTCTCCGAGAGCAGGATAACCGCCCGGTACGGGCCGGCGCATATAGGGGGGAGCAGGCGCCGGCGTCAATTCCGCCGGCGCCCGCGTGGGGGAAGGCCATGCCGGATTTCGATCTCGCCGTCGTCGGGGCCGGTGCGGCCGGGCTCTCGGTCACCGCCGTCGCCGCCCAGCTCGGCCTGCGGGTGGCGCTGATCGAGCGCGGGCGGATGGGCGGCGATTGCCTCAACACCGGCTGCGTGCCGAGCAAGGCTCTGCTCGCCGCCGCGCATGCCGCCGGCGCCGCGCGCGCCGCCTCGCCGCTTGGCGTGCTGCTGCCCGAGCCGCATATCGACTGGGCTGCCGTGCGCGCCCATGTCGCCGGCGCCATCGCCGCCATCGCGCCCAATGATTCGGCCGAGCGCTTTACGCGCCTCGGCGCCGAGGTGATCGCCGGGGAGGCCCGCTTCGCCGGTCCCGACACGCTCGCGATCGGCGCGCGACGGCTCTCGGCGCGGCGGATCGTGCTCGCGGTCGGCGGCCGGGCCGCCATCCCGCCGATCCCCGGCCTGGCCGAGGTGCCGTTTCTGACCAACGAGACGATGTTCTCGCTCGCCGAACCGCCGGCACATCTGCTGATCATCGGCGGCGGCCCGATCGGGCTCGAGATGGCGCAGGCGCACGCGGCGCTCGGGGCGAAGGTAAGCGTCGTCGAGGCCGCCGCCATCGCCGGGCGGGAGGACGCCGAACTCGCCGCCGGCCTGCGCGCCGTCCTCCTCGCTCAGGGTATCGCCCTGCACGAGCATGCGCGCATCGATCGCGTCCAGCCCGGGCCGGAGATCGTGCTGGCCGATGGAACCCGCCTCGGCGGGTCCCACCTGCTCGTCGCCACCGGGCGGCGGCCGAACCTCGAAGGGCTGGATCTGGAGCAGGGCGGCGTGCGCGCCGGGCCGCGCGGCATCGCCACCGATGCCGGGCTGCGCAGCCTCACCAACCGGCGCGTGTTCGCCGCCGGCGATGTCGCCGACCCGGCGGGGATCGGCCCGCGCTTCTTCACCCATGTCGGCGGCTACCACGCCGGCATCATCATCCGCCGCGCCCTGTTCCGCCTGCCGGCGCGCCTGGACTACCGCGCCCTGCCGCGGGTCACCTATACGGATCCGGAGCTGGCGCAGGTCGGGCTGACCGAGGCCGAGGCGAGCGGCGCTGGGCTGCGGGTCGAAATCCGGCACGCCGCGCTGGCCGAGAACGACCGTGCGATCGCCGAGGGGCGGCGCGAGGGCATGGTGAAACTGGTGGTCACGCCGCGCGGGCGCGTGCTCGGCGCCGGCATCCTCGCCCCGCATGCGGGGGAGATGATCGGGTTCTGGGCGCTGGCCATCGCCCAGCGCGTGAAGCTCGGCGCCATCGCCGGCATGATCCTGCCCTACCCGACCCGTTCGGAAACCGGCAAGCGCGCGGCGGCGAGCCATTTCGCACCGCGCCTGTTCGCCGCCGGGCCCCGCCGGCTGGCCCGGCTGCTGGCGCGTCTGCCCTGATCGAACGCGGACGCGTGTGCGGGCCCGATTGCTCTCCGGACAAAAGCGTTTCACTTTCCAGTGTATGGGAATGCAGGAGGAATCGTCGGACCGCGTCGACGCCCGGGTGGGCGAGGGTGTAGCGCTGGCCCTGCAGGGCGGTGGCGCCCACGGGGCCTATGCCTGGGGCGTGCTCGACCGGCTGCTCGAGCAGGGGCTGCGCATCGACCGCATCAGCGGCGTCTCCTCCGGCGCGCTGATCGGGGTGATGCTGGCCCAGGGCATGGCGCGCGGCGGCGCGGACGGGGCGCGCGCCGAGATGCGGCGGCTGTGGCAGCGCGTCGGCGAGGTACACCGCTTCAGCCCGTTCCGCGCCAGCCCGCTGGAACGCTGGCTGTGGGGCTGGGACATCGGGTCGAGCCTGGCGTGGCATGGCTGGGAGACGGCGTTGCGGCTGTTCACCCCGGCTTTGCTCAACCCGTTCGGCCACAACCCGCTGCGCAGCCTGATCGCCGACCTGCTCGACCCCGCCGCGCTGGCCGATCCGCGCGCGCCGCGCCTGACCATCGCCGCGACGGATGTCGAAACCGGGCGCGCCGAGCTGTTCGGCAACCGGGAGATCACCGTCGAGACCCTGCTTGCCTCGACCTGCCTGCCGTTCGTCTTTCCGGCCGTGCGCATCGGCGGGCGTGCCTATTGGGACGGCGGCTATGCCGGCAACCCGCCGCTCGCGCCGCTGATCGACGCGCCGCTGCCGCGCGAGCTGGTGCTGATCCGCGCCCAGCCGGCGCGGCGTGCCGGCGTGCCGACGACGCCGACCGAGATCATCAACCGGCTCAACGAGATCGCTTGCCACAACGTGCTCGAGGCGGAACTCGCGGCCCTGCCGGCCTCGATCCGGGTGCGCTCCTTCGCCGCCGACGCCGCGCTGACGGAGTTGCCGATCGTCTCGCGCTTCACCGCCGAACACGCTTTTCTCGGCGAGCTCTTCGCCGCCGGGCGCGCCGCCGCGGCGGGGGGCTAGGCGCGTGCCGGCCCGGCATCGGCCCGGCGGGCTATCGCTCCGGCTGCTGTGGCCGACGCTGGCGCTGGTGGTGCTGGTCGAGGCCGCGATTTTCCTCCCCGCGCTCGGCCACCAGCGACGGGTGCTGCTCGAAGGATGCGAGCGGGCCGCGGACGTGATCGCCGCCGCCAGCCGGGCGGCAGCGCCTGCCCTGTCGGCGGACGCTGCCTCCGCGGCGCTGCTGCGCAAGCTCGGGCCCGACGGCATCTGGATTCGAACGCAGGGCGGCGAGCGGCAGGTGCTGGCGCCGACCGTCGCGCGCCCGCCTGCCGAGCCGATCGACCTCGCCCGTGAGCCGTTCCTGCTCGGCATCGTCCGGGCGCTGCGGGCGAGTGTCGCCGGCGGCGGGGCGCCGATCGAACTGCGCGCGCCGAGCCGGCTCGAGCCGGACGCGGAACTCGAACTGACCGTGGAGCGGCCGCAACTGCGTTCGGCCCTGCGGGACTTTGCCTGGCATGCCCTGGTCCTCTCCGCCCCCGTCGCTGCCGCTGCTGGCGGCGTCTGCTACTGGCTGGTGTTCGCCGGGTTGGTGCGGCCGATCCGGCGCCTGACGGCGGCGATCACGGCCTTCCATGCCGACCCGGACCGCGCCTGGGGCGCCGGATTCGAGCTCGGGGCGCTGGGCGGCGGCGAAATCGGCGAGGCCGGGCGCGACCTCGCCGATCTGCGGCAGGAGATGCGCACCGCATTGTGGCGTAACGCCCGGCTCGCCGCGCTCGGCACCACCTTTGCCCGCGCCTGCCATGATCTGCGCGGTGCCCTCGCCAGCGGCCTGCTCTCCGCCGAACGGCTCTGTGTCCATCCGGATCCCGATGTCGCCCGCATCGGGGCGAGAATGGTGAGCGGGATCGAGCACGCCGCCGCCTTGGTGCAGCATTCGCTCGACTACGCGCTGGACGTGCCGCCGGCGGTCACGCGCAGCCGCTTCCCGGTGCGCGCGCTCGTCGACGAGGCGGCGCAGCACCAGACCGCGGCGCTGAGGGGCTGTCAGGTGGAGAACCGCGTCGACCCGCGGCTCTCGGCGGACGCGGACCGGGTGATGATGCTCCGGGTCGTCGGCAACCTGCTGCGCAATGCCGCGGAAGCGGGGGCGAAGCGGCTGCGCGTGACCGCCGAGACGGGGGCCGAGGGGGTCGTCGTCCATGTCGCCGATGACGGCCCGGGCCTGCCGGACGCGCTGCGGCCGCGCCTGTTCCAGCCCTATGCCTCCGCCCGCCCCCGCGGCGCCGGGCTCGGGCTGGCGATCGCCCGTGACCTCATGCGCGCCCAGGGCGGGGAGATCGCCCTGGCGCAGACCGGGCCCGGCGGCACCATCTTCCGCCTGGTGCTGCCCCCCGCCTGATGGGACGCAACTTGATCTGAATCAACGCGCCCGGCGGTTGAGCGGGGTGCTATCGAGGTGTCATGACCCAGGCCGATCTTCTTGCCCGCTACGACCAGCGCGTGCCGCGCTATACGAGCTACCCGACGGCGCCGCACTTCTCCCCTGCCGTCGATGCCGCGACCTATGCCGGCTGGCTGGCCGCGGTGCCGGAGCGGGCTTCGGTTTCGCTCTACCTGCACGTGCCGTTCTGCGAGCAGCTCTGCCTGTTCTGCGGCTGCCACACCACGGTGGCGCGCCACAACGCGCCACGCGAGAGCTACGCCGCCCTGCTCGAGACCGAGATCGGGCTCGTCGCCGCGGCGCTCGGGCGGCGGCAGCGCGTGGCGCAGATCCATTGGGGTGGCGGCACGCCGACGGCGCTGCCGGCGGACTCCCTGCGCGCCGTGTTCGCGGCCTTGCGCGCCGGGTTCGACATCGCCCCCGATGCCGAGATCGCGGTCGAGATCGACCCGCGCAATCTGCCCGAGGACCGCATCGAGGCGCTCGCCGACATGGGTGTGACGCGCGCCAGCCTCGGCGTGCAGGATTTCGATCCCGCCGTGCAGCACGCGGTGCAGCGGCTGCAACCCTTCGCCATGACCCGCGATGCGGCCGCGGCGCTGCGGCGCATCGGCGTGCGCTCGCTCAATCTCGATCTGCTCTACGGCCTGCCGCACCAGACGGCGGCCTCGGTTGCGGCGACGATGCGTCAGGCGCTCGATCTCGAACCGGACCGCGTTGCCGTCTTCGGCTATGCCCACGTGCCGTGGATGAAGCCGCACCAGCGGCTGCTGTCGGAGGCGGACCTGCCGGACGGGGCGGCGCGTTTCGCCCAGCGCCAGGCCGCCGAGGCGGTGCTGGTCGAGGCCGGATTCCGCCGCATCGGGCTCGACCACTACGCCCGCGCCGACGACGCCCTGGCCCGCGCCGAGGCGGCGGGGCGCGTGCGGCGCAATTTCCAGGGCTATACCGTCGACGATGCCGAATTGCTGATCGGCCTCGGCGCCTCGGCGATCGGCGCGCTGGCGCAAGGCTACGTGCAGAACGCGGCGCGCATCCCCGTCTATGCCGAGGCGCTGCGCGCCGGCGCACTGCCGGTCGCGCGCGGGGTCGCGCTCTCGGCCGAGGATCGGCTGCGGCGCAGCGTCATCGAGGCGCTGATGTGCGAGCTCGCCGCCGATCTGCCGGCGCTGGCGCGTGCCCACGGCGCCGAGCCCTCCGCGTTGCTGGCCGCCGCGCCGCGGCTGGCGGATCTGGCCGAGGACGGGCTGATCCGCTGGGACGGCACGCGCGTCGAACTCACCGAGACCGGGCGGCCGTTCGTGCGCAACGTCGCCGCCGTTTTCGATACCTACCTCGCCGCCGGTCCCGAGGCCGGGGTCCGCCGCCACGCCCGTTCGATCTGAAAGTCTGCCCATGTCAGCTGCCGAGTCCGAAGATCTGATCGACGTGGCCCAGTTCCGGGCCGCGCCGCTGGCGCGTTCGCCCTTCGATCACCTGGTCCTGGACCGCTTCGTCCCGACGGCACTGGCGGTCGCGGCCGGGGAGGCGTTCCCGGACATCCCGTTCGGCGGCATCGTGCCGGCACCGGAGGGGAACGGCACCGACGCGCTGGGCCGGCTGCTGACGCGGCTGCGCGAACCGGCGACGACGCGGCTGTTCGCCGAGAAATACGGCCTGGCGCTGGATCCGGCCGAGCTGATGATCACGCTGCGCGCGCATTGCCGGCGCGGTGACGGCAAGATCCATCCGGACAGCGAGACCAAGCTGGTCACGGCGCTGATCTACCTCAACGCCACCTGGCCGCACGAGGGCGGACGGCTGCGCATCCTGCGCGGCCCGCGCGATCTCGAGGACTACAGCGCCGAAGTGACGCCGCTGGCCGGCACGCTGATCACCTTCCGCCGGTCCGATCATTCCTATCATGGCCACCATTCGTTCGAGGGCGAGCGGAAAGTGATCATGCTCAACTGGATGGTCGGCGCGGCGATGGCCAAGCGCGAACTGTTCCGCCACGCCATCAGCCGCAGGCTCAAGCGTCTCGTGGGGGCAGCGTGAGCGCGCTGGTCGAGGAGGCGTTCTCCGCCGCGGCCACGTCGGCGCGCATCGCCCAGTCGCTCGCCGCCGCGGAGCGGTCCGAGCTTCCGTTCCGCCACTGGCTGCTGAGCGGCGTGCTGCCCGAGCGGCTGGCAGATGCCGTGCGCGCGCTGCCGTTCGCGGTTCCGGCCATCGCCGATACCGGCGGCAAGCGGGAGACGCACAACGCGCTGCGCCAGTTCTTCGCCGGGGCGCGGCTGGAGCAGGGACCCTGCGCGGCGATCGCCGGCGCCTTCCAGGACACGGCCACGGTCGGCGCGCTGGAGGCGATGACCGGCGCCGCGCTCGGCGGGTCATCGCTGCGCATCGAGTATTGCCTGGACAGCGACGGGTTCTGGCTCGAACCGCACACCGACATCGGCGCCAAGCTCTTCACCATGCTGGTCTATCTCTCCACCGGCCCGGGCAGCGCCGACTGGGGCACCGACCTGATGAGCCCGACGGGCGAGGTGCTCGGCCGGGCGCCCGGTTCGGCCAACAGCGGACTGATCTTCGTCCCCGCGGCCGATACCTGGCACGGGTTCGCCCGCCGACCGATCAGCGGCGTGCGCCGGTCGCTGATCATCAACTATGTCCGCCCCGAGTGGCGGGCGCGCCACGAACTCGCCTTCCCGGACCGGCCGGTGACGGGACGCGCACCCTGATCGGCGCCGCGTCACCGGCGCGGGCCTCGGTGAACCCGCGATAGGGTGTGTCAGGCGCTCCGCCCCTCGCGGAGCGCGCCGAAGTGGCGTGCCATGCGATCGAGGTTCGCGGCGCGGCCGGTGAACAGTCGGAAGGCCTCGGCCGCCTGTGCGACCGCCATGCCGCCGCCGTCGAGCGTGCGGCAGCCGCGGGCGCGGGCGGCGGCGAGCAGCGCGGTCTCGATCGGGACATAGACGATGTCGGCGACGAACAGCGCCGGACGCAGCAGGGCCGCGTCCAGGGGCAGGCCGGGAAATTTGGTCATGCCGACGGGCGTGGTGTTGACCAGCCCGTCGGCCTCGGCCACGGCGGCGGCCGGATCGGCGATGACCGCGACGCGGCCGGCGCCGAAGCGGGCGGCGAGGTCGGCGGCGAGACGCTCGGCGCGGGCGGTGTCGATGTCGAACAGGGCGAGATGGCGTGCGCCGAGCGTCAGCGTGGCGTGGGCCACCGCCGCGCCGGCGCCGCCGGCCCCGAGCTGGACCACCCGAGTGCCCGCGAAATCGCCGAAATGGCGCCGCACATTGTCGGCAAACCCGGAGCAATCCGTATTGTGGCCGACGCGACGGCCGTCGCGCAGCACCACCGTGTTGACCGCACCGAGCGCGCGCGCTTCGTCCGACAGCGCGTGCAGAAGCGGGATCACCGTCTGCTTGCACGGATAGGTGATGTTGAGCCCGGTGAAGCCCATGCGTTCAGCGGCAGCGAGCAGCTCGGGGAGGGCGTCGCCGTCGAGGCCGAGCCGGTCCAGATCGATCAGCCGGTAGAGACAGCGCAGCCCCTGCGCATCGGCCTCATGCTCGTGCAGCGCCGGGGTCAGCGAGGCCTGGATGCCGGAGCCGATCAGACCGAGGAGGAACGAGGGTTCGCCGCTCACGCCAGCCGCTCGCGGCAGGCATGGGCCAGATGGCGGGCTCGGTCGAGCAGGCCGGGCAGGGTGGCGGCGGGGGACATTTCGATCCAGTGCAGTGTCTCGGCCGCATTGGCGAGGCTGGTCTTGTAGCGGTCGCCGCCGGCGAGAAAGTCATAGGCGACCGCGCCGGTGGCGGCATAGTGCTCGATCGCGAGGTGATGGCAGGTCAGGCCGGGCTTGGCGTGGGCGCCGGCGCCGTCATAGTCGAAACCGCTCTGGTAGGCGGCGACGCGGTCACGGTAGCGGAAATTATAGAGATACCCGATCGCATCGCCGCCGGCGGCGATGCGCAGCAGGTCCACCTCGCCGCGCGGCAGGCCGCGGGCGATGAGCGCCGCGTGGAACTCCCGGAAGGCCGGGTTGGCGAATGCGCCCGGCTTGCCGCGTGCCTGCCAGGTGCGCTGATGCAGCTCGGCCAGGCGATCGAGACAGGCGAGCGCCTCGGCGACGCTAGCGGCACGATGGACCGAGAGCGGGCCGCGGGCGGCATAGGCCCGCGCGGAGCGTCGCAACTGGTAGCGGGTGTTGGCGCTGACCCGGTCCAGATAGTGCCCGCCGTGCGCGCGCAGCGCGGCGAGATCGACGAAGGGCGCCGGGCGCGTGGCGGTGACGCGCGGCGCGAACGGCCGTGCCGCGGCGAGCAGATCGTCGCCGATCCCGCTCAGGACCAGCCGCCGCGTGCCGCCTTCCGGCAGCGCGAGCGTCAGCGCTGCGCGCAGGCAGGCGGCCGCGAGCCCGGCCGGTGCGGCGCGATCGATGAGAAACCCGTTATGCTCGATGAAGACGGCGTCGAGCGCGGGATCGCCGCTTTCGCCGAGATGCAGGCACGAGTGGGCGAGCCGGCGCGGGCGGCGGTTGAACAGGCCGAGGGCCAGCACCCGGCCGGACGCCTCCGCCCGCAGCAGGATGGGGTCCGGAAAGCGGGTGGCATACTGGCAACCGGTCCAGCTCCAGCCCTGGAAGAACGAGCCGTCCGCGCGCGCTTCCAGCGCCTGCCAGGTCTCGGCGAGCAACGGGGGCGCCGGGGCGGCGGCGAGGGTGAGACGCGGCATGGCTGGGTCGGCTCGTGATAACCCGGAACGGTGAGGAAGCGAGCAGCGGCCCGGTGGACTCGGCGCGTCAGGACGGGCATGAACGCAGCAGGGAGTGAATGGTCCATGAAAGAGACTGTATTCTATCTTCTGTCCAGCTTCTGGACCGGCGCGGTGCATGCCGCCACCCCGGGGCATGGCAAGACCATTGCCGCGGCCTATATCGTCGGCGCGCGCGGCAAGCCGATCGATGCCGTCATTCTCGGCGTATTCGTGACCCTGTCGCACGTGTCCGGCATCGTGATGGTCGGCGTGGCGGCCTCGATCGGCTCGGCCTGGCTCGTGCCGCAGCGCATCGAGGTCGATCTGGCGCTGGCCATGGGGCTGCTCGTCGTCGGGCTCGGGCTGTGGATGCTCTGGACGCAGCTTGCATTGGTGCGGATCGCCTTCGGCCTGCCGCCCGCCGCCCAGTCGCATCATCACGGGCACGATCACCACGACCATGACCATGGACACGATCATGGTCACGACCACGGGCACGACCACGGGCACGATCATGGGCACGGGTATGATCATGATCACGCGCACCACCATGAGCCCGGCGGTGGCGCGGTCTGGCACAGCCATGGCTGGGGCCGCGCGCACGCGCACCAATTGGACGTCATCACCGACAACCGGCCCAAGCTCGGCGTGCTGCTGACGCTGAGCATCGCCGGCGGGTTGCTGCCCGACCCGACGGCGCTGGCTATTCTGCTCGCCGCGGTGGGTCAGGGCCGCGTCATGCTGGGGCTGCTGACGGTGCTGGTGTTCAGCATCGGCTTCGCCGCCGCCCTCACCCTCGTCGGCGTGATCGCGGCCAAGATCGGCGAGCGGGTGCTAGGCTGGCTGGACAGCGTCTGGCTGACCCGGGTTCAGGTGGCGACGACGCTGCTGATCCTCGGCATGGGTGTCGTTCTCACAGTGCGCGCGGCGATGATGCTCGGCGGCTGATGCGGCGGTATCGGCGTGAACATGGCGAGCGTGGACCGGCCGGTTCAGCCCGGCTCGCTCCAGCGCGCCGCCGCCGCATCGTCTTCGGCGCGGGCCTCCACCCAGTGCGCGTCGCCGTCCGCGAAACATTCCTTTTTCCAGAACGGCGCCCTGGTCTTCAGCCAATCGATGAGGAAGCCGGTGGCGGCGAGCGCCGCGTCGCGATGGGCAGCGGCGGCGAGGACGAGGACGATCGGCGCACCCGGCTCAAGCCGGCCGATGCGGTGGATGAGCGTGCAGCCGAGCAGATCCCAGCGCCGCTCTGCCTCGGCGGCGATATGGCTGAGGGAAGCGGCGGTCATCGCCGGATAATGTTCGAGCGTCATCGCCTCCAGGCGCTGCCCTCCCGACAGCTCGCGCACCGTGCCGACGAAAGCGCCGATGCCGCCGATGTCGCGGCGCCCGGCGGTGAGGGCGGCGAATTCCGCGCCGAGGTCGAACGCCGCTTCCTGCACGACGACCCGGGCCATCTCAGCCGCCGGTGACCGGTGGGAAGAAGGCGACCTCGTCGCCGGCGGCGAGCGGCGTGTCCGGCCCCGCGAATTCCTGATTGACGGCGCAGCGCACCACCCGCCCGTCGGCAAAGATGGCGCCGTAGCGGTCGTCGCGCCCGCGTAGCCAGGCGATCAGCGTGCCCACTGTGTCCACGCCCTCGGGGAGCATCAGGCACTCCTCGCCAAGCCCGAGCCGCTCGCGCAGCCAGGCGAAATACAGGATGTGGAGCGACGGCGCGCTCATCGCCTGCTACTGCGCCGGCTTGGCGGTATCGCCCGCCGGCATGTCGGCCGGCGCGGGGCGCTGGTCGGGCAGGGTCTTGCTCGGTGCGGACTTGCCGGTCGCGGACTTGCCGGTTCCGGTCTGGCCTTGGGAGGGCTTGGTGGAGGCGCTCGGGATGGTGCGGATGGTGCCGTCGGGCATGATGACGGTGCTGGTGCCGTCGCCGTTCGGGATCACCACGGGCTGGCCGGCCGAGGGCGGCGGCGCACCCTTGACGGGCGGTGTCTCCATTGGCCGGAGCTTCTTCATCCCCTCGTTTTCCTGCTGCTCGAGCTCGCTCAGGGTTGGGATGGGCTTGATCGGGCCCGGCCAGATATTGCCCGGCTCCGGCTGCAGCGGCGCCTCCTCGGTGATGACGCCGCGCGCGTTCAGCATCGTTTCGCTTTCGCCGAGCGGTGCATTCGGCGTGGCGTGGAACGTGTGGGTGTTGCCGAAGAAATCATCGAAGCCGCAGCCCGCGAGCAGCAGCGGAAGAACGATGGCGGAGCGGCGCATGCGGTCGGTTCCTATCTGGCTCGCCTGGAGCAGGGTCCGGCGTGATGGATTGGTCAGGGCGGACGGTGCTCTGGTGCACCGGCACTGTGCCAAGCCCCTGCCCGCGGCTCAAGGTGCGGAAGTGGAAAGATCGGCGCGCGACGGCAAATCGGCAAGCCGGGCGAGGATCCAGTCGGCGATGGCGGCCGGATCGCCGAGGGGCAAGAGCGGCACGGGCGGCATCGTCGCCGGCGGCGCGTCGGCGGCGACGGCGATGACGCCGGGCTCGGCCGGCCAGATCGGCGGCTTCGCCAGCGACGGGCGATGCACCTCGATCTTGGCGAAGGCGTGCGTCTTGAACCCCTCGACCAGCACGAGATCGACCGGGTCGAGCCGGGCGAGCAGCGCCGGCAGCGGCGGCTCCTCGCCGCGCAGTTCGTGCAGCAGGGCGAAGCGCACGCCGCTGACGACCAGCACCTCGTGCGCTCCGGCCTCGCGATGGCGGTAGCTGTCCTTGCCGGGGCGATCGAGATCGAAGCCGTGATGGGCGTGCTTCACCGTGGACACGCGCAGCCCCTGTGCGACGAAGCGCGGCAGCAGCGCGGTGAGCAGCGTCGTCTTGCCGCTGCCGGACCAGCCGATCAGCCCCAGTAGCTTCACTGACTCAGCTTCACTGACTCAGCTTCACTGGCTCGGCTTCATGGGCTCGGCGAGGTCCCGCTCGGCGCCGGGCGTGCGGACGGGGAGGCATGGCGCAGCCCGGCGGTGAGATAGTCCCAGCCGGTGACCAGGGTCAGAATCGCCGCGAGCCACAGCAGCGCCTCGCCGATCGTCGAGACGGGCAGGCGCCCGAGCCCGAGCAGCGCGGCGGTGTTGTCGCCGGCGAGCAGCGTGCCGAGGGCGACCATCTGCACGCCGGTCTTCCATTTCGCCAGCCGTGTGACCGGCAGGCCGACGCGAACGCTGCCGAGATATTCGCGCAGGCCGCTGACGAGAATCTCCCGCAGCATGATGACGACCGCGGGATAGAGGCCCGGGCCGGACAGCCGCGCGCGGCCGACCAGCATCATCAGCACCGCGCCGACCAGCAGCTTGTCGGCGATCGGGTCCAGCATGCGGCCGAAATCGGAGATTTGTCGCCATTCGCGGGCCAGCTTGCCGTCGAGATAGTCGGTGATCCCGGCCACGGTGAAGACGATGCAGGCGGCGAGATCGGCCCATGGCTGCCCGGCCGCGACCAGGGCGACCAGGAGCGGGATCGCGGCGATGCGCGAGAGCGTCAGGAGGTTGGGCAGATCGGTCAGCATCGGGCGCAGGATAGAGGGTTTTGGCGCCCGGCGGAAACCGGGCGGCAGGCGGCGATCAGCAGGCGCGGCTCTCATAGACGAGCATCGCGTGCCCGTCGCGGGTGAAGCGGCCGCATTCGATCATGCCGATGCCGCCGAGTACGGTGCGGGAGGCGAAATTATCCTCGCGCGCCACCGCGACGATGCGCGGAATGCGGGCGATGTCGTGGGCGTAGCGCAGCACCGCGCCGGCCGCCTCGCGCGCCAGGCCCTGGCCGCGCATGTCCGGCCACAGCGCGAACCGCAGCGCCAGGCCGAGCCCGTCCGGCCGCTCCATCACGCCGGCGATGCCGAGAAAGGCGCCGGTTTCGCGCGCTCGCACGGCCCACAGCCCGACGCCGTGCTGGCCCCAGAAGCGGATCTCTTCGGCCAGCTCCTCGCCCGTCCGCTCGGGCGTGCGCACTCCGCCCAGCATGACCGCGAACACGCGCGGATCCGCCTTCAGCGCCGTGAGATCCGCCAGATCGGCGAAGCCGACCGGGCGCAGCACCAGCCGGCCGGTGGTGATGACCCGGGCCGGATGCATTGCCAGCGACGCGGGCGCGGCCGGACGGCTCAGCGGGTCAGCGGGTGATACTTGATCCGGTGCGGCTCGGTGGCGTCGGCGCCGAGGCGGCGGCGCTTGTCCTCTTCGTAGGCCTGGAAATTGCCTTCGAACCATTCGACGTGGCTGTCGCCCTCGAAGGCCAGGATGTGGGTCGCCAGCCGGTCGAGGAACCAGCGGTCATGGCTGATGACCACGGCACACCCGGCGAAGGCGGCGAGCGCATCCTCGAGCGCGCGCAGCGTGTCGACGTCGAGATCGTTGGTCGGCTCGTCGAGCAGGATGACGTTGGCGCCCGATTTCAGCATCTTGGCCAGATGCACCCGGTTGCGCTCGCCGCCGGAGAGGATGCCGACCCGCTTCTGCTGGTCCGAGCCCTTGAAGTTGAAGGCGGCGACGTAGGCGCGCGAGGCGACCGAGCGTTTGCCGAGCTGGATCACCTCCTCGCCGCCGCTGATCTCCTGCCAGACCGTCTTGGTGCCGTCGAGGCTGTCGCGGCTCTGGTCGACATAGCCGAGCTTCACCGTCTCGCCGATGGTGAGCTTGCCGGCATCAGGGGTTTCGCCGCCGGTGATCATGCGGAACAGCGTCGATTTGCCGGCGCCGTTGGGGCCGATGACGCCGACGATGCCGCCCGGTGGCAGTTTGAAGCTGAGATCCTCGATCAGCAGCCGGTCGCCATAGCCCTTGTTCAGATGCTCGGCGACGATGACGGTATTCGCCAGGCGCGGTCCGGGCGGGATGACGATGTCGGCGACGCCGCCTGCCAGCTCCTGGGACTGGGCGAGCATCTCCTCGTAGCGAGCGATGCGGGCGCGGTTCTTCGCCTGGCGGGCGCGCGGCGAGGCGGCGATCCATTCCTGCTCCGCGGCCAGTGCCCGCTGGCGCGCGCTCTCCTCCTTTTCCTCCTGGGCGAGCCGCTTGCGCTTCTGCTCCAGCCACGAGGAGTAGTTACCCTCGTAGGGGATGCCGCGGCCGCGCTCGATCTCCAGAATCCAGTTGGTGACGTTGTCGAGGAAGTAGCGGTCGTGGGTGACGACGATCACCGTGCCCTGGTACTCGCGCAGCGTCCGCTCCAGCCAGGCGACGCTTTCGGCGTCGAGATGGTTGGTCGGCTCGTCGAGCAGCAGCAACTCGGGCTTTTCCAGCAGCAGCCGACACAGCGCGACGCGGCGGCGCTCGCCGCCGGAAAGCGTCTCGATCGGGCTGTCCGCGGGCGGGCAGCGCAGCGCGTCGAGCGCGATGTCGACGCGGCGATCGAGGTCCCAGCCGTCCTCGGCGTCGATCTTGGCCTGCAGTTCCGCCTGCTCGGCGAGCAGCGTGTTCATCCGCTCCTCGTCCATCGGCTCGGCGAACGCCTCGGAGATGGCATTGAACCGTTCGAGCGCCTGGTGCAGCGCCTCGAAAGCGCCGCGAACATTGCCGCCGACCGTCTTGGTCGGGTCCAGCGCCGGCTCCTGCTGCAAATAGCCGACGCGCACGCCCTCGGCGGCCCAGGCCTCGCCGCCATACTCCTTCTCCATGCCGGCCATGATGCGCAGCAGCGTCGATTTGCCGGCGCCGTTGACGCCGAGCACGCCGATCTTGACCCCGGGCAGGAAGGACAGGGTGATGCCCTTGAACACCTCGCGTCCGCCCGGATAGGCCTTGGTGAGGTCCTTCATCACGTAGACGTACTGGTAGCTGGCCATCCGGGTTCCTCGCTGATGCGCCCGCCGCGCCGATGCGGCACGACCGTCCCTGGCGCAGGCCCGCCGGCCGCGCCATTGCGGGCGGGCTTCTAATAAGCACGCGGGACGCGATCGGCAATCAGGCCGCGGCCCGCGCCTGCGCCCGGCAGGACTCGAACCTGCAACCAAGCCGTTATGAGCGGCCCGCTCTGACCGGTTGAGCTACGGGCGCGTGGCGGGAGGCGCATGGGAACCCGCAAACCCGGCACTTGGCAAGGCTGAGCGCGGGCGATATACAGAGCAGGCTTTGTTGCAGTGCAACATAAAGGATTACCATGAACGTCACAGAGATCGCGGCGGGCCGTCTGCCACCGGCGGACATCAACGTCGTCATCGAGATTCCACAAGGGTCGGCGGTCAAGTACGAGATCGACAAGGCGTCCGGTGCGGTCGTCGTCGACCGGTTCCTGTTCACGCCGATGGCCTATCCGGCGGCCTACGGGTTCATTCCGGGAACCCTGGCCGAGGACGGCGACCCGGCCGACGCGCTGGTGCTGCTGCCGAACCAGGTGCTGCCGGGCCAGCTTGTCCCGGGCGCAGTGGTGCGGGCGCGGCCGATCGGGGTTCTGCTGATGGAAGACGAGGCCGGGCGCGATGAGAAAATCATCTGCGTGCCGCATGACCGCATCCACCCGCAGCACGCCGACGTTGCCGACATCAGCGACCTGCCGCTGATCACGCGCCAGGCGATCGAGCATTTCTTCACCCGCTACAAGGACCTCGAGCGCGGCAAGTGGGTGAAGGTGCTGGGCTGGGGCGAGCGCGCGGAGGCGGAGGCGCTGGTAGTGGCCTGCATCCGTCGCGCTCGGCCCGAGGCCTATCTGGCCGCGGCCGCCGAGTAGCGGCGCGGCGGCCACAGGGAAGGGAAATCGGCCATCCGGCGCCGGGTGCCGTTGCCTGAGCGGGACGGTTCTGCCATTTTCCGCGCCGCTTTGCCTCGGCTGAGCGCACGCCCTCGAATCGCCGTCCAGTCCAAAAGGAAACCTCCGGGATGTTGTTGGCCTATATCATCATCATCGCCTGCGGCGCGCTGGCGATCGCTTATGGCTGGGTGACCAGCCGCGCGGTGCTCGCCGCGGATGCGGGCAATGCCCGCATGCAGGAGATCGCCGCGGCGATCCAGGAAGGCGCCCGCGCTTATCTCAATCGCCAGTACACGACCATCGCCATGGTCGGCGTCGTCATTCTGGTCATCCTCGGCGTCGCGCTGGGCGTGCATGTCGCCATCGGCTTCCTGATCGGCTCGGCGCTGTCCGCCGCCGCCGGGTATGCCGGGATGAACGTCTCCGTGCGGGCCAATGTCCGCACGGCCGAGGCGGCCCGCAAAGGGCTGGCGGCAGGTCTGGACCTCGCCTTCAAGTCCGGTGCGATCACCGGCCTGCTGGTGGTCGGGCTCGGGCTGCTCGGGGTGACGATCTATTATCTCATCCTGCGCTCGGGCATGAGCGGCACCGAGCTGCGCCCGGTGCTGGAGGCGATGGTGGCGCTGAGCTTCGGCGCCTCGCTGATCTCCATCTTCGCCCGTCTCGGTGGCGGCATCTTCACCAAGGGTGCCGACGTCGGCGCCGATCTCGTCGGCAAGGTCGAAGCCGGCATCCCCGAGGATGATCCCCGCAACCCGGCCGTGATCGCCGACAATGTCGGCGACAATGTCGGCGACTGCGCCGGCATGGCCGCGGACCTGTTCGAGACCTATGTCGTGACCGTCGTCGCCACCATGCTGCTCGGCGCGATCTTTTTCGCCCCGCCGGTGCGCGACTGGGTGATGATGCTGCCGCTCGGCATCGGCGGCGTCTGCATCGTCACCTCGGTGATCGGCACCTATTTCGTCAAGCTCGATGCCGGCGGCAACATCATGAAGGCCCTCTACAAGGGGCTGATCGTCACCGGCCTGCTCTCGGTGGTGGCGATCGCGGCCGTGATCGCGGCCTTCGTCGGCTTCGGCGCCGCGATGCCGATGGCCAGCGGTGGCGCGGTAACCGGGTTCGACCTGTTCCTCTGCGCTATCGTCGGCCTCCTGGTCACCGGCTTCATCGTCTGGATCACCGAGTATTTCACCTCGACGGAATATCGTCCGGTGCGCTCGATCGCGCTGGCCTCGACCACCGGTCACGGCACCAACGTCATCCAGGGCCTCGCCGTCTCGATGGAGGCCACTGCGCTGCCAGTGGTGGTGATCTGCGCCGGCATCATCGTCGCCTCGCTCATCGCCGGCCTGTTCGGCATCGCCATCGCCGCCACCACCATGCTGGCGCTGGCGGGCATGATCGTCGCCCTCGATGCCTACGGCCCGGTGACGGACAATGCCGGCGGCATCGCCGAGATGTCGAACCTGCCCAAGGAAGTGCGAACCTTCACCGACGCGCTGGACGCGGTCGGCAACACCACCAAGGCAGTGACCAAAGGCTACGCCATCGGTTCGGCTGGTCTCGCCTCGCTGGTGCTGTTCGCCGCCTACACCGAGGACCTCAAGCATTATTTCCCGAAGCTCACGGTGCCGTTCACCCTTTCGGATCCGTATGTCGTCGTCGGTCTCTTCATCGGCGGCCTGCTGCCCTATCTGTTCGGGGCGATGGGCATGACGGCGGTCGGCCGTGCCGCGGGGGCCGTCGTCGTGGAAGTGCGCCGGCAGTTCCGCGAAATCGCAGGCATCATGGAGGGCACCGGCAAGCCGGAATACGGCCGAGCCGTCGATCTGCTGACCAAGGCAGCGATCCGCGAGATGATCGTGCCCTCGCTGCTGCCGGTGCTGGCGCCAATCGTGCTCTACACGGTCATCGACCTGATCGCCGGCCGCACCGCGGCGTTCTCCTCGGTCGGCGCGATGCTGCTCGGCACCATCGTCACCGGCCTGTTCGTCGCCATTTCCATGACGTCCGGCGGCGGCGCCTGGGACAATGCGAAGAAATACATCGAGGAAGGCCATCACGGCGGCAAGGGCTCGGACGCCCACAAGGCTGCGGTGACCGGCGATACCGTTGGCGATCCCTACAAGGACACCGCCGGCCCGGCGGTCAACCCGATGATCAAGATCACCAACATCGTGGCACTTCTGCTGCTCGCCGTGCTCGCCCACTGGGCCGGCTGAGTACGACGGCCGCCCGGTAACGGCTGGGGCCCCGGGTGCGATGGCATCCGGGGCCTTTGTTTTCGCGCCCCGGTTCGGACATTATGGGTCCGCCGTGCGTTCGGCCGGCGCGTCAGACGGAGCACGTCAGGATGGATGTCGCCAAGATCCCGACCGGGAACAGCCCGCCGCAGGACATCAACGTGGTCATCGAGATTCCGCAAGGATCATCGGTGAAATACGAGGTGGACAAGGTCTCCGGCGCGATCGTCGTGGACCGCTTCCTGTTCACGCCGACGGCCTATCCCGCCGCCTACGGCTTCATCCCCGGAACCCTCGCCGCCGATGGCGACCCGGTGGATGCGCTGGTCCTGGTCCCCTCGCAGGTGGTTCCCGGCGCTGTGATCCGCTCCCGCCCAATCGGTGTGCTGCATATGGAGGACGAGGCCGGACCGGATGAGAAGGTGGTCTGCGTTCCGCACGACAAGATCCACCCGCAGCACAGCCATATCGCCACCGTCGCCGAGCTGCCCGAGATCACGCGCCAGGCGATCGAGCATTTCTTCACCCGCTACAAGGATCTGGAGCAGGGCAAGTGGGTGAAACTCTCGGGCTGGGGCGACCGTGAGGCGGCGGAGCGCTACATTCTGGGGGCCATCGTCGCCGGCAAGCCGGCCTGAGCGGGTGGACCACGCGGAGAACGACCGATGCTGATGTCCGCCGCCGACTATCGCGAGTCCCTGCGTCGGCGGCGTCCACGCGTGTTCATCAACGGCGAGGCGATCGCCAGCGTCGCCGATGAGCCGCGCCTCGCGCCCGGCATCGCGGCGGTCGGCATCACCTATGATTTCGCCCTGCGGCCTGAGAGCGCGCGCCTGCTCGCGGCAAAGCAGTCCCGCACCGGGGCGCGCGTCAGCCGTATGCTGCACATCAACGAGAACCAGGACGACCTGCTCGCCAAGCTCGAAGCCGTGCGCCTCGTCTGCCGCCACTCCGGCTGCGCCCAGCGCTATCTCAGCCACGACGCGCTGAACGCCATCTTCCAAGCCACCGCGCGGGCCGATGCCGCGCACGGCACCGCGTATCACGCCCGCTTCCTCGCCTATCTCGACCGCGTGCAGGCCGAGGATCTGACCCTCGGCGTGGCGATGACCGACGCCAAGGGCGACCGTTCGCTGCGGCCGGCGCGTCAGTCCAACCCGGACGTCTACGTCCACATCAAGGAGCGCCGGCCGGGCGGCGTCGTCATTCGCGGCACCAAGGCGATTGTCACCGGCGCGCCCTACATGCACGAGTTTCTCGTCATGCCCTGCCGCACCATGACCGAGGCGGAGCGCGATTTCGCGGTCTGCTGCGCCATGCCGGTCGATGCGCCGGGCGTGACCATCATCGCCCGGCCGGCCGGGCGGCCGGGCGAGCGGGCGGCGGCATTCTCCGCCCGGTACGGCCAGTCGACCGGCGTCGTCGTGTTCGACGACGTGTTCGTGCCGGATGAGCAGGTATTCCTCGCCGGCGAGACCGAGGAGGGCGGGTTTCTCACCACCAGCTACGCCACCCATCACCGCCATTCCTGCATCGGCGCGCGCGCCGGCTTCGGCGACCTGCTGATCGGGGCGGGGGCGCTGATGTGCGAAGCCAATGGGCTCGACGCCGACCGCCAGCCCCATATCCGCGAGGCGATGGTCGAGCTGATCAAGATCGTCGAGGGGTTCTTCGCCTGCGGCGTTGCCGCCTCGGTCTATGGCCAGGCCGACCCGGCGGGCTCGGTGATGCCGGACCCGGTCTTCGCCAATATCGGCAAGCTGCTGCTGGCCAACCAGATCTACGACATGCACCGGCTCGCCCATTACGTCTCGGGCGGGCTGATCGTGGCGCTGCCCGGTCCGGAGGAGGACCACAATCCCGCGACGGCCGCCTCGCTCGCCGCCGTGCTCGCCGGACGGGCCGACATCCCGGCGGCGCAGCGCCTCGAGCTGGCGCGGCTGGTGGAGGATCTCACCGCGTCCAGCCAGGGCGGCTGGTACTCGGTGATCTCGCTGCACGGCGGCGGCTCGCCGGAGGCGATGAAGCGCGAGATCTGGCGCCACTATCCCACCTGGGAGCGCGCCGAGCTGGTCGAGCGTCTGCTCGACCGCGGCGTCGCCGCCGACGCCCGCCGCGCCAGCCATCAGGCCGATCGCCAGCCAGGAAAATGCTGCGACGCCGGCTGCGCCGCGAGCGAGAAGGTCCATCCGGCCGCCCGATGAGCGCCGCGTGAATCGCTGACGGGGGGACGGCACGGTGAGCCAGGCGATCGACCCCGAGGCCCTGCGCGAGCCGTTGCTCATCCTCTCGGCTGCCTCCGTGGTCATCCCCGTCTTTCATCGGTTGCGGGTCAGCCCGGTGCTCGGCTTCATGCTCGTCGGCATCGCCGTCGGGCCCTCGGGGCTCGGCGCGCTGGCCGGGCGGGTACCGTGGCTGGCCATCGTCACCATCGCGGATCCCGACCGTTTCGCGCCATTCGCCGAGTTCGGCGTGGTGCTGCTGCTGTTCACCATCGGGCTCGAACTCTCGTTCGAGCGTGTGCTCGGCATGGCGCGGCTGGTGTTCGGCCTCGGCACGCTGCAATTCGTCGCCGCCGTCGCCGTGCTCGCCGCCGCCGCGCTGGCCGCCGGTCAGCCTCCGGGCGCGGCCCTCGTGCTCGCCCTGGCGCTGGCCGTCTCCTCGACGGCGGTGGTGATCCAGGTGCTGGGAGAGGCGGGGCGCCTGCTCGCCCCGGTCGGGCGGCTCAGCTTCGCCCTCCTGCTGTTGCAGGATCTCGCGGTCCTGCCGGTGATGTTCGCGCTCGGGCTGCTCGGCGCCGGGTCCGGCGCGGTCGGGATGGAGCGCCTCGGCATCGTCGTCGGCCAGGCGGTGTTCGCGGTGGCGATGATCGTCGCCCTCGGCCGGCTGGGCCTGCGTCCGCTGTTCCGCGGCGTGGCGCGCACGCGCAGCCCGGAGCTGTTCATGGCGGCGTCGCTGCTGGTCGTCGTGGCGACCGCGCTGGCCACCGCCGCGGCCGGGCTGTCGATGGCGATGGGGGCGCTGATCGCCGGGCTGCTCCTGGCCGAGACCGAGTATCGCCGGCAGGTCGAGGTGACGATCGAGCCGTTCAAGGGCCTGCTGATCGGCGTGTTCCTGGTCGCCATCGGCATGAGCCTCGATCTCCGCTGGGTCGTCGCGGAGCCGCTGGCGGTGCTGGGCGCCGTCGCCGCCGTCGTCGGGCTGAAGCTCGCCGTCATCGCCGTCGCCGCCCGCGCCTTCGGCCAGCCCTGGCGGGTCGGCGTGCCAAGCGGGCTGCTGCTCGGCCCGGGCGGGGAGTTCAGCTTCGTCATTCTCGCGCTGGCCGCATCGGACGGGTTGCTGAGTGCGGCGCAGGCGGATTTCGCCCGGCTGGTGGCGGCGCTGAGCATGGCCGGGATTCCCCTCCTCGGTGCCCTCGGCGCCGGTCTGGCGCAGCGCTTCGAGCGGGTGCCGCTGGATCCGCTGCTGCGCGCCGAGGCGGCGCCGGCCGCGCCCGCCGGCCGGGTGGTGATCGCCGGTTTCGGCCGCGTCGGGCAGACGGTCGCGGCGCTGCTGGCGGCGCATCGCGTGAGCTATCTCGCCATCGACGGCGACGCCGATCAGGTCGCCCGTCAGCACGCGCTCGGCCAGCCGGTCTATTTCGGCGACATCACGCGGCTTGACCTGCTGCGCCGCCTCGGGCTCGATGCCGCGCAGGCGCTGGTGGTGACGCTGGACGCGCCGCGCGCGGCGGATGCGCTCATCGCCGCGGCGCGGGCGGAATGGCCGTCGCTGCGCATCGTCGCCCGGGCACGCGATGCCGCCCACGCCGCGCATCTCTACGAAGTGGGCGCCTTCGACGCGGTGCCGGAGACGATCGAGGCCAGTCTTCAACTGGCCGAGGCGGTGCTGGTCGATGTCGGCGTGCCGATGGGGCCGGTGATCGCCTCGATCCACGAGAAGCGCGCCGAGATCCAGGCGCAGATCCGTCGCCTGGCGCCGTCGGCGGAGGTTCGCCCGCTGCGCCGGCGCCGGCTGCGCGATCTGGCGCGCAGGACATGACGGAAGGGAACGGCGAAGGATGACGGATACAGAAATTTCGGCGTCGGTGGCCGCCGCGATCGGCGGCCGGCGCAGCGTGCGTGGCTACCTGCCGCGCCCGGTGCCGGAGGCGACGCTGCGGCAGGTTCTGGCGCTGGCCAGCCGCGCTCCCTCCATGACCAACACCCAGCCCTGGAAACTGCGCGTGCTCACCGGCGCCGCGCGGCAGCGCCTGGCGGCGATGCTGCAGGCAGCGCATGCCGATGGCGCCCAGAACCAGGCCGAGTACGACTATTATCCGAGCGAATGGGTCTCGCCGTATCTGGACCGGCGTCGTGAGATCGGCTGGGCGCTCTACGGACTGCTCGGCATCGCCAAGGGCGACCGCGCCGCGGCGCGCCGCCAGCATGCGCGCAACTACGATTTCTTCGGCGCCCCGGTTGGCCTGATCGTCACCATCGATCGCGTCCTCGGCCGCGGCAGTTGGCTCGATCTCGGCATGTTCCTGCAGAACATCATGATCGCGGCCCGCGGCGCCGGGCTCGATACCTGCCCGCAGGCCGCGTTCGCCTTCTATGCTGACATCATCCACGCCGAACTCGCGATTCCTGCCAGCGAGATCGTGGTTTGCGGCATGGCACTGGGCTATGCCGATCCCGACGAACCTGCCAACCGGCTGGAGACGCCGCGCGTGCCGGTCGACGCGTTCGCGACGTTTCTCGACGAATGAGCGCGGCGCGCTACCAGTAATTGACGCGTGGCCAGATCGCTTCGACCGCATCGCCGGTATCGACGACGTGGTAGCGATCATGGGCGGCGGCGGTGAGGCAGGCATGATTCGGCGCGATGCGCACCAGCGCGCCGATGGCGAGGTCCGGGAAGGGCAGCGCCGGATCGCAGGCGACGATGCCATGCTCCTGATAGGCACGCGCCACCGTGGCGGCGCCGAGCGAGGCCGTGCCGTCGAGCCCCAGCACGCGGCCGAAGCCGTAATCGTGCGGCGCCGCCTCGGTGCTGCGGTCCTTGGACAGCGCGAGCGCCCCGGCATCGATCAGCAGGCGGTGCTCGGCCGGCCGGCGGCCGATGACGCTGGCGAGCACGGTGACGGCGATGTCCCCGAGCCCGCAGGAGAAGCGCTGCGCCTGGAACAGGTCGCCGAACATGTAGACTCCCGGCCGCATTTCGGTGACGCCGGCGAGCGTCTCGGCGTGCAGCGCGGTCGGCGTGCTGCCGATCGAGACGATGCCAACCGTGTGGCCGGCCGCGCGCAGCCGCTCTGCGGCCGCCACCGCTGCGGCCCGCTCCGCCTCCGCCACTGCGGCGATGGTGGCGGGGCTGGTGGCGGCGTAGCTATGCCCGGCATGGGTCAGCACCCCGGCCAGCGCCGGACCGAGCGCGGCGGCGAGCAGCGGCAGGCGCGCATCCTCCGGCCCGATGCCGCCGCGCCCCTCGCCGCAATCGATCTCGATCAGCGCGCTGACGCCACCGTCCGCGGCGATCGTGCGGGCCATGTCGAGATCGTCGGTGATCACCTTCACGGCCGCGCCCCGCCGGTTGAGCGCCGCCACCTCGGCCAGCTTCCGCGGCGTGATGCCGGCGGCGAGAATCTGATCCACGATGCCGTGCTCGGCGAACAACGCGGCCTCGGCCAGCGTCGAGACGGTGACGCCGCCGCCGCGCATGGCCAGGCGCGCGATCTCGACCGATTTCGCCGTCTTCATGTGCGGCCGCAAGGCCACGGCATGCCGCGCGACGGCGCGGTCCATGGCGGCGATGTTGCGCATCAGCACGGCGCGGTCGAGCACCAGGCAGGGGGTACGCAGATCGCTCAGCCGCATGATCGGTCCTCCATCCCGGGCTTGCACCCCGCGCGTATCCGGCCACACTTCCCCTGGCGCCACAAGCGACGCGAGAGGACGCGATGATCAACTACGCCTTCGAAGGGCCGACCTGGGCGTCCAGCGTCATCACCTTCAGCTTCGCCACGGTGACCTACAACCAGGACCTGGCGACTCCGTTCAGCGATCCGATCACCGTTGGCAGTCCGGAATATAATCTGGTCGAGCAGGCGCTGACCACCTGGCACCAGGTCTCCGGCCTCACCTTCGTGCTCGTGCCGGACAGCACGAACCCGGCGAATGCCGCCGATATCCGCTTCGGCTATGCCAGCTTCAGCACCACCAGCGGCGGGGAGATCGGCGAGACCGACTACAGCTACGACCCGACGACCGATCAATTCCTCAACGATACGCTGGTGCGTCTCGAAGATCCCGCGTTCGACCCGCTCTCCGGCGGCGCCAACCCGACCTATGCCGGCACATCGACGACGTTCGAGCAGGTCGCGCTGCACGAGATCGGCCACGCCCTCGGTCTCGCCCATTCGACCGATCCGAACGCGGTGATGTACCCGGTCGCCAGCCCCGCCAACCCGACGCTGGACGCCTCCGACATCGCCGGCATCCAGGCGCTCTATCCGGCCACCGCGCCCTGCTTCGTGGCTGGCACGCGGCTGGCCACGCCGGCCGGGGAGCGGGCGGTGGAAGAGCTGGCCGCGGGTGACCCGGTGCTCACCGCCTCGGGCGCGGTGCGTGCCGTCCGCTGGGTCGGCCGGCGGCGGATCGTCCGCCCGCGCGCGGACGATGCGCCGGTGCGGCTGGCCGCCGGGGCGTTCGCCGACGGCGTGCCGTCGCGCGATCTGCTCGTCTCGGGCGATCACGCATTCTGGTTCGCCGAGGCGGGCGGCGTGCTGATCGAGGCCAAGCACCTCGTCAACGGGCGCACCATCCGGCGCGTTCCGAACCGCGCCGCCGTGACCTATGTCCATGTCGAACTCGACCGTCATGAGGTGTTGCTCGCGGAGGGGGCGGCGGCGGAATCCTATCTCGATACCGGCAACCGGGTCGGGTTCGACAATGGCGCGGCGGTGGCGCCGGCGCCCGGGCCGGCCTGCGCGCCGCGCTGCCATGACGGCCCTGCGCTCGCCGCGGTCAAGGCGCGCCTGCTCGACCGGGCCGAGCGGGGCGGGCTCATGCTCTGCACCGATCCCGATCTCGCTCTCGTCGCCGGCGGGCGGGTCCTGCGCCCTGCCTATGTCGCCGCCGGGCGGCACATTTTCGTCCTGCCCGCCCCGGTCCGCCGTCTGCGGCTCCGCTCGCGCGCCGCGATTGCCGCCGATGTCACCCAAGGCAGCGATCGCCGCCGGCTCGGCGTCGCCGTGGCCCTGGTGGAAGGCGAGATGGAAGGCATGGTCCATCGCTTGGACGCCGCGATGCTGGCGGCGCTGAGCGGGTTCCACGCGCTGGAGCGGGACGGCGAGCGGTCCTGGTGCTGGACCGACGGCAACGCCCATCTCGCCTTCGCTGACGCGGTCCGGCGCATCGCCGTGACCTTGCAGGGGACGCTGCGCTATCCCGTCAGCCGACCCGCTCGCCGGCGCGCAGAACCGCCCGCACCACCGGCAGCCCGTCATGCACCCGCACACGCACCAGATCGGCGCGCAGCCCCGCCGCCAGCCGCCCCCGGTCGGTGAAGCCGGCCATCCGCGCCGGCCGCTCCGTGACCAGGGCGATGGCCTCGTGCAGGGGCAGGAGCCCGGTGCGGACGCAGGCGAACGCGGCCTCGATCAGGCTCGACGGCACGTAGTCGGAGGCGAGGGCGTCGACCGCGCCGGCGGCGACCAGGTCGGCGGCGGCGACGTTGCCGGAATGCGAGCCGCCGCGAACGATGTTGGGCGCGCCGGCGATCACCTGCATGCCGACCGCTTGCGCCGCGCGTGCCGCCGCCATGCTCACCGGGAACTCGCTGATGCCGATGGCATCGGCGGCGTTCTCGGCGACCTCGTCCTCGGTGCGGTCGTCATGGCTGGCGAGCGCGATGCCACGCCCGGCGAGGCGGGCGAGCAGGGCGGCACGATTGGGCGCGCGGACCCGCGCCCGCTGCGCGCGGGCGGTCTCGATCAGCCGGTCGATGTCGAGGTCGGAAAACCCGTCGCGGCGCTTGAGGGCACGGTAATAGTCGAGATCCGCGTACTGGCCGAAGCCCGGACAATGATCCATGAGGCTGACCAGACGCAGGCGCGGGTGCGCGGCCACCGGGTCGAACATCGCCAGCATGTCCGGCGCGGGCAGCTCGCAGCGCAGATGGAGGAAATGCTCGGCCTTGAGCAGCCCGGTGCCGCCCAGCGCGTCGAGATCGGCGATGCCGTCGTGGAAGGTGCGGATGCGCTCCTTCTCGAACCCGACATCGCCGAGGCAGAGCGCATCGAGCACAGTGGTGATGCCCGCGGCGACGCAGTGCGAATCATGGGCGAACAGCGCCGAGCGCGACGGCCAGCGGGCATTCGGCCGCGGCGCCACCTGGCGCTCGAGATTGTCGGTGTGCAGATCGATCAGGCCGGGCAGCAGCAGATCGCCCTCGAGATCGACGCCGCCAGTGACGTGCCCGGGCAGGATCTCGGCGATCGCGCCGTCGCGCACGCGCACGCCGCCGGGACAGATGCCGTCGGGCAGGACGAGCCGGGCATTGGAGAAAATCGTCTCTGGCATGCGGGCTCCTGGAGCGGGAGAGAGCACGCCGCGCCGGATGGGATGGCTCCCGGAGTAGGACTCGAACCTACGACCCAGCGGTTAACAGCCGCTTGCTCTACCGACTGAGCTATCCGGGAACGACCCGGGTTCCTATAGCGAAGCGCCGCGACGGACGCAAATGGGCTGGCGGCCGGCCGCGAGATGGGCGAAAACCGGCCCGCGCGAGAGTGGCGGAACGGTAGACGCAGCCGACTCAAAATCGGCCGACGCAAGTCATGGGGGTTCGAATCCCCCCTCTCGCACCAGAGCTGCCCTTCCGTGCTAGGCTGGTCGGATGTTTTTCCGTGCGATCGAAGATGAGAACCGCCGCCGGCGCCTGCGCTGGCGATCCGGCCTGGCCGTGGCGACCGCCGCACTGTTTGCGCTGACGGCGGGCGCCGGCACGCTCGGCCTGTCCAAATTCCTGCTGGCGGTGGTCTCGACCGTCAGCGTGTTCGTCCTGTTCGGGCTGATCTACACGTTCGTCTGATCCGCATCTTTGCCGGAGCCTCCCGGGGGAGCACCGCCATGCCGGACGATTCCTATGCCACCCATGAGGTGCTGAACCAGCCCGGCGATCTCGCCGGCTACAACGCCTACGCCGACGACGCCGCGCTCGCCGGCGCCGCGGCGGCGCTCGGCGCCGGCGATGTCGGGGGCCGGTTCGCCGACTGCGGCGCGCTCGTCGGCAGCCGGCGCGTCCAGGCCCTGGCCAGCGCGGCCAACCGCCATGTTCCCGAACTGCGCACCCACGACCGCTACGGCAACCGCATCGACGAGGTCGAGTTCCACCCGGCCTGGCACGAGCTGATGGGGCTGATCCGCGGCTCCGAGGTGCATTCCCTGGCTTGGCGGGAGCGCCGCCGGGGCGCGCAGTTCGACCGCGCCGTGCTGTCCTATCTGTGGAACCAGGGTGAGAACGGCGTCTGCTGCCCGGCGAGCATGACCTTCGCCGGCATCGCCGCACTCCGGCATGATCCGGCGCTGCTGGCCCGCTATCAGGAGCGTATCCTGGCCACCGGATACGACCCCCGCCCGCTGCCGCCCGCCGCCAAGCCGGCGCTCGTCGTCGCCATGGCGATGACGGAGAAGCAAGGTGGCTCCGACCTGCGCCAGACCCAGACCGTCGCCCGCCCGGAGAGCGCCGCCGCCGGCCCCGGCGCCGACTACCGCCTCACCGGGCACAAATGGTTCTTCTCCGTTCCGATCGCCGATCTGTTCCTCACCCTCGCCTGCACCGAGAAGGGCGTGAGCTGCTTCCTCGCCGAAGGCTGGCTGGCGGACGGCAACCGCAACCACCTGCTGTTGCAGCGGTTGAAAGAGAAATGCGGCAACCGCTCCAATGCCTCGGCCGAGGTCGAGTTCCGTGGCCTGCGCGCGGTGATGCTCGGCGAGGAGGGGCGCGGTATCGCCACCATCCTCGAAATGGCGCACCTGACGCGGCTGGAATGCGCCCTGTCCTCGGCCGCGATCGCGCGCCAGGCAGCGGCACAGGCAGTCCATCATACGGCGCATCGCCGCGCCTTCCAGCGTGTGCTCGCCGATCAGCCGATGATGCAGGGCGTGCTCGCCGATCTGGCGCTGGAGAGCGAGGCGCTGACCTGGCTCGCCCTGCGTGTCGCCGCGGCGCTCGATGCCGGGGAAGCCGGCGACGAGGCGGCCCGCGCCTTGTCGCGCATCGGCGTGCCGGTGGCGAAATACTGGGCCTGCAAGCGCGCCCCCGGCGTGGTCGCCGAGGCGCTGGAATGCCATGGCGGCAACGGTTTCATCGAGGACCATCCGCTGGCGCGGCTGCATCGCGAAGCGCCGCTGAACGGGGTCTGGGAAGGCGCGGGCAACGTCATCTGCCTGGACGTGATGCGGGCGCTGGGCCGCGAGCCCGCCTGCCGCGACGCGGTGCTGGCGGAACTGGGCGCGGCGCGGGGCGCCGATCCCCGGCTCGATGCGATGGCGGCGCGTCTTGCCGAGGCGCTGGCGCGTCCGGCGCTGCCCGAGGGCGAGGCCAGGCGATGGGTCGAGACCATGGCGCTGGCGCTGACGGCGAGCGTGCTGCTGCGCCACGCTCCCACCGCCGTCGCCGAGGCCTATTGCCGCGCCCGGCTGGGCGGCGAGGGCGGCCTCGCCTACGGCACGCTCCCGGCGGGGACCGACACCGGCGCCATCATCGCCCGGCTCGCGGCGCAGAGCTGATCCGCGGCCGCGTAGCTCAGGCGGCCTCGAAGCGCGAGGCCGGGTCGCCGTGGAAGTCGAACGGGCCCGAATGGGTCAGTTTGCCGCGGGTGTCGAGCCAGAGCGTGCCGCCGAGATCGCGCCAGCGGCGGCAGAACGCGTAGTCCTCGCTGAGATATTCGCCGGTGTCTGGATCGATCATGCAGTCGAACAGGGCGAAGCGCGGCCGCGGTGGGGTTTTCGGCATCGGGTAGGCGTGGATGCCGGTGTAACGGGTCTCCGGATGCGCCGCGATCAGGCGCTCGATTGCGGCGCGACGGATCATCATGAACCCGGTGCCAGCGTAGATCGCGGTGGCGAACCCGTCCTCGCGCTGCAGCTCGTTGCCCTCGCAGAGCCGGCCGACATAGAGCAGCCCGGCCTGCGCGATGCTCTCGCCCTCGCCCAGCCTGGCCGCCGCGCGCGGGTCCCAGTGCATGGTCTTCAACGGGTAGACGCCGGCGACGATGTCCTTGCCCGCCGCCAGCATGCGCTCCACCTGCGCCGGATCGAAGCCGATATCGGCGTCGATGAACAGCAGATGCGTCGCCCCTGGGGTGTCCAGGAACTGGCCGACCAGCGTGTTGCGGCTGCGGGTGATGAGCGCGTCATGGCCGAGCATCGCCAGCGTCAGATCGAAGCCGGCGCCCGCGGCGTGCTGCATCAGCCCGATCACCGACTGCATGTAGGCCTGGGTCACCAGCCCGCCGTAGCATGGCGTCGCAATGAAGATATGGGCGCGGCCCATCATGCTCGCCTCCTCGGCAGGCGGCGGCCGGCCCGTGCCGGCTGCGTTGGTGGCGAGCCTAGAGGGCAAAGATGAACGCGGCCTTAGGGCTTGGCCGGCTCAGGCGTGGCCGGCGGGCTCGCGCTCATCGGAGCCGGGCGTTCAGTGCGCGCGCGCGGCGGCAACGGCCCGCTTGAGGTCGGCCAGCCCGACGGCGCCGGGCACGATCGTCTCGCCGATGACGAAGGCGGGTGTGCCCTCGATACCGAGCCGGTGCGCCAGGGCGAGGTTGTCGTCGATCTTGCGCCCGATCGCCGGGTCCGCCATGTCGCGCTGCAGCCGCGCCCAGTCGAGCCCTAGCGCCTTGGCGTCCGCATGCAGGCTTTCCTCGGTTGGTCCGGCGCTCTCGCGCATCAGCGCCGCGTGCAGCCGGTCGTAGCCCCCCTGGCGCTGCGCGGCGATGAGGGCGCGGGCGCCGAGCACGCTGGACGGGCCGAGGATCGGGAATTCCTTGATCACCAGGCGAACGCGCGGGTCCTGCTGCAGCAGCTGCGCCAATGTCGGTTCGACGCGCCGGCAATAAGGACAGCGGATGTCGTAGAATTCGACCACCGTCACATCCCCGGCGGGATTGCCGAGCGTGGCGTCTGCCGCATCGTGAAGGAGCGCCGGCCCCGAGTCCGCCAGCGCCGCGCCCGCTTCCACCTTGGCGCGGTCCTCCTCTTCCGACTTCAGCGCCAGAATCCCGTCGCGCAACAGTGACGGGTCCGATTTCAGCGCCTCGCGGATGATGGCGACGATCTCCTGGCGCTGGTCCGGGGTGAATTGTGCGGAGGACGGCTGCCCCGAGGATGGCGGGACGGGGTCCGCGGCGCGCGCGGCGAAGCGCGGGGTGGCGACGAGAAGCGCGGCCGGCAGGAGCAGGACCAGCGCGATGCGGCGGAGGGACATGGGCATGGCCACGACTCTGGCCACCGTTCCGACGCCCGTCAATCTTGCCCCTCATTCTGGCCGGTCACTCTTGTCCGTGCGCCGCGGTTGCTGGCGGACCGGCGCCCGTCTATGGCATCCAGGGACGGAGCTGAGCATTGGCGATGAGGTGCCGGGGCAATGAAATGGCTGTGACGATGAGGAATGTGTCCGGGAGAACCTCGTCCGGGCTTCGTGCGGGCGCCGTGGCACTGGCTGCGCTTCTGGCGGTGTCCGGCTGCACCAGCGTGCAGCGCTTCGTTTTCGGCGCTCCGGCCGAAGGGGTTCCGGGCCATGTGGCCGGCTTCCTCGGCGGCGTCGTCGCCGATGAGCCGCGCGCCGTCGTGGCTGCGCGCGAGGTGCTCTCGGCTGGCGGCAACGCCGCCGACGCCGCGACTGCCCTCGGCTTCGCGCTCGCCGTGACGCTGCCCTCGCGCGCCGGTCTCGGCGGCGGCGGTGCTTGCCTGGTCTACCGCCCCGGTGCCGCGGCCGAGACGGTGATGTTCATGTCGCAGCCGCCGAAGATGCTCGCGGCGTCAGCCGACCGGCCGGCCGCCGCGCCGGCGGTTCCGGCGGGGCTGTTGACGCTGCACGCACGGTACGGCCACCTCAAGCTCGACCGTCTGATGGCGCCGGCCGAGGAGATGGCGCGCTTCGGCGTGCCGGTCTCGGCCGCGCTGTCGCGCGATCTGCACGTCGTGGCGCGGCCGTTGCTGGCGGACGCAGCGGCGCGCGCCGTGTTCGGCCCGCGCGGCGAGGTGCTCGACGAGGGCGGCATCCTCGTCCAGACCGATCTCGCCGTCACGCTGGCCCAGCTGCGCATCGGCGGCCTCGGCGATTTCTATCGCGGCGCGCTCGCCCATACGATCGTGGCCGCAGCCACCACGGCGGGCGGCGGATTGACGACCGAGGACCTCGCCGGCGTTGGTGCCCAGACGGTTGCCCCGCTCACCGTGCCCGATGGCGCGCTGCAGGTGGCCTTCCTGCCGCTTCCGGCCGATGGCGGCCTCGCCGCGGCCGGTGCCTGGCGTGTGCTAGCGTCGAACCAGGCAGCACTCGCCGACGCCGCCCGGCGCGCCGAGGCGCTGGCGGCGCGGTGGCGGAGTGGCGGGGGTGACGCCAAGGCCTTGCTCGGCTCCGAGGCGCCGCCGGCGCGCCTGCCCGACCTGTCGGCCTCTACCGGCTTCGTCGTGCTCGATCCCCACGGCATGGCCGTGGCCTGCGCCGAGACCATGGATAACCTGTTCGGCACCGGCCGCATTGCCCCGGGGACGGGTCTGCTGCTCGCGGCCTCGCCCTCGACCATGCCAGCGCCGCTGCTCTCGGCCGCGATCGCGTGGGATGCCTCCGCCGGCGCCTTCCGCGCCGCCGCAGCGTCCTCCGGCCAGTCCGCCGCGCCGCTGGCGCTCGCCATCGGCATGCGCACCGCGCTGCACGACGCCAAGCCGATCCCGACGAAATGGCCGCCCGATCCCGGCCGCTTGGCGCTGATCGCCTGCCCTGGCGGGTTGCCGGGCGACGAAGAGACCTGCAAATGGGCTGCCGACCCTCGCGGCAAGGGCCTCGCGCTCGGCGAGAAGTCGGACCGCGAGCTCGAGCAGGAGCGCGGGCTCGGCAGCCCGGAGAAGACGGGCGAGCCGGCGTACGATAACAAAGATCTGCAGCAGCGGCGGACGATCAATTAGCCATCGGTCGCCCGGGGAAGCCAAGCCATGGCACTGAAGATCGGCCGCGCCGCCGCATCCCCGCCGTTCCGGGTGATGGACGTGATCGCCGCCGCCAATGCCCGCCAGGCGGCGCTGCCGCCGGGTGCGGCCCGGGTGCTGCGCATGGAGGTCGGCCAGCCGGGGACCGGCGCCCCGGCCGGGGCGGCGGCGGCGGTGGTGGCGGCGCTGCAAGCGGGCGATCCGCTCGGCTATACCGAGACCTTCGGCCTGCCGGCCCTGCGCGCGCGGATCGCCGCGCACTACCGGGAGTGGTACGGACTCGACCTTCCCGCGCGCCGTATCGCCGTCACCACCGGTGCCTCCGGCGCGTTTCCGCTCGCCTTCCTCGCCGCCTTCGATGCCGGCGACCGCATCGCCCTCGCCGCGCCGTACTATCCGCCCTACGTCAATATCCTGCGCTCGCTGGGCATGCGGCCGGTGATCCTGGAGGCCGGCCCGGAGACGCGGTTCCAGCCGAGCGTGGCGATGCTGGACCGGCTCGCCGCCCAAGCCGGGCCGCCGGACGGCTTGATCATCGCCAGCCCGGCGAACCCAACCGGCAGCATGCTGCCCGCGGCGGACCTCGCCGAGCTCGCGGCCTGGTGCGCGGCGAACGGCGTCCGCCTGATCAGTGACGAGATCTATCACGGCCTGCACTACGACACGCCGATCGCCACTGCGGCCGCGGTTGGTCCCGACGCGATCGTCATCAACAGCTTCTCGAAATATTTCTCGATGACCGGCTGGCGCGTCGGTTGGATGGTCCTGCCCGAAGCGCTCCTGCGTCCGGTCGAGTGTCTGGCGCAGAATTTCTTCATCAACGCGCCGCACATCGCGCAGGTGGCGGCACTGGCGGCGTTCGAGTGCGGCGACGAGCTGGAGGCCAATGTCGCCCGCTACCGTCGTTCGCGCGCGCGTCTGCTGGCGGCACTGCCCGAATGCGGCTTCCCCCGGCTCAGCTCGGCCGACGGCGCCTTCTACCTCTATGCCGATATCGCCGGGCGGGACGAGGACAGCGCGCGTTTCTGCGCCCGCATGTTGGCCGAGATCGGCATCGCCGCCACCCCGGGCCTCGATTTCGACGCCGCGCGCGGCGGGCACTTCGTTCGGTTCAGCTATTGCGCCCCCGAGGCGGACATCGACGAGGCGGTGGCCAGGCTCGCCGCCTGGCGCTGAGCCAGGGTCAGCGCGGGCGCGGCGCGACCGGCGCCGGGCTGGAGCCGCTTCCGCCGGAGGGGGCGGGCGCGGGCGTGCTGTCGAAGATGCCGAACAATCCGCGCAGGAACCCCGGAGTGAGCGCAGCGAGCGGGTTGACCGCGACCGCGGGATCGTCGAGCGGTCCGCTCGCGGTGAAGGTCGCGGCGAAGAGGCCACCCCCCTTCTCCGGGCTGAACAGGCGACCGATCAGCGGGATCTCGCCCGGCAGCCGGTTCAACGCATAGGCCGGGACGATGGTGCCCTGCAGGTCGGCGGTGCGGGCGTCGAGATCGATCCGGCCCTTGGCGGTGAAGCCGAGCGAGGGCGAGTGGGCGCGCGAATCCTCGATCGTCATCTGGCCATCGGCGAGGCGGAACGAGGCGACCAGCTGATCGAAGCCGAGCCCGGGGCCGTGCAGCGCGTCGAGAAGGCCATAGAGCGTCATCGCCTGCAGCACCTTCGCCGCCAGCGGCGCGTCGCGCAGGACAAAGGCTTCGATCTGCAGCCGGCCGAGGAAGGGGCGGCCCGGCTGGCGGTCGGCAAACCGTCCGGTGAGGTCGAGCCGGCCGCCCTGCACGCTCTCCAGCACGCCGAAAGCGCGCAACACCGCCCCGGCGTCGCCGGCGCGCACGGTAAACGCCCGTCCCGCCGCCTCCGGGACGAGCGTGATGGTCAGCCGGTTGCCTCGGCCGGCCAGCGCCTCAACATGCGCCCGCTTGAGCGTTTCGCCTTGCTGCTCGGCATGGGCGACGAGGTCGGTGAGGTCCCGACCGGGCCCGAGCAGCACGCGGCCGAAGCTTGCGTCGGTTATGAATAACTGATCACTCCCGGTGGTGGGAGGTGACGGCCGCGCCGTCTCCTTCGGGGCGGCGGCCTTCAGCGCGGTTGCGGGCGCCGCGCGGCCGAACCGGGGCGTGAGGTCCAGCACCGTGCCGCTGATGCGCATATGCAGCGGCGCGGACGGCTCGGCGCCCATCAGCATCTCGCCGCGCGCTTCGGTGCGGCCGAGCCGGATCTCGTCGAAGCGGGCCGAAACCGGCCGGCCGGCGGCGACTTGGACGCCGCCGCGCAGCGCCAGCCCTTCGCCGGTCAGGACGATGGCCTCGATGCCGGTGAGGCGCGATTGCTGGAGCAGCGCGCGCGCCGTCAGCGCCGCCGGCGACCCGGCGGGCTTCTCCCAGGCGATCGGCGCCACCGCCAGGCGCGTCCGGCGCAGATCCGCCTGCAGCGCGATCTCGCCGGCGCCGTCGCGGCGTTCGGTCATCGTCGCCTTCATGCTGGCCGTGCCGGACGCGAAATCGCCCGCATCGAGCCCGGCGCCGGCGAGCTGTGCCGTGCTCGGTTCGGCGTTGACCGTGATCCGCTGCAGCGTCTGGCCCGGCGGGCCGGAGCGGAAATCCATCTCCACCGCGAGCTGCGCCGGAATTGCCGCCAGTTCGGCACCGCCTTCCAGGTGCAGCCCATCCTGATCGACCTCGAAGCGGAGATCGCCGCGATCGAGCGCGCGGCCGGCGATGATGTCGCCGAGATGCCCGTCGGTGACATGGCCGCTGGCCTTGATCGCGATCGCCTCCATGCCGACCTCGGCCTCCAGCGGCACTCGCGCGACCAGCTTCGTTGTCACCGCGCCCTTCGGATCGACAAGTGCAAGCTTGCGCCGCTCGAACAAGTGCAGCCGCTTCGCCTGCAGCAGGGCGAGAGCGGCCGGGAGCGGGCCGGAAATGTCGAGCGCGATGCTGGCGACCTGGTCCTTGGCCATCAGGCCGTCGATGCGTAGGCTGCCCGACGGCACCGTGAGGGTTCCCGGGGCTGACGCCGATGGCATTGGCGGGGGCGTCAGCACGCCGCCGCCGATGGCGATGTCCACTGCATCCGGCGATACCACGGTGAGTGTCGCCGGCACATGCTCCACCGGCGGCAGCGGCCGCAGCCAGTTCACCGTGAGATCCTCGCCTGAGACGTGCCCGGCAGCGTCCAGCACGGTGAGGTCGGAGCCGCCCGGCTCGGCGGCAAGGCTGAGATCCAGATGCGCCGCACGCGCCTGACCCGCGGTGACGTTCTCGGTCAGCCAGGCGCGCGCCCCCTTGGCCAGCCCGGCCGGCCAGTAGCGCGCGAGATCGGCGAACGGCACGGTGTCGAGGTCGAGGCCGAGCCGCGCCTCGATCCGTCCGGGCCGGCGCTCCGCTTCGCCGCTCGCCGTCAGCACCGGCCCGGCGCCGCCGTCGGGCGCGGCGAGCGCCGCCCGCAGCGACCGCAGGTGCAGGCGATCGGGGCTGATCCCGGCTTCGAGCGTGGCTCCCAGCAGCGGCACGCTCCCCTCCCCGGCGTGCACCCGCCCGCTGCCGAGCGAGGCCTGCAGGACCGCGTGCCGTAGCCCGAACTCGGCCGTGAGCGCCACTTGCAGCGTCGCCGAGAGCGGCGCGTCGAGCGCGGACAGCGGCGCCAGGGCGGGGCGGGTGGCGGCGGGCAGAGCGGCCGCGAGCAGGGCAGGGGCGAACGGTTCGGCGGTGAGGCGCAGGTCGGTTTCCCCGCTGGCCCCGCGCGGCACCGTGCCAGAGACGGTGAGGTTGAGCGCGTCATCCCCTACCGCGAGCTGCAGCGTTCCGGCGGCGTCGACACCGCCGGCGCGATGGCGGCGCAGATCGAGGTCTGCGCGCCGCACCGTCCAGACCGCGCCGAGCACCTGGTCGTCGATGCGCAGCGTCGCGTCACTGATCACCAGCCGCGCGAACTGGCTCCAGCGCGTGCCGGCGGTGCTGTGCCTGCCGACGTCGTTCACCCGCGGCGTGGCGAGTTCGGCGAGCAGGAGGTCGAACGGGTTCGCCGCCGGCTTCGGCCCGGCCGCCCCGCCGGTGGCGCCGAAATCGAGCCCGAGCGTGCCGTCGGCGGAGCGGGTCAGGGTGATGGCGGCGCCCTCGACGACGACGGCGCGCGGCACGATGCGCCCGACCAGCAGCCAAGCGAGTGAGACCGAAATCTCGCCGCGCGGGATCGCGGCAAAGGTGGCCCCCGTCGCGTCGATGGCGCGCACCTCGCCCAGGCGGACCACGAGTGGCTGGCCGAAGCCTCGGGCCCAGCCATCCCAACCGAGGCTGGCCGAACCGATGACCAGACGATTTGGCGTCACCGCGGCATCGACCTCCGCGGCCAGCCGCCGCGCCAGCCAGTCGAGCCCGATCGGCCCCTGCGCCAGCCGCCAGGCGAGCACGCCGGCCCCGACCGTCGCGAGCATGGCCAGCGCCATCAGGGCATGGGCGAGCCGGTGCAGCGTCAAGGCCGCCCCACGCGCCGCTTGACCGGCAAAGCGTCTCATGCCCAGCCTCGGCGGCGATGCGCTCCGCCGCCCCCCTGCCGCCGCTCCGCCCGGCGGCGCCGCGACAGCCCTGGCCGCCCGCGGCCGACCCGGCGGCGGCGGCGCGGTTCGCCGAGCATTTCGCCGCCATCGGCCGCAGCGAGGCGCGCCTGGCGGCCAGCGCGGGCGGGGCCGCCATGCTGGCGGCCATCGGCGGCAACAGCCCCTATCTGGCGGAATCGGCGCTGGCCGAGAGTGCCGCCGTGCTCCGCTTCGCTGCCGAGGGCCCGGAGCCGGTGCTGCAGGCGGCGCTCGCCGAGCTGGAGGCGGCCCCGCCGGCGCTGCCGCGCGCACGCATCGCCGCCCTGCTGCGCCGGGTGAAGCGGCGGGCGGCGCTGGTCATCGCCCTGGCCGATATCGGCGGGCAGTGGCGGCTGGCCCGCATCACCGCGGCGCTGAGCGCGCTGGCCGAAGCCGCCCTGGAGACCGCGCTCGCCCATCTCCTGGCCGACAGCGCGCCGATGTTCGGGCCGCCGCTGCGCGCGCAGCTGCGCGGCCTCGTCATTCTCGGCATGGGCAAGCTGGGCGCGCGGGAGCTCAATTTCTCCAGCGATGTCGACCTGGTGGTGCTGTACGATCCGGGCGAGGACGAGGCCCGGGCGGCGGTTGCGGTGCGCGTCGCCCGCGCGCTGGTCGGACTGATGCAGGACCGCACCGAGGACGGCTACGTTTTCCGCACGGATCTGCGCCTGCGGCCCGACCCGGGCGCGACGGCGCCGGCGGTCTCGCTGCCGGCGGCGCTGGCCTATTACGAGAGCATGGGACAGACCTGGGAGCGCGCGGCCATGCTGAAGGCGCGCCCGGTGGCCGGCGACATCGCCCTCGGCGCCGCGTTCCTGGAGGCGATCCGTCCCTTCGTGTGGCGGCGCCATCTCGATTTCGCCGCCATTGCCGACATCCACGCCATGAAGCGGCGCATCGATGCGCAAGCCGCCCCGCGCCGGCCCGAGCGCCTCGCGCGCGCGCCGCGGGATGGACTGGCCGGGCACAATCTGAAGCTCGGGCGCGGCGGCATCCGCGAGATCGAGTTCATCGCCCAGACGCTTCAGCTGGTCTGGGGCGGGCGCGATCCCTCGCTGCGCGCCCCGGCGACGCTCGCCGCCCTCGCCGCGCTGGCGCGCGCCGGCCATCTGTCGCTGCGCGCCGCGGCCGAGCTCGCCCGCGCCTACCGGTTCCTGCGCGGCGCCGAACACCGGCTGCAAATGGTCGCCGATCGGCAGACCCACACCCTGCCCGAAACCCCGGAGGCTATGGCGCGGTTCGCCATTTTTCTCGGCTATGGCGGTGCCGGGCCGATGGAGGCCGCGCTCCGGCGCCATCTCGGCACAGTCGGACGTCACTGGGCGGCGCTGTTCGATGCCCTGCCGGCGCCGCCGCGCGCTGCCACGCGGCTCTATTTCGATGGGCCCGACGATTCGCCGGCGACGCTGGATACGCTGGCGGCCATGGGTTTCCGCGATCCCGGCGCCATCGCCGCCGCGGTGCGCTCCTGGCAGGCCGGCCGGGTGCGCGCCCTGCGCTCGCTGCGCGCCCGTGAGCTCATGGGCGCCACCCTGCCGCACCTGCTCGCCGCGCTCGCGCGCCAGCCGGATCCCGATCTCGCCTTCGCCCGTTTCGCCGGCTTTCTGGATCATCTCCCCGCCGGGGTGCAGCCATTGTCGCTGTTCGAGCGCAATCCGGCGCTGCTCGAACGCGTCGTCGCCGTGCTCGGCGCGGCTCCGGCGTTGGCGGATTATCTGGCGCGGGTGCCGTCGGCACTGGATGGGCTGATCGCGCCCGAGGCGCCGGCGGCCTCCGTGCGGCTGCTGCGCCGCCGCGTCGCCGAGGCCGGCGAGCTCGAGGCCGCGCTCGCGGCGCTGGCCCACGGCGTGCGCGAGCAGGAATTCGCCCTTGCGGTCGCGAGCATGGAGGGGCGGCTCGATGTCGATAGCGCCGGCCGTGCCCGCACCGCGCTCGCCGACGCCGTCCTCGCCGCGCTGCTGCCGCGCGTGCTTGCCAATCATGCCGCCCGCCATGGCCATGTGCGCGGGGGCGGCATGGTCGTCGTGGCTCTGGGCAAGGCCGGCTCGCGCGAGATGCTCGCCGGCTCCGACCTCGATTTGATGCTGGTCTACGACCATCCCGAGGCGGTGGCGGACAGCCGCGTGCGGCGCGGCGGCCGGGCGCGGGCGCTGCCGGTGAGCCAATGGTTCATCCGTGCCGCTCATGGTTTCGTCGCCGCCCTCACCGCGCCCAGCACGGAGGGTGCGCTCTATGCCGTGGACATGCGGCTGCGCCCATCCGGCAACAAGGGGCCCGTGGCCGTCTCGCTTGCGAGCTTCGAGCGCTACCATGCCTCCTCCGCCTGGACCTGGGAACGCATGGCATTGACGCGCGCGCGCGTCGTCGCCGGGCCGCGGGCGCTGAGCCTGCGGGTCGAGGCCGCGATCGCCGCAGCCCTGGCGCGGCGTGAGCCGGCGGCGACCATCCGCGCCGATGCCGCCGCGATGCGTGCCCGTCTCGCCCGCGATGCCCCGCCTGCCGGTCCCTGGGATGTCAAGCTCCGGGCCGGCGGCCTGATGGAAGTCGAATTCATCGTCCAGGTGCTACAATTGATCCAGGTTCAGGTGAACCCTGCCGTGGCTCATCCCACCACGGTGGAGGCGCTGACGCGGCTCGAAGTGGCCGGGGCGATCGGGGCCGCGGATGCGGCGCGTCTGCGGCGGGCCGATTTCGTCTGGCGCACGGTCCAGGAGATGCTGCGCATCACCCTCGGGCGCGTGCCGCGCGACCATCTGCCGGAGCCGACGCGCGCGGCCATCGCCCGGGCCCTGGAACTCGCCGCTCCGGCGCGGCTCGAATCGGTGCTGGATGAGCTGGCTGCGGCCGTGCGCGAGGCCTTCACCCGGCTGGTCGGGCTGCCGGAGGCAGCCGGCGATCAGACGTGAAAGCTCTCGCCGCAGCCGCAGCGGCCCTTTTCGTTCGGATTGACGAAGGTGAAGCCGGACTCGAGCGCACCTTGCCGGTAGTCCATCACGGTGCCGATGAGGAAGAGCGCCGCGCGGCGGTCCACCAGCACGGTCACGCCCTTGTCGGTGACAACCTCATCGCCGGCGCCCGGCGCATCGACCCAGCCCATATCGTAGGAAAGGCCCGAGCAGCCCTTGGTGCTGACGCCGATGCGCAGCAGCCGGCCCGCCTCGCCGCGGGCATAGAGGCTGCGCAGTCGCTCGGCCGCGGCCTCGGTGAGCTGCATCAGCGGCGGCAATGCCCGCTTCGGGCGGGTGGGCGTGGCGGTCGGATCTGCCATCGTTGCCATCACGGCCTCCGTTCAGAACATGTCGAGCTGCAGTCGCGCTTCTTCGCTCATTCGGTCGGGCGTCCAGGGCGGCTCCCAGATCACCTCGACCTCGGCGTCGGTCACCCCTGGGACGGCGAGCACTGCCTCGCGCACCTGCTCGGGCAGTTCCTGCGCGCTCGGGCAGGCGGGCGCGGTGAGCGTCATCTCAACTTTCACGCGTCCGTCCTCGTGTAGGTCGATCGTGTAGATCAGCCCGAGTTCGTAGATGTTGACCGGGATTTCCGGGTCGTAGACGGTCGCGATCGCGGCGATGACGCTGTTCTCGGAGGGCGCAGGAACCGCCTCGCCCGTGGGCGTCCAGGCCCCGTGCGGAGCGGGCGCCGCGGGGTCGTGTGGCGCGGCAGAGGCTGGCGTTGCGTTTTCACTCACTGCTCGTCTCCTGCGTCCCCTCGATCGCGGCGATCAGCGCGTGCCAGGGCAGGGTCGCGCACTTCACCCGCGAGGGAAATTCATGCACGCCTGCGAGCGGGCGCAGACGCTCCAGCCGCTCGGCCAGCGCTGCGTTTGGCTCCGATGTCCCGCGCGCATCGGCGCCATGCTTCGCCATGTCGCGGAAGGCGCTGAACAGCGCGCGCACCTCCTCGACCGAGGCGCCGGCGACGACCTCGGCCATGAGATCGGCGGAGGCGACGCTGATGGCGCAGCCACGCGCCTCGAAGCCGGTGTTCTCGACACGGCCGTCGGGCGCGTATTTCAGCCAGAGCTGGATGCGGTCGCCGCACATCGGATTGTCGCCCTTGGCGGCGGCGTCGAATGCGGCGAGCCGGCCGGCATGGCGCGGATGGCGGCCGTGGTCGAGGATCACGTCCTGGTAGAGATCGCGCAGCGTCTCGAAGCTTTCCGACATCAGGCGAAGAACTCCCGCACCCGCTCGAGCCCGGCGGCGAGCGCGTCGATCTCGGCCTCGGTCGTGTAGAGGCCGAAGCTCGCGCGCGCGGTGCTGTCGAGCCCGAAGCGGCGCATCAGCGGCTCAGCGCAGTGATGCCCGGCGCGCACGGCGATGCCCTGCCGGTCGAGCAGGGTCGCGACGTCGTGCGCATGGGCGTTGGCGAGCGTGAAACTGACCACGCCGCCACGATCCTGCGCGTGGCCGACGATATCGACCCCCTCTATCGCGGCTAGCCGCGCCAGGGCGTGATCGGTCAGCCGCGCCTCGTGCGCACCGATGGCGTCGTAGCCGATCGCCTCGACATAGCGGATCGCCGCCGACAGGCCGGCGGCCTCGATGATCGCCGGCGTGCCGGCCTCGAACTTGTGCGGCACCTGTGCCCAGCTCGATCGTTCGAACGTGACCGAGGAGATCATGTCGCCGCCGCCGAGAAACGGCGGCATCGTATCGAGCAGCGCCCGCCGGCCCCACAGCACGCCGATCCCGGTCGGGCCGTAGAGCTTGTGGCCGGTGAAGGCGTAGAAATCGACATCCAGCGCCTGCACGTCGACGCGCCGATGCACGATCGCCTGCGAACCATCCAGCAGGACTTTCGCGCCATGGGCATGGGCGATGCGAACGAGACGCTCGGCCGGCGTCACCGTACCGAGGACGTTGGACATGTGGGTGATGGCGACGAGCCCGACGCGGCCGTCTGCGAGCAGCGCCTCGAAGGCGGCGAGATCGAGTTCACCGGCATCGGTGACCGGCGCGACGCGGAGCCCGACGCCATGCGCATCCCGCAGCATCTGCCAGGGGACGATGTTGGAGTGATGCTCCATCTCGGAGATCAGAACCGCCTGGCCGGGGCGCAGCACGCCGCGGCCATAGCTGTGCGCGACCAGGTTGATCGCCTCGGTACTGTTGCGCGTGAACACGATCTCGGCGCGGTCGGGCGCGTTGAGCAGCCGGGCAACATCGTCGCGCGTCGCCTCGTAGGCGTCGGTGGCGCGTTCGCTCATCCAGTGCAGGCCGCGATGGACATTGGCGTATTGTGTTTCCATCGTCGCGCGCATCGCCTCGATCACCGAGCGCGGCTTCTGTGCCGAGGCGGCGCTGTCGAGATAGACCAGATCCCGCCCGTACACGCGCTGCGTCAGGATCGGGAAATCGGCGCGCAATCGCGCCATGGCGCTGGCGTCGTGGGCGTTCATGCCGACCGCGCTCCCAGCCACGCCTCGATCGCCGCTTCCGCCAGCTCACGCGCGCCGGCATGCGGCAGCGCCGCCACCGTTTCGGCGAGGAAGGCGTGCACCAGCATGCCGCGCGCCTGCGCCTGCGGCACGCCACGGCTCTGCAGATAGAAGAGCTGATCCGCATCCAGCTCGCCGATGGTGGCGCCGTGGCTGCACTTCACGTCGTCGGCGTAGATTTCGAGTTGCGGTTTGGTGTCCATCTCGGCGTCCGGTGAGAGCAGCAGCGCCTGGCTCATCTGATAGCCGTCGGTCTTCTGCGCGCCGCGCGCGACCTCGATCCGCCCCTGGAACACGCCCCGCGCGCGGCCGTCGAGCACCGTGCGCACGCTCTGGCGCGAGGCGCAGTGCGGCGCCGCGTGGCGGACGACGGTGGTGATGTCGCCGTGCCGTGCCTCGCCGATCGCCTGTGCCGCGCGCAGGTCGAAGCGTGCGCCCCGCCCCGCAAGTGTGACATCGATCTCGCTGCGCGCCAGGCCGGCGCCAAGATGGAGCAGGAACAGCTCGTAGCTGCCACCGTCGGCGATCTCGGCATAGGTCCCGGAGAGATGGAAGCTGCGGTGCGATTCCTCCAGCAGGCGTACGGCGACGAGGGTCGCTCCGGCGCCGACGTGCAGCTCGGTGAGCGGGTTGTGCAGATAGACGCCATGCCCGCGGGCGAGTTCGAGCAGCGTCAGCCGGGCGCCGGCGCCGAGCCGGATGGCGTGGCGCGGGTGGAAATCGACCGGATGGTGCGCCGCCTCGGAGGCGAGGCTGATCACCGCGAGCACGCCGGCGTCGACACCCTCCGGTATCTCGATCCGCGCGCCGTCCTCGGCCAGCATGGTGTTCAGCGCCGCCATCGCGTCGCGGCCGGCGCCGGGCAGCGCGCCGAACTCCGGCGCGGCGGCAAATCCGCTGACACGCACGCCATCGGGCAGCACCGAGAGGTCCGGCTGCATGCGGCCATCAACCAGAACCAGACGAGGCATGTCGAGCGCGGGCATCAGCGCGGATGGCGCGTGCGGATCGGCGAGCGCGGCCAGTGGCGCGTGGAAGGCGATCTCGGCGAGAGGGCGGAGCGAGGTGTATTTCCAGGCCTCGTCGCGCGGCCCCGGCAGCCCAATCGCGGCAAAGGCCGCCGCCGCCGCCTGCCGCGCCGCGCCATCGCCCGGCAGGTGCTCGCGCAGGCCCTCGTAGCGCGCGAGGAACGAATGCGCCGTTTCCGCCAGCGCGGCGCTCATGCCGCCTCCGCCGCGATCGCCGCGTAGCCGTCGGCTTCGAGCGCGAGTGCGAGTTCGGGGCCGCCAGAGCGGACGATGCGCCCGCCCACGAGCACGTGCACCCGATCGGGCACGATGTAATCGAGCAGACGCTGATAATGGGTGATGACCAGAGCCGAGAAGGCCGGTCCGCGCAGCGCATTCACGCCCTCGGCCACGATCTTCAGCGCATCGATGTCGAGCCCGCTGTCGGTCTCGTCGAGAATCGCCAGCCGGGGGCGCAGCAGCGCCATCTGCAGCACCTCGTTGCGCTTCTTCTCGCCGCCGGAGAAGCCGACGTTGACATTGCGCTTGAGCATGTCGTCCGGCATCGCGAGCTGCTTCGTCGCCGCGCGCGCGAGCTTGAGGAACTGCACCGCGTCCAGCTCGCTCTCGCCACGCGCGCGCCGCTGCGCGTTCAGCGCCGTGCGCAGGAAGTTCGCATTGCCGACCCCGGGCAGTTCCACGGGATACTGGAACGCCAGGAACAGGCCGGCGGCTGCGCGCGCGTCGGGCGTCATCGCCAGCAGGTCGGCGCCGTCCAGCCGCGCCGATCCGGCCGTCACCTCGTAGCCGTCGCGCCCGGCGAGGACGTAGGAAAGGGTCGACTTGCCGGAGCCGTTCGGCCCCATGATGGCGTGCACCTCGCCCTGCGGCAGCTTCAGGTCGATGCCGCGCAGGATGTCCTTGCCGTCGATGGCGGCGGCGAGTCCGGTGATCTCGAGCATGCGTCCGTTCCTTACCCGACCGAGCCTTCGAGGCTGACGGCCAGCAGCTTCTGCGCCTCCACGGCAAACTCCATCGGCAGCTCCTTCAGCACGTCCTTGCAGAATCCGTTGACGATGAGGCCGACCGCGTCCTCCTGCGACAATCCGCGCTGGCGGCAGTAGAACAGCTGGTCCTCGTCGATCTTCGAGGTGGTGGCTTCGTGCTCGACTTTGGCCGAGGCGTTCCGGCTCTCGATGTAGGGCACGGTGTGGGCGCCGCACGCGTCGCCGATCAGCAGGCTGTCGCACTGGGTGTGACTGCGCGCGCCCGACGCCTTCGGCTGGATCCGCACCAGGCCGCGGTAGGTGTTGTTGGACTGCCCGGCGCTGATCCCTTTGGAGACGATGGTCGAGCGCGTGCGCGGCCCGATATGGATCATCTTGGTCCCGGTATCGGCCTGCTGACGATGGTTGGTCAGGGCCACCGAATAGAACTCGCCGACGCTGTCCTCGCCCTGCAGGATGCAGGACGGATATTTCCAGGTGATGGCGCTGCCGGTCTCGACCTGGGTCCAGGAGATACGGCTGCGCGCGCCGCGGCAGGCGCCGCGCTTGGTGACGAAATTATAGATTCCGCCACGACCCTCGGCATCGCCCGGATACCAATTCTGCACGGTGGAATATTTGATCTGCGCGTCGTTGAGCGCGACCAGCTCGACCACGGCGGCGTGGAGCTGGTTCTCGTCGCGCTGCGGCGCGGTGCAGCCCTCGAGATAGCTCACCTGCGCGCCGTCCTCGGCGATGATCAGGGTGCGCTCGAATTGGCCGGTGTTGCGCGCGTTGATGCGGAAATACGTGGAGAGCTCCATCGGGCAGCGCACGCCCTTGGGCACGAAGACGAAGCTGCCGTCGGTGAACACGGCCGAATTCAGCGCCGCGAAGTAATTGTCGCCCGTCGGCACGACGCTGCCGAGATAGCGCTGGACGAGCTCGGGGTGCTCACGCACCGCCTCGCTGATCGGGCAAAAGATCACGCCCGCCTTGGCCAGCGTCTCGCGGAACGTGGTTGCCACCGAGACGCTGTCGAACACCGCATCGACCGCGACCTGGCGGGTTCCTTCTTCCGGTGTGACCCCGGCGAGGATGGCGCGTTCGCGCAGCGGGATGCCGAGCTTGTCATAGGTGCGCAACAGTTCGGGATCGACCTCGTCGAGGCTCTGCGGCCCGGGCTTGCGCTTCGGCGCGGCGTAGTAGTGCAGATCCTGGTAGTCGATCGGCGGGTAGGCGAGCATCGCCCAGTGCGGCTCCGCCATGGTCAGCCACGCGGCGTAGGCCTTGAGGCGCCATTCGAGCAGCCAGGCAGGCTCGCTCTTGCGGGCCGAAATCAGCCGAATGATGTCGGTGTTGAGGCCCTTCGGCGCCAGTTCGGTCTCGATCTCGGTGGCGAAACCCCATTTGTAGCCGGACTGCGTGAGAGCCTGCACGGGATCGGCGGTGTCGGCGGCGGCTTGCATGACGGACCCTTCGTGACGGGGCGGAGCGGCGCCTATTCGGCGACGTGGAGTGCGGGCAGCGGCAGCGCCAGCGGACCCAGCGCCGCGGCCTCGGCAGGCGCGGCGAAGGTCAAGGCCGGATCGGCCATGTCGGCGAGCGTGATGCCGACGAGCGCGGCCTCGACGGCCCGGTTCACCGGGTCCCAGCGGCCGCGCATCGGGCAGAGGCCCTGGGCCTCGCAACTCGTCCCGCCATCGACGCAGGCGGTGAGCGCGATCGGTCCGTCAATGGCGGCGATGATGTCGGCGATCGGCACCGCGTCCAGCGGGCGGACCAGCCGGTAGCCGCCGCGGGCCCCGCGATGGGAGGCGACGAGACCGGCGGCAGCGAGGATTTTCAGCACCTTGGCCACGGTCGGCTCGGGCACGCCGGTCGCGGCGGCGATGCATGGAGAGGTCTGCACCGCTTCGCCCCGGCCCAGCCGCACCATCACGACGACGGCGTAGTCGGTGAGTTTCGACAGCCTCAGCATGGGCGTACGCGCCAGCCTCCTGCGCCGGTTCGAGCGACAGACACGTGATCCGCCGGGGTGCTCCCAGCGGGGTCGGGGGGATAAGGGGACCGCAACGGTCCTGATTTCGTCGAGATGGCGCATGCCGGCGCTGGCGTCAAGGGGCGGCATTGACCCGGCCGCGCGGGCAGCGGAAAAGCCCGCTGATGGACGCCGCCCCGCCGCTTCCGCCGCACGCGTGGATTGTCAGTGAGCCCTATGCCGGCCTGCAGGCGCAGGCGGTGGGCCTGGCCGAGGCGGCCGATCTCGCCGCGGCCGTTCGGCCGCTGCATCCGCGGCTGCCGTGGCGCTTTCTGCCCGCCCGGATCTGGCCAGCGCCCTTGGCGGCGGTGTCGGCCGACGACCTGGCGCCGCCCCTGCCCGAACTGATCATCGGCTGCGGCGGGGTCGGCGCGGCGGTGGGCGCGGCACTGCGCCGGCGGGGGCGGGCGGTGGCGCAGGTTCAGCATCCGCGCATGGACCCGCGCCGCTTCGATGTGATCTTCGCCGCCCGGCATGACGAGCTGGACGGTGCCAATATCGTCGTCACCCGCACCGCCCTGCATCGCGTCACGCCGCCGCGTCTGGCGGAGGCGGCGGCACGCTGGGCCGGCGCCTTCGCCGCCCTGCCGCGCCCGCTGGTCGCTGTGCTGGTGGGCGGCAGCAATGGCCGCTACCGGCTCGACGCCCGGGTGGCCGAGGGCCTCGCCGCGTCGCTCGCCGACATGATGGACCGCGACCGGGTCGGCCTTGCCCTCACGCCTTCGCGGCGCACCGCGCCGGAGGCGGTCGCCGTCCTGCGCGAGGCGCTGGCGCCGCGCGGGGCGATGATCTGGGACGGGAGCGGCGAGAACCCCTATTTCGGCCTTCTCGCTCACGCCGACGCCATCGTCGCCACCATGGACAGTGTCTCGATGATCTCCGAGGCGGTGGCCACCCGCGCGCCGGTGCTGATCGCCGCCCTGCCGGGGCGTTCGCGGCGCCAGCGCCTGTTCATCCAGGGTCTGCTCGACGAACAGCGCGTGCGCTGGTTCGGCGGCCGGCTCGATCTCTGGCCGGTTGCGGCGATCGATGATACCCCGGCGGCAGCGCGCGAGCTGCGCCGGCGGCTCGGCATCTGAGGGGGGCGCGATGCTGCCGATCGAGACGTTCGACCAGAAGCAGGGCGGCAACGTGCTCTACAAGGCGCTCGCCCACCCGTTGGCCGCCGAGGCGCTGGCGACGCTCGCGGCACGCCTGGCCGCGCGCGGGCCGGTCGCGGTGGTCGACGTGGACGGCATCCTGCCGGCGCTGGCCGCACTCGCTCCGGGCCTGCCGCCGCTCGCCGATGTCTTCGTCCAGGATGTGCGCACGATCGGCCTGCCGCGCGCCGGCAGCGTCACCCGCCCGCTCACCGAGTTGGGCGCGACGCGCGCGCCGAGCGTGCTCATCGCCGCCTTCGATGCCGCGCGCCTTGCCGCGCGCCTGACGCCCCTGCTGCCGGCGGGTGCCGAACTGGCGACGCTGGATGCGGCGCGGCTGCCCGCGGCGATGCTGACCAACCCGGCGCGCTATCTCGACCGGCTGAACTTCGCCACCAATTTCGCCTTCTTCCGCGATGCCGACGGGCTCTCGACCCGGCTCGTCACCGCCAATTACTGGTCCGGCTACGGTGCCGGGGCGCTTCGGCTCTGGCTGCGCCTGTTCGACGCGGACGGCCGGGTTCTGGCGACGTGGGAGGAGCCGGTCGCCGGCGACGGGGCCGGCATCGTCATCGACAGTGCCGCGGTGCGCCGCCGCTTCGGCCTGCCGGCCTTCACCGGCCAGCTCTTTCTGCATGCCATCGGTGCCGCCGGGCACGACGTGGTGAAATATGCCCTCGATACCTATTCCGGTACGACGGGCGCCAGCCTCTCCTGCACCCACGACGCCAACGCCTGGCCCGCCGCGCTCTATGCCGGCCTTCCGGCGCCCCGGCCGGACGAGCGGGTGTTGCTCTGGCTGCAGAACAGCCACGCCGTGCCGATCCCCCCCGGCGCCGTGGCGCTCGGGCGCATGGGCGCGGAGACGGCGGTGGCCTGGCCGCACGCCGTCGCTCCCTTCGCCTCGGTCGCGATCGATTGCGCCACGCTGCTGCCCGGTCTCGCCTGGCCGGCGCAGATCGAGCTCAGCGCCGGGCAGCACGTGGTCCGGCCGCGCTACGAGGTGGTGCGCGAGCGGCGGACGCACATCGCCCATGTCAATGTCGAGCGCACGGATCTCGCTCCCGACCCGGCGATCGCCGCCCTGCCGGCCGGGCTCGGGCGTGGCTTCCTGCTGCCTTTCCCGGTGCTGCCGCGCGGGCGCTTCCGCACCGTCGTGCTGCCGACGCCGATGGCGACGACGCAGCGCTCGCTGCCGCTGCGGCTGGATGTGTTTGATCCGGCCGGAGAGCGCGTCGCTGCGCACGTCATCGGGCGGCTGGCGCGCGACCATGCCTGCGCCATCGATCTCGACACGCTGCTCGGCCCGGACGCGCTCGCGGCCGGCGGCCATGCCGAGCTGGTCTATGATTTCCGCGACGGCGGCGAGGCCGATGGCTGGCTGCACGCGCTCGTCCGCTGCGCGGACCGGCGCTCCGGCCACGAGGCCGAGACCAGCTTCGGCGCCCACATGTTCAACACGCTGCTGACCTACAAGGACGAGCCGCAATCCTATTCCGGCCCACCGCCCGGCCTCTCGACACGGCTCTTCCTGCGTCTCGGCGGCGACGGCATGCGGGCCTTCACGCTGCTGATCTATCCCGCCTCGGCGCCATGGCGGGCGCAGTCCGAGACCCGGCTGGTGCTGCATGACCGCGCCGGCCGGGCGCTGGCAGACTCGCCGCTGGCGATCGCCTGCTCCGGCTCGGCGCTGGTGTTCGCCGACGCGGTGTTCGGGGCCGAGGCGCTCCGCGCCGCTGGCGAGGGCGGCTACGTGATCGTCCGCGACACGACCTGCCGCCTGTTCGGCTATCACGGGCTGATGAACGCGGCGGGCGGGTTCTCGCTCGACCACATGTTCGGCTTCTGAACGTGGGATGTCTGGGGGCCGGGACCGCCCTGCACACAGCGGGTGCGGGCTGAGCCTGGCCGTACGCTAAAACGGCAGGAGGAGGATCGCCCCCATCCTGCCGCGCCAAGCCTGTCTCCTCCCCAAACTTGGCTCGCGCCCGGGTCTTTCCCCTCGGCAACGTGAAGCAACAGCTTGTTACAGCGGGCGGCGCGCCAAGTCACCCTGGTCTGACCGGATTCAACCGCGACCTCACGAACTTGTGATCAGGCCCCATCTTGTGCAATGCACAATCGACCCGGTCGCTGCGACTCGCGCCCAGGCTTCCGGCCCGGCGCGGCTGCCTGTAGGGTGCGCCGCCCCTGTCCTTCCTCCTGCCCTCCCATTCTGGATGCCATCCCCGATGCGCCTCTCCCGCTGCCTCATCCCCACGCTCAAGGAAACCCCGGCCGAGGCGCAGATCGCCTCGCATCGGCTGATGCTGCGCGCCGGGCTGGTGCGCCAGACCGCTGCCGGCATCTATGCCTGGCTGCCGGCCGGGCTGCGCGTGCTGAACAACATCGCCCGCATCGTGCGCGAGGAGCAGGATGCGATCGGTGCCCAGGAGCTGTTGATGCCGACCATCCAGCCCGCCGAACTGTGGCGCGAAAGCGGTCGCTACGACGGATATGGCAAGGAGATGCTGCGCATCCGCGACCGTCATGATCGCGAGCTGCTCTACGGGCCGACCAACGAGGAGATGATCACCGACATTTTCCGCCAGTCGGTGCGCTCCTATCGCGAGCTGCCGCAGGCGGTGTACCATATCCAGTGGAAGTTCCGCGACGAGGTGCGGCCGCGCTTCGGCGTCATGCGCGGGCGCGAATTCCTCATGAAGGACGCCTACAGTTTCGACCTCGACCACGCCGGCGCGGTGCGCAGCTACCGCCAGATGATGCTGGCCTACATGCGCACCTTTCAGCGCATGGGGCTCAAGGCGATCCCGATGCAGGCCGAGACCGGGCCGATCGGCGGAGATCTGAGCCATGAATTCATCATCCTGGCCCCGACCGGGGAGAGTCAGGTGTTCTACGACGCCGCTTTCGAGGCGATCGACTATTCGGGCGGTAATTTCGATCACGCCTCGGACAGCGATCTCGCTCGGTTCACGGAGCTGATGACCACCCACTACGCCGCTACCGACGAGAAGCACGACGCCGCCGCCTGGCAGCGCGTGCCGGAGCCCGACCGGCGCGAGGGGCGCGGCATCGAGGTCGGGCACATCTTTTATTTCGGTACCAAATACAGCGCCTCCATGGGCTTCGCCGTGACCGGACCGGACGGGGCGCCGCTGCATCCGGAAATGGGCAGCTACGGCATCGGCGTCAGCCGCCTCGTCGGCGGCATCATCGAAGCCTCGCACGATGCACAGGGCATCATCTGGCCCGACAGCGTCGCCCCGTTCCGTGCCGTCATTCTCAACCTCAAACCAGGTGACGCCGGCTGCGACCGGCTCTGCGATGAACTCTACGGCCGACTCGGCACCGAAGTTCTCTATGACGACCGCGCCGAGCGCGCCGGGGTGAAGTTTGCCGACGCGGATCTCATGGGCCACCCGTGGCAGATCATCGTCGGTCCCCGTGGCGCCGCCGCCGGCCGGGTGGAACTGAAGCGCCGCGCCAGCGGCGAGCGCGCGGAGCTCTCCGTCGACGAGGCGCTGGCGCGGCTGGGCTGAGCATGTTCAACAGTTTCGAGCGCATGGTCGCCGGCCGCTATCTGCGCGCGCGGCGCGGCGAGCGGTTCGTGTCGGTGATCGCCGGGTTCTCCCTCGTCGGCATCGCGCTCGGCGTCGCCACGCTGATCATCGTCATGAGCGTCATGGGCGGGTTCAAGGTCGATCTGCTCAATCGCATCCTCGGCCTCAACGGCCATCTCGGCGTCTATGCCGACGGCGCGCCGCTGCGTGACTACGACGCCATCGTGGCACGGCTGCGCGCCATGGGCGACGTCGTCTCGGCGGTGCCGGTCGTCGATGGCCAGGCGCTGCTGACCACCGAGCGAGGCGGCACCGGCGGCCTCGTCCGCGGCATCGCGCCGGCCGACCTGCGCGCCCTGGACGCTGTCAGCCGCAACATCCGTGCCGGCTCGCTCGATGGGTTCACCGGCGAGGATGCCATCGCCATCGGTGTCGGACTTGCCCAGCGCTTCGGATTGCACATCGGCGATTCCCTCACGCTGGTCTCCCCGCAGGGCGCGGCGACGGCCTTCGGTACCGTGCCGCGTGTGCGTGCCTACAAAGTGGTCGCCATCTTCCAGGTCGGCCTCAACGAATACGACAGCAACTACGTGTTTCTGCCGCTGCAGGCGGCCCAGGTGTTCTTCCAGTCCAAGGGCGCGGTGACGCAGATCGAGGTGCGGGTGCGCGATCCGCTGCGGGTCGGCGAGGTCAGCGACGCGATCCGCGACGCGCTCGGCGATCTGCCGATCCGCATCGTCGACTGGCAGCACAGCAACGACAGCTTCTTCGCCGCCGTCCAGGTCGAGCAGAACGTGATGTTCCTGATCCTGACCCTGATCATCCTGGTGGCCGCGTTCAACGTCGTCTCCTCGCTGATCATGATGGTCAAGGACAAGACCCGTGACATCGCCGTGCTGCGCACCATCGGCGCTGGCCAAGGGGCGGTGATGCGCATTTTCCTGATGTGCGGTGCCTCGGTCGGCGTCACCGGCACGCTCGCGGGCACCGCGCTCGGCGTCGTGTTCTGCCGCAACATCCGCACCATCCAGGGCTGGGTGGAGGCGGCGACCGGGACCCAGGTATTCAACCCGGAAGTCTACTACCTGACGCATCTGCCGGCACGGCTGGATTGGCACGAGGTGATGCAGATCATCGCCATGGCCCTGGGACTTTCGCTCGTCGCCACGCTCTATCCGAGCTGGCGCGCGGCGCGCACCGATCCGATCGAGGCGTTGCGTCATGAGTGATCCGCTGGTGCTGCGCGCGGTGCGGCGCGTCTTCCGCACCGAGGGCGGCGCGCTGCCAGTGCTGTGCGGCGTCGATCTGACGCTGCGCGCGGGCGAGATCGTCGCCCTCGTCGCCCCCTCCGGGAGCGGCAAATCCACCCTGCTGCATCTGGCCGGCTTGCTGGAAAAACCCGATGGCGGCAGCGTTCTGGTCGACGGCCGCGACGCGGCGGCGCTGGCGGACGCGGAGCGCACGCGGATCCGCCGCGACCGCATCGGCTTCGTCTATCAGTTCCACCATCTGCTCGGCGAATTCACCGCGCAGGAGAACGTCGCCTTGCCGCAGATCCTGGCCGGGCGGACGCGGCGCGCGGCACTCGCTCATGCCGCCGAGCTGCTCGGTCTGATGGGCCTCTCTGCGCGGCTCGCGCATCTGCCGGGAAAGCTTTCCGGCGGCGAGCAGCAGCGGGTCGCCATCGCCCGCGCGCTCGCCAACGCGCCGGGGCTTCTGCTCGCCGACGAGCCGACTGGCAATCTCGATGTCCATACCGCCGAATTCGTGTTCGACGCGCTGCTCGATGTCGTCCGCCACCACGGCGTCGCCGCGCTCATCGCCACCCACAATGCCGATCTGGCTCAGCGCATGGACCGCACGGTGCGCCTGCGTGACGGGCTGATCGAGCCGGACTGAGCCGATGGCGCACGCCGATTTCGTCCATCTCAGCGTCCATTCCGCCTACTCGCTCAGCGAAGGGGCGATCAAGGCGGAGAAGCTGCCGGCGCTGGCCCGCGAGGCCGGCATGCCGGCGGTGGCGCTCACCGACACCGGCAATCTGTTTGGCGCGCTGGAATTCAGCCAGGCTGCCGTGGCGAAGGGGGTGCAGCCGATCATCGGCTGCCAGCTCGCGCTGACGCGTCCCGACAATCCACGTCTGCCGCCCGAAACGCTGGTGCTGCTGGCGCAGGATGCCGCCGGGCTGGATAATCTCCAGCGCCTGTCCTCAGCCGGGTTCCTGCACACCGAGCCAGGGCTGCGGCCGCAGGTCGGGCTCGATACGCTCTGCCAGCACGCGGCCGGGCTTATTCTGCTCACCGGCGGCAGCGCCGGTCCGCTGGCCCGCCTGCTCGCCGATGGCCAGCGTGGCGAGGCCGAACGGCTTCTCGCGGCGTTTGCCGAGGCATTCGTGGACCGCACGGTTGTCGAACTCCATCGCCACGGCGGGGCGGTGGAGACGGCGATCGAGCCCGGGCTGATCGCGCTCGCCGATGCCGCCGGTCTGCCGCTGGTGGCCACGAACGATTGCTATTTCGCGCGCCCGGACATGCATGAAGCGCATGACGCGCTGCTCTGCATCGCCGAAGGCCGCGTGCTCTCTGAAACGACGCGCCGGCGCGTCACGCCCGAGCATTGGTTCAAGTCCGCCGCTGCGATGCGTGCGGCCTTCGCGGACCTCCCGGAAGCCTGCGACAACACCATCGCCATCGCCCGGCGCTGCGCGGTGATGGCCGAGCCGCGCAAGCCGCTACTGCCGGTCTGCCCCAAGGTGCATGCCGGCGCCAGCGAGGAGGAGACCGTTCGCGCCATGGCACGCGACGGGCTCGCCGCGCGCCTGGCGGCGATGGACGCCGATGCCGCGACCGCGGCGCGCTACGGCGAACGGCTCGCGTACGAACTCGATGTCATCGCGAGGATGGGCTTCCCGGGTTATTTCCTCATCGTCGCCGACTTCATCCAATGGGCGAAATCGCAGGGAATCCCGGTCGGTCCGGGGCGCGGGTCGGGCGCCGGCTCGGTCGTCGCCTGGGCGCTGACCATCACGGATCTCGATCCGTTGCGCTTCAACCTGCTGTTCGAGCGCTTCCTCAATCCCGAACGCGTGTCGATGCCGGATTTCGACATCGATTTCTGCCAGGACCGGCGCGATGAAGTGATCGGCTACGTGCGCCGCGAATACGGCGCCGACCGGGTAGCGCAGATCATCACCTTCGGCAAGCTGCAAGCGCGCGCCGCGGTGCGCGATGTCGGGCGCGTACTCGGCCTGCCCTTCGGCCAGGTGAACAAGGTCGCCGAGCTGATCCCGAACAATCCGGCCAAGCCGGTGACGCTGCAGCAGGCGATCGATGGCGAGCCGCGCCTGCAGCAGCTGCGCGACGACGACGAGGCGATCCGCAGGCTGCTGGAGATCGCGCTGCAGATCGAGGGACTCTACCGTCACGCCAGCACCCACGCCGCCGGCGTCGTCATCGGCGACCGGCCGCTGATCGAGCTGGTACCGCTCTACCGTGATCCGCGGTCGGAGCTGCTCGTCACCCAGTATTCGATGAAATATGTCGAGCAGGCCGGGCTGGTGAAGTTCGACTTTCTCGGCCTGACGACGCTCACCATCCTGCACAAGGCGGTGCTCTTCCTGCGCGAGCTCGATCTTCGGATCGATCTCGACCGGCTGCCGCTCGATGATGTGCGCACCTACGATATGCTGCAGAAGGGCGATGCCGGCGGGGTGTTCCAGTTCGAAAGCCAGGGCATGCGCGACGTGCTGCGCCAGATGCGGCCCGACCGGTTCGAGGATCTGATCGCTGCCGTCGCGCTCTATCGCCCCGGGCCGATGGCGAACATTCCCGCCTATTGCCAGCGCAAGCACGGTGAGGCGTGGGAGCCACCGCATCCGGCCATCCGCGCGATTCTGGATGAGACCTACGGCATCATGGTCTACCAGGAACAGGTGATGCAGATCGCCCAGACGCTCGCGGGCTACTCGCTCGGCGCGGCGGACCTGCTGCGGCGGGCGATGGGCAAGAAGATCCGCAGCGAGATGGAGGCGCAGCGCCGCATCTTCACCGATGGCGCTACCGCCAACGGCATCGAACCCGCCAAGGCCGGCGAGATATTCGACCTGATGGCGAAATTCGCCGATTACGGCTTCAATAAGTCTCACGCCGCGGCCTACGCGCTGCTCGCCTATCAGACCGCGTGGATGCGCGCCAACCATCCCGTTGCCTTCATCGCCGCCTGCCTGTCGCTCGCCATCAACAACACCGACCGGCTCGCGGCACTGCGCCAGGAGGCGGGCCGGCTCGGCATCCGCATCCTGCCCCCGGACATCAATCGCTCGGGGGCGGATTTCACCATCGAACGCCTCGCCGATGGCAGTCTCGCGATCCGCTACGCGCTCGCCGCGGTGAAGAAGGTCGGCATGGCGGCGATGCGGTCGGTGGCCGCGGCACGCGGTGCGCGGCCCTTCAGCGACCTCGCCGATTTCGCCGCGCGCATCGAGCCGCAATCGCTCAACCGCATGCAGATCGAGACGCTGGCGCGCGCCGGCGCGTTCGATTCCCTGAGCGAAAGCCGGGCACGGGTGGTGGCCGGGGCCGAGACCATCCTTCGTCGCGCCCAGGAAGCGGCCGAGGCGCGCGGCAGCGGCCAGGTCGGCCTGTTCGGCGGCGGAGAGCCCGAGCCGCTGCGCCTGCCGACCGTCGCCGAGTGGCCGAGCCTCGATCGGCTCGGCTACGAAGCAGAGGCGATCGGCTTTCACCTCACCGCCCACCCGCTCGACGCCTATACCACCGCGCTCCGCCGCCTTGGCGTGGTGCCGAGCAACCAGCTCGAAGCCCGCGCCGCGAATGGTGCGGCACGGGTCAAGCTCGCCGGCACCGTGGTGGCGGTGAAGCAGCGCATGACCCGCACCGGCAGCCGCATGGCCTGGGTACGGCTCACCGACATGGCCGGCTCGTGCGAGGTGACGCTGTTCAGCGAAGTGCTCGCCCGTGCCGGGGCGCTGCTCGAGCCGGGCACGAGCGTGTTGGCGAGCGCTGAGATCCGCCTCGAAGGCGAGACGCTGCGCATCACCGCGCAAGATCTCACCGACCTCGACACGGCCGCCGCCGCAGCGGCGGGCGGGCTGCGCGTCTGGCTCGGCGCCGGCGAAGCGGTGGCTTCGATCCGCGCCCTGCTCGGCCGCGAGCGCGGCGGCCGTGGCCGGGTGGTGTTGATCCCGCGGATCGGTCCGGCCCAGTCGGTCGAAATCGCCCTGCCGGGCGGGTTCCACGTCACGCCGAGGCTGGGCGAGGCGCTGAAGCAGGTGGCGGGCGTGGAGGCAGTAGAAGAACTCTGAGCGTCAGTGTTCTGCGCATTCGCTGACCCACCTGCGCCGACGGCGCGGGTGGGCGCGTCAGGCCTCCACCGGTGTGCGCGCTTCGAACTGTGTCCGCGTCCCGGTCGGAACCAGGGTGCGGGCGGCGGGAGTCTGTGCGTCGGCTCCGGGGTCGTCGCGCCGCAGCCAGGCTTCCACCTCTGCAGCCGGGATCGGCCGACTGAACAAATAGCCCTGGAAGCGAGTCACCCCGCGCTTGCGCAGCGTGTCCCGCTGCACCTTCGTCTCGACGCCTTCCGCCGTCACCTCCATGCCGAGCGCGCGGGCGAGCGACAGGATCGCCTCGATCGTCGCGTAGCCGTCACGTTCCGCGTTGATGACGAAGCTTCGGTCGATCTTGATGACGTCCACCGGCAGCCGCCCGAGATAGGCCAGCGAGGAATAGCCGGTGCCGAAATCGTCGAGCAGGATACGGATGCCGCGTGCCCGCAATGCCTCGAAGACCGGGGCCGCGCGCACATGATCGCCGAGGAACATGCTCTCGGTGATCTCCAGTTGCAGCCGGTAAGGCGCGAGCCCGCTCGCCGCCAGCGCCGCCTCCACGTCGGCGATCAGCGTGCCTGTCAGCACGTGCGCGACGGAGATGTTCACCGTCACCGCGATCGTCGCATCCGGCCAGCCCGCCGCCTGGGTGCAGGCTTCGCGAAGCACCCAGCAGCTGATTTCGTGGATCTGGCCGGTCTGCTCGGCAATCGGGATGAAATCCATAGGGCTGACCATGCCGCGGTCCGGATGCCGCCAGCGCAGCAGCGCCTCGAACGCATAGGTGCGCCCGGTGCGCGCCGCTACGATGGGTTGGAACGCCAGCGACAATTCCTGCCGCGCCAAGGCGTGGCGCAGCCCCTGCTCAAGCGCGAACCGCTCGGCCATGTCGCTCGCCAGCGCCGGATCGAACAGTTTCACGCGGCCTTTGCCCTCGCGCTTGGCCTCGTACATCGCCACGTCGGCGGCACGGATCAGCTCGTCTTGCGTCGTCGCGTCCTTCGGGAACAGCGCGACGCCGATCGTCGCCTCCACGCGCACTGTGTCGATGCCGATTTCCAGCGGCTCTGCCAGCGCATCGCGCAGATGCTGCGCGATGTCGGCCGCGGCCTCGCAATCGGCCACATGCACGGCGACGAGGAATTCGTCCCCACCCCAGCGCGCGATTTCCGCGCCCGTGGTGACCTCCTTGCCGAGCACGCCGGCAACCGCCTGCAGCACTTGGTCGCCCGTCGCGTGGCCGCGCACATCGTTGATCTGCTTGAAATTGTCCAGATCCAGAAACAACACGGCGACCTGCACCTTCGCCTGCTCGGCAACGGCGAGCAGGCGTGCGAGCCGCTCGGTGAAAGTCGTGCGGTTGCACAGACCAGTCAGAGGATCGGTGGATGCGAGCCGCGCCAGTGCCTCGGCGTATTGTTCGCGCATCAGCACTTCGTTCGCGAGTTCCGCGGTCCGCTGCTGCACGCGGGTTTCGAGCAGTTGGTTCGATTCAGCCAGCGCTTGTTTGGCCGTGCCGAGTTCCTGGTTCGTCGCCTCCGTCTGCCGGCGCTGCATGTCGGTGTGCAGCACGAGGCGCTCGTTCTCGCGGCCCAGCCGTAGCGCGCCGACGCTGGATTGGTGCGCGATCCGCGACGAGACCACCAGCACCACGCAATAGAGGATGCTCAGCGTGCCGAGCAGCATGTCTTCCTGCCCCGGGCTGGTCAGCATGACCAGCGATGCGGGGACGATCAGCGTCACGGCGTAGGATATCGCGAGGGTGAGCGAGGGTGCGAGCACGGTGGCGCTGCCGCTGGCCATGGCGCTGAACGTCACCAAGGCGGCCATGCGGGCGCCCTGCGGCAGAAGGTGGAAGAACAGGACCGGAAAGGCCGCCCACACCGCCGCCGAGGCCATCGCGCCTACCGAGAAGCGCACGATGCGCCTCGGGCCGTTGAACGTGCGCCGCGGTCGGCGATGCCACAGGAGGAGGTCCAGCAAGCGCACGGCTTGGACTACCTGCATGGCGGCCAGCCAGAGCATGAATCGGTGCCGCCCGCCGCTGGGCGCGACCGTCAGCACCAGGAGGGTGCTCACCAGCGCGCTGGCGAAGATGCCCGCGCGGGCATGCGCGTAGAGCATCGTCGCACGGTCCCGCGTGACGCAGGTTTCGACCGATTCGGAAAGCCCCTCTGCGCACCGTCCCTCGAGTTTCATTCCGCGATCCACTTCCCGTCGCTTCTTCCGGCGCCGTGCGCCACTCACGCGAACGTGCGTGCGAGGAGTAAACAGATCTTGAACGGATCCGGCTCCACGGCGTCGGCCCGCTGGGTTCGAGGCCGGAAACCCAAGCGTTTCCGTGTCGAGCGAGGCAGCCATGCGCCCGACGCGTGCCACTCGGTATTATTGTCCGCCTGGCTAAGCCCTCAATAAATACCATTGCGTGGCATAATATCCGGCGAGCTAGGCGAAACCGACTAAAGTAAAAAATGACAGTCTATGGTAATAAAATTGTTGCGGTGCGCGTCCGGTGCTGGGTCGGGGCCGCCTTCAGTGGCGGAAATGGCGCATGCCGGTGAACACCATGGCGACGCCGGCGGCATCGGCGGCGGCGATCACTTCAGCGTCGCGGATCGACCCGCCGGGCTGGATCACCGCCGTCGCCCCGGCCGCCACCGCGGCCTCGAGCCCGTCGGCGAAGGGGAAGAACGCGTCCGAGGCGACCACGCTGCCGCGCACCAGCGGTTCGGTGAGGCCCGCCGCGCGCGCCGCCTCCTCGCTTTTCCATGCCGCGATCCGCGCGCTGTCAACCCGGCTCATCTGCCCCGCGCCGATGCCGGTCGTCGCACCGCCCCGGGCGTAGACGATGGCGTTCGACTTCACGTGCTTGCAGACGCGGAAGGCGAAAAGCAGGTCGTCACGTTCCGCCGGGCTCGGCGCCCGGCGCGTCACCACACGCAAATCTTCGGCACCGATCCGTCCGTTGTCGCGGGTCTGGGCGAGGAACCCGCCGGCGACGCTGCGGAACGCGAGCCCGGACGCGGCCGGGTCTGGCAGGCCGCCGGTGAGCAGCAGGCGCAGATTCTTCTTGCGCGCGAGGATGGCCAGCGCCGCCTCGTCGGCGTCGGGCGCGACGATCACCTCGGTGAACAGCGCCGAAATCTGTTCCGCCGTGGCCGCGTCCAACGTCCGGTTCAGCGCCACGATGCCGCCGAAGGCGGAAACCGGGTCGCAGCGCAGCGCCAGCGGCCAGGCCTCGGCGAGGCTCGCCGCACTCGCCACCCCGCACGGGTTGGCGTGCTTGACGATGACCACGCTCGGCGCGCTGAACTCGGCGACGCACTCGAAGGCGGCATCGGTATCGTTGATGTTGTTGTAGGACAGCTCCTTGCCCTGGACCTGGTGCGCGGTGGCGACGCCGGGGCGCGTGCCGGTGGCGTAGAACGCCGCACGCTGGTGCGGATTCTCGCCATAACGCAGGGTCTGGCGCTGCTGTCCGGCGAAGGCGAGCCGCTCGGGCAGCGGGTCGGCGCCGGCGAACCAGGCGGCGATGGCGGCATCGTAGGCGGCGGTGCGAGCATAGGCCTCGCCTGCGAGGCGAAGGCGCGTGGCCAGGCGCGTGCCGCCGGTGGCGTCGATCTCCGCCGCGACCGCCTCATACTGCGCCGGGTCGGTCAGCACGGTGACGAATTCGTGGTTCTTCGCCGCCGCCCGGATCAGCGCCGGGCCGCCGATATCGATAGTCTCGACGCACTCGGCGAAATCCGCCCCGCGCGCCACCGTCGCCTCGAACGGGTAGAGATTGACGGCGACGAGATCGATCGGCGCGATGCCGTGCGCGGCCATCTGGGCGAGGTGTTCGGGCTCGTCGCGCCGGCCGAGGATGCCGCCATGGATCTGCGGCACCAGGGTCTTTACCCGCCCGTCGAGAATCTCGGGGAAGCCGGTGTGGGCCGAGACCTCCGTGACCGCGATCCCGGCCTCGCGCAGCGCTCGTGCCGAGCCGCCGGTGGACAGGATCTCCACTCCGCGCGCCGCCAGCGCCCCGGCGAGGTCGAGCAGGCCGGCCTTGTCCGAGACGGAGATCAGGGCGCGGCGAATGGCAACGAGATCGGTCATCCTCAGCCTACTTTCGTGATCGCCCATTTGACCAGTTGCGGCCCGTCCGCGTCGACGGCGAGGACCACCTGTTCGGCGCGTCTTGGCTCGGGCGCGCCGAGATAGACGCTCTCCTCGATGCTGATGCGCGCGCCGTCCGCCCGCAGCCGCCAGCCGCCGCCATGCGGCAGGCGCAGCAGCACCGCCTCGGCGTCGTGCTGGAGGCTGGCGTTCACCGCGGGGTGCAGATGGAAGCGGATGGTGAAAGGTTGCGGCGTAGCCGCCTCGACGGCATCCTCGCCGCGCAGATCCTCGCCGCTCTCGGCGATGTAGAGCCGGCGCCGATGCACCGCTCCGAACGGCTTGCGCCAGCCATCGTGGCTCGCCTCCAGCCAGTGCGCTCCGCTCGCCTCCTGGCGCTGCATCTGCACCTTCTCCGGTCGGCGGCCGAGCCCCTCGGGGCGCAGCTCTGAGGAGGAAGTGTCGGCGATCACCAGCGTCGAATGCGCCGCAGTCGCCCGCAGCGCGTCGCGCCACTCGGCGGCCCCGGCGGGTGCGGCGCCACAATTCACGATCAGCCGGTCGCGGCCGACCGAGAATTCGAACGAGAGCGTGCCGGCGTGGGCGAAGCGGTCCAGCCCGTGCGGCGGCGGCGGGGCGCAATCGGCGATGATGACGCTGCGCCCGGCCTGCAGACGCTGGAAGCCGCCCTCGGCGAGGCTCATCGGCGCCCGGCCGCCGCGCCCGGCCTGGCTCAGCGCCAGATCGATCAGCGCCGGCGTTTCCTCGGTGCTGCCATTGAACAGTGCCAGCCCGCCATCGCCATGGCGCAGCGCGCGCAGCGCCGGCCCGAGCCGTTCGATCGCGCTCGACAGCGCCGGCGGCGGCGGCACCTGCGCGGCCTGGAGCAGGGCGCGGATCTCGGTGAGCTCCTGCAACGCGGCGAGGTGGGCCGCCGGGCTACGCTCGGCGTGGCTGCCATCGGCGCGCACCTGGCGGGCGATCTCCTGCGGCAGGAAGCGCAGCGCCCGGGTCAGGAACGCGGCCTGCTCGGGCAGGGCCACCGCGGCGGCGATCAGCCCCTTGAGCGCGGTGAATGCGCGCACATCCTGCTCTTCCGCCGGCAGCGCGGCGGCGAGCGCCCGGGCATCGCCGACGAGACGCGCCATCAGCCGCTGGCGGAACAGGTCATCGGCCGAGGCGGCGAAGAAATCATAGTGGCCGAGCCAGGCGGCGAGCCGCGCGCCGGTGACATCGGGCTGCCCGGCCAGCGCCTCGTGCGCCGGGGTGGCGATCCAGTCGGCGACCAGGGCGCGGGCGCGCAGTCGGGCCGAATCGGTGCCCAGCGCGCGCAGATCGCGCAACCAGCCGAACCCGTGCGCATGCCGGCGCAGCGGCTCCGCACCGGAGATCTCGGCCCAATCCCCGAGCCGCAGTGCCTTCACCCCGCCGGCGAAGGCCAGTTCGCCCTTGAGCAGATGCGCCCCGCGCGTCGGGTCGCCAGGCCACGGGTCGCGCACCGGCAGCGCCGGGGCGTCCGGTACGCGGGCGATGCGCAGGCTGGGCAGACGCGCCATCGCGCGGCGGGCGTCGCGCAGCCAGCGCCGCGGATCGAGCCCGCTCATGATTGGTGCGCCTCGCTGCCGTCCGCCGCGGCCCGCAGCGCACCGATGGCGGCGGCATAGTCGGCCGCGGCGAAGACCGCGGTGCCGGCGACCAACACCTCCGCGCCGGCGGCGCGGGCGCGCCGCGCCGTCTCGGCCGTGATGCCGCCATCGACCTCCAGCGCGACGTTGCGGCCGCACGCCGCGATCATCCGGCGCAACGTGGCGATCTTCGGCAGTTGGCTGTCGAGGAAGCGCTGGCCTCCGAACCCCGGGTTCACCGTCATCACCGTGACGAGATCGACCAGATCAAGGACCGGTGCCACTGCCTCCGCGGGTGTGGCCGGGTTGATCGCGACGCCGGCGCGCTTGCCGAGGCTGCGGACGAGCTGGAGCGAACGGTGCAGATGCGGCCCGGCCTCGGCGTGGACAATGATATGGTCGGCGCCGGCCTCGGCGAACGCGGCGATCACGGGATCGACCGGTGTGACCATCAGATGCACGTCGAACGGCAGCGGGGCGTGGCGGCGCAGGGCCTGCACGACCAGTGGGCCGAAGCTGATATTCGGCACGAAATGCCCGTCCATGACGTCCAGATGCAGCCAGTCGGCGCCGGCCGCCGCCACCGCCCGCACTTCCTCGGCCAGGCGACCGAAATCGGCGGCCAGGAGACTCGGGGCGATCACGGCGCGGGCCATCGGGCCGGACGGCGGGGACGAGAGGACCATGACCGGTTCTAGACAGGCCGCTCCGCGTTGCACAAGCCGCCGCTTACACTCTCTCCATCCGCGCGGCGAAGAAACCGTCCAGCCCGCCATACTCGGGCCACAAGGCAGGATGGGTTCGCAGCGTGCCGTCGGGCGCAATCGCGGCGTGCAGTCCGGGCAGCTCGGCTATCGTGAACGGAACGTGACGGAGCACTCCGCGGGCCAGTGCGGCGGCGATCCGATCCGGACCTTCCTCCTGCTGCAGGGAGCAGACCGCGTAGATCAGCCGCCCACCCGGGCGCAACAGCGTGGTGGCGGCCTCGATCAGCCGGTCCTGAGCCGTCGCCAGTGCGGCAATGTCGGCCGGCCGGCGACGATGGACGACATCCGGATGGCGCCGGATCGTGCCGGTCGCGCTGCAGGGCGCGTCCAGCAGCACCGCGTCGAAGGGCTGGGACGGGTGCCACCGCGCCGCGTCGGCGGCGACGGTTTCGGCCGTCAGGCCGAGCCGCGTCAGGTTTTCGCGCAGACGCGCGAGGCGGGTCTTGTCGCGCTCCACCGCGACGACCTGCGCTCCGGTGGCGGCGAGCTGGGCGGTTTTGCCACCCGGCGCGGCGCAGAGATCGGCGACCCGTTCGCCGGGCCGGGCCGCGAGCAACCGGGCCGGCAGGGCTGCGGCAGCGTCCTGTACCCAGAACTGGCCCTCGGCGAAACCCGCCAGCGCCGCCACCGGCGTGCCCGGTGCGAAGCGGTACGAGCCGGTCGGCAGTGCGGTTCCGCCCGGTGGCGCCGCGGCCCCGGGCGCGAGGGTGATGTCGAGCGGCGCCTCGGCCGTGTGTGCGGCGGCGATGGCGCGGGTGGTCTCACCCCAATAGCGGCTCCAGGCCGCCCAGAGCCATGGCGGCGTGTCCAGGCGCGGACCATCCAGACCCTCGAGCAGCGCCGGACCGTCGGCGGCGATGCGCCGCAGCACCGCGTTGACCAAGCCGGCGAACGCCTCGAGCCCGAGGCCTCGGCATAGCGCGACGGCAGTGGAGACGGCGGCGTGAGGCGGCGACTCGAGCAGCAGCAGTCCCGCCGCGCCAAGCCGCAGGACGTGGCGCACCGGCGGCGGCGGCTGCTTGCGCAGCAGCGGTTCCAGTACCGCGTCGAGCGTGCCGAGCCGACGCAGCGTGGCGGCGGCGAGCCGGTGGCCGGCGGCGCGATCGCGCGCCTCGATGCCGCTTTGCGCTTCGAGCGCTTCTTCCAGCGGCCGGCGGCGATCCAGCACGGCATGGAGGAGGGCGAACGCGGCGGCACGAGTCGGATCGGCCTGGGCCGCTACCGTCGATAGGACCGATGACATGAAACCGTTATATCCCCGTTAGCGCGCAATGCGAAACGGGGTATTTCCGGCCGGTTCAGCCGCTGGTCCGGAGCAGCCGTTCCGTCAGCGCCTCAACCTCCGCGCGCACGACCTGCGCGGTCCCGACGCGGGTGACGGCGATGGTGCCGGCGGCGACGCCGGCGGCCAGCGCCGCCCCGTCGTTGCCGCCGCGGGCCAGCGCGAGGACCAGCGCGGCAAGGAAACTGTCCCCAGCGCCAACTGCGCTGCGCACCGTCACCGCCGGCCCTGCCAGGCGCCGCACCCCGGCCGCGGTCGCCAGCAGCGCGCCGTCCGCGCCGAGCGAGACCGCGACCCGGTCCGCGGCACCGGCCCGCACCAGCGCGGCGGCCTCCGCGTCCTGTGCTGCCATCGTGGCGAGGCGCTTGCGGCACAGCGATTCGAGCTCGCCGAGACTGACCTTCAGCACCGCGATGCCCGCGCGTGCTGCCGTGGCGGCGCGCAGGGCGGGACCGGACGTGTCGAGGGCGAAGTGCAGGCCGCGCGTCCGCGCCAGGGCGCCGACGCGGGCATAGAAATCCTCCGGCACGCCGGGCGGAAGGCTGCCGCTGGCGACCAGCCACGCCGCGTCCAGCGCCGCCAGCCGCGCCAGGACGGCTTGCCACTCGGCCTCCGTGACGCGCGGCCCTTCAGGGACGAAGCGGTATTCGAGACCGCTCGAACGGTCATGGACGGTCAGGCTGACGCGGCTGCGGCCGGCGATCGGCACGTGCTCCCAGCCGATCCGGGCCTCGCTCAGCAATTCGCCGAGCCATTGCCCGGTGGCGCCGCCGGCCAGCACCAGCGCGTGCGCCTCGCCACCGAGTGCGGCGACGACGCGCGCCACATTCACGCCGCCGCCGCCGGGATCGAAGCGATCCGCGAAGGTGCGGATTTTCTCGGTCGGCCGCACCGCCGCCGCCTCGCTGGCGACGTCGACGGCCGGGTTCAGGGTCAGCGTGACGATCCGCGCGGCCACACCCGCCGGCCCGCTCAGAACAGCGCCGCCGCTTTCTGCACCGCGATGAACAGCCCGACGGCGAACGGCACGCCGACGGCCAGCCAGGCGATCACGCCGGTGGCGCCGAACCCGCCGCGCCCGGCGGTCTCCGCCGTCTCCGCCACGCGGTCTTCGCGCTGCAGCGCGCGCTCGCGGGCGAGCTGCTCATCGCTCATCCAGTGCTTCGGGTTCACGGGCCGGACGAACAGGTTGCACAGCAAACCGCCAAGCAGAAGAACGGCCATGACATACAGGGTTATGTCGTAGACCTGCGCGCGGGCGACGCCGTGATCGAGCTGGAACTGACGCAAGCCAGCGATCAGCGCCGGCCCGATGACGCCGGCGGCCGACCAGGCGGTGATCAGCCGGCCATGGATCGCACCGACCATCTGGGTGCCGAAAATATCCGCGAGATAGGCCGGCACGGTGGCGAAGCCGCCGCCATACATGCTCAGGATGATGCAGATCGAGACCACGAAGAGCGCTGCGACGCCGAGGTGACCCCAGGTCGGCAGCAGTGAATAGAGCACGATCCCGAGCACGAAGATCGTGAAATACATGGTCTTGCGGCCGATCTTGTCGGACAGCGAGGCCCAGAAGATGCGTCCGAGCGAATTGAACAGGCTGATCAGCCCGACCAGCCCGGCGGCGGCAGCAACGACCGCAGCGCGCTGCGCGGCGGTGATCGTCGTCGCGTCCGCGCCGACCAGCTTGGCGCCGAACATATCCTGCAGCATCGGGCTGGCCATCGAGATCACCGCGATGCCCGCGGTGACATTGAGGCAAAGCACACCCCAGATCAGCCAGAACTGAGGGGTCTTCCAAGCCTCGTTCACGTGGACATGGCGCGTCGTGATCATCGTCCGCCCGCCCGTGCTACTGGCGACGGGCATCCAGCCGGCGGGTCGCCAGCCGCTCGGGGCGATGCGGAAGCTGAACGCACCCGCGGACATCGCGAGGAAATAGATCACGCCCATCGCCATCAGGGTCGGCGCGACACCCGGAATGCCGCCGCTCGTGAAATGGCCCATGAACCATACGGCGAGCGGCGCGCCGACCATCGCCCCGCCGCCATAGCCCATGATGGCGAACCCGGTCGCCATGCCGCGCCGATCCGGGAACCATTTGATCAGCGTCGAGACCGGGGTGATGTAGCCAATGCCCTGGCCAACGCCGCAGACGACGGCCACCAGATACACGAGCCAAAGCTGGTGGACCATGACCGCGATACCGAGCAGCACGAGTCCGCCGCCCCAGCACAGCGCGGCGACGAACCCGGCCCGTCGTGGCCCGGCATGCTCCAGCCAGCCGCCCCAGATGGCGGCGGAAATCCCAAGCAGAGCGATGAAGATCTCGAAGACGTGGGTGACGCTCGGCACTGTCCAGTTGCAACTGGTGGTGAAAAGCTCGGCCCAGAAGGAGAGCCCGGCGCAGGCCGCCGCGTCCGCGCGCGGAATGAGCCGCGTCATCGGCAACCAGAACACGGAAAATCCGTAGGCCATGCCGATACACAGATGAATCGCCAGGGCGGCAGGAGGGCTGAGCCAGCGGTTGAACCGCGGTCCGGCGACGATGCGCTCACGGCTCAGCAGGCCCGGCGTCTCCGCCCGCGCTCCCGGCGCCGGCATCACGGTGGACATTGTCGTCATCGCCTCCCGGTTCGACTTCCGGCCGCAACCGGATGTCCTTGCGCTTTGGGTTTCGCCCGATCCCGCTGACGTTCGAAACCGAATCTCCACTCGCAGTCAAGTATTCTGTGAAGGTCGCACATCCTGCATCAGAGCTTCAACAGCTTTGCGCGCGAGCGGATCGAGCCCGGCGCCGCCGGCGGCAAGATGCGAACCGATCGCACGACGCATGCGCGGATCCCAGAACTTCTGCAGGTGATCGGCAATCTCGGCCACCGCGCGGGCTTCGCCGCGGTGGGCGAAGAAGCGGGCAATCTGGTTTGCCATAGAAACGAGATGATCAGGCGACATGCTCGGCTGCCCTCGCGGTAATGCGTTCTGGGTGCGCAAAAATCTCGAAGCCGTCAGCGCGGGCCACGGCGACCAGCGTGATGCCGGCGGTCTCCGCGACACGCACCGCCAGCGCCGTCGGCACCGACACCGCGGCGAGAATGGAAACACCCATCGCCGCCGCCTTCTGCACCAGCTCCACCGAAACCCGGCTCGTCAGCAGCAGCACGCCACACGCGGGCGCCGTACCCGCGCGTGCCAGTGCGCCGGCCAGTTTGTCGAGCGCGTTGTGCCGGCCGACATCCTCGCGCAGCACAATTGTCTCGCTGGTGGGATTCCAGAAGCAGGCGGCGTGCACCGCGTGCGTCTCGCGGTTCAGTCGCTGCGCCGGAGCCATCGCCGCCATCGCCTGGGCCAGCGCCGGCGCTGCCACGTGCAGCGCGCCCGCCACCTTCGGCGGCGGCATGGTCGCCGCCTCCAGGCTTTCCATGCCGCACAGGCCGCAGCCGGTGGCGCCGAGCACGTGCCGCCGCCGCGCGATCAGCGCCGATTCGCGCGCTGGCGGCAGATCCATGCGCAATTCGATCCCGAGCGGCCGCGCGACCACCTCGAGCGCGGCGATCTCGTCGGCGGCGGTGACGATGCCCTCGTTGAGGCTGAAGCCGACGGCGAAATCCTCGAGATCGTCCGGCGTCGCCATCATCACCGCGTAGGTAGCGCGCCCGTAGGTCAGCGCCACCGCCGTCTCCTCCGGCAGCGGCCGCGGCCGCACGCCGCCGGGCTCACCCGCGCGCCACAGCCACGGCGCCGACGGCGCAACCGGTTGCGGCGGCAGCATTACTCGGCGGCGAGGTCGGCGACGCGGCGGCTGGCTTCGGCGTGGCGCCGGTAATCCTCCTGCCAAGCGGAGGGGCCGTTCGAGCGCGACACCTGTACCGCCGTCACCTTGTATTCCGGGCAATTCGTCGCCCAGTCCGAATGTTCGGTGGTGACGACGTTGGCCTGCGTGTCGGGGTGGTGGAACGTCGTGTAGACGACCCCGGGGGCGACGCGGTCGGTGATGCGTGCGCGCAGACTGGTCTCGCCGGCGCGGCTGGCCAGCCGCACCCAGTCGCCGTCGCGCACACCGCGCTCCTCGGCATCGTGCGGATGGATCTCCAGCCGATCCTCCGCGTGCCAGGCGCCGTTGGCGGTACGTCGCGTCTGGGCGCCGACATTGTACTGGCTGAGGATGCGCCCGGTGGTGAGCAGCAGCGGGAAGCGCGGTCCGGTGCGCTCTTCCGTCGGCACATATTCGGTGATGATGAACTGGCCGCGGCCGCGCGCGAACCGCTCGATATGCATCGTCGGCGTGCCCGTGGGCGCGGCATCGTTGCACGGCCATTGCACGGAGCCGAGTTCGTCGAGCCGTGCATAGGAAACGCCGGCGAAGCTCGGCGTCGTGCGGGCGATCTCGTCCATGATCTCGCCCGGGTGGGCATAGTTCATCGTCAGGCCCATGGCGCGCGCGATCGCCTGCGTCGCCTCCCAGTCCGCCAGCCCGGCACGTGGCGCCATCACCTTGCGCACCCGGCCGATGCGCCGTTCGGCGTTGGTGAAGGTGCCGTCCTTCTCCAGGAACGACGAGCCGGGCAGGAAAACATGCGCGTAGTTGGCCGTCTCGTTCAGGAACAGGTCGTGAACGACGACGCATTCCATCGCGCTCAGCCCGGCCACCATGTGGTGCGTATTGGGGTCGGACTGCACGATGTCCTCGCCCTGGATGTAGAGGCCGCGGAAACTGCCGTCGAGCGCGGCGTCGATCATGTTGGGAATGCGCAGGCCGGGCTCGGCATCGAGCCGCACGCCCCATTCGTGCTCGAAAATGGCGCGCGCCGCCGCGTCCGAGATGTGCCGGTAGTCCGGCAGTTCGTGCGGGAACGATCCCATGTCGCACGAGCCCTGGACATTGTTCTGTCCACGCAGCGGATTCACCCCGACGCCGGGTCGGCCGATATTGCCGGTCGCCATGGCGAGGTTGGCGATGGCCATCACCGCCGTCGTGCCCTGGCTGTGCTCGGTCACGCCGAGCCCGTAATAGATCGCCGCGTTGCCGCCGGTCGCATACAGCCGCGCCGCCTGGCGAACCGCCTCGGCCGGCACGCCGGTGACCGCGGCCGTCGCCTCGGGACTGTTGGCCGGATCGGCGACGAAGGCGCGCCATTCGGCGAAGCTCTCGGCGTCGCAGCGCTCGGCGACGAACGCCTCGTTGACCAGCCCCTCGGTGACGATGACATGCGCGAGCGCGGTCAGCATCGCGACGTTGGTGCCCGGGCGCAGCGGCAGATGATGCTCGGCGGCGATGTGGGGCGTGTGCACGAGATCGATCCGGCGCGGGTCGATGACGACGAGCTTCGCACCCTCGCGCAGCCGCCGCTTCATGCGCGAGGCGAAGACCGGATGCCCATCCGTCGGGTTGGCGCCGATCACCAGGATCACGTCCGCGTCATCGACCGAGTCGAAATCCTGCGTCCCGGCGGAGGTTCCGAAGGTGGTCTTGAGCCCGTAGCCGGTCGGCGAGTGACAGACGCGGGCGCAGGTATCGACATTATTGTTGCCGAAACCGGCGCGCACCAGCTTCTGCACCAGATAAGTTTCCTCGTTGGTGCAGCGTGAGGACGTGATGCCGCCGATCGCGTCCTTGCCGTGCTCGGCCTGGATGCGGCGGAATTCGCGCGCGACGTGCGCGATCGCCTCGTCCCAGGAGACCGGCCGCCACGGATCGGTGATGCGTGCGCGCAGCATCGGCGTCAGCACCCGGTCCGGATGCGTCGCGTAGCCCCAGGCGAAGCGGCCCTTGACGCAGGAATGGCCGTGATTGGCCTTGCCATCCTTGTACGGCACCATGCGCACCACCTCGTCGCCGCGCATCTCCGCCTTGAAGCTGCAGCCGACGCCGCAATAGGCGCAGGTGGTGACCACCGAGTGCTCGGGCTGGCCGATCTCGATGACGGACTTCTCCATCAGCGTCGCTGTCGGGCATGCCTGCACGCACGCGCCGCAGGAGACGCATTCGGAGTCCAGGAACGCTTCGCCTGCGCTCGGCGAGACTTTCGAATCGAAGCCGCGGCCCTCGATGGTCAGTGCGAACGTCCCCTGCACCTCCTCGCACGCGCGCACGCAGCGCGAGCATACGATGCACTTCGCGGCATCGAAGGTGAAATACGGATTCGATTCGTCCTTGGCGGCATCGAGGTGGTTCTCGCCGGCGAAGCCGTAGCGCACCTCGCGCAGGCCGACCGCGCCGGCCATGTCCTGCAGCTCGCAATCGCCGTTCGCCGCGCAGGTCAGGCAGTCGAGCGGATGGTCCGAAATGTAGAGTTCCATCACGCCGCGGCGCAGCTGCTTCAGCCGTGTTGTCTGCGTGCGTACCACCAGCCCTTCGGCTACCGGCGTCGTGCACGAGGCCGGCGTGCCGTTTCGGCCCTCGATTTCCACGAGACAGAGCCGGCAGGAGCCGAACGCGTCCAGCATGTCGGTCGCACAGAGTTTCGGGATCTGCACGCCGGCCTCCATGGCCGCGCGCATGATGGAGGTGCCTTCCGGCACGGTGACTGGGAATCCGTCGATGCTCAACGTGACGGTTTTGGCCGCGTCGGCGGCGGGTGTGCCGTAGTCGAGTTCCTCGATCAGGGCCATGGCGTTCTTTCCCTATTCGGCCGCGAGTGGGCGGTGCGGGACGAAATCTTCACGGAAATGGGTCAGCGCGCTCATCACCGGATAGGGCGTGAAGCCGCCGAGGGCGCAGAGCGAGCCGAATTTCAGCGTCTGGCAGAGATCTTCGATGAGCGCGAGATTGGCGGCGACATTTTCCCCGGCCAGCACACGGTCGAGCACTTCCACACCGCGCGTCGAGCCGATGCGGCAGGGCGTGCACTTTCCGCATGATTCCACGCTGCAGAACTCCAGCGCGAAGCGTGCCTGGCGCGCCATGTCGACGCTGTCGTCGAAGACGACGATCCCGCCATGGCCGATCAGTCCGTCGCGCGCGGCGAAGGCCTCGTAGTCGAACGGTGTATCGAACAGGGCAGGGGGGAAATAGGCGCCGAGCGGGCCGCCGACCTGCACCGCGCGCACCGGCCGGCCGCTGGCGGTACCGCCGCCGATGTCCTCGACGAGCGTGCCGAGGCTGACGCCGAACGCCGCCTCATAGAGGCCGCCATGGCGGATATTGCCGGCGAGCTGAATTGGCATCGTGCCGCGTGAGCGGCCCATGCCGAACTCACGGTACGCCGTAGCGCCGTGGCTGAAGATCCATGGCACCGCGACCAGGGTAAGGACATTGTTGATCACCGTCGGGCATCCGAACAGGCCGGTGATCGCCGGCAGCGGCGGCTTGGCGCGGACCTGGCCACGCTTGCCCTCGATGCTGTCGAGCAGCGCTGTTTCCTCGCCGCAGACATAGGCGCCCGCGCCGACCCGCACCTCGAGCTCGAAGCCGCGGCCCGAGCCGAGGACATCGCCGCCGAGCAACCCCTCGGCGCGGGCGAGCAGGATGGCCGCGTTCATGGTCGCGATCGCGTGCGGATATTCCGACCGAATATAGATGTAGCCCTTGCCCGCGCCGACGGCGAGGCCGGCAATCGTCATGCCCTCGATGAGCAGGAACGGGTCGCCTTCCATGATCATCCGGTCGGCGAAGGTGCCGGAGTCGCCCTCGTCGGCATTGCAGACGATGAATTTTCGCGCGCCGGCAGCCTGTGCCGCGGTGCGCCATTTGATCCCGGTCGGGAACCCGGCGCCGCCGCGCCCGCGCAGGCCGGACTCAATCACCGTCTCGATTGCCGCCGGCCCCGCCATCGCCAGCGCGCGCGTGAGGCCGAGATAGCCACCCGCCGCCTGATAATCGGCGAGCGAGAGCGGGTCGATCTCGCCGCAGCGGGCGAAGCTCAGGCGGGTCTGGCGCTTGAGGAAGGGGATCGCATCCGGCGCGCCGAGGCGCAGCGGATGCGGCCCGGCGTCGGCGAGGATCGCCTCCAGCACGCTCTCGGCCGCGACCGGCGCGACCGGCCCATAGGCCACGCGCCCCGCTGGGGTCGCCACCTCCACCATCGGTTCGAGCCAATAGAGACCGCGCGAGCCGGTGCGCACGATTTCGTGCGCGACCCCGTGCTGGCGCAGCGCCGCGGCGAGGCGCGCAGCCACCGCCTCGGCGCCGAGGGCGAGCGCGCCGGCATCGCGCGGGATGAACAGGCGCAGCGTCATGGTGCCACCTCGTCGAGCAGGGCGTCGAGCGCGGCGGCATCGAGCCTTCCGTGCAGGGCACCGTCCAGCATCGCCGAGGGGCCGCAGGCGCAGAGCCCGAGGCAGAAGACCGGCTCCAGCGTCAGCGCACCATCCGCCGTCGTCTCCCCCCAGCCGACGCCGAGCCGGGCGCGCGCCCGTGCGGCAAGCCCGTCCCCGCCCATCGCCTGGCATGCCTCTGCGCGGCACAGGCGCAGCACGTGCCGGCCGGCCGGGTGGTCGCGGAAATCGTGATAGAAGCTCACCACGCCATGGACATCGGCGCGCGAAAGGTTGAAGGCGTGCGCCAGGGCCGGCACGGCCTCGGCGGGAATATGGCCGAACGCCGCCTGCAGTGCGTGCAAGGCGGGCAGAAGCGGTCCCTCCGTGCCGGCATGCGCGGCGATGATGGCGGCGGCGCGATCGGCGTCCCACGCGAGGTCGGACACCCTGGGCTGCGAACTGGCCATATCCCCCAGAACCTCTATGCTGTCGTTGGAGCGCATTCCCCTGGGGAGATGCGGCGAAACGCGGCGGCGTTCAAGGCGCTTCCCCTCGTGGCACGATAGAGCTGCTCTATTAAGGAAGGGTTGGCTGCCGAATGTCTGGGCGGGCCGGGGCGTGCCCTGGCGCACGGTCCGACCGGATGGAATCATCTGGTCGGACGGTCGTGCTCTAGAAACCTATGAGTCTAGAGCAACTTATCTCCGATCTGATCGAGCCGGAACGGCTCAATCAGATCGGCGGTTGCTCTAGTCGAGCAGTTTGGGAGCCAGAATCTGCGCCTCGGCGACGAGGGCGGCGGTCAGGGGCGTCATCGGGTCGCGCTGGGGCACGACCAGGCCGATCAGCGGGCTGGAGGGGCCCGGCTCGATGGGAACGGCGCGGATCGCCTCGCTGAGCCCGAGCGTCTCGGCCAGTCGCCTCGGCATGATACTGGCCCAGTGTCCGGTGCGGACATGCGACCACAGCGCCACCATCGAGTTGGACTCGAGCGTCGGTGAGACGTCCGGATTGGCGGCGCGCAGCATGCGGTCGATGATGCGCCGGTTCTGCATGTCTGGGGTCAACAGGCACAGCGGGATGGTGCCGACCTCGGCCCAGGTCACGTGATCGCGATCGCCGAGCGGGGCGGTGGGGGCGGTGAGGAGGCAGTAATGCTCGCGATAGAGCGGAACCGAGCGCACCCGCCCGAGCGGTTCGTTATCGATATAGGTGAGCCCGGCATCGACCTCGAGATTCTCCAGAAGCGCCAGGATCTCGATAGACGTGCGCGAGAGGATGGTGAAGGTGACCGCCTCGTGGCGCGCGCGATAGGGCGTGGTCAACGCAGCGACCATGCCGAGTGCGGTCGGCACCACGGCGATCCTCAGCATCCCGGCGAGGCCGCGCTTGAGGGCGCGCAGCTCCTGGCGCATGGCCCGGGCATCACCCACGATGCGCCGCGCCCAGTCCAGCGTGCGTTCGCCCTCGGCGGTGAAGCCGAGAAAGCGAGAGCCGCGCTGGACGAGTAGCACGCCGAGCGCCTCTTCGAGCTGTTTGATCCCCGCCGACAGGGTCGGCTGGCTGACGCCGGACGCCGCTGCGGCGCGGCCGAAATGCTTTTCCTGCGCGAGCGCGAGGAGATATTCGAGCTTGTCGATCATGCCGTCCCGCTACGCCATAGTGCCGGCGCGTTCATTCTCGCACCCGATACGATCGCCCGCCAAGGGGGGAGGCGGGGTGATCGGCATGCCGATGATCCCGATCGATAAAATCAATTTGCCGGGGGCCAGGGGTTCGTCTACATACAGCAGAGATTGGGGGGAGATCCTCTCGGTCGGGCGGTTTCGTCGTTCCTCGCCAGTGACGCATACGGCAGAGGGCGAACGGCGCCGCGACGCGCAATGTATCAAACTCTCAAACGATGAGGTAACGCCATGGCCTGGAAGTCCCCGAAGATCGTCGAAATCGCCCTCGGCGCCGAGATCAACTGCTACGCCTGCGCCGAAGTGAAGTAAGGCTGAAAGCGCGCCGCTGCAACGTCTGATTGCAGCGGCGCGGTCTGTTTCGCGGGGAATTATGCGGGCTGTGGTTCTTGGTGCCGCTGCGGGGGGTGGCTTCCCGCAGTGGAATTCGAATGCGCCCGCATGTCGGCGCGCGCGGGCCGGGGATCCGGCGGCACCGCGCCGCACGCAGGCGTCGGTCGCGGTCAGCGCCGATGGGCGCAGCTGGTTTTTGCTGAACGCCTCGCCCGATCTGCGTCAGCAAATCGAGGCGACGCCGGTGCTGCACCCGCAGGAGGGGCTGCGGTCCTCGCCGATCGCCGGGGTGATCCCGAACGGTGGCGACGTGGATGCCATCGCCGGTCTCCTGGTGCTGCGCGAGCGCCAGCCCTTGACCATTTACGCCACCGCCTGCGTACTCGGCGTGCTCGAACGGAATTCGATTTTCGACGTACTGGCCAGCGACGTCGTCGCCCGCCAGGCCGTTCCCCTGGACATGCCGACCCCGCTTGCCCTGCCGGATGGCACGCCGTCCGGTCTGGCCATCGAGCTTTTCGCCGTTCCGGGCAAGGTGCCGCTCTATCTCGAAGTGCCCGGCGAGGCGCCGCCGATCGTCGAGGGCGAGGAGACGGTGGGCATCGCCGTCACCGATGGCCGCCATACGCTCTTTTTCATCCCCGGCTGCGCCGCCATGACGCCGCGGTTGCGCGCCCGGCTGCGTGGCGCCGAACTCGTCTTCTTCGACGGCACGATGTGGCGCGACGACGAAATGATCCGCGCCGGCGCCGGCACCAAGACCGGGCAGCGCATGGGCCATATGAGCCTGTCCGGGCCGGACGGCACCATGGCCGCCTTCGCGGACCTCGGCGTCGAGCGCAAGGTCCTGGTGCACATCAATAATTCCAACCCGGTCCTGCTCGCCGATTCGCCCGAGCGGGCGCAATTCGAGGCGGCCGGCTGGGCCGTCGGCTTCGACGGCATGGAGTTCACCCTGTGACGCATATCGGCAGGCCGGAGGGGCCGCTCTCGCCGGAGGCGCTGGAGGCGGCGCTGCGCCGCATCGGGGCTGAGCGCTATCACAATCTCCACCCGTTCCATAAGCTGCTGCATGCCGGGCGGCTGCGTCGCGGACAGGTCCAGGCCTGGGCGCTGAATCGGTACTATTACCAGTCGCAGATCCCGGTGAAGGACGCGTTCCTGCTCGCCCGCATGCCGACGGCCGAGCTGCGCCGGGCCTGGCGGACGCGCATCATCGACCATGACGGCGACGCGCCGGGCACGGGCGGCATCGTGCGCTGGATGAAGCTCGCCGAGGGCGTCGGGCTCGCCCCCGACTATGTCACGTCCACCGAAGGGCTGCTCGCGGCGACTCGCTTCGCGGTCGACGCCTATGTCCATTTCGTCCGCGAACGCAGCCTGCTGGAGGCCATCGCCTCCTCGCTCACCGAGTTGTTCTCCCCCGGCATCATCGCCGAGCGGGTCTCCGGCATGCTGGCGAACTACGCCTTCATCACGCCGGAGACGCTCGCCTATTTCACCCCGCGTCTGACCCAGGCGCCGCGCGATGCCGATTTCGCCCTGGCCTATGTCAAGGAGAATGCGCGCACCGTGGAGGACCAGGCGGCGGCGATGGCGGCGCTGCGCTTCAAGTGCGATGTGCTGTGGGCGCAGCTCGATGCACTCTATTTCGCCTATGTCTTCCCCGGCCTGGTCCCGCCCGGCGCCTTCGTTCCCGAGGATCACGCCGCGGATCCCGCGGCGGGGGCCGCATGAGCGCGGCATTGGCCGAGGACGTCGTCCCCGCCTTCCGCCCCGGGGCAAAGTTCCGCTTTGATGCGGTGCGAAAAGCCTGGGTGGTGCTGGCGCCGGAGCGGCTGTTCGTGCCGGATGAACCGGCGGTGGCGGTGTTGCAGCTAGTGGACGGCAGGCGCAGCCTCGGCGCCATCGTCGATGATCTGGCGGCGCGGTTCAATGCGCCGCGTCCGGTGATCGCCGAGGATGTCGCCGCGATGCTCACCGACCTCGCCGCCAAGGGAGCGATCCGCCTATGAACGCCATCGAGCCGACGCCTCGCCGCGCCGCCGAGCCGCCGCTCGGGCTGATCCTCGAACTCACCCATCGCTGCCCGCTGCAGTGCCCGTATTGCTCGAACCCGCTCGAGCTCGCCCGCGCCAGCGCCGAGCTGGATACCGCTTCGTGGTGCGCGGTGATGGAGCAGGGTGCCGCGCTCGGCGCGCTGCAGGTGCATTTCACCGGCGGCGAGCCGATGGCCCGCAAGGATCTGCCGGCCCTGGTCCGGCGCGCGGCCGAACTCGGGCTCTATTCCAACCTCATCACCTCCGGCGTGCTGCTCGACCCGGGTTCGATCGCCGGCCTCATCGCGGCCGGGATCGACCATATCCAGCTCAGCTTCCAGGACATCGACGGCGCGGCGGGCGACGATGTCGCCGGGCTCAGCGGGGCGCACGCGCGCAAGCTGCAGGCGGCGGAGCTGATCAAATCCTCCGGCCTGCCGCTGACGCTGAATTTCGTCATCCAGCGGCGCAACGCCGAGCGCGTGCCGCGCATGCTGGCGCTGGCCGAGGAGCTCGGCGCCGGCCGGGTCGAGATCGCGCATGTGCAGTATTACGGCTGGGGTCTGCGCAACCGTGCCGCCCTGCTGCCGAGCCGTGAGCAGCTCGACTTCACCACCGAAGTGGTGGAAGCGGCGCGTGCCCGGCTCAAGGGCCGCATGGTGATCGACTACGTGGTGCCGGACTACTACGCCCGCCGGCCGAAAGCCTGCATGGGCGGCTGGGCGCGACGGGAAATGGTGATCACCCCCACCGGCAAGGCGATGCCCTGCCACGCCGCCGATTCGCTACCCGGCTTCGCCTTCGCCTCGGTGACCGAGGTGAGCCTGGCCGAGATCTGGCACGCCGACCCCGCCTTCCTGCGCTTCCGCGGCACCGCATGGATGCCCGAGCCGTGCCAGTCCTGCGACCGGCGCGAGATCGACTGGGGCGGCTGCCGCTGCCAGGCCTTCGCCATGACCGGCGACCCGGAGCGCACCGACCCGGCCTGCGCCCTGTCGCCGGACCATGCGCTGATGCAGGCGGTGGCGTTCGAGCGGCCGGAGATCGCCCCGGCCTATGTCTATCGCCGCATCGGCGCGGCGGAGGCGGCGGAGGCTCCGGTCGAAGCGGCCGACTGAGGCCGGCGTCCCTCAGTCGCGCGCCCGCGCGGCGTAGGCGGCACGGGCCGCGTGGATGGCGGGCTGGTTCGCCTTCGCCCAACCGAGCAGCGTATCCATCGGGGCCAGCAGCGAGCGGCCGAGCGGCGTCAGCGCATAGTCCACCCGTGGCGGGATCGTCGGGTAGGCGGTGCGCGTGAGGAAGCCGTCCTGCTCCAGCGTGCGCAACGTCTGTGCGAGCATGCGCTGGGAGATGTCGCCGATGGCGCGGCGGAGTTCGGTGAAGCGCAGCGTGCCGGAGGCCAGCGCGAACAGCGCGAGGAGGCTCCAGCGGTCGCCGATCCGGTCGAGAATGTCGCGGATCGGGCAGGGCTCGCGCACTGGCGCCTCGGCATGGGGAAGGTCCATCATCGCGCTCCTCGTTCCTGGCCGGATGCAAGTTCCTTTGGCGTAACTAGGTTACGAAAAAATCCATTCTTGCACGGCCCACTCACGGTATATAGATCATCGTCGCTCTCAAATCGAGAGTGAGTTCGGATCCGGATCAGCGGACCGATACAGGAAGGGAAAAGCGATGTCCGATCGTGTCAACGGCCTTGCGGCTTGGTCGCCGCGCCTGCTCAGCGTGCTGCGGATCGCGGTCGGTCTGCTGTTCCTCGAACATGGCACCGCGAAGCTGTTCGGGTTCCCCCACGTCGCCTATTTCGACCATCTTCCCCTGGTCTCGCTGATCGGGCTGGCGGGCGTGCTGGAAGTGGTCGGCGGCGTGCTTGTCATCCTCGGCCTGTTCACACAGATCACCGCGTTCATCCTTTCGGGCGAGATGGCGGTAGCCTATTTCATGGTCCACGCGCCGCAGGGCTTCTACCCGGTGCTGAACCAGGGCGAGGCGGCGGTGTTCTACTCCTTCGTGTTCCTCTATTTCGCCGCCGCCGGCGGTGGCGCCTGGAGCCTGGACGCGATGCGCAAGTCCGCTGCCTGACCGGAGCGTTCAGGCTTCATGGATCGGGGTCCGGGGCCTCCCGGCCCCGGCGGGTCCAGGGCAGCGCCCTGGACTTTTTGCCTCTTACATGCCGCCCGGATAGTTCGGTCCGCCGCCGCCCTCGGGCGTGACCCAGTCGATGTTCTGCTGCGGGTCCTTGATGTCGCAGGTTTTGCAGTGGACGCAGTTCTGGGCGTTGATCTGCAGCCGTGGCGCGCCTTCCTCGGCGCCGACCACCTCGTAGACGCCGGCCGGGCAGTAGCGGCTCTCGGGACTGGCGAAGCGCTCCCAGTTGACACCCGCCCACGCCGCCGGGTCGCGCAGGCGCAGATGCGGCGGCTGGTCCTCCTCGTGGTTGGTGTTGCTGATGAACACCGAGGCGAGCCGGTCGAAGGTCAGGCTCCCGTCCGGCTTCGGGTAGGCGATGCGCGGCGCCGTCGCGGCGGGCTCGAGGCTGGTGTGGTCCGGGTGGGCGTGGTGCAGCGTCCAGGGCGCGCGGCCACGCAGCACGTAGGTGTCGAGCGCGGCGTTCACCATCCCGCCCCAGAAGCCGAAACGGGCGAAGCCGGGGCGGACATTGCGCACCGCGCGCAATTCCGTCTCCAGCCAGCTCGCCCGCAGCCGGTCGGTGAAGCCCGTGGGCTCGGCCGGGCGGCTCCCGCCCAGGGCCTCGGCCAGCGTCTCGGCCGCGAGCATGCCGGACTTCATCGCCGCATGCGTGCCCTTGATCTTCGGCACGTTGAGGAATCCGGCGGCATCGCCGATCAGCGCCCCGCCGGGGAAGGTCAGGCGCGGGATCGACTGCCATCCGCCCTCGCTCAGCGCCCGCGCGCCATAGGCGACGCGCCGGCCGCCAGCGAAGACGCCGCGGATCGCCGGATGGGTCTTCAGCCGCTGCATTTCCTCGAACGGCGACAGCCACGGGTTACGGTAGTCGAGCCCGACGACGAAGCCGACCGAGACCAGGTTGGGCCCGAAATGATAGAGCCAGGAGCCGCCATAGGTCTGGCGGTCCAGCGGCCAGCCGACGGTGTGCAGCACTTGGCCCGGCCGGTGCTGCTCCGGCACGACCTCCCACAATTCCTTGATGCCCAGCGCGTAGGTTTGCGGGTCGGCGTCGCGGCGCAGATCGAAGCGCGCCATCAGGCGCTTGCTGAGCGAGCCGCGGCAGCCCTCGGCGAACAGCGTGTAGGTCGCCCGCAGCTCCATCCCCGGCTGGAAATTCGCCCCGCGCGCGCCGGTGCGGGTGATCCCCATGTCGCCGGTGACGATGCCGGCGATGCGCCCCGCCTCCTCGATCAGCCCCGCGGCGGCGAAGCCGGGGTAGATCTCGATGCCGAGCGCCTCGGCCTTCGTCGCCAACCAGCGGCAGACATTGCCGAGGCTGACGGCGTAGTTGCCATGATTGTGCATCTGCGGCGGGGTCGGCAGGCGGAAGGCGCGGCGCTCGGTGAGGAAGAGGAACCGGTCCTCGGTCACCGCGGTGGCGAGGTCGATCTCATCCGCCGTCCAGCCAGGCAGCAGTTCATCGAGCGCGCGCGGCTCGATGACGGCGCCGGAGAGGATATGCGCGCCGACCTCGCCGCCCTTCTCGACGATGCAGACGCTCGTCTCCGGCGCCAGTTGCTTGAGGCGGATGGCGGCGGCGAGGCCCGCCGGCCCGGCGCCCACGATCACCACGTCGAACTCCATCCGTTCGCGCGCCGGCTCGTCCTCGCGCATCGCGTCCTCGCTCATCCCGTCCTCCCGCACTGGCGTTGGCGCGCTATAGTGGCTGATCTGCGTCCAGGCGAGAATGATGCGAGACGACCCGGCCATGATCGAGGCGCTGAGCGCGCTGCGCCTGCAACTCGAGTGGGGCGCCGACGAGGCGCTGGGCGAGCAGCCGCTCGACCGGCTGGCGTCCGCGTCCCCTCCGGCGGCGCCCGCCGGCGGCCCGGTCTTGCCCGTGCCGGAGCGCGCCGCCGACCCAGGCCCGGCGCCGGCCCGCGGCAGCGCGCCGTCGCGGGCGGCTTCGCTGGCCCCGGCGGCGGCGACGACGGAGGCGCTGCGCGCGGCGCTGGCCGGGTTCGAGGAGTGCGCGTTGCGGGCGACGGCGACCAACCTGGTCTTCGCCGACGGCAATCCACGGGCCGGGCTGATGCTGATCGGCGAGGCTCCGGGGGCGGAGGAGGACCGGGAGGGCCGTCCCTTCGTCGGCCGCTCCGGCCAGCTGCTCGACCGCATGCTGGCCAGCATCGGCCTCGATCGCACCGGGTTCCTGATCACCAACCTGATCCCCTGGCGCCCGCCGGGCAATCGCAACCCGACGGATGCGGAAGTGGCGCTATGCCTGCCCTTCCTGTTCCGCCACATCGTCCTCACCCGGCCGCGCCACCTGGTGCTGCTCGGTGCGCTGGCCACCAAGGCGATCACCGGCAGCGCCCGAGGCATCCGGCAGATGCGCGGCCGCTGGGTCGATGTCGCCATTCCCGGGCTCGACGAGCCGGTGCCGGCGCTGCCGATGTATCATCCGGCCTATTTGCTGCGCACGCCGGGCGCCAAGCGGGACGCCTGGGCGGACCTGATCGCGCTGCGACGGCGCCTCGACGCCGGATAGAGCGGGGCGTTCCGTCCGCAGCGCAGTGCTTGGTCGGCCGCCCATCGGCAGGCGGCCCGGGGGCATTCCGCGCGGACGAGAGATGTGTCCGCTGACGCCCAGAAGCCGGCCGGCGGAGTAAAATGACGAAAATGTGATCGGACTTTGGCCCGACGCAACGCGCGAAGTTAACGAAGTTTCCCATGAAGCGAGACTGATCTCACCGCAAAGCGTTGCGCCCTCGTCAAGAGGCCGTTAGGGCCTTTTGGCATGCGAGGGACCGGATCAACGATCTCCTCTTTCCCCCCTGTCCGGGCGTTCGTCGCCCGGGCGCGATGGGCGGGGATCGCGTTCGCCGGCGCGACGCTGCTGGCTGGCGCGCTATCCTCCCGCGCCGTCGCCCAGGTCGACGAAACCGCGTTCGCCGTGCCGCGGCTCGCCCCGCGCGGCGGGGAGGAACTGGCGCTCCCGCAGCCGCTCGAGCCGGCCAGCGCGGCGCGGCTGCGGCGGGCGTTCGCGCTCCAGGCCAAGGGCGAAGGCGCCGCTGCGGCGCGGCTCGCGGCCGAACTGGGGCAGAGCGACGCCGTCGAGGCCGGACTGTGCGGCCATCTTCTCGCCGAGCGCTATCTCGGCCCGACCTATCATTCGAGCCCGGCCGACCTCACCGCTTGGCTCGCCCGCTACCCCGACCTGCCCGACGCGCCGGCGATCTACGCGCTGCTGCGCCGACGCCTGCCGCCGGGCGCGGCGGTGCCGTCGCCGCCTCCGGTGCCGGCACCGCTCGGCCAGCAGGCCGACGAGCCGCTCGCCGCGATCGATGAGGCGATGGTGCCGCCGCTGGCACGCAATCCCGCGCTCGACCAGACGGTGCGGGACTTCGCGCGCGAGGGCAGCGTCGCAAGGGCGCTGCGCCTGCTGACGCGCACGCCGGGACTGAGTGCGGCCTATGGCGCGGTGCTGCGGGCCGAGCTGGCCCGCACCCTGTTCGCGGCCAATCGGGACGGCGAGGCGCTCGAACTGGCCGGCATCGCCTGGCGCCAGAGCGGCGAGGCGAGCGGGCTGGCGGCCTATGTCGCCGGGCTGGCGAGCTGGCGGCTCGGCCGGATCGGCGAGGCGCGACGCTGGTTCGAGCAGGCCGCGGACGCCGCCGACGGGCTGCCGGCGCTCAAGGCGTCCGCGGGCCTGTGGGCGGCTCGGGCCCATCTGGGCCACGACCGGGCAGCGAGCCGCGCCTGGCTCGAACGGGCGGCCGCTTTCCCGCGCAGTTTCTACGGCCAGATCGCCGCGCGCATGCTCGGCCGTGGCGGGACCGACGCGGCGGGGCCGGGCATGCTCGGCGAGGCCGATATCGCGGCCGTCGGTGCCACGGCCGAGGGGCGGCGGGCCTTCGCGTTGCTACAGATCGGCCAGACCGTGCGCGCCGCGGCCGAGTTGCGCGTGCTGGTGCTGCGCAGCCTCGATGAGCCGGTGTTCGCCGGAGCGGTCCTGCGGGTAGCGAACCGCGCCCAGTTGTTCGGTCTCGCGGCCCAGTTCGGCGGCCTGGTGCCGAGCGCGGCGCGGCTGGACCAGGGCGCGCTGCCGGTGCCGCTGCTGCGCCCGCGCAACGGCTTCCGCATCGATCCGGCGCTGGTCTATGCGCTGGCCCGGCTGGAATCGAATTTCGATGCCGCCGCCGTCTCCCCGGCCGGGGCGCGCGGGCTGATGCAGATCATGCCGGTGACGGCCGGCTACCTCGCCGGGCAGGGCACCGGGCCGGTCACACACGCCGCCGCCTGGAAGGAGCGTCTGCGCGATCCGGGGCTCAATCTCGACCTCGGCCAGCGCTATCTGCTCTATCTCGCCGAGCACGGCGCGGTTGCCGGCGACATGCTGCGGCTGCTGGCGAGCTACAACGCCGGCCCCGGCAATGTCGCGCGGTGGAGTGCCGCGATCCGCGACGAGGGCGACCCGCTGCTGTTCATCGAGGCGATTCCGAGCGACGTGACGCGGCTCTATGTCCAGCGCGCGCTCACCTACACCTGGCTCTACGCCGTCCGGCTGCATCTGCCGGCGCCGAGCCTCGACGATCTCGCGGCCGGGCGCTTTCCGGTTTTCCTCGCCGCCGGTAGGATGCCGCTCGGCGTGACGGCCGAGGCCGCCACGCCCATCCACTGAAGCGGAGGCGTCGCATGGCGCGGATCGACGAGACCAGGCGGTTCATTCCCGTCAATGTCGCGGTGCTGACCGTGTCGGACACGCGCAGCGCGGCCAACGATACCTCCGGCGACGCGCTGGCCGAACGCATCACCTCCGCCGGCCATCGGCTGGTGGCGCGCGCCATCGAGCGTGACGAGGCGGACCGGATCGAACAGCGTCTGCGCAGCTGGATCGCGGATGTGGACGTGGACGTGGTCATCACCACCGGTGGCACCGGCATCACCGGCCGGGACGTGACGCCCGAGGCGTTCGAGCGTGTGCTGGAGAAGCGCATCGAAGGGTTCGGCGAGCTCTTCCGCATGCTGAGCTACCAGAAGATCGGGACCTCGACGATGCAGTCGCGCGCTCTCGGCGGCGTCGCCGGCGGTACTTATCTATTTGCGCTGCCGGGTAGCCCCGGCGCGGTGAAGGATGCGTGGGACGATATCCTGCTGTGGCAGCTCGACGCCCGCCACCGGCCCTGCAATCTCGTCGAGCTGATGCCGCGCCTGACCGAACACATGAAGCCGGCCGCGGAATAGGCTTTGCGGCGGCGGCCGCTTCAGTCGGCCGCCTCCGGCTCTCTGTCGCACGCGCAGCCTGGCGTCGGGCCGGCGGCGGCGCGCACCACGTGGTGGTCGATCCACTCCGCCACCAGCCGCCGCGCCTCGCTCAGTGGCGCTTCCGGATGGTGGATGCGATAGAGCGTGGTGCAGGCGGTGAAGGCGCTGATGTCGGACGTGCCGCATGCGCGCAGCTCGCGGTAGGCCGTCACCACGGCCCGCTCGCAGCGCCGGGCAAACAGCCCCGATACCTGCGCGGCGCGCTCATCCCAATCCATGCACCCCCCCACTCGCGGCTCCCATTGACCGCTCCGATCGGCCGCATCATCGAAGCCGCCGATCCCCATGCCACGCCGCGCCCCCGCGCGGCGGCCGGGGAGGATAGCGGCATCGCGCGAGCGGCGGCAAGCGCCTCTCGTGCCGCCTCGGCGACCCTCTTGCCACTCATCGTGCGCCATCGTATTGCGACAAGGGGTCCGCGTCCTGCGACCGCGTTTGTTGCAGACCAGCAAAGGATGGCCAGATGCGCCTTGCGGTGCTTAGGGAGCGTCGGGAGTTCGAGGCGCGTGTCGCGGCGAGCCCGGAGACGGTCAAGAAACTTGCAGCGCTCGGTATGTCCATCGTCGTCGAGACCGGCGCCGGGGCGCGCTCCGGCTGGTCCGACGCCGATTTCACCGCCGCCGGCGGCGAAATCGCCGCCGATGCCGCCGCTACGCTGGCCGGCGCGGGCATCGTCTTCGCGGTGCAGATGCCCGATGCCACCGAGCGCGCCGCCATGGCGCGTGGCACGCTGCTGGTATCGACCTCCGGCGCGTTCGCCGATCCATCGCTGGTGCCGGCGCTGGCCGAGGCAGGCATCGATGCCGCCGCGCTGGAACTGCTGCCGCGCATCACCCGCGCTCAGTCGATGGATGTGCTGTCGAGCCAGGCGAATCTCGCCGGCTATCGCGCGGTCATCGAGTCCGCGGCGGCGTTCGATCGCGGGTTTCCGATGATGATGACCGCCGCTGGCACGGTGCCGCCGGCGCGCGTCTTCGTCATCGGTGCCGGCGTCGCCGGGCTGCAGGCGATCGCCACCGCCCGCCGGCTCGGCGCCATCGTCTCCGCCACCGACGTCCGGCCCGCGGCCAAGGAGGAGATCAAGTCGCTCGGCGCCAGCTTCGTCGGTGTCGAGGACGAGGAGACCAGGGCGGCGCAGACGGCCGGCGGCTATGCCAAGGAGATGAGCGAGGCGTTCCGCCAGAAGCAGGCGGCACTGATGGCCGAAACCGTGGCCAAGAACGACATCGTCATTTGCACCGCGCTGGTGATGGGGCGCAAGGCGCCGGTGATCGTTACCGCGCCGATGGTCGCAGCGATGCGCGCCGGCAGCGTCATCATCGATCTCGCTGCGGACGCCGGCGGCAACTGCGCCGCGACGCGGCCGGGCGAGGCCTATGTCACGGACAACGGCGTCAAGATTCTCGGCCATCGCAACTGGCCGGCGCGCATTCCCGTCGCCGCATCGAACCTCTACGCGCGCAATCTGCTCACCTTCCTCTCGACCTTCTGGGACAAGGAGGCGAAGGCGCCGAAGCTGCCCGAGACCGACGAGATCGTGAAGGGCGTGATGCTGACGCGCGGCGGCGCCGTTGTGCATCCGCAGTTCCTGCCCGCGCAGGCCGCCTGACCCCTGGAGAGCCCGACATGAACCCGAACCAGTTGGCCGAGGAGGCCGCGCGGCTCGCTGCTGCGGCCGGCGAACTCGCCGAACATGCAGGCCACCTCGCCGCTGCCGCCGGACCGGTGGCGCACGCGGTGGAGCCCTTCGTATTCCTGTTCGCCATTTTCGTGATGGCCGTCTTTGTCGGCTACTACGTGGTCTGGAACGTCACGCCGGCGCTGCACTCGCCGCTGATGGCCGTGACCAACGCGATCAGCTCGGTGATCATCGTCGGCGCCATGCTCGCGACCGGGCTCGGCACCAGCACCGCCGCGGTGGTGTTCGGCTTCCTCGCCGTCACGCTGGTCAGCGTGAATATTTTCGGCGGTTTCGTGGTGACGCAGCGGATGCTGTCGATGTTCCGCAAGAAGGGGAAATAGCGGCGATGTCCGAGAGCCTGACTTCGCTCGCCTATCTCGTCGCCGCGGTCCTTTTCATCCTGGCGCTGCGCGGCCTGTCGCATCCGGAAACCGCTCGGCGCGGCAACCAGATGGGCATGGTGGGCATGGCCATCGCCGTGCTGGCGACGCTGTTGCATCCGCACATGGGCCTCGGCGGCTACGGGCTGATGCTGATCGGCGTCATCATTGGCGGCGGCATCGGCACGTTCGTCGCACTGCGCATCCAGATGACGGCTCTGCCCCAGCTCGTCGCCGCGTTCCACTCCCTCGTCGGCCTGGCCGCCGTGTTCGTCGCCGCCGCGGCGCTGAACGCGCCGGAGGCCTTCGGGATCGGCAGCGCTGGCGCGATCCACCCGCAGAGCCTGATCGAGATGTCGCTCGGCCTTGCCATCGGCGCCATCACGTTCACCGGCTCGCTGATCGCCTTCGCGAAGCTGCAGGCGCTGATGAAGGGCGCGCCGATCACGTTCCCGCTGCAGCACCCGATCAATCTCGGGATCGGCGTGGCGATCGTGCTGCTGATCATAGCTTTCCTCGCCACCGGCGGCAGCCAGGTGGTGTTCTGGCTGATCGCGCTGCTTTCGCTGGCGCTCGGCTTCCTGCTCATCATCCCGATCGGCGGCGCGGACATGCCGGTGATCGTCTCGATGCTGAACTCCTACTCGGGTTGGGCCGCTTGCGGCATCGGCTTCACGGTGCAGAATCTCGCGCTGATCATCACCGGCGCGCTGGTCGGCGCCTCCGGTGCGATCCTGTCCTACATCATGTGCAAGGGCATGAACCGCAGCATTCTCAACGTGCTGCTCGGCGGGTTCGGCACCGATGTCGGGGTTGGGCCTGCTGCCGGCCCGGGCGGGGATCGCACGGTGAAGTCCGGGGCGGCCGACGATGCTGCCTTCATTCTCAAGAATGCGTCCAAGGTCATCATAGTGCCCGGCTACGGCATGGCGGTGGCGCAAGCGCAGCATGCGCTGCGCGAGATGGCGGACACGCTGAAAGCCGAAGGCGTCGAAGTGAAATACGCCATCCATCCCGTCGCCGGGCGCATGCCGGGGCACATGAACGTGCTGCTGGCCGAGGCCAACGTTCCCTACGACGAGGTCTTCGAACTCGAGGAGATCAACAACGAGTTCCAGACCGCGGACGTCGCCTATGTCATCGGTGCCAATGATGTGACCAATCCGGCGGCGAAGACGGATCCGAAATCGCCAATCTACGGCATGCCCATCCTCGAAGTGGAGAAGGCGCGCACGGTGCTGTTCATCAAGCGCTCGATGGCCTCGGGCTACGCCGGCGTGGAGAACGAGCTGTTCTTCCGCAACAACACGATGATGCTCTTCGGCGACGCGAAGAAGATGACGGAGGAAATCGTCCAGGCCCTCGGGCACTGAGGCGGGCAGGGAGGAAATCAACATGGCGGGACGCAAAGTCATCATCACCTGCGCCGTGACCGGGGCGATCCACACGCCTTCGATGTCGCCCCATCTGCCGGTGACGCCGGACGAGATCGCCGCGGGTGCCATCGCTGCGGCGGAAGCGGGCGCGGCGATCGTGCATCTGCACGCGCGCGACCCGATCACGGGCAAGCCGGACCAGAGCCCGGAGGCCTTCGCCGCGTTTCTGCCGCGCATCAAGCAGGCGACGGATGCGGTGGTGAACATCACCTCCGGCGGTGCGCCGACCATGCTCATCCGCGAGCGGATCATGCCCTCCCTGCGCTTCAAGCCGGAAGTCGCTTCGCTCAACATGGGGTCGATGAATTTCGGCCTGTTCCCGATGCTCGGCCGGTTCAAGGAGTTCAAGCACGATTGGGAGCGCCAGCATCTCGAAGGGTCGCGTGACCTCATCTTCCGCAACACCTTCGCCGACATCGAATACGCGCTGCGTGAATTGGGCGATGCCGGCACGCGGTTCGAGTTCGAGTGCTACGATGTCGGCCACCTCTACAATCTTTCGCATTTCCTCGAACGCGGCCTGGTGAAGCCGCCGCTGTTCGTGCAGACCGTGTTCGGCATCCTCGGCGGCATCGGCCCGCATCCCGAGGACGTGATGCATATGAAGCGCTCCGCGGACCGGCTGTTCGGCAGCCACTATCGGTGGTCGGTGCTCGGCGCCGGGCGCAACCAGATGCCGATCGCCGCCATGGCCGCTTCGATGGGAGCGAATGTCCGCGTCGGGCTCGAAGACAGCCTTTGGATCGGCCCGGGCAAGCTCGCCGAGAGCAATGCCGCGCAGGTGCGCCAGGTGCGCCAGATTCTCGAAGGTCTCGGCCTGGAGATCGCGACCCCGGCCGAGGCACGCGAAATCCTCGCGCTCAAAGGCGGTGACAAGGTCGCGTTCTGACGGAGGGCACCATCATGCGACGCTTCGTTCTGCTCGCTGCCGTGATCGCGCTCGGCGGCATGGCCGACGCCCATAAGCCGGACCCGAAAGTCCTCGCCTACACTCTGCCCGATCAGATCCAATGGAAGGAATCGGCGGAGATTCCCGGCGTCGAATACGCCAACATGGTCGGGGACCCGTCCAAGCCAGGGCTCTATATCCAGCTCATCCGCTGGCAGCCCTTCCATATGAGCCACCCGCATTACCATTTGCGCGACCGGTTCATCACCGTCATTTCCGGAACCTGGTGGGTCGGAACGGGAAGGAAATTCGACCCCGACAGCACGACGCCGATGCCGGCCGGCAGCTTCGTCGTCCACTACGGCAACCAGGTCCATTACGACGGCGCCAAGGACGAACCCGCCATCATCGAAATCACCGGCGAAGGCCCGGGAACGCCGATCATGGTCACCGAGGAAAAATAGGCCTCGGCGACGGCGTGTGGGAAAGCCCCGGGGGAAGGGCCAGGGGGGAAGGCCCAGGGGGGAAGGCCCAGGGGGGAAGGGCCAGGGGGGAAGGGCCAGAGGAAGGCGAGGGGCGCTGCCCCTCGACCCCGCCGGGGCCGGGAGGCCGCGGGGGCCCCGGGACTTCAGGGGGCGGCAGCAGGTGGAGATCCGCACGCTCCCTGGGACAGAATGTCTACCCCAAAAACCACCGCCGGATCAGTGCATCGACGGAAAAACCTCCGGCGCCGCGGGCGAGCAGCACGAGCAGCATCGCCGCCCACTGGATGTGTGTGGGCCAAGCCAGCGGGTAGACGAAAATCTCGATGAACGCGGTCATGCCCAGCAGCACCAGCGCCGCGCCGCGGGTGAACAGGCCCAGGACCAACAGAATCGGCGTCGAAAGCTCGATGCTCGCCGCCATCACCGCCGCGATGTCGGGCGGCAGCAGCGGCACCTTGTATTCGTCCTGGAACAAGGCCACCGCCGCGCCCCAGTCGGCGAGCTTGGTCGTGCCCGAGGCCCAGAACACCTCGGCCACCGCAAGGCGCAGGGGAATCGCCAGCAGCGCGTATGGGATGCGGTCGAGCGCGCGGAGGATCGCTCGCGGCAGCGCGAGCACGTTGGGGCGGTCGAGGGTAGTGCTCATGGCGTCAGCTCCGGACTGCATCTTCATGGACAGCGGTGAAGCGTTCGGCGGTGAGGCAGGCAGCGAGCCAAATCGGCGCGCGCTCCGGCGAGGCTGCACTGGCGGCGGAGAGCATCTCGCCGCGCATCAGAGCGGCGAGGAAATGCCATTCGTCGGCGGCGAGGCGCGCGATGCCGACGGACTCGCCGCGGCGCTGCAGCGCCAGATGCACCGGGCCCGCATGCACGTCGAGCGCACTCAGCATGTCGTCGTCGCCTGTGCACACCGCTTCCCAGATCACGTCGGCCGGGTGGTTCAGTGCGACGATCCGCAGCGTCGGGTGTGGTGTGAAGCGCAGATCCGTGGCATCGGCGAGCACCTGGGCCAGGGCGACGACGGACAGCGGCACGGCCTCCGCCGCCTCACTCGATTCGTGCATTGCCCATTCGAGGCGCGCCACGTCGGCCAGATAGGCGAGCGATGCAGCGGCCGGGTCGGCGGCGAGGAAGTCGGCGAAGCCGTCCCCATAGCACGCTAGCATCGCAACTTTCGGTGGCTGGGTCTCGATGAAACGTAGCGCCACGGCGTCGAAGAACGCGGTACCGACCAGTCTCTCGACGACGGGAAAGGTCAGCCGCAACGCGCTTGTCAGCGCCGTCTGCACATTGGCGCGATAGACGTCGAGCCGCGCTGCGGGCGCGATGCCGTTGGCCTGGATCAGGCCGATGATCGAAGCGGCGTTGCCGCCGAGCAGCGCCGCACGCATCGCGGCCTGGACCTCACGCAGCGCGGGCACCGGGAGCCCTCCTGCGATGGGTAGCGAGCTTCGCATCGGCCCGCGCGGCCTCCTCGATCAGGGTTTCCAGCGGCGGAATGTCGTTGTCCCACTCGATCAGTGTCGGCACGGGGCCGAACAGGGCGAGCGCGGCGTCGTAGAGCGCCCACACTTCGGCGCAGACGTGGCTGCCGTGCGCATCGAGCAGGATGCTGGCGCCGCCGGCCTCGATCGCCGTGTGGCCGGCGAGATGGATCTCGCCCACCGCGGCGCGCGGCAGGGCACGCAGATAGGCGTGCGCATCCCAGCCATGGTTGCTGGCGGAGACGAAGATGTTGTTCACATCGACGAGCAGACCGCAGCCGGTGCGCGCGGCGAGGGCGGCGAGGAACTCCGGCTCGGCGATGGTCGAGTGGCTGAATTGCAGATAGGTGCTGGGATTCTCGACGAGGATGCGGCGCTTCAGCCGGCTCTGCACGCGATCGACATGCGCGCTGACGATCGCCAGCGTCTCCTCGGTCAGCGGCAGCGGCAGGAGATCGGCGAGAAAGACGTCGTCGGCGACCGAGAAGGCGAGATGTTCGGAAACCAGCGCAGGCGCGAACCGGTCGACCGCGGCGGCGAGCCGGTCGAGATGCGCGGCGTCGATCCCCTCTGCCGAGCCGAGCGAGAGACCGACGCCGTGCAGCGATAGCGGATAGTCGGCGCGCAGCCCTTCCAGCGCCCGCGGCGCGGCGCCGCCACCCATGTAGTTCTCCGGGTGGACCTCCAGCCACGCGACGTCCGGCCGCGCCTCGCGCATCTGGCGGTGGTGGGGGAAGCGCAGGCCGATCCCCCCGCGCGGGGGGATCGGCAGCGCCGGCACCGTGTTCATATGCACCGACACTGCGCGCCTCGCCTCAGGTCGAGGACAGCTTGCCGCCGTCGATCTTGCTGCAGGCACCGGCCGGCAGGAAGACGAAGGACTTCGGATCGCGCGCCTTCGTCGACTGTCCGGCGCAGGAATGCGCCCCGGCGGCGCAGTCGTTCTTGGCGTTGGCGTTGATGCCGTAGCACTTCTCCATGCCGGACATCTTCTTGTCGGCGGCATGGGCCGGCGCGGCAACGGCAAGGCCGAGCGCGGCGGCGGCGACGGAGGCGGCGAGGATACGACGGTCCATGGGGCTCTCTCCAGGTTGCGGGGCGCGATCTTGCGCCCGGTGATGCTGCGTCGGAGGGCGGGCGGTGGTTACAGGGCTTCGGTAAACCTCCGTCCGCCGCCCGATCCGGTGTCAGGTGGCGGACAGCTTGCCGCCGTCGATCTTGGCGCAGGCGCCGGCGGGGACGTAGGTGAAGTCGTGCGGGTCGCGCGCCTTGGTGCCCTGGCCGGCGCAGGAATGCGCCGCCGCCGAGTTGCGCAGTTCCGAAGCGCAGTCATTGTGGCCGACGGCGGCCACGCCGAAGCACTTCTCCATGCCGGCAGGCGGATTGGCTGCCATCGCGGGGGCGGCGAAGGCAAGCCCGATCGCGGCCGCGGCGACGGTGGTAGCGAGCAAACGACGATCCATGGGTTTCTCTCCTGGTTTCAGGCGCGATGTACGCCTGATGATGCTGCGGCGGAGCGCGGGCGGCGGTTACCAGGGCGGCGAAAATATTCGTTGTGCGGCCCCGCTGCTACCGGATCGCACGCAGCGTGCCACCGCGGCGGCAGAGGGGGGATTATCACCGCTGCGATGCCGGCTCCGTGGCGATCCCCGGCTTGTCGTGGGACGAGGCTGTCTCGCCCAGCAGCCGCGCGGCGAGCCCGCCGAGCGCGCCGCCCAGGATCGGCGCGAGCCAGAACAACCAGAGCTGCCGGATATGCGCGGCGCCGGCGAACAGTGCCGGGCCGGTGCTGCGCGCCGGATTGACCGAGGTGTTGGTCACCGGGATCGAGATCAGGTGGATCAGCGTCAGCGCCAGGCCGATCGCGATCGGCGCGAAACCGCCGGGCGCGTTCTGCGCCGTCGAGCCCATGATGACGATCAGGAAAAAGAATGTCGCTACCACCTCCATGACCAGGCAAGCGGCGAGGCTGTAATGACCGGGGCTGAGCTCGCCGTAGCCGTTGGTGGCAAAGCCGCCCGGGTCGAAGCCCGGCTTGCCGCTGGCGATGACATAGAGCACGGCGGCGGCGGCGATGGCCCCCGCGACCTGGGCGACGACATAGGGTGGGATGTCGTGGCCGGGAATGCGCCGCCCGGCCCACAGGCCGATCGTCACGGCGGGATTGAAATGGCCGCCCGAGATCGGCCCCACGGCGTAGGCCATGGTCAGCACGGTCAGGCCGAAAGCGAGGGCGACGCCGGCGAAGCCGATGCCGAGGCCGGGAAAGGCCGCCGCCAGCACCGCGCTGCCGCAGCCACCGAACGTAAGCCAGAAGGTGCCGAGGAATTCGGCGATCATGCGATTCGACATTGCCATCGAAGCGTCTCCCCCCAAGGACGCTGGCGCATGAAACAGATGGCCGGCGCGCGGGAGCGCGCCGGGCGGGATCAGGCCATCGCCGCGCGCGGTGCCAGCAGACGCGGCAGCGCAATCGGCCCGAGCGCGGAGAATAGCGCGACCGAGCCGAACTGCCAGATGATCACCGTCGGGACCGCGTCCACTCCATGCACCATGCGCAGCCCGACATCGGCGAGCGCGGTGGCGGCCAGCATGCCCCACAAGGTCGCCGGCTTGATGCCGTCCGCGGCGCCGTGGCGGATCATCACCGCCATCGCCGCCGCCGGCACGAAGCCGATCTCGGCGATCATCGGCACGCACATCGGATCGAACAGCACCGCCAGCGCATCCACGTGACGCATCTCCACCGCCATCAGCCAGTGGCCGGCGAAACTCGCCAGCCACAGCGCCAGCGGCAGCAGCGGCAGAGCAAGCCGCCAGCGCGGGGTGCCGGGCACGCCGGCGGCCAGCGCCGCCCAGCCCGCGGTCAGCGCCGTCGCCGCGGCGAAGCCGATTTCGGCCATGAACGGCGGGTCCAGGAGCATCGGCGGCAGGTCCGGGCGGATGCCCATGGCCAGCACGATCAGGCCCACCACCGGGACCGAGACGGCAAGCCAGCGCAGCAGCCGCCGGCCGGGCGGCGCCAGGCGCTGCACCGGACGGAGATCGTCGACCAGGGAGTCGATGAGGCGGTCGGTGTCCATCATTCCGCCTCGCCGAGTAGTTGGCGGAGCCGCAGTAGGGCGCGGTGCATGGCCACCTTCAGCGCGCCGACGCTCTGCCCGCTCTGCTCAGCCGCTTCCTGGAGCGACATTTCCTTGAGCTTCAGCAGCTCCACCGCCTGGCGCTGGCCGGCCGGCAGCCGGCTGATGGCGCGGCTCAGCAGCGGCACGTCGGCGGCGTGCTCGGCCGTTGGCTCCGGCGCTGGCAGGTCGTCCACGATCGGTGCCTCCCTCCGTCCGCGCCGCTGGCCCGCCCGGCGCACATCGGAGAGGCGATGGCGCAGGATCGTCCCCGCCCAGGGCATGAACGGCCGCCCAGGGTCGAAGGTGTGACGGGCCTGGTGGATGGCGAGCAAGGTCTCCTGCACAACGTCCTCGATGTCCTGCGGTCGCGCCCCGGCCCAGTGCCTGCGCGCCAGCGCCCGCAGAATGGGCGTGAGCGCACGCAGCAGCTCGCCGTAGGCACGCCGGTCGCCGTCCTGCGCTGCTTGCATCAGCGCTGAAAACTCAGCTCCGCGTGGCTCTGCAGCCATGGCTTCCCCCCGGAAAGTCACGGTCGTTCTACGCAATCCACGCCGACCGCGCCATCACCAGGCTCAGGATGCCGCCGGGCCAAGACCCCGCGTATCAGCACCATGCGCCGCGCCGGTGCGGCCGGTTACGCGCTCACCTCAATATTTGGCTCGCCGCCGCTTCTTGGCGGAGGCGCTCGGCGTCGGGTCCGAGCAGGAACCCGTCCGCCTCGGCCGCAGCGGCGGCGCGCGCCACGGCGGCGACGTAGCCGTCATGGTCGCCATAGCGTTCGGCGAGCGAGGGCCGCGGGTCGGCAGCGGCGCGGCGCTCGGCCTCGGTGCGCGCGAAGGGCACGAAACCGCCGGCGAGGTAGCAGAGCTCGCCCTCGGCGAAGCCGGCGCGGCGGCGGTTCCAGCCGACATAGGTGCCGAGGGGGGCGGCGAGCGTCACGGTGCGCACGCCGCCGGTCTCGTTGCCGTCCGCGTCCAGCGCCGGCACCAGCACCGGCGGGGCGACGGCGCCGGGCAGCGGGCGCGGCGGCTCGCGCAGCACGCCCGATTCGGTCACGGGGTCGAACGCCGGGCCGCGATCGAGCGGCGGCACGTCGTTGACCTGGGCGGCATAGTCGAGCCCCGGCACGCGGGCGAAGCCGGCCGTGTCCGCCGCCGGAGCGACCAGCGTGGCATCGGCGAGGCGCGGATAGCGGCTCGGCGGCGGCGCGGTGCCGGTCACGAGCAGGCCCTGCAGCCGCGCCAGCAGCGCGCGCATCACCTCGGCCATGCCGTTGGGGTTGCCCTCGCGCTGACAGGGCGCGGTCTTCAGGCCGAGCACGTGCTGGGTCGCGGAGACGTGATAGACATGCACCTCCGGGGCCAGCGCGGCGTCCGCCACGCCGGCCTCGGTGGTGTCGAGGCTGGCGCGGCTGTTCCAATATTCCGTCGAGCTGAACTCCTGGAAAATCTGCGGGCAGGTCGCGTTCGTGCGGCAGCGCTGCAGGATCGCGTCCCAGCCGAGCGGGCCGTCCTGCGTCGGCGCGAGATGCTCCTCGTGCTGCATCGAGGCCGCCGAGGGCTGCGCGAAGCGCTGGTTGAGCGCGAGCTTGGCGGAGGCGATGTGGATGTTCATGGCATCGAACACGCGCCGGCCCTGCTCGTCGCGGTTGAAGCCGAGCTGGAGGAAGCTGCGCAGGAAGCGCCCGCTCTGCGAGGTGCCGTGGGCGATGGCGCGCTGCACCCGACCGGCGAGCGGGTTGCCGCCGGCGCCCTCGCCGTCGCCGCGCAGGAAGGCAACGAGGTCGCGCGTCGCGGCGAAGCCGATGCCCATCACCACCGGATCCCGCGCGGTGTAGAGCAGCTCGTAGACATGGTCGGTGTCGAACCCGCCGCGGCGGCAGATGCGGGTCGCGTCCGGCGTGCCGGGGAAGGGCCGGGTGCGGCAGTCGGCGAACTCCCACTCGGCGCGGGGCACCAGGTGCGCGGCGTCGGCCTGGCGCACGCGCTCGGTCAGCGTCGCCGCCGCCGCCGCCGCGATCACCGCCGGATAGGCGAGGCCGCGGCCGAGATCCGTATCGCCGAGGGCGAGCGTATCGGTGGGGCTGAACAGCTCGTATTCCTTGCGCACCGTCCCGGTGAGCACGCCGCCGTCCGGGGCGTGCGCGAGCGGCGCGGCCAGGCGCATCAGCGAGCCCTCGGCCGGCAGATCGCCCTGCCAGCCGCTCCAGACCAGGGTGAAGCCCTGCGCTTCGAGAAATCCCGGCCAGTCGCGCTCGAACACGCCCGGGGCCAGCTTCCGGCCGCGGTTGAGGACATCGTAGAGCAGCGTGCCGTTGCCCTGGGCGGGGACGGCCGGGCGCAGGATCGCGACGTCCATGGCGTATTCCACCCGGCCGGCGGCATTGCGCGGGGCGAGCGCGAGATCCTGGATGACGGCATTGGCCGGGTCCGCCGGGTCGAGCTCGCCGCGGGCCGTGCCGGTGAGCCATTCATACTGGCCGACGGCGCCGAACGTGGCGCCGCCGAGGGCGGGGCGTTCGCTGTGGGTGATCTCGAGCGCGGTGATGCGTGCCGCGGCCGGAGCGGCGAAGGCGACGAGGGCGGCGGCGAGCAGGGCGGGTCGGTGCATGCTGGTGCTTCCTCATGGCGGCAGCACGGCAGTTTCGCCGGCGTGCCGAGGCGCGATAGACTGCACCGGCGCGACGCCCGTGGCGGCGCCGTGGGAGACGCCGATGCTGGGGGAGACGCCGATGACGGACAGCACGATCTACGACCGCGACCTCGATCGCAACCCGGCCAATCACGTGCCGCTGACGCCGATCTCCTTCCTGCTGCGCACGGCGCGGCTGTGGGGCGCGCGCACCGCCGTCATCCACGGCGAGCACCGCGTCACCTACGCTGAGCTGCTCGAACGCTGCCGCCGGCTCGCCTCGGCGCTGGAGCGCGCCGGCGTCGGGCGCGGCGACACGGTGGCGGTGATGGCGCCGAACACGCCGGCGATGCTGGAGGCGCATTACGGCGTCGCGCTCGCCGGCCCCGGCGCGGTGCTGTGCGCGCTCAACACCCGCCTCGATGCCGCGATGATCGCCTTCATGCTGCGCCACTCCGAGGCGCGCGTGGTGCTGGTGGACCGCGAATTCGCCCCGGTGATGGGCGCCGCGCTGGCGGCGCTGGAGACGAAGCCGGTGGTGGTCGACATCGAGGACGCGCTCGCCCCGCCCGGGCCGCGCGTCGGCGCCATCACCTACGAGGATTTCCTCGCCGGCGGCGACCCCGCCCATCCGCTGCGCCTGATCGCCGACGAATGGTCCGCCATCGCGCTCGGCTACACTTCCGGCACCACCTCGGACCCCAAGGGCGTGGTGACGCACCATCGCGGCGCCTATCTCAACGCCACGGCGATGGCGCTGGAATACGGGCTGACGCCGGAATCGGTCTATCTCTGGACCCTGCCGATGTTCCACTGCAACGGCTGGACCTACACCTGGGCGGTGACGCTGGCCGGGGCGGCGCACGCCTGCCTGCGCCGCGTCGACCCGGCGCTGATCTTCCCCCTGATCGAGCGCGAGGGGGTGACGCATATGTGCGGCGCGCCGGTGGTGATGACGATGCTGATCCACGCCCCGGAGGAGATCCGCCGCACCCCGTCGCGCCGCATCCGCTTCATGACCGGCGGCGCCGCGCCGCCCTCGACCGTGATTTCACGCATGGAGGCGCTGGGCTTCGACGTGCGCCACCTCTACGGCCTCACCGAAACCTACGGCCCGGCGACGATCAACGCCTGGCAGCCGGGCGTCGCGGACCTGCCGATCGAGCAGAAGGCGGCGTTCATGGCGCGCCAGGGCGTGGAACACGCGATGCTGGAGGAGGTGTCGGTGCTGAACCCCGAGACCATGCAGCGCGTGCCGGCGGACGCCGCCACGATCGGCGAGATCATGATGCGCGGCAACACGGTGATGAAGGGCTACCTGAAAAACCCGAAGGCGACGGCAGCCGCCTTCGCCGGCGGCTGGTTCCACTCCGGCGATCTCGCCGTGCTGCACCCGGACGGGTATGTGGAAATCAAGGACCGCTCCAAGGACATCATCATTTCCGGCGGCGAGAACATCTCTTCCATCGAGGTGGAGGACACGCTGTATCGCCATCCCGGCGTGATGGAGGCGGCGGTGGTGGCGCACCCGGACGAGAAATGGGGCGAGGTGCCGCACGCCTTCGTGACCCTCAACGAGGCGGCGAAGGGCACGGTGAGCGAGGCGGACATCATCGAATTCTGCCGCGCCAACATGGCCCGCTACAAATGCCCGCGCTACGTCACCTTCGGCCCGCTGCCGAAAACCTCCACAGGAAAAATCCAGAAATTCGCGTTGCGCGCGGCGGCCACGGCGGCGCCGGCGGAGTAGGGGTGAGCCGGTCTCAGGGGCGCGCCGCCGCGCGCGTCTGATTGAGCGCCAGCAGCCGGCGCAGGATGTCGTCCTCGGCCAGATCGGCGGGCCAGCCGTAGGCGGCGGCGACGGCCGCGTCCAGGCTGGCGTGCAGATTGTCCAGCCACGCGCCTTCCGGCGTACCGCGCGTGTTGTAGAGCTTCGTCAGGGTGCGGTTCCTCAGCGTCGCGGCCGCCGCCGCGTCGCGCGGCAGGATCCGGTCCGGGAAGCCGGGCACCACCTCCGGCTCGCGCCGGGCGAGGTCCGGCGGGTTCAGCCAGCGCTCCCGCGCCTCGACCAGCGCGCGCGCCGCTGCGGCAATGGCGCGCGCGTGCCCGTCATCGGCATAGGCGGCCGCCGGCAGGTCCGGCGTGAGGCCGGGCGGGAACGGGAAGGTCTCGAAGGTGGTGCTCGGCGTGTAGCGGGGATCGTTGCCCACCCCCAGCCATGACCCGAGCCGCAGCGCCCAGAGTTCGTGAAAGCGGCTGTGCAGGACGCCGAAGGTCGTGTCGTCGTCGCGGGCGATGGCAATGAGTTGGTGGTCGGGCAGGGCCGGGTGGGCCATCCAGACGAACAGCCGATGCTTTGCCACGGTAGGCGTGACGATGAAGCGGCGTAGTCCGGAAAGAGCTTGGTGCATCCCCGGCCGCGGCTCGACATGGCGCCACCAGTTGCGGGCATAGGCTTCGCGACGGTTGGTCTCGCGCACGGGGCGGACATTCGTTGCCGCGTGCGCGAAGGGCGCGGCATAGAACGCGGCCTCCGCCTCGGTCATCGTCCAGCCGAAGTCGATGATCCACGTGTCCGAGGGTCGGCGCGTCACGTCCATGCCGTTCGCCCATGGCCGCAGCACGTCCGCATTCGGGCGCCCGCTCGCGTTGCTCGGCAGCGCGAGCCAAGAGCGGGCCATATCCCCCGGCACGTCGAAGGCCCCGCCCTTGGTGTCGCCCATGAAGGCCCCGCCACGGTTCTCGGCCAGCACCTCGGCCCGCGTCAGGTCGAGGCCGTCGGCGCCGGTGAGGTCGGCGTGGATCCGCTCGACGAGGGCGCCATCCAGCCGCCGTGGCCCGGCGAGCGCCGCCGTGGTGAAGCAGACCAGCGAGACGCGCACGGCCGCGCCTTCCACCGTCCAGGCTTCGTCGCTCCAGGCTTCGGTGATGACGCCAGCGCGCTCGATACGGTCGAGCACGACGCGGTTCGCGCCGCCGCGGATGCTGTTCGTTGCAACCAGCCCGACGCGGGCCACGTCCTCGCGTTCCAGGGCGGCGCGCGCTGCCTCGAACCAATAGCAGACAAGGTCGGCCTCCGCCGGCACGCGGCCGGCATAGGCGGCGAACAGCCGGTCACAATACGCATCGCCGAGCACGCGGCGCATCATCTTGCCGCCAAGGAACGGCGGATTGCCGACGATCGCATCCGCCTTCGGCCACTCCGCCGCCTCGCCATTCGGCGCCAGCACCGCGTCGCGGCACGCGATCGTCTCCAGCGTGCGCAGCACCGGATCCGACGGCGGTGGCACGCCGTGGCGTCGCGCCCATTGGATGTGGCCGATCCATACCGAAACGCGCGCCAGCTCGGCCGCGTACGGGTTGATCTCGATGCCGAGCACGCATTCCGGCCCGACCTGGTGAAACTCCCGCTGCAGGCCGAGCGCCTCCGCCTCGACCATCGCCTGATGCTCGACATCCCTCAGCGCGCGCAGGGCGAGATAGAGAAAATTGCCGGAGCCGCAGGCAGGGTCCAGGACGCGGAAAGCGCGCAGCCGGTCCAGGAAGTCACGCAGCTCCGCCCGGCCGGGTTCCTCCTCGGCCCTGCGCACCCGGCGCGGCGTCGCCGTCTTCGCCCGCGCCGCAGCGATGCGTTCCCTGACCGCCTGCCACTCGGCCAGCAGCGGGCGCCGGATCACCGGATCGATCAGTTTTTCGATCTTCTCGCGGTCGGTGTAATGCGCGCCGAGTTGGCTGCGCTTGTCCGGGTCCAGGCCACGCTCGAACAGCGTGCCGAGGATCGAAGGGTCGATTTCCGCCCAATCTAGCGCGGCGGCGCGCTCCAGCAGGGCGATGTCCTCCGCCGCCAGCGGCAGCACGCTGTCGTCATCGAACAGGCCGCCATTGAACCATTCGACCGGCTCGAACCCTACCCGGCCGCCACGCTTCGCCATCGCGCCGAACAGCGCCCGCGCGTCGCGCGGGAATACCTCGGGCGTGCGCCTCGCCGCAGCCAGCATCTTCTCGAACAGGCCAGCGGGCAGCAGGCCGACATCGTCGGCGAACAGGCAGAAGACGAGCCGGTTGACGAAATGCGCCACCGCGTGCGGATCGTGCCCCCGCGCGCGCAGCCGCGTCGCCAGTTCGGCGAACTCGCCGGCCGCCTTCTCGGTGAGCCCCTGGCGCGTGATGCCCGGGCGCCAGTGATCGGGGTTGGTCCAACAGGTGGCGAGGCGCGCACGCACCATCGCATCCCGCAGATCGGCGAGGGCGAATTCGTGCCGTTCGGTGACGGTGTTCGTCCAGTTGGTGCGGATGACGATCCGCTCCATATCGGACGTGATCAGCAGCGGCGGGTTTTCCAGCGCGCCGGCATAATGCAGCAACTGGTTGTGCGCCGCGTCGAGGTTGTGGCCGCGGGATTTGTATTCCCACCCGAAGCAGCCGCGCTTCCACACATCCGCCCAGCCGGACCCGCCCGCCGCCTTCCGCACGCCCTTTTCAAAAGCGTAGGCCACGCCGCCCGGATCGGAATTCGGTGTCTCTACGCCGAGCAGGGCGCAGAGATCGAGAAAATGCTCCTTGGACGCGGCGGTCTCGCTGCGGGTGTTGGCCTGCCATTTGGCGATGAACTGCTCGGGCGTCATAGGCACGAGCCTAGCCGGGGGAATCACGGCTTGGCGATGGGGCGGCGGCGGAAATCCCCTCGTCAGCCAACCTTTACCCTACCCCCCCGCCGCCCTCTCGGGGCGGCGGGGGCGGTTGCGGTCCGCGGGTTCAGCCCTGCGCTTGCCGGCGCTGGCCGAAGCGGCGGCGCTGTGGGCGGCGCTTGCGGTCGCCCGGCGTGGCGCCCGGGGCGGCGTGATGGCGGTCGGTCCGGCGTGGGGCGGCCGGTTCCTCGGTCCGCGCCGGTGGCGGCGCGGCGCGTTCGGCGACGGCATCGGCGGCCTGCACCGCGGCGAGAACGCGGTCGTTGCGGCGGTCGAAGCTGGGGATGGTCTGGCGCGTCAGCTTCTGGATGTCGCGCAGCAGCACCCGCTCCTCGTCGCTGACCAGGCTGATCGCCCCGCCCGCGGCGCCGGCGCGCGCCGTGCGGCCGATGCGATGGACGTAGCTCTCGGCCACGTTGGGCATCTCGAAGTTGATGACATGCGTCACCGCCTCGACATCGATGCCGCGCGAGGCGATGTCGGTGGCGACCAGCGCGCGCAGCCGGCCGCTCTTGAAGGCGGCCAGCGTGCGCTCGCGCTGCGCCTGGCTCTTGTTGCCGTGGATCGCCGCCGCCTGGACGCCGGCATCCTCCAGATAGCGGGTCAGCCGGTCGGCGCCGTGCTTGGTGCGGGTGAAGACCAGCGTCCGGCTCAGCGCCTGGTCGGCATAGAGTTCGGCGAGCAGGGCGCGCTTGCGGGCCTGCTCGACGAACAGCACCTGCTGCGCCACGCGCTCGGCCGTCGCCGCCGGCGGGGTCACCGAGACCTCGACCGGGTTGGTCAGCAATTCGCTGGCCAGCGCGTGGATCTCCCGCGGCATGGTGGCGGAGAAGAACAGATTCTGCGTCGCCGCCGGCAGCGCGCGCACGATGCGGCGGATCGAGGGCATGAAGCCGAGATCGAGCATCTGATCGGCCTCATCGAGGACGAAGGTCTCGACGGCGCCGAGATCCACGGTCCGCTCGGCGAGATGATCGAGCAGGCGGCCAGGGCAGGCCACCAGCACATCGACGCCGCCGGCCATGGTGCGGATCTGCCCGCCATGGTTCACGCCGCCGAAGATCACGGCGACGTTGATGCCGAGCCGGGCGCCGTAGGTGCGGAAGCTGTCGGCGATCTGGCTCGCCAGCTCGCGCGTCGGGCTCAGTACCAGCACGCGGCAGCCCCGTCGCGGCGCGGCGCGGCGGCTGACGGCGAGCCGATGCAGGATCGGCAGGGCGAAGGCCGCGGTCTTGCCGGTGCCGGTCTGGGCGATGCCGATCAGGTCGGCGCCCTGCATCACCGGCGGGATCGCCTTGGCCTGGATCGGCGTCGGCTCGGTATAGCCCTCGGCGGCAACGGCCTGGAGGATCGGCAGGGCGAGGCCCAGTGCCTGGAAAGGGGTAGTGTCGGTTTGGGTCACGTCTATGGGGTCCTGGCGGCGTCCGGCCGCGCGGCCACGCCGGCACGGCGCCATGGGCGCGTGCCGCGGGGAAGTGATAACGGGGCGCCTGCGTGGGCCGGGCGCCTTGAGCGGAATGGATCGGAGGCTCGACAGGCGGGACTAACGGCTGAGCGCCGGTCCCTTCACGCGTCTGGAGCAACGATGATCGCAGGATGCGACGACGGCTAGATGGCCCGCCGCGGCCGCTCTGTCAATCCGCCGCGTGGTCCGGTAGTGCCTCACGGGGGGATTGTTGCGCGGCGAGGACGCCCCCGCCTGGCAGCGGTGGGGTGCCGGTTCGGAGGTCTCGAGGATGGCGACGGAGTTCTATCGATTCCGTGTGAGCGTCGGCTGGCTGACCCATCTCTGGAAAAGCGTCACCCGGCAGGATCACGGTGCGTGGCGCCGTGTCCTCGCGCCTCTGATCCCGAAAGACGCGGTCGTCATCGATGTCGGCGCCCATGGCGGGCAGTTCACCCGGCTGCTCGCGGGCCTGGTGCCGGGCGGGCTGGTGATCGCGGTCGAGCCGAGCGGCTACGCCCGGACCGTCCTGCGCACCGCGCTCTGGCTGCGGGGCGTCCGCAACGTCACCGTTTTCGCGAGCGCTCTGGGGGCCACGCCTTGCGCCGCGCTCCTGAGCACGCCGATCAAACGGCGCGGCGACATGGGCTATGGTCTCGCCCACATCCGCGCGGCGGCGGCGGCCGGAACCGATACGCGGTCCGCCCTCGAACCCGTCGTGGTCAGCACGCTGGATGACCTGGTCACGGGCAGCGGCCTGGCCCGTCTCGACTTCATCAAGGCGGACATCGAGGGCTACGAGGCGGCCCTGATCGCCGGGGCCCTGGCGTCGCTCGAACGGTTCCGCCCGGTTCTCCTGCTCGAACACGACGCCAAATTCCTCGAGCGGGCCGGGGCGGTTCCGGAGACGTTGTGGGCACGCCTCCTCGATCTCGGCTACATCCCGCACGCGGTCGCCAAAGACGGCATCACGCTGGAGCCGATAGCCGGCGGCCCGCGCCAGGGCGACATCGTCTGGCGACACGCGGGAAGCTTGCCTTGATCCCAACCGGGCGAAGCCGCGCGCACGACAACGGTTCGGGCGGCCCGTCAGTCGGCCGCCTCGTCCAGGTACGGCACCGAAGCCGGGGCCGGGCCGCGGTCGGCGAACAGCGCGTGCCCGCGCCAGTTCACCCGCCCGCCGAGGAAGCTCGCGGCGATCTCGGCGACGGAGAGCAGTTCGCGCAGCGGCATCAGCCAGATCGGCGCGGGGGTCACCGGCGCGCCGCGGTGGCGCATCAGCGTCCGACCGATGCTCCGCGCCGCGACCGCGCGCAGCGCCAGGGCGGCGGCGAGCAGGCCGGCCGACCAGCCCGATCCGCCGCTCACGATGCCGGCGAGCATGGCCCAGAACACGGGGAACTGCAGCGCCGAGGCGGCGAAGCCGAGCGGCTCCAGCGCGCGGATGGTGCGCGCCCAGCGCAGCTCGTGGCTCCAGATCCGGGCGAGCGATGGCTCCGGCACCGCCGTCGCCGGCACCGTATCGGCGAAGCCGACCGAGAGGCCGAGGCGGCGAACGAGCTGGCCCAGCACGTTGTCGTCGGCGAGATGCCGTACCAGGGCATGCAGGCCACCAGCGCGCGCCAGGGTCTCGCGCCGCAGCGCCATCGTGGTGCCGAGGCAGTCCTGCCGCCCCAGCGCCCGGCCCAACAGCGCCCCGGGCAGGAACAGATAGCTGATCTGCATCGCGCCGAGCCGCGCCCCGAGCCCCGGCGCCGTCGGCAACCCGACGCAGAGCGTCGTCACCAGGCCGGTCCCCGGCACCTCCAGGGCGGCGACGAGCCGGTCCAGATAGTCGGGCGGCAGGTGCAGGTCGCTGTCCGAACATACCAGCACATCGTGCTTCGCCCACGACAGCATGTTGATGAGGTTGCAGATCTTGCGGTTCTGGCCGTGCATCGCGGGGTTGACGGCGATGGCGATGTCGCAGTCCGGGAAGCGCGCCTGCAGCCGGCGCACCGCGTGCAGTGCCGGATCTGCCGCGTCATGGACGCCGAAGACGATCTGGAACGCCGGATAGGCCTGCCGGCAAACCGAGGCCAGCGCCTCGTCGAGCCGCGGCTCGTCGCCGCAGAGCGGCTTGAGCACCGTCACCGGCGGGCGGCCGGCCGGCGCCTCGGCCGGTCTGGCGGCGAAACGATGCACGGCCACCATGCCGGCCATGACGGCCAGCATGCCGCAGGCCCACGCCAGCGCCACGGCCCACTCGACGCCGTCCAGAACGGCTGCGCCGTAGCTCACGCCGGCGCGGACCGGAGGCGGATGCGCCACAGGCCGATGCCGATCAGGCCGACGCACACTTCCCGCGCGCGCTTCAGCAGCACCAGCGGCAGGCCCGCCGACGCGGCGACGCCGGCCGCCACCGCTGCCAGCACGAAGCCGCCCTCCTGCACCCCGAGCGCCGCCGGAATCGCGAACCCGGCGCTGCGCGCGGCCATGCCGAGGCTCTCGACCACCAGCGCCTGGACCGGGCTGACGGGCACACCCAGCGCGTGCAGCACGGCCCAGGTCTCGATCGTGCCGAGCGCCCAGGCGATCACGTGCAGCCCGACGCAGCCGCGAATGCCCGCGCGGCGGCGATAAAACCCGACCGCGGCGGCGTGCAGGCCGCCCGGCGCGGCTGCGGCCAGGGCCGGCCAGCGCAGGGCGATCCGCTGCAGCAGCGCGTCGAGCAGGCGCAGCAGGCCGACGCGCTGGGCGAGGAGCAGCGCCGCCGCGATGGCGAGGGCGAGCGTGGCCTCGAGCGCGATCCCCCAGGCCGCCTGGTGCGAGCGCCAAGCCAGGGCCGCGAGGCCGGCGAGAAGGAACAGGATCTGGGTGAGGAATTCGATGGTCACGTCGATGATGACGCTGGCCCCGGCCTCGCCGGCCGGGACCCGGTGGCGCGCCAGCAGCCGGGCGCCGACGATCTCGCCGCCGATCTGGGCCACCGGCAGCAGCGAATCGATCCCTTCGCGGATCACCCGCAGCCGGTAGAACACCCCGAGCCCCGGCCGCGCCGGCCCGAACAGGCTGCGCCAGCCGAGCCCGGCGAGGAATAGTTGCGTGAGATGCAGCGCTATCAGCCCCGGCAGGATCCAGAGCGCGGGCCACACCGTCGCGACGCTGGCCAGGGTGCTGCCGGTGGAGACCACGGCCAGCGCGGCACCGCCGACCGCCAGCGCGGTGATCGCCACCGACCATGCGGCGGCGCGCGGTCCGGCCGGTCCGTTCCGGGCGGGGCCCCCCTGGGCGGGGACCCCCTGGGCGGAGATCCCCTGGTCGGAGAACCCCTGGGCGGGGAATTCCCCTGCCGCCGGGCGCCGCAGGCGCGGGGCCAGAACCGGCGCCGTCACCGACACCGCCCGGTCACGAACTCAGACTCGGTCACGGGCACGGACAACGGCGGCCCGGCGCGGCGTGTGCGCTGGTCCGGGCGCTCACCCGCCCGACGTCGCCAATCGCGACCGAAGCCGGGTCATGTCCCGCCGGCATCGCTCAATCCTCGATCTGCCCGGGTTCGCTCTTGGGCCAGAAATTCTGCCCTGCATAGAGGTCGCGACTTAAATTTCGTTATAACTCGAAGCGGATCGCCAGGTCCGAGGCCGCTTCATCGCAGCGCAGTGCGGGCCCCGGCACGCTGGGGCCGCCGTGCGCAATATCGGTTGTTGTTCGGTATGATATCCGTTTCCGCATCAACCTGCGCGCGGCCGAAGCCTAATCTGCCCACCCGCCGAGCGCGCAGATCCGCCGCCAGTGCGCCGGGGCGACCGGCGAGACGGAGAGGCGCGAGAGCCGCACCAGGGCGAGGTCCGCGAGCGCCGAATCCGCCTTGATCGTGGCCAGACTCACCGGCCGCGGCATGGCGCCGACGGCCTTCATGTCCACCGCGACCCAATCCCCGCCCTCGGCCGTCGGGTCCGGATAGGCCTCGCGCACCACCTCGACGACGCCGACGATCTCGCGGCCGTCGTTGGAGTGGTAGAAGAAGGCTCGGTCGCCGCGGCGCATGGCTTTGAGATTGTTTTTCGCCGCGTGGTTGCGCACACCCGTCCAGGGTTCGACGCCGCGCGCGACCTGCTCGGCCCAGGAGAACGCCGCCGGCTCGGATTTCACCAGCCAGAAGTTCATTCGACCAGGGCGCCGTCGCGGAAGACGATCCGCGTCTGGCGGATCACGACGCTCTCGAACAGGCCGGCGCGGGTATAGGGGTCGGCGGCGACGAAGGCCTCGGCGGCGGCGCGGTCGGCGGCTTCGAGCAGGATCAGGCTGCCCTGCGGCGTGCCGTCGTCGCCGAGCAGCGGCCCGCCATGGCGGACCTGCGCCGCGTTCGCCTCGGCATAGGCGAGATGCGCCGGGCGGGTCTGCTGACGTAGATCAAGGCGACCGGGCCTGTCGGTGCAGATGATGGCGAACAACATGGATGGACCTCCTCACAGGATGACCGCCGAATCTAGCGCCGCGCCGGGCGGGTTTGAAATGGCGTCGCGCGCGGCTATGTTCCGTCCCGTGGATGCGCTCTCCTCCCTGGCCACGCCGGCGGCACCGAAGGCCCCGGGCCGTGGCCTGCACCGTTTCGCCAATCCAGGGCGCTTCCTGCGCCTGGCTGCGGCGCTGCAGCCATGGCTGACGGCGGGCGGACTGATCCTCACCGCCGCCGGGCTGGTCTGGGGCCTGGTGTTCGCCCCGGCGGACTGGCAGCAGGGCGACGCGGTGCGGATCATGTATGTCCACGTCCCCGCCGCGTGGCTCGCCTCCGCCGGCTATCTCGCGCTCGCCGTCTGCTCGGTCCTGTCGCTGGTCTGGCGCCATCCGCTGGCGGATCTGGCGGCGGCCGAAATCGGCCCGGTCGGCGCCGCCTTCACCGGCATCTGCCTGGCCACCGGCAGTCTCTGGGGCAAGCCGATGTGGGGCGCGTGGTGGGTGTGGGATGCGCGGCTGACCTCGGTGCTGGTGCTGTTCTTTCTCTATCTCGGCCATATCGCGCTGATCCGCGCCTTCGACGACCCGACCCGCGGCTACCGCGCCGGCGCCATTCTCGCCCTCGTCGGGGTGGTCAACCTGCCGATCATCAAGTTCAGTGTCGACTGGTGGAACACGCTGCACCAGCCGGCGACGATCTCGCTCACCGGGGCGCCGAGCATGTATCTCGGGATGCTCTGGCCGCTGGCGCTGACGGCGCTCGGCTATACGCTCGTTTTCGCCGCCCTGGTCACCGCGCGCACCCGCGCGGCGGTGATGGAGCGCCGCATCCGCGCCCTGCTGATGGCCGCGGCCGCGCGCGAGGACGGCGCAGTGCCGGTGGCGGCATGACCCATCTGCCCTACATCGCCGCCGCCTATGCTCTGGCCGTGCTGGTGCCGGCGGCCTACGGGCTCGCCGCCATGCGCCGGCTGCGCCAGGCGCGTGCCCGGCTGGCGGCGCTCGATCCGCGGCTCGCCGTGCGGGAGCCGGGACGATGACGCGCAAGCGCCGGCGGCTCTACCTGCTGCTCGCCTGCGGACTCGGCGTCGGCACCGCGGCGGCGCTGGCGCTGTCGGCGTTCCGCGACAATCTCGTGTTCTTCGTCCTGCCCTCGGATCTCGCCGCCCAGCATCCCGGGCCGGAGCGCACGCTGCGTCTCGGCGGGCTGGTCGCCGAGGGCAGCGTCGTGCGTGGCAGCGAGGACGGGCATCCGCTCGCCCGCTTCCGCATCACCGACGGGCGCGACGCCGTGCCGGTGACCTTCTCCGGCATCCTGCCGGACCTGTTCCGCGAGGGACAGGGCGTCGTCGCGCTCGGCACCCTCGGCCAGGACGGCGTGTTTCACGCTGCCGAGGTGCTGGCCAAGCACGACGAGACCTACATGCCCAAGGATGTCGCCGAGGCGCTGAAGCAGAAGGGGCTGTGGAACCCGAAGGCCGGGCCGCCGCCGCCGGCTTCGACCTGGAACACGCTGGCGCCAGCCAAGGCCGGAGGCTGAGCGCGGGTGATCGCCGAACTTGGCCATTTCGCTCTCGCGCTCGCCGTCGCGCTCGCCGCCGCGCAGGCGGTGCTGCCGCTATGGGGCGCCCAGCGCGGCGACGCGCGGCTGATCGCCGCCGCGCCGGGCTTGGCCGTGGGCCAGCTGATCGCGCTCGCCACCGCGTTCGGCGCCCTGGTGTGGAGCAACGTGGTCTCCGACTTCTCGGTGCTCAACGTCCTCGAGAACAGCCAGGCGGCCAAGCCGCTGCTCTACAAGATCACCGGCACTTGGGGGAACCACGAGGGCTCGATCCTGCTCTGGTGCCTGATCCTGGCGATCTGCGGCGCGGTGGTCGCCGGTTTCGGGCGCGACCTGCCCTCGGCGCTGCGTGCCCGTGTCATCGGCGTGCTCGGCGCCAGCTCGGCCGGGTTCATCCTGTTCGCCCTGACCGAGAGCAACCCGTTCACCCGCGTCTGGCCGCCGCCGATGGACGGGCAAGGGATGAACCCGCTGCTCGAGGACCCCGGCCTCGCCTTCCACCCGCCCATTCTCTACGCCGGCTATGTCGGCTTCGCGATCCCGTTCGCCTTCGCCGTCGCCTCGCTGATCGAGGGCCGCATCGACGCCTCCTGGGGCCGATGGGTGCGGCCGTGGACGCTGGGGGCCTGGGCCTTTCTCACCGGGGGCATCGCGCTCGGGTCGTGGTGGGCCTATTACGAGCTCGGCTGGGGCGGGTTCTGGTTCTGGGACCCGGTGGAGAATGCCTCGCTGCTGCCCTGGCTCACCGGCACCGCGCTCCTCCATTCGGCGATCGTGGTCGAGAAGCGCGAGGCGCTGAAAATCTGGTCAGTGCTGCTCGCCATCGGCACCTTCTCGCTCAGCCTCTCCGGTACGTTCCTGGTCCGCTCCGGCATTCTCAATTCGGTGCACGCCTTCGCCACCGACCCGGCGCGCGGCATTTTCATCCTCGGCCTGCTCGCACTGGTGATCGGCACCGCGCTGGTGCTGTTCGCGCTGCGCGCGCCGGTGCTCGCGCCATCCGGCCTGTTCGCGCCGGTCTCGCGCGAGGGCGCGCTGGTGGTGAACAACATCCTGCTCTGCTCGATGGCGGCCGTCGTGTTTACCGGCACCACCTACCCGATGTTCGCCAACCTGATCGGCGGCGCGCAGATCAGCGTCGGCGCGCCGTTCTTCAACGCCACCGTGCTGCCGCTGGCGATCCCGCTGTTCGCGGTGATGAGCCTCGGCCCGCTGCTGGCCTGGAAGCGCGCCGCGCTGGCGCCGGCCATCCGCAAACTCTGGTGGGCGGCGCTGGCCGCGCTCGCGGTCGGGCTGGTCACCGGCTTCGGGCTCGGACGCGCGCTCGCGGCACTGGCCTTCGCCGGCGCGGCCTGGCTGGTGCTCGGCGCCTTCGCCGAGATCGTCGAGCGCATCCGCCTGTTCCGCCTGCCGCTGACGACGAGCCTCGCGCGCCTCGCCGGCGTGCCGCGCTCGGTCTGGGGCTCCAGCCTCGGCCATGCCGGCATGGGCGTGACCATGGCCGGGATCGCCGGCATGTCGCTCGCGATGCACACGATCGTCGCGCTGCATCCGGGCGAGAGCGTCGGCCTCGGCGGCTATCGATGGACGCTGAGCCGGCTCTACGACGCGCCGGGGCCGAACTTCACCGCCCGTGTTGCCGAGGTGACGGTGACGCGGGACGGACGGGTGGTGGCGACGCTGACGCCATCACGGCGCAGCTACGCGCTGCAGCGCAACACCGTCACCGACACCTCCATCCGCACCAACCTGCTGCGCGATCTCTATACCGCGCTCGGCGAGGAGCGGGATGGGGCGGTGGTGCTGCGGCTGCACGTCAACCCGCTGGCGCCCTGGATCTGGCTCGGCGCGCTGGTGATGGCGGCCGGTGGGGCGCTGTCGCTGTCGGACCGGCGCCTGCGCGTCGGCGCGCCGGCCCGCCACGCCGCGGCGACGGTGCCGGCCTGAAGGATCGGATCGCGTGCAGACATCGAAGCGCCTGTTGAGCCGCCGGCTCATGCTCCTCGGCCCGCTCGGCATCGCCGCGCTGGGCGGTGCGGCCTTCTTCACCCTGCTGCAGCGCATGCGCGCCGGCAGCTACGACCCGCACGGCATTCCGAGCCCGCTGGTCGGCCGGCGTATCCCCGATTTCACCCTGCCGGCGCAGCCGCCCGCCACCGCCGGCTTCGGCAGCGCCGATCTGCTCGGCGCCGGGCGCTCCGTGCTGGTCAATTTCTTCGCCTCCTGGTGCGTGCCCTGCCTGATCGAGCACCCGCAGCTGATGCAGCTCGCCGCCGCCGGCGTGCCGATCTGGGGCATCGCCTACAAGGACACCGCCGAGGCCGCCGCCGACGTGCTGACGCGGAAAGGCAACCCCTATGCCCGGCTGGCGCGCGACGAGCCGGGCCGCGCCGCCATCGACTGGGGCGTCTACGGCGTGCCGGAGACGTATTTCGTCGATCGCCAGGGCATCGTGCGCTGGCGCTGGGCCGGGCCGATGACCGAAGAGATCGTCCAGTCCCAGCTGCTGCCGCTGTTCCGGACCTATCCGTGATGCGCGCCGCCGGCTTCGCCCCGGCCGCCCTGGCCACCGTGCTCGCAGTGGTCGCGCTCACCACGCTGTGGGCGGGGGCGGCGCACGCGGTCAGCGATCCGGGCGAGATGCTGCCCGACCGCGCCCGCGAGCTGCGTGCCGAGGCGATCGGCCAGCAGCTGCGCTGCCTCGTCTGTCAGAACGAGAGCGTCGAGGAATCCGACGCCGAACTGGCGCGCGACCTGCGCCGCATCATCCGCCAGCGCGTCGCCGCCGGCGACAACGACCAGGCGGTGATCGCCTGGATGACGGCGCGCTACGGCGATTTCGTCCGCCTGCGCCCACCGTTCCGGCCGCTGACCTACGTGCTCTGGGCCTCGCCCCTCCTGGCGCTCGGCGCCGGGGGCCTGGCGAGCTGGCTCGCCTTCCGCCGCCGCGCCGCGCCGCCGGCGCCGCTCTCCGAGGCGGAGCGGGCGCGGCTGGCCAACCTGACGCGCGCGCCATGATCTGGCTGGCGATCGCCGCACTGGCCGGGCTGGCTCTGCTGCCACTGGGCCTGACGCTGCGGCGCACCGCCGCACTGCGCGGGCGGCGCGCCGCGGCGATGGCGCTCTACCGGGCGCAGCTCGCCGAGCTTGAACACGACCGCGCCGAGGGCCGCCTTCCGCCGGCGGAGCACGCGGCGGCGGTGCTCGAGGTCGAGCGCCGCCTGCTCGCCGCCGCCGAGACCACGGAGCGCGACACGACCTCCGCCTCCGGACGCAGCCCGGTGGTGGCGGCGCTGGTGCTGGTGCCGCTGGCCGCGGTCGCGCTCTACTGGGTCGGCGGCTCGCCGCGGATGCCCGGCGCGCCGCTCGCCGAGCGCCTGGCCGCGGCGCAGCAGGAAGGCGTGCTGATCGACCAGCTGCGCGCCAAGCTCGCCGGCCTCGACCCGCATTCACCCCGCGCCCGCGAGGGCTATATCCTGCTCGGCAACGCCGAGAACGCGCGCGGCGACATGGCCGCCGCCGCCGAGGCCTGGCGTCACGCGCTCGCCGCCGGGTTCGACCCGACGCTGGCGGCGATGACCGCGGAAGCCCTCGCCCGCAGCGCCGGCCGCGTCGTCCCCGAGGCCGCCAGCCTGTTCCGCCAGGCCCTCGCCCAGGCCCCGGCGGATGCCCCCTGGCGCAAGCTGGCCGAGCAGCGCCTGACCGAGGCGCAGACGGAATAGCGGCCCTCGCCAACCTTGGCGCGGCTTGCCGATTCCTGCTTAGATCATGACAGGATCGGGTCGGTGCCCGGTCGAACGAAACACCGGGAACCGGAAGGGAAACGCCGCCATGTCCGCGTCCATGCCACAGCCCCGTTCGGTTGCTCTGGTCGGACCCTACGGCAGCGGCAAATCGACCCTGTTCGACGCCCTGCTCGCCGCCGCCGATACGCCGACGAAGCGCCCAGCCCGCCCGCGCAGCATGACCACCGCGCTGCGCCTCGGCCATTGCAGCTTTCTCGGCGATCCATGGTCACTGCTCGACGCCCCCGGATCGGTGGAGTTCGCCTACGAGGCGCAGTGCGCCATCGCGGCGGTGGATCTGGTCGTCGTCGTCTGCGACCCCGCGCCGGAGCGGGCCGCCACTGTCGCCGCCCTGCTGAAGACGCTGGACGACCAGGACGTGCCGCACATCCTGTTCATCAACCGCATCGACGGGTTCACCGGCCGCATCCGCGACACGCTGGCGGCGCTGCAGGCCTATTCACGTCGGCCGCTGGTGCTGCGCCAGGTGCCGATCCGCGACGGCGATACCATCACCGGCTATGTCGATGTCGCGAGCGAGCGCGCCTATCGCTACCGTCCCGGCCAGGCCTCCGAACTCATGCAGATGCCGGCCTCGGTCGGCGAGCGGGAGAAGGAGGCGCTGACCGGCCTGCTCGAAATCCTCGCCGACCACGACGATGCCCTGCTGGAAAAAATCCTCGAGGACGTGACGCCGACGCCGGCGGAGATTTTCGCCCAGCTGCAGAAGGACCAGGCGGCGGGCCAGATCGTCGAGGTGCTGTTCGGTGCCGCCGAGCGCCAGGAGGGGGTGCGGCGGCTGTGGAAGGCGCTGCGCCACGACGTGCCGTTGCCTGAGGTCACCGCCGCGCGCCACGGCATCGCCGCCGAGGGGTCGCCGCTGGCGCAGGTGTTCAAGTCGCAATATGCCAGCCAGGGCGGCAAGCTCTCGCTCGCCCGCGTCTGGCGCGGGCCGCTGCGCGACGGCACCAGCTTCGGCCCCGTGCGCATCGGCGGCATCTTCCGCACCGTCGGCGGCGAGCCGGCGAAAGTGGCGCAGGCGGCGAGCGGGGACCTCGTCGCCCTGGCGCGGCTGGAGGGGGTGGCGACCGGTGCGGTGCTCGGCGAGCCGGATAGCGGGGCGGACCTGCCGTTTCCCGCCCCGCCGGCGCCGGTGCATGCGCTCGCCATCGCCACCGAGGACCGCAAGGACGATGTCCGGCTCTCCGGCGCGCTGCAGCGGCTGATCGAGGAGGATCCGTCGCTGTCGATCGTGCATCAGCCCGATACCGGGGAGACACTGCTCGCCGGCCAGGGCGAGATGCATCTCGGCGCCGCGATCGAGCGGGTGGCGACGCTGTTCAACGTCCGCATCGTCAGCCGCCGGCCGCGGGTGCCCTTCCGCGAGACCATCCGCCGCCCGGTGCACCAGCACGCGCGGCTGAAGCGCCAGACCGGCGGCCATGGCCAGTTCGCCGACGTCAAGATCGAGATCGAGCCGCTGGGGCGCGGCGAGGGCTTCGTCTTCCGCGACAAGATCGTCGGCGGCGCGATCCCGCGGCAATATATCCCCGCCGTCGCCGAGGCCGCCGAGGCGGCGCTGAAATCGGGGCCGTTCGGGCATGTCGTGGTCGATGTCGCCGTCACCCTCGTCGACGGCACGTTCCACTCGGTGGACAGTTCGGACATGGCCTTCAAGCAGGCGACGCGGATCGCCATGACCGAAGGGCTGGCGAAGGCCGACCCGGTTCTGCTGGAGCCGATCGACCATGTCAGCGTGACGGTGCCGAGCGACTACACGCCGAACGCGCAGCGCCTGCTGTCCGGCCGGCGCGGGCGCATCCTCGGCTACAACGAGACCCCGGGCTGGCCGGGCTGGGACACGGTGGAGGCGCTGGTGCCGGAGGCCGAGCTCAACGAGTTCATCATCGAGCTGCGCTCGCAGACGATGGGGCTCGGCACCTATGTGCGCCAGTTCGACCATCTCGCCGAGGCGCACGGCCCGCTCGCCGAGCGCGTCGTGCGCGAGGCAACCGCGGCACACTGAGGCCGGGCCGGCGGGGCGCCGCCCACCATCGCCGCGTGCCATCCGGCGCAGCCATGCTATCGTCGGCGGGGACATTCTCCGGGGGAAGCGGGATGCAGTACGAAGTGAGTTTCGGCCAGCTCGGCCGCGCGCCGCGCGTCTCGGGCGCGGTGGCCAAGTTCCGCCTGGCGTTGCTCGGCGATTTCTCGGGCCGGGCGAATGCCGGCACGGTCGAGACCGGCGCCGCGCTGGCCGCGCGCAAGCCGCTCAAGGTCGATGTCGATCAGCTCGACGACGTGCTGGCGCGGATGAAATTGTCGCTCACCCTCGATCTCGCCGAGGACGGGGCCGTGACGGTGCCGATCGCCAGCCTGGACGATTTCCATCCTGACCAGATCGTCGCCAATCTGCCACTGTTCGAGGAATTGCTGACCCTGCGCCGCAACCTCGCCAGCCGGACGGGCTTCGAGAAGGCGGCCAAGACGGTGCTGTCCTGGAGCGGCGAGGCGCCGCTGCCGCGCCCGTCACGCCGCGCGCGCGGCGCCGCGGTGGCGACCGACCGGCGCCTGTCGGATTTCGCCCGGCTGCTCGGCCGCCCGGCTTCGTCCGCCAACGCCGCCGAGGCCTCGGTGGACGCGCTGCTGCGCCGCATCGTCGGCCCGCTGGTCGAGCCGGTGCGCGATGCCCGCCAGGAGCAGCTGACCGCGCGGGTCGATGCCGCGCTCGCCGCGGCGATGCGCCGGGTGCTGCATCATCCCGATTTCCAGACCGCGGAAGCGCTGTGGCGCGGCATCGAGTTCCTGGTCCGGCGCATCGAGACCGGCGCGCGCATGGAGATCGTGCTCTACGACGTCTCCGCCGAGGAACTCGCCGCCGATCTCGCCGCCACGGACACGCTGGAGGAGACCGGGCTCTACGGCATGCTGGTCGAGCAGCCGGCGCTGGATGCCCATCAGGGCCCGCTCAGCGCCGTGCTCGGGCTCTACGGCTTCGAGCTGACACCGCCACACGCCGACCTGCTCGGGCGGATCGCGCAAATCGCCGCCGGGGCCAACGCGCCCTTCATCGCCGCCATCGGCCCGGACGCGCTGGCGACCCCGATGCACGAGCAGAACCCGCTGATCCAGGACGCGTTCGCGGCGCTGCAGGCGCTGCCGCAGGCGGCCTATCTCGGCCTGGCGACGCCGCGCTTCCTGCTGCGCATGCCCTACGGGCGCAAGACCGATCCGATCGACGCCTTCGCCTTCGAGGAGTTTACCCGCCAGTCCGGCCTCTCGGGCATGCTGTGGGGCCATCCGGCGCTGATCGCCGGGCTCCTGCTGGCGCAGGGCTTCGCCCAGCAGGGGGCGAAGATGAAGCTGGGCTCCATCCTCGGCGTCGGCGACATCCCCTACTACGTCTATATCGCCGAGGATGGCGACCAGGTGGCGCTGCCCTGCACCGAGCGGCTCTACACCGAGCGTCAGGCCGCGCAGGTGGCGCGCTACGGGGTGATGCCGCTGATCAGCCTGCGCGGCCGGCCGGAAGTGCGGCTCGGCGGGCTGAACGGGCTCGCCGGCGGGCGCCTGGCCGGGTTCTGGACGCCGCCGGAGGCGCCGCCGGAGCCGGAGCCGGCCGCCGCCGAAGCGGAGCCCGAGGAGACGGAGCGCACGGAGAGCACTGAAGGCGACGACGCGTCGGCCACGGAGACGGCCGAGGGCGAGAGCGCGGAGACCTCCGATTCGGCATCCGACGCGTCGGCAGACACGGCGGAGACGACAGAAACGGCCGGCGGGGATGATCTCGACAAGCTGCTCGCCGGGCTCAACGCCCCGGAGGCGCCGGCGGAGGAGAACGCAACCGAGCCGGACCTCGACGCCCTGCTCGCGTCCCTCAAATAGCGAGCGTCACGCCGCTCCGGGCTCGCCGACGCGGACGATGATGTCGATACGCTGGGTATCGGCCGTGGGCGCGGCATCCGCGCCCGGAAGGTCGGCGAGGTCGCGGCTGAGATGCGTGATCCGCTCGGCGTCGATGCCCGCCTCATGCAGCCGGGCAGCGATGAGCTGGGCGCGCAGGCGCGAGAGGTCGGCCAGCGCCGGCACGCCATCCGTGGCCCGGTAGTCGGCGAGCGTCACCGGTGCCTCCGGATTTTCGCCCGCCCAGGCGGCGGCGGCGGCGACCACCGCCAGCGCCTCGGCATCGAGCAGCGCCGACCATTGCGAAAAGAACACCGGATAGTCCGGGGAAGCGCGGCGGATGCGCGCGACGATCGCCGGGTGGATGAGCCAAGGATCCCCGCTGAACCCGGGCTCGCCGCACAGCTGGATCCACAGGCGGCGGACTTCGTCCTTGCTGGCGCACGCCAGAATCTCGATCGAGATGTCGGGCGGGAGCGTGTTGGCGAGCATGTCATCGACCAATGCCTCGCCGGCGACGAGCCAGACATTGCCGTTCCACTCCGCCAAGGTGATGTCCGCCATGGGCTTCTCCGCGACGGCGTGCTAGCTTTCGCGCCCTTGTTCAATCGGAGCGCGGATCGACCGGTGCCGACAGATCCTCTCCCGCGGGCCGTCTCCGCGCACACGATCGGAAAGCGGCGGCGATGGCTTTGATCCTGACGCTCGCCGGGCCCGGTGGCGAGACACGCACGCTCAGCACCGGTACTCTATCGATCGGCCGCGCCCCGGGCAATGACTGGGTGCTGGCGGATCCGGAGCGGCATCTGTCCAAGACTCACTGCGTCCTCAGCGTCGAGGATGGCCGATTCTTGCTGACCGATCTCAGCACCAACGGCGTCTTCATCAACGGTGCCGCTAGCCCGACCGAGCGCGGCAGCCGCACTGTCCTCGCCGGCGCCGGCGAGCTGCGTCTCGGGGCACATGTCATCCGCTTCCAAGAAGCCGCGGCATCGGCCTCCCCGGGGGCGCCGGCCGCTTTCGCGACGCCGCCTGCCAGCGTGGGGCTGGATGATTCGCTGCTGACGCCGCCCGGCTTTGCCGCCGCGGCCGCCGGGTTCCACCATCCCCTGCCGGCGGCGGGTCCGCCGCCGCGGGCGGACGACCCGTTCGACCTCGCCACGGGCCAAGCCTCCGGGACCGATGCCGAGGATGACCTGTTCCGCCCCCGTGCGCCGGCGGAATCCTGGCAAGGACCGACGCAGCGCGACGACGTCGATGCCCCGTTCCAGGCCTTTTCCGCGCCGAAGCCGATCGCGCCGGCCAATCCTGCCGAGCTCGATTTCGACGCGCTGATCGGCGATGACCCGTTCGGCCACGGCACCCCGTCCCCCGCGGCACCGCCCGCCGCCGCGCCGGCGCCAGCCCCGAGCCCCGCACCGGCGGCGCGGACCGCGGCACCGGGCGAGAATCCTTTCGCCGCCGCGCTGCCGCTGCCCGGCAGCCCGCCGACCGCGGCCCCCCCGCCACCGATGCCCCCGCCACCGATGCCCCCGCCACCGATGCCCCCACCACCGATGCCCCTACCACTGGCGCCCGCGCCGCCGGAGGTGGCCGCGCCGGGCAGCGCCGGCGCCGTGGCCGCCGGGCTCGCCGCCTTCCTCGCCGGCGCCGGCATGGCGGAGCTGCGCACCGGGACACAGCCGCCGGAGCAGGTGCTCGCCGCGGCCGGCGCGGTGTTCCGCGTCCTCGTCGAGGGGCTGCGCGAGGTGCTGATGTCGCGCGCCGCGATCAAGAACGAGTTCCGCGTCGAGCAGACCATGCTGCGCGCGCGCGACAACAACGCGCTGAAATTCTCGGTGACGCCGGAAGAGGCGATGGCGGCGCTGCTGCTGCCAGACCGGCCCGGCTACAAGCCGCCTGTGGAGGCCGCGCGCGAGGCGTTCGGCGATATCAAGTCGCACGAACTGGCGGTGATGGCCGGCGTGCAGACGGCTTTGCTCGGGCTTTTGAAGCGGTTCGACCCGGCGGCGCTGGAGCAGCGGCTTCAACCCGGGCTGCTGCAGACGCTGCTGCCGGCGGCGCGCAAGGCCCGCATCTGGGAATTGTTCTGCGCCACCTATAAGGACCTCGCGCGCGAGGCCGAGGACGATTTCCAGTCCGTGTTCGGCCGGGAGTTCGCCCGGGCCTACGACGCCCAGACCCGCAAACTCTGAGCGGTCGGGCAGCTGTCTCCGAGCCGTAACGAGCGCGCGCGTTTCCGGGCTTCCCCAAAGTCGCGAATCGGGGCCAAATGGCACCAGCATCGAGGGAGGTGGGGGATGCGGGGATGGCTATTGCGCGCGGTCGTCGGCGGGCTGGCGGCGGCGTCGCTCGCGGCCTGCGCCGGCGCGCCACCGCCGCCGCCGCCGACCATCGTCAAGCTGACCCTGGCGGCGAGCGCGGATGTCAATCCGTCGCCCTCGGGCCAGGCATCGCCGATCGCGCTGCGAATTTATCAGCTCGGCTCGGCGGTGAGCTTCAACAATGCCGAATTCTTCCCGCTCTATAACGACGACGCCGCGGCGCTGAAGACCGACCTGATCAAGCGGGAGGATTTCCTCCTCGCCCCCGGGCAGACCCGGCTCGACACCATCATGCCCAACGACCAGGTGAAGGCCATTGGCATCCTCGCCGCCTACCGCGACTTCCAGCACGCGACTTGGCGCGCGACGGTGGACGTCGTGCCGCACCAGACCAGTGCCGTGACCGCCACTGCCGGCCGTGACGGGCTCACCGTCAAGCCGGGGTCCTGAGCAGGCGGCGGACCCCGTGCGCCGAGCGCCGCGATGAGCTGGGAGAACAAGGTCGTCTGGAGCGAGGGGCTGTTCCTGCAGCCGCAGCACCTGCAGCAGCAGGAGCGCTATTTCGACCGTTTGGTGCGCACCAGCACGGCGGGGCTGCGGCCCTTCGCCTGGGGCCTGACCCAGCTCGAACTGGACAGCGACCTGCTCAGTCTGGGCAAATTCGCCCTGCGCGCCGCCGCCGGCGTGCTGCCGGATGGCACGCCCTTCGCCCTGCCGGGCGACGCGGATCCGCCCCCGCCGATCGATCTGCCGGAGACGGCGCGCAACGCCGTGGTCTATCTGCTGCTGCCAACCCGCCAGCCCGGCGGCGTGGAGGCGGCGCCAGCGGAGCAGACCGAGACCGTGGCCCGCTACGTCGCCACCGAATACGAGGCGGTCGACAGCAATGCCGGTTCCGGCGCGCCGGCGCTGGTGACAGTGGGGCGTCTGCGTCTGCGCCTCGCGCTGGAAAGCGAGGCGCGGGCCGGGCACGCCGCCATCGGACTGGCGCGCATCCTCGAGGTCCGCGCCGACAAGTCCGTCGTGCTCGACGAGGCCTATATCCCGCCGATGCTGGTCTGCGCCGTCTCCGGCGCCCTCGCCGGCTTCGTCAGCCAGCTCCAGGGGTTGATCCACCATCGCGCCGAGGCGCTGGCCGGGCGCGTCTCCGAGACGGCGACGCGGGGCGCAGCCGAGATCGCGGACTATCTGCTGCTGCAGCTGTGCAACCGCTACGAGCCGGTGCTGACCCATCTCGCCGCCAGCGCCGGGCAGTTGCATCCCGAGAGCTTCTACCGCCTCGCCGTGGCGCTGGCCGGCGAGCTCGCCACCTTCACCGAGCCCGGCAAGCGGCCGGCGGCGTTTCCGCCCTACCGCCACGACGATCTGCAGGCGACCTTCCGCCCGGTGATCGCGGCACTGCGCCGGGCGCTGTCGGCGGTGCTGGAACAGACCGCCGTGCCGGTGGTGTTGCAGGAGCGCAAATTCGGCATCCGCGTCGGGCCGATCCTCGATCGCAGCCTGGTGACGGAGGCGACCTGGGTGCTGGCGGTGAAGGCGCAGGTGGCGCCGGAGACGTTGCGCCGGATGTTCCCCAACCAGGTGAAGATCGGGCCGGTGGAGCAGATCCGGGAGCTCATCACCGTCGCCCTGCCCGGCATCGCCGTGCGGGCGCTGCCGGTGGCGCCGCGCCAGCTGCCCTATTACGCGGGGACGACCTATTTCGAGCTCGACCGCACCGGGCCGTACTGGGCGGCGCTGGCGCGCTCGGGCGGCATCGCCATCCATGTTGCCGGCGATCTGCCGGGGCTGGAGCTGGAATGCTGGGCGATCCGGGGGTGAATGAGCCATGAGCGACGATCCCTTCGCCGAACCGGGGGATGCCGAACGCACGGTGATCCGCCCGCGCCCGTCCGGGCAGGCCGTGCCCGCGGCTCAGCCGCCACCCGCGGCATCGACGCCGGCGGCGCCTCTCGCGCCAGTTCCGGCGACGGGGATCAATCCGCTCGTCGCCGCCGCGGCGCCGCTGTTCGCCGCTGCGATCCGCATCGGCGGCGCGCGCGGCCACAATCCGGACGCGGAGGCGCTGCGGCGCGGCATGGTGGAGGCGATGCGCGGCTTCGAGCAACGCGCGCTGGCCACCGGGCTGGACAGCCGGTCGCTCCGCGCCGCCCGCTATGCGCTCTGCGCGACCATCGACGATTTCGTTCTCAGCACACCCTGGGGCGCGGCCAGCTCCTGGGCGGCGCAGAGCCTGACCAGCATCTTCCACAACGAGGTCACCGGGGGCGAGCGCTTCTTCGACATTCTGGAACAGATGCAGAAGGAGCTGGCGCGCCACGCCGAGGTGGTGGAGCTGATGTATCTCTGCCTCGCCCTTGGCTTCGAGGGGCGCTATCGCGTGTTGCCGCGCGGCAACGCCGCGCTCACCGAGCTGCGCGACGGCGTCTATCGCGGCCTGCGCCAGCGGCGCGGCGAGTTCGAGCGCGAATTGTCGCCGCACTGGCAGGGTGTCGCCACCGGCTACAAGCCGCTCGCCCGGCGCCTGCCGCTGTGGGCGCTGGCGCTGGGCACGCTGGCGCTGGTGTTAGTCATCTATCTCGGCTTCAACTTCGCGCTCGCCGGCGCTTCGGACATCGCCTTCGCCGAGCTCTTCGCCCTGCCGCCGAACGGCGCGGTGACGGTGCCGCGCGTCGCGCTCGCCCCACCCCCGCCGCCCCCGCCGCCGCCCGCGGTGCCGGCGGCGTCGGTGACGATGAAGCTGCGCCAGTTCCTCGCTCCCGAGATCGAACAGCGGCTGGTGCAGGTGTTCGAGGACCCGCAATCGGTGACCGTGCGCCTGACCAACCGCAACATGTTCGCCTCCGGCCAGGCGACGCTGAGCAGCAGCTACGGCCCGCTGATTCAGCGCATCGGCGACGCGCTGCAGGACGAAAAGGGCGCCGTGATCGTCAACGGCTATACCGACAATCAGCCGATCCGCACCGTGCGCTTCCCCTCCAACTGGCAGCTCTCGCAGGCGCGTGCCGAGGCGGTGGCGCAGCTGCTCGCTTCCCGGCTCAGCGACAAGAGCCGGGTGCGTGCGGTGGGCAAGGGCGACGCCGACCCGATCGCCTCGAACGCCACCGCCGACGGCCGCCAGGAGAACCGGCGCACCGAGATCGTGCTGGTGCGTGGGGCGAGTTCGCCATGACGCACCGTCCGCGCCGTGCCGTGCGGGGCGAGCCTGTTTGCCGCGGAGCGAGGCCATGAGAGGCATTCCCTTCCTCACCCCGCTGATTCGCTCGCGCTGGTTTACCACCCTGCTCGGGGTGCTGGTGCTGTGCGTGCTGGTGTGGTTCTTCGGGCCGCTGCTCGGCATCGGCGCGCTGCACCCGTTCGACAGTGTGCTGGTGCGCGCGCTGACGGTTGCCGGGCTGCTGGTGCTGTGGCTGGTGCTCAACCTCCTGCGGGCGTTGCGGGCGAGCCGGCAGGACAAGGCGCTGGTGGAGGAAGTCGCGACCCCGGCGGACCCGAGCGCCACCGCCTCGGCCGAGGAGGTTGCGCTGCTCGGCGACCGCCTCAAGGAGGCGCTGCACGCGCTGCGCCGCGCCAAGCTCGGCGGCCGTTCCGGCCGGCATCTCTACCAGCTGCCCTGGTACATGGTCATCGGTCCGCCCGGCGCGGGCAAGACGACGGCGCTGATCCATAGCGGGCTGCGCTTTCCGCTCGCCGACCAGCATGGACCACAGGCGCTGAAGGGGGTTGGCGGTACGCGCAACTGCGACTGGTGGTTCACCGACGAGGCGGTGCTCATCGATACCGCCGGCCGCTACACGACGCAGGACAGCGAGGAAGCGGTGGATGCCGCCGCCTGGCTCGGCTTTCTCCGCCTGCTGAAGAAGCATCGCCGCCGCCAGCCGCTGAACGGCGTGATCATCGCCATCAGCCTCGCCGATCTCGCCCAGTCGGGCGATGCGGAGCGTGGCGCGCACGCGCGGGCCGTGCGCAAGCGCCTGCGCGAGCTGCACGAGGAACTCGGCGTGCGCATGCCGGTCTATGTGCTCTTCACCAAGACCGACCTGATCGCCGGGTTCGTCGAATTCTTCGACAATCTCGGCAAGGAGGAGCGCGAACAGGTCTGGGGCATGAGCTTCCCGCTCGATGAAGATCGAGCCCGGGATGGGCAGAGCGACGCCGGCGCCGTCGGCAATTTCCCCGCCGAGTTCGATGGCCTGCTGGTGCGGCTCAATGAGCGGCTGACGGAGCGGTTGCACCAGGAGCCGGACATCCAGCGTCGCCGGCTGATCTACGGCTTCCCGCAGCAGATCGCCTCGCTGCGCGACGTCGCGGCGGAGTTCCTCACCGAGATTTTCCGCCCCAGCCGGCTCGAAGCCCGGCCGCTGCTGCGCGGCGTCTATTTCACCAGTGGCACGCAGGACGGCACGCCGATCGACCGGCTGCTCGGCGCCATGGCCGGGCAGTTCGGCCTACAGCGCCAGGCCGTGACCGCGTTCAGCGGCACCGGGCGGAGCTATTTCCTCACCCGCCTGATCCGCGACGTCGTGTTCGGCGAGGCGGCGCTGGTGAGCCTCGACCCGAAGGTCGAGGCGCGGGCGCGCTGGACCTATCGGGGGGCCTATGGCGGCGCGGCGCTGGTGGCGCTGCTGCTCACCGGTATGTGGACCATGAGCTATTTCGGCAACCGCGCGCGCATGGCCGAGGTGCATGACGAGGCGGCGCGCTACAACGCGCAATACGCGGAACTGATGAAGCGCGGGCCGGCAGATCTCGATCTGCCGGCGCTGCTGCCGGCTCTCGGCACGCTCCGTGACATCCGCGGTGGCTATGCCGAGCGCGAAGCCTCGGCACCGTTGGCGCTGACCTTTGGCCTCTATCAGGGCGCCAAGCTGAGTTCGGCCGCTATCGATGCCTATCAGCGCGCGCTCGATGGGCTGCTGCGTCCGCGCCTCCTGGCCCGGCTCGAGCAGCAGATGCAGGCGCATGAGGACAAGCCGGACCTGCTCTATCAGGCGCTCAAGGTCTATCTCATCCTCGGCCGGCAGGGGCCGCTCGACCGCGCCCTGGTGCAGCAATGGATGAACACCGATTTCGCCGTGAGCTTTCCCGGCGAGGAGGCGGCGCCGGTGCGCGAAGCGCTCGGCGAACATGTCGAGGCCATGCTCTCCCGGCCGCTGCCGCCGATCGGGCTGAACGGCCCGCTGATCGCCTCGGTGCGCGCCATCCTGACGCGCGAGCCGTTGGCCGAATACAGCTATAACCGGCTGCTGCGCAGCGCGCGGGCCCAGGCGCTGGCGGAATGGTCGGTGGCGGACAATGCCGGGCCGGCGGTGGCGCGCGTGTTCCAGCTCAGATCCGGCCGCCCGCTCTCCAGTGGCGTCGCCGGCATCTATACCTGGAGCGGCTATCGTACCACGTTCCTGCCGCTGCTCGCCACGGTGACGCAGGACATCGCCGAGGACGGCTGGGTGCTCGGCCGGCCGAGCCGCGGCATCGGCGGCAACCTCGCCGAGGTGAGCAAGCTGCGCCGCGACGTGCTCGGCCTCTATCTCGACGATTACACCCGCGTCTGGGACGCACTGATCGCCGACGTCGCGATCAAGGGCTTCTCCACCCTGCCGCAGGGGCTGGACGAGCTGAGCCTGCTCGCGGCGCCGGATTCGCCGCTGCGCAACCTGCTGCAGGCGATCGACCAGCAGACCCAACTGAGCCGGGCCGGCGCCGCCGACCAGGCGGCGGGCAAGGCGGAGGCGAAGCTCGCCAAGGTCGGAAAGAAGGTGGCGGGATTCGCCGGCGAGGAGGCGCGCAGCGGGCTCAGCTACGAGCAGGGCGAGCTTGCCGCCATTCTCGGTGAGGCGCTCGGCTCCGGGCCCGACGGCGGCAAGGCGGTCGATCCGGTCGCGCGGGTGGATCAGCACTTCAAGCAGATCCACGATTTCGTCGTCGGCAAGAAGGAGGATCCGCCGCCGCCATTGGAGCGCGCAATCCAGAAGATCCAGGCGCTGTATCAGAATTTCAGCCTGGTTGCGAACGCGCCGAACCAGGGCCAGGCGCTGCTCGGTGTCGTCGCCGGCGGCGCTGGTGCCGGGGGCGGAGCGGGCGGGGGCGGGGCGGCGGCGCAGCTTCAGGATCTGGCGAAGGACCTGCCGAAGCCGATCGCCGCGATGCTGCAGACGGTCTCGCAGAGCAGCTCGGCGGTCACCGCCGGTGGCGCGAGCCAGGAGCTCGCCGACGCGTGGCGCTCGAAAGTGCTGCCGCTGTGCCAGGCGGCGTTCAACCGCTACCCGTTCGTCGCCGCCAGCGCCGCCGACGTCCCGCTCGACGATTTCACCCACCTGCTCGGGCCGGGCGGTCTGATCGATCAGTTCTTCGACCAGTATCTCAAGCCCTTCGTCGATACGACGCAGACGCCGTGGCGCTGGCAATCGGCCGATCATGCCAAGCTCGGCCTCTCGCCCGGCTCGCTGGCCGAGTTCGAGCGCGCCGGGCAGATCCGCGACGCCCTGTTCAATGGCGGCCAGCAGATACAGGTCCGCTTCCAGCTCGTCCCCGTGGCGCTGGACCCGGGGGTGGGCCAGATCAGCCTCGACATCGCCGGCCAGACGCTGACCTACAATCATGGCCCGACCGAGCCGATGCAGTTCCAGTGGCCGGGCGCCGGGGGCAAGACGTTGGTGCGGATGACGGCGACGCCGGCCTCCGGCGGGGCGGCGACCATCGTGGAGAAGGACGGGCCGTGGGCGCTGCTGCGCCTGCTGGACAGCGCGCGCGTGCTGGGCAGCGGCCAGCCCGACAAATTCCGCCTCGTCTTCACCGCGCCCGCCGGGCAGGCGACCTTCGAGCTCAACGCCAGCAGTGTGCGCAACCCGTTCACCCTCTCCGCGCTGCGGGCGTTCCGCTGCCCGGCCAAGCTATGACGCCGCGGCGCGTGAGGGCATCTAAGCCAGGCGGGGACGGGACGGCGCGCTGGCCCTTCATCACCGGCGGGGAAGACGGACGGATGCGATGAGCGAGAGCAGCGGCACCGCCTACACGACCCTGACGATCGACCCCGATCCGGGGTTCACCCTCTCGCTCGAAGGGCTCGAAGGAACCGAGGAGCTGGGCCGGCCGTTCCTCTATGTCATCACCGCGTCGAGCGACAAGGCGAAGGGCGACCTGACGTCGATGCTCGGCAGTTCGGTGACGGTGGCGATCACTCTGCCCGGGCAGCAGAAGCGCTACATCAACGGCATCATTGCGCGCATCATGCATGCTGGGCTGAGCGGCGCGGCCTATCGCTACCGCATCGAATTGCGGCCGCAGATCTGGCTTCTGTCGCGGGCGCAGGACTGCAAGATCTATCAGAACCAGGCTCCGTGGGACATCATCAACGCCGTTCTGTCGGCGGCCGGGATCAGCGTCACCGACAAGCGCCAGGACAGTTCGGGCAGCACGTCGCTGGAATATTGCGTCCAGTATTGCGAGACGTCGCTGGACTTCGTCACCCGCCTGATGGAGCGGTACGGGCTGTATTTCTATTTCGATCATGCCGACGGGCAGCACACGCTGGTCATGGCCGATGATCCGAACTCGCATACCGCCCTTTCCACGCCCATTCCCTTCAAGCTCGAGCGCACCGAGCAGCGCGCGGTGGAGGACCATGTCTGGGACTGGTCGGCGGAGATGCAGCTCCAGCCCGGCGCCGTGGCGCTGACCGACTATAATTTCACCACCCCGAGCAGCGACCTCAGCGCGCGCTCCACCAAACCCGGTGGGCATCCGCACGATTCGCTCGAGGTCTTCGCCTATCCGGGCCCGCACGATACCGCCGCCAACGGCACCACCCTGGCTGACATCCGCATGCAGGACCTCAGCGCGCGTCGGCAGGTGTTCGGCGGTGTCACCAACGCGCGCGGCATGCTCACGGGCGGCAAGTTCACGCTGAAGGATTTCGTCGACACGGCGATGAACCAGGAATATCTGGTCATCGAATCCCGCATCACGCTGAGCATGGCGGAAGCGCGGTCCGACAGTCGCGGCGAACTGATCGACACCTATCGCAACAGCTTCCGCGCCATTCCCGGCGCCACCCAGTATCGTCTCGACCGGCGCACGCCATGGCCGGTGATCCGCGGCCCGCAGACCGCCAAGGTGACGGGCGCGTCCGGTGACGAGATCACCACCGATCAGTATGGGCGCATCAAGGTCAAGTTCTACTGGGATCGCAGTCCCGCGGAGGACGATACCAGCTCCTGCTGGATCCGCGTCGCGCAGCCCTGGGCGGGCACGAGTTTCGGCGGTGTGTTCCTCCCGCGCGTCGGCCAGGAGGTTGTGGTCGAGCATCTCGAAGGCGATCCGGATCGCCCGATCATCACCGGCTCGGTCTACAACGCCTCCGTCACCGTGCCCTATGCATTGCCCGACAACAAGACACGCAGCACCATCAAGACCAATTCGAGCACGGGCGGCGGCGGGTTCAACGAATTGCGGTTCGAGGACAAAAAGGGCTCCGAGGAAGTCTTTTTCCAGGCCCAGAAGGACTACAACAAGGTCGTCCTCAACAACGAGACGGTCAAGATCACCCAGGACACCACGACGACCGTGGACAAGGGCAACCGCTCGATCACGGTTTCCCAAGGCAACAACTCGGTCACCGTCTCGCAGGGCAACAATTCGATGACGGTGTCGCAGGGCAATGACAGCCTGACGGTCTCGCAGGGTAATCACTCGATCACCGTCTCCGCCGGTTCGTCGAGCATCAATGCCGGCCAGTCGATCACCCTGCAGGTCGGCAGCAACAGCATCACGATCGATAGCTCCGGTGTCACCATCAGCGCCGCCACCGTCTCGGTGACCGCGAACGGGACGATGTCGCTCACCGCCAGCGGCAACATGACGATCCAGGGCGCGCAGGTCGCGATCAACTGAGGAGGCAAGCCGGGGATGGGCGTCGAGGCCTTCGCCGAGTTGCTGGAGCGGCCGCGCGCAACGGTGCCGGAGGCGGCGCTGGCGGCCCTCGTGGCGCAGGCGCGCATCTGGCCGCATCTCGTCGGGCCCGACCCGCGGCGGACCATCGAGGCGCTGCGGGCCGAGATCGATCTCCGGCTCGGCGAGCAGGTGAACGCCGTTCTTCACCATGGCGAGTTCCAGCAGCTCGAAGCGAGCTGGCGCGGCCTCGCCTTTCTCCTGCGCGCCGCCGACGGCGACCCGACGGTCAAGGTCCGCGTGCTCGACATCTCCAAGCGCGAACTGGCCCGCACGCTGCGCAAGTTCCGCGGCACCGCGTGGGACCAGAGCCCGATCTTCAAGCGTCTCTACGAGGAGGAATATGGGCAGTTCGGCGGCGAGCCGTTCGGCGTGCTGGTCGGTGACTACGCTTTCGACCATCGCCCGGAGGATGTCGCGCTGCTCGCCGACATGGCGCAGATCGCCGCCGCCTGCCACGCGCCCTTCATCGCCGCCGCCGCGGCCTCGCTGATGCAGATGGACAGCTGGGCCGAGCTTGCCAATCCGCGCGACCTGACACGGATTTTCCAGACCCCGGAATATGCCGCCTGGCGGGCGCTGCGTGCGGCGGAGGATACGCGCTATGTCGGTCTCGTCATGCCGCGCTTCCTCGCCCGCCTGCCCTACGGTCCCCGCACGGATCCGGTGGATGATTTCGCCTTCGAGGAGGCGGTGGAAGGCACCGATGCCGGCGCCTATCTCTGGGCCAACGCGGCCTTCGCATTCGCCGCCAACATCGCCCGCGCCTTCGCGCTCTACGGCTGGTGCACGCGCATCCGCGGGGTGGACAGTGGCGGCATCGTGGAGGACCTACCGGCGCTGCGCTTCCCCACGGCCGATGGCGCGGTGGACACGAAAAGCGTGACCGAGATCGCGCTCAGCGAGCGGCGCGAGGCGGAACTTGCGCAGAGCGGCCTGATCCCGCTGTTGTATCGCAAGAACACCGATGTCGCCGCCTTCATCAGCGCGCAGTCGCTGCAGGCCCCGCGCGCCTACGATGATCCAGCGGCAACGGCGAATGCGGTGCTCGCCGCGCGCCTGCCCTACCTGTTCGCCTGCTGCCGCTTCGCGCATTATCTGAAATGCATGGTGCGCGACAAGGTCGGCAGCACCATCACGCGCGCCGCGCTCCAGGTCTGGCTCGAGGAATGGCTGCTCGGCTATGTCGACGGTTCACCCAGCACCTCCTCAGAGGCGTGGAAGGCGACCCATCCGCTCGAGGATGCGAGTGTGATACTGGAGGAGCGCGACGGGTTGCCGGGTCAGTATGAGGCGCGGTTCTTTCTCCGTCCGCACTATCAGCTCGAAGGCCTGACCGTGATGCTGCGGCTGCTGTCGCGCGTCCCTGCCCCATGAACGGACTGAAGCCCGCGAACCAGCCGAACCTGGCACGGAAGCGCGCAAGGAGGCTCCATGGCGAACACCAGCAGCGACCCGGCCACCACCGACCTGTTGATGAAGTTCGTGCTCGGCAATGATGCGGTGGCCGCCGAGTGCCAGCTGTCGATCGATGCGCGCGACACGCTGATGCAGGATTTTCAGGCTGGCAAATTCTTTGAGCTCGAGGATTTCGAGTTCGGCCTGTCGGTGCGCGAGGAGGACAAGGGCAAGGGCCCGTTCATCCAGCCGGCGGCCGGCGGCGCGACAGCACCGTTGGTCAAGGGCGCATTCGCCGGATTCTGGAAGTTCAGCGAAGACAATTTCAAGGAGATTTACCCCGTCGAGTTCGATACCTTCAGCTTCACCCGGCTGGTCGATCGCGCCTCGCCGATCTTTCTTGAATGCTGCTGCAACTCCAAGAGCTTCCCGTCGGCGACGTTGATCAAGCGCCGATCCACCGGAGCGCTCGGCGCACGCGCCTTCCTGCGCGTGGACTTCACCGACGTGCTGATCACCGGCGTCGCCTGGGGTGATGGCGCGCTCGCCAAGGAGAAGACGAGCTTCATCTGCCGTGGCGTCAAGGTTGTCTACAAGCGCCAGAAACCGGATGGGACCTTCGCGCCCTCCGCCACCGCGGAGTGGAGCGAGCCGCGCGATGGCTGAGGTTGTGAGAGCGGGAAGGGCCCAGGAACCCGGCGCCGCGCCGGACCGCGAGAGGAGGCCGAGATGGCCGAGGACAACACCGATCTGCTGATGATGTTCAAGCTCAAGGGCCGCGCCATCGAGGCCGAGTGCCAGACGACCATCGATGCCGCCGACCTGCGCGCGGACAAGCTGCTCGAAGGGTTCGAGGTCGGCCGATTTTTCGAGGTCACCGGCTTCAGCTTCAAGATCGGCATCGCCGACGATGCGCCGGAGATGACCGAGCAGACGGGAACCGGCGGCACGAGCGGCAAGAAGAAGGAGCCGAAGGAGCGAACTTCCGGGTTCGCGCGCTTCCGCTCGGCCGATCAGCGTGCCTTGCGGGCCGGCGGGCTCGGCTACCCGGTCGATGTCAAGCCGATCACCTTCAAGCGCAGCATGGACCAGACCTCGCTGGTGCTGTTCCGCAATTGCTGCGACCGGGTGCGCTTCGACTCCGCCACGCTGGTCAAGCGCCGCCCCAGCGGTTCGCGCTACACCGGCGAAGTCTATCTGCGCCTCGATTTCACCGACGTGCTCATCATCGGGCTGGACTGGGAGGAAGCGCACGCGATGGAGGAGAGCTGCAGCTTCGTCTATCGCAAGGTAGAGTTCCGCTACCGGCCACAGCGCCCGGACGGTTCACTCGGCGCGCCGGTTCCGGGCAGCTGGTCGGGGGCGAACTGAGGCGCCGTGCTGTAGACTCTGTCAGCGCTTCATTGAAGCGCTGACAGAGTCTATCTCCTTGTTCACGCGTCTGTTTATCCGCCTCCGGCGATTCCGCCTGCGGTGGACAGACGCTAGAGCAATTTCAGGCTGACTGGAATCAGGGGCTTCCGGCGCGGGGTTGATCTGTGATTCATAGGGTTCCGGAGTCGTAAGCCGGAGGTTCGGATGCCCTGGGTTCGCGGAAAGGCC